>NZ_JABUXU010000012.1 GCF_014897675.1 Advenella sp. FME57 | reverse complement strand
CTGCCTTGCGATCGTGGCTGCGTGCCGCGACGCGCAAGCGGACCTCATACGGTTCTGGCCGGTCGGGCAGCTCGCCGTGCAGGCTGGAAACCCCAATGTAATCGACTCGGATTTCGGGATATGTGAATCCTCGCAAAGTCAGACGTTCACGTACGATTTGTTCGGACATGCGCGCCCGAGCCAATGCATGCGGGCCGGCATAGCCAACCTCACCCTCGCCGATCCAGCCATCGTGGTAGCCAACCACGACTTTATAGCTGGGGGTGCGTGGGCGCCCGCGTGCACCCATCATCTGCACACGATTTTCGGCCAGCTGTGCAAATTCCGCCTGGGTAATATCAAGAACGCAATCGGGCGTGATGTAACTTGCCGGATCGTGCATTTCGTATAGGGCCTGCTCCGTGCAGGTGGCTATATCCAGTCGTCCGCCGGAGCCATTCACTTTGCCGAACCGGACGTTGCCGTCGACATCGATATCCGCAAAAGGAAATCCAATACGGGCCATATCCGGTACGAATTTACGAGGCAAGTCGGCGAAACAACCACCGGTCAGTTGAGCGGCGCATTCCATCAGATGACCTGCAAACGTACCGGCTGCAAGTCGCGTGTAATCGTCGTAAGACCAGCCCAGACCATGCAACATGCAGGCAAGGAAAAGTGACGGGTCGGCCACACGACCAGTCACGACAATCTGCGCGTTCTGCCTGAGCGCATCACTGACAATATCTGCCCCCAAATAGGCGTTCGCCGCCGCCAGGTGAGGCAGCAGTGACTCCACCGGCTCACCGCTTTCCAGCAAAGGCAGTTGTGGATTGGCGCGGATAACCTCGGTCACATCATCGCCGACAATAGAAGCAACATTTGGCGCTTCCAGCCCCAATTGCTGCGCTTGTTCACGAACAATCCGGGCTGCATATAGCGGGTTGGCGGCGCCCATATTGGTCACAATCCGTATCCCGCGCTGCATGCAGTCTGGCAAGACCATGCGCATGCGATCGACGAGATAGGGTGAGTACCCCGCTTCGGGATTTTTAAGACGGGTCAGTGTTTCACGGGCAATCGTCCGTTCAGCCAGGCATTCGAATACCAGATAATCGATATCACCATGTCGGGCCAATTCCAGTGCCGGCTCAAGACGGTCATCGGAAAAGCCCGAACCGGCTGCGACACGTATGCTTTTTTTTGTCATGCAATTACTCCAATTAATCCGCTTACTCCGGTTGGATGCCTGCGGCCTTGATGATCCTGGCCCATTTCTCGGTTTCAGAGGCCTGGAACCGCTTAAGGACCTCGCCATCACCAAAGGCCACTTCGGTGCCGGTTTTCTCCGTCAATTGCTTCAATTCTGGTGAATTCATCGCCTTCTTGAGCAATTGGCTTAACTGCGCCGTGACTTCAGGCGAGGCATTGCCCGGCAGATAGACGGCAGTCCAGTAAGACATTTCGTACCCTTTGACGCCGGCCTCCTCCATCGTCGGCAGCATGGGCAGGATTTCCAGTCGCCGCTGGCTGCTGACAGCGAGGCCACGCAACTTTCCGCTTTTGATAAGGTTGACTGCAGAAGAGGTATCGACAAACATCACCTGAAGCAAACCGCCCATCAAATCATTGAGCGCGTTTGGATTGCTTTTGTAGGGAACGTGGACCAGATCCACGCCAGCGATCTGCTTGTATAACTCGGAAGAAACACGTGACGAAGAACTACCGCTACCAAAATTAAGCCTGCCGGGTTCTTTCTTTGCCTGAATAGTAAAATCGGCGACCGTGGTAGCCGGAAAGTCCGGCTTTGTGACCATCACCAGATATCCTTTGCGCAGCAAGGCGACTGGCGTGAAGTCCTTAACCGGATCGTACGGCACGTTCTTGTATAAATGTTCGGCGGCGGCATGAGTGCTATTGGTTGTCAATAGCATCGTATATCCGTCAGGCTTTGCATTTGCGACATCTTGTGCAGCAATAAAACCGTTGCCGCCCGGCCGGTTTTCAACCACAACCGTGATTTTATCCGCTTGCCCCATCGCATGGGCCAGTGCTCGCGCAACCTGATCGGTGCCGCTGCCAGCGCCGAACGGCACAACCATTCTAATGGGCTTGGAAGGATAAGGCTGGGCTACGGCCGATTGAGCCATGGCGATGGACAGCGCAGCGCACAAGTAGAAAATCGATTTCATCAGGTCTCCTTGGATTAGTGGCAAATAAGCAAATGCGATAACTCGCCGGGCTTGCCTTCGTTGTCATTACTTGTGCGGACAGTGTAGATAGGGCACACTGATATCGGAAGTGAATTTATCTTATCAATTTGATGTTAATAAATTATCAATAAGCCGGAGTACCCGATGCGCTCAACATTGACTGTCCACGAATTGGAAGCATTTTTGTTGCTCGCAGAAACCTGTAATTTCCATCGCGCGGCTGAACGGTTCCATGTATCACAACCAGCATTCAGCCGTACCATCCAATCTGCCGAACAGAAATTGGTAACGCGGCTGTTCGACCGCAATACCCGCCAAGTAGGGTTGACGCGCGCTGGGGAAGAGCTATTGCCAATCGCTCGCCGCATTGTTGCCGAGTTCTACGATTCATTGAGCGATCTGTCTGAATTTGTAGCCGGGCGAAAGGGTCTGATCACGATCGCCTGCCTGCCATCGGCCGCTGCGCTACTGCCAGAAACCATGTTCAAGTTCGAACAGTCATATCCGCGAGTAACCATTTCATTGGTACCTCTATCGAACGAATTCGTGCGGGAGATGGTCTTTGACGGGCGGGCAGACTTTGGCATATCGGTTGCCCCAGGCCCACAGGGACAAGTCGTATTCGAACCCTTTACACGAGACGATTTCGTACTGATCTGCAGCCGCAAAGATCCCCTGGCAAAGCGCCGGCAGGTCGATTGGAACGTACTGGCCGAGCGCCCAATCGTCGCCAGTGGCTCGGCAAGCAGCATTCGCCCCATCGTAGATCAGGTGTATGCAGATCTTGGCTTGTCTATCCAGCCCAAGTACGAGGCAACAAATATTTCGGTGGTTGGTGCAATGGTGTCGGCCGGGCTCGGTATCGCGCCTATTCCCCGTTTGGCTTTGCGGCTGATGGATAGTACGGGGCTGGCGGTACTCAAGCTGGGTCGGCCAGTAGTGTATCGGGACATTGGGATATTGACGCGTAGCGGGCGCTCGCTATCGGCCGCAGCTACCAAGTTTCTGGATACATTGAGGATGCAGTAAAGGGGGCAGGTTCATGACCAGCGTCCGGCTATGCGACCCCGTCATGCGACAATGACAATTGAAACGACAAATAGGCCTCTGTCATATTTGCCCAATACAGAAGTAATCCGTGTCGAGTACTCGTCCGACTTACCGCTGGAGTCAATAATTGCTTTATAAACTGATTTTTTTCAGAAGCATTCAGTTGATCAAACGTGCAATTGAATAAACTGCCTGCCTTGTAGGCTTTCATATAAGGCCATAATCACCCAGCGGGTTTCAATGCCTTCGCATACTTTTCGCGATGCGACTGCTGCCCCTTCGCGTCAATTCCAATATCTCATTTCTTAATTTGTTTGCCTCAACAACCCCCTGCTCTGGGATCTATTTTCCAAGGTCAACCAGCTCTCGATATTCAATAAAGCGGCGGCGCTTTGTATTCTCATATAAAAGCGAATATCCTCTTCCGAATATCCTAAAATCAGCCCTATTTGCCGTTCTGCCTCTTCTGAACATCCATGTTTCCAGGAATGCTCCAGCAGCACGGTGCCTTGTGCTGCTCATTTTGAGTGTGCGCTCACACCAGGTTTGTTGGCTCGCCAGCAAAAAAGTGGTTGATATTATCAAACGCAGTTGCGAAATAACTTTCATAATTGTCTCGCTCTACATACCCCAAGTGCGGGGTACACAATACATTTGGCATATTAAGCAGCGGCGAGGCGGTGACCGGTTCCTCCTCATAGACGTCAACGGCAGCAAAGCCGGGAGCGCCATTAACCAGCGCATTCTGCAGCGCGCCGGTTTGAATCAGCTCTGCCCTGCTGGTATTGACGATCAACGCGTGGGTGCCCATTCTGGCTAGATCGGTTTCTTTTACGATACCCTGCGTCTCATCATTAAGACGGATATGCAGGGAAACGATGTCGCTTTGTGCAAAAAAATGTTCCCGGGAAGGCGCCACTTCAAAGCCGTCGGATCGGGCTTTATCTGTCGATCCTGATCTGCCCCAGACCCAAACGTTCATGCCGAAGGCTCGACCATATCGCGCAACCTGCTCGCCAATTCTGCCATAGCTCCATATGCCCAACCTGTGGCCGTGTAGTTTCTGACCAAGGCTTCCCTGCCACAAGCCCTGCTTAAGACGATTGGCCTCGGCCACGATATGCCGGCGGCTGGCCAGGATCAACGCCCAGGTAAGCTCTGCCGTCGCGGTGCCCGATCCGGCTCCCTGCGCCACGGCAATGTCCAGGCGACGGCAGGCCTCAAGATCAATGTGCCCTGCCACCTTGCCTATTTGACTGATGAGCTTTAACCGGGGCAATTGTCTGAGCATGTCTTCTGTCAACACCGTTCTTTCCCGGGTCAGCACCAACGCATCGGCGTGTGCAAAGCGTCGCACCAGTTCATCCGGATCTTTACAACTGTCATTGTAGACAGTCACTTCATGCGATCGCAGTTTTTTGAAACAGTCCAGATCACGAACGCAATCTTGATAATCTTCAGGAATGATGATGTGCATAGTAGGTCTATTGAATTTTCAGATTAAGCTTTTTGGCAATCCCATGCCAGGTTTTCAGATCTTCCCTAATGACTTGATTGAACGCTTCCACGCTATTGCCACCCGGTTCGATACCCATCGATTTAAATGTCTCTGCCACTCGAGGGTCGGCCAGTGCTTTTTTTACATGTTCATTTAGCTTGCTGATGATGGCCGGATCAGTTCCCGCCCGGGCGAGCAGGCCATACCAGGGATGAATCTCAAATCCCGGAAAACCTTGTTCAGCGATCGTAGGCACATCTGGCACCAGCGGTGAACGCTTTGCCGTGGGCACGGCCAACGCCTTGATTTTATTGTCTTTCAACAAGGGCAAGGCAACCGTAGTATCCAGAAAAATGGCGTGAATCCTGCCCGACAAAAGGTCCTGAATAGCGGGCGCAGCACCTTTATACGGCGTGTGCTCCAGTGCGATGCCCGCCCGGTCTTTGAACATCTCCATCGCCAAGTGCCCGGACGATCCATTGCCCGAAGAGCCATAGAAATAGGCGGAGGGCTTGGCTTTGACCATGTCAATGAATTCGCTCAAAGTGTTTACGGGCGTTTTTACATTGACCACGAGCAGATGCGAGATATAGCCCACCACAGAAACGCCGGTAAAGTCAGTGGTCATATCAAATGGAAAATCAGAACGCAGCGCCGGAGTCGTAACGGCCTGGATAGAAGGAAAAGCCAGGGTGTAACCATCGGCAGGTGCGTTGCGCACTTCACTGAGCGCAATGACACCTGTGCCGCCTGGCTTATTGATGACCACAATGGTCCGCCCCAGGTTCTCGCTCATGGGCCTCGAGATCGCCCGAGCCATCAGATCGGTCGGGCCGCCAGGTGCAAATGGCACCACAATCTTTATCGGCTTTTCAGGATAGCCAACTGCTTCTGCTGTTGCGGCAAATACCCGAGCAGCGAAAGGCAGGCCAACCATAGCCGCCGCGCCCTGGATCAGAATCGCTCTACGCTTGTCATTCATCTTCATTGTTATCTCCTTGTCATTGTCGTTTTATTATTCAAGAATTCTACCTTCCGCCTGACTGACAATCACAAGCGCAATTCCACTGGATGGAATTGCTGAGAAAATTCAAATGAACCGGGCTATTGATACGTTCGGTAGCCGCAACCAATAGCGCAATTTTTAAGCCGGGTCCTGCTCTTTATTTATGTCTTTGAAGGAGAGCGTTTCCTTCACAGCAAGATAGGAACTGTGTAACAACGATTTGGCGGCGTTCTCCGCAGTTGCACCGTTGCCATTGGAAACTTCTGCAACCACCGCTGCCCAATCGGAAGCTGACTGTTTTCTGCGCTTTTGTGTACGGAAGCTAACCGCCTTTTCTCTAATTGCAAAGCGCCATAGCGCCTGATCGCTCAGCGCCTCATACATCGTATGAAGACGTTTTATACCGCTTGCCGACATTAGAATCCGCTGCATGTGGACAGATATTTCCATGTAATCCACCGGCTGGGTTTTCGGGTCATTGGCTAACTTTTTCAATTGAGCAACACCAGCCTGTAACTGCTCCAGGGTATCTGGCGAATGCTTCTCCGCCACAAGACGCGCAGCCAATCCGAGCAATTGAGCACGAATAATAAAGATTTGCTCAATTTCAAGCGGGTCGAAGGCAGTCACCCGAACGCCATATCGCGGGATCCTTTCGGCCACACCGTGTCGCTCAAGAATCGACATGGCTTCCCGTATGGTGCTGCGGCTGACAGCAAAACGTTCCGCATAGGTCTCTTCCTTCATGCGTTCGCCTGGCTCGATGACACCTTCCTGGATGGCTTTCAAAAGCTGTTCTGCGACCTGTTCCGGCAATGTTTTTGCATGACGGCCGATCTGGATAGCTTCATTCTGAAAGTAGGCATCTTGATGTTTCATGCGATTCCTTTTTATGCAGTTTGTTCTATTTTAGCGACAATTATCTGGCTGCGGCCATAAATTTCGCCTAACATTTAATGTCGACAAAATACATAAAACAAGGTTAGTATTAAATAGATGTATTTATGCAAATTCTTATGGAGACGACAATGGCGCAAATTCAGATCAAACCCGTGGGTTATTCACTAGGCGCTCAAATAACCGGCGTAGATATCTCCAAGCCACTGACCGAACAGCAGATCCTTGACATCAAAGATGCGTGGACTCGGCACCAAGTACTGGTCTTCCCCGATCAGGACCTGAACCCCGAATCGCTACTTGCATTCAGCCGTAATTTTGGGGAGCTGGACAATTTTTCCAGCCAGCCATTTAACCGGCATCCTGATTATGATGAGATATTCATGCTTTCGAACAAACCGATTAATGGCAAGGTGCCTCCCGGCTCTACCGGAGGACAAAACTGGCATACGGACCTGTCCTATACAATCAGGCCAGCCAAAGCGACGCTTGTTTATTGCATAGAAAAACCTTCCGTGGGTGGCGATACGATGTTCGCTAATATGTACGATGCCTACGAAACACTGTCCCCTGTGCTGCAACAATTCCTGGATGGCCTGGAAGCCGTCCATGACGTCAATCTAATTACCGCAAAACGACCGCCGGAGATCGTCGCAGAGTTTGCCCGACTGAACCCGCCGGTCATCCATCCCGCCATTCGTACCCATCCGGAGTCCGAGCGCAAAGCGCTATACGTGAACCCCCGGACTCGCAGATTCGTGGGCATGACAGAAGCCGAAAGCGCCCCCCTGATTAAATACCTGTCCGAGCACGCTGTTTCTCCCAAGTTTGTCTACCGTCATCGTTGGTCTGTCCGAGATCTTGTGATGTGGGATAACCGATGCTTGACTCATTTGGCGGTAGGAGATTTCGATCGTTCGGAAATCCGCCATATGCTGAGAACATCAACGATGGGCGACTACTATGGACGCTACGAAGATGAAGCTACAGGAGCGGAAGCGATAAAAACCAAGGGCAACAAGGACTTGGCCAAGGCGCTATCGTTGTTACATGATTGATGCAATAGTGTCGGCGTTGGACGAGTAACGCCGGCAGAGAACATCTACCTATGGCAGCCTGCATAATAAATTAATAGGGAACGCTTATGAAAACCTGTATCAACGCCATACTGAAGACAATGGCAATTAGCGCGTCTGTAATTTCCACGGTATTATCCCCGACCTCAGTTTTCGCCCAGAATCCCATCCGTGTCATGGTCGGGTTTCCGCCAGGAGGCGCCACGGACGTGATGGCGCGCGCGTTAGCAAATGAACTGTCAAAACAGATGCATCGGGAGTTTGTTGTTGAAAACAGACCCGGGGCAAGCGGAAATATAGCGGCATCTGCAGTAGCACGCGCAACGCCTAACGGCGAATCTTTGCTGTTCGTAGCCAGTACTCACGCGACTAACCCATCCTTGTATTCCAACTTGAGCTTTGACGCAAAGAATGACTTCGCCACAATTGGTATGGTCGCCACTTCACCCTATGTTCTGGTCGTCAATCCCAAGTTGACGGTTAAATCGGTGGATGAGCTGACTGCCTATCTAAAGCAGCACCCTGGTGAAATTAATTTTGCTTCTGCAAGTGCTGGAACCGGTCAGCACTTGGCAGGCGAAGTCTATAAGAAAGATGCTGGGGTGAATATTCTTCATGTGCCCTACAAAGGAAGCTCAGCCGCACTTTCGGATTTAATTGCAGGAAGAGTGGAAATGATGTTCGATAATGTGGCCGTGATGATGCCGCATATAAAAAGCGGTGCACTGCGTCCGTTGGCGGTAACGTCTCAGCAGCGTTTCAAGGAATTTCCTGACGTGCCCACGATGGCTGAAGAAGGCTATGCCGATTTTAATGTTGTTAGCTGGTTCGCCTTACTAGCGCCCGCAAAGACGCCCGTTCAATATCTCGACGAATTAAACATCAAGGTCAATGAAGTACTCAAGAGCGAATCGTTTATCAAACAACTGGCTGAGTTTGGCGCAACCCCCAAGTCATCGACCAGGGAGCAATCAAATGCTTTCATTGATACCGAGATCACACGCTGGCACAAAGTAATTAATGACCTGGGATTGAAAATCAACTAATAGTGTCATCTGTCGAACCAGATATCTGGTCAGGCAAACTGCTGCCCGGGCGGTCAGCGCTTTTTTCACCGCGAATACCGTATGTGCTACTCACCGTATCCAAGATGAGCCATTGAGCTGTCTATGTTAAGCCCGTTCATGTACTGCTCGCCGGAGACATAGAGGAAAGCATAAATTTACCGATATACAAAGTCAGTTCTTGTAGACTCTCGCAAAAGGTCAATGCATCTACTCGTCCGAAACCAATCGTGAAATCCGGCTTTCTTGCGGAAAAAAGACCACATAGTTACCCCGTCAAAAACAAAAGACGCAAAAGCCGGGCGAATAACCTTGCGACTGCGTCTTTTGTCGCTCTTCCCGAATATCTCGGCAGAGCAAGTGAACAGATCAACTTACTTATTACTTGTAGCGTGCCATTGTGAAAAAATCGATTTCACTCCACGCGAGCACCGGAAATTTTCACCGCCTCGGCCCACTTGGTAATTTCCTCGTCGACAAACGTGCCAAACTGATCGGGCGAGGAAGGTTTGAATTCGCTGCCCGCTCCGATCATCTTCGCCTTGGCTTGTGGGTCGGCCATGACTTCACGCATGTCGGCAGCGATTTTTTCGATCAGTGCCTTGGGCGTACCCTTGGGCGCAAAAAAGCCTGACCATGGAGGTGCGGCAAAGCCAGGAAATCCTTGTTCCGCTACCGTAGGGTAGTCGGGTGCACTGTCAAAGCGATCGGCGGTCGTGAGCGCAACAATTTTCAGTTTGCCGCTTTTGGCATAAGCCTGTACTGCCGGCAGGCCGGTAATACCGACTTGAATCTGACCACCCAGCAAATCGGTCACCATTGGAGTGCTACCGCGATAGGGAATGTGCAATAGCTCAAATCCGCTGCGGTTCTTGAGCAACTCCATGCCCAAGTGCGACGCTGTACCATTGCCATCCGAGCCGTAGGAATACTTTCCCTCGTCCTCTGTCTTCAGGAGTTCGATCAACTCGGTCAGATTGTCAGCAGGGACCTTGTTATTGACCACGATGGCATTGGGATACAGCGTGGCCTGGGTAATGGGCTCAAAATCCTTGATCGGATCGTAGCGCATATTTTTATAAAGCGAGACGTTGATCCCATGGGATCCTGTCACGCCCAGAACCAGTGTATAACCATCCGGCTTTGAGCGAGCCACGTATTCCGAACCGAGATTACCACCGGCACCCGGACGGTTTTCAACAATAACCGATTGATCCCACTTTTTGGCAAGCCCATCGGCAACCAGGCGCGCGGTAATGTCCGTGGCGCCACCGGCGGGAAACGGAACAACGATTGTAACGGGACGCGAGGGATAGCCCGCCACGCCATCATCAGCCGCCGCGCCGGTCATTGCAAATATACCCAGCGGCCCGGCCAGTAAACCCAGCGCGGTGCTTTTGAGCAGAGTACGACGCAAGCTGGCGCCGGCAGTGAAGAACTTTCTCATATTCGTGTGTCTCTCTGTGCGTGAATCAATGTAGTTAATAAAAATGTAAAACAGAACGGATCGCCGCTATATTGCGGTATATCCCCCATCTACACGTACATCTACGCCCGTCATGAACGAAGCGCTTTTACTCATGAGGAACAAGGCCATTTGGGCGATGTCTTCTACTTCCCCCAGGCGTCCGACTGGATAGCGTGAGGCCAGCATATGACGCGCCGTCTCGGCATCGCCATAACGGCGCAACACTCGACTGCTCAATACCGCGCCGGGCGACAAACTCACGGACCGAACGCCTTCGTCAGCGTGATCCACTGCAATAGCCCGTGCCAGCGCGATCAACCCTGCCTTGCTGGTGCCGTAAGCGCCTCGTCCCGGCGCGGCAACACTGCCCAACTGCGACGCAATGTTGAGCACTAAGCCCCGACCGGCACGTCGCATGGGCCCCAGTGCAAACTTGCACATCAGCCACGCCCCGGTCAGGTTGATGTCCAACGCCTGCTGCCAGTGCTCAAGGGACAGGTCGCCCAACTTCTCGCCGGGCGTCACGACCGCGGCATTATTTACCAACACGTCAAGGCGTCCCCAGCGCGCCAGTACAGCATCGATCACACGACGTACCTGTTCGGAATCTGCCACATCGCAGGGCAAACGCAACAGGCGCTCATCGTCCTGGCCGCTGCGCTGGGCAAGTCCTTCAGCATCCAGGTCAACCAACGCGACCCGCGCTCCAGCGCCCAGGCATGCTTGGGCGATTCCCCAGCCCAGGTCACCGGCTGCACCAGTGATGACAACGACATGCCCGGAAAGGTCAGCGTTGACTGTCATACCGATGCTGCTCCTATGGATGCGCCACCGCACACGTATAGCGTTTGCCCTGTGATCGCACCAGCCTCGGGCGAAAGAAAAAAGGCGATGGTCGCGGCCACTTCGTCGGGGCGAATCAGGCGACCTAACGGCAGATCAAGCACGGGGGCTGCGCCGCGCGCCGAATCGTTCAGCATCGGCGTATCGACCACCCCAGGCGCCACCACATTTACCGTGATGCCGCGCCCGATGAGTTCGGCCGCAAGACTACGCGCCATACCGACCTGTGCAGCCTTGGTAGCTGCATATGCTGCTCGGCGTGCACGACCCAGCATGGCACGACTTGAGACCAGCACAATTCGTCCCAGCCTCTCGACCAGACGCGGGCCAAGATGGCCGACCAGAGCCAATGGCGCGGCACCATGCAGGCGCCACAGCAACTCCGTTTCTTGTGGCTGCGAATCAAAAGCCCCGCCGCTACGCATGACTCCGGCACAATGCACAAAAGCGTGCAGTTGCCCCGGCAGCTGTGTCACCATTGCGTCGATGCTAGCGTGGTCCGTCAGATCGCACGAATAATGCGTATAGGCTGGGCAAGCCGACATCGGCCAGGGCTGACAGTCGATCCCGCATACCGTCCAGCCTGCGCCTAGCAAGCGCTGAGCGAGCGCCAGCCCTATACCCGAAGCCGAACCGGTAATGACGGCGACACGTTCAGCACACATCCGCGCTCCTCACTGATCCAGAGTCGTCAGGCGTTTTTCCAGGGCGCGCATGTTTTCATAATCCATGAGCTTCATAATGTCTTCAATGCCCACAAGCAAATCCGGTCGATCTGCCGGCTCGCCCGTGGCAATCACTTCCTGCATCACGCCCAAGGCCTGCTGCATTGCGTGAATTGCTGCGGCCGGCAACATGCGCGGAAGGCTGATGCGCTTGACACCCATTTCCTTTAATCGGGGCAGTGGAATGAGGGGCGTGGTGGGGCGCGCGCGAATGCCGAAGCCCATATTGACGCTCACCGGGATGCCCGCCGCATCGACAATTCGCTGGATGTCGTCCTCGGTGCGCACAGCATCCGGAAACAGCATATCGGCACCCGCCGCTGCGTAAGCCTTGGCTCGTCGGATCGTGCCTTCGATTCCTTCTACTGCCAGGGAATCCGTACGAGCCACGATCACGAAGTCGTCATTGTGACGCGCCAGACATGCCGCCTCGATTTTCTTGACCATCTCGGCTTCGCTGATGACATCTTTGCCGGGCATGTGCCCGCAACGCTTGGGGCTGACCTGATCTTCAAGATTGACTCCCGCCACACCGGCCTCTTCAAACAACCGGACGGTGTGAAATACGTTTACCGGGTTGCCGTAACCGGTATCTGCATCCGCCGTCAGGGGGATAGAGACCGAACGCGCCAGATTGCGGCAATGGTTGACATTCTCTGCCAGTCCCATAACGCCGATGTCAGCCACGCCGAGCAGTGAATTGGAGATCGCAGCCCCGCTGGTGCATGCCGTCTTAAAGCCGGCGGCTTCGACCAGACGTATGCTATAGCCATCGTAGACTCCGGGTGAAACGATAAAGGCTTCACTTTTCAGTAACGCCCGAAACTTGCTGGCACTATTCATTCTTTGTCCATTCCCACAAAAGTAAACATAAAGACTGTCTTCACGAATCGTGAGAGGCGTTAAACACTTATCGCCCCCGAATGCCCAACAGAATATCAATCCATTCACTAAACTGTCAACTCTTTTGATCAATTTAATTTTCAAACCACTGCATGCTCGATACATCTCCAGGCACTTTATGTATATAATCGATTGATAATTAACAATATTAAATTTTTATTGAATATATTTAGATTGACTGATAGATGACAAAATCTGCCTTCACCGGGAAAACTGTTGACAATTTCAGGCGTTAAATTTAACCTTATGAAATCCTTCATGCGCCAACAAGTCTATGCCATGACAAAACAAATACAGATCCAACAGCAGTCCCTGCGCTATACCAACATACACGACATTACAGCGGCATCCGGACAGGACCTATCCGCCTTTCCGTACGTCATACGCGTGCTTCTGGAGAACGTCTGTCGCCATAAGAGCTGGGGCGCCAACATTACCGAAAACGAAGTCGCTGCCCTGCTCAAGTGGAATGAAAACGTCGGCGCCGAACTTGCGTTACACGTGGCCAGGGTTATTCTGCCTGACTCCAGTGGCCTGCCGGTGCTTCAGGATCTGGCAGCACTGCGCGATGCCGTGGCGCGCAATAACGGGGACCCCGCCACCGTCGACACTCAAGTTCCCGTTGACCTGATAGTGGATCATTCGCTGCAGGTGGACAACTGGAAGAATGCAGACGCGATGTCGCTTAATTTGCGTCGTGAATTTGAGCGCAACAACGAACGTTATGAGTTTCTGAAATGGGCACAACAAGCGTTCCGCGGCTTGCGTGTATTTCCCCCCGGCACAGGTATCATCCACCAGGTCAATCTGGAGTACATTGCCTCTGTAGTCATGAAAGACGAGCGAAAAGACGGCGCCTGGCTGTATCCGGACTTTGTCATCGGCGGCGACTCGCATACGCCAATGATCAATGCGCTTGGCGTGCTGGGATGGGGCGTGGGTGGTATCGACGCGGAAGCGGCTTTGCTGGGACATGCCTATACCTTCCCTATTCCAGAGGTAGTCGGCGTCAGGCTGGTCGGCAGCATCGCGCCCCCTGCCATGACAACAGATGCCGCTTTGCTTATTACTGAGGCGCTGCGCATGGAAGGGGTTACGGGAACCATGATTGAATTCTTCGGCCCCGCGCTGCCGGCCCTGTCAGTCCAGGAACGCGCCACCATCGCAAACATGGCTCCCGAGTATGGTGCCACTTGTGGTTTCTTTCCTGTCGATGTTCGAACACTTGAGTATCTGCTCAGTTCGGGCCGCGACCCGGCGCACGTGCATCTGATTGAAGCCTACTGCAAAGCCAATGGGCTTTTCCGGTCTTCGCCTGAACAGGAACCCCGGTACAGTCGCGTGCTGGAAATCGACCTGTCGCGCGCACAACCCTCGGTTGCCGGGCCACGTCGGCCGCAGGATCGGCTGCCAATCCATGCCGTCGCTGCTGACTTCAGGCGCCGGCTGGATAAGCCCCTGTCCGAAGACGGATTCGGCGCGCACAACAACGCCACCCGCCCGCCGCGCTCGTATATTTCCAGCATCGACGAGCTCGATCACGGCGCTGTCGTACTGGCTGCCATTACCTCGTGCACCAATACCTCTAACCCAAGCGTTATGCTCGCCGCAGGGTTGATCGCCCGTAAAGCCGTAGCGCTCGGGCTGACTGTCCCGGCATGGGTCAAAACGTCGCTCGCACCGGGCTCACGCACTGTCACACGATATCTGGAAGATGCCGGCCTGCTTCAACCGTTGGCAACGCTTGGATTCCATCTGATCGGATATGGCTGCACGACTTGCGGCGGCAAGTCCGGGCCACTGGATGACGCGGTCATAGCGCAGATCGAAAAGAAAGGGCTTGTCGTCGCAGCCGCGCTGTCAGGCAATCGAAACTTTGAAGGTCGTATACACAAACTGATCCGCGCCAATTATATCGGTGCACCGCCGCTTGTCGTGGCCTATGCACTTGCCGGAAGAATCGACATCGATTTTGAGCGTGACCCCGTGGGCCACGACAGCAACGGCAAAGCCATTTATCTGCAGGACGTTTGGCCAACGCCGGATGACATAGCCGCCTTGTTGCCGCTGGCCGGCAAGCCAGAGACTTTTTCCGAGACATATCACAGTGCAGTGATCGATACTCAAATGTGGCGCGATATGCATGCCCCCGAGGGAGTGCTGTTCCCTTGGAATCCCGACTCGCATTACCTCATTGAGCCCCCCTTTTTCAAGCATCCGTCAGATGGCGACGGACTGGCCAGGCTGGCGCAATCACTGGATGCCACCCGCGTTCTGGCCGCCTTCGGCGATTCCTTGACAACAGACCATATTTCTCCCGGGGGCGAGATACCCAGCGATACTCCCGCAGGCCAGTACCTGCTGGAGGCCGGTATCACGCCACGCGATTTCAACAGCTACGTTGCGCGTCGCTGCAATTATCAAATCATGACACGCGCGACATTCGCCAATATCCGCACTAAAAACCAATTGGTGCCGGAAGTTGAAGGCGGCTTTACCCGGTATTTTCCGGACGACATAGAAATGACGATATTTGAGGCGGCAACGCGCTATCAACAGGAAGGCCATGCAACAATTATCCTGGCCGGCAAAGAATACGGCACCGGCAGCAGCCGCGACTGGGCAGCAAAGGGCACCGCCCTGCTGGGAATACAGGCGGTAATTGCCGAGTCCTATGAACGCATCCACCGCGCCAACCTGGTCGGCATGGGAGTTCTGCCTTTGGCGTTCCAGGAAGGAGAAGGTTGGCGACAACTGGGTCTGACCGGCAGCGAATCTTTCCATTTCGAAAACGTTGAAGCAGGAATTACGAACAGCGAACTCATCAACGTCAGCGCCCGACAGGATGGTCGCGAAATCCGCTTCCAGGTACGCCCGCAAGTGTTGACGGCCGCAGAGCGACACCTGATCATGGAAGGCGGCATTCCCCGCAGCGTGCTTCGCGGCTTCCTGCAAGCAAACGATTAACCCGATACTGCACACCCCCGGCTCAACACTTAACAATACTGAAGACGACACTATGGAACTGGACCTCGTACTGACCAATACCCAAATCATGCTGCCTGGCAAGGGCCTGACACCAGGCCAGATCGGAATACGCAATGGCCGCATTGCACTCATTGTCGAGCCCAACGCCCGCCTCCAGGCAGCGGAAACGATAGACTGTGAGGGGCTCTGGACATTGCCCGGCGTTATTGACCCGCATGTGCATTTCGGTTTCGGCTCTCCTGAGACAGATTTCGAGACTGAGTCTCGCTTTGCTGCGCTGGGCGGCACGACAACCGTATTATCATTCCATCGTTCAGCAGACATACGCGACTCATTTGATGCCGTCCGCGAGCGCGCACAGAATCAAAGCTGTATTGATTTCGGCTTTCATTTTGGCATTACCAGTCATTTGCATGTTGAAACGTTGAGCGAGATCTCCCATCAGTTTGGCGTCCCTTCCTATAAGCTCTACATGATGTACAAAGGCGCATCGGGCTTGTCCAAAGGTTTCACTGACATCGACGACGGCCTGTTGTTCGCCGCGCTGCGCGAAACAGCCAAGATTCCTGGCGCGGTGCTCGGCGTGCACTGCGAGAACGTGGAAGTGATCCCCTTGCTGCGCGATCCCTTGCGGGCCGCCGGACGTGACGACTTGAAAGCATGGAACGAACAAAGTCCCGATTTCTTGGAAGCGGAAAACGTGCATCGCGTGTGCTACTTCGCCACAAAGACCGGCACCCCCGTCAACATTGTGCATCTGAGCAGCCGCGAAGCGCTGAACGAAGTACGCCGCCACCGGCTTACCCCGAACGCGCCGCCCATGTACGTCGAAACATGTCCGCACTATCTTTTTCTGAACGACGAATCCTCTGCCGGCACCTATGCCAAAGTCAATCCGCCCGTTCGCGGGCAGGACGACGTCGAAGCAATGTGGGAAGGCGTGCTGGACGGCTCGGTAACGACCATTGGCTCGGATCATGTGCCTCGCAAGCGTGAAACAAAAGACAAGGACATCTGGGCAGCCAGCAATGGTTTTCCGGGTACCGGCATGATTTTGCCCATCCTGCTGCACGAGGGCTATCACAAGCGCAAGGTTCCGCTTGAAACCTTGATCAAAGTCGCAAGTGAAAATGCCGCGAAGATTTACGGCATGCCGGACAAAGGCAGCATAGAAATCGGCAAAGACGCAGACCTGTTGATTGTCGATCCAAATCTTGAGAAAACGGTCGATCCTGACACGCTGGAGTCCAACTCTGACTACTCACCCTACGAAGGAATGACACTCAAAGGCTGGCCGGTCAGAACACTGGTGCGGGGCCGGACCGTTGCCGTGGATGGGAAGATCACGCAAGACGCTAGCAATCTCCCAGGCGGGCGCTTCCTGCGTCGCCTGAATCCTTAATAACCCAACTTTGATTTATAGGAACAAACATGAGTGAAACCAAGCGGATTTGGGAAGATTTCCTCACCGAGCGCGACAAACAGGTTTTCCAGGCCGCCGGCTACGGCAAACGTGGCGGCTTCGGCAAACGCCCTGCTCTGTTTATCATCGATGTGCAATACAATTTTTGCGGCGATACGCCACAAGACATTTTGGAAGGCCTCAAGCAATACCGCACGCATTGCGGCAAAGAGGCCTGGGACGCTGTCGCGCACATGGTGCCTTTGCTTGAACTGGCCCGCGAAAAGAACATTCCAGTTTTTTATACAGAAAGTGGCCGTCGGCCTGACCTTCTGGATAGCGGCGTTCAGGTTGGAAAAAACCATCGTGGCGGTGAAAAAACCGTTGTGGCCAATACCCACGCCACCGAAACCGTTGCCCCGCTGGCGCCACGCCCGCAGGATATCCGAATTACCAAACAGAAACCCTCATGCTTTTTCGGCACCATCTTCATGAGCCATCTGAATTTTTTCGATGTCGATACGCTGATATTAGTAGGCTGCGCCACCTCTGGCTGCCTGCGCGCGACAACGGTCGATGCATATTCATATAATTTCAAGGTAATCATTCCAGAAGAGGCGACCTTCGACCGGTTCCAGGCAAGCCACGCGGTCAACTTGTTCGATATGAATTGCAAGTACGCAGATGTGATCCCAACTGCAGAAGTTGCTGATTATTTGCGCGAGCTGCCGGGTTCAGAACGTGGCGCAGCATGACTATTAACGCGAAAGGTTTCGTCTAATGTCCGACCGAACAGGCTCGATCACTTCGCAACCGACGCCTGTCTTTCTGCTAACGGGGTTTCTCGGCAGCGGGAAGACAAGCCTGTTGAGCCGCTTAATACATCGTCCCGAGTTCTCCGATACCGCCGTCATTATTAACGAGTTCGGTAAAGTTGGACTGGACCATCTGCTGGTGGATCAGTCCAGCGATACCGACATTGTTTTGCTGGATTCCGGATGCCTGTGCTGCGCCATGAGCGGCTCCTTGCAGGAAAGCCTGGAGTCGCTTTATTACCGCCGGCTCAGACAAGAGATACCTCACTTTGACCGGATTGTCATCGAAACCTCCGGGCTCGCCGACCCGGGCGCCATTATCAACGCGATTGGCGGCGATCCCGCTATTGCACGCCGATTCCGCCTGGCGGGCATCATTACCACGATCGACGCCATTCATGGGCTGGAAGCCATCAGTTCCTATCGCGAGGCGGCGACCCAGCTTGCCGTAGCAGAT
The DNA here is from genome assembly GCF_014897675.1 of Advenella sp. FME57. Taxonomy (GTDB): domain Bacteria; phylum Pseudomonadota; class Gammaproteobacteria; order Burkholderiales; family Burkholderiaceae_B; genus Advenella. Next base: position 140,949 of record NZ_JABUXU010000012.1, on the reverse strand, counting down.
CATCTCATTCTCACCAAGACCGATCTGCTGGAAAATCCTTCAGCAATCGGGAATCTGCAACAGGACCTGAGCCTTCGCAACCCTCATGCCGAAATACAAATCGGACCGACGCTGGACGCAGCGGGAATAGGCCGGCTACTCGCGAATACAGATGACCGGCCTCAGCAGTTGCCGGCCATAAGTGACCGAACTTCTTTGCTGGGACACGTTTTCAGATATGGGATTACGGCGCACACCTTTCACATCAATAAGCCAGTATGCTGGGAAGATTATGCCAACTGGGTCCATGTCATGCAACGACAGCACGGCGAAGCATTGCTGCGCGCCAAGGGCATCCTGCGCATGGAGGATGGCGACTACTACGCCGTTCATGGCGTGCACCACCTTTTTAGCGCGCCCCGACAACTGCGCCGTGCCGTTGAAGAGCAGCAGCAAGGTGCTCTGGTGCTGATTACTGAAAAGCTCAGTCGAGAAGAGTTGGAAGCGGCCATCGCGCTTCTGTAGAAACAGAGACGAGCAGACCCCATCGGGCTCCGCTTACCGTGGTAAAACCGCCCCCGCAGCCGCGTCATCAAATCGTCGCAGACTCATCAATCGCCTAAACCGGCAAATGATGAACAAGGTGCGCTGCCGCACGTTCAATATGTGAGCGCATCAGGGACTCAGCCAGATCTCCATCACGGCTTTTTATGGCCCGCACAATCTGCCAATGTTCGGCGTATGCGTCATCCTTACGCTCAAGCACGGTGCCCGAGTGCCGACGATAAATGCGAAGCAGATGATACAGATCGCTGCAGAGCGCCGCGATAATTCGCTGGTTGCCGCAAGCGCGGACAATACGCTCGTGAAAATCAAATATCCGGGGCGGCTCGGCTCCGGTGGCGCGCAGTTGGCGGTCTTGCTCCATCTCATTGAGCAGTGCGGCTATCTCCTGATCCGACATGCGTTGTGTCGCAAGATTGCATGCCATGCCCTCCAGGGCCATACGCATCTGGAACAGTTCCAGTGCGGATTCAGCCGAGAGTGACATAACCCGCGCCTTGATGTATGGTTCACGAGTAACAAGCTGAATGCCCTGCAACCGCCGGATGGCTTCGCGCACGGGGCCTCGGCTTACGCCGAACTCTTGCGCCATTGATGCTTCATTAATGACACTGTCCGGAGCTAATCTGCCGTCATATATGGCATCCAGAATGCGTTGGAACACGGTGTCCGCCAAGGGAATTTGAGTCTCTTGTTTATTGATTGTGTTTTCGGTCGTGCTCATGTTCATAGTGAGCCGTAGCCTATCAAATACGATGTAAAAGTGTCAACTCTTTTTACATCATCAAACAACCCAAGCGAACAAAGCGCCCAGCCACTGTTTCATCCCGCCACAACCGCTTTCTATTGATGTGTCAGCATTCCGTTCGAAAGACAAGACTGCACGCCATATGTGATTACGTCCACGGCAGAACATGGATTTCTTTGCGACCTTGTTTGGTCTGCCGCAAGGCCATCGGCAGGTCGAAGAGCGTGTATCGATGAACCGAATTCCGAGGCCCTGCTGTGTTGGTCGGCAGGGGCCTCACCTTTGATCAGGTGGCATCTCACAGAATCCGGCCCCACCGCACCGAAACGGCAGGCCGCAATGAGCACGGCCTGCACGATCCGGCGTTAGTCTATTTTCAGGTTTGTTGCCTTCACAACCTCACCCCATTTGTTCACTTCGCTCTGGACGAATGCCTTGAATGAAGCCGGTGTGTTGGGTGCAGTGGGCATCAAGAAGCCATTATTGCTGTACTTTTCGATCAATGCGGGATCTGCAAGTGCCTTGTTAAGCGCCACATTGACTTTCTCGATAATCGCCGGCGGCGTTTCCGCGGGGGCCAATATACCGAACCAGGCGGCCACGTTAAAGTCTGCTACCCCGGACTCGGCAATCGTCGGAATTTCCGGAGCGAACGGTACACGTTCTGCGGTGGTCACAGCCAGTCCGGTAAGTTTGCCTGAGCGCACATGAGGCAGCAATGGGGGCAGGTTATCAAAAATCGAAGAAACCTGTCCGCCCAGCAAATCGGCTACTGCCGGGCCGCTGCCACGATAAGGCACGTGCAAAATTGAAATACCGGCTTTCATTTTGAACAGCTCACAACCAAGATGCGCCGAGGAACCGCTGCCTGGCGAGGCGCACGTCAGCGCATCCGGGTTCTTCTTTGCATACTCAATATATTCCTTGACAGTCTTGACCGGCACCTTGGGATTGACGGCCATAATATTGGGCACAATATTCAAGAGGCCGACTGCCGCAAAATCCTTCATAGGGTCATATCCCAGTTTCGAATACAGAGAGGGATTAATTGCAGTTGAAATTGATCCGACCAGCAGCGTATAGCCGTCAGCCTTGGATTTGGCAACATATTCGGCGCCAATATTGCTATTTGCGCCAGGTTTGTTTTCCACGATGAATGGCTGACCCAGTTCCTTGGAAAGCATATCGGCCATCAAACGCGCACTGATGTCCGTTGTGCCACCTGGCGCGTAGCCAACAACCAGCTTGACGGGTTTGGCTGGGTAGTCCGTCGCGGCATCGGCCGCATAAGTCAGCGGTGCGGCCAGCAGCCCTAATACGGCAGCCAGGTTAGTCAGTTGGTGTTTTATGTGTTTCATGGTTCCTCCAATAAAGTATCATCGCCCGGCAGCGCCGGGCGCATCGTTTTCTTGCTCTGTTGAGCGTTTGATCACAATCGCGCGAGTCGCGGAGCGTCGACCGTTTGCAGACAATCGACTGTCAGCTCTTGCAAACAGCTGCTGCCGAGCAAGGCCATGTTCGTATCGATTTCGGAATGAAAAATATCGACGACTTTTTGAATGCCTGCGCTACCCGCTACTGCCGCTCCATATAATTGTGGCCTGCCGGTGAACACCATACTGGCGCCCAGCGCAACCGCCTTGAGTACGTCGGCGCCGCGCCTGAAACCGCCGTCGATCATGACCGGCATGGCGCCAGAAACCGCGTCAACGATATCGGGCAGCGCTTGCAGCGGTGAGATGGAGCCATCCAGTTGCCTGCCGCCGTGGTTCGATACGATCAGGCCATCAACCCCTGCCACGACTGCTGCCCGGGCGTCTTCCGGATGCATGACTCCTTTGAGCACGAGTTTGCCTTCCCAGTTATCGCGTATCCACCGCATATGCTCCCACGATAACCGGTCGCGACCGCCACGAAATCCGTTAGGCGGATCTTGCGTGATGGGCGGGCCAATTTGCTCGTAAAGATTGGAGAATCTGGGAACACCGCCTTTAATCAACGTTCGCATGAAAACGTTCAAACTCCATTGCGGATGCAATATTCCGTCCAGGATCAGTCTCGGACTTATTTTGAAGGGCACGGTAAAATCCAGCCGCTTGATGTTCTCACGGTTGCCGGCTACGCATGTGTCAATAGTCACAACCAGCACCGGAATTTGCGCCCGCTTCAACCGCGTCAGCAGCTTGTCTATGCGTGCAATATCCCCCGGCAAATAGGCCTGATACCAGCATCGATTCCCTGTGGCCTGCTGCAAATGCTCTAGCGGCACGTTCGACGCTCCGCTGATCACAAACGGAATGCGGGTCTCTGTTGCCACTGTAGCAAGCGTCAAATCACATTCATGCATCACGATAGCGGAAAACCCCGTGGGTGCAAATCCCAGTGGCATCGCGTAGGTCTGTCCAAAAAGGGATACCGCGCTCGTACGCTGCTCGACCGGCCGCAGACCCCGATGTCGGAACCCGATACGCTTCATAACCGCCAGGCTCTCCGACAATGAGGCTTCGTCCTCTGTGCCGCCACAAACGTAACCCGCCACGCAACGCGGCATGAGCTTTCTGGCTTTCTTTTCAAAGTCGGATATGGAATAGTAGCGATCAAGGTTCTTCATGCACTTCTCTGCTGTTATGACTACCGACACCCTGCCTGCACGCGATGCATGACGCCAGGGATGCCAAGGCGAGAATATCCGGAACAGCAGGCGAAAATCCTAGGGGCTCTATGGGAAGCTTTAGTCGCCGTGACCCGTACTGACCGGTTGCCGGTTCACCGGATTAATCTCGAACGCAAGCAACAAAGACTGCAATTAAAGCACGTTCGATCGCGTCAGCCAAATGAAAAAATATGGGCTCATCATTCCTTTTTTTCATGAACTCATTCATCATGCCTTTTCATGAACCTGTCCACTATCACTTTTTCATGAATCCATGCACTATCGGCTTTTCATGGATCTAGCCACCAGATCGTTTCCATGAACTCTCCACTACCCGTTATAGCCCGGTGGCGACCTCTGATTGAACGAAGGCCACAAAAGCCTTGATCTTGGGTACTTCTGCAGAGTGTTCTGAATACGCGACGAAGTAGGATCCATCGCTTGGCTGTTCATAATGCCATGGAATAATCAATTTGCCGTCGCGCAGTTCTTCCTGAACCAGCAGGCGCGGCACGATAGCAATGCCACAACCGGCCTGTGCGGCCCGCATGCACATATAGAACGTATCGAACCTGGGGCCGTTATAGCTGCTATCAGTATGAAAATGCTGGTGATAGAACCAATCATGCCATGCCTCAGGACGCGATGCGCATTGAATCAGAATCATATCGGCCAGACACGCCAGCTCGTGTATTCCTTCTGGTGGTATCAGGTCGGGATGACACACAGGTATCATCCCTGCCTCAAACATTTCCCTGCATTCGGCCCCCGGCAGCGTGCCTCGTCCGTAAAAAAAAGCGATATCGATCTTGGCCTGCACCAGATCAAACGGCTTTAGCTCGCTCTGCACCTTGATGTGGATACTCGGATTTTCCTTCATGAAGCGGTTGATGCGGGGAATAAGCCAGCGGGCGCCGAAGGTTGGCTGGGTGCCGATAGTCAACACCTGGGTCTCGCTGCCATAAGAGAGGATATACCGCGACGACATATCGATTCGCGTCAGGATCTCCTTGACTTCAGACTGATACAGTAATCCTGCCGGCGTCAACTGCAACCGCTGCCTGACCCGGCGAAATAGCGGGTGCTTCAGGATTGACTCCAGCTGTGCAATCTGTTTGCTGACGGCACTTTGCGTCAAATGCATTTCTTCAGCGGCACGCGTAAAACTCATGTGTCGCGCTACGGCCTCAAAACACTGAAGGGAAGTAATGGAAGGCGTCAAACGTTTTTGCATAAGTCAGTCATTCGCGTTTCTGGATATCATTGTTCGCGCTTTTCTGCGCTGTGCGGCGGCTTGTGGCCCGTTCTCTGCCGGTTGTCCGGTACGGGGCAGGCCGTGTCACGCTGGACTGCCTCGTACCGTGCCATGCTCGGCAGAGCGGCTTGCAGGCAGCGGCCTTTTAAAACGAAGGGCCGAGTCAGAATGATTACATTTGAAATAGCTTTTCGTGCACACTCATCCTTCGGCTTGAGGAACTGAACACGCCCTGCTCTCGCTGCTCAAACGCCAAATTGGCTATCGCAGCTCAAACCCCAGATTATTGAGCGCTTCAACCAGCCGGTGCCGGCCAGTGAGGGCTTGCGGTCCGCGAAGCCGGTTCAGCGAATGCATGTCCCACGCCGCGTCGTTCTTCATTCCCTGCGCCTTATAGAACTCTGCCATGGTGGCGTTATAGCTTTGGGTGGCGTCATCAAGCGCTGATGCATCGTACGTTTCTTTATGCAGAACCGCCGATTGCGGAAGGCGTGGTTTGATTGAAGCGGGCTTGGCCGGGTCTGGATAACCGATACACATGCCGAAGGTCGCAAATGCATAGTCGGGCAGTCCAAGCTCTTTGGCCACTTCCTCGGGTTGGTTGCGCATTCCGCCGATGTAAACAACGCCCAATCCCATGGATTCGGCAGCAACTGCCGCATTCTGCGCCGCCAGTGCAGAATCAATGGCGGCCACCAGAAAAGCCTCCATATATGTCAGGCCATCATGCGCGACGCCTCGCTTGACGCCCAGCGTCTTCAAGCGCGCCAGATCAGCCACCCAGACCAGATACAGCGGACAGCGCCGTATATGTTCCTGATTGCCCGCCAGTTGTGCCAACCGGTCCTTGCGCGCCGGATCCTGGACCGCGACCACGCTCCAGGTCTGCAGGTTGGACGACGTAGAGGCCGATTGCGCGGCAGCAACCAGCAGTTGCAGCGTGCCGGGCTTGAGTGCCTCGTCGGTATAGGCGCGCACTGAGCGATGATTGAACAGCGTCTCGATGGTTGCGTTCAGTTCATCCGGAATGAATGCAGCCTGCTGGTAACGTGCGTGCAGAAGGTCTTGCGCTGCGCCGCTAGTTTTGGCATGGGTAGAAGAATCTTGACTCATGATTTAAAAACAACTCCAAATAGGGACAGGCGACGAAATGGCCACCGCCTTATCGTCCGTCATCAATATCAATATTCGCATAATGATATACGTATCATCACTGTTAATGGTGCAACCGGTGTTTATTCCCCTTCGATTGCAGGCGCGCGTCCTCGGGGAAACATCCCAAAACCCGGCTTTGTCGCGAGCGCGGTATCTTCTATCGTCGGCCCGATAAGCGCTTCCGTGAAAAATCTACATGGCGGCCCATGGCGGACAGGTATGCAATCCAGTCATGGGTCATCGATGATGTGCAGTCGCCTGCTCTTCGACCATGGCCTTGATTTCCCGCGCCATGGGATCGCGCAATTCTTCCAGGACATGCGCCACCAGGCCGATCGCACGTGCCATCACGCCGATCCCCCGGACAATGTCCCACGGGATTTTCAGCTCACTGGCGACTGCCGCGATCGCGCCGGTGGCATTCACTGGCAGGCTCTTGCCCCGTTGCCTGCCGGCTTCATCGGCTACCGCATTCATTAGCGCCACATACGGGCCTGAAAAGCCGTTGTCTTCGGCAATTTCAAACAGGCGCGGCGCACGTGGATCCACCGGTTTATGAATATGATGACCAATCCCCGGAATGGATTTTCCATCACGCATTTGTTGCGCAACAATTTGCCGGGCAAGTGCAGAAGTATCCACCGTTGCACTAGGATCCGGCAATGCGGTTTGCAAAAGACAGGCCGCATTTTCCATGCTGCCCACAAAAACACTGCCAAGCCCGTTCAGGCCAGCAGCGACTGCAGCCTGCATCGCTTCGGGGGCACCGCAAATGGTCATGCGGGTCACGATGGCGCTGGGCGTCATGCCGTGCTCCACCAAAATGACAGCCAGAGCGTTAAATACCCTGGATTCGCGTTCGTTGGGCAGGCGATCGGTTAACTCCAGAAAAGCCATATCGCCCAACGAAACCTTGCCCATGATGTCCCTGCACAGGTCCAGGCCCTTGATGGTGATAGTGTCTTCGGTGCTCCAACTGATATCGGTTCTAAGTTGTTTACGTTTAGCCATACCTCGTCGTCCTTTGCGCTAATAGATTAGTCAGGCGTACTATGCCCTGCTGGCAATTCCATTCAAACAAAAGCGTGTCGCGCACACCGCTTTACCCTTGCAAATCCACTGCCCTGGCGCGTATTTGGGCATCATCGCGCAAAACGGCTTTGGCAATTTTATGAGTCGGAGTCAGGGGCAATGCATCCAGCAAAGCCACATAACGCGGCATTTTGATGGCGGCCAGTCGATCCGCACACCATGCCGCCACGTCAGATTCGCTCAGCACCTCGCCCGGCCTGGCAACAACGGCCACAAAGATATCGTCCTCGCCCATGTCGGAAGGCACGCCCAGGGCGGCAACCTGAAAAACTTTCGGATGTTCGCCAATCACCATTTCAAGTTCAGCCGCCGCGATATTTTCACCGCGCCGCCGGATAATGTCTTTCTTGCGGGAAACGTGAAAATAAAACCCGTCGGCATCTCGCCGCACCAGATCGCCGGTCTTGAGCCAACCGTCATGAAAGGCTTGCTGCGTCTGATCGGGGTCTCGGAAATAGCCTTGCATCACAATGGGCGACTTCACCCATAGCTCGCCAACCTGATTCGTCTCGACATCACAACCGTCATCATTCACGACCCTGCATTGTGCCCATTGCATGGCCGGATCCGGATGGGTGCCAATGATGCCCATGCTGCCGGGCTTGTTCGGCTGCCCGTAAGGGTTGCAGGTCACGCCCGGGATCTCCGTCATGCCAAAGCCCGAGAATAAATCGTCAATACCAAATTGCTCCCGGAACACGTCAGCGGCCTTCTTGCGTACGCCATATACAACGCGAAGCTGGTGATCGGAGCGGAACTCAGACCGAGAACGCGCACACAGAATGGTGCCAATCGCTTCGATAATATTGACAATGGTAGCTCCGTGTTCAGCAGCCGTATCCCAGAAGCGCGTCGCCGAGAACCGCGGCTCGATAATCATGCTGGCCCCCGCAGCCAGCACACCGCCTACAGAATAGAACAGCGCATTGATGTGGAAAAAAGGAAGAATGATCATCACCCGGTCGTCCGTCTGCATATGCAGACGCGCCACATTCGCCTCGCCGGCCAGCAGGAAATTTCGCTGACTGTGCATCACGCCCTTCGGATACCCCGTCGTGCCCGAGGTATAAATGATGACGCAGGTATCAGAGGCGCTACCATTTTCTCCAAGCACAATGTCAGGTGCATTATCGATGGCTTGCTCAAGAGAGGCATCGTCAGGCAATTTTTGACCCCACAGCAAGGCCCATGGCTTTTGCGCCATGGCTTGCGTAGCCTGCTCAATAGGTTTAAGCAGTTCGGCCTGCGCGATGATGGCTTTAACGTCGGCATGGTTCAAGGCATAAGTTAATTCGCGGATGCTGTAATCCGGGTTGACCGGCACCATGGTCGCGCCAAGGCGAGCCAGCGCAAACAACGCCAGTAGATGGGATATGTCATTGCGCCCCACGACAGCCACGCGGTCGCCTGGGCCAATGCCCCGCCCTTTTAGCACGCGCGCAAGCCTGTCATAACGCTCGCGAAATTGTCTCCAGGTAAGCGATACTTCCGACTGGATAATAAAAGTGTCGTCTTGCCTGTTTTGGCAACGACTTGAAAATGCCTCGTGTAGCGTCCCGCCGTGAGGGGGAAAGCTGCGCAGAACGTCAATCGGACTTTTCATTACCAGTACCCCGAACGTGGGAGAGTATATGTAGTTTACTTTAAATACACCTTAGTGCACAATAGTATACAGCTGGATCCTTGAGGTTTGATCACTCTACAAAAAATGACAAATGCAAACTATGCAATGGAGAGACATGATGAAACACCTATTAAAGGCAGTACTACTGGCAACTTCGCTCCTGACCACGGCCGGTTATGCCGCAAGCGCGAGCGACTACCCCAATAAACCAATACGTATCATCGTGCCCTTTGCTGCCGGCGGGGGCGGCGACTTTATTGTGCGTGCCTGGGCGGACAAGTTTTCCGCCGAGGTCAGGCAGCCCGTGATTGTTGATAACCGCGGCGGCGGCAACACCGTGATCGGCACTGAAGCTGTGGCCAAAGCGGCACCTGATGGCTATACCTTGCTTATCGTCAGTCCCAGCTTTGCGACCAATCCCACGCTGCTGCCCTCACTGCCCTATAGAACGCCGGAGGATTTCATGCCCGTCGGACTGGTTATTACCTATGCCATGGGGCTGGCGGCGCGCTCGAGCCTGGAAGCCGACGATATTCAGACGCTGCTTTCCAACGCCAAAAAGGATCCCAGGCAATTGACAATTGCCACGTCGGGCGCTGGCTCAGCCAGCGATCTGGCTGCTGAGCTGTTCCGTGTGGCCACACAACTGAATTTGCTGAAAGTGCCCTATCGCGGAGCCGGGCCGGCCTTGTTGGACGTCGCAAGCGGACATGTCGATATGACATTCACCGGACTGTCCCAAATCAAGGGACAACTGGATAACAAGCGCGTCAAACTACTGGGAACTTCCGGGAGCCAGCGGCTGCAGTCGGCGCCCGATACACCAACAATCGCAGAGCAGGGTCTGAAAGACTTCGAGGCTCTGGTATGGTGGGGGATTCTTGCGCCTGCAGGCACACCGTCGGACATTGTTGTGAAAATAAACAGCGCGCTCAAAAAAAGCCTTGCCGATCCCGAAGTCGGCAGACGACTGGCCGTTATTGACGGCGAAGTCCAAGTTTCGTCACCCGAAGCGTTTCGCGACCTGATCAATAGTGAAATTGCCCGCTGGAGAGCGATTTTGAAACCTGATGCGAAAAACACCGCAGAGCGCTGACTCAACCAGCGCGCATAACGGCGCAAAAGCCATCGCAGTGGAAGCGTCCTAGAACACGGACGCCGCAGGCCGCCGCCCAATGGTGCTTGACAAGCCGGGCATCCTGATTAATCTGTCAATACTGCGCAAGTATCTGCATTAGCGCCTGGCCGATCTGCGGCAGAAACAAGATGTCTTCCGACACCGCCTTGCCATGGGAAAAAACCACAATCGTGATGGCGCCGTAGGCATTGCATTGAGCTTGCGACAACAGAAAGTGGGCACTGTCGTGCCGGTTGTAACTGGAGAGCGCATCGCCGGTCCAGCCGTTCCACCCCGCCTTGGAATAGTATTGCAGATTCTCAGGCAAACGCTCTCCCAGAAAACCGTTTACCTGAGAATGCGGAAGGCTTTTGAAGTTCTCTGCCAGAGATCGTTTCAGGAACTGCGCTGCCGCCAGGCTTGTCGCGGAATCCAGGAACCTGCCGGTACAAATTTCACTAAGCAGGCGTGCCACAAAATCGCTACTAAGGCAGTTGTGATTATTCTTTCCATCCAGTGTGACAAACCGTTTTTCCCTGCCGTAGCGATCATCATCCATCAACTTCTGGCAGATATTCATTTCCCGGGCCTCGGGCCAGCCCAATTCTGCAAAAAACCGATTCACGCCCTGGCGCTGCGCTATCCATTGCGCCATCTCCGCATCCGGCAATAGCGTGTCTCCGGTAGTTCCGGTCAACAAGTCAATCACATAATTGGTCGCATTATTGCTAGACCACATAATCATGTCCGTGATAGCGCGATTCAATTCAGGATGCGGCGTTATTTTACCGTCACGCAACGCCGCCTGCGCTGCCGCCAGGTACGCCACCTTGACAACGCTGGCCGGGTAAAAATGCCGTTGCCCCTGCCATGAAAACCCTTCCAGACTTCCGCTGGCCTGCTGGCCCGGATCCGACCGCGGAAACAAATGCAACGTCAGGCCCGAATCGGCCACATCATGGCCAAGCGGCACAAAGATCTGCCGGGCAGACGACAGCAGTTGTTGTCCGATTTGCATTGATCGTTCTGTCTGATGGTAATACATAAAGAATTTCCTAGATTTGCGCCAATCTTATGCATCTGGCGCGGTGCGTGCCCGAGACGGGCGTCAAGTCCGGATGGCTTTGCCCGCAAGCCGGTATTACATAAGGACAACGACTGGAAAACGCGCAGCCAGCAATAGTCTCATGCGGATCGGGCAATTCACCCTCCAGGATGGAGGACGGGGTCTTGATTGACGGGTCGGCAACCGGAATGGCGGAAAGCAACGCCCGCGTATACGGATGCCGGGGCGTGGAAAAGATATCCTCTTTTGTCCCTTCCTCTACGATCTGGCCCAGGTACATGACCAGGACACGGTCGCTCACGCGTTTGACCACGTTCAGATCATGGGCCACAAACAGGAAAGCCACCCCCAATTGTTGCCTGATATCCTCGAACAAATTGATAATCTGCGCCTGTACAGAAGCATCCAGCGCAGAAACCGGTTCGTCCGCAATCACCAGTTGCGGCCTGACCGCGAGCGCCCGCGCAATAGACACGCGCTGGCGCTGACCGCCACTGAGAGCGTGTGGAAATTTCTGCTTCAGCGACTGCGGCAAGCCGACAATGCCCAGCAGGCGATCAACCTCGGTGTTCAATGGGCTTTTATCGTGCGCCGCTTTATGCGTGGCCAGCGCCTCTTTAAGCAGACGCCCGATCGTAAACCGGGGATTGAGCGACGAGTAGGGATCCTGGAACACCATCTGGATTTTGGTGCTGCGCTCGAATCGCGAAAACGCGTGCATTGGCCTGCCATCAGACCAGGTTACCGTCCCGCCCGATGGCGGTTGCAAGCCGACGATGCATTTTCCCAATGTACTTTTGCCACAACCGGACTCTCCGACCACGCCGACGATCTCGCCCTGACTCACCTGTAGCGATACGCCCTTGAGGGCCTGCAGCGCTGTTGTCGATTTGCCGCCAAGCCAATCGCCAAGCCGGCGATTGCCGCCGTAACGCTTTTCCAGCTTGTCCACGGTCAGCAGAATCGGAGACTGTGATTGAGTTACCACAATATTTCCTCCTTGCGATGACAGGCGCACGCATGCTCGCGGGTCAGTTGTTCATTATCAGGAATCTCGTTATGACATCGGTCAATCGCAAACCTGCAACGGGGATGGAAACGGCATCCCGCCGGATACTGTCCGGCGGCCGGAGGTTCGCCCGGAATGGGCTCCAGCTTATGCTCGGGATCAACATGCGCCGGCAGCGCATTAAGAAGCGCACGGGTATAGGGATGGCGTGGATTGGCGAAAATCTCGGCCACACTACCGCTTTCCACAATCTTCCCTGCGTACATTACCGCCATATCGTCACAATGCTGGGCCACAACGCCCAGATCATGCGTGACCAACAGGACCGACATGCCTATGCGTTCACGCAGATCGTGCAGCAGCCGCAGGACCTGCGCCTGAATCGTCACATCCAGCGCCGTCGTGGGCTCATCGGCAATAAGCAACTGTGGCGCACAGGACAGGGCCATGGCAATCAGCACCCGCTGGCGCAGGCCACCGCTTAACTCATGCGGCCAGGCACTGAAACGACGCTCGGGCGAGGTAATGCCCACTTCCCGCAACAGCCCCACCACTTTTTCGCGGACCTGGGTCGATGACAGGCCGACATGATTGCGCCGTACAATTTCGGCCACCTGATCGCCCACCCGCATTGTCGGGTTCAGCGCTGTCATGGGATCCTGGAAAATCATGGAGATCTTTCGACCCCGAATGCCTGCCAATTGCTGGTCGTCCATGGCTGCCAGATCTTTGCCGTCAAAGAGAATACGCCCTTGTTCAATCACAAACGGCGAGCCGCCGAACAAGCGAATAATCGAACGACAGGTGGTACTTTTGCCGCATCCGGACTCTCCGACCAGCCCGAACACCCGGCCCTTTTTTACCTGGAATGTCACTCCTTCAATAGCCATTTGTGCTCGGCCACGCTGGCCAAAGCCCGCATGCAGGTTCTCCACCTGCAGCACCTGCTCTGCTGCCGCATTCATAATTTCACCCTGAGCTGATTATCGATGCCGTCGCCCAGCAGGGAAAACGTCACGCCGATATAAATGATCATGATGCCGGGAAACACAGAAATCCACCACGCATCGAATATGTAGTTGCGGCCTTCGGCAATCATGACGCCCAGCTCCGGTGTGGGCGGCTGGATCCCCAGGCCCAGAAACCCCAGGGAGGTTACCGCCAGAATCGTCAGGACAACATCGGCCATCATGAACACAATAGCAGGCGTAATAACATTGGGAAGAATGTGCAGGAACAGTATTCGCAAGTGGCTGTATCCCATTACCCTGGCCGACTGAACATATTCTGTGGTCTTGACCAGCAGCACTTCGCCGCGCACAATCCGCGCAAAAGAAATCCAGACTACCAGCGTAAAGGCCAGGTACATGTTCTGAGTACTAGGGCCAAGCGAGCCGACAATCGCGATAACCAGCACATAAAACGGGAAAGCCCACACAATATCTACAATGCGCATGATCAGCGTATCAAACCAGCCGCCAACATAGCCTGAAACCAGCCCGATCAGCGAGCCAGTCACAAATGGAATTAACACGCAAACCGCAACAATCTCAAGATCTGTCTTGAGCGCTTCAATTGCCCGCCAAAACACCGGCCGACCCAAGTCGTCGGTGCCGAACAGATATTGCAATGTCGGGCCCTGCAGGCTGCTATCAAAATTGATTTCAGACGTGTCAATCTTGAATACCGCTGGAACCACGTAAGTGACCAGGATCAGGAAAATGAACAGGGCAAGACCGGCCCACAAAGAATAATTCTGCGCCAGCCTGCTACTGCGCCAGCCACTCAATATTGCGTTCATGATAGTTCCACCCTTGGGTCGGCCGCGACATAAGCCAGATCTGCCGCCAGGTTGATCAGAACTACCAGTACTGCAAAGGTCACCGTCAGCCCCTGCACCATGGGATAATCCCGTGCAGCAATGGACGAAACCATCAGCCCGCCCAGGCCCGGCAGCGCAAACACGGCTTCAATCACAACTGTGCCGCCGATCACCCAACTGGTATGCACTCCGAGCACCGAGATTGTCGAGAGCAGCGAGTTGCGAAAGACATGACGCCGCAAAATCTGCATGCGGCTCATGCCTTTGGCGTAGGCAGTATCAATGTAGTCGGCATTGAGAACCGCAATAATCGAACTTCTGAGGGAGCGAACCGTTAGCGCCGCCGTACTCAATGCAATCACCAAGGCAGGGAGAAACAGCGAGTGCAAAAGACCAGAAAATCCACTATTTAAGCCCGACACCGGAAAGATCGGGATATAGACCGAGAATACCAGCACAAGCAAAATGCCAAGCCAGAAGGCCGGCATAGACATAAAGCAAATGAACAAAAACTTGATCAGGTTGTCGGTCGGCGAGTTCTTGCGCAGCGCAGCCAGGAAAGCCAGTGGTATGGTCAACACAATCGCAATAACGGTGCTATAGCCGACCAGCGCGAGCGTGACCCACAGACGCTCAAAAATCAATGGTCCCACAGATGACTTGAAAGCGATAGACGTGCCAAAATCGCCCTTCAGGCAATTGACCAAAAACTGAAAATACTGGATTATCAACGGCTTATCCAGACCGAGCTGCCGTTGCAATTGCGCTATATCTTCGGCGGTGCCACGGCTACCCAGCAACAGCGTTGCCGGGTCTCCGGGCATCACCCGCAAAAGCAGAAAAGCCAGGATGGTGATGCCCAGCAACACCGGGATTAACTGCACCAACCGCAAGACAATAAAACGCAAAATCACAAGCCACTCCTGTTCAATCTTGGAATCGTTTTGCTTACTCTACCCGGACCTGTTCAGCCCTGGGTTCGTATTGCTTACTCTACCGGGATCTGCTCACCCTAGATTTGTTTCGCTTACTTCACCCGGACCTCTTCAAGCCGGTAGTTTGATGTGGGAAGCACCTGGAACCCTTCGACATTAGAACGGTAGGCGTAAGGCACACCCTGGTGGTACAGGAAAATGAACGGCACTTCTTTATTAATGATCGCCTCGATCTCCTGGAACATGCGTCCGCGTTCGGCGCCTTCAGGGGTCTGGCGCTCTTGCGCATATAATTCGTTGACCCGATCGCTTTTCCAGTTCGTATGCATGGCATTGGCCCGCTCGGGATTGACGGCGGTAAAGCCGATCAATTGGTCAGGGTCAATCGTATCGCTGGTCGTATAGGCAAGCGACATTTCATAATTGCCGGCTTTGGTCGTCGTAAACTGAGAACCGCTCTCGATGGTTTGCAGCTGAATCGTCACGCCGATCTTGCTCAGGGCATTCTGGATCACCTGTCCCACCTGCCGCGAAGTAACGTTGCCCGATGGTACAAGCAGCGTCGCCTTGAAACCATCAGCCAGCCCGGCTTCAGCAAGCAATTGCTTAGCTTTGGCCACATCATAGGGGTACGGCTGGATATCAGTATTGTGATGCGCCATGATGGGCAAAGAGGACGAAGCCGGCTCGCCATTTCCCTTCAATACCCCCTGAATAATCGTTTGCTTATTGACCGCGTAGTTCAAGGCCTGGCGAACACGAATGTCATCAAATGGCTTTTTGCTGGTATTGAGCTGCACCAGGTCGGTGCGAAACACCTTGGCCACGGCTGTCTTGATATTGGGGTCGTTCTGCAGCATGGCCACCTGGTTAAAGGGAATATCCATGGCTGCATCCAGCTCGTTGGCTTTCAGTTTCAGAATGCGCGCATTATCGTCGCCGATAATTTCCAGGGTGGCGTGCTCCACAGCGGGCTTGCCCTCTTGCCAGTAGTTCGGGTTTTTATCCAGGGAAACGCGTTGCCCCTTGTCCCAGGCCTTGAGCGAGAAAGGCCCGCTGCCGACGGGGGCCTTGAAAAAATCCTCGCCCTTGCTCTGCAGTAGCGCTGCGGGCAATATGGATGCGGAAAACAACGCCAGGTTATTTAGCATCGGCGTAAAAGGCGCATCCAGACTCAATTTTACTGTTCTGTCGTCAACTTTTTCATAGCCGGTAATGGGCTTGAAAAATCGGGCCCAGCCGGATGTTTCTCCGGCAGCCCGCTTCAGGGAAAAAATCACATCGTCGGCCGTTACCGCCTGGCCATCACTGAATTTGGCGTTTTCCCGCAAATGAAATGTGTAGGTTTTGCCATCCGGACTGATTTCCCACTGGTCGGCCAGACCGGCCACTATTTCTGTACCATCGGCAGAGGGCCGCACCAGTTGATCGTAAATCAGCAATTGCGTCCAGATAGACGGGTTGTCGCTAGAGGCAATCGGATCGAGCGTGAGCAGATCCTTTGACAGGCCCAGGCGGAACTGGTCCGCCGCAGCGTGGGCGACATTCATCGCACAGGCAAAGACAATGCCCATTTTCAATAGGGAACGAAATCTGATCATAACGGCTCTCCGGGTGACACACCTAAAAATGGCAAATAGGGAAGATGCTGCTCTTTGCAGGCTATTGTGCAGGCAATAGCAATAGCATGCAAAGGAAAAAAGTTATATCATCCATGAATAAAACTCATACCCTGGAGCGCAGGTGAAACTCAGACATATCGAAATTTTTCATGCCATACGCACCACTGGCTCGGTCAGCCGGGCGGCTCGCCTGTTGAATATTTCACAATCCGCAGTCAGCAAAACCCTGGGGCATGCTGAGCTACAGCTGGGTTTCCAGCTTTTTGAACGGGTAAAGGGTCGGCTCAAACTGACGCCAGAGGCGCAGTCGCTCGCCCCCGATATTGAAAAAATGATGCATCTGCTGGAGCATATCCGGTCATTGGCGACCAATATTCACCAGCATCCGGCAGGCTCGCTCAAACTGGGCTGCCTGCCCAGCCTTGGCCTGCACCTGATGCCGCGAGCCGTGTCGCTTATTCGGCAAAGATATCCGGATATCAACATTGAAATAACCACGGGACATGAATCGGAGCTGATCCGCAAGTTGCGTTCACGCGAAATCAATATCGCGTTCACTTTCAAGCCGAACGACTATCCGGACTGCATGGTCTCCACCATTGCGAAAGTGAACATGGTGCTTGCCGGTCCGCAGAGCGGGCACATAAAAGACCCGCGCCAGGTCGATTTCAGCAAATTGATCACCTACTCTGAGGGTGATCCGGTGACGCGCATCATAGAATCCATGGCTGTCCCCAATCAATTTACCAATCAAGTCAAGGTCGAAACGTATTACGTAGCTGCCGCCATCGCTGAGTATGAAGATCGGCTTGCGATTGTCGATGAATTTACGGCAAAGTTCGTCCTGGAGGATCAATCCCGATACATTCATTTTGACCCGCCCATCACGCTCGAGCTGGTCGCCATCTACCGCGAACAGGGGCCGCCTAGCACTCTGGAAAAACAGTTTATCGGCGGCGTGCGTCGTCTGGTCAGGCACGAGCACGCATACGGGCAGCAAACGCGTTAATAAAACAGAACCCAATAACAAGAAAATGCAATAACAAGAAAAGTTCCGGCACGCCGGGCAACGCTTTTTGGCAAATGATTTGCTATAGCGCCATTTTCCAACAGACCCAGGTAAATCTGCATGTGTTTTGGCGGGTTGACTCACGCATTTTGCATGAATGGCAATCGGGTAACCCTTCATTTATACTGGTCGGCGACGGGCGCTATCGCGCCAACTGTAGCCAGGCATATCGCGGGGCTTAAAGAGTATCCCGTTGTGAATATTTTCCAGGGTGGCAAACATACCCAGAATTCGCACATTCTGCTTTGCCCAAAGTCGAAGTCGACAAGCTGGCATGTCGCAGGTCAATGTCTGGCGGCAAAGGATATTGATCTTCGCAATATGTTAGCCGGTGATTAGACCTGCCCGTCTACATAAAACCACCGTCCGTCTTCCCGCACAAACCGGCTGATCTCATGTTGTCGGCTTGCGCGCCCGTTCTGGCGGAATCGGGCGACAAACTCTACCGTGGCATGATCATTGTCCTGCAGCATATGGCGCCGTACATCCAGTCCCAGCCATTTTGTCCCCGGCGCATTCGGTTCCAGCGAGGCTGGCCGGGTGCTGCTGTGCCAGGTATCGAGCAGATAATCGAGCTCGTCCAGCACAAAGGCGCTGTATCGACTGCGCATAAGGGTTTGCGCATCGGGCGCCAGAAGGCGAAGCGCGCCGTGGTGCCAGCGCTGGCAGCAGCTTTCATAGCTTGCTGAACTGCCGCAAGGACAAGGCGACTGTGCTGAAAACGATTGATGTTTCTTCACGACGAAATACCGGTTTGCAAATTGAATACTGGAGTATAAACGCGGCATGCTACCTTTTCCGTTGACCCGGCTTGATATCCAGCAGCAACCCAATCCAGCAGATTATGTTCCCGCTTTTACCGGTATGACGACTTTCATATAAATTACTCCAGAATTCATACGCTTTAAATAAGACTCATTATCACTTGAAATCTACAATCTTATATTCTTGCCGCGTCGGCAATGCGTATAGATTTGTAGGTGTCATTGATGAGAAAAATCCGATCTTCCTATTGTGAAGCCGCCTGGCCGGCGTTAGCGATTTGCGCGGCTTGGACATTACCGGTGCCGGCGCTGGCGCAGAGTGTGCCACCCTCCCATCAGCAACAGACCACGGAATTGGCCCCCATTACGGTAACGGCAGAAAAAACCAGCCGTCTGCTGGAACAGGTGCCCGCAAGTATTGCGGTCATCGACGGCCTGGACATCGAGCAGACAGGCATCCAGCGCATGGAGCAGCTAGAGGGCCGCATGCCCGGTCTTTCCTTTCAGCCCTTCGGTCAGTCGGGCCTGAACTCGCCGGTCATGCGCGGCGTAACCGCAAACTTTAATACTTCGTCTACGTCGGTATTGATGCTGGTCGATGGCGTGCCCACGTTGACGGCCCAGGGATTCGAAAACAGTTTTTTGGACCTGGATCGCATTGAGGTGCTGCGAGGCCCGCAATCGACCTTGTATGGACGCAATGCCGAGGCCGGTGTGGTATCCATTCACACCCAGCCCATGGACAATACTCCAAGAGCTGCGATATCCGGTGAATTTGGAAGCCGCGCCAAGCGTGCGGGCAGTTTTTCGCTAAGCCAGCCGATTACACAAGATACCCTGTATGGTTCCATTTCCGGTAGCTGGTCCAGCCAGCACGGCTTTATTAATAATTCCCATACGGGAAAAAAAGACGACAGGCGCGAACGCGGCAACCTGAACATCGGCCTGCGCTGGACGCCGACACCGGCCACCGACGTGGTCTTGCGTTATGCCCGGCAAGAGTTTCATGATGGTTCGGCCCTATGGGGCAGCCCCAGCGCCGAACGCAACGAAGTGGCATCTGGAACAGCGGGATGGAACAAATCTGTCGGCCAGACTTTCTCGCTGAGCGCCTCGCATCAATTTGCCTCTGGGCTTACGCTGCGCTCCATCACCGCCTATAACGACTATCGGGATCGCGTCCAGCAGGACACAGACTTCATGCCCATGGACGTTCTTCATGTTGGGCGTGATCATCACTTTCGCAATCTGTCGCAGGAACTGCGGATCGAAGGCAAGGCGGGCAAGGCAGACTGGCTGGTCGGCGTGTATGCGGACAAGCAGGACAATGACCTGGTCAATATTTCAAAAACGATGATGGGCAGCAGCCATCTGCAAGTCGGTCAAAAAGGCAGCTCGCTGGCCTTGTTTACGCATTGGAACGTCCCGCTTTCGGATGCGTGGACCGTATCGCTGGGAGGGCGCATTGAGCGCAACAACGTTTCAATTGCCCCTGACGACAAGCAGAAAATGAGCGAGGGCTGGACACATTTCTCTCCCAAGCTGGCATTGCAGTATCAGATGACGCCAGACCACCAATGGTATATCAGCGTTGCCAAGGGGATACGTACCGGCGGCTTTAATGTGGTGTCTCCTGCGGCCAACTTTATGCCGTACAGTCCGGAGAAAACCCTCTCGTACGAGACCGGGCTCAAGGGTTCGTTCGATAACCGCCGCGGACGCTATTCAATCGCAGCCTATTACATGACCGTGCGTGACATGCAGGTGATGCAAATGCCCACTGCCGGCATGATGTATATCACCAGCGCTGCCGCTGCAAACGCCAAAGGGATTGAGCTGGATTTTGACTACATGCTGGCACCGGGTTGGCGCGTCAATGCGGGCCTGGCCTGGAATCACACCCGCTTTGAACGCTTTCAGGATGGCATGGCCGATTATTCGGGCAAACGTAATCCCTTTGCACCTGACCTGAGCGGCCATGCCGGCGTACGCTATACCTCTTCAAAAGGCTGGTACGCGCAGGCGCAAGTTGTGGGCACCGGCAAAGTGTATTTGGATGCAGCCAATAAATACAAGCGCAATGGCTACGGACTGATCAATCTGACGGCCGGCTATGCCGGCAAGAATTGGGAAGTGGCAGCCTACGTCAACAATGCCGCCAATAAAAAGTATGACGCCGTTGGTTATCAGAATGGCTTTGTGACCGTATACAGTCCGCCGCGCGAAGTGGGCATGCGCCTGACGTGGCGTCTTTAAGGAACAATGATGGATTTGGTAAATACACACGCGCTCCAGCCTTTCTGGAGCATGGCCGCCGCACCCGTACAGGTTAGCGCGCTGGAACTGGCTTTGGACAACAAGCTGTTCGATTACCTTGTGCAGGACGCCACTGCAAAGCAGGTGGCCAGCAAACTGGCCATGCAGCCCGGCCCTGTTTCCGTCTGGCTTGACCTGCTATGGAGTATGGAACTACTGGCTCGCAACTTGCCCCCGGGCTCGCCAGGCGACTCAGGCGCGGCTACGCACTATCAATGCACCAGTCTGGCAAAGCGCTACCTGGTTTCGTCCTCGCCCGAGAACTGCGCTGCCGCCTTGAGTTATCGCCTACGCATCTTGCGCCACGCGGGTACGCAATTTGAGGACTTCGTTCGTTCGGGGCGCAGCGAACGTACCATACCGGGCGGCGAGGCAACTCACACCAACTGGGCAAAAGCGGCGGAACAACAAATCAGCCAGGAACAGCGGGCCGTCAGCGTGCCCTCGATTCTTGACCGTCTGCCACCGGCGTCTTCACTTGTCCAGCAGGGCAGGTTTCTGGACCTGGGCGGCGGCCCCGGCCATATTGCAATTGCGCTGGCCCACCACCTGCCACAATGGACGGGAACCGTCTGTGATCTGCCGGCCACGGCTACCGTCGCTCAGGGTTCGATTGACAACGCCGGCCTGGCCGACCGCATCAATGTGCGGTCAGCAGATCTGGAACATGACGACATCGGGACCGGCTACGATCTGATTTGGTGTTCCTGCGTCCTGCACTTTCTGCAGGACCCTAAGGCCGCGCTTAGCAAAATATGCCAGGGGCTGCGTCGCGGCGGCGTGCTCTACATTGCGCATGCCGAAGTGCCCTCGCAGGCGCGCGACGCATCTCGAATACTGCCCTTTTATGCGTCAATGATGTTGCGCGGTCGCTTTGTTCCTGCCACCGGCCAGATGCACGACATGCTGGTCGCCACCGGCTTTTCACAGATCCGGTCACTCGGACCGATCGCGTTCCCCATGACGCCGGTCTGGCTTTACACAGGAATCAAACCATGAATACCACGGCAAGCACGCCTAACCAGCATCAACCAAACGAACCGGCAGTGATCCGGGCCGAATCCGGATATTGGCCGCTTCAATTGTTGCTCGGCTGGATTAACCTGACCCTGACTGCACCGGTAGTCTATCTGTATATCGGCCTTCCGTTGGTGCTACGCCAACATGGCTGGTCCGGAACAGACATCGGCCTATTGCAATTGGCCGGCCTGCCGGCGATTCTCAAGTTCCTTCTGGCCGCTCCCGTTGACCGCTACCCCCTGGGGCGCGCCGGTTACAGAAACTGGAGTATCGTGTTGTCAGTCGTTTACGCAGCATTGCTTCTGTTCTTTTCGCGCACCAGCCTGCAGGAGTCGCCCTGGTCTTTTCTCTTCACACTGGCGCTCAGCATTAATTTATTGGGAACCTGGACGGATGTCCCGATCAACGCCCTGGCGATTCGCTATTTGCCCGAATCGCAACGCATGCGGGCAGGCGCAATCCGGTCCGCAGCAACATCGCTGGGCGCTATTGTCGGCGGCGGATTAATGCTGCTGTTATACACCCGCTTTGGCTGGGCCGCACCGTTTCAGGTCATGGCCCTGGCCTTGCTATCGGGCTGCGTTCTGCTGGCGTTCATGCAGCGCAAGCCCTTGCCCGGCGTCTCCAGTGAGCCAGTGCAGACCGGCATCAACTGGCGTCTGTGGAAAGCGTACTTTACGATAGCCGGACACGGCAAATGGGCAATACTCATGCTGTTTTATTTTCCCTTTGTGGGCAGCGCCTGGGTCTATATGAAACCGCTACTGCTGGATAGCGGACTGTCCACCGAGAGGATTGCCATGATCGTTGGCATTCTGGGTGGCGTACTCGCGGCGCTGGCCAGCCTGGTGGTGGCGCGCATGACAAAGCACTACGGTATTGGCCAGATGTTATCCGGTGTTGCCTGGCTGAACGTGCTGGCCCTGGCCATGTTACTGATGTTTGTTCTGGCCGGGGCATCCGCTACCATACTGATTGCCATGGCGATCCTGCTTGCTATTGCCGTTGGAGCAGCATCGGGCCTGGTGTTTGGCGTCATGATGTATTTCGTTCGTCCAGCGCTGGTGGCGCTCGATTATGGAATACAGTCAAGCCTGTTTATCCTGACCCGCACGCTCATGCCTGCAGTAGCCGGCGTGCTGATGGATCGTACCGGTTATGCCGGCATGATGGGCTTTCTGGTTTCCGGCGCGCTGATCATCGCCTGGGCCACGATATCATGGCATCAATCGCTGACGGCCGCCATGACCGCTTCAAGCAGGAAATAAAGGGCGCAAGGCGTCTCTACGATTGAGGCTGCTTGCGCATCGACTTTATACAGGTGACCGGCAAAAATGCCATTTTCTCCAACCATGCAGCTCACCAGGTTGGCCCGTTCTTGCTGCGCCGCTTCGCGCAGCCACGGCTGCCCGGACATCTGCCGGGACATCTGTTCCAGCGCAACGCAGGCAATCGCCGATGCGCAAGGATCAAACTCGCTGGCGCCGGCCGCGGCCGACGGCAAAGGCCAAGGCCGGCTACTCTCTGCCGGCTGATTCTGCTGGCTGCGGACCTGCCTCCACCACTGGCAGGCAAGCAGGGCCGCAGCCTGATAATCGTCTCCATAGCACCTGACGGCTTGCGCCAAGCCAAGCATGGCCCACGCCTGTCCGCGGGCTGACCATATCAATGATGCATGACGATTCTCGTGCGCAACACCGGGCATCACTTGAGTGGCCCATCGGCCATCGGCGTCAGCCAATTGTGCCACACACGTATCCAAGTGCTGTCTGCCCAGGGTCATGTCTAGCGGATCTCCGTGAAGATGGGTCAGCAACAGCAAGGAGGCGAGCGAATCGACATTCAAAATACGATCGCCTTCAGGGCCACCTCCCATGTCTTGTCCGAGCGGATACATTTTCTGCTGATGATCATAACTATTACGCAATCGCGCGCATGCCGCACTGGACAGCGCGTGCCACGCCGAATCGCTATCATACTGATTGGCCACGCCCGCCCCATACCAAAAGACAAAGCTTCTATTTATGCTGGCTTGCGGCAGAACCGGTTCAAGCCGGCGGCTCCATTGGCGGGCCGTATCAATGGACGTTGCCGTTCTCTCAACGGCCGCCCGTTTCCACCAGAGCGCCGCCCAGAATCCGCCCAGCCAGGACCCTCGTCTAGATAACTTCCAAGGCTGGTCACGTGCCTTGCGGTATAGCGGAAACTGCGAATCACACGCCTGGGCAATACGGTCCATATGCCGGAAAATATCATGCACTAACGGGTTTTGCGGCGCCTCGCCGACCCGCGCGTCATGTGCATCATGTACGTCATGTGCTGCCATGGGATCGGATCCGGTAAAGCATCAAGGAAAAGGCGGCGCCAGCCAGGGTCGTGCCTATCAGTAAGAACCAGGCGATTCCAAACCCCTGGGGCTGGGATAATAAAACGCCAAATAATGGAGGTCCCACCGCAAACCCGCCGAAAAATCCCACAGACAACATACCGGCAGCGGTAGCCGTCTTGCCGAACCGCTCGTCGCGCAACAGCATGCTCATGGCAATCGCATTGGTGGCCGCCACTGTCAACCCCATGCCGGTTATGCCGATCCATAAAGGAAAGTGTCGGGTTGGGGTAGCTAGTGTCGTGACATAGACGGCCAAGCAGGCAAGAATAAAAAGCATGACCATCAACTGCGTCTCGTCGCGCAGTCGGCTGCCCAGGGGAGTTAGCGCGATCCGCGACACGATGCCCATAACGCCGAAGACGCTGATCATAGCACCTGTCATTTGGGCCGACATACCCAGCTGTGATGCATAGACGCCAAAAAAAGTGATGAAGGACGATAACGTCAGGCCGGCGCATAACTGCACGAGCATCAGCAATCCCAGCAACACATTGGGACGCGGCAGCGCAAGGGCCCGGCCGCCAGCAAGCGGTTGAGCGCTGGCCATTCCCGCTGGCAACCGTCGACTTACCAGGAAAAACATGACCAGCGCCAGTGGGACCCATAACGCCAGCGCCCCTCGCCAGCCTAACCATTGCGCGAAAAACGGCAGCAAGATACCGGCCACAAGCGCAGAAATTTGCACGCCCGACTGTTTGATTCCAACCATGGCTGGCTTTTTCGGGGCAGGCACCAGTTTTGCGATCGCCATATTGGTTGCCGGATTCGCCAGAGATTGCGCGGCGCCACACAGCAACATGGCCAGGATCAATCCGACGAATCCAGGCAACACAGCCATGAGAAAAAAAGACAGCGCGACCAGCCCGAACAACCCCATCAGTCCCGATCTCATGCCAAGTCGCTGTACTGCCTGGCCTGACCACGGAGAAACAACGGCCGCCACACCGAAGGAAGCGGTGGTCAGCCAGGCAAGCTGTCCGCGCGATATGCCCAGTTCCTGGATCAATTGCGGGCCGAGCACACCGATACCGTAAAATATCATCATCGGCATCCCCATTGCCAGGGTCAGCAGGCTGCCGACCGCCAGCGCAGACTGAACGGGATATCGGGCTTCATCCATGATTGCTTGCTCTGTTTACGACTGAGGGATAATCACTGTCAAATAGCTCAGGGTTGCGACTGTTGGCAAGAAGCGCGCGCCCCACGGAGCTGACCAGCGCATCGTCTGTTCCGTCTAGAATGTGGGTCGTCCTGGCATTGCGATACAGGCTGGACAAGGGTGTCCCGTCGCTCAATCCCTCTGCCCCCATGATCTGGATGGCATTATCGGTCGCCACGCTCAAGGCATCGGAAGCGGCCAGTTTGGCAATATTGACTTCTATGGAATTGGCCTGCCGGTCATCGAATTTGCGGGCTGCGTCTCGCAGTAACGCACGGGCCGTGGCAATATGCCGATACACATTGCATACTCGGGCCCGAACCAGTTGTTTTTCCACTAATCGGGCCTGAACGCCCCGTTCCGAATGGATACGTTCGCACATCAGCTCAAAACTGCGCTGCGCCATACCCAGCCACTGACTGGCTCGCAGTATCCTGCCCAGTCCGAGCCTTTGCTGCATCAGCTTGATGCCTTGCCCGGGCACGCCCAGCACATGATCCGACGGGACAACAACATTGGTAAAGGACAACTCGCCCTGCCCCTGCATGCGTCCCAGCACAGGAAGTTCGCGCAGCACCTCGAAACCGGGTGCGTCGGCAGGCACAATCAGCATCGAGAGCCCCTGTTCCACCGGTTTGTCTGACGTACGCGCCACTACGGTAATGAAATCGGCGTGCAGGGAGCGGCACACAAACCATTTTTTGCCAGTCAACACCCAGTGGCTATCCTGCCACCTTGCACGCGTCTGCATAGTATCGGGTATTGAGCCGATACTGTCCGGCTCGCTCATGGCGTAACTGCAGACGGCACGCCCCTTTACCAACGGATCAAAGTAGCGCGCGCGTACGACCGGGCTGCCATGCCAGAACAGCATGTGAGCATCAAGCGTGGCATCCGCGCCCATAATGGCCGGCCCGAATTCGGAGCGGCCCTCCTGCTCGGCGATAGGCAGATAATCGCTCAATCGGTTGACAATACCGCCATGTCCCTTCGGGTAAAAACTGCCAAACAGCCCTGCCTGGCGTGCCTGTGCAGACAACGCGGCAGCGATTTGCCTGGCATTGTCGTCGCCGGCAAGCAAGGCGGTTTCTTTGGGAATGATTTGCGTATCAACAAATTGCTTTACACGCTGACAAAGGTAAGTCACCGGATTATCCAGGGGTTCGGTAACGGCATTCATTATGCAGACAGCCTTTGAGGATTGACCATGGCCGCAGCATCCTCGGCCAAGGCACGCTTATCGATTTTTCCGGCAGGCGTCAGCGGCAGGCTTCGATAGAACCTGAGATATTCGGGTAGTTTATTGATTTCCAGGCCCTGTTCGCGCAAGTAATTGGTGATCTCGGTAAGCGAGAAACGATCAGCCTGGGGCCGCAGCGTCACGCATAGACATACCCGCTGGCCCAAATCGAAATCGGGAACCGGCACGCAAGCGACCGTTACGACATCCGGATGGCGAGTCACCAGCCCCTCTATCTGGACCGGACTGATATTGGCGCCGCCACGGATAATGATGTCCTTCTTGCGGCCGGCCAGCACCAGATGCCCCTGCGGGTTGATATAGCCCAGGTCACCTGTTTTGACCCAACCTTCCTGGTCGCGATATGTCTGATCCAGCTCTGGTGCATTGACATATTGCATGGGGCTGACGGGCCCCCGGGCGTAAATTTCACCAATCTGGCCGCGGGCAAGTTCGACACCGTTATCATCAACGATCCGTATTTCGCAAACGGAAGGGTTGGGGGTTCCAACACTATTGAACGCCACTTCTATCGAATCGCTCAGCGTATTATGGCAATTGACGCCATCGGCCGATCCGTAGAGACTGATAAAACCGCAGTCAAAGGCTTTGCTGCAACGTCTGACGGTCGTCTCGTCAATCACGGAGCCGCCCACGATCAGCCCCTTGAGGCTGCTTTTGTCCACTGCTGCAAGCGCCGGCTCCGCTGCAATACGCTGCAGCATGGTAGGAACACCAAGAATGAAAGTCGGTTTAAATTTTCGAATGGCATCAATGGCGCTATGCACATCGAAGCGAGGCAATACAACAAGAGAACCGCCAAGGCAGCACAACACCCCGAAGGTCGCCGTCGAGCCAAACGAGGAGCCCAGCGGAACCAGATACAAGCCTCGGAACTCACTGTTCTTCGGGTTGATTCGCTCAAGAAAACGGCCACGCCCGCCCACCAGCGCGTTATGCGAATAGGCGACCAGCTTGGGTTCGGATTCCGTACCGGAAGACACCAGCAATCGCACCGGAGAGTCGGGATCAACCTGGGGCAACTGCGCAGGATCCGCCGGAGCACTGGCCAGTAATGAATCGAGCGTGACCCAGCCATCGCGGGCATTGCCCTGCACCACTAACGCCCGCAACGACAATAGCGTTGGTCGCAGCGACTCGATGATTTCGCACAGCGCCGTGTCGGCAAAAACTTCCGGCACAATGACCACACGGGCATCGCAGCGACGCAGCAAAGACTGGATATCCAGCTTCCCGCGCCCTGGCGGAAACGGTGCGACAATGGCTCCCAGCGCGGCAGCCGCCAGATCAATGGCGCAACACACCCAATGATTGCTCAGTTGATAGGCCACAACGTCGCCAGGCATGACGCCGGCGCCGCGCAACCCTGTAGCCAGGCGCAATGCATGCTCGTACAACTGACCATAACTGACGGTGCTCTCCTCGGACAAGACGGCCGGCTTATCGGGGGCGTTCTGTGCTTTTTCCCGAAACAGCTCAAATACCGGTTTGTCCGGATAAAGGGACTCTTGCGCCCAGCGCCGACGCAGTGAATGGGGAACAAGATCGATGATACCGGCTGAATTCATGAAAAGCTCCAAGGACAATTTACGGAAGAATAGGACTTATGGTTAAGATGTCTGGCCAGTTGACCATGGGTGGCCATATCGGCCAGATTGCTCACAACGGGGCTGCATGGGATACCCTCAAGCCGCAGCCGCGAGACCCAGATATCACTGGGATCGCTGGCCAGACTGATTTGCTGCGCCTGAGTGGCCTGCCCTGAACACGTCATGCCAAGAATCCTGTCCAGCGCCTGTCTATGCCCCTCGGTTGTGCATTCAATCGCCAGCATGCCGTCCCGCGTTGGCAACACTTTGGAAAACCCGCCCTTTGCCTGACTCAGCGATGCCGATTGCATCAGCAAGTCTGCCGCGCCCAGCAAGGAACTTTCCACGCTGCAGCCCAGGCCCGTACTGGCGCGTCTCAGTAATGCGGCTGTCGTGCCCAGAGAGGCGACTACCCCGCCCAGCACGTCGAGCACGGTAAAGAGCGATCCGCCCCGAATACCATTGCTTGCAGCAATTGCCGAAGCCACCCCCGACCATGCCTGGACCGTGAAATCAGTGCCCGGCGCTGCGATATTGGCATCGCCCCAGCCACCCGCATAGGAGTAAACCAAATCAGGTCTGATCGCATGCATATCTTCGGCATCCAGTCGCAACTGGGCCGCTTTGCCGGGCGCCCAGTTGTGCAGAAACACGTCCGACTCACGGACATATTCATAAACTTGCCGGCGGCCGGCTTCGCTTTTGATATCCACTTGCCGCACCTGTTTCAAATGGTTCAGGGCGTCGAACCGGACCGAGCAGCCATTGGCTACCGGCGGCATCGCCCGCAAGGGATCCCCGCCTGGCGGTTCCAGACGAATCACTTCGGCGCCAAGCATGGCCAGCATATGCCCAGCCAGAGGCCCCTGGATACGTCGGCACGATTCGATCACCCGAATTCCCTGCAAGGGCAACTCATTGGGCCGCACCCCATGCCGCAGATATGGCAAACCACTATCGCACGATATTTTCCAGGGCGATACCGCATCACGCGCGTAGTCGGGGTCTTTGCGTCTTTGGTCAAGTGTGCGAACCGGAACCAGGGCAAGCCCCGCCTTGCCGGCAGCCTCGCTGATACGGCTATAAGGCACTTCGGACAACAGTTGCAGGCACACGCCAGGAATGGGGGCAATCGCCTTGGCATAGCGCAGCAAAAATGCGGTCCAGGCGCGCCCTGCCGTTTCGGGATCCAGTCCCAGTATTTCCCAGAAGCGTCGCCACGGCGCACTGTCCAATGTCTCGATTTCAAAGACAACGCCATCGGCAGACGTAAAAGGTGGACGCAATACCGGGTCGGTGCTGCCCGGCGCAATCTGTTCCGGATCTTCCTGGGCGCTAGCACCGGCCAGGTACTGGCTGACACTGAGCAGGCCGCAAGCGAGCGCAGAGACCTCGACTTTTTCGAATGCACCTCCATTCATTTGCCCGAGCAAACCTGCCAGACCGCTTTGCAGGGTCACGGCGCCCGTCAGCACAGACAGATAAGGCAAGCCCAGCGGCTGCGGGCCTCCGCTTGCCCTGCCATGGACAGACATGAGACCACAAACTGCCTGCAGGGTAGATTCGGTGATATGTGGGCTGCCCGAGCCAATATCGTCTCCCAGGCCGACATGTACCGCACCTGCCTTGGGATGGTGCAGACTACACAACGCATCTGCCGGATTATCGACGAGGTTGGCCTCTTGCATGCCAAGCAATGCCGCTTGCCGGGACACGCTGGCCCCCAGTTCCGTCCAATCCTGCGGGACCGTCCCCGGCCGCCAGTTGACGCCCAGGTTTTCTAAAATTGTTTCTGCCATGATGGTTGTTGCTATCTACAAAAAATAGGTTTCAATGAATGGATGCGACACGCGGAACAAGCCCGGTTCAGCCACCGGCCACGGCGGGCAATACGGTCAGGCTGTCGCCCGGCTTTGTCTTCGTGTCCAGCCCCTCGCAAAAACGGATGTCATTGTCATTCACATAAATATTCACGAAGCGATGAACCTGACCATCCTTGACCAGCCGCTCGCCAACACCTGGAAATTGCGTATCCAGGTGCTTGATGATGTCCGCGACCGTCTCGCCCTGGGCCTGGACTTTTTTCTCTCCGTTGGTCAATGGGCGCAAAATGGTGGGAACGGCAATAGATATCGACATAGTGATTCCTTGTTCAAGTTAATGAGTTAATGAGTAAGTGTCTGAGCGCAAGCGGGAAGGCGCGTTGCGCTCATGCCACGGCCTGTGCCTGTGTCGCGGCAACAAGGTGGATCGATTCTTCAAATACGCTGCCGGCGATGATGCGGAAACTTCGAAACGGCACCGTGCTTGCGTGCCAGGTCGAAACGATCAGATAATGCATATCGGGGTCGTTGGCAAATTCGATATCTTCACGACTGGGCGTGGCGTGGGTTGCCGTATGAGAATGATAGATACCGATACATTGTTCGCCACGCTCGTCAAGATCGCGCAGAACCCGCAGCTGCTCCGTCGAATCGAAGGAAAAGTACACTTCCGATGCCGCCACATTGCGCATCGGAATGCACCTGGCAACGTGGCTGCGGCCAGCCGGCGCCACCAGCATGCCGCAACATTCGACAGGATGCGCCTGCTGCGCCTGCTTCATGATTTGGGCGTAAACCGCCTTGTTCATAATAAGGGCCATGGTGTTTTCAATACCTGTCTTCGATTCAATACGTTGGCAGCGATGGGTCAATATCCCGCACCCATGCCAGTACGCCGCCTTCCAGATTCCGGACATTGCGGCGATCGATCTTCAACAGCTCTTCCAGCACCGCCTGGGAACGGGCGCCCGAGCGGCAGGAAATGACCAGCGGCTGCTCTTGCCCGTAGCGCTCGACAATTTCCTGCGCCACGGTCGGCGACTTGCTCAGCGGCACAGCATCGGGAATACTGACAATGTCCCGTTCATGCGGTTCGCGCACGTCAATCAGAATTGGCGCCTTGCCCGCATCGCGCAGTGCCTTCAATTCCTTGACCGTCATCTGGTCAGTGGTTCGGTCGGGTGTCGCGGTTTGGGTCAGGCCGCAAAAAAATTCATAATCGGCCAGCTCAGTAATGGGCTTGCGCTCGGGCAGGCGTCGGATCGGCAGTTCACGGTAAGTCATTGCAAGTGCATCGTAGGCCAGCAAACGCCCCAGCAGCGGATCGCCGATGCCCGTAATTAGTTTTACGGCTTCAGTGCTCATAATGGAAGCAATGGCGGCGCACAAAATCCCCAGCACACCGCCCTCTGCGCATGATGGGGCCAGCTCGGGCGGCGGTGGCTCGGGGTACAAATCGCGATAGTTCAGGCCCGCATCGCCTGGCGCGTTCTCCCAGAAAACCGAAGCCTGTCCTTCAAAGCGGAAAATGGACCCCCAAACATAAGGCCGGTCGGCCAGAATGCATGCATCATTGACCAGGTAGCGTGTGGCAAAATTATCGGTGCCATCGAGAATCAGGTCGTACCTGGAAAAAAGGGCTACGGCCATGTCGGGCTCCAGCCTATCGGTATAGGTTTCCACATGCACCAGGGGATTTAGCCGGGCAATGGCCTGTCGCGCGCTCTCTACCTTGAGCTCTCCCACCGTGTCGACAGAATGAATCACCTGGCGCTGCAGGTTGGACACATCAACTCGGTCAAAATCAATAATACCGATAGTGCCTACACCGGCGGCGGCAAGATACAGTAGCGTGGGCGCGCCCAATCCACCAGCGCCAATCACCAGCACCCGGGCGTTTTTCAGCCGGCGCTGACCCGTCATGCCCACATCCGGAATCAGAAGATGACGACTATAGCGACCGATTTCCTCTCGACTCAACGGCTCGCCGGGCTCAACAATGGCCGGTATGTTCATATCGCGTTCCTTTTATTTAAATACGAATAATTATTATTCTCACCTTTTGCAGACGGCAAAACAAGGCCCTAATACCGCCCATTCATATGCATAAAGGAGAAAAATCTATTCATTTGTAAGATCGGCGCTCAATGTTGAACTGTGGACATATCCGCACACACCGCAGCAAACGCGCAAACAAAGCGATCTGCTTCCTCCATGGTCAATATCAGCGGAGGCTGTATGCGCATGACCCTATTATTATTTGCCGTCACGAAGGTGAGCACACCGTGCTCTTGCGACAGGCGTGTCATGAAACGCAAGACAAACAGATCTTCCATACTGCCTTCCAGCTCTTTCATTGCCTGGCTCAGATGCATGTGCAGGCTATCGGACATCATCCGATACGTCATGAATGCCTGTGCCGGGATCCGGGCAGCCATCTCCCGCAGCAAGGCGCGAGCGCCGCCAGTCATGTCATAAGAGAACTCAATGGCAATCATCATGCCCCGGCCGCGAACCTGTCGGATGAACCCGTATTGATCGGCGATATCCTGCAATTGTTGTTGCAGATAAGGACCAACGTGAGCAGCGTTCTGTGTCAGCTGTTCCTGTTCCAGCACATCCAGTGCCGCCATCGCACTGGCAGCGGCAAAATTGCCGCCCCCGAAAGTAGAGGTATGCAAGGCAAACGTATCCATCGTGCCATAGGCCTTGCGCCAGACATCGCCTGTGGCCAGCGTCGCCCCTATCGGTACGGCGCCCCCCGAAAGCGATTTGGATAACGCCATGATGTCCGGCGCCACCCCTTCCCAATCGCAGGCGAACAACTTGCCGGTACGGCCCAGACCGGTCTGTATTTCGTCCAGCACCCAGAGGCAATCGTATTGGTCGCAAGCGGCCCTGACCTGCGCAAGATAGCCGTCCGGCGGAATAATGACGCCGCCCTCGCCCTGTATCGGCTCCATGACAAAAGCGGCAACATCGCCTTGCGCCAGCCTGGCGCGCAGCGCCTGGGCATCACCGAAAGGCAGTTGCTCGCAATGGGTCAGTAGCGGTTCAAACGGCTTACGATGTTTGCTTCGCCCGGTAATCGATAGTGCGCCCAGGGTCTTGCCGTGGTAGCCATTGCCGCAATAAAGAATCACCTTGCGATCGCTGGCGGCCAGTGCCATTTTCATTGCCGCTTCCACGGCTTCGGTCCCGGAATTGCTGAAAAAAACATGCTGCATCTTGCCGGGCGCCATTTGTGTCAGGCGCCGGGCCAACTGGCTGGTGTGCAGGGGCGCGGACACATACTGAACAAACGTCGGATACTGCTGTTGCAGGTATTCGGTCAGGGCCGCACTCACTTTGGGATGATTGTGCCCGGTATTGAGGCAACCGTAGCCGGCCACAAAATCCAGATAGCGACGACCGTCCAGGTCTGTCAGCCAGCACCCCTCTCCCTTAACGAAAACGCGCTCCACATGATTGAATTGGTAAAACTCGCGCAGCACCGGATTGATGTGTTTGCCGAAATCGTCCAATACCTGTTGGCGCAGAGCATGCGCTGGCAAAGGGTGATCAGGCTGGCCGATTTCGGGATTGTGATGATATTGGCGCAAACCGTCAAAGCGCGCCCCGGCCACCGGTTCCGAATCGCTTGCCATGGGGTTGGGAACAAAACCGTGTCGCTTTGCCACCTCGCCAATTTCTAGCACCCGCTCAACGGGCAATTCCCGTCCGATGGAAAATGGCTGCGCCCTGCCCTCCAGGGCCAGAATGATGGTTTCTGCCATACAGCCGTTTAAATTTCGCATGGGGTCCAGGCCCAGCGCCATGGCTCCGAAACTGACGTCGGAGGTGGCCGAAACCAGGCCGCCATCAATGACCAGAATATCGTCCCGCTGCCCAGCCCCGGGCAAGACATCCTTGGGCAGGGCGGTATCCACGACCACTGACCCCGGCTGCAATCGGGCCGGATCAATAACCCCGCCACTTGATGTGGCGGTCACGAAAAATCGGGCAATGCCGTAGCATACGTCCATCCGGGAATGGTACTGGACCTGATCCGGACTCTGCAGCGGCAGGTCGCTGGGCAGGTTCGACGTTGGACCGCGATGCACCAGGTGTAATCGACACCCATGGGCCAGCAATAAGCGCGCCACCGCCTGGGCAATCGATCCCGGATAGCCGGCCACGACCACTTGTGCACTTTCTGCAGATACGCCCAGCCGCTCCATACAATCAACAACATTGCGGTACGCGGCAAAGGCGGTCAAGGAATTTCCGGTAGTCACCGGTACAAGCGCGCGCTCGAGCGTCTGTAGACCACGGTTGCCGACAATGGCCGTGAACCCGCCCAGGCCGACCAGTTCAGCGCCACCGTGGTGCAAGGCATTGACCCCGTCCAACACACGCTCTGCGATCCTGCGTGGCTGGGCCATCATTTGCTCTGCCGTCAGGGGCATGAACTGAATCGTTCCGTCGCATTGCTGTCCGCAAGCACTTGTGATACGAGTAAAGTCTGCAAAGGGAACCAGATTGTGCCGGGACCAGAACTGCGAATGGTAGCCGTGGCTTTGTTCTTTGAGCATCCGGCCTGCCAGATCAATAAGCTTGACCTGGTTCAATAAAGCCGGCGATGTGGGATGGGCAATGAATCCAAACTTCATGTCCATTGCTCCACCGGCTGACGGCTCCAGGTTTCCTCTGACACCAGACTAAGTCCGTCGCCGTCCGAATTGTGGCTCAACATAACGTCGAAAAAATTGATCTGTCCGCGCGCCATCAACGCCGTGCGCAGAGTTTCCGGGCAAAACGATTTGATGCTGTGGTAGCTCACGTAATGCTGCGCGGCCACCTCATGCAGCCCCGCTCTGGCGCCTGGCTGCGGAACATTGACCTGGCGGTTGCCGTTAAGGGCATAGCGCTTGTCCAGGTAGGTCTGAATCATCGAAAGAACTCCATTGTTCAAGTAAAACAGGCTGATGTTGCGTCCGGCGGCATGCGGCGACGATGCTGCGCACATGGCCAGGCGCTGTTCAATATCGGGCACCAGCGCCCGCGCGCCGTCGCCAATAAACGCAAGCACATTGCGCTGGTTCCGCACAGCAAGATAGGGCAGCGCCATCAGGCCATCGCCCATCAGCGCGCGTCCGTACCAGCCCGAGAATCCGGGATCGGTGCGAGGAATATTGCGCAGCGCCGACAGGCTGCAGCGCCCCACGTCATAAACGCCGGTGTAGCGGTAGCCTTCGTCACGAATCAGTTCCGTGACCAATTGGCCCAGGCGCTGAAAGAAGTAATTCGGTGTCATGGGCAGTGTTTCAATGCAGTCGCTAGGCATGATTTCTGCTGCGCACTGCAACCGTTGCAGATGCGACTGACGGTGCCGAAGAATCAGGGGGTCAGGCGCGATGCGCGGTTCCAGGTAGTCCAGGAAATCATCCAGGCACATTTGGAGCCCCAGATCGGCAAAGGGCGCAATATGGGCCGGATTGCGGTTTACCTGGGCGATCCTGAAGCTGCGCCGCAATTTACCCTCGGAATAAGGTGTCGCAGACTGGTCGGCCTTGCCCTTAAGGAAAAACAGCCACGGCGTCGTCTCGGTCGTCTCACGGGCCGATCGAGCATTCGCGCAGTGCGCGAGGCCCGAGACATCACCGTTGGACGCAATCGATTGCGTCTGCGCCTCAAATGGCACACAACGGCGATGTTCCAGAAATTCGTAGATGCGCCGGCTAAAGCCATACATAGAAAGCGGACCAAGGTAATTGGCAACCGGCATACCGTCCTGCCACGCTGGAACAGAACCCGGTGCAACAATGCTATCGGCCAGTGCCACGCCGGTTTTCCTGGCAATAGATAGTACGCGCTGACGCTGGGTCGGACTAAGTCTTCCGCATTGCCACAGGATGGGAGCCGGATCGTGGTTAAGAACTGCAACGGCGTGGTTCAATCGTTCCCGAAGCCTGACTTCAGTTATCGACGAGATCGCAGACGGGGCGGGCGTCCTCTGTTTTAACGGCACGACCACCGGCGTGCGCGATTCCAGCGCAGACTGGGAAGCAAAAACGAAAGTGGGCCCGGGGCGATTGTCCAGCGCGTCAAAGGCATTTGCCAGACCGCTTTGAAGATCGCCGGGCTCACGCAGGAAGTCAGACCACAACCCTCTGGCCGCAATGACGGCATGACCGTTGCTGTCCGCGTTCAGTGTGCCCTGGAACGCATACCATACCGTTTCGGGCGATTCGGCGCAGATAACGATACCCGGCGCGCCGGTCCGCCGCAGGTTGTCCAGTGTCCCCCGGGCTTCATCCAGCATCCCCGATGTGACGGCAATCACATAGGCCCGTCCGTACAATTGCCAGCCGGCCATTGCGCCCACGGCCAGCGCATGTTCATTACATCCGCTATATAAACCGATGTCCGTGCCTTCGGCCAGATCATGCATGGAATCAATAAATCCGGCAACCATGGAGCCGGTAAAAAAATGAAAATCCCAGCCCTGTCCCCAGCGCGCTCTCATCAAGTCAAAGACTGCTCTGGCCGCTGCCACAGGTTCCGTTTGTGGCTGCGTGGTGCGTACCAAAAGCCGGTTGAAATAGGCGTGCTCCAGATGATCCAGCAGTAGACGCAACAGATCTGCGCAGCGCTGATCCCGCTGCCCAAGCGGAGTGCGTATCAAGCGGTTCCCGCCCAGCAATAGCATCCATTTGGCCAGACACGACTCGGCGCAGAACAACACCGCAGAAGATGGAGAAAACCTGAGGCCGGGCCGTACCGACAACAATTGCGCAAACGGATCTTCGTTAGCGGCCAACCCAAGCCCGCGCGAATCCAGATAAACGCATTCGCCCGCAATCGTATCGTCGTTCTGCGCGATCGATGCCGCCTCCAAAGATGCAAAGCAGTGCAAAACCAGTTGTTTTGGCCCCCCCTTGCCTTGCTGCTGTCGCAAGTAGCGTTGCGCCTGGCACTGAAGCGGCCGGCAGTCACCCTGCAGCTCTGACGCAGCAACATTCGGACTCTCGTTCAGCCAACTATTGATCTCATGCACTACCTGCCTGACATCTTCCTGCAACTGCCTGTCCTGACTGATCAGGCAGATTTGCACCGTGCCGACTGGCTTCTTTCCCATAACGTCTCTCTCCTGTGATCCTTGCCAATCTGAAAAATCCAGCTTCGCGTCGTCAATCCTGAGGAAAAATGGTATCATCCGGAATGAGAATCATTTTCATTAATTGCTATGAAATCGGGAGCAATTCGTATGAAAAAAGATAGATGGAGAATCGTGTGGAAAAATATACGTGCAGATTGACGGCCAATGAGCTGCATGCACCACAGCAACGACATGAAAGCCATGTCCGGCAGCAATTGCCCCAGGAATTGGGCAATTGCTATACAGAGTCCATCATGCTTGAATCGGGCAT
The DNA here is from genome assembly GCF_014897675.1 of Advenella sp. FME57. Lineage (GTDB taxonomy): Bacteria > Pseudomonadota > Gammaproteobacteria > Burkholderiales > Burkholderiaceae_B > Advenella. The sequence goes on along the minus strand of NZ_JABUXU010000012.1, from coordinate 103,506 downwards.
TCTGGTCGGACGTCTGCATTATCATCCGGACAGGCCGATCGTGGAGGAAACGCTGGGGCCGCATCAGGGCCGGGTTATTGTTGTCACGGTGGGCCTGCAGGGACAGTCTGTCTATCGCGGCGACAATACCCCTGAGGTATTGTTCAAAGCCGGCCATACAACCGTCACATCCTTTCAGGCATTACGAGGCGAACGCAGTTACGAAGGCAGCAAACCGGTATCCCAATTGAGGGTCGTTATCAGTGCAAGCACGCTGCGCAAATACGTGGGAGATGAGCGAGCCGACAAAATACTCGGTGACAGCACGTTCCAGCGACTGGCCTTTTACGGCAGCAGCAGCGCAACCCTGGCGCACGCAGCTGCCATCAATCGGTATATGAAGGCAGCTACCGGCGAGCAACCCAACCCGCACCAGCTGGAGCTCCATATTCACGCGCTTAGCTTACTGTCAGAACAGTTTAAGGCATTGGCGCCCATACAGACAGAAGGCTACAGCGCCTTTTCGTCTGAGGAAGTACAACGTCTGGAAAGGGCCCGGGACATGATTGCGCACCAATTACACTTGCCATTGACTAATCAATACCTGGCAGCGCAGGTCGGCATGAACGAGAACAAGCTCAAAGAAGGCTTCCGTTACCTATATAACAATACACCGTCGGGTGTCGTGCTGGAATTGCGCATGCGCAAGGCCTACACGCTGCTCGAATCGGGTCAGCAAGTGGCGCAGACGGCGTGGCAAGTAGGCTACAAATATCCGAACAATTTTTCAGTTGCCTTTATGCGCTACTACGGCAAAAGCCCGAAAACCGTCTTTCAGAAAAGGGCTTGATTCGCTGCGACGGGTTTCCCGGCTCCCTTCTGAAGCCCGTATCAGCTTGCGCCGGGCCCGGCCGGTCAATGACTTGGCGGGTTGGCGTCCTGGGCTTTGTCTAACACGTCAGTTGAGCCTGCGGGCTATCTGCCGGCACAATTCACTATCACATTCCCGAACGACGTACCGCCCTCTACTGTCTGGTGAGCCGATACAATCTTAGTCAAATCATAGACCGGACCAATATTGTGTTGCAGCTGGCCATCACGCAACAGAGCCTGGATGCCATCGATTGCCCGCGTTCGCTGCGCTTGCGTCAACTCATACACCAGAAAAAAGTGCAGCGACAATGATCGCGGCAGCCACGCACCATAATTGAGCGGTACTGTGCCGCGCTCGTTGGAACCATAGCAGACAAACCTGCCATGTGGCGCCAGCGCCCCCTGCTCCACCAACGCGATGGTTGTCGACAAATCCATGTCAATAATGGCATTGACGCCCTTTTCGCCTGTCATTGCCAGCACGCGTTCAGCAACCGGTTCTTCTTTATACAGGATCGACTCGTCGATTCCCCTTTCCCGCAAAAATGCCGCCTTGGTCTGCGAGCCAACGGTAGTGAGCACGCGAGCGCCCCGGGCCCGGGCTATTTGCGCAGCATAGTAACCTACACCAGAGGCACCGCCAATAATCAATACCGTCTGCCCGGCTTCCAGCTGGGCAAGCTCCACAGCACGATAAGCGGTCAATGCCGGAATGCCTAGGCAGGCCCCGGCTTCAAACGACACATTGTCGGGCAATACGACCGCCTGCTGCGCAGGCAGAACTATATACTGGGCAGCAGTTCCATGCGGGCGGTTGTATTGTGCGTTCCATAGCCAGACCCGTTCGCCGACTCTACCGGCCTGCACGCCCTCGCCGGTCTGGTCGATCGTGCCCGCGCCATCACTGTGCGGAATAATCAAGTTCCAGCGCACCGCACGTGCACCAGACCTGGACTTGACATCTGATGGATTGACGCCCGAACAGGCAAGCCGCACCCGTACCTGGACGGTACCTGCCTCTGGAACAGGCTGTTGGCCCACCTGCAGCACCTGCTCGGCAGGGCCGTTTGCCGTATACCACGCCGCCAGCATCATGTCAGCGCCGCTTTCACGAACCGATTGCTCAGCGTGCCCAGCCCGGTCAGACTCACATCCACACGGTCGCCGGGCTGCAGGTTCGGAGAGTGACCGTCGGTGCCCATCCACACCATATCGCCAGGATACAGCGTCAGATACCGGCTCATTGTGCTGATAAATTCTTCAATGCCAAAAAGCATGTCCGCTGTGTCAAAGCGGGTGCTTTCCACGCCGTTGACCGATACGACCGTTTGCATGGCTGCCAGATCGGCCTCGGTACTGATCCACGGCCCCATCGGCTTGAAAGTGTCCGAATTTTTTGCACGCCAGAAAGTGCGATCCGACGCCTGCCAATTGCGTTCGCTCACGTCATTGCCAATGGTATAGCCCAGAATGCATCTTTTTACTTCGTCCACGGCGATGTTGCGCACTTTGCTGCCAATCACAACCACCAGTTCGCCTTCGTAATGGACGCGCGTGGCGTCTGCCGGCATGATCACATCCTGACCGTGCGCAACCAGGGCGTTGTTTGCCCGGTAGCCCACATCCGGTTTTTTTGGAATCGTTAATCCTTCCGTGCTGATATGCTTGACGTAATTGAGCCCCACGCAGTAGAACGTGGGCGGGACAATAGGCACTTCAATGCTCACGTCCTGCAGTTTCAGTCTTGTAGCGGTGGTTTCATAATTGCTCAGCGGGTCTCCCCTGACCGCCGTGACGATGTCCTCATCGCTCAATATCCCGTAGCCGGATTTGCCCTCAAGACTATATCTAAGCCATCTCATCGTTTTTTCCCCTTACGCGTTCGCCGCAAAAAGTGTGTCTTCGGCGGTCAATTCCGCAATCAGCCAGCTATTGTCGATTCGTTTCATTTGAACAAGAACGTTACGGATGGACTCAATCCCGCGCAAGGGACAAGGCCCCGCCCCGTGCTCGCCCGGTTCATGCCGGACAACCAGCATATAGGCCCGGATGGTGCAATTTTGCGTTTCGCATTCATCGAATACCAGATTCGTAATAATATGGGCGATTCTCATGGTCGCAGACCGCTGCTGCAATGCCTGCTGCACTTGCTGCGGCCCTTTCAATACTTTGCCCTGACGGCGCCATATTGCATCGGGCGCAAGCAGCGCCGCCAACGCATCGTACCGGCGCTCATCCAGATGGCGGAAAAAAAGCAACACCTGGTTCTCACACTGCTTCATCGCGACATTCATATCAGCAGATCTCCGTTGCCGTGGTTTAAAGACGATTGCGCCAATACCGAAGCGTCGATATCAGCCAGGCTGGGCGTGCCGCAAAGCTGCATCGTTCGTCTCAATTCATCAGTCAGTATCGTTAAGGCGCGGTCTACTCCATCGTACCCCCCACCCAGTACGCCAAACAGAGTCGCACGACCAGACAGCACACCGGATGCGCCCAGGGCCAATGCCTTGAATACATCACTGCCCCGGCGGATACCGCCGTCGAGCAACACGGGCACACGACGATTTACGGCCTGCACAATGCCGGGCAAGGCATCCAGCGTGGCCAGGCCCGTGTCCAGTTGCCGCCCGCCATGGTTGGAAACGACCAGCGCATCCACGCCGACATCAAGTATTGACGAGACATCCAGCGGATTGACCACCCCTTTGACGATCAGCTTGCCAGGCCAGCGATCGCGCAGGGCACGTAACGCTGCCAGATCAAACGCCGGATCATAGTTCATACCGGCGACGCCCTGCATCCTGGTTCGGTCCGCCTGCCGTGATGCCAATCCCTGCAGGCTTGGCATCACGGGCGGCTTTTGCAGCAACATATTAAGCGACCACCACGGTTTTCTGACAAATTGTCCGATGTTGCGGTACCCCAGCTTCATGGGAAAACTCAGCCCGTTGAGCAAGTCTCTTTCCCGCTTGCCGCCCACCGGCAGATCTACCGTGATGACCAGCGCCTCATAGCCAGCTGCAGCGGCGCGACCGATTAAGGCATTCAGACGCTCCTTGTCTTGAAGGATATAAGCCTGGAACCATAACCGGCCTGGCGCCTGGTCGGCAATTTGCTCGATCGACGCCGTGGCCGACGTTGAAAGCGTATACGGTATGTCGTGCTTGGCTGCGGCCTGTGCCAAGGCAATATCGCCGCCACGCCAGCCAAACCCCACGGCGCCTGTCGGCGCGATGGCCATGGGTAACCCCATGCGACGTCCGAATAACTGTGCTGCCAGATCCACCTGGGAGACGTTGCGCAACACCCGAGGCAACAATCGCACCCGGCTAAAGGCAGCACAATTGTCATTGAGGGTGATTTCGTCCTCGGCGCCGCCGTCATAAAAATCAAACACCCCGCGCGGCAGCCTGGCCCGGGCCATGTCCCGCAGACGCGCGATGCAATAACAGTCGTTCACGGTGGACCGGCTCATTGTCTCTATCCTCATTCGGGCTTTACATTGCCGTTCTTGATCACCGACTGCCAGCGTGCCTTGTCAGTAATCAGGAACTGACGAAATTCCTCGGGCGAATCGCCGACGATTTGCGCACCCAGTTGCTTGAGCTGTGCCTGCACCTCCGGCTTGTCGAGAGCCGCTACGGCAGCCTGATTCAGCTTGGCCACAATCGGCTTGGGCGTGCCTGCCGGCGCCAACATGCCAATAAAGGAAGCGGCTTCTTCAAAACCGGTCAGTCCCATGCTTTCCAGGGTCGGCACGCCAGGAAAGTCCGGATGCGCCTGCCTTGTCCCCACAGCGAGAATGCGCAGACGTTTGTCCGCAACATAATCGGCAATGCCAACGCTTGGGTAAAACATAAAGGAAATACGACCGGCAATCATCTCCTGCAACGCCGGGCCGTTCCCTTTGAAGGGTACATGAACCATGTCCAGGCCCGCCTGCGCCGCAAGCATTTCAGCCGTCAGATGGGCCGATCCGCCGAAGCCCGATGACCCGAAAGTCAGCTTGCCCGGGTTCGCTTTGGCATCCGCAATCAGGCTCTGCATATCCTTATACGGCGATTTATAATTCGTGACGACAACCATGGGAAGCGTCACAAAGTTGCTAACGGGCTCAAAAACCTCGGTCGGCTCATAGTTGTAACGATCCGGATACAGCAGCGGATTCACATTCAAGGTCAGCGAGGTCACCAGCACCTTGTAGCCGTCAGGGGCTGAATTGATAATATCATTGGCTGCGATATGTGCGCTGGCGCCGGGCTTGTTTTCCACGACCACAGGCTGGCCCAGCGTTTCACTCATGTGCTTGGCAACCACACGGGCAACGACATCGGTCGGGCCGCCCGCAGAGTATCCGAGCACCATGCGGATCGGCCGGTCAGGATAGTCTGCAGCCGCAGCTGCGCCCGTCACAAAACATGCCATCGCTGCAGCGGCGATGGCCAGATTTTTGATCAGCTTCATAGTTAGTCTCCAATTGGATTTGTGTTATTTGCGCAGTGACACCTGCGCGAATCGGCTCAGTGTCAGTACTGCTCTGGAAAATATTTATCGGCCATAACCTGACAGCGCTTGATCAAACGATGCTCATCCGGCCCATAGTCTGCGACCGCGTTATGGATCGTGCCCATGTTGTCCCACATCAGCACATCGCCCTGGGCCCATTGATGGCGGTAGCAGTATTTTTCCTGTACCTGGTGTTCGAATAGAAATTGCAGAACCTCGTCACTGCGTGCTTCGGATAACTCATTGATACGCATGGAATAACCCGGGTTGGCATACAACACCTTGCGACCGGTAATCGGGTGCGTAAGAAAAACAGGATGCGATACGGGAGGCTTGCGCTTACGCTGCTCCTCGGTCAGTGGTGGGCGTGTACTGCCCTTCTCCCGGCGCATCATGTCCCAGAATTTATTAAAGTCATGTGTAATGGTCATGCCGTCGAGCTCTTCTTTCAGTTCTTCAGTCAGACCGTCATACGCCGCGTGCATATTGCAAAAGGCCGTGTTACCGAGCGATTTTCCGTCACGAAAGGGGATACGGATGCCATACAATACATTGCTAAACGCGATAGTTTTGCTATAGGACATATCGGTATGCCAGTCCTGTCCGGCATCGCTTAGCCCGATCGGCTTGCCATTTTCTTTCATGTTCGACAGAATCATCACTTCCGGATACTGCTCGTCATGGAACAGATTGGCCACATTGACCTCCAGCTTGCCGAAGTTCTCCGAAAAATCCCGCAATTGGCCGGCAGTCAGTTCCTGCTCGGGAAAACTGATAACACCATACCGCCCCAGCGCCTGTTCAATTGCCTTGTAATTATCGGCGCTTAGCGGCATTGATAAATCAATTCCGTAAATCGTCGCACCCAGGCTGGCGTCTTTTGGTTCGATTCTCATAAATTAGTCCTCTACAAAGTATCAGGCGGCTTGCCTTAGAATGGATAAGATCTCATCAGCGTGGCTGACGGGACGGGGGTTGACCGCAAGTCCGCGCTCTGTCATGGTTTGCTGCGCAATCGGCAAAAAGTCATTGTTGGTAAGGCCAATATCTGCCAGGGATGCACTCAACCCCAGTTGCTCAATCACAGCTGAAATCCAGTCGGAAACACTTGCATGGCTTGTGCCCGATACTCGATTCAGCATGACCAGTGCGGGAGCAAGGCTGGTACCGGCAACGCTGTCATTGAACCGAAGCGCGTGAGGCAGGATAATGGTGTTGATCTGCCCATGTCCTGCGTTATGCCGGGCGCCAATGACATGACAAATGGCATGATGAAGACAAGTTTTGGCCATCGATAGCACGATGCCGGATAGATGTCCGCCAAGCAGAAGACGCCAGCGTTGCTCCTTCTCATCGAGCGTATTGTCGGTGAGCGCCTGGGCAAACAATTCGATCGATTGCAGTGCAATGCCATCGGAAATCAGAGATCGGCTGCGCGAATACATGCCTTCAAAACAGTGTGCCAACCCATTCATGGCGGTATAGCGCAATAGCGTCAAAGGCATATCGCCGCTTAAATCCGGATCCAGCAGCACCGTACGGCTGGCCAGCTGGCGGTTCCAGAAAAGCAGCTTGTGCTCGTCTTGCCTTACGCCGAACGATGGTGTCAACTCAGCGCCGGATGCGGTGGTGGGCAGTGAAATAATCGGCAGCTTGGGTTTCGTGCGCAGCGGCACGTGGACACGGGCCGGCGGCGTAAAGCGCGTCACATGGTCGGCCAGCGGACCTCCTTCGGCATGCAACATGGCCAGCGCTTTGGCCGAATCTGACACACTGCCGCCGCCCAGCGCGACAATACTGTCCGGCTGAAATTGAGCCATCTCGCTAGCCAGTTGCTCGACCCAGGCAACGCTGCTGTGGTTCGGCACCGAACTGTGCATCTGCATTTGCAGACCATCCAGCGTTTGCCGCAAGGCAGCCCAGCTATCAGAGTGCGCCATGCGCTGTTGCATTAACACTAGCACACGCCTGCTGCCCAGCGCATCCAGTTCACTACGCAAATCCCGGGCGCAGCCGGGGCCGAACTTTACGTGCGTGCCGAACAGGTGATAATCAATCTGTGGGATACTCATGATGCGTAACGGTAGTCAAGAATTATGGCCATTCTATGCAGCACGATTGCCTGTGCATAGGAACAGATGGCAAAATGACTGTTTCCATATCACGAACAAAGGTTGTGATCGACCATGAACACTGTCGAATGTATTGGGGTCTTTGTGGAAGTAGCAAAAGGCCTGAGCTTTACCAAAGCGGCCGAAAGGCTGGGCACCAGCCGCTCGGTTATTTCCAAGAAAATCGCCTGGCTGGAGCAATCCTTCGAAACGCAATTGCTCCAGCGCAACACCAAACGCGTGAGTCTGACAGAAAGCGGTGAAATTCTATTGCGCAATGCCGATAGCGTGTCGCGGGCACTCACCGAACTCAAAGATCTGGTACGCAGCTCAGTGCAACTGCCGACCGGGAGAATTCGCGTGGGTTCGCCGCCTTCATTCGGTGCCGTTCACCTGGCGCCCGCCGTCCAGGCGTTCCTGGAAGCCTATACGGAAGTACAAATCACCATGCAGCTTGATGACGGCAGAAGCGACCTGATTGCAGAAAATATGGATCTGTCTGTCAGAATTGCTCCTCATTTGCGTGACACCAGCCAGATCGCTTACAAGATTGCCGTGGTGCCGCAAGTGCTGGTTGCCACTAGCGATTTTCTTGAACGGGCAAAAAACCCCAAACATCCGGCCGATTTAAAAAACCACAACTGCCTGGTTCATACATTGAAAAACCCCACCTCCACCTGGCAATTGACCGATGCCCAGGGCAAGCTGCATAAAGTGCAGGTCGGCGGATCTTTCAACTCGAATCTGGGCGAATCCTTACTGCATCTGGCGCTGCGCCACTACGGCATCTCCATGCATCCGCGCTATATGGTCGAAGAATTGATCTCCCAGGGCCGACTCCAGGTGGTGCTCCCCGACTATAAATGCGAAGGACTGGATATTTATGCGGTCATCCAAAGCAAGCGCTACCTGCCCTACAAGGTGCGACTATTTATCGACCATTTACGCAAACATTTCCAGGACGTTAACTGGTCGAGCACGTCGGGAAGAATGTGAGAGAACATCCGTGGGTCGTGGCGTCTGTTCTTCGCTCAGCTGACTTCAATGCTTGGAAGCGGCGAATCGACTTTATCCACGATCTTGATACTATCTGTTTACGTTACTAACGCCTTACGTTACTATACGATCAAGTCCTTTGCCTGTAAGAACACCAGAACCATGCTTGACCGCATCCGAGTTGCACGTTTCGTCAATATTGAAACGGTGCCCGTGCTTGAAAAGGCCGCTAACATTCCAGACCGGCGCACCCACCGAATAATCGGCAAGAACGACTAAAAGGGAGTCGGCAAGGACAATACAGCATCCGTATCAATGATCAATGGCGCATCTGCTTTGTCTGAACTGAGCATGACATCGAGCACGTTGAAATTGTGGACTAGCACCAGGAGGTGACTATGCGTACCGTACGATACCCAACGCCTGGCGAGATCTTGCTGGAAGAATTTTTGAGACCGATGAACATCAGCCAATATCGGCTGGCAAAAGAGATTGGCGTATCACAAAGGCGCATCGGTGAGATTATCGCGGGCAATCGAGCTGTGACTGTGGACACCGGCCTGCGTTTGTCACGCTATTTTGGCACGTCTGATGAGTTTTGGACTGGCCTGCAATTGAACTACGATCAGGCACGAACAAAAGACGCACTAGCCGAAGTACTGGCTAACATCAAACCCCTGGAGCACGCTCAAATATAGCAATTGCAATTTCTCGTCGTAGTTTTTCGTCTGCTATATTACTCAATGGATAGATATCATATGACGCGCCATTGCTACGTTATTTCATATGAACTACACAAAGCGAGCCGCTAGATGACGGGTCAATCAAATATTCGCTTATCATGACATAACAATATTATTTCGCCAAATGAAAAAAAACCTGACCAGCCAGGATATCGCCCTTCTAGCAGGCGTATCGCAAAGCACAGTATCACGTGTGATCAGAAATCACCCCAGTATCAAGACCAAAACACGCGAACATGTGCTGCAAGTAATCCGGGAACATGGCTATATGCCAAATGCTGCAGCACGTCAGATGAAGACCAATCGCAGTGGCACCATCGCAGTGGTCGTGGCCAACCTGACGAATCCGCTATACCCGTCTCTTTTGCATCTGCTCGTCAACCAGCTAGCGAGTCATGGCTTAAAAACCACGATATGGGAAACAAGCACTGAGCTGGACGATGCGACGGCGAGCGCAATTGCTGAAAGTGATGTTGACGGCGTTATCTTCGCGACAGCTGTTGCCTCTTCCCGGCTACAACACCAGATAATTGCCCATCGCAAGCCGGTTGTATTTCTGAACCGTAACCTGTCTGGTCGGCCCTATGATGCCGTGATCAGCGATAATTACAACGGCGGCCAGATAGCGGCGGAATATTTTGTCAAAGGCAAGCGCCGGCATATCGGCCTGCTTACCGGATTTTCCGAAGCCAGCACAATTTTGGATCGAGAAAAAGGGTTTATGGAGAAATTGAAGCATGCCACCAGGCCCATTCGACTTATTCACCCTCCTTCTCAATTCACTGTTTTTACCTACGAAAATGGCTATCAGGCGATGCAAGCCCTGTTGGGTTTAGCGCCCGATGTTGACGCCGTTTTTTGTACCAATGATATCATCGCAATCGGTGCGCTCGATGGCGCCCGGGCGTGTGGCAAGCGCGTTCCCGAAGATCTCTGGGTGATGGGATACGATGATATCCCAATGGCTGGCTGGGAAGCGATCGGTCTCACAACGATCCGGCAGCCACTGCCAAGCATGGCTGCTCTGGTTGTCGACCGTCTGCTGCTGCGGATCGAAAACCCTGAACTTAAGCCAGAGACAGTGAGGCTTTCCAACGAACTCGTCATTCGAGAGACCACCAGCAAAAACGGCCAATAGCCTGCCGCACCGCCCTCATCCTGCAATACCCCTATACGCATCTGCACTCAAGCTTCCAGCATTGAAGCGAAAGTAACGTACGACCCCCAAATTGCCAGTGCGGTGAGAAATACAAGCATGATGGTATGGAATTTATTGCCCGCCAAATCACCCATGAGATCTTTACGGTTGATCAACACTATCAAACCAATGGAAACGAGAGGCATCAGCACAACCTGTGCTGCATTCACAAAAATCGTCAACAGAATAAAACCCGGCATACCGGGAATTGCCCACATCAAAGGCAAAATGGCAACAAGAAAGTAAGTCAGGCGAAACAGGGGATCTTTGCTGGGTGCAGCCTTGTACTTTTCCTTGCGCTCAGGGGCAACACAATACACACATTCCATTGCCATTTTCGGAAACCCGTGCGCATAGCCAATGACCGAACTGAAACAGGCGCACAACACCCCCAAATAAATAATTAATTCGCCAAGGCGTCCAGCCACCTGACCGAGCAGATGCGCCAAGTCATTGAAATTGGATATTGTTATACCGCGCGGGTGCAATACTTCTGCCCCCATTACCCAGACGGCAAGATCCAGCACAATAATGACAAAAATTCCGAATAGCAAATCATACCGTTGCACTTTGCGATGCTCCGGTCGGATATATCCTTTTTCTTTCATGAATGTGGGATATAGCAAATTGGCCAGCGAACCGCCTACCGCACCAATGAGGGATATAACAATCAGTAAAGCGCCATAAGAGCCCACTGTCTGAGGAACCTCAAACGCCAAAGTACCAGCGACAATCGCGCTAACATCTGGTTTTGCCACAATGGCACCGCCTATGAGGCTCGCGGCCAGAACCACCAGAATAATTTTTTCTACATTTTCCAGATAGCGGTATACCGCCTTACCAGTAATCAGCACCGCCGCGATCACAGCGACAATACTCCAGAGCATGACGGAACCCGATTGGCCGGTCAGATAATACAGGGCCTCTCCTGACCCTTTGATGGTATAAGACTCATAAAAGTGGCCAAGAACGACGCCGCCAATTGCCAGCAATATTGGATAATACTTCCATACCTTGGTATACCCTTCAAAGATGGTATGTCCCTGTATATTCATCAGTTGATAGTTGGCGATAATGCTGACAAGCAGATATCGCACAACCAATGCCAGCGCAAGCCCCCACATCAGAGTGTACCCATAATGGGCTCCTGCCACCGCATTGTCGACCAGGTCTCCCGCCCCTAACCAGGTAAGGACAAGGACAATACCAGGTCCAAAGGACTTCACATAGCCCCAGAATGTTGAAGGTATGGGCGCGCCCACGGATGCCGGATCGGCATTGGAGGCCGTATTTTCAGCAAACGGCGGCACACCCGACTTCCCTGACGCTTTTATGTCAGTTGCATTTACAGTCATAGCTTTGTCTCTTCCTTGTTATAAGTCATTATTTCGCCTGTGATGCAGCCAACTAGTTTTCGAAGTATCTTATTGCTGCATCGCCACTGTGGTTCAGGCGGTTACCATTTCAAGGTCCAGCGTGGTCGTCCGGCGTAACTCTCTGGGGTATTTTTTGTCATCAAAGGGCAAACCCCGATGCATCGTCGCCCGGTTGTCCCATATTACAAAATCATTTTCTTTCCAGGCATGCCGATAGACAAACTCACGGGCGGTTGCATGTTCGGTTAGCTCGCGCAGCAAGGCGCGACCTTCGGGCACAGGCCAGTCAACAATATGCGAGGCATGTGAGGCCAAATACAACGATTTTCTTTCAGAACGGGGAATGACGCGAACCAGAGGATGAACGGCACCGGGCAACTTGGCCTTTTCTTCTTCTGCAAACTCGAAGCCCAGCACATGACGCGAATAAACGATGGAATGAAATACAGCCAGACCTTCGATTTTCTCTTTGGTTTCTTCATCCAAACAATCATAGGCAGCACGCATATCCGCAAATTCCGTATCCGCACTGACCGGAGGCACTACCTTGGCCGACAACATAGAATAACGCCCGGCTGGGTCATTAAAAGACGCGTCCGTATGCCAAAGCCGATTGCTTAATGAACTGACACGACGGCGGTCATCGGCTTTGAGCACCTCGCCTTTGTCATTTACATTTGAAATATCCGTAATGGCATTGGTTCCGAAACGGCTTTTCTCCAACACGGATAGCGACGTTTTAGTGTGCAGCTCGCCATCCAGACGCTGAGCAAATGTTAATTGTTCATCGTTCGTCATCGGCTGACCATGAAAAACGAGTACTGCGTACTTGTCCATTCCATCCCGGATCGCCTGCAACGCTTGATTGTCAGCACTCCGAAGATCGACGTGACTCACTTCACCAACAAAATGGGGGTGAACGGGTGCAATTGATAAACTCATGATGAATCCTCCTCTAAAGCAGCAATAGGCTCGTGAATTATTGTTAGTTCTTACAGACAGGCAGGTCAATTTCCGAAGGTGACGGCCGAACGCCGAAGCAACACGGCATGCGATAGCACTTTTGTCAAAAAATGACTACGTAATCATATTCTGCGACAAAAACCCTTAACCAGCAATCCGGAATTGATACTGTTTGTTACGTCCTTGTATTTAGACGCGTCTTAGCGTAGTTAAACTGCTATCGCTTCTGCGCAAAAAAGGCGAACTCAATCGGCCATCACCTGTGCGATTGCGGTGTAATGCGCGAGCCTCATGGCTGGGTCAGGCAATACATCTTGCAGCATGATCTCGTCGCAGCCAACGGCTTGCGCCATCATGAGCAACCGATCACGCAAATGCTCCAAGGGGCAGATCGTATACATCGGCCATTGGGCCGTTTCTGCAGGCCAGACGCCGCCGGCCAGCGCTACCGCTTCATCCACTGTAGGCAAGCGGTCGGGCATGGTTTCCAGTCGACGACGCTGATCAAAACACCAGCGCATGGGCATGGCCAGCCGTTCGGCCTCATCCTGGTCAACACCCGTACTCAGCCTGATCGCCAGAAAAATTTGTGGCGATCGTGGCAAGCCCAGGCGATCAGACGCCCGAAAGGCGCGGCGATAACTGGCTGCAGACTCAACTGCGAATTCCGGTTTATGAAAGGCCGAGAGCGCAAGCGGCAAACCCAGCGCCCCCGCGCGCGCCGCCGAGTTTGGACTAACGGCCATGATCCAGGGCAGAACAGGTGCGACATCGGGCATGACCTTAAGACTTGCAAAAGCATGATCCGCTGGCAAATCTGCAAAAAGATGTCCCAGCAGTTCATGGATCTTGTCGCCCTGGTCGTGCAATAGCGGACGACTGCGATCCGGTTGCAGCGCCAGATCGGGCAAGGGTCCCGACACAGACTGGCCCATACCCAGATCGAATCGCCCCGGATACAGCGCAGCAAGGGTCTGGACACTTTCTGCAACTTTATAGGGGCTGTAATTGTTCAGCAACACGCCGCCAATACCAATCCGGATGCGAGAGGTTGCTGCCGCCAGGACCGGTGCCAGCACCATCGGATCAACGCAAGCCTCGTATGGGACGGCATGATGCTCGACGATCCAGTGCCGTGCAAATCCCAGCGCGTCAAGATGACGCGAGAGTGTGATCGTATCGGCAATCGCCGTTGCGCTATCGCGCCCCGTGCCGATCTGGACCTGGTCAAGAAGCGAAAGTTTCATATCTTTACCCGCAAGCGAAACGGGTAGCGTCTGCCACCCGCCTCATTTTTTATTTGATGTCAAACGCTGATGGCAGGATCAGATCCTTGCGAATATCAATCTTGCTGGACGCTTCCAACATACCCGCAGAAATCATGAATGCCTGGTCGGCCTCAAGATTGGCAACATCCGCCTCGGTCATTTTGGGATCAAAATCATAAAGCGCATATTGCTTGCGCGCTTCGTCAAGACTGATGTCCTGGTCTTTGGCAGCAATGGCCAGTGCCTCTTCCGGTTGCTCACGCATAAAATCGAGCGCTTTCAGATGAGCCTGGAAATAGGCCTTGAGCAATTGCGGATTGGCCTTGGCAAAGTCGCGACTGGCGCCAATGACCGTCGTCGGTGCGATCAGCCCTTGGCCATTGACAATGATATGACCGCCGGCGGCCTCGACCTGCGTGGCATTGGCGCCCGCCAGCGTAACTGCATCAACACGACCAGCAAGCAGAGCCGCACGTGCGGTTGGCAGATCCATATTGATATATTCGATATCATCCAGGGTCATTTTTTCGGCCGCCAGTGCTGCCACCAACAATTGATTGAGCACCGTTCCCTTGGGCCCGGCCACCTTTTTACCCTTAAGCGACTTGATATCGGCCGGGCCATTGGCCGCCGCCATGACGAAGTACGCTTTGGGCGCACGGGCATAAGCGCCCATGACCACAACATCCGCGCCATTGGCGTTGGCCAGAATCGCAGAGGTTCCACCCAGTACCGAGGCTATCTGCAGCTCGCCGGCGGCAAGCGCCTGAGTCTGCGCCGCACCAGAAGTAATCTCCGGATGGCTCAGTTTCACACCATGGGCGGCAAAGGCCTCGTCCAGATAGCCTTTTTCGCGCATGACAATTGACGGAACGTTAAAAGGCGCCGTCACGTAGGAGACAGCGGCTTTTGTCGTTTCTGCAAAGCTAACGCCAGAAGCAAGCATGCTCGCGGCCAGTGCGGTAGCCAGCACAAAAGTGCGTTTATTCATAAGAATTCCTTAAGAGTTTGAATTGGGACAGGCGAACAGCCGGTCAAGCAGATGTTGACGGGCGGTATTGATCGCGGGCTCAGCCCCGGTGCGAGGGTATGCGGTATCCAGATCCAGGCGCAGGGTGAAGCGGCCCTGATCAATCACCAGAATGGTCTGACCCAGGCGAACGGCCTCCTCCAGATCATGCGTGACGAACACAATGGTTTGCCCCAGTTCGCGCCAGATCCTGATCAGGTCATCCTGCATCTGCTTGCGCGTAAATGCGTCCAGCGCACCAAAGGGCTCGTCCATCAGCAAAAGCGCGGGCTGCACCACCAGCGCCCGGGCGATGGCCACGCGCTGCGCCATCCCGCCCGACAACTGGTTCGGCCAGGCATCACGAACATCAAGAAGACCGACCATTTTCAATGCCCGGTTGACCCGCAAGTCTATTTCGGCACGCGCCAGCTTCGATTGCAGGAGAAAACCGGCGTTTTGCGCCACCGTAAGCCAGGGCATCAGCCGCGGTTCCTGAAAAACCACACCCACCGATTCGCCGGTATGTTCGAACTGACCGGAATTGGGCGTTTCCAACCCTGCCATCAGGCGCAACAGCGTTGATTTGCCGCAGCCGGAGCGGCCTAGCAGAACATAAAACCCGCCTTTAGTCAGCTTCAGATCAATGCCCTGTAAAACTTCCCGGCGCGTACCGTCGGGCAAACGATAGCCATGACGAATATTGCGCAGCTCAGGCATGAGGCAGCTCCATTTCCTGGCGCAGCCATGGAAAACGCCACCGCACCAGCGCCTTGAGCCCGTGATCGGCCAACAGTCCGATAATGCCAATGACCAGAACGCCCACCAGCACAATATCGGTCCGCGCCAGGTCCTGGGCGTCAAGAATCATATAGCCCAGGCCAGCAGCTGAAGCAATCAGCTCCGCGCCGACCACTGCCCGCCAGCCGTAGCCCAGGCCTACACGCAAACCAACAAACATCGCCGGCAACGCGGCCGGGATGGCGATTCGGCACATCAACTGCAGGCGGCTGAAACCGGCGGCGCGGCCGACATCAAGCAGTTTGGGGTCAACTTGCGCAAAGCCGCCACGGAAACTGAGGAAGATGGGGAAAAAGCACGCCAGAATAATAATACCGATTTTTTGCGTTTCACCGATACCCAGCCAGAGCATTAAAAGCGGCATCAGTGCCAGAGGCGGAATCTGACGCACGAACTCCATCGGCGGATCCAGCACGCGAGCCAGCGTCTTCCAGTTGATCATCGCCAGACTGATCACCAAAGCCAGCAATACGGCGATCGCATACCCTGCGCCAACCCGTCCCAGCGACACGCCAATATGCTGGGCGAGCTTGCCATTGGAAAAGAGCGTGATAAAAGTAGACCAGACCCGTTGGGGAGAAGGTAGCAGAAATGTGCTAACCAACCCAAGATTGGAGACGGCAAACCAGGCGATCAGAACGGATATGAATACGAGAGAAGAATAAAAGAGACGCATTATGTATTGTTTTGGCCACGCATTATCTGCGATTGGCTCACACAGTAACAGCCGATTTCATTCGCGTGGACGATGCAACGGCCGCATGCTTGAGCGCAAGAAAGCGAGCAGGCAGGGCACATTCAGTAGCCTGCCAGTTTATCACAACAGCCACAGCGCTGTTTGATGCCGCAGAGCCGACGAACAAGTGAGCGTACGGCCAGGTCAGCGGCCGAACCAATAAGGACCTGCAGCAACAGCAGCCGGCAATGTGTGATGCACATGACAACCGTTGCTCCAGCCCTGGACGACTTGCGCGCATCCGGACATGTCTAAAAGAACATACAAGGCTGCCCACAGCATGATGGAGTGCACAATTGCATTTGTGGAGCACGGATGTCAACTCCACCACAGTGAAATATCACCATTTTGTTATGTGACTCACAAGCCTTGAATTGCCGGATACACCCCATCGGGTCAATCAGTAAAATCAGTTTCGCTCACTAGCCAGGAACGACTCGACCTTTGTTCGCCCCCAGACTTACCGGGCGATATAGGTGGGCAGCCTGAGCAAAACATGGTGCCAATTTTATAATTAGCAAATGAAACAAATTACATTAATGCTACGGAAATAATAATGTTTTGTTACGTATATGGTAGATACGCCAGTTGTAATTTATATCCGGATTGCGTACATTCGATTGAGAAGTAATGTTAATGAAACAATACTCAAAAATACCATTAACCATCTGTAAATAAACAACATTCCAATATTTTTCCGGCAACGCACGCATCCTTTTACCTAAGGACATATTCGTGGATATTCCAAATTCGATCCAGTTTCGCTCCATTGTTGCACACACGCCACTCGGAGGCAGCCTGGGCTTTCGCCAGATGAACGGCTCCGAAGGCCTCTCGCAACTATTTGATTTCGACGTCGAACTGGTTGCCGACAATTACAGTCTGGACCTCAAGACCCTGCTTGGCAAACCGCTCACGCTTGAAATTGAAACACTGGCGGGATCCCGATTTCTGAATGGCCAGGTCACGCGATTTGAGCTGATAGGCCGCGAAAACGCCACCTCCCGCTATTACATCTATAAGGCGACCGTACGACCCTGGCTTTGGTACCTGACCCAGACCTCCGACAATAAGATCTTCCAGCAAAAAAGCGTGCCGGATGTCATCAAGGAAGTCCTGGGCGAATACGGATACCCATTTGAAATGAAACTTAGCGGCTCCTACCGCAACTGGGAATATTGCGTTCAGTACCAGGAGACGGATTTTGCGTTTATCAGTCGTCTCATGGAACATGAAGGTATTTACTATTACTTCAAGCATGAAAACGGCCAGCACACCCTGGTGATGACAGACGACATTTCGTCGCACAAGGCCACGCCGGGATACGACTCTATCCCCTATTACGGTCCGGATCGCCTGGGCAAGCCCCAGGAAGAATACGTTTCCATGTGGGAAGTGGTCGCCCAGATCACACCAGACGGTTACGCAACCACTGATTATGATTTCACCAAACCTGGCGCAAGCCTGGATTCCGTATCGAAGCGTGCCGGCGGATCGCAAAACGGCAATCTGGAAATGTTTGAATGGCAGGGAGGCTTTCAAGAGCCCGATCATGGCGAGCAATATTCTCGCGTACGGCTGCAGGAACTGCAAAGCATTCAGGAACAGGTACGGGGCATTGCCAATGCCCGCGGCATTGCTGCCGGCTTTACCTTCAACCTGAGGAACCACCCCAGATCTACAGAGAACAAGGAATACCTGGTGGTCTCGGTCAATTACCGGATGAGCGTTGCAGGCTATGCCACCGGCACCAATTCAGAGGATTTCTATGAAGAATCCTTTATCGCCCTGCCCGCCTCTATCCAGTATCGTGCGCCCCGCATCACGCAGATTCCTCGCACTCACGGACCGCAAACTGCGCGCGTAGTGGGTCCTGAAGGAGAGGAAATCTGGACAGACAAGTACGGTCGTATCAAAGTGCAGTTCCATTGGGATCGCTACGGCAAGAAAAATGAAAATAGCTCCTGCTGGGTTCGCGTATCCAGCCCATGGGCCGGCGGCGGCTTTGGCGGTCTGCAACTGCCCCGGATCAAGGATGAAGTTGTCGTCGACTTTATCGGCGGGTGCCCGGACAGGCCTATTGTATTGGGACGGGTTTATAACGCCAATAATATGCCGCCGGTGGAATTGCCGGGGAGCGCCTCTATTAGCGGCTTCAGGAGCCAGTCGGTATTTGGCGATACCAGTACCACTAACTTAATGTATTTCGACGACACGTTGGGCGCTGAACTTGTCGCGCTGAGATCGCAAATGAACATGATCACCAAATGTCTGGCACAGTTGGATATGGATATCGGCGCTGATCTGCGAGCATGTATTGGCGGGAGCTCACATACCCATATTAAAGGGAGCGAACACAAAAAAGTGGATCAAGACCGCCATGACCAGGTAGACGGTAATACGAAAATCCTTTATGAGAAAGGACTACAGCAGACCGTTAATGAGGTAACGAAAGAGAAGTATAAAGACCGACACATCACATCGGATACCGTGAGAGAGAAACAGGCGGCCTACCACCTGGAGCGCACAGACGACACATTTGTAAAAATGAAGGCAATGTCATATTTCATTGACGGCAACGCTAACATAGAAATCAAAGGAAACGTAAACCTCGTGGTGCACGGAGAATGGACGGCAGATGCCTGCCCAGCAAACTCGCCGGAAGCCCCTGAAGGACCGTGCGGACCCACTTTGCCAACGCCCCTTACATTATGCTGTCCGAAATAAAGGCGTGATATGGCTCGTTATCAAGGCACCTACACCGATATTTACAAATTAAAAGCAACATACAACGTTATTAACGGGAAAGAAACTAAAACTGTCATCGGAGAGTCCACACAGAATTACAAAAGCGGAATGACTCTGAACATTAACTCAGGCAAGCTCGAAATACGCGCTAAAACCTTACTCGACACAGCAAAAGTAGCGAGCTGGGATTTCGACAACTCTCATGACTCGAAAGCCGATCATTTAAGTATGTCCATTTATGGCTCAAATGTAAATGTATTCGGTTTTTTCATGGTGAAAGCCCTTTGGATGGCTTGGGCATCAGGCTCGATAGTAACCAGTAACGGTGTCGCCCTTTGGATTAACGCGAACCCAATCCAGGTCTTGTATACAGTTGGATCGCTATCTGGGTTTACTGAGGTAGAAAAAACCAAAACTGGAAAAAAAACCAGGTCGAGCGGTATCCGTATGGTCACTGTCAAATCGGAACATGTTAAATCTAACAAATCAAACGTTTCTTGAAGGGGAAGAATAATGGCATTCTATAAGGGGACATTTGAAAACAAATACGAAGCTGACGTCACTACCACTTTTGAACAAAAAGAAAACGTGACGGTAAATGGCACGTCTACCTTGACTTATAAAAATGGCCTACTGATCGATGCTAGCGGACAAACTTTCACAATAGACGACCAAACTTTCACTCGTAACGGCGATACCCTCACGAGACAATGCAACCACTCATTTTCACTTGGTGTCGCCAACTTTGGCGCAGCAGCAAGCAATATTTCGAGTGCCAATATCACCGCGACACATGCTCGAACGAGGAAAACTGAGGTAGCCGGCCTCTATACGCTAGCATATGGATTATTTGTTAATCCTTCACCTTTTAAAGCCACCAACGGCAAAGCTACTTACCCTTACTTCCTTTGGGCTGTTGATGTTTATGTTTTAAATAAAGAAAAATGCGAAACGCGTGAACGCAATGAAAACAATAAGGGTTATAGCTATTCCGGCTTAACCGTTTTATGGTAAGCAACCATGGCGCTTTTTATAAAAGACACGACAGATGTGTACGTCAAGGACGCAACGTTTAATTACAAAAACGACCTGGAAAAGACGGTCAACTCAGCGTCTACTCATACTCATCACAATACATTGAGCTGGCTCACTGACAGCCAGATTACATGCAACGCACCTGAGATATTTGAAAAATATACGAATATCGTGAAAATTGTAGGACTTGATATCTATCTTTATTTCAGCAAAACAGCACATTCACCGTTCAATTTTGCTCTGTATGGATACAGTATGAACGTATCGGCGGTCTATCTGAATTTCTCGTCGTCAACCTATAATAGAGGGCGCCATTTCCTGCTCCCTTCGAAAACAAGACTTCATTTAGGTGTATTTCAAGTTCAAATCGGTAGTGTCGCGAAAAAAACACGAAAGAATGGATTTCACAAAGGAGAAGGGTACAAAAAATTACAGGCGTTATATGTAAAATGTATCAAAGGCCAGAGAACAGAAACCTAAATTCATGAAAATTATTAAACCATTTCGTGCTGGCCTCTTAACAAGGCCATTCCAGTGGCGTGGGCAAACCAAACTGGCGTTCGGCGTATATGTTTATGTTTGTCGTGACCGTCACGGCCAGTTTCTTGGTTGGGATCAGAAAATATGGTCAGATATATTACCCATACTCGACAGCGGAGGCGTATTGGATCAGGTTATGCCAAAGGCCCATCCAGAGTATCTGATCAGTGGCACCGCCTATACAGATCATCAGGACAATAAAACACAATGCATGGTAAAGGTACAAGTTGGAACTCTTGAAAAAACACTAAAAGTCACCGGAGACAGATTCTGGATCAACAATTCCCCTACCGCACCAAAAACGTTCACTGGCATGCCCCTCGATTGGAGCCATGCATTCGGAGGGCAGCAGTTTGCCGATAATCCTGAAGGAAAAGGCATAGATGAGCAAGTCATCAACGGCATTAAAACAATTTCCCTGCCAAACATTGAAGATCCATTACACCCAATCCAGAGCAAATCTGATCGCCCGCCCCCTGCTTCCTTTGGACCTATCGGCTTGACTCATCCACAAAGGATAAATAAACAAGGCACCTACAGCGACACTTGGTATAAATATGATTTCCCCGGCTTTCTTCCAGACATGGATCCAACGATATTCAACATGGCTGCCGATGACCAACAGTGGACACATCTAGAGCAGTTACCACTGGGTGACGCGTTTCGAATCTGGAACATGAATACAGATACGCCATGCTGGGAAGACTCGATCGCAAATCTACAGGCTAGAGTTACGGTACTGGCCCGAAATGAAAAAAATCAGCAATATATCAGAGATGTTGAAAACATGCAGGCATCGACGCTTTGGCTTCTACCGGATACCAAATCTTATATCATGATGTTTCATGGTTCCATGGACATTTTGGACTCTGAAGCGGATGATGTTGAAATGGCCATGGCTGCCATTGAAACCACAGACGAGCCAAGAAGCGTAGATTATTACGAACAGGTGCTCAGATGGAGGATTGACCCTAAAGAGGCAATGTATCATCTGGACAAAGACGAAGAGCTGATCCCTGCATCCTTGATGCGCTCACTTGAGCATACGGACCCAGCAGTCGATAAAAATAGATTGGGCCGTCGACTAGATATGTATATGCAGCAGCAACATGCTCAGACCAAGGCCTGGTTCGACCAAAATGGCCTTGACTATCAGGCTCTCATCCCAGAGTTTGTGGGACCTCCAGAAAACCCAATGGACATAGATGACAATCCTGATCGTTGGGAAAAAATCGCCGAAGACGCGAAGTTGCAGACTATAGCGCTAATGCGGGAAAGAGAGGAACCTGAAATCGATCGCTATATTGCAGAACTGCAAAATCTGGAAAATGTAGATCTGAAAACGTGGAAAGTAGCTCGCTCGGGCCCGCCTGATTTGGATTTTGTTGACCAAATAGAGCATTCAAGCAATATGTGGTGGCCTGACACGCAAACGACTTCGCCCAAGAAGAATGATTCCGAAGAGATCAAAGAGTCTCTCAGAAAATCATATCTCTATTCAGCACACTATCAGCAAACCGTCGCACCGCTGAAACCTCAAAAAAGCTTGATGTTGCGCGCAGAGATCATAAGACGTTATCAGCAAAATGAACCCTTAGCATGTCTTGATTTTACAGGGGCCGATTTAAGTCATCTTGATTTACAAGGCGCTGATTTCTCCGGATCCTTTTTAGAAAGTGCTAATTTTGAGAATGCGAACATTACGGATGCAGATTTTAGCGAGGCTGTCCTGGTGCGATCCAGATTCAATCGTGTGACAATGAAATCTGTAAATTTCACACGCGCCAATCTTGCCGAATCCGTCATAACCCACTCCAAATTGGAAGACTGTAATTTCGACAGCACTGAACTAATGAAAGTATCCATTTCCAACTCTAGTGTGACGCGTTCAAAATTCGTGAACATACTGAGTGATTATCTTGATTCTGCTGATTCAACATATAGGGAATGTCGCTTTGAAACATGTATGTCCTCTAATTTCTTGCTAAAAAATGTTTTATTCTATCTATGCCAGATCGAAAAATGGGCCTTATTAGACTGCCATTTGGAGAATACTATTTTCGAGTCCTCGACTCTAAAGGACGCTTCAATTACCACAAGTGATATGAAGAGTTGTGAATTTCTCAAAAGCCACCTGGACAACCTCTTGATAGAAGATGATACACAGCTCATCAGGTGTAAATTTGTCGGCAGTCGTTTGAAAGAATGTACTTTCATAAACATGACAATAATAGAAAATACGTTTACCTATAGTGATATATCCGAATCAGATTTTTCAAAATCCCGAGTAACCTATAGTAACTTTGATCATGTAATCGCACGAGACGCCATATTTCACAAAACAGACTTAACCGGAAGCTCGTTCAAAAATGCAAACTTGATCGAAGCATCTCTGGAAAAAGCCAATTTATCAGGGGTTAATTTTGAAGGGGCGACCCTGTTTCGCACCAATGTTTCTAAAGTACACATTGATGGTGACACTAGACTAAGCGGCGCATATAAGGATCAACTGGAGTTGTATCCTGTTTATAGAGAGAACGAACAACACCTATTCAGGTTATTTGCAAATGAATGAGGACATATTTCAGCGGTATATCAAAGATAGCTCTCCATGTTCCGACGAAGTTTTTGCGGGCTTGAAAATAGACGGCGTTGACCTGTCCGGTATGACATTTGACAAGGTGGATTTCTCGGGCTGCCACTTTATCAATTGCGATATGAGAGAGGTGACATTTTCAAATTGCAATTTTACAGGCGCCAAATTTACTTCGAGCGATCTGAGTGACGGCTCATTCCTGACGTCCACGCTCTCAGGAACACTGCTCTCATCATGTACCCTCATAGACAGTATATTCAATGAATCCGACATGACACAGGCAAAGTTAGAGAACTGCAAAATCGAAGACACTGTCTTCCAAAAGGTAATTTTTTGCAATGGACTTCTGAGCAAGAGTGAAGCCGTCAGATGTGTTTTTCATGAAGCAGATCTCTCTGGTTTTTCATTCATCGGAGCAGATCTCGACAAGATTATTTTTTATGAAATAGATCTAAGACAGACAAACCTAGAGAGTGAATTGTTTAATCAGGTTATGTTGATTGACTGCGACATGCGGGAGATGGACTTCTCAAACAAACGACTTGTTGCTTGCCAGTTTTCAGAAGGCCAACTCCAAGGAGCCAACTTTACCGGTGCAAACGTTAAAGGCTCGGTGTTTGCCCAATGCGTGCTTTCAGACGCACAAATGGACGGCCTATATGCAGAAGAGACCGTATTTACTCAGGCGACGCTCACCAACGCGTCCTGTCAGGGCGCTCAGCTGAATAAGACGGTCTGGTCTGAGGCGATACTTACCAATACTGATTTCAGTCGATCCAACTTGGAATATTCCATATTCGAACGCTCTCGCTGTGAAG
Source organism: Advenella sp. FME57 (assembly GCF_014897675.1). Lineage (GTDB taxonomy): Bacteria > Pseudomonadota > Gammaproteobacteria > Burkholderiales > Burkholderiaceae_B > Advenella. The sequence continues at coordinate 79,207 of NZ_JABUXU010000012.1, read as the reverse complement.
GCACCGTCTTCACAAGTTGTAATTTGGCGTATGCCAATTTTGATTACGCCATTATAGAAAATGCTAACTTTCAAGATGCCAATCGAACTCATATTCGAGCGCATGGAGCTACCGGTCGTGCAATAGGCTTTCCAGGAAATACAGACGATGTTGCACTAAGACGCGCCGAGTTACACAGTGTAAGACACACGAACCCGTATTTTTAAAGGATAATTTATGTATAACATTACATCACTCGGTGGCGGATTTATTGGTTTTCCGGACTTCTGCAAGACACCGCCCACCATGCTACCTATTCCATACCCGAATTTTGGCACCCATCTGCTGGCACCCAACCCATGCTTCCGAATCCTATTTTGCTGCGCTCCGGTGCATAATAAAGGTACGAAAAAAGCCATTTCTTTTGGTGATCAACCTGGCGTTGCAGGTGGCATCGCATCACAAATTTTTATGAGTAAAACGGGACATTTGGCCAACTACTCAAACACCTATAAACTTAAAAACAAGCCATCAGTCCGTCTGTCTGGAATTGAGAAAAGTAACAGAAGAAATGTCATTGTTTTTGACGCGATTCCCAGCATCCAATTTAAGAATTTGTGTCTAGCCGCTTAATTTTTTTGCTGGTTTAAATGATCGAAGAGAATGATTACTTCGCAGGTGTTGGGGATATATCGGATAGGCACCACATCCATTGCTGATATATCCTTATAGGTTTCAATCGTAATAGCATCCACGATTTCAATTTTTTCACTTTGAAAATCAGCTTTTACCGTGAAGGTATAATATTGCATTACTTCATCTCCGGCCCCAAGTGGTTCGATGGTCAGCACTTTTGCCCTCCCATCAACACCGTACTGTATTATGCGCTCTAATTGGCGATTCTGTTCTCTTGACATTCGTATGCATAGTACGCCACACGGAATGAGTGATAATTGCAACCAGGGAAGATAATCAAAATATTCGTAGGACAGAGGCTTGAAGTAGATATAGGCTGCCAACACTAATGTTGCAATTTGTGCGAGCAGCGCAATACAAACAGCAATGAGCATAGATACAGAAGAAAATGGATTACCCTGCATGAGTGTTGATCTCAAAATTAATGAATCGGCTCTTTACCGGTAAAGCCACGTTTAGTATACCGATCGCCCTGATTCTGTTCAACGAATAACAACCAAGCGTTGAACCTGACACTATCGTGATAATTTAGCGTGTGGTCGCTACCCCACCACCATCGTCCCCGGCGTTTCAAACCGCAGCAGCCTCCCACCACGCTCCCCAACCAATTCCCACGCTTCCACGTCAAAATCCATCACCGTCAACGATGCCGGCGGAAACCCCATTTCCAATCGCTCCAGGGCATCCCCATCTCCCTCGCCCGACAAATATTGTGTCGTAAGGTACAGTCCGGGATTATGTCCAATCACCAGCACCACGCGCGGCCCTGGCTCAATATTACGTATGACATGAACAATATTGTCTACCGACGCTTCGTAAATACGCTCTTCTGTTATTTTCTTTACCGGCGTATCGAATGCGGCCGATAGATGGGTCCAGGTTTGTTGCGTACGCGTGGCGCTCGATACGATGGCCAGTTCAGGCTTTAGCTGCTGCGCCACCAGATACTGTCCGACAAGTTCGGCTTCACGGTATCCACGTTCGGCAAGGGGGCGCTGCAAGTCTGCAACACCAGGAATCGAGTTGGATTTTGCGTGGCGAAGCAACATGAGTCTGAGCATAAACGACCTTTGTATGGCTGGTGCCCCGGCTGGCACACTTTTTCCTGTCCAGTGAAGAATCTATCATATGATACCGCCGTGCGCGGCGGTATGACAAAATCACTACAAGATCGTTGCGTTAATCAGGCGGCGGAGCCGCCTATATCGGCCCCTGCTTCTTCGATGGTCAGCAGGTAACCCTGCCCCCGCAGATTTCGAATAAGAAGCGTGGAGCTTTGTGCGCTAGCCCCCAACTTTCTGCGCAGGCTGCTGATATGCGTGTCTATGCTGCGATCATAAGATGAAGGGACGCGGCCCAGTGCGAACGCACCGATATTGTGCCGCTGAACCACGCGACCGGCAGAACGCATCAGCACTTCAAGAATACGTTGTTCCGCGCCGGTCAGGACAATCGTGCTGCCATGCAGCGTGGTCACACCGGTGGCCGGATTCAGCGAAAGCGGGCCGGCGACAAGTACCCCGCCGACGTTTGCATCGGCAGACCCGAACGTGACGGGTTCATCCAACCGTGAGCCACGATACGAAACGCTACGATAAGATGCAGCGCGATATGAACCGCTATGCTGGAAGTGACGCAATGGAGGTGATGACGGCGGCCGTACCTCATCGGTTCCGTGGCGTCTTAACAGGGCATGCATGCGCGCCTTCAATTCGGCCATGCACAGCGGTTTGGCAAGACAATCATCGGCACCCGATTCCAGGCCGATCACGCAATCAGTATCCGGGCCGGTCAGCAAAATCAGGGGATTGTTCGATTGCTGGCGATATCCCTTGAGCCACTCCAGACTGGCAACATCCTGTATATCTGCGTCCAGCACAGCAAGGTGATGGCGCCGCCGCCGCATCAACCTGTCGGCCTGGTAGGCCGAATGCGCCAGTAGAACGCAATATCCCTGGGATTCCAGATATTCACAAAGCATTTTGGACAGCGCCACGTCGTTTTCAATCAAGAGAACCCGCAGCGCATTCGGCTTTTCAGTGCGCATGTTTGGTGTGGTTGCCCCTCTCATCACATATGTCATGCCTGGCGGGCGAAGTGTATGTCAAGAAGTGCAAAGATATCAAAAGTTATGGAAAGAACATTGCTGAAGAACAGCTGACAATATCTAATAGCTAATAATTCTCATTTAGAACTTCATATAGAGAATACGTCTCATTCTATCATTCCAGAGAGGAAATTTTCTGATGTTGCCTGTTACTCCGGTATCAAAACGAGAACCGGCTCGTAATACCCCTGCTCGCCAGATTGCTGCATTATGTGCACTTAATCTGGGCGCTACCCTGTTTCAAGTGGCCTACGCACAGGCGACGAGCGACGACACAGGCGTTGCGTCACTGAATCCCATTGTGGTTACAGCCAGTGGTTTTGAACAGGACATCATTGATGCCCCGGCCTCAATCAGCGTAATTCCACGCGAAAAGCTGGAAAAAGGCGCCTATCGCGACCTGACCGATGCGCTGCGCGACGTTCCTGGTGTCATCATGACGCCCTCGGACAACAACACATCTGACATAACCCTGCGCGGCATGAGCGCCAATTACACCTTGCTTCTGGTAGATGGCAAGCGCATGAGCACGCGCGAAACCCAGACCAATGGCAGCACCGGTACCGACCAGAGCTGGGTTCCGCCGCTGGAGGCCATCGAGCGCATCGAAGTGGTGCGCGGCCCCATGTCCTCGCTTTATGGCTCGGACGCGATGGGCGGTGTGGTGAACGTAATTACGCGCAAGATCCCAAAAAAATGGGGAGGCTCGATCCGGCTCGATTCAATCCTGCAGCAGCATTCGGCCTCTGGCAACAATTTCCAGGGTAATTTTTATATTGCCGGCCCTATCAAAGAGGACCTGCTCGGCTTCAGTCTTTATGGCATCTACTCGCATCGCAGCGAGGACGACATCGAAGAGGGCTATAACCGCCACACCAATCACGGTGTGACAGCCAAACTGGCCCTGACGCCCAATCGCGATCACGATATTGTGCTCGAAGCGGGTGCCTCCAGGCAGGATTATCGTTCAACGCCGGGCAAAACCCTGGCGCGTACCGAAGAGGAAAGCCGCCGCCGATTCGACCGCAAGCATTTTTCTTTAACCCATGACGGACGCTGGTCTTTTGGCACCTCGAATACCTATATTCAGCGCGAAGAAACCGAGAATCTGGCTCGGGAGATGACCATCCGCAACACAACAGCCAGCACCAAATGGAGCATGCCGCTGTTTGAGCGTCACATCGCCACGGTCGGCGCCTTCTATAGCCTGGAAGATCTCAAAGACACGACCACCAACAAAATGTCCGACCGGTCTACCGTAGACCGCTGGCAATATGCCTTTTTTGTGGAAGATGAATGGCAGATCACCGACTCGTTTGCCCTGACTGGCGGGCTGCGTATGGACAACGAGAAAACTTCCGGAATCCACTGGAGCCCCAGGCTGTATGGCGTTTGGCATCTGAACGACAACTGGACGGTCAAGGGCGGCGTTTCCACAGGCTTTCGTGCGCCATCTCTACGACAAACATTGCCAGACTGGGGCGCTTCCAGCCGTGGCGGCAATATGTATGGTAATCCTGACCTGAAACCGGAAAAAACCCTGACCAAAGAGATTGGGCTGATCTATAACGATGATAGCGGCCTGATGGCGGGCATCACCCTGTTCGACAACGAGTTCACCGACAAAATCACCCGCGTGCCCTGCCCGGAGTGCGGACCGGTAAATGCACAGGGACGCTCGGCCACCACCTATGTGAACGTGGACGATGCCATCACCCGTGGAGTGGAGGCAACCCTGACAGCACCGCTGAGCGAGAAGCTGTCGCTGACATCCAGCTACACCTATACCTATTCCAAGCAGAAAAGCGGCCAGTATGCCGGCAAACCGCTGAATCAAATGCCCGAACATATGTTCAATCTCGGGCTGGACTGGAAACCGACAGAACAACTCAATGGCTGGATGAAAGTGACTTACCGGGGCAAGGAAAGTGATCCGACCCAGGGCATCTCGGCCAGTACCACCATGGCGCCGTCCGCGACTTACGTGGACCTCGGGGGCTCTTATGACGTCAATAAAAACGTCACCGTGTATGCAGGCATCTACAACATCTTCGACAAGCAGGTCCGCTATGACGATTATGGTTACGTGGAAGATGGCCGCCGCTACTGGCTAGGCATGAACGTCAAATTCTGATTGAAATCACAATCGCAGCGGCGCCGTTGCGGTTCATCATAACAAAGGCATCACAGATGAAAACTACGCGACAAACAAAAAAATGGCTGAGCAGGGTGCAAACAGCACTGGCCATTGGTATGGCATCACTGGCAGGCCAGGCCATGGCTCAGACTGACGAGGTGACGGTACAACATGCAAAAGGACAGGCCACAGTCAAATTGCAACCGGCAAAAACAGTCGTATTCGATCTGCCTACGCTGGACATCATGCAGATATTGGGCGTGCAGGCGGCAGGCGTTCCCAAATCCCGCTTCCCGGATTCACTTTCTACATATAACGCTGACAGCATGCCCAAGGTGGGTACGCTGTTTGAACCCGACCAGGACGCCGTTAACAAGGTATCGCCGGATCTGATCATCGTCGGTGGTCGCTCGCGTGCCAAATTTGATGATATGTCCAAACTTGCACCAACGCTGGACTTGAGCGTGGATACGCAGGCGCCTCTCAAGAGCATCGAACGCAATACACAGACGCTGGCTGCCATTTACAAAAAAGAACCCGAAGCCCAGGCTGCCTTGAAAAAACTCAATGAGGCTGTTGCGGGCCTGCAAGGCAAGGCGGCGACAGCGGGTAACGCCATGCTCATTCTTGCGGTTGGCGAAAAAACAAGCGCATTTGGCCCAGGCTCTCGCTTTGGCATGATCTATGATGTTTTCGGTTTTGCTCCCAACGACGCAGTGAAGAACCTCTCGGCAAAAGATCGCCACCCGGTCAAACTGGACGACATTGCCAATGCTAATCCAGACTGGCTATTCGTGATTGATCGCAATGCGGCCACCGGCAAGCAGAGTAAGCCAGCCCGCGAGGTGCTGGAAAATTCCGTCATCCGTGACACCGCAGCCGCGAAAAACAACCGCATCGTCTATCTGGATCCATACAACTGGTACATCATGGGCAGCGCCGGCCTGACATCCATGCAACAGAATATTGATCAGATTGCTGCAGCATTGAATGCAAAATAATTTATAGAATAAGCAATATTCGAATCGTGATATCCATTCGGGAAGACGATGCACTGGCATCTCTTCCCGAATTTTTTACCGTTATTACAGAAGTGTTCTGCAACTGGCTAGTCGGCTAATTTGCATACGCCGTCATCTGCACTGTTGCTCTGCGGCCTGTGCAAATAAAGCGCCAGTCCCCCGCTCCGCGGCAAAGCCTTCTACGAAGCGCCTCCTGATCATCTCGTGTGGGCAGGCACCCCTCCAGTGCTTGGGGCAGTCACCGTTGCTCACTATCGGTTTTAACAAAATCAATGAATGCGCGAAGCGGAGCGGGCACCAGCCTGCGTCCCGGATAGTACAGAAATGGCCCCGAAAAGCTCACCCACCACGACTTGAGTACCGGCACCAGCGCACCACTTTGCAGATGTGGTCGCAACCAGTCTTCGAAAAGAAAAACAATCCCGCTACCGGCGATCGCGGCATCCACGGCCAGATCCGTGCCGCCACCTGCCTGTACGATGAGCGGTCCGGTTGGATCCACCCGCAACTTCTCACCCTCACGTTCGAATTCCCATGGCGGCATTGAACCGCTGGAAAACCGCATGCGCAAACAAGCGTGGTTAAGCAAATCACGAGGATGCTTCGGGCGACCGCAGCGTTCAAGATAAGCGGGTGCGGCGGCGGCAGCAAAACGCTGAGTTCGTGGGCCGATAGGCACCGCAATCATATCCTGCTCCAAGCGCTCTTCATAGCGGATGCCCGCATCGCATCCGGCTGCAATCACATCGACAAAGCTTTCCTCTGAAAATATTTCCAATTGAATATCTGGATAAGCCGCCAGAAACCCCGGCACGATATCAGCCAATACCAGCCGCGAAGCACTTACCGGCACATTGAGTCTAAGCGTACCGGCAGGTCGCTCCCGAAATACATTAACGACATCGAGCGCCGCTTCCATTTCAGCCAGGACCGGGCCAAGTCGGGCGAGCAGACTCTGCCCTGCCTCGGTTGGCACCACACTGCGCGTCGTTCGATTAAGCAACCTGACCCCAAGCTGCGCCTCCAGGCGACGCACCGCTTCGCTGTAGGCCGAGGCGCTGCTGCCACTCTTGCGTGCGCCACTGCGAAACCCTTTTGCCCGCGCCACCGCTACAAATGCATTCAAATCCCCAGGATCAACCTTCATCACGCCTCCGCATTGTGCGTAAATCCGCACACACTGTATGGATTGTACCCGATTATCATAACAATATTAAAAGCTTAATATGTGACATATCCGCATCAATTATGCTAACTGTCATTAAAGGAACCACCATGGCTTCTCCTGAACAATCAAACACATACACGCTGGGCGAGCTCAAGGTAAGGCGGCTTGGTTACGGCGCCATGCAACTGGCCGGGCCCGGCGTATTCGGCCCGCCCAAAGATCACCAGGCAGCCATCGCCGTGTTGCAACACGCCGTGGCAAGCGGTGTCAACCATATAGACACCAGTGACTTCTATGGGCCGCACATCACCAATCAGCTTATTCGCGAAGCTTTGTATCCCTATCTGGACGATCTGGTCATTGTGACCAAAATCGGCGCCGTTCGCGGCGACGATGCCTCATGGAATCCTGCCCTATCGCGCGAAGCCCTCACACAGGCCGTTCATGATAATTTACGTAATCTCGGCCTGGATGTGCTAGATGTAGTCAACTTTCGTTGCATGATCTCACCCCACGGCCTGGCCGAAGGGTCAATTGAGGCGCCGTTGGCGGCCCTGGCCGAGCTGCAGCAACAAGGTCTGGTGCGCCACATCGGCCTGAGTAACGTGACACCAACGCAGATCGCCGAAGGACGCAAGATGTGCGACATTGTGTGCGTGCAGAATCACTACAACCTGGCGCATCGTGACGACGACGCACTCATTGACGATCTGGCTCAGGCCAATATTGCCTACGTCCCCTATTTCCCGCTGGGCGGTTTCTCCCCTTTGCAGTCTGCAACGCTTTCTGAGGTCGCGGCGCGCCTGAACGCGACCCCCATGCAGGTGGCGCTCGCCTGGTTGCTGCAACGATCGCCCAATATCCTGCTTATTCCTGGCACCTCATCGATCGCGCATTTACAGGAAAATCTCACCGCCGGCCAGCTTGCTCTTCCGGAAGAGGCAATCAGGGAACTGGACAAAATAGCGGGCGACTGATAACTGTATGTCGGCAATGAGTGCTTTTCAAAAATACCCATATTGGGTATAATAATGCCCAATATGGGTATTCCAACATCATCGTCTCGACCGTCAGTCAGTCTGGCGAATGCATTGTTTTCCAGCACCAAGCAACAGGTGCTGCGAATCCTGTTTGGCCAGCCGGACCGTAGCTTTTATGCCAATGAAATCATCAACCTGGCCAGCAGCGGCTCCGGTGCCGTACAGCGCGAATTGGCCACACTGGCTGACAGCGGGCTGGTCACGGCCACACGCAGAGGCAATCAGAAACACTATCAGGCAAACCAGCATTCGCCCATTTTTGGCGAACTGCGCGCCATCGTACAAAAAACCATCGGGGTGGCCGAACCCATCCGCAACGCACTCGCTCCGCTGGCGCCACACATTGCGGCAGCATTTATATATGGCTCAATAGCCAAGAAAACCGACACGGCGACCAGCGATGTCGATCTCATGCTGCTTTCCGATTCAATCAGCTATGGCGAGGCCTACGCCGCACTTGAAGAGGCCAGCCACGCAATCGGCCGCCCCGTCAATCCAACGATTCTGACGCAGGCTGAATTTGCAAAAAGAATGGCCGCAAAAGAGTCCTTTCTGACCCGCGTCCTGGCTCAGCCCAAAATCTGGATTATCGGAGCCGATGATGCTCTCCCCGTTTAACAAACTTACCGGTCCGGGCAAGGTACTCAAGGCTGAACCGCCAGACCGTCGGGAATTCGAAGGCCTTAAGCGCTCGGGCCACGCACGCCTGCGCGACGCCCAAAATACATCTTTGTCGATAGAAAGCCGCTTTGACCTGGCCTACAACGCCGCACACTCCCTGTGCCTGGCAGCTTTACGCTGGCATGGCTACAGACCGGAGCACCGATATATCGTATTCCAGCTACTACCGCACACATTGGGCTTGGGGCCCGAAGTCTGGCGGGTACTGGACAAGTGTCATGGCATTCGTAACCTGGGTGAATATGAAGGTGATTTGAACATAGACGACCGGATTGTCACCGATCTCATTGTGTCGGCTCACGCGGTAGCAGAAAAAGTGGACGGACTAGCAGCGATCGAATAGCGAAAGCGCGCCCGGATCCGTCCAGAATTATCTGCCATTCACACATGCAGGAACCGCGCCGCAGCCTGCCCACTGCCGCGACACATATCAGCAAAGCTCTTTCATCATTATTCGCGGATGGCTCGTAGCGGCATTTCAGGTACGCTGCCCAAGCGTGCTGACTTCTCATCCAATACCTCTGCCACAATCTTCAAAAACCGAGTCGTAACAGCAGACTCCGCACGCGACTTCACTGTCACCAGATTCAATTGGCTGGTCAGTTTCGGCTGCAGCAATTCAATGAATTTCACACGGTGGCCGGTAAAGACTTTTTCAAACATTTTTGGCGCAAAACCAATGCCAATGCCGCGCTCAATCATCATCAACATGGGCAAGGTCTCATTTCCAGAATACACAATCTTTGGATTGAAACCCACTGTGCTGCAAGCTTCAAGAATATGCTCGCGTATGCCATTGCTATCGGTGCTCGAGTGCAAAAGGAAGTTCTCCTGCGCCAGATCCACGAGCGTCACGTCCTGCCGGGCTGCTAAGGGATGATCTTGTGCAACCGTGAGCATCAGCGGTTCTGTAATCAGGGTACGCACCACCAGATCCTCTGACTGAAAACGGGTCCTGATAATTCCTACATCAAGCTCATTGCGGCGTATGCCATTCAAAATATAGGAGCTTTCACCTTCCCGAACATTCACCGTGATATTGAGCCGTTCCTGTTGGATGCGCTGCATCACAAGTGGCAGGATGAAAAGACTTGCCGCCGTTGAGCAGCCGATGGATACGTTGCCTTCTGTACCCGCGGCATTATTCTTTACGTCATGCCGCAATGTTTTGAAGGAGGCCAGAATGTCTTTGGCCCTGATATAAAAAAGCCTGCCTGGCTCACTCAATACGAGCCGGTTCTTCTGCCGGTTAAACAGCGCGACGTCCAGAGACTGCTCTAGCTTCTGGATCAATATGCTCAGCGGCGGTTGAGTCATGTTCAAAAGCCTGGCGGCCTTAGACAGGTTGCCGGTTTCTACCACCGTCACAAAGCAGCGCAACTGATGCTCGTCCATGATTACCATATTTAAAATAAATGGATATTAGATAAATTATATATTAGACATATCTAAATGGTGAATTTAAACTACAAATTCCAGTTTATTAAATAATTCGTTCCACAAATGGAGACAAAATGAAAATTATGAAATCATTGCTTTGCGCATCGGTGACCCTCGTCGCGCTAACCAGCGTACCGGCCCACGCGGCCGATTCAGACTGGCCAAATGCCAAACCATTTCGCGTCGTTGTTCCTTATCCGGCCGGCGGCTCGGCCGACATTCTTGGGCGCCTGGTTGCCAAGAAACTGTCTGAAAACCTGGGCAACAACGCTGTCGTGGAAAATATTGCAGGTGGTGGCACGATTCCGGCCGCGCTGTCAGTCATGAAGGATAAGGCCGACGGTTACACCTTGTTCGTGGCCAGCGACAACACATTGAATATCAATAACTTTCTATTGAAGGAGCCACGCTATGACGGCGACAAGGACTTCACCAGCGTTACCGTGCTCAATACCTACGCTCACTGGCTTATCGTAAACAAAGACAGCCCGTTCAATTCAATGCAAGATCTGAAAAAGTTCATGATTGACAATCCGAACAAGGCTTCCATCAGCGTGAACACCATTGGCGGCTCGGCTTATCTGGCGCTGGATAAATGGAAAAAAGAAAACAAGCTTGATTTTGAAATTATTCCATACCGCGGCTCGCCACCGGCTGTCTCCGATCTGATCGGCGGTGTCACTACGGCTCATATCGATGTCGCAGGCTCTTCCATGTCCTATTACGAGGGTGGCAAAGTCAAGCCGCTGGCAGTGCTGCAGTCGCAGCCGTTGAAGAAAATCCCCTCCATTAAGACACAATCCTATGACGATCCCAAAGCGCTGACCGTCAAATCGAATCTTTCGGTAGTAGTAAAAAACGGCACGCCGCCCCAGATTATCGAAAAGCTGTATCAGGCAATAAAAAAAGGCGAGCACGACAAGGACTTTACAGATGCATTGAATCTGTTTGCCTATGAACCCGTATTGACGCCGCCGGCCGAAAGCCGCAAGTTCATTCTCGAAGAAACCCAGCGGTACAAAAAACTGGTCGAAGCCTCCGGCCTGGAAAAACAGTAACAACCTCACGTAACAGGGTAACAGCATGAAAGTGGTCGTAGCATTGGTCCGACACGAGACAAATACTTTTTCGCCGATCCAGACGCAACTGCACTCGTTCTGTCGCGGAACCAAAACAGATGGCCCGGCCTATGGCCAACAGGCAATACAATTGTGTGAGAACACCAATAGCGCGGCCGCCGCCTATATGGATCTGGCCGCCTCACTCGACGCCGAAGTGGCCTTCTCCATCCTTGCCAACTCAGTACCCAGTGGCACCGTACAGAAAGCCGCGTTTGAACATATTGCCGATACCGTCATCGCTACTGTAAAACAAGGTTGTGATGCAGTATTGCTGGATCTGCACGGCGCCATGGTGGCCGAAGGGTACCCCGATGCCGAAGGTGAATTGCTGCGCCGTATCAGGCAGGTGGTGCCGGAACAGGTACCGGTCGTTGTTGCCCTGGACTTTCATGCCAACTTCAGTGAGGCGCTCATTCGTAATGCAACTGTGATTACGGGTTATTGCACCTATCCTCATGTAGACATCTATGAGACTGGGGAAAGAGCCGGGCGCACGCTCAAAAGAATCCTGTCTGAGCAATTGGAAACTACCATTCTCTGGCGCCGTCTGCCAATGCTGACACACATGCTCAAACAAACGCCGTCGGGTCAACCCATGAAAGACATCATGGACCGGGCCATGCAGGCCGAGGCTGATGGCGTGGTGCTGAATGCGTCTGTTTTCGGTGGATTCCCGCTGGCCGATATCCCCCATGTGGGCCTATCAGTGGTGATCGTTGCCGAAAAAAACAAAACTGCTCAGGCGCAGCTATTGCTCAATGAATTGTGCAATATGGCATGGTCCAGGAAACAGGATTTTGTCTATGACGTAGAGCCCCTGTCAACATCCATTGCCAAGGCAAAGCAGCTCGAAGAAGGCCCGGTCATTCTTGTCGATCATGGCGACAACTGTGGTGCGGGCGGTGTCACAGATGTCATGGCCGTTCTGGAAGAAGTCATGAAACAGGAACTGACAGATGTGGTTGCCGGACCGATCTGGGATCCACAGGCAGTGGATACGCTCATTAAGTCGGGAATTGGGGAAACAGTAACGATCGATCTGGGCGGAAAAACGGATATGCCCGAACTCGAACTCAAAGGTCAGCCACTTCGAATTACCGGCAAAATCGTCAATATTACAGATGGCAATTTTCAGATTACCGGCCCCATGTTTACCGGGATGTGGCTCAGCCTGGGCCGCACCGTGGTTCTGGAGAGCAACGGCGTGACCATATTTGTATCGGAAAAGCCCCAGGAACCCTATGATGTGGGCGTATTTACCCACGCCGGCATTGACCCTTTCAGCAAGAAATATGTGCTGATTAAATCGCGCCAGCATTTCAGAGCTGGATTTGAACAAGACGCCAAACATATCGTCCTGATTGCCGGCCCGGGCGTTTGCAGCTCAGACTATGACATTTTCCCGTTCCGGCATCTGTCCCGCCCCATTTACCCCCTGGACAGCGGGGCCACCTTGGCGCATGCCGAAGGCATACCGTAGTCGTATACCGGCGGTTTGATTACGCATATCAGGCCGTAAAATCGGTGATCGGTCCAGGAACGGCAATTGTCCTTTCTGGCCTATGGGCCGCGACGATGGGGCTTTGTTTGAGGGGTTTAGTTATAGGGCTTTGGTTATGCCAGACGGAATATGCGCCGATAGATCATCAAAGCGCGCCCGGGTGACTTTAATATCATAAGTCATTCACACTTATTCAGACCAAACCTGACAGTTACTTGACCCGGGATCGGTGACTGTCAGATCAAAACCAGCGCACAATGATGCTCATACGAGCTGTTTAAGCGATGCCTCAATTTCAACTGCAATTTCCAATAGTTTTTGATCAGAATTGGGTGAGCCCATCAATTGATAACCTATGGGCAAGCCCTCAACCGGCAATGGCATAGATATTGCACACAATCCCAGGTAATTTGCTGGCTGGGTATTCTGAGTCATACCTAGCGCCAGCCGCAATCCTTGTTGTGGATCATCAAGATCCGACACCAACGGAGGAAAATCTGTTGTCGTTGGGCTGACCCAGGCATCAAAGCCGCTAAACTGTTCAGCAACTGACTCCCTGCTTTTGGTTCTTTTATCCTCTAAAGCAAGAAACTCATACGCTCTGGACTCCAACCCCGACTCTACTCGTTGCGCGATCACCGGATCCATCAGCTGTTTCTGCGCCAGAAAATTATCCTTACCCAACACCGATAGCAAAGCGGCCGGCATGGAAATAGGGAAATAACCGGCACGTTCAGGTGCCTCAGGTACGGTAACGCTTTCCAACAAGCAACCTTCGGACGCTAAATGCTGATTTGCTCTCCGGAAGGCCAAATCGATTTCCGGATTAACATTATCACTGAAATGATTTTCGGGTACACCAAGACATAAACGGTTCAATCTGGCACCGGAGCGACCCGGTTTAAACGTATATCCAAATAAAATGGATGAAATCGTATTAAAAGCCAGTAACGCATCCTTTGCCGATCTGGTCAGCAATCCAATAGAGTCAACGCGGGGCTCCAGTGGAAATGCACCATCCACCGGCCATAAACCGGCCGTCGTCTTCAGACCAAAGACACCATTGAAAGCTGCCGGCACCCGAACTGATCCACCAGAGTCAGTCCCGATGGCAAATGCACACAGGCCGGCAGACATTGCCACGCCGGATCCTGAACTGGAGCCACCTGGTGCACGATGATTTTCCATGTCAGATGGATTCCATGGCGTACCTAGCGGTGCCGAATGACCCGTAATCCCCAAACAAAGCTCTACTGCCTTTGCTTGCCCCAAAAACACACAACCTGCCTTACGTAATGCTTGAATAAATGTTCCCTCGTCAGAACCCAGGATGTCCGGCATTTTCATCCGTGTCCCCACTTTTGGCCCAGGCATTTTTGCAATAACAAAGACATCCTTGATTGCAATCGGCACCCCCATCAAAGGGCCCAGGTCTGTCCCAGACTGAATCAGGATATCCATCGCTCTTGCTGTTGCAAGCGCGTCATCAAACGCCACCGTTTCGTAGGCGCCCAGTTTGGGATCAAGTTTTTTAATGCGTTCTATATAAGCTTGCGTGACCGCCTCCGATGTAACCTTTCCGGCGCGGAAATTTTTTGCAAAACCTTCTAACCCACTTTCACTGAATGGGTCCAACGGCAAATCGTTCATTACTTCTTCCTCCAAAAAACGATCAAATCATGCGAGTAGAGATCTACAAGCCTAGATATGCTTTTCTTATCAAGGGGTGTCCCGATAATTCTGAAGATTGTCCCTCCAGAACCAAGCGCCCATTTTCCAGAACATACGTACGATGACTAAACTGCAATACCTGTTTAATATTCTGCTCTACCAATAAAACCGGGAACCCCAGATCGGCAATTTGACGAATTGCCTGCATAACCTGTTTCACGTATAACGGCGACAAGCCAAGGCTTGGCTCATCCATGATTAGCAAATCCGGCTCCAGCATTAACGCGCGACCAATAGCGACCATTTGTTGTTGCCCGCCCGACAATGAGCCTGCTGCTACATTGGCGAAATTCTTTACGTCAGGGAACAATGAAAAGACTTTTTCAAGATTCTTTTCCCTATTTTCCCGAAGACGGGGTAGATAACTACCCAGCAAAATATTGTCTTTGACAGTCAGATTTGGAAAAAGCTGACGCCCCATTGGCACATGCGCCAGCCCCCGCTCTGCCATTTGATGAGGCTCGAGTCCAGATATCTCTTCACCTTTGAACGAAATACTTCCCTTCCAGGGCTTGATCATGCCGGAGACTGCTCGAAGTATGGTTGATTTACCGCTACCATTTCCTCCAACCAGTCCTACAAGCTCGCCTTTTTTTACCTCCAGGGAAACATCAAAGACAACCTGAAGTGTGCTATAGCCGAGATCCACGCCTTGAGCTTTCAACACACATTTGTCAACATCATTCTTCTGCATCAGTCCGTCCCCAGATAAGCCTCGATAACTTTCTCATCATTAATTACATCACGAGCAGATCCTTCCGCTATCTTGTTCCCGCTGGCAAGAACGACGACATGATCCGCAAGTTGAATGATCGCCTCCATAATATGTTCGACCATGACGATCGACATACCCGTTGCGGTAAGCGTACGAACAAACGTAATCATCTCTTTTAGTGCTGGCGGATTCAATCCCGCCATAATTTCGTCCAAAAACAGAACTTGAGGCTCAAGCGCCAAAGCTTTGGCCAACTCCAGCCGTCGTAATCTGGCTAAATTCAAATCTGATGACAATTGGTTTGCTCGATCCAGCAAACCGACCTTTTCCAGGGAAGACAAGGCAACCCTTTCTGCATCCTTACGTTTTGGGTTTTTTAGAAATGCTGCAACCAGCACATTTTCCAATACCGTCAAATCTTCATAAGGCCGCTCTGTCTGGAAAGTACGTCCCATCCCATTTCGTGTTCTTACGTATGGAGGCAGTCTGGTCACATCCTTATCGAGAAAAGTAACTTTCCCCGAAGCAACAGGAGTAAACCCGGTGATCGCATTGAACAACGTCGATTTTCCGGCACCGTTGGGTCCGATTAAACCCAGCACCTGTCCTTTTGTCAGTGATAGCGACACATTATTCACAGCAATAAGACCGCCATACTGCACCTTGATATTGTCAGCCTTAAGTACGGTCTGCATATTTCCTCCTCACTAATTTATGCACATACTCTCCGACAATCCCTCTTGGCAGCATAAGAATTACGATCAATATCAGTGCGCCATACAGCAACATATTCGCCTGTGCAAATGTCGTCCGGAATACCTCGCCTGATACAACCAACAGAAACGCTCCGACCGATGGTCCCCAAACTGTGCCTCGCCCGCCAATAATCACGGTCAATGCAATTTGTATGGAAAACAGCAAATTAAAAATAATGTGAGGCTCGATAAACGATAAAAATATGCCATAGATCCCGCCGCCCAGCGCCGTGAGCACTCCAGACAGCACAAAGGCCTTCAACTTGATCACGCTGGGATTGATCCCTGCAGCCATTGCTGCTTCTTCATTGTCTCTGACTGCTTTTAATTCGTATCCGAATTTTCGGGTGGAAATAAATATGGTAATAGCGATTGTGATCGCGGCATAAATCAGCGCCAGATAGTACTGTGTCGTTTTATCAAACAGGTCAATTCCCAACGGTTCAGGCAGTGTTTCTATGAATACGCCAGATGCGCCGCCGGTCAACCAACCTTCATTGATCGCCACTAATCTGAGAATTTCAGCGATCGCTATGGTCGATAGGGAAAAGTAGGGACCGCGCAGACCGAATGTGAGCTTTCCCCAAATAAAAGCCATCACAACGGCGACGGCCATAGCGATCAAGATCGACCACCAGGGCGCCAATTCAAATTGTGACGCGCCAATTGCGACAAAATAGGCTCCCAGCCCCACAAAACTTGCATGCCCCAGACTAAGCTGACCGGCCCAACCACCCAATAGATTCCAGGATGTGGCCCAACCGGAAAACAACAATACTGAAATTCCAACCGTAATATATGCTGACGACGCGATTGGATATAACGCAGCAACCACAATCAAGCCAACAAGAAACAGGATTTGTTTGTTCATACTCTTTTCACCGATTTTCCAAAGAGCCCCTCTGGCTTGATCAATAAAACAACGATAAATACTAACAGTCCATATGCGTCGCGATAGGCCGAATCAAGATAAGAGGCCCCCATAACTTCAACAAGACCAAGAAGCAGTCCGCCAATAATGGCTGCCCCAATATTTCCCAACCCGCCTAATACGGTGACCACAAAAGCCTTGAGCGTAAATAACGCCCCTGTAGTAACGGGAGATGCAAAAAGTAATGGAATTAAGCTAACTCCGGCGGTGACCGCGAGTGCCATGCCCAGCCCGAAAACGATGGCCTGAATTTTCTTTGTATTAACACCCACCAGTTCCGCCCCAAGCCTATTTTCAGCAGTCGCCCGGATCGCCCTTCCTACTTCGGTCTTGTTCAACAGCAAATACAGTGCGCTAATGACTGCAAGTGTTGCCAGTCCTGCAAAAAGAAGGACAACAGAAATCTTCATTTCTCCCAGAGAAATCGTGCTGGAAGCGTACGTAACATTCACTGATTTCGGCTCTCCACCAAATATCAGCAGCAAAAGGTTGGAAATCACCAAAGAAATGCCCAACGTAGCCAGCATCATGGTCTCTGGTTTGGCGTCTATAACACGCGTCAGTATGGTCTTCTGGATTAGCGCCCCCATTAAAAACCCTAGGGGAATGGCCAGAATCAGGGTTAGATAAGGATCCCACCCAAATATGCTATTGAAAACAACAGCAAAGTACATACCTAGAACCACAAAGTCGCCGTGAGCGAAATTGATGGTTCGCATTACGCCGAACACCAGCGTAAGACCTACACCAATCAATGCATAAACGGCTCCGATCAGAATCCCGTTGGAAAGATTCTGAAAAAACGAAACATAGTCGATCATAAAAGACCCTTGGCGATCTGATTAATTCAGCAGAAGAAAAGTCGGTAAGTAGAAAATCGAGTATTGCCACATGCCAGGCTGACATGTGGCGTTTATTATTTTTTCTATTTACTCGTTAGAAAATTTTGCTTTCTGGGAAGCGAGATTCTCAGGAAAAACAGTTACATGTTTGCCATCTTGAATTTGAATAATGACGCTTTTGATTGGATTTTGGCCCTGAAAACCGTCGTAATTTTTAAACGTGACATCAGTAACAGGCGTTTTTAAATCCGTTTTTTCCAAAGCCTCACGAACCGTTTCGCGATCGAGCGATTTTGCACGTCGCAACGCATCCGCGGCAACAGTCAGAGCGAGATACCCCTCTGCCTCATAGAAAGATGGCTCTTCTTTCGCCTTTTCCTTTAAGCGCTTATATAGATCCGGAGTACCTTCGTACTTAACATCCGGACTCCAGCTCACTGCCGAAACAATGTTTTCTGATTGCTTGCCTACCTGTTCGATAAAACTGATCATTGACGACGCAGTATCGATCGCGACAACCTTTGCATCGAGTCCAACTTCCTTGATTTGCCGAGCAATGGCGATGCCGTCATCTGCGTAAGAGCTCGTCAGAAGAATATCCGGATTTGCAGCACGGAATTTGTTCAGAATTGGTCGAAAATCAGTCGTGCCCTGATCATAGGCCTGTTTACCAATGACTTCATAGCCTCTTTTTTCGGCCTGGCGAGCACCCTCTTCACTCACTGAAGTAGGCCATGCACCATTGCCATACATAATTGCGATTTTCTTCAGATCTGCATTGTTTTTACGAAGATTATCGAAGTAATCAAAGTACACATTCGCGACAATTGTTGAATTGTGTTTCGCACGAAAGACCCATTTAGAGCCAGGCTTTGTAATTGAGTCATCTGCGCTGCCCAGCACTATCAAGGGGATTTTCTGGCGAGAGGCAACTTTTGATACTGGACCTGTGATGCCCGAAGCATAAGAGCCAATAATCAGCGGTACCTCTTGTTTATTCAAAGACTCCACGGCCGCCAAAGCGCTTTGCGCATCAGAGCGATCGTCCTGTGCAATCAATTCGAGTTTCTCGCCGTTAATACCACCATTGGCATTAATTTCGTCTAAAGCGACCTGCATACCTGTCTTGTATCGTTCGCCAAAAGCCGCGAAGTTACCGGACAAGCTATTGATTACCCCCACCTTAACCTGTGCAATAGCCGGCACGGAAAACGCTGAAGCGCACAACGCAGCTAGCAAACCTGCTTTTAAGTATTTCGTTCGATTTTTCACTTTTGTCCCCCAATAATCATATAAAAATTATGTATACAGCACGATATTTACGATATGAACTATTTATTTAATTCCCTCCTCTTGTTCCGGCGCCCGAAGACGCAGAGAATTAAATGATTTGTATTGATTCATGAAATTACGAATTGTTATTAGATAGTATATCTGCAATTTCATTCCGTTTTCCAAACTTAAATAGGAGCAAATTCCGAATGACGGAACTAGAGTCCAGTTTCTCATCTGCCAATGTTGTCGCGCTCGCCCGGGGGCTTGAGGTTCTAAGATGTTTTTCAGCGCGCGAGCCCAGCCTTTCCAATAGCGAACTGGCAACATATACAGGGTTTCCTAAATCCACGGTATCACGATTAACAAATACATTAGTCGAGCTTGGATACTTGCGACACGACACAAAAAAAAGGCGGTATCTCGTGGGGCCATCAGTGCTAGCCCTGGGTTACGCTGCCTTGTCAAATTTGCGAATCGCAGATATTGCACGCCCTCATATGCAAGCGCTGGCAGATGCCACCGGTGCGCTCATTTCACTGGCGACACGGGATCGTCTTTCAATGCTATATCTGGAAGCCTGTTCAAGCGATACCACGATGACGTTAAAAATGGGAAGAGGAGTACGCATGCCAATAATCAACACATCAATTGGCAGAGCATTTCTGGCTGCGTTACCGGAGCAAGAGCGAAACTATTTATTTTCGGCACTGCAATTGAAGAATGATCCCATAATGGACGAAAGACAGCTTGCTTCTTTTAACAGGGAGTTCAAGCGGTTCAATAACGAAGGCTATTGTCTCTCCATTGGGGAATGGAATACCGATGTCAACGCAGCGGCGACCTCCATTTCATGGAATGGCGGAACAGATTTGATTGTGATTTCCATCAGTGGGCCGTCGTTTATGGTTACCAAAAATTTATTAAATGATGAATTAGTTCCTCGACTGATGGGTCTTTCGTTGCATATCGCGAAACAGCTTGCCTGATCGTTCCCGAATTGGTTCGCTCAATACCGTTTTTTTGGAGGACATGCGAAGGTCCCCCAGAAACCGAAGAGGTTTCCGGAGCAATGTACTTAACAGTTAATTGACCATATTCAAAGCTTGGCCGCCTTTTTCCGATTGCCTGTTGCTGTCACAGCGACAAATCAATCTCCCGGAAAATTCTTATCGCTCGTTTCCTCAGGTACACCGACAACGGCCTTGTTGGTTATGCCAAATGGAATATGCACCGACGGAACAAGCGAGCTGGTCAGCTCCAGATGCGCCGATTGATCATCAAAGAAGATATGTGGTTTAAGGACACCCAGCACGTGTTTTTTCGCAATGCCGCCAAGAAAAAATGCATCATTGGTCATCACGCCCCAGGTTTTCAGCGTATTGAGCGCCCGTTCGTGCGACGGCGCATTTCTGGCGGTAACCAGCGATACTCTTAGCCGGTTCTCGTAGTCGGGGTTCTGCTTTTTGAATTGCTCTTCAATGGATTGAATCTTTGCGATCCGAATCAGAAACTGCTGTAACGGACCGGGGCCGTGCGAATTCATGACGTTTGCCACTTCATGGGCATGAAAATCGCTCAATCCAGAGGTTTGCATTATGCTTTCAGACTCATCGCTGGCCAACACGCCATCAAAGTCAAATGCGATGCGCAAGGCGTGATCCTGTTCGTCATCGTCAAATTCTGAATCCAGAACATGTCCGGCAGGATATCCCGCGCGAATTGCCGCGTCTACATCAGACTTGTTGCCGGATAAAAACAACGATATGTTCAGCGCAGGAATATACTCATAGGGCGAGCGTCCCTGCATGAAAATGGCACGCGTGATACCAAGCCCATAGTGTTCGATCGTCTTCATCACTCGCAATCCCGTATCCGGATCGTTTCGTGACAACAATATCACTTCGACCAGCGGATCTTCAGGATCGGGTCGCATATGATTAAGCGAAAGCAGCCTTTTTACAAAAGGAAAAGCAATCCCCTTGGGTAGCGGATTATTAAGATTGTGCTCCTGGAATTTGCGATAGGCTTCCTCGCCCTCGCGTTTGAAGACCGAATCAGAATCGCTCAGGTCAAATACGGCGCTGGAGGCCACGCCAATCACCAGGCGATTTTCTAGATCGTAGGGCATGGCGTCCTTTGCGTGTCACGTCCCAGGGGAGCAGTATTTATTGGATTGTATAGTACTGTCATTGTCGGTATCTTAGAACCAGAGGCAAGGTAATGCCCTGTATTTTATAGAATAACTGGGTTTGTTTCTCTGCTTATGCCCCGGTATTGAAATGGTCGCGAGCCTCAGGCAGCCAACGCGCCTGACTTACACGGCCTCCTTTGCGCGCCAGGTATTTGAGCAGGCGGTTAAGTGAAGGAGCCGGATATGACGATTTTTTGTCCTTGGCCGTTTAAAAACCGCATGCCCTGCGGCTCAAAGCAAATATTCTGGTGGCAACGCCAGTGTCGGTTGCGGTTCGACCCGGGAAGATGCCATACGGGGCCGTAGCCAATGCGGCCTACAAGCGGTCATCGCATCCAGCTTTGCAGGTGTTGTATCGGTAAAGCATTCAAGATCCAGATCAAACACTCCTTTGAACAGGCGTCGTAAAATAAATAACGAACTGCGTCAGCATCGTGCCCAACGTTAAATATTTAAAGCATCAAAGGCTTTGTCGTGAAAACATACGAAACCAAAGAAGCGTTTAAAAATGAGCTCATCAAGCGTGCCTTCTTATTCGTTTCGGAGTTTGATGATATTGCGGAATCTGAGCGCAATTTATTGAAAGGCGGGGTAGATCGCAGCCCGGCGCAGATGCTTGCTTATCAGCTTGGATGGATGGACCTGTTGCTTGGCTGGGAACGAGACGAACAAAACGGCATAAAGGTGACTACACCAGCGCCAGGTTTCCAGTGGAACAAACTTGGCCGGCTATATGAAACGTTCTATCGGCAATGGGAGGGGAGTTCAATACAGCAATTGCAGGCTGAGTTCACTCAACGCGTCACTGCAATAATCGGTTTGGTGGATTCTTTCACTGACCAGGCGTTCTTCGAATCCGGTCACAGGCAGTGGGCCTCGTCGACCAAGTCAGCCTGGCCCGTATACAAATGGGTGCATATCAATACGGTTGCGCCATTCACGACGTTTCGCACCAAGATCCGCAAATGGAAACGAGGGTAGCCGCATGCGGGAGAGCCACCATAATAGCCCAGACAAATCCGCGTTGCTCAACACCTGCCCTTGTCTAGCCCTGCCTACATTACGTCCAGAATTCGCTTGATAAAATCCCGAAGCCTCTTGAAAGCACGCCTGAGCGACCGGCCGCCCTTTCAATCAATCAACGCCCCATTGTCATGAAACGGATAAGGCCCTTCAAACTGCCCGGATGCGGCCAGGTGAGTGACCAGCCTGTTATTGACGTCGTCCCAGGCATGTACCCGAAATCCTGGCGGCTCCAGCATCCATGATGATTCGGCGTCAACATCCAGATCCAGCGTAACTTGATGGGCTGGCGCCGGGGCGGTAGAGGCGATGGTTCCGCCAAAACGGACATCAATTGCCCGGTGCAGGTGCCCGCAAATAATACGTTCGATATTGTCGTGCCGGGAAATAATGTCCCGCAAGGCTTGCTCGCCTGCCTGCAGCCCGATCTCGTCCATATGTCCGATCAGGGTTCGGAATGGCGGATGGTGCATGGCAATAACCACCGGGCGTCCCTGGCTATCGGCCAAGGTCTCACGCAACCATTGCAGCCGCAAGTCACACAACTGCCCCCCGCTTTGCCCGGGAATCATGGTGTCCAGCGCAATAAGCCGCAGCGGCCCGATATCCACCACATACTGGATGAACTCGCCTTGCGCCATGTAGCTATGTTCGGGGAAGGCCGCACGCAAATTGGTCCGATCATCATGGTTGCCCGGCAGCAGGTAAAGTGGCATATCCAGCGGCGCAAGCAGTTGGCGCAAATGCGCGTACTCGGCCGGTCTGCCAAAATCGGTCAGATCGCCTGTAAGCACGACAGCGTCCGGCTTCTGGCGCAGCCTGAGCACAGATTGAACACAGGTGCGCAAATACGGCGCAGTGTCCAGGCGACCGTAGGCCAGCTTGTTGGGTTCCCGAATATGCAGGTCGGTCAGTTGTACAAGAATTGTCATGGTTTCAGTTGTCATAAGCAGGAAGGAAGCGCGCTGTGTCGATATGCAGCCCAATCACTTCGCCCTCCCGAAAAATGGTATCACCCGGTTGTTCAGCCATCAAGACGTGCCGATTTGGCAATTTCAATTGTAATTGCACACGATCGCCCAGGAATACACGACGTTCTATCGTCGCCTGCGGGTGTCCTTGCACAACTGCGCCGATACGAATATCCTCGGGTCGCAGCAAAACGGCCGGATGGGCTTTCAGATGTTCAGGACACCTAAGGGCAGCATCGCCAAATGAAATAACGCCGCTTGTGATGGCATGATCATCACGCTCTACGCGGTTGACCCGGCCAAGAAACTGAGCGACGAAAGGATGCGCGGGTTTTCTGTACAAAGACTCGCCATCGCCCACCTGTACAATCTGGCCGGCACTCATGATCGCCAGACGATCGGCAATGGCCAGGGCCTCGTGCTGGTCGTGCGTGACATGCACCGTGGTAATCCCCAGCCGGCGCAGCAACTGCGCCAGTTCATCGCGCAACGTCTCTTTGAGCTTGGCATCCAGCGCGGCCAACGGCTCATCCAGCAGCAATACCCGCGGCTTGACCGCAACGGCGCGAGCCAGCGCAACGCGCTGCCGCTGACCACCGGACAGTTCTGCGGGCCGTTTCTTTTCCAGGCCATTGAGTCGGACCAGATCGACCAGTTCTGCTATGGTGTGCCGCTGCTCCTGCACCGGCACACCCCGGACCTTCAAGCCATAGGCAATATTGGCTTGCACTGTCATCTGCGGAAACAGCGCATAGCTTTGAAACACCATGCCAATCCCCCGTTTTTCAACAGGCAAATGCGTGACGTCCTGATCTGCAAACACAATCCTGCTGCCTGGGTCGGGGATTTCCAGCCCAGCCAACAGACGCAGCAATGTTGTCTTGCCACAACCAGACGGGCCAAGCAGCGCAATCACCTCGCCCGGTTCGATGGTCAAACTGACCGGTTGCAGGCCGCGTGTGCCATCCGGATAGGTTTTGGCACAATCAATAATGTTGATGCGGTTTTTTTCAATATTCATAACGATAATAATTCAGTTGCCATAACGTTTTTGCACCCAGTTTGCCACGCCTTGCAGCAACCAGAGTATGGGCAAAATAACCAGAATAAAAATAAGGGTATAGGCCGAACCCACTTCAATACGCATGGAGGCGTAGCTGTCGGCCAGCCCGACCGGAAGCGTTCTGGTCATGGGCGTATGCAGCATCCAGGTCAGATTAAACTCACCAATAGATAACGTAAAAACCATCAGCATGCCCGCCAGAATCGCCGGAAACACGGCCGGCACCAGCACGCCCAGAAAGCGCTGGGTAAAAGAAGCGCCCAGCGTTCTGGCAGCTTCTTCGATAGCCAGCAGATCCGGTCGTTGAAATGCGGACGAGACCGTGCGCACCATGAAGGGCAGTGTAAACAGAACATGCCCGATCAGAATAAAGCCGAAACTTTGCCGTAGCAGATTGATTTCACCGTAGGTAAGAATCAGTGCTAGCGCCGTGGCCAGCCCAGGCACGGCCACCGGCAGTGTCAGAATTTCTTCAAAAACGCGTGCAAAACGCGAGCGACTGCGCGCCAGTGCATAGGCGCAGGGCACACCAAGCAACAGTGTGCAAATCACACAAACCAGGGCCAATATTACAGACGCGCTCACTGTTGAACCGTACACAGACCAGACTTCTTCAATCCAGCGCAATGTAAGACCGCTTTTGAGACCTGTGCGATAGTTGTTCACCAAGCCGGCCATCACAGAAATGATGACCGGTATGAACATGAACAAACAAACCGCACATGTGATGAAAAACAGAAAAGGCGCAGATTTTTGAGATTGGGTGGTCATGACAAACTCTTACGCAGCAGGCGAGGACGTACCGGCCGCACGTGCGATAAACAGGACAGCCCAGGTCACGATCCCCAGGGCAATCGAGAGCGAGGCAGCGAGTGCAAAATTGGCATAGTTGGTAAATTCGTTGTAGATAGTAATGGGCACCACTTCGAATTTACTGGCCAGCGTGAAGGCAGTTCCGAACGCCCCCATCGCCGTGGCGAAGACGATCGCACCACAAGCCACTGTGGTTGGCGCCAGCTGTGGTAGCCATACATCCCGCGTGATTTCCCAGCGTGAGGCCCCCAATACCCGGGCGGCTTCCTCCAATTGCCCATCCATGGCTTCGGCCGCAGCCGTGTACGAGGCAATGGCGCGCGGCAGCGAGAAATATAAGTAACCAAGAAACAGGCCAGCCACGCCGTAAGCAAAAGTGATACGCCCCATTCCCAACATACTGGCAATATCAGCAAACCAGCCTTGTCGTCCGCCCAGCAGAATAATAAAAAAACCGATAATGACACCCGGGAAGGCCAGCGGCGCCGTCAGCAACGAAAGCAATACCTGGCGACCGGCAAAACGCCGGCGTGCCAGATAGACCCCCACCGCGCCACCAACCACCAGGGTGACAAACGTCGTGGCAAGCGAGAGCAGTACCGTATTGATCATGCTCCACATATACCTGGAATCGGTCAAAACAAGAAAATAGGTCTGCCAGCCCTTATCGGCAGGAAGCGCAATCAGGCGCACCACCGGCAGTATCCAGAAGGCAATAAAGAATACGATCACGGGGGCAAGGCACGCGAGCAGTATCGGACTGCGTTGGCGGCGAGCAGAAACACGGGCGGACATACTTTTTCCCTGTCTTGTCTATTTCACATGTAATGGCGGTAAGTATCGCGCTGAAGAAGCAGCCGCCAAACCATTAGCGCACTTGCTTCATGTAGCGCTCGGAAAAATCGCGTTGTACTTCGGCCATCCGTCCGTAATCGATGGCCTTGACGCGCGCATAATCGGCAGCAGGCAAAAACTTGGCTTGCACATCGGCGGGCATGGCACTGGCGCGCACCGGGCGCAGGAACGCTCGCGCCCAGATCGCCTGACCTTCATCAGACATGACAAAATCCAGCGCCTTGCGCGCATTGTCGGCATGTGGCGCATTGGCCACCAGACTCATCACGTAAGGCACCGCGACCGTACCCTCGGCCGGGATCACAAACGCCACGTTGGCGTTATCCTTGTATTTCGCCCGGTAAGCATTGAAGTCATAGTCCAGCAGAATCCCTATTTCGCCAGAGAGCAACCGTGCATAGGAGGTCTGCTTGGGCACAATGGGGTCATTGGCCTGCAGGGCTTTGAAATAATCAATACCTGGCTGGAAATTATCCAGCGTTCCGCCCAGCGCTGCATTTGCGGCGACTGCGCCAACATAGCCTACAAACGCAGAAGATGGATCAAGATATCCGATCAATCCCTTGTATTCCGGCTTGAGCAGGTCCTTCCACGAACGGGGCACCGGCTTGCCTTCCAGCGCATCAACATTGACCATAAAGCCCATGGTGCCACTGTGTGTCGTGAACCAGTGACCATCGGGGTCTTTCAAATCGGCCGGAATATCTTCCCAATGTGCCGGTTTATATGTGGCCAGCACGCCCTCTTTCTGCGCCTGAACGGCAAATGAAATACCCAGATATGTGATGTCTGCAACAGGATTGGCTTTTTCTGCCACCATCTGGGCTAGCGATTGTCCGGAGTTTTTATTGTCCGGCGGAATGGCGACCCCGGTCTTGTCCTTGATGGCTTTGAGCTGGGTACCCCAGTCGGCCCATTCCGTAGGACAGTTATAGCAGATGGCGCTTTGTGCAGATACAGTAGTGGCAGCAGCCAGCCCAAGGCTAAGCAGACCGGCTTGAGCGAAACGTTTCAGAATGCGTGACATCCTAATCTCCAAAATAAAATAGGCAGTGATATATGTCAGGAATTGGCGCAGTGATCAATTGGGGCCTGCGCACAGGACTCGCCCCGATGAAACTCGTAGTCAAGCGTGATGCTGTCGCCGGCGGCAGGCACCGTGCCCTCTTCAATAGATCTGACAAGCAACTGCACGCCCTCATGTCCCATCTCGGCATTGGGCTGGGCGATAGTCGACAAGGCAGGGGTCAGATCCTGGCCAAGACCAATCCCATCGAAGCCGGTTACACTGATATCCTGTGGTACCCGCAATCGGCATTGATGTGCCGCGCGCATGGCGCGCACTGCCAACAGATCGTTGGAGCAGATCAATGCGGTAGGACGAGAGTATGTATTTAATACGCTTGAAACTTTCTCGATGGCAGTTTCAACAAATGGCACTTCGATCAAGGCCGCTGGTTTGACGCGTGCTTTTTTCATGCCTGCCACGAAACCTGCATAGCGCTGCTGCGCCCGATCAGACGCCTGCAACTGGCCACACACCATGGCGATTCTCGTATGGCCGAGCTGCACCAGGTCCTGTACCAGATCATGCACGGCGAGCTCGCCTTCAACCGACACACAGGGATGATCGGGATGACGGTTGTAAACCAGCACATAGGGCGTCTCTTGCGCTCGCAAATTGCGCACGGCTTGTGACGTTTGTGCATCGGATACCACCAGGAGCACGCCGTCCACACCGAAAGCCTGCAACTGCGCGACCGCTTCGATTTCATTTGCGATTTTGTATTCTGTGGTCGCCGGCATGATGGCATAGCCATGGGTGGCCGTTGCCTGCGTAATACCCTGCAGGCATTCAGCAAATACAGGGTTGGTCAACGTTGGCAAGACGACACCGATCACGCGACTGCGTTGCGTTCGCAAAGTACGTGCCGACGCATTCGGACGATAACCTTGCTCCAAGGCAACTGCCAGAATCTGCTGGCGCGTTCGTTCATTCACCAATTGTGGCGCATTGAACACGCGCGACACCGTCGCCGGCGAGACACCCGCCTGGGTGGCGATATCAAGAATCGAAATCCGGTCGCTGCGGTTTTTCATGGAATTGAAAACGGTGTATGAAAACGATTTCATTTTAGGTTTGCACTGTTACACCGATGTGACAATCGTGCACTGCGGCATGCATTGGGGACAGTGAAGACCATCTGATCGTTGTCCTGCTCAGCGCTTCGTAGATTCCGATATTGTGTACGGTCAACGGTACCAATAAACTCTGGAATATTCAAAACAGTAATGGCAAGGCCAAAACCTATCAGGTCAGACAGGTCTTGGCTGCGCTCGACAAAACCAAAAACACGCAATCAACTTTGAACGATGACAATGAATGTTAAACACTACACATACCGGGTAAGCTGGTCTCCCGAAGATCAGGAGCATATCGGCCTGTGCGCCGAACTCCCCTCGTTGTCATGGCTGGCTAGTGATCCGGCCCAGGCATTGGCTGGCATTATGCAAGTGGTGGCCCAGGCGGTTCAGGATATGCAGTGCTACGGCGAAGACGTTCCTGCGCCAATTGCAGATAAACGATAAAGTGGGCAATTCCGGGGGCGGGTGCCACCCTTGGTGCATCGCAACCTTGCAATTGCCGCAGCAGAGCAGGGAGTAAGTTGAATCGATTCGTCAGCGCCAAACTGGCAGGCTAGCCCAATCCTGGACAATCGCATCAAGCAGCACCGGAAATTATCCATACCGACGGCCTGATTTGAGGCCATTCCAGGAGCTCGTCTCTTCAGTTAACCGCCTCGATTTACCTCAGCACGGGGCGTATCTTCGCGCAATCGCTAGTGGTGTTTGAACATTGCTCTACTTACGAAGAAAAATTCGATTCATGCGTAGCACTTTTCCCCCGTTGCATCTGCCCAGGGTCACCTGCAGTCTGTACCCAAGCCACCCATCTGCTCTATTCAAGCACTGTGTGGTCATCCTGCCACAGGAAAGAATCCGCCTCCTCGACAAACGCTCGTGGAAGCCTGTTTCCTGCACTCGAAAAGCACATTCCGCACCACCGTAGAATAATTTCGCACTGCTATCTATCATATTGTATTTATTAAATAAAATTTAATTATTTATTTGTTAACTTCAGTGTTAACACCTATTTCAACAATAAATAACAAACGCTAAAGTACCTGTCAGAAAGAGGTCCTTATTAGCCCGACTATCGGAGAAACTCATGGCAGGCATACCCGCTTCCGCGTTGAACACGGTCAACAGTGATGCGAAACCTACAAAAGTACGGTGGCGCATATTTTTAATGATGTTGTTTCTTATCTCGATCAACTATATTGATCGTGCCTCGCTTTCTGTGGCCATGCCACTGATCTCCAAAGAATTTGAAATCAGTCCGACCGTACAGGGAATTTTGCTCAGCTCGTTTTTCTGGACCTATGCGTTCATGCAAATTCCTGGCGGTATGCTGGCTGATCGCTTCGGCCCGCGAAAAGTCATTGTTGCCTCAACCATCGGCTGGGGATTTTTCCAAGGAATTGCCGCACTTTGCACCGGTTGGTTCAGCCTTCTGCTGACCCGCCTCGGACTGGGAGCCGCTGAAGCGCCCATCTACCCGGCCGGCGGCAAACTCAACAGCATATGGATGACCCAAACAGAACGGGGACGTGGAGCAACATTGCTTGACGGCGGCGCGCCGCTGGGCGCGGCACTGGGCGCTATTCTTATTTCCGGCCTGATTGCTGCATTCGATTCATGGCGCCTGGCCTTTGCCGTCGCGGGTATCGGCACGATGATTTGCGGATGGTTTGCCTGGCGCATCATCCGCGACCACCCGCGCGATCATCCCGCCGTCAATAATGCCGAGGCCGAATACATTGAAGCGGCGCATGCACAGGATCTGGCCAACGAGCCCGCCACTACCAGCGGGCGTGTCCTGGACTTTCTGCGCTACCGCTCGGTCTGGGGCATGTTTTTCGGGTGGATGTGTTTCAACGCCCTCTTCTACGGGTTGCTCACCTGGATGCCCAACTATCTGGCGGCCGTACACGGCTTTAACATCAAGGAAATGGGCGGCGCGGTATTTCTTATGTTTTTCGCCGGCTTCGTAGGCGAGATCGCAGGAGGCTGGATCGCCGATAAATGGATTGCGTCCGGCACCGCGCAAGGCACCGTACTGCGAATTGTTTTTGCCATTGCCTCGATCATCGCCACGATCGCAATTTATAGCGTGTCGGTCATCAAAGATCCCATCGCCGTCGTTATCCTGCTTTCTGTAACGCTCTTTTTCCTGCGCTGGTGTGGCTTGTTCTGGTGCATTCCCTCTATCCTTGGCACCCGCAATCGCGTGGGCATTCTGGGCGGCATCATGAATCTTGGCGGCAATGTGGCCGGAATTGGCGTGCCCATCTTCGTGGGAATGATTGTGCAGGCAACAGGATCCTATTTTTACGCGCTCATGTTGTTCACCGCTGCCGGCATTGGCCTATTCATTTGCTCTACGCTGTTGATCAAATATGAAGAGAAGGTTCCGGTCTAGTTCAATCGGCAAGTTCAACACAATCCGGGTTCTCTGGCTTGACGGCCACGGAACCTGTTTTTGCCACAAGGTAATTCAATGATGGAAAGAAAATTTATAGGTGTGCTCACCCCTTCTTCCAATACTGCACTGGAGCCGTTGACCAGTGCTATTGTCGCCGATGCCCCGCACGTTTCAGCACACTTCTCGCGGTTTCCGGTTACTGAGATATCCATGCGCGAGCAATCGGTTAACCAGTTTGATCCGGCAGTCATTCTTGAAGCCGCACAGTTGCTGGCTGACGCTCATGTAGACGTTATTTGCTGGAGCGGCACATCGGCCGGCTGGCTTGGTATTGAGCACGATGAGACATTGTGTCGTCAAATTACCGAACGCACCGGCATTCCTGCAACCACAGCAGTACTCGCGCTGCAAGAACTGATGCAACGCAATCACGTTCGCAATCTCGGTCTGGTCACACCGTACATTGCTGACGTACAGGATCTGATTATCGATAACTACCACAAAGCCGGCATCAACTGCATTGCGCAGGCTCACCTGGGTCTTACCGTGAACCATGAGTTCGGTTGTGTCGAACCCGATACACTGGCCGCCATGATTCGCCAGGTCGCAGAAAAAAGACCGGATGCCATTACCGTGTTATGTACCAACCTTAGGGCGGCCCATATCGTCAAGGAACTGGAAGCGGAGCTTGACATTCCGATCTACGACTCGGTCGCCGCCGTGGTATGGAAAGCGTTTGAGATGCTCAAGATAAATCCGCATAACCTCAAGGGCTGGGGTCGGATGTTCTATGAAGCCCAAGTGTAAAAAGGTAAAACATGACGACACATACTTTCGATCTTGTCATACGCAATGCGCATGCAGCGACGGCAAGCGATACTTTCAAATGTGATATTGGAATACAGGATGGCCGGATCGCCCAGCTTGGATTGGGCATTGCTTCTGGTTCAAAAGAAATAGACGCGCAAGGCGCCTGGGTCACGCCCGGGGGGATTGACGGGCATTGCCATTTGGACGAACCCATTGCGCCCCCTTTGCGCATGGCAGACAATTTCGAAACGGGTACCCGCTCGGCTGCTTGCGGCGGAACCACCACGATTATTCCTTTTGCGGTACAGCGCAAAGGCCAGTCCCTGCGCGAAGCGGTGAGCAACTACCATGACCGCGCTCAGGACCTTGCCTGCATCGACTACGGTTTTCATATGATCATCACCGACCCGTCAGAACAGGTGCTGCAAGAGTTGCCCGGTCTGATCGACGAGGGGTATACATCATTCAAGATGTATATGACGTACGAAGATATGAAATTAAATGATCATCAGATACTGGATCTGCTGGACATTGCACGCACGAAAAACGCCATGGCCATGGTCCACGCGGAAAATGCCGACTGTATTGAATGGCTTACCCGGCGCCTGGAGCAACAGGAGCGCACCAGCCCCCGCTACCACGCTCACTCACGCCCGATGCTGGTGGAGCGCGAGGCCACGCACAGGGCGATTTCACTTTCCGAGCTTGCCGGCGCACCAATCATGATCGTTCATGTTTCAGGCAAAGAGGCCATGGACCAGATCCGTTGGGCTCGCAACCAGGGCATCACCATCTACGCGGAAACCTGCCCGCAGTATTTATTCCTCACGGAACAGGACCTGGGATGCGATGACCGTTATGAAGGCGCCCGATGTGTCTGCAGCCCGCCGCCGCGCGACAAAAATAATCAGCAATTTGTATGGCAAGGCTTGTCGGACGGACTGTTTACGATATTTTCATCTGATCACGCACCATTTTCATATGATTCTCCGGAAGGTAAAAAACCAGGAGGCAAACAGGTGCCGTTCCGACGTATTCCAAATGGCATACCCGGCCTGGAAACGCGGCTTGCACTGCTGTTTTCCTATGGTGTGCTGGATGGCAGACTGTCGATCAATCGCTTTGTTGAGCTGACCTCAACCAATCCGGCCAAGGCATATGGCCTGCATCCGAAAAAAGGCACGATCGCCATTGGCGCTGACGCGGATCTTGTCATCTGGTCCGAAGATCCGCAGACGATCCAGAACATTAACCTGCATCACGCCGTCGACTACACCCCCTACGAGGGAATCGGCTTGCGGGCTGCCCCGGGCCTGACGCTGTCCCGTGGACAGATCGTCTATGATCATGGAACGTTCAAAGGTGCCGTGGGCCAGGGGCGGTTCTTGCGAAGAACCGCCCCTACCCTGCAACCCATTCATTCTCCAGGTAGCGAAAATCAATGAAATTACTGATTATCAATCCAAACATATCGACCAGCGTCAGCGACTTGATTGAAGCCGAAGCCCGTCGCGCTGCCAATGCCGAAACACAAATTACCATGTGCACCGCCGAACTGGGCGTCGCCTATATCGAAACCCGTTTCGAAGCCCTGATCGGCGGCTACGCAGCGGCGATAATGGCCGCCCAACAGGCTCACTTGCATGATGCTGTTATCATTGCCGCCTTCGGAGACCCTGGCATTGACGGGTTGCGCGAAGCCATGAACATACCCGTAGTGGGATTGACCGAAGCCGCGCTGGCAAGTGCTTGCCTGCTGGGTCAGCGTTTTTCCATTATTGCCATTTCGCCGCGTATTACAGCCTGGTACCGCGAATGCGTGGAACGCAACGGCCTGATCTCGCGCCTGGCAAGCATTCGCAGTCTGGAGGAACCCTTGCGCGATATCGGGACTGTACAGACCGACCATGCTGAGCGTCTGGTGCAATTGTGCGAAGCGGCCATTGAACACGATAGGGCTGACGTCATCATTCTGGCGGGTGCGCCACTCGCAGGACTGGCCAGGCAGGTCAAGGACCGCATCCCTGTGCCCGTCGTCGATGGGGTGTCCAGCGCTGTGTGCCACGCACAAAGCCTGGCAATCCTTGCGCCCCACGGTGCTACCAAAGGCAGCTTTGCTGCACCACCGATCAAACCGAATCAAGGCTTGCCCGATGCACTATCGCGGTTGCTTGCCAGAGACCAGCCGGCACAATGATTATGTGATCAAAGATCGGGCGGCACGCAGCCTGTACGTGGAAGTTGCTAGAATAGCGCCTATGCGTACGAAATCTGTAGACAAGGATGTCAGCAACAGTGTGAACACCAAGCGAAAAGGGCGTGAGCTTAGCGTGGGGGATATCACCAGCAGACTATACTCGGCCATTCTGGAACACCGAATTCCTCCAGGCACAAAACTGGGGGAAGACCGGCTTGCGGTCATTTTCTCGGTCAATCGCGCACGTATCCGCGAGGTGCTGGCCAAGCTTGCTCATGAACGCGTGGTAGACCTGATCCCCCAGAAGGGCGCATTCGTGGCCAAACCGACCGTGGAGGAAGCTAGGGATGTCTTCGAAGCGCGGCAATTGATTGAACCTTTTGCAGTACGTAAACTTGTTGCAACACTGGACAAGGCCAAAATCGCCCAGTTGCGCGAACATCTTGAACTGGAAGACCAGGCCAGGCTCCGACAAGACCAGCCCAGCATCATCAGGCTTTCCGGCGAATTCCATATATTGCTGGCCGAGCTTGCCGGCAATTCGTCTTTATTGCGCACCATCCGCGAACTGGCCACGCTCACCTGCCTGATTATTTCCCTTTACGATGCCCCGACCGCCTTCAGTTGCCGGGCCGACGAGCATTCTGAGATCGTCCAGGCCATCATCAACAAAGATAGCGATACGGCAGTTCAACTGATGCTGGCACATCTGGATCATATCTTGAACAGCCTGAAGCTGCGGGAAACATCGGATGATATTGATCTTGAACGCATTTTCGGCGCCCTGGCGCCCTGATAGCCCCTTCTGAATCAGGTCTCAGACTAAACAGGAAAATGAATGATCCGCAGTGGGCATGGCACGGCAACTGATGCAGCGCCATCCTGAACAGATGGCGGCAAGCACCTGATCAGCCTGATATACCGAAGCATTAACGTGTGGCTGGCACTCAACCAGCTCCACGCTAACATGGCCCGATTTGCTGGCCAGGACCCCAACAACGAGCCCAGCCACACCAATGACACTCCCCTGATTACCTGACCATTTACTTCTTCAAACAATCAGTCATGCACCGCGTGTTCTTGGTGTCTGGTCGATCATCGACATAGAAATTATCGCGATTGGGCATCTTGACGGCTGCCAGTGACTTGGCATCCAGTGTTGCGTCAGCAGGCACGATGTTGTTTTTGCTTAACAAATAGGCTGTCACGCTGTACACGTCTTCGTTGCTCAGCGATTGCGGACTCTGGAACGGCATGGAGCGTCGCACGTAATCGAATATCGTCGTGGCATAGGGCCAGTAACTGCCGATGGTCTTGACCGGTTTATCGCTGGCCAGGCTACCCTGCCCTCCCACCAGTTTTGGCCCCAGGCCGCCTTCCAGATTAACGCCATGGCAGCTCATGCACTGGGTTTTATACACTTTGTCTCCCAGCGCAACGGTTCCCTGCCCATCAGGCAGTCCGGTTCCGTCCGGCAAGATATCGATATTCCAGCCAGCGATCTGCTCATGCCCTGCCGGCGAACCCAGCCCCTTGAAATCATGGGCTTGCTGGGCATATATGACAGATGACATTGCCATAAAACAGGCGCCTAGCATGAATTGTTTAAACCCGTCCATTGGTCACCTCTCCGGTCGTGGCGATTTTCCATGGCTGAATCGCATTGTTATGATAAAAAGAGACCTTGCCGCGTGCTTCAATCAGCTGGTCAAGCGTTGGCTGTACATAGCCGGTTTCATCGACAGCCCGGCTCATAATGACCTGTTCCTCGCCATTCCAGTCAAACAAGAAGCGAAATGCCGTCAGGGCTTTACTTATAACTGGCTCCTGCAATGTGGCCGGCTGCCAGGTATTGCCGCCGTCTGTCGAAATATCAACGGCCGTGATTTTGCCGTGTCCGCTCCAGGCAATGCCGCGAATTTCTTGCGTTCCCTTGCGCGTGAGTTTATGCGTGCCCGATGGCTGGGTAATAAGGGACTTGCACTCCATCACAAATGAAAATTTGCGTGCACGCCCGTCAGCCATCAGGTCTGTGTACTTGCCCGTTTCCTCTCTTGTGTACCCCGGCTGGTCGGTCACATGCAGCCGGCGCAACCACTTGATGCTCATATTGCCTTCAAACCCCGGAACGAAAAGCCGGATCGGATAACCTTGTTCCGGCCGTAAACGCTCGCCGTTCTGGCTATAGGCAACCAGCACGTCGTCAAGACACTTTTCAATTGGAATACTGCGTGTCATGGCCGCACCGTCGGCCCCCTCGGCCACAATCCATTTCGCTTCTTTTTTCAGGCCCGCATGTTCCAGCAGCGTTCTCAAGGGAACGCCCGTCCACTGCGCACAACTGACCAGTCCTGCTACCTCGGCGGCTGTCTTTCCGTAAGGTGGCAAAAAGGACGGATTGCCCGAGCATTCCAGAAAATAAATAGGCGAAACACTGGGAAATTGCCTGATCTCATCCATCGTGAATACCAAAGGCCGATCAACCAGCCCATGCAGCATCAGGCGATGTTCTGCAGGATCTATCTGCGGAACGCCGGCATGATGTCGTTCGTAAAACAGGCCATTGGGTGTGATCGCGCCATCGAGTTCCTGCAATGGCGAGGTGCTGTAGGCAGACATCGGCTCTTTGAGACCGGGGTACATATTTCTGATTGCCTTTTTTTCAAAGGCAGACGGCTTGCCATAAGGGCTTGCCGTCGGGCTGCCCAGGGAGCGGGTCCACTTGGGCACGTTCGGCGGCAGATTGGCTGCAGCATCAGCCGCTGCCTCTTTGGCCGTATCGGCTGCAAGCGCTTCGCGCGCCACGCCGGCCGTAGCCACTGCCGTCACTACAGCGCTGCTGTGCAAAAGAAAATTACGTCGACCGGCCCGGGTCCCTGCTGGCACAGGCGTCACCTGCGACGCCGCAGGCTCGGCAACTGCCGGTGTTGATGCATCATTGTCGTTCATATTATCTCCCCACATTGCCAATGTCATAAAACACACCGACCGACCGATCGGTTTTATGCATGATAACGATATCTACCTTGCTTGGCAAGCGCAACTTGCTGCTAAAATTGGCTCATTAACATCACATGACGCGCCACCATGGCCACAACCGAAGTCATCGCTACGGACCCGTCCGGGCAAACCCTGCAACAGCGCATCCTGAAAACAGCAGCGCAACTTTTTGCTGCCCACGGTTTTCATGCCGTTGGCATGCAGGCGCTGTGCGACGCGCTGCAAATCAGTCGCGGCGCGTTCTACCATCACTTCCGTAGCAAGGACGATGTCCTGGACGATATCTGCACCCGTTATATGACAGAGTTGGTGCACAAGGGCCGGCAAACGTTAAGGGACGAGGCGGATCCCGAGCGCTGTCTGCAACGTCTCGGACAGGATCTGCTGCAAGTGATTGCAGCAAATCTTCCGGAGCTGACGGTGTGCTTTCGCGAAATACAGAGCCTGGGCAGCGAGCGCCGCCAAAAGGTAATCGACCTGCACCGCAAATACGAATCTCTCTGGAAGGAAACAGTCGAACGCGGCGCGCAGACAGGGGCCCTGCTGCCCTACTCGCGGGTGCGCATGAAAGCCGTGCTGGGAATGTATTATTACAGTTATATCTGGCTCAACCCCGCACGGGCCGATGAACTGGCCGGCGCAATTGCGTCCTTCAACGACATCGCGTTAAAAGGTCTGCGAAAGTAATCCGGCCACGCGTCGCAGGCACGTTTGTCCAAGACGCCCATTGTTTCACTAAAGACTTCTGAAGTACTCAGTTCGTACGCACACAGGGAAAAGGTTAAGGTCAGCGCTCGTTGCAGCTTCCTGCCTGCAAACGTTTTCGCCGCTGTTTATTCGACAGCGGTGAACTGCTGTCACCTGCACGACTCTCGTTTTTACTATACTGAACATATCGCATTTCGTTCGTACCCGGCAAGCATTCGCCAGCCGGTTCATTTACCAATGACAGGAGTTTTTGCATGACGAAGATACTTGTACTTTACTACTCCATGTATGGCCATATCGAGACCATGGCAAACAGCGTTGCAGACGGTGCCCGCCTTGTACAGGGCACCGAGGTCACTATCAGGCGCGTGCCCGAAACGATGAATGAAGAGGCCTTTGGCAACGCGGGTGGCAAAGCGGACCAGGTTGCGCCTGTCGCGTCTGTCCAGGAACTGGCCGACTACGACGCCATTATTATTGGTACGCCAACCCGTTTTGGCAATATGGCAGGCCAGATGCGTACGTTTCTGGATCAAACCGGTGGCCTGTGGGCCAAAGGCGCCCTTGCCGGAAAAATTGCAAGTGTCTTTACCTCTACCGGCACCGGCGGCGGCCAGGAAATGACCATCACCTCTACCTGGACCACCCTTGCCCACCATGGCATGATTATCGTACCGATCGGCTACACGAGCCAGGCCCTGTTCGACATATCGCAAGTCGGCGGCGGGACCCCTTATGGCGCCTCTACCATTGCCGGCGGAGATGGTTCGCGCCAGCCTGACGAGCGTGAGCTTGGTATCGCCAGGCATCAAGGTGAGTACGTGGCAAAAGTAGCGGTTAAATTGAAGGGATGAGGAACAAGCGCCGGCGCTGGTCTGATGGGCGAGCCCGGCTTTCTCAAGAGACAAGAAAGGCCTACCTTTATATCAGAACGACGTTTTCAACATTTCCATCCGCTCCAATGCCCGCTGCGTTACCTCAGGATTGACCAATGGCGTTGGCAGTTTTCCGGCAAGCAGATCCAGCGTCTGGTTTACTGACAACTCGCTGATGCGACGCATGCTTTCAAGGGTAATGCCCGCGATGTGGCTGCTGAGAATGACATTTGTCATCGTACGAAGTGGTGAGTCGTCAGGTAGCGGCTGCAATTCAAAAACATCCAGTGCAGCGCTTATTTTCTGCTGCACCAGCACATCAACGAGATCGGCCTGGTTTATCACCGCGCCACGCGCCACATTGATGATACTGGCGCCCTGCTTCATCAGGCCCAATGTTCGCTGGTTTGCCAGGCCTTTGGTTTCTGCGGTCAGCGGGCAGGCAAGCACCACGAAGTCGGCCGTTCGAAAAATATCGTCAATGGATGCTGCGCCGATGTAGTCGGGCATTTTGCTCGGATCGCGGCGATTGCCGATGACGGACATGCCGAACCCATAATGACAGATGCGGGCCAGCGCCTGGCCAATGGCACCGACGCCAATAATACCGACCGTTTTTCCATGAAGTTCAATGGCACCATCGGACAGCGCACGCGATGCACTCCATCCGTCGCTGCGAAGCAACGCATCTACCGTATGCAGGCGACGTGAAAGCAGCAGCATTTGACCCACCACATACTCCGCCACGGCAACGGCATTTGCACCGGGTGCATTGCTCACCGGGATTGCCCTGGCGGTCGCTTGCGCAACCGGAACGATATCGACCCCGGCACCGTGCCTGACAATACCGCGAAGACGATCAGCATGCGCCAGAACCTCAGCAGCAACGGGCGAACGCACAATCAGCACGTCGGCGTCACGTATCTCTTTGGCAAGCACCTGCGGATCCAGCGACGAAGCAACGCGCACTTGCGCATGTTCACGCAGGCGTTCTGTTTCGCTGGAATCAATCGGGTTGGTCAGCAGCACAATCGCACTCACGGGCGCTCCCTGGTTTGGGTTGATACGTCAATGGAACAACGTCTAGGCATCGACTGTGCGCGCAACAAATGACGCGCACTTCAAAAGCTTTTTTGCAAATGCGAAGTGTACCGTGGAATGGTGCAAAGCGCGCCATCAGGGAAAACCCACAGCAACCGATCTAGACCCATGACAATTGAAATATCGCCACACCTGATAAACGGTGTTGCACGCCCCCGGTCCATGCTCGGCATCGTTATTTCATATGAAAATTTTTTGAAAGAGCTTTTCATTCCTACCGAATTGTTTTAGTATTCCCAAAACTTCCTATTTTTAAGAACGTCCGTCCTAATAATTGGGATTTATAAATTAATACCCTCCAGTTTATAAACCGGAGTCAAAGGAGCCTAAGTTGAATATCACAGATGTCCAGACGCTGTCCTGCGACGCCGGTTGGCGCAATTACTATTTCGTCAAGATCACGACCGACACCGGTATTTGCGGATGGGCGGAGTTTGACGAAGGCTTCGGTTCCCCCGGCGTTACCGCGGTCATTCAGAAGCTGAGCGAAATGCTTATCGGCAATCCGGTACCCAGCCAGGAACGGTTTTACGCCGAAGCCTACAGCCGAACCCGACCCGCAGCCGGCGGAGTGGTTGCCGAAGGCATTGGCGCCCTGGAAAATGCGTTGCTGGACGTGCGCGCCAAATCACTTGGCGTGCCCTGCTATGAATTGCTGGGCGGAAAAGTACGCGATAAGCTGCGCGTTTACTGGTCTCATTGCCCAGCCTGGCGCATCAATCATCCAAAGTTTTTTGGGCCTGCCGTAACAGATCTGGACGGCGTCAAGGCCATGGGGGCCGAGGCGCGTGAGCGCGGTTTTACTGCACTCAAATCCAACACGTTCATTTTTGATGAGGGTCCGGCCTACGCCTGGCGCCCGGGTTTTGCCGCTCCGTTCCATCCTGAATTGAATGCCGATCGCCGGATCATCCGAAACCTGCGCGATTGCCTGGAGGCATTGCGTGACGGTGCCGGACAGGACATGGAGATCCTGCTGGATCTGAATTTCAATTTCAAGACAGAGGGTTACCTGAAGATTCTGCGCGCAATTGCCGATCATGACATTTTCTGGGTGGAAATTGACAGCTATAGTCCCGATGCGCTTGCCTATATACGGAATCACAGCCCGCATCCGGTCAGTTCGTGCGAGACCCTGTTCGGCGCCCGGGAGTTCCTGCCTTATTTTCAGAAAAATGCCGTTGACGTTGCGATTGTCGATGTCGTCTGGAATGGTGCATGGCAGTCGATGAAGATCGCCAACCTGGCCGATATCCACGAAGTGAATGTCGCTCCGCATAATTTTTACGGCCATCTGTGCACCATGATGAACGCCCATTTTGCAAGCGCAGTGCCTAATTTTCGCATCATGGAGACGGACATCGACCGGCTTTCCTGGGACAGGGAATTGTTCACCTACGTTCCTGAGTATATCGACGGGCACCTGATCGTTCCGGACCGCCCGGGCTGGGGAACAGAACCCGTCGAAGAAGCCATCAGGGCGCACCCGCCAAAACCAGGTGGCGGATTGATCCAGCCGCGCCAGTCCCGATAGTTTGCCAACGACCATTTTTTCAACAACGCAGTGACTTCTCATCATTTACCAAGGAGACAACCACATGATCAACGATTGGAATTCAACACTGAGCAATCTTCGCAAGGGTGGCGCCGCTTTTGCCAAACATAACCCTGCGGTGGTAACGGCCTATCGTGGCCTGAACGAGGCGCTTGGGCAAGCCAGGCACCTGGACGACAAGACGCGTGAATTGATTGCGCTGGCTGTGGCCGTAACCACGCGATGCGACGGCTGCATTTCGTCGCACGCTGCCGCAGCCCAGAAGGCGGGCGCAACCGTGGAAGAAGTCAGCGAGGCCCTTGGCACCGCGGTGGCGCTTAACGCCGGTGCAGCCTATGTGTATTCAGTACGTGCAATTGAAGCATTTGAGCAAATGGACAAATGAAGTCTCTGCCGGTGAAAAGGAATTTTTACCGGGCGCAGTTTGCGGGGGCGTGGCAACAATAATTCCAAGCCACGGGTAACAGTTATCACTTTCAGATCAGGAAGTACCCAAAGGAGAAACAAAATGAGCAGACAAACAGAACAAGCAGTTCGGTTGGGAACATCAATAGCGCTGGCCGCTGCGTGCATACTGGCATCTGCCAGTGCTTATGCCGCCTGGCCCGCCGATAAGCCAATACGCCTGATTGTGCCCTATGCCCCAGGCGGCGCCACCGATATTCTGGGTCGCGCGGTTGGAAACCAAATGGCCAAGGAGCTGAAGCAAACAATTGTTGTGGAAAATAAGCCTGGCGCCGGCAGTATGCTGGGCTCGCAACAAGTGGTGCGTTCAGAGCCTGACGGTTACACGATTTTGCTGGGAAGTATTTCAAATGTACTGAACATGTATTTCTACAAGGACCCGCTTTATGATCTGAGCAAAGATCTCAAGCCGGTCGCGCAAATTGTATCCGTGCCCAATTTTCTGGCCGTGGGCAAATCGGTACCGGCAAAGAATGTTGCCGAACTGATCGCGCTTGCCAAGCAGAAACCCGGGGAACTCAGTTGCGCAACCTCTGGGGTCGGCTCCTCGCCCTACCTGTCGTGCGAACTGTTCAAGGTCATGGCTGGCATTGAGCTTATCAACACGCCGTTCAAGGGTGGTGCGCCCGCCATTCAATCGACGATCGGCAATCAGACGACCATGGTGTTTGCCAACGAAGCCTGGCCTTACATAGATTCGGGCCAGTTGCGTG
Source organism: Advenella sp. FME57 (assembly GCF_014897675.1). Classification (GTDB taxonomy): domain Bacteria; phylum Pseudomonadota; class Gammaproteobacteria; order Burkholderiales; family Burkholderiaceae_B; genus Advenella. Next base: position 37,180 of record NZ_JABUXU010000012.1, on the reverse strand, counting down.
GCCTGGGCGTTACCACTGCGCAGCGATCGCCCTATTCCAGGGATATCCCCGCCATATCAGAAACATTGCCTAAATATGACGTTACCGCCTGGTACGGGTTTTGGGTGCCTTCCAAGACACCAGACAAGATCACCAATGCGCTAAGCAAGGCAGCCGCAGACGCGCTGCAAAGCCAGGAAGTATTGAATACCCTGAAGCAACTGGGCGCCACGCCAAAGCCGTCGGATCCGCAGCAATTTGCAGATTACGTCAATAGCGAAATTGATCGATGGGCCGCGATCACCAAAGAGATGAATGTTCAGGCTAAATGACACAGCACGACATGGCAATACGCATACAACAGGAACCGTGATGCGACGACTAGGTGATGTACTGAAATATTGGGCAGAACATACCCCGAACAACCCGGCGATTTCGGACGAGATCCGCTCTCTCAGTTATGGGCAGTTGAACCAGGCTGTGGCCGATTGCCGGCGCTTTCTGGCCAGTTGCGGCCTTCGGCCCGGCGATCGCCTTGCATTGATCGGGGAAAACAGCACTGTGCTGGCAACACTCATTCTTGCCGCCGGGCTTGATGATATCTGGGTTGTCCTGGAAAATGCCCGCCGTGCCCCGCTTGAAACCGATGCTGTATGCAGCCATGCCGAGCCTCGACGTATTCTTTACCTGACCGAGAACTCGCCTTCGGCAAGCGAGCATGCCAACCGTCACGAAGCGCAACCGGTAACGACGCCGTTTGGGACACTGGCAATGGGCCCGCTAATGGATACATTGCCAGAGCCGTGTTACGCATCGGCGCAGGACCAGGTGGCTGCGCTGATCTACACCACTGGTAGCACCGGCACCCCCAAGGGCGTGATGCTCACACACGGCAACTTGCTTTATATTGGTTCACTGATGCAGCAGCAGCGACACCTGATACCCGAGGATCGGGTGTACGGCATTTTACCCATTACACATGTCATGGGCCTGTCTTCGGGTCTGCTTGGCACCCTGGCCTCTGGCGCCCATGTGCAACTGGTGCCGCGTTTTACCATTGCCCATTGCTTGAACAGTCTGAACCGGGAAGGTATCTCTGTTTTGCAGGGTGCCCCCGCCATGTTTTCCCGCCTGGCCAAATCGGAACAAATACGGGATTTAAAGTCTACGACGCTCAGAGTCATTGCGGCAGGAGGCGCTCCGCTGGATCCCACCCTCAAGCGACAGGCGGAGCAGACTTTCGGTCTGACACTGCATAATGGTTACGGCCTGACCGAAGGGTCGGCTATCTGCTGGACCCGGCTGGAATCTGCGAATCCTGATTGTGCCGTGGGACCGCCCAACCCTGGCGTGCAGATTGCAATCCTGGATGCTGAAAATAGACCAGTCAAGCAGGGAGAGCAAGGCTCATTGTGGGTCAAAGGTCCCAATATCATGAAAGGCTATTTTCGGGATCCACAACGAACTGCGGCAGTCCTGACATCCGATGGCTGGTTCAACACAGAGGATCTGGCCAGACAATTGCCCGATGGGCGCATCAATATTGAAGGACGCACCAAGGATCTGATTATCCGTTCCGGCTTCAATGTTTCGCCACTTGAGGTTGAAACCGCATTGAATGCCCATGAACAGATTCAGCATTCGGCAGTGCTGGGACACACCATCTGTGGCAACGAGCAGATCGTGGCAATGATCGAACTATACCCGGGCGCCTGCTTGAAAGAGGAAGACGTACGCCTGTTCTTGCAAGATCGCCTCTCTCCATACAAGCGGCCTGGAAGAATCTTTTTTGTCGACAATATGCCCATTGCCCCCAATGGCAAGGTACTCAAACACCAACTGAAACAAACCCTGAAGGAGCTGACATGACCGATGCCGTGACCTATGAATCCCGTGATGGTATTGCCATTATCACCATCAATCGCGAAGACCGCATGAATGCCATCGGCCCTGAGGTGGAAGCCGGCCTGGCCCTGGCGTGGAAACGCCTGAATGACAGCGCGCAAGATCGCGTCGGCATTCTTACCGGTGCTGGCACCAAGGCGTTCTCTGCCGGCAAGGACATGGCCTCTACGGCACCGCCCGATTACCGCAGCTTCACGCCCAATGTCGGCGTTCTGCTGGAAAAGCCGCTCATCGCGGCGATCAGCGGCTGGTGCATTGGCGGCTCCATTGTCCTGACGCTGATGTGCGATCTGTGCGTGGCTACCGAAGACGCCAAATTCATGTATCCGGAAGCCAAGCTGGGCTTTGCCGGCGGGATGATTGCATCGGCAGCAGCCAGGATTCCGCATAAGGTGGCAATGGAATTAATGTTGCTTGGCGAACCAATTACCGCCCAGCGCGCTTATGATGTTGGTATGGTTAACCGTGTGGTCCCGGCAGGTCAGCATATGGTCGAAGCCATGAAACTGGCGCGACGCCTGGCCGCCAATGCCCCATTGGTGATGACTATGCTCAAGCGCCTGGCCGCCCAGACCACGCCCATGAGTCCGGTAGAAATCGCCGGCCATGCCTGGCGGGAGAACCAGCGGGTGTTCGAGAGTGCCGACTTTGCCGAAGGTTTGGCAAGCTTTATCGAAAAACGCCCGCCGGCTTTCAAAGGACAGTAAAACCGTGCATGATTCTATAAACAGGGAGCGTTCACGCCGCCTGCAAAGCAATGGAAATTATTGAAACAAACCAAGAGACAAATGACAATGAATACGCCGAACCTGAACCGCCTGAGCGATTTTATTCAAGCAGCCACCAGACTCATGGACGGCCATGATGACAATCAGCAACCACCGGCTGGCATGAAGTCCTTGCTAGCAGATCTCGTTGCCCAGGACGACTGGCTGCCCGAATTCTGCACCGTGCCGCACCCCACTTTTTACCAACAGTTTCTCCTGCACTGTGATCCCCTGGAGCGCTTCTCACTGGTCAGTTTTGTATGGGGTCCCGGACAACAGACACCGGTTCACGACCATATGGTGTGGGGGTATATTGGCATGTTGCGCGGTGCAGAACTGAGTCAGCGCTATCGCACCAATCCGGATGGCTCGCTCACTGCAGACGGAGAACCAGACCGGCTCGAACCCGGCATGGTCGACGCGCTGCTGCCGGCAGAAGGCGATATACATCAGGTATTCAATGCATACGACGATAAGCCTTCTATCAGTATTCATCTTTATGGCGGCAACATCGGCGCGGTCAGCCGGCATGTTTTCGACCTTGCAAGCGGTCAGCCAAAAACGTTTATCTCCGGCTACTCTTCTGACCTGATTCCCAATGTCTGGGATCGTTCTGCGAGCCGAAAAACCTGATGTCGCCGGTATGACGAACGCGTTCTTTCCCCCTCCTCTGATGTATTCTGTCGCCTTATCACTTAGCGTACAGGGAAGGATATATAACGTCATGGATAAAACACTCATCAAAGGCCTGAAGGTGCTGGAAGTCGTTACTGGCTCTACCGAGAGAATCCGGACCATCGAGGAACTGGCCGATAAAGTCGGTCTGACACGCAGCAATACGCACCGCACTTTGCAGACACTTATTCATGCAGGTTTTGTGGCACGCGATGACCAGGACAACTACATAGGGGGTATCCGGCTGTTTGAACTGGCAGCGAACCAGCTGGCGCAGCTGGATCTGCGGCGCATCGCCTCTGGCGCCATGCACGTGCTGGCAGAAAGCACCGGAGAAACCATCCACCTGTCTGTACTGGACGGGTTCGATGTCGTGTATGTAGACAAGATAGACAGCCCGCAGCCAATTCGCGCTTACTCCATGATTGGCGGACGGGCTCCCGCCTATGCTGTCGCCACAGGCAAGGCCATTCTGGCTTATCAGACAGACAGTTTTCTGGACAGCCACGCCGGGCAATTGCAAAAGCATACAGCCGCAACCATGGCAGACCTGGATACACTGCGGCGCGCGCTGGCCCGGACAGTCAAACAGGGCTATGCCGTCAATCGCGGCGAGTGGCGCGACGGCGTTGGGGGAATCGCGGTCCCCATTTTTAACGGACTGGGACAAATTATGGGAGCTGTTGGCATTTCGGCACCCCTGGATCGCCTGACACCCGCTCGCATACGCCAACTGGTTCCCGAAGTCATCCAGTGCGCCGGCGCAATTTCGCAACAGCTGGGCTACACCGCAAAAACGGCCAAGCCCGATACGTAGCCCGCGTGAGTATCTCAACTGAAATGGAATGTGCTGTATGAGACATAAATAAGCCACACTTTGCATAGCGACGATCAGCCGCCAGCCATGGCGACTCGCGCTGCCTACAAGCTAAACAGGCTGTGTGCTTGAAGCCATCAGCTCAGCAGACGCACTTGCTGAGCAACCAGTCATTCACCCAATTGGAGGAAATACCGAATGTTCAACGCCATATTGATTGAAAAAGATGATGCCGGATACCGTGCCGCAGCAACGTCCGTGGACGAGGCGCAGTTGCCCCAAGGAGACGTTCTTGTCGATGTGCAATATTCAACCATCAATTACAAGGACGGACTGGCTATTACAGGAAAATCACCAGTGGTCCGGCAGTTTCCCATGGTACCGGGCATTGACTTTTGCGGTACCGTCAGGCAAAGCCAGCACCCGGATTTTAAGACGGGGGACGCCGTGATCCTCAATGGCTGGGGCGTAGGCGAAACCCATTGGGGAGGCCTGGCTCAGCAGGCCAGCGTCAACGGCAAATGGCTGATCCGCCTGCCCTCGGGCATGAAACCCGAGCAGGCGATGTCCATCGGCACTGCCGGCTACACTGCCATGCTGTGTGTCATGGCGCTGCAACGCAACGGCCTGACGCCCGAATCGGGTGACATCCTTGTGACCGGTGCGGCAGGCGGCGTCGGCAGCGTAGCCGTCGCGCTGCTTTCCTCTCTGGGATTCCGCGTGATCGCATCCACCGGCAGGCAGCAAGAGGAAGATTATTTGAGAAAATTGGGTGCCGCCGAAATTATTGATCGCAATACCCTGAGCGAGCCCGGCAAACCGCTGGGCAAGGAACGCTGGGCAGGCGCCGTGGACAGTGTCGGCAGCCACACGCTGGCCAATGTTTGCGCAGGCATCAAGTATCGCGGTGCGATTGCCGCGTGTGGTCTGGCGCAAGGTCTGGATTTTCCTGCGTCCGTCGCGCCATTCATTCTGCGCGGCATTACGCTGGTCGGGATCGACAGCGTACACTGCCCGGTCAAGGAACGCCAGCAGGCCTGGGATAGGCTGAGCAAGGAACTGGATCCGGCCAAGCTGGCATTGATTGGCTCCCGGACGGTCGGTTTAAATGAAGTCATTCCCCTGGCCGGCCAGATTCTGGAAGGAAAAGTGCGCGGGCGAATTGTTGTGGATGTGAATCGTTAGACAACGTTCACAATCGAGTTCAGTCGTTGGACATGGCCAGGTCGCGAATCTTCTCGCAGCCTGGCCATCTTTTTTCAATAACACATACGTAATGAACACCAATCAACCACGCGCCTTGCGCACCGCCTGTGCCAATTCACTGCACAGCTCCAGCACATCGACCCGGGCCTGCTCACCACTGTTTGCCTCTGCAATCTTCTGCACCAACGCCGAGCCGACAACAACGCCATCGGCCACTCTGGCAATATTGGCCGCCTGTTCCGGAGTACGAATCCCGAAACCCACGCTTACCGGTAGATCGGTATGTCTGCGAATCCGTGTGACGGCTTGCTGAACATGCTCTATGGTCGCTGAACCGGCGCCGGTGGTGCCCGCAACAGAAACGTAATAGACAAAGCCGCCGGCATTGCCCAGGATCTGCTGCAAACGCGCGTCATCGCTAGTGGGTGTGGTCAAGCGTACAAAATCAATGCCGGCAGCCTGCGCCGGAAGACAAAGATCACGATCGTGTTCGGCTGGCAGATCTACCACAATCAGCCCATCTACCCCAGCCTTGCCTGCGTCGGCAATAAACCGATCCACGCCATAGCGATGAATAGGGTTGAAATACCCCATCAGCACAATTGGCGTTTCGTTGTCGTGCTGCCGAAACTCGCCGATCATTTTCAGGGTGGCGGCAACATTCTGACCCTGTGCCAGTGCGCGAAGGCTGGAAAGCTGAATGGCAGGACCGTCGGCCATCGGATCGGTAAACGGCATGCCCAGTTCGATAATATCGGCGCCCGCTTGTGGCAATCCGTTAAGAATGGCTGCGGCGGTATCATAGTCGGGATCACCGGCAGTCAGAAACGTGACCAGGGCCGCGCGATTCTCGTTCTTAAGTTGTGCAAAACGCTGTTGCAGGCGACTCATGCTTGTTGCTCCTTCTCTTTGCTATGTTGCATCACAGTTTGCATATCCTTGTCTCCGCGCCCGGACAGGTTCACGACCATCAGGTGATCCCTGGGCAGCGATGGCGCCTGCTTGAACGCTTCGGCCAGCGCATGAGCGCTTTCCAGCGCGGGAATAATACCTTCCAGGCGGCAACATTGATGCAGGGCGTCAAGCGCTTCATCGTCTGTTATTGCCGTATATTGCACACGTCCAATGCTGTGCAGCCAGGCATGTTCAGGACCGATGCCAGGATAATCCAGGCCGGCAGATATTGAATGGGCATCAATAATTTGCCCATCGTCATCCTGCAGCAAGAACGTGCGATTGCCGTGTAATACGCCAGGTACGCCCCCGTTCAGACTCGCCGCATGCTTGCCGCTTTCAATTCCATGGCCGGCCGCTTCTACGCCGATAATCTTCACATCCTTGTCATCCAGAAAATCATGGAACAGCCCTATCGCGTTGGAACCGCCCCCTACGCAGGCGACAAGCGAGTCGGGCAAGCGGCCTTCCTGAGCCAACATCTGCTCACGGGTTTCCCGGCCGATCACTGCCTGGAAATCCCGGACCATAGTGGGATAGGGATGAGGGCCGGCCACCGTACCAATCAGATAATAAGTAGTGTCGACATTGGTGACCCAATCACGCAAGGCCTCGTTCATGGCGTCCTTTAACGTGCCAGTGCCTGCTGTGACAGGCAACACCTGCGCCCCCAGCAATTTCATACGAAATACGTTGGCCTGCTGGCGATCAATATCGGTGCTACCCATGTAAATGACGCATTGCAAACCAAAGCGGGCGGCAACAGTCGCTGTTGCGACCCCATGCATTCCGGCCCCGGTCTCGGCAATAATTCGTTTCTTGCCCATGCGTCGCGCCAGCAGAATCTGGCCGATACAGTTATTGATTTTGTGAGCCCCGGTATGATTGAGCTCCTCACGCTTGAGATAAATTTTTGCCCCGCCCAGGTGTTCGGTCAGCCGCTCTGCATAATAGAGCGGGCTGGGTCGTCCCACATAATCCCGCTGGAAATAGGCCAATTCCTTTTGAAAGCGCTCATCGGTCTTGGCTTTTTCGTATTCGGCAGCCAGTTCGTGAATCAGCGGCATCAGTGTTTCGGCCACGTATTGCCCGCCAAAGTCGCCAAACATCCCCGCCGCGCCGGTATCTGTATTCAATGAAACCATGGGTGTCCATTCTCCTGTCATTTGCTTTCCGCCAGTTTCGATCGGAAAGCCTGTTTCCATGAATACAGCATAAGCCAGCTGCCGTTATAAAAAAAGCGATAAAATAGCCCTGATATGTCAAATAAACTCACACATTATGACCAGAGATATCCCACCCCTTAACGCCTTGCTTGCATTCGAAGCTGCAGCGCGCCTGCTCAGCGTGAGCAAAGCGGGAAATGAGCTGCACGTTACCCACGGAGCGATCAGCCGGCAGATCCGGGTGCTTGAGTCTTCCCTTGGCATCGCGCTCATCGAGAAAGAAGGACGTGGTATAAAACTCACAGATTCCGGCGTATTGCTGCGTGACGCCAGTGCCGCGGCCTTTGGCCGGGTACGCAGCGCCTGCGCCGAGATCCGCCATCGTAGCGGTAACCTGCCGTTTGTGCTTGCCTGTCCGGGCAGCCTGTTGGCGCGCTGGTTCATCCCCAGGCTGGACAAACTCAATCAGGACCTGCCCCAATTGCGATTGCAATTGACTGCGGGAGAAGGAGAACTGGACCCACGCAATCCCAATGTCGACGCAACCCTTTGCTTTGCAGCCCCTCCCTGGCCTGATGACATGCTCGTGCATGACCTGGGCGCGGAATATATCGGCGCCGTGATCAGTCCGAGATATGTCAACTATGGTTCCCTGGTCGATGCCCCGGTAAGCGCGCTATTGAACGAGCCGCTTATGTATCCGGCGTCCCGGCCGCAGGCTTGGGCCCAATGGGCGCAGGCAAACCAATTACCTGCCGACAATCTGCAGTTGGGTACCGCATTCGAGCATCTTTATTACCTTCTGGAAGCGGCTACGGCAGGCCTGGGCGTGGCTATCGCCCCCAAACAGGTCGTCGCCGATGACCTGGCCGCCCGGCGGCTGGAGGCGCCCTGGGGCTTTGTGCAAACAAGCGCACGCTTAAGTCTTTGGGTGCCGCGAGCCCGTGCGGATCAGCGCTCTGCCCTGCTGGCAGACTGGCTGGGTAAGGCGCTGGATTTCGCAGGCCAGCCCAAATCCTAGTATTTATACATTTGTGATAAATCGCCTGCTGCCCTAGAATATACGCAAGGCTGGCCGTTCATACCACTTACGCCCCGCCTGTCCGTCATACACGCTCACAGCATTGCAAGCACGCCACCGTGAACAGATGCGGGCGGTGTATAGATGACTGGCGTAGCTTGCATGGTCCAGGCAGCGCTTATGTTACTTCCTGCCAAGAGTGCCAATAGGAAAACCATGATTTATCGCGTGCTTGCCGACCTGGTTCTAGTTGCGCATTTTGCCTTTATTCTGTTTGCCATATTCGGCGGGCTGCTTGTTTTGCTGCGCTTTCACATTATCTGGCTGCATGTACCGGCGCTGGTCTGGGGCGCCGCCATTGTCGGGCTGGGCGCCATCTGCCCGTTGACACCACTGGAAAATACATTACGGGACATGGCAGGACAACAAGCCTATACCGGCGGTTTTCTGGAGCATTATCTGTTATTGGTCATTTACCCGCCAGGGCTTACCCGGGAAGTACAGGTACTGTTGGCGGCCGGCCTGGTTATCCTGAATGTCATTATTTATATCCTGGTGTGGCGGCGCTATGGCAGACAGAAAACGGCCGACAGAAACCAATGAAGAGCACCCGCGGGCGCTCCATGCACTTTACCAACACGAATTCGGGCTGAACACCAGACTGTGCATCCATTGCATTGATCGACAACTCTGATGCACCGCTCTACTGGGGATGGCCGGTGCTGGCCAATACAACCAGCTCGGGTCAGCATCGGCAGTGCCAGGGCTTACTTTCCGGAGGTCAGCTTGGCATGGCTGGTCATCAGGTTTCGATAGTCTGGAATGTGGTTGGAGAACAGGGTTCCCAGGCCTTCTATATCATTGCGCCAGTCGCGGTGCAGCTCGGCTGCCAGCCCGAACCAGGTCATGAGCTGAGCGCCCGCTGCCGACATGCGATTCCATGCGGAATGGCGTGTGATCTCATTGAATGTGCCTGAAGCGTCTGTTACCACAAACACCTCATACCCGGCCTCAATGGCTGACAAGGCAGGAAACGCGACGCACACCTCGGTTACCACACCGGCAATAATCAGCTGCTTTTTGCCAGTCGCTTCAATCGCCTTGACGAAATCTTCATTGTCCCAGGCATTGATCTGGCCCGGACGTGCGATATAAGGCGCATCGGGAAAGGCCTCTTTCAACTCGGGCACCAGGGGACCATTGGGGCCTTCCTCGAAACTGGTCGTAAGAATCGTCGGCAGCTTAAAATAGTTGGCCAGATCGGCCAAGGCCAACACGTTGTTTTTGAATTTGTCCGGATCAATGTCCCGCACCAGGGAAAGCAGGCCAGTTTGGTGATCGACCAGCAGCACTGCAGCCTGATCCTTGTCCAGACGCTTGTATGTTGTTGATTGAGTGGATGAAGCGCTCATTGTTCATTCTCCTGAATAATTAAAAAAATACTGCAACACACATGTTGCGCGATGGGCTGGGCGCCCATCGCTTTAAAAATGCAGCACAACCGCTATGGTGCTGATACTTCAGCCATCTGGCCAAAACGACCGCTATTGAAGTCGCTGATGGCCTGGGCAATCTGGTCCTGGCTATTCATGACAAACGGACCGTAACCAACAATCGGCTCATCAATCGGCTCGCCACTGAGCAACAAGACAACGGCATCGTTGTTTGCCTCGATAGCCATGTGGCGGTCGGCTTGGTCCAGCACTACCAGTTGCGCTTCGCGCGCCACCGTATCGCCGTTGACCAGCACGGTTCCACGCAATACAACCAACGCAGTGCTCCAGCCTTCAGGGACCTCAAACTCGGTAATGCCGCCTTGCTTGATGCGCATATCCCAGACATGCATTGGCGTAAACGTGTGTGCAGGTCCTTTCTCTTGCCCATATTCACCTGCAATCACGCGTACCGAGCCAGCGTCATTCGGCAGCGCCACCATGGGTATATCGCTATCGAGCACCGCCTGATAACCCGGCGCGGCCATTTTGTCTTTGGCCGGCAAATTGACCCACAGCTGCACCATCTCCAGCGCACCACCCTGGGTGGTGAAGGCCTCTGAATGAAATTCCTCATGCAATATGCCGGCGCCCGCCGTCATCCATTGCACATCGCCGGGACCGATTGTGCCGCCCTGCCCGGTTGAATCGCGATGGCTAACTTCGCCCTTATAGACGATCGTAACCGTCTCGAAACCCCGGTGAGGATGCTGACCCACCCCGCGTTTTTTCTGAACTGGCCCAAAATCGGCCGGACCAGCATAATCCAGCAGCAAAAAGGGGCTCAGTTGTTTGCCATGGCTTTGATACGAAAACATGGACCTGACGGGAAAACCGTCTCCTACCCAATGAGGGCGGGGTGCGCTATAGATTCCAAGTACTTTTTTCATTTCGTCATCTCCTTGTAGTGACAGTACAGATAGCATAAACTTGGAACGACTTTTCCGGTAGATCTAAAAATTGGAGACATCGTTCCAGTAATGGAACGATAAATAGGATGCAAGACCTCAATAACCTTTATTACTTCGTGCAGATTGTCGATCACAAGGGCCTGGCGCCTGCCGGCAGGGCGCTTGGCATCCCAAAATCCACACTCAGCCGCAAGCTCAGAATGCTGGAAGAGCAATTGGGCGTACGCCTGATACACCGCTCCACCCGCCAATTCGGCATAACCGACGTCGGCCTGGCGTATTACGAACACTGCAAAGCGATGCTGATCGAGGCCGAAGCCGCCCAGGCGATCATCGATATGACCCGGGCCGAGCCGCGTGGCGTCATACGCATCAGTTGCCCCATCGCCCTGCTTCAAACAAATGTGGGGTGCATGCTTGCCGACTTCATGATGCTGTACCCGCAAGTCACCATACAGATCGACGCCACCAATCGGCGGGTTGACCCTGTGGCAGAGGCCATTGATATTGCCCTTCGTGTGCGCCCGCCACCAATACAGGACAGCAATCTGATCATGCGTACTCTGTCTGACCGTAGTCAGTGCCTGGTCGCCAGCCCTGCGCTGGTGGAACGCCATGGCCTTCCTGCCGCGCCGGCCGACCTGGCGGACTGGCCCAGCCTTGGCCTGGGTCAGCCGCAACAGCACTATGCCTGGACATTATTCGGGCCAGACTCTGCCCAGGCCGTGATTCATCACTTTCCCCGCCTGATCACAACCGACATGATCGGCCTGCGTATTGCAGCCCTGGCGAGCGTCGGTATCGTGCAGTTGCCAACCCTGATGGTCTGTGATCAGCTCGCACAAGGCACACTGGTCAGGCCGCTTCCCGATTGGAGACCCCGGCGCGAAATCATCCATGCGGTGTTTTCATCGCGACGCGGCCAGATGCCAGCCGTGCGGGCGTTGATTGACTACCTGGTCCAGCGCTTTGATGCACTGGAGGAGGATTGAAACGCCACCGGCACGTGGGCTTGATATGATAGCGGTCAGTCCACTTTATATTACACAGGAAATATGACATGAATAACAAGGCGCTTGTCCTTTTTTCCGGTGGCCAGGATTCCACCACCTGTCTGGCCTGGGCGCTGGACCGGTACCAATATGTAGAAACCATTGGCTTTTCCTATGGGCAACGGCACGCCATTGAATTGACGTGCCGCGATCAGGTCATCGAACAGTTGCGCGTGCACTTTCCCGCCTGGAGCGCCAAGCTTGGCGATGATCATATGCTCGATCTGTCAGTACTGGGGCAAATCAGCGATACGGCACTGACGCAGGACAAAGCCATCGAGTTCGAACAAAGCGGCCTGCCCAACACCTTTGTACCCGGGCGCAACCTGCTGTTCTTCAACTTTGCCGCTGCGCTGGCGTACCGGCGCGGGCTGGAAGTACTGGTTGGCGGCATGTGCGAAACCGACTATTCTGGCTATCCCGACTGCCGCGACAATACGCTCAAATCGCTGCAGGTCTCACTCAGTCTGGGCCTGGATCGACCCATGGTGATTGAAACCCCGTTGATGTGGATTGACAAGGAAAAAACCTGGGACATGGCAAGAACACTGGGCGGACAACCGCTGGTGCAGCTCATTGAAGAGCACACTCATACCTGTTATCTGGGAGACCGGCAACATCGCCATCCATGGGGTTACGGCTGCAATCAATGCCCGGCCTGTGACCTGCGACGCAAGGGTTATGAACTGTACAAAAGCGCCCACGAAAACCATTGAACCACGCCGCCCACAGGGCGGCTGCTACACCATAGCGTGATGGCCCGCTCTTTTTTCCTTGAATTGCGAAGGTGATACGCCCGTAAGCTGCTTGAACTGCCGACTGAATGCGCTGTGGTCTGTATAACCACAACGAGCGGAGATCTCGGTGATTGTCATGTTCTGATCAAGCAGGCGCAGCGCATGCTCCAGACGGGTTTTCTGAATGAACTGCAGGGGGGTCATATGGAATATCTTCTTGAAGTTTCGCTCCAGCTGCGACATCGATAGCCCTGAAATATCGGCCAGCGTCTCCATGCGTATCACCTGATCAAAATGCGTACGCACATAACTTTCTACTTTCTCCAGTCTTTCATTGGTGCCAGGCTGGTTCAGTTCGTCCGACTGGATATCGACAGACACGCCGGCCATCGCGATAATGTCGCCGCAAGCACCGTATATCGGCATTTTGTGCGTCAGGCACCAGCCAAGCTCACCTGAACTATAAAAGTGCAGCTCAAGCTTGTCGGCAATGCAATTGCCGGTATGCAGCACACGATAATCCTGCTCCGTATACTCATTACCCTGTCGCGTATTGAACACGTCCCGCGACGGCTTGCCGAGCACATCTGCCACACACTCAAGACCGCAACGCTTGGCCAATGTCTGGTTGACCAGGACATACTCTGCGCGCGTATTCTTGATAAAAAACACGACATTGGGTAAAGCATCGAAAATCGGCGCAAGAATCGACAGATGACTCAATAGCGCTTCCAGGTTCTGCGGCCGAAAGTTCTCAGCCACCGCATTGACCAGATCTGCAATGGGTGCAGCTTCAGACGGTCTGCCTGAAAGAAGCGGATCGCGTCTCGATAAGGAAAGTTCATTTGCCATTTGCATTTTTCATTCTGTCCGCGTTGCAGCCAAAAACGGAGTCGGATTCGGGAAAATCCTGATCATTTCCGCAAGCGGTGCATATTGCCGATATTACCACCGCCCTGCAAACCCGGCTATGCAGTTTTCGACATAGAAATGGAGAAAACGGTCAAGACATGGACCGCTATTTCGATCAAGCTAATCAGGACTCGATGAACATTCATCCCTTTCCTGTTTTAGCGAAGACACCATTTATGCATGATCGATATAAAAAACTGCACGTCATCGACTCCCATACCGAAGGAGAGCCGACCCGATTGGTCTACGAAGGATTTCCCAGCCTGGGCGGCGGCTCCATGGCCGATAAGCTGGATATCTTCAAAGAAAAATACGACCTGCTACGCCGGGCGATTATCCTGGAGCCGCGTGGCAACGACATACTGGTCGGCGCATTGCTGTGTGAACCGATAGATCCGCAAGCGACTGCCGGGGTTATTTTCTTCAATAACAGCGGGTATCTGGGCATGTGCGGACATGGCACCATTGGTCTGATCGCATCGCTCGCCTATCTGGGACGCATTCAGGCCGGGGAGCATACCATCGAGACACCGGTAGGCAATGTTCATTGCACCCTGCATGAGGATGGCAGTGTATCAGTGCGCAATGTGCGATCCTGGCGGTATCGCAAAGACGTCACAGTGCAAGTGCCCGAAATCGGTCCGGTCACAGGCGATATAGCCTGGGGCGGCAACTGGTTTTTCCTGGTGAACCAGGCGCTTGCTGATATTCATATTGACAATGTCGATCAGTTGACTCACATCAGTTGGGCCATTCGACAGGCACTTACCGCCGCTGGCATTACCGGAGAAAATGGCGGTGATATCGATCATATCGAACTGTTCGGGCAGTCCGCCTCGGCCGATAGCCAGAGTTTTGTCCTGTGTCCGGGCAAGGCCTATGATCGCTCACCTTGCGGAACGGGAACAAGCGCCAAACTGGCGTGCCTGGCTGCAGACAGGTTGCTTGAACCCGGGCAAAGCTGGCGCCAGGCCAGTGTGATCGGCAGCCATTTTACTGCCTATTATCGCCCGGAGGTCAGTGGCGACGGGATCGTGCCTGTGATCCGCGGCAATGCCTATATGTGCGCCGAGAACTGCCTGATTCTTGATGACCGTGATCCTTTCAAATGGGGGATCGCTGCACAATGAACAGCACCGCTTTGTTTCCCGCTGCAGCCTCACCACGCTCCTGGTATTTTCAGACGTGACAGGCGCGCCCTCTTGCGCTCGCCTGATTATCATTGGCGCAGGCATCATCGGCCTGAGCATTGCGGTCAGCCTGCAACGCGCAGGCGTGCAAGTGGTCTTGCTGGAGACGGACAAGGCCGGTGGTGGCGCCTCTTGCGGCAATGCAGGGCATATTGCCATTGAGCAGGTTTTCCCCATTGCCGATCTGGCTATTGTCCGGCAATTGCCACGCATGCTGCTGGACCCCATGGGTCCGTTGCGACTGGACTGGCGCTATCTTGCGCAGATCATGCCTTGGCTGTTCAAATTGCTGACCAATATGCGCCCCGCCCGCGCAGAGCAAATCCATCAGGCCTTGCTGGCGCTTAACCAACAGAGCCTGAACGCGTGGCAGACGTTCTCCCAGGAATGGGGCTTGTCGCAATGGATCCGAATACAGGGATCGTTGTTGCTGGCAGAAAACCCGGCAAGCGTCGCCGGATTACAACAGCATGGCGCACGCCTCAATGCCATGGGCATTGCCAATAACTGGCTGGATACGAACGCATTGCGCGAACGGGAGCCCGCACTGGCAGCCAATCAGCTGGGCGCGCTTTTCTATCCTCAGACCGGTCATGTGACAAACCTGAATGCCATGACCGGACATTTAAAGACCGCATTCACGCAAATGGGCGGCCAGCTATACGAAGGTTGCAAGGTTTTGCAGGCAGGCGTTCAGGACGATCACACTGTGCTATTGCATACGTCATCGGGCCAGTGGTGCGCAAAGCATGTTGTCGTTTGTGCAGGCGCCCATTCCAGACCGCTGGTGCGCCAGCTTACAGGCGTTGATGTGCCACTGGATACAGAGCGCGGCTATCACCTGATGCTGCCGAACGAAACAGCACGACTGTCTGTCCCGGTATCGAGCATCGACCGGCGCTTCATCATGACGCCAATGCAGGAGGGGTTGAGGCTGGCCGGAACAGTGGAATTTGCCGGTTTGCAGGCACCGCCCAACATGCAGCGCGCGCAGCAATTGCTGCAACTGGCGCAGCCGATGATGAACGCCCCCCTGGATAATTCGGATGCGACATCCTGGATGGGCTTTCGTCCCTCCATTGCCGACTCGCTGCCGGTCATCGATCGGCAGGGGCCGGTGCTGCTGGCATTTGGTCATCAGCACCTGGGACTGACCCAGGCTGCCGTTACCGCTGAACTGGTCCAGGCACTGTACTTCAATACCGAGCCGGGCGTTGACGTACGCCCCTATCGCTTACACCGTTTTCACGCATCTCATCAAAAAGGAGCAACACAATGAATCTGAATGGCATTCTAGTACCCATGGTCACACCGTTTGACTCGAATAACAAAGTCGATACCGCCCGTCTGCATGAACTGGCGCTGGCCTATATCGACAAAGGAGTGACCGGCCTGGTGGCCTGCGGCACCACCGGGGAATATTACACTTTTTCGGAAGAAGAACGCGCCACGGTCCTGCAGACAATCGCCCAGGCAGGCAAAGGCAAGGCGACGCTGATCGCCGGAATCAGCGACTTGTCCGCCGACGTTGCGGTACGCCGTGCACACGAAGCCAAGCGTCTGGGCTACGACGGCCTGATGCTGTCGGTCCCGCCCTATAGCCTGCCCAGCCAGGAGGGAATCATTGCATTTTTTGAATATGTCGCGTCAGCCACTGACTTGCCTATCATCATGTACAACTTCCCCGCGCGCGTCGGCGTCGAAATCGAGTTCGATACGGTAGCACGCCTGGCGCGCCATCCCAACATCAAGGCAATCAAGGAAAGCAGTGGCAATTTCAGTCAGGCATTACGCATGATTCAGGCCAACTTCGATGATTTCCAGGTGATTTGCGGTTGTGATGATCAGCCAGTCGACTATTTTTTCTGGGGCGCCAGCAGCTGGATTGCAGGTGCCGCGAATGTTTTCCCGGACGAGCAAATTGCCTTGTTCAACGCAGCCGCCAGCAAGGATTGGGACATGGCAAAAAAAATCATGACCGATATGTATCCGGCCATCCACTCCATGGAGTCTGGCAACTACAACCAGAAGGCAAAAATCGGCTGCCTGCGTGGCACGTTCGATGCAGGCAATGTCCGTCTGCCGCTGGCCAATCTGTCCGACAACGAGAAGCAGGAATTTCTTGCGCTGCTCAAATAAACCGGAGTTTGAGATGACATTGACCAAAGACACCATTTTTGAACAGGCGGCCCGGGCAGAACTCTGGGCCGGCCACCTGATCCCGAATCACAGTAGCACAGGCGGCAAACTGGAGAACCGCAGCCCGATCGACAACTCGGTGATCGGCCATATTGCCGACGGTGAGGGTCGCGACATAGATGCAGCTGTCACCGCTGCGCGCGCTTCGTTTGTGTCAGGTGAGTGGTCGGAACTTGCGCCGGCAGAACGAAAGCAAATTCTGTTGCGCTGGGCCGCCCTGCTCCAGGCCAACCTGGAAGAACTGGCGGCACTCGACTGTATCGATGCAGGCAAGCCGATTACTGAATGCATCAACACCGATATGCCGGCCACCATCGAGACGTTTTACTGGTACGCAGAAGTCATCGACAAACTGTTCGACAAGGTGGCGCCTACTGGAAAAGAAGCGTTGGGCCTGGTTGTCAGGGAGCCCATGGGCGTCGTTGGGGTTGTCCTGCCATGGAATTTTCCTGCCCAGATGTTCGCTTGGAAAGTGGCGCCCGCACTGGCGGCCGGCAATTCAGTTGTGGTCAAGCCTGCAGAACTGACCTCGCTCAGCGCCTATCGCATGGTGCAGCTGGCGCATCAGGCGGGCGTGCCGCCGGGTGCGCTCACACTGGTTTGCGGCCTGGGGGAAAAGGTAGGCGAAGCACTAGGTCGACATGATGACGTCGACATGGTCTCCTTTACCGGTTCCACCGAAGTGGGTCGTTATTTTCTGCAGTATTCAGCCCAAAGCAATTTGAAGGAAATCGTGCTCGAGTGCGGAGGAAAAAGCCCGCAAATCGTTTTCGAAGATGCCGATCTGGAAGCCGCCGCACCATCCATCCTGGCTGCTGCGTTCTGGAACATGAGCGAAAATTGCAGCTGCGGATCCCGGCTGATTGTGCACGCATCCATCAAAGAGGCACTTCTGGCCAGACTCAAGGCAGGGCTGGCCGACTGGAAAGTGGGCGATCCGCGCGATGAGACAGTCGCCATCGGTCCAATGATCGAACAGGCCCATTTCGACAAGGTCAAAACCTATCTGGAGAAAACGCTGGCCCAGGGAGGCACGCTGGCTGCAGGCGGCAATATTCACGACGGCCTGGGAAGCGGATGGTATATCGAACCGACCATTTTCGACAATATCACACCTGAAATGACCATTTTCCAGGAAGAAGTATTTGGCCCATTGCTGGCAGTGACCAGT
This sequence comes from Advenella sp. FME57, assembly GCF_014897675.1. GTDB lineage: Bacteria > Pseudomonadota > Gammaproteobacteria > Burkholderiales > Burkholderiaceae_B > Advenella. Next base: position 19,025 of record NZ_JABUXU010000012.1, on the reverse strand, counting down.
TTCAACACGGACCAGCAGGCCATTGATCTTGCCAACAACTCCAACTACGGATTGGCCGCATCCTTTTACACACGCAGCCTGAGACGAGCCCATCATGTTGCCCGAGCCGTCAAGGCCGGTACGGTGTCGGTTAACGGCTTCTCGGAAGGCAGCATTGCAACGCCTTTTGGCGGCTACAAGCAGTCCGGTTTCGGTGGTCGGGACAAGGGTGTAGAGGCGCTTGACCAGTATTTGCAAACCAAAACCATCTGGTATGTGAACTGACTGCATGACAAGGCAAACCGGTACGTCCGGTCTGCCTTTTTTTTACCCGCTTGATTACAAAAACTACGCTGGCAGAACATGCCACGACCGCTTGCAAAGGAGAAGTCAATCATGGAGCAACTCGTCAATACCCTGGTCGGGTATATCTGGGGGGACACCCTCGTGTATCTTGCATTGGGTGTGGGTCTTTACTTTACCATCATCACCCGCGCCGTTCAGTTCAGATATTTTTTCGAAATGATTCGGCTGTTGCGCGAACGCAAGGAATCTGCCGATGGCATCTCTTCCTTTCAGGCATTTTGCATGGCGCTATCGGGCCGCGTGGGTGTGGGCAATATCGCAGGGGTGGCTACTGCCATCGCGGCAGGCGGGCCGGGCGCCGTTTTCTGGATGATCGTGATGGCATTACTGGGCGGCGCCAGTGCATTTATTGAATCAACCCTGGCGCAAGTGTACAAGGAGCGGGCAGACGACCAGTATCGCGGCGGCTCGCCCTACTATATCGAAAAAGGCCTGGGCCTGAAGGCCTTCGCAGTCGTGGCAGCAACGGTCATTTGCCTTTCCTATGGCGTGCTGGTGCCTGGGATACAGGCCAACACCATTGCCGAATCCTTTTCGACCGCCTTCGGACTGCCTTCGTACATCACTGGCCTCATTGTGACTGCGTTACTCGGCCTGATCATCTTCGGAGGCATCAAGCGCATTGCCCGGGTCGCCGATAAGGTCGTGCCGGTCATGGCTATTGCCTATGTCATATTGATGGTGATCATTCTGGGGGCGAACGTCGAAAAAATTCCTGCACTGCTGCAACTTATTGTCGCCAGCGCTTTTGGCGCCGATGCCGTTTTCGGTGGCATTGTCGGAACCGCCATAGCATGGGGAGTACGCCGCGCGGTATTTTCCAATGTCGCCGGGGCAGGTGAAGCCACCTTCAGCTCGGCTGCTGCGGAAGTCTCGCATCCGGCCAAACAGGGACTGGTACAGGGCTTCTCGGTCTATATCGACACTGTCCTCGTATGCACCGCTACGGCATTGATGATCCTGATGACGGAGTCATACAACGTTATCCCGCCTGGCGCGGCGTCGCCGCTGGTAGAACATGTACCAGGACTGGTTGCCGGCACTGCGTATACCCAGACGGCAGTGTCCACCCTTTTTGCCGATTATGGCAGTGGTTTTGTCGCCGTTGCGATCTTCCTCTTTGCCTTTACCACGTTGATGGCTTACTACTACATCGCTGAAACCACCATGGTGTATCTGGACAGTAAATTGCGCTATCCCATACTGAAATTCGTATTGAAAATTGTGTTTCTCGTTGTCGTCTATCTGGGCAGCGTCGAGTCGGTCAGCCTGATGTGGGGCCTGGGTGATATCGGCTTTGGCAGTATGTGCTACCTGAACTTTGTCGCCATTGTGCTGTTGAGCAAACCGGCGATCAAGGTGCTCAAGGATTATGACCGTCAGAAAAAAGCCGGTCTGGACCCCGTGTTTGATCCCCGGATAGCAGGCGTAGACAATGCAGACTTCTGGATTGAGTATAGCGAGAAAGCCAATAAAACTCGCTAATTAGTGCGGCATGGCGGCCGCAGCGGCGCACGCTGCTGTCCGCCACAGCAACAGGGGTAAATCTGTGATGGAATACAGGAAAACAGGCCCGCCACGCCTGCTTTTGCAGCGAATCAAACCGTTACATCTCCTCATTATTCCAAATGAAATAGCCGATTGAATGGTGTTAGTATAAAAAGTCGATTTGGTGCTGCAGGAGCCTGTCGTTCACCACAAACCTGTCGCAACGGGCATTTACAGGTAGCTTTTTGCCTGTCGCCGTTAAAGAAAGGAGTTTCATATATGAGTAACACATTTTTGAGAAGCAAAACTGCCGCCGCTTTACTCGCAGTCAGCGCCAGCCTTGGCTCTGCCATGTTTCTCGCCAATAGCGCCACGGCCCAGACAACGAATCAGGGTACCGGCCAGACCATGGAACAACCATCAGGACAGGCAGCACCGTCCGCAGGTGGCCAGGGCATGCCCCAGGCTGCCATGCCATCGAGTGGTGGAGAAATCCCGCAAGATCAACTGGTCAAGCTTGATTTGAACAAGGATGGCTCTGTTGGCAGAGAAGAATACAATCAGGCAATGGCCGCCGCATTCAAAAATCTGGACAAGAACAGCGACAACGCGCTGACAGCAGAAGAAGTCGGAACTATTCTGACGACAGAGCAGTTTGCCGCCGTTGATGCCAACAAGGATGGCAAGATCAGTAGTGACGAGATGATCACACAGGTCACCAGTGACTTTGATGCTGCTGACACCAATAAAGACGGTCAGCTCAAATAACAGACGCCCGGACAAGCCGGGCTTTACTCATAATGGCCACGGCTGACAACACTGACGCAGCCAAACGAATCACACCGTGCTGACACCACGGTGTGTTTTTTTGGGCCGGGTATAAGCAGGCGCAGGTGACGGTGACGGCGGCCCCGCCACTCATATCGTTGCTAAGCAGGCCTGCAAGGCAGCACATAACCGAGCACCGGCAACGGCGCCCGCAGACGGGTGCCCTGGCGCTTGTCTTTAAAGAATCATCAAATTACTGTAATATGGTTTACCGTTGTTTTCTCTGGCAATTATCACAATGATAATAACGTTGGCATTCATTGTCATCGCCGTTTTTATCTGGGGCACGCTGGCGTTATGGGTGCAGTTCACCCGTCAGAAAGTGCGGCGCAGATTGCTGATCGCTCTGTGGGCGCTGGTCAGCGCCCTCTTTGTGGCCGCCCTGCTCAATCCGACCATTGAACCCCTGCAAACCATCGCCGGCATCACCTATACCCTGTCGATACTGGCGCTGGTGTACTGGTGGCGAACTATTCGTGCCGCCAACGATCGCAACTGGATACCCGATGTATCTCGCCAGGCGCACGGCTCACTGGCTGGCAATACCATGACGATTGAAAACGTACGCAATTTCATCTGGCATTCGCCCGAGCACTTTACGGAACAATGGGAGACCAGGCAGTATGATTTGAGCAAACTGACGTCGGTAGATCTTGTCCTTTCCTACTGGAGCGGCCCCGCCATTGCGCATGCACTGGTTTCTTTCGGTTTCAACGATGATGAGCATCTGGTTTTTTCAGTCGAGATCCGCCGTAAAGTTGGCGATGCCTTCTCCGAGCTGGGCGGTTTTTTCAAAATGTACGAATTGAGCATTGTCGCAGCCGATGAAAAGGATGTGCTTTTCGTGCGCAGCAATATCCGTCAGGAAGACGGTTATTTATATCGTGTGCATATGGCGCCGGCGGCACGGCAATCGCTGCTGTTGGCATATCTGGACGAAGCCAACCGGCTGGTTCACACGCCACGTTTTTACCATACCATCACGGCAAATTGTACGACGCTGATATTCCGGATGATGGATCGTATTGTGCCCGGGCTACCACTGAACTGGCGACTGCTGGCTTCCGGCTACCTGCCGGAGTATTTGTACAAGGTCGGCGCTTTGCGAGGTGCCGATTCAATCAAGGAATATCGCAACCGCGCACGCTATACAGATCGGGCGCGCGCCAACCCGGATGGCAGCAACTACTCGCGTGTCATCCGCGATGGCGTGCCAGGCATCTGAATCACGGCGTGAGCCGCACAGCCATGATGAATCATAAGGACAGCCGGTAGGATCGTCTATGGGGATCAGCTATGGGGACCACCGATGAGACCGCCAATAAGGTCCAATGGGGCCGCTATAATCCAGGTTGTTGTCCACTGCGGGGTTCTGCGCACACATGCGCCGGCTTATCCGGAAATGGAGACATTCGAGGCCTTGCTCACACGTAGCAAGCGAGCAAACCACGGTGTACTGACCGGGTGCACCACAGCGCGCAACGCACGCGCATAGTCCAGCGTCAGGCCCGGCGTCCATGCCATGGTGGTAGCGCGTTTTCTGATCTGGGCCGCAATCCATAATTCGGGCATGACCATGACCCGCAATACCTCTTGCCATGAGCGCGAAGCCCTGTCATGCAGTACGCCGTCCAACGCAGCCTCCAGCGCATAACTGACTGAACTGGAACAGTTGCGGTAAGTCAGATTGTAAATTTCATGCTGTCTATACTCCTGCCAGAACCGCAGCAGGCCGTCCGGATTGTAGGTATTGAATTTTATCTGCCAGTTTGACGGACACCAGGCCGCCGATTCAGTACTGTAATCCGGCTGGAATTGTCCCGGCACATCGTTGTCACGAGTCGCCTTGAGAATGCGAAAGAACTCGGAGGGTGAACGGTCGATATCGCTACCGGGATAAAGGCTGATATAGGTATCGGGCAGCCTCTCCAGCGCAGCATGTCCCGTGGAGATAACGCCATTGATATCCACTGCCGCTATATACCGGTTAATGACCGGACGCGGCACGGGCGCGCCTTTGGATGAGCCTTCGGGGGTCCAGACATGCACTGTCAAGGGTTCGCTCTGGGTCTGGCCAGACGGCGCGTTGTCATTGACGGGTCGGGACAACTGCGACTTGCGGATTTTGGGCAGCACATCCGAAGGCACGAACAGCTCGAATACGGATGTGCCATCCTTCAACTGACGCGCCCTTAAAAAAACGTTCAGCGTGACAAGACCGCCCATCATGAGGGTGATACCGATAAAGACTGAAATCGTTGCCGAGTAATGGCTGGGATAAGGGCCGAACATGAATAGGGCAAAACCGATTTTTGCCAGGCCGAACCCAAACGCAGTACGCCAGTTGGGAAACCGAACCACCCATGCCGAAGCCATCTGCAATAGGCCCATCACAAAATAAGCCATGCCCAGGATAAGGGCAAGCAGCATATTGCTGATGGTTTCATTGGCAAGGATCAACAACGAAATCAGGAAGAAACCGCCGCCCTTGAAATATAGCACTGCCTTTTGCGCGCCAATACCACTGGAGGCCACGCTTAACGTAATCACGCTTTCGATCAGCAGCAGCACACCGAAAAGCGTCAGTGGAAAGTAACGCACGCCATCGAACGCATCCACGAAAATCACCAGTCCTGCCACCAGCCATAAAAACCCCATAATACCCAGCAGGTAAGCATTGCGGCGAACGAAATTGGCGCCAAACAATAGCAGAGCGATTTGTATCATGACACGCTCCAGCCAAACCCAGCGCAGGCAGTGGATTTTCTCATCATGATTGCCCCCCTTGCCCAACAAGCCAGGTGCCAACCAGAATGGCTTTGTCCGGCTCGCTGATAAGCACGGGCGCAGTCGCGCGGATCCGAATCCAGTCGGTTGCCGCCGATTTCAATCGAAATTCCGCTGCCTGCTCACCACCTGATTTGTCGCCATCGGTTGCCAACATGGCCGCAAGTGCAGAACGGTCATCGGGATGCGCCATGGCCAGAATCTGCGTTGCGCTGCTCATGGTTTCCTGGTCCGTGCCCAGGGCCTCATGGATGCGACCGTCCCAGTCCATATGCCCACTAGTGGCGTCCAGGCGGTACATGAAAGCCGTTTCCTGTCGCTGCTCCCGGACCCCGCCATATCGCTTGACCGTCTGTGTAAAGACGCGCAGAAAAACAATCAACAGCGCGGTGCCCACCAAATAGCACTGCGCCAGCAAAAGCGACTCGCCCGGCCGCAGCGACTTGAGGAAAAACGGACCCGTGCCTTGCGAAGAATGATAGATAACGATGGCGCCCAGACATAGCAGGGCCAGCGAGCCCATGCGGTTGCCGCAGGAAATCGCTGCGACCACAGCCAGAACAACAGGGATTCCGGTCAGCGCAAATACCAGCGTGGCTCGCCATGGCGCATGACGGCGTGTCATGTCCATCTGCTCAGCGTCGAAAATGAGCCATGCACAGATTACCATCAGTATCAGGGACGCCACTCCCACCACGATCGCTTTGGTACCGGTGTTGGTACTCCCAAGTTGATAGCCACGCAGCCCCATCACGACAGCGGTCAGATACAGTACACCCGAGGCATGCGCCCCCCACCAGACCCAGACCAGTTCGTCAAACGGCGCATTATCAAACAGTGTCAGCCACCCGGCACTCAGTACCGCGGCAACTGCACTGATGACGAATGTGGCAACTATCCAGCGCAGCACGATCTGCAGACCATCTTTGTTCTGAGCATATCTGCTCACGATCCAGGCGGTGGCCATATCCGAGGTCAGCGTAATGATCGCAAGCGGCACGGCGATGGGAATATCATGACCGAAGTTGATATCCGCAATCAGATGGGCAATAAAAAACGCCGCCAGCAACCAGGGCCAGCGCCGATAATCGCTGACCAAAAAAGCGGCCACGCCAACGCCTGCGGGGAACCAGACAAAGCCCACGTGCGACAGCGGATCGTCCAGCATCAGGGAGATATAGGCTGCTGCCCAGTACAAGAGGGCCCATCCAAGGACAGAGGCAGCAGCGCGGTTTTTTGGCTCGAACACAGGCATACGTTCCGGATATATTTTGGTCACACTTTGCAATGCATGCAATATATCACGGACGTGATGGTTATAGAATGGCTAACTTCCTTGCGCACCCGCTATTGCTATACCAGGCGCTGCGCCGCCTTGCTTATTTGGGACCGGCGCTCCGCCATACTGGCGGACATGCGCCGGGTTACTTCATCCAGAACCAAGGCAGGCGCCAGCTCGGGTCTGCCTGCGTCAAACGGCGGCTGTGGCGCGTACTCAAGTCCAAGCTGAATCATTTGCGCAGTGCGCTCGTCAAATAATTCACTGATCACCGTAAGCGCAAAATCAATACCGGCGGTAACACCGCCTCCCGTAATGATATTACCGTCCTGGACTACTCTGCCTTCATCGGCAATGGCGCCAAAGGCCGGCAACTGGTCACGCCATGCCCAGTGACACGCAGCACGCCTGCCTTTGAGCAAACCAGCCGCGCCCAGAATCAGCGAACCCGTACACACCGAGGTCACATATGTGGCTGCCTGCGCCAGACGCCGGATGCTGTTCATATAGTCATCTGACTCCATCGCCTCGGTGCACCCGAGGCCACCGGGCACGCACAGGACATCACAGCGGCTCACCTGGCCCAGGTCATGTAATCCGGAAAAAACAAGCCCATCGGCGCTGACAGGCTGGGCTTCGATTGACGCCACAATCACCTCGGTGCCAGGCAAGCGGGAAAAGAACTGATGCGGGCCGGTGAAATCCAGCTGGGTCACGCCCTGGTAGAGCGGTATGACAATGGTAATGGGTGCAACATCCGGTTCAGCCATGGCGTTCTCCAAAAAGTAACGGTTCGCGATCAATGCAGTCTAACGCAGCTATACTTGTCCTGAATGACACATTTCCAACCTTTTCAGCCATCATGAAGATCGCCTTCTATATTTTTCCAGACTTCCAGCTGCTTGATCTGTCCGGCCCGCACACCGCGTTCCAGATCGCCAGCACGCGCCAGGCTCCTTCGCCCTACACGATTTCATTGCTGTCGGCGACCGGCGGGGCCATTACCAGTTCCGGTGGTGTGAGTGTCTTGTCTGAAAAACTTGAAGACCAGGCGCCTGACACGCTGATTGTCTGCGGCGGTCAGGGCGTTGGCGCATTGCTTGAAGATGAATCGGCGTTGCAGCGGCTTGCCAAGGCGGCAGCAAAATCGCGGCGTATTGCCAGTGTCTGTACCGGTGCATTTATTCTTGCGCAACTGGGGCTGCTCAATCAAAAGCGAGCGACAACACACTGGCAGCAGGTGGCACGCATGCAGAAAGCCTATCCGCAGGTTCGCATGGATGGCGACCGGATCTTCGTGCGCGACGGCAATATCTGGACCTCCGCCGGCATCACCAGCGGCATCGACCTGGCGCTGGCGCTGATCGAACACGACTGCGGCAGTAACATGTCACGTGATGTGGCGCAGCACATGGTGGTATCCCAAAGGCGAGCTGGCGGCCAGTCGCAATTTTCGCCCATTTTGCAGATGGAGCCGGAAACGGCACGTATCAGGAAGGCGATGGATTATGCGCAACAGCATCTGCGCGAGATAAGGGATATGGAGCAACTGGCTGCAATTGCATGCCTGAGTGTGCGTCAGTTCAGCAGAATGTTCAAAGCCGAGACGGGAGAGACCCCGGCACGGGCAATCGAGCGATTAAGAATAGAAGCGGCCCGCACCCGACTGGAGTCGGGCACCGGCAATATCCAGCAGATTGCGGCAGCCGTCGGTTTTGGGACCCAGGAGCGCATGCGCCGTGCGTTCATCCGCTGGACGGGTCATCCCCCGCAGGTCATCAGAAGACGCATGCTTGCAGCTGAGCGGCGCTAATTAGAGACGGGGCGCCCCTGAACCTGATGCCGGCCGCGCCGGCACGAATCTGCGCCTGCGCGCCTGTTGCAAACACAAAAAACTTATCCCGATTGCTTTTTGACCATATCGCGAATTTCCTGCAGATTCTGAGTCGCCCTCTCACTGATGCTGGCCATTGCTTCGGTCTGGGATTGCCGCGCAATCTCGGCCAGCTCTTTCATATCGACCAATGCTTTTTCGTAGGCCTTGCGCGCCAGTTCGGTTTGCGCGGCAGGGTTGGTGCCTGCAGTGCCAGCTGCGCCCTGAATATCGGCCATCGCCTGCCGGAACATCTCGGCCTGCTTGGCAGCGAGCGCCTGCATGCCATCATAAACAGCCTTATTGGCCTGCACCAACGCTTCCACATCTTTGCGACGTGCATCTGCGATCGCAGAAAAATCCAGTCCTGGAACCTGAAACTGTTCATACATTTTGCTCAGTTCAGCAAAAGGGTTGCCTGCGCTCTGGTTTGCATCGTCTTTCGTACTTTTAGCCATGGCACGTCTCCTTGGTATATAGAAATATAATAGCGATGAACTTCATAGTAAATTAACATGAAAACGCGCGTGCGCGGGAAAATGATGACCGCCATATGGGTCAGCCCGCTTTGCCTAGCGTTCGAACCGGTCTTTCAACCCCATCCAGCAGTCAATATAATTTTTATCAAGCTCGGGCCCCTGCATTGCAAACTGGGTGGGTACAAAACGGTAGCGGCTTTCAAACATGAATGCCAGTGTGTTATCCAGCTTCTGCGGCTTGAGCTCAGCGGCCGTTGCCTTGCCATAGGACTCTTCATCCGGGCCGTGAGGCACCATGCAGTTGTGCAAACTGGCGCCACCCGGCTTGAATCCGCCCGGCTTGGCATCGTATTGACCATACACCAGCCCCATGAACTCGCTCATGAAATTGCGATGAAACCATGGTGGACGGAAGGTGTCTTCCATTACCAGCCAGCGCGGCGGAAAAATCACAAAATCGCAGTTGGCGGTGCCCGGCGTGTCACTGGGCGACGTCAGAACGGTGAAAATGGATGGATCAGGATGATCGTAGCTGATGGAACCGATCGTCATAAAGTGCGCCGTGTCATACTTCACCGGGCTCAGATTGCCATGCCAGGCCACGACATTGAAGGGTGAACTATGCAGGGGCACACGCCAGAGACGGCCGCCGAATTTTCGGATCAGTTCATACTCGCCCACGGTATCTTCAAAAGCGGCAACCGGGGCCAGAAAGTCGCGCGCATTGGCCAGGCCGTTGGAACCGATCGGCCCCAGCTCCGGCAAACGGAACTGCGCCCCGTAATTCTCGCAGACATAGCCCCGGGCCGGCTGCCCGGTGCCGTCTATTGGCTCGACTTTGAATGCAACACCACGGGGAATAATGACAATTTCCCGTGGCTGAACCTGTAACAGGCCCATTTCGGTTGTAATCAGCAATGTCCCCTGTTGCGGCACGATCAGCATCTCGCCGTCTGCATTGACCAACGCTCGTCGGGCCATCGGACGATCGGCAATATAGATATGGATCGCCACACCACTTTGCACGTCGGGCCCGCCATTGGCCGCAATGGTTCGCATGCCGTCAATGAAATCGGCCTGGGGATGATCATTGCTCCAGGGCGCCCAGCGCAATGGCTCGGGAGGCAAGGCAATCGTCGGATCCGCCCCCGTTTGCCAATATGGCTGCTCAAAAGGTTCATAGTGACCGGCGACAACGGAAGGTTGACGGCGATACATCCAGGTGCGCCGGTTTTCATGGCGCGGCGCGGTAAAGGCGGTCCCTGAAATCAGTTCGGTGTACAGACCCCGCGGGCCCTGTTGGGGACTGTTCCTGCCCTGCGGCAGCGCACCGGCAATGGCCTGACTGGCATATTCATTGCCAAAGCCGCTCTGGTAGGCAAGATCGTGGCCACCGCTGGAGGATACATCCTGCCGGGTGCTGGCATCAATCTGGCTGTTATGGTTCATTCCGTATGCTCCTGTAGGCGTATTACTCCACTTGTGATCATTGCGCCTGGCATGATCATCGATATTGAAAGTATAGCCCAGCCGCCACGCGGGGTGACTTCTTTTGCGGTGGTCTACAGCAGGCAAATGCATGGGAAAACCCGCCTGATTCAAGCGCAAGAGGCGGAGTGTGGCCAAAGCCGGATCGCAGTATAGTGACACCGTTGTTATCAAACCTGACCCTCGAACATCATCGTGACGCCTGGCTATCTCAAACCATCGTTATACTGGCCTGTGATATTCAGAGTTGGTCCGCAACCGGAGAAATCAGAATGCCCTATTCATACACCATCATGCCCTCTACCTTAGGCGAGCTGACACTGGTTGCCAGAGACAATGCCCTGGCCGCCATATTGTGGGAGAACGACAGACCCGGCCGTGTGAAGTTGGGCAGCCTGCAGCGTGACGATACGCATCCTGTATTGCAGCAGACGCAAGCACAACTGAAGGAATATTTTGCGGGCAAGCGCGATCGCTTTGAGCTCGATCTGGATATGCAAGGCACGCCATTCCAGAAAAAAGTATGGGCGCTGTTGCTGACCATTCCTTTTGGGCAGACCCGCAGCTATCGGCAACTTGCCCAACTGGCAGGAAACCCTGCAGCCTCCCGTGCAGTTGGCGCAGCAGTCGGCCGCAATCCCGTATCCATTGTCACGCCTTGTCATCGCGTCGTGGGCAGCTCGGGCAAACTGACCGGATTTGCAGGTGGCCTGGATGCCAAGCGAACACTGTTGCAGCTGGAAAGCCAGTCGATGCCGCTGCAATAGTCATCAGCTCACGGCGTGTGATCTGCCCCCATAAGTTGGACATCAATCCAACCTTTGGGGTGCAGTTTCGTGGGTGCTATCCGTGGGCTGATAAATGCGCTGCAGAACAGTGCTACGCGGCATCGGCTGAAAAACGCCGGTCGCACTGTCTTTGACCCAATCAACCAGCTTCAGGGCGTCATTTTTCCTTCCGATATGTCCATGATCATGCGGGTAGCCAGATACAAACGCGGCACAATGGTTGGAATTTGCACATATTCGGCATTGTTCGAATGTGCGCCAAATCCGCTCAGGCCAAAGCCTTCGATCACCCCCCCGCGGCTTTTCACAGCGGCAAACGCCGCATCGGTTCCGCCACCGGTCGCCTTGTCGGCCACACTCATGTCCAGCGCCAGCTCATTCTTATAAATGCCCTGGGCATGCGCAGCCAGTTTGCGACCAATCTCGCTGGCTTCAAGCGGCGGACGCCGCACTTCGAATTTAAGCGCTACCTTGGCCTCCGGCACTAACGTGTTCTTGATTTTTTCCTGCATGGCTTTTTCCAGTGCGTCAAAATCCTGCACCTTCAATGCCCGCGCATCGGCCTGAGCAGTCGCTTCGGCTGGAATCATGTTGCGTACCGTGCCCACCTTGGCCAGGGTCCAGTTTAACTTTAGACCTTCTTCGGGTTTGGACAAGTCTTTCATTTGCAATACCTGGTGCGCCAGCTCGTACAATGAATTGACGCCGCCTTCGGGCCGGGCTCCTGCATGGGACGATTTGCCATGGACTTTCAGATACGCCGCACCGATACCGCTGGTTGCTAGCCGCACACCCCCGTCTTTGCCTCCGCTTTCAAAGGAGAATACCGCATCCTGGTCCTCGGCAAATTTCGTGATCAACGCACGAGCGCCCGGCGAGCTGATTTCCTCATCAGAGTTCAAGACCACGGTCACCGTCCCAAACTGCTTGTAGTCCAGTTTTTTCAACATATCAACCACATGCAGGATGGCAGCCACGCCTTGTTTGTCATCTGCAATACCCAGACCATAGGCCTTGTCGCCATCAACACGAAACGGCTGATCTTTGAGGTCCCCTTTTTGGTACACGGTATCCATATGCGCAATCATCATGATTTTTGATTGCCCTGTCCCTGTGATGGTTGCATGCACGACCGGCCCGGTTTTCTCGGGCGTGTCGTCCATGCGATAGACATCCTTGGGCTCGATAATCTCAGTTTCTGCGCCCAAATGCCTGAGCCGGTCAGCGACAAACCTCGCAATTTTCGCTACCCCTTCAATATCCCTGCTGCCGGACTCAATGTGCACCAAGTCACGCAGTGTATCCAGGTAGGCTGGCTGTTCGCTCTTGGCCAGGTCATGCACCTTGGCCACGGGTGCAGCCAGCACAATGCCAGTCGCCAGGGCCAGGGCAGTGCCGGTGGCCAGCTGCCATCCGGTTGTGTGCGGCGGTCTGCTTTTGTGTTTCATATTGTCTCCTTGCAAAAACACGTTGTTAAATTTTATTTTTTACCAGTGTCTGCAGCAATGCAAGGCTGCGCGCGCTACCGTGGCGACGCTGCAGAACCGGGCGGCATGCGAGCAATACCGGCAGCGATGCGCCAGGGCGAACCAACATGCGATGCTTTATGATTTGTTCTGCTGCAACTGCCTGATCACCGCATCGGCCACACCAACTGAAGAGGCCGGATTCTGCCCTGTAATTAGCCTGCCGTCGACAACGATATGCGGCTGCCAATCATCGCCGCTGGTATAGTGGGCGCCATGGTCTTTGAGCATATTCTCAACCAGAAAGGGAACAACATCGGTCAGTCCCACCGCCTCTTCTTCTGCGTTACTGAATCCAGTCACGTTCCTATCGTTAACCAGAAACTGACCCTCAGCCGTTTTCACGTGGCGAAACACAGCGGGAGCATGACAGACAGCGGACACGATCTTGCCACTTGAATAAACGTCTTTGATCAACGCCATGACGTAGCCGTTTTCCGCCAGATCCCATAAGGGCCCATGTCCCCCGGGGAAAAAGACGGCGTCAAATGATCCGGCCTTCACATCGGCCAGACGCTGCGTAGTTGCCAGCACGGACTGTGCCTGCGGATCGTTCTTGAAGCGTTGAGTCGCTGCTGTCTGGGCGTCTGGCTCATCGCTTTTTGGATCCAGCGGCGGCTGTCCGCCCAGCGGAGACGCCAGCGTGATGTCGGCGCCACTATCGAGGAACGCATAATAAGGAGCCGCAAATTCTTCCAACCAGAAGCCGGTTGGTTTGCCTGTCGCACCCAGTGTGGCGTGTGAGGTGAGTATCATCAAAATCTTCATCATATTCTCCTGTTGTACCATTCAATAGTAGCATTGCAAAAAACCGAGCCAAAGAGCAATTCATTATCACACGCGCCACGAACAAACAGTGTCAAATTACTGAAAGATGCGCCGCCTACAATGACACCAGCTGCACGGACCGCCTTGCGCACAGACTGGAGCCATCATGAATACGCAATCGACCAACCGCAGACGCGATGCATGCAGTCTGCGGATCAAAAATGACGATATTGTGCTGATCGATCGCGCTGCCAGCGCTCGCGGCATGACACGCACCGATTTTATCGTCGTCGCGGCAAGGGAAGCGGCCCGTAGCGCCTTGCATTCAGGCGCCCCGGTTGCACTCGCGCCCGATGCCAACCATGAGCGCATTCGTTAATAGATTTTTCCCGTTTCACAAGCACTCGGTCAACGCCTACCGAGGTCTTTCACCCCGGCCTGCTCTCCTGCAACTTGCACCACCACCGCTAGCGCACTAACTGGCGTGGGCGATATGAATCCGATACTTGCCAGTGCCAGCACCGGGCAGTCTTTTTTTTGAAGTATATGATTTTTTTTTATCACTTTAAGAGTTTAAAGAACGCGGCGTGGCAGTCCGTCTGATATCGGTGCCTGCTCGTGTTTTGCCTGCTTTTGGTGCATGTAGAAACGAATGACACAAGTTGCACTTTTTATTACACATTTTCCTGTATTCAAGCCATCAAGAATCTTTCTTACGGTTACCGCCCATCGGCTGTCTACGAGGGCGGTAGTAAGCTTTGTGCCATGCACAATCATTGCTCACGCTGATCGTGGATCCTCTAGCCAGTCGGGCCTTCAACAAGGCAATTGGTCCAGATCAACCGGGAACCCCAACCAAAAAATGAAAATACTGTATACCAACTTTCACACCAGCCCCGGCATTGGGGGCCATACCTCGTACATCAGCAGACTGATCGCCGGGCTTAACCCCGATCACGATATTGCAGTTGCCGTTCCTGCGCAAAGCGCCCTCTTCCGTATTGCAAGTGCAATTGACGAGGTTCAGGTATACGCACAGGATTACCCCAGCAAACTGCAACAATTGCCAGCCGCAGCCACCCACCTGTGCGGTATTATGCGCAAGGGCCAATATGATGTCGTACACGTCAACGGGACTGCGGATCACCGCCTGGTCATGCTTGCCATGCTGGGGTTGCGCCGCAAGCCTGCGATTGTTTTCACTAAACACAATGACCATGCAACAGACTCTGTCGGTTCACGGCTGCGCGCCCGTTTCGGGACAGATCACTGCATTGCCGTATGTGATTTTGTCGCCGATCGACTGGCCGGCGGCCCCTACGATCGAGCCGGCGTCACGACCATTCACAACGGCATCAATACAGACTATTTTAGCGCTCGTAACGGCGGCGATACCCGCTCGATGCGTCAATCCATTCTGGGTTTGGCCGACGATTCGCGCATTCTGCTGGGCAGCAACGCCGGTACGACAGAGTACAAGGGCTGGATAGACATGGTGCGCGCGCTGGCGCAACTGGACCCGCGCCGGCTCGATCGCCTGCATATTGCGATCGCCGGCCCGCGCGCCCCGCAAAAGCTGCTGGATGAAGTGCAGCAACTGGGCATGACCAGGCACATCAGTTTCGTGGGCGATCTGGACGATGTCCGATCCTTTATCGGCGCCATTGATGTCGGCTTTGTTCTATCCTATCGTGTTGAAACAATATCGTTCGCATGCCGTGAAATGATGGCTATGGGCAAACCGGTAATCGTGACCCGGCAAGGGGGACTTCCGGAAAACATTGACGCCGAAACGGACGGCTGGGTGATCCCGCCGCGCGATCCGCAAGCTTTGGCCGCCTTGCTGGAGCAAATCGTTCAGGGTCATTACGATCTGCGCAATATGGGGCGCGCTGCCCGCAGCAAAAGCGAACAGCGTTTCGGTCAGGCAAAATTTATCAGCGCGACAGAAAACGTGTATCGCAAGGCCCTGCAACGCCATGCACGCCCTCAGGCTGCAGCCATTAGCTAGCGTTGTTTCTGACGACGCCACTGCCAGGGCGGCACAGGTTTTTTGTCTTTCCATAAGCCGCGACGCAGGCGTCGGGCCAGATCTTCCGCTTTGTAATAGGCAGTGTCCGTGACATAGTTCCGATAGGCCCATGCGTAGCCACTGGAAACCATCTGCATATTAATATTTTCCTGGTCCAGATAAACGGTGCTAACCACCCGTCCATAGCGGTCGCGTTTGCCTGCCTGCACTGTCACGGTCCTGCGATAGACGGTATCAGACAAAAACTTTTTGGCAGCCCGTGCGTATGGCATACCGGATTCCGGTGCGTCAATCTGGGCCAGCCGGATTTTGTGCTGCTGCCTGGCCTTATCCAGGATGGTCAGCGTGTCTCCGTCTGCAACCGCCACTACCCAGCCTTCAAGCCAGGTTGCCGCGAACACCGGCGGTACCGGTGCGATCACGATGATCGCGATCAGCCAGCGCAATATTTCAGATGACATCAAGTTCAATCCTGGCAGCCAATTCAATCAACAGGCAGGCTCGTGCCACGGACACATGTGCATCCGTTCTGCCATATTGCCGGCAGCCGCCAGTGATCCGCCAGCCCTGTTGCCCATCGCACAGGCCGATCCGGGTAAATATGTCACTCTGATTCCACTCACCACTGCCCGTAGAACACGCCGGCCTGCTTGTATTTATTCGTCTGCTTATCCACTTCCTCTTCGGTCACGGTCGTGCGCCGTTTAAGGCCGGCAAACCAGTCCAGCAGCCGCTGTTTCATCTGACGCCTGATCGATTCATACTCGGGGTGGTCCCCCAAATCATTGAATTCGTCCGGATCGTTCTGCAAGTCAAACAACTGGGGTCTCTCTGTACTCCAGTAAACATAACGCCACCGGTCTGTACGCACCGACCACGCCCGGCATTCGCTTGTGGATTTGCCCAACGTCAGTCTGGCTTGCCGATAACTGTAATCCAGTTCAGAAAAGACACAATCGCGCCAGGTTACCGACTCGTTATGGACGAGAGGCTGAAGCTGCCGCCCCTCAACCCGATGGGCCGGGATGTGCATGTCCAGCGCCGCCAATATGGTCGGCACGATATCCACGCTTTCCACCAGCCGTGATTCGCGTCGGCCGCGGGTCGCATCGGCCTGCTCGGAAGGATCATAGATGATCAGCGGAACCCGTTGCACGACATCGTAAAATAGTTCCTTCTCGCCAAGCCAGTGATCGCCCAGCAGGTCACCATGATCGGCGGTAATGATGACCAGTGTGTTGTCCATCAGACCCGCAGATTCCATGTAATCGAAAAGCCTGCCCAGATGGTCGTCCAGCTGTTTGATCAGTCCTTGGTAAGCCGGGCGCACCCGCGCCACACACTCATCGCTGGAGAAACTGAGACTTTCCTCCTGCTGGCGATAGGCTTGCACCACCGGGTGCGCATGTTCTTTTTCGTACTCGGTCCGGCGCACGGGCAGGCACTGTTGCGGCGAGTACATTGCATGATACGGAGCCGGCGCCACATAAGGCCAATGCGGCTTGACGTAACTCAAGTGCATCACCCATGGTTTATCGCCGGCCGATTGCATATACGATATGGCGCAATTGGTCATATATGCGGTTTCGGAATGCGCTTCTTTTACCCGGGCAGGAAAATTGACATTGCGCATATGCCAGCCGCTTTGCACCTGGCCCTGGTCATCCTCTACCGCAATGACATAGTCGGTCCACGGATCCGGGCTATCGTAGCCCTGCGCTTTCAAATAAGCAGGATAACCGCTTTCTGCCCCGGGTTCATGATGACCGTCATAGCGGTCAAGCTGCACGAAACCGCCTTGTCGCAAGAGCACGCCAAGTTCGCTCTGGCCATCGATGTTCAATCGCTCCAGTCCGTGGTTATCCGGCATCACGTGGGTCTTGCCGGCCAGCACCAGATCAATGTCGCGTGCCTTCAGATACTCGCCCAGGGTCGCTTCGTCAATGGACAACGGCACACGATTCCATGTTGCGCCGTGTGAGGACGGATAGCGACCGGTGTAATAGCTCATCCGAGACGGCCCGCACACCCCCGAGTTGACAAAGGCCTGCTCGAACAGGACGCCCCGCCTGGCAAGGCTGTCAATATGCGTCGTCTGAAGATGGGGATGCCCATAACAACTCAGATGATCGGCCCGAAGTTGATCCGCCATGACGAACAATACGTTTTTTACTTTTGCCATATCTTGTTTACTTGCCTACCTTGAAGCCGGAATCACGAACAACAGGTTCCCATTGCTGTCTGAATGCATCAATCGCCTTGCGTGTCTGTGCGGCATTGGCTTGCACTGGGACAAGATTGACCGAACGGATCTCTTTCTGAACCGTCGCGTCAGCCATGGCTTTACTGATGGCATCGCCCAGATAGGTCACAACTTCATCGTCCATGGAGGACGGCGCAAATACGGCGTTCCAGCCTGTCGCTCGGATATTGATCCCGGCCTCGTGAAACGGCGCGACATCGGGCAGGCTTGCGTCCCGCTTTTCGCTGGAAACGCCCAACACCTTCACCTTGCCACCTTTGGCCATGGGGATGAAGGTATCCAGCGTATCGATGGCAACCGGAATATTGGCGCCCGCCAGGTCTGTGAGCAATTGCGATGATCCTTTATAGCCGACAATTTCCGGCTTCAGTCCGAGTGTGTCGGCCAGCATGAGGCCAAAAAAGTGAGGCAGGCTGCCTGTTGCCGGCACGCCGATATTGAGCTGCTGCGGATTGGCTTTGGCCCATTGTACGAATTGCTCAACTGAATTGATCTTGCTGGATGCCGGCACGCCAAGCGCAAAACTATATTCGGTGACGAGAGAAACCGGCTTGAAATCCGCTTGCGGATCGTAATTGAGATCAGAAAAAACGATCGGCGCAATCACGGTGACTGCCGGGTTTCCCAGCATCAGAACGTTCGCGCCTTTCTTTGTGTTTTTCAGGTCAGCCGCAGCAATCCTGCCGCCGCCGCCCGGTTTGTTTTCCACAATGACGGGCACTCCGATTTCCTTGGCCAGAGCCCTGGCCAGAATCCGCGCCGCGTTATCACTTGCCCCTCCGGGAACATATCCAACCGTTAATGTGACCGGTTCCGTAAACTTGGGGGTTTGCGCCCATGCTGTCATCGCTGCCGGCAACAGCCCGACAGCCAGAAACCACGGCTTGAAACGTATCATCATCTGAGTCTCCCGATTTTCGTTATGGCCCATGTCGCGCCAGCAACGACAGGCGAGCGCAGCAGCAACAGAGCATTGATAAGCTCATTATTTTAGCTGAATTGGCGGCAGATAACGCGTATGGCACGGGATCATCGGCCAAGGGGGGACGCAATGGAGGACGCACGAAGCACCCCGCGCGGG
>NZ_JABUXU010000001.1 GCF_014897675.1 Advenella sp. FME57 | reverse complement strand
TGCTGGCGAGGGCAAGAAAGAGATGCCTGCGATGGATCATAGCAAGATGAACATGTCTGGCTCCGATGCAGGCAAGGAAGATATGTCTGCTATGGACCATAGCAAGATGAACATGCAAGGCATGGATCATGGCTCCATGCAAATGCAAGGGGGTTCCGCTCCGTCTGATGCAAGAGACCCACATGGCTATTCTGACGGCTATACATTGGATAGCGGGGAATACTCACTTGGCCCTCAGAACCGTCTCAGAATGTCCGATGAACACAATTTTGCATCGGTCTTGTTCGATCGATTTGAATACGTAAAATCGGGAAGCAGCGAGGGTCTAGCATACGAAGCACAAGCATGGTTTGGTGGGACCTATGATCGCGCAGTTTTAAAAGCGGAAGGTGAGATCGAGAGTGGAAAACTGCAAGAGGCACAAACTGAGTTGCTCTGGGGCCATGCCGTTTCCACCTTTTGGGATACTCAGCTTGGTGTCCGATTCGATCATGGAGAAGGCCCAAAACGTCAATGGCTAGCTTTCGGCGTCCAAGGTCTTTCACCCTATTGGTTTGATATTGATGCTACTGCTTATGTTGGGTCAGGCGGCAGAACGGCATTAAGTCTAAGTGCTGAATATGAACTATTAATAACGCAGAAATTGGTCTTACAGCCACGAGCCGAAGTCAATTTTTATGGCAAAAAAGATGAAGCACGAGAAATTGGTAGTGGTCTCTCAGATGGAACAGCTGGCCTTCGCTTAAAGTACGAAGTTAATCGTCAATTTGTCCCATACATTGGGGTCGAATGGACTGGTAAGTTTGGCCAAACCGCAAATTTTGCAAGAAGCGCCGGTGAAAGTACCCGTGAGACAAAATTTGTGGCGGGCGTAAGTTTTCGCTTCTAGAAGTTAGCCCAATATTAAATAGTTATTGTCCTTTAACTTGTTAATTTTTTTTGAAAGAGATATTTATGAAAAAAATTCTATCTGTTTTAATTTTTGGTGCATTACCAACATTCGCATTTGCTGCCGGAGGTCATAGTGACGGCCACCAGATGCAAGGGCATGACATGTCAAAGATGAATGTTAGCAATTCCGCTACCGGTAAACCAGGAAAAGCATCGAATGCGACCAGAACCATTGAATTAGTCATGAACGATTCGATGCGTTTCACTCCGAACACGATTAACGTCAAGCCTGGGGAGACTGTCCGATTTTTTATTAAAAATGTAGGAAAAATACCTCACGAAATGGTGATCGGCTCAGCGTCAGAAATGAAAGAACATGCGGCAATGATGCGGAAAATGCCCGGGATGAAACATGCTGAACCCAATATGATTTCTTTGAATCCTGGTCAAAAAGGGGCTCTAGTCTGGGAATTTACCCAGGCTGGCACTGTTGATTTTGCATGTTTAATTTCTGGCCATATGGAGGCCGGAATGTTAGGCAAAATTAAAGTTGGTTAAATTTATCAACTTCAACGGCCAGCCTATTCCAGAAATTAACGCTTCTGGAATAGGCTGGCCGCGTTCATGGTATCCGTCTTTATAAATTAGTTTAATGCTTAAAATTAAAAACCCATTGATATTTGTATTGTCCATACTGATTACGAGTTCTGCTGTTGCATCGGACGCGGTCCCAATTCTTGTCGATAAAAATGCATTTTTCACGCTAGACCAATTGGTGGCAACAGATACCGCTGATATTGAAAATATATCTACCTTGTTCCTGGATACACCGCTTGAGTCTAACGTGCGCATAAATTCAGATTTCGGATACAGATTACATCCCGTTTCCGGAAAATGGGCCGGACATCAAGGCCTAGATTATGCAGCCCCGAAAGGCACTCCAATCCGGGCAACTGCACGAGGCAAGATTTCTTTCATTGGTTTGCAAAAAGGGTATGGAAAAGTGATCTTTATCGAACATAACGATAAATATTCCACAGTCTATGCTCATCAAAGCCGCTTTAACAAAGGCTTAAAAATCGGGTCGCTAATAGAGCAAGGACAAACCATAGGATATGTTGGATCCACAGGTACTTCAAGTGGCCCACATTTACACTATGAATTAAGAAATAATAACCAACCGGTAAACCCTGTTCATGAAAAAACTAGATTGGCCGCGTCAACCACAGATGTTCGATAACTCACCATAGAGATCGTAAAAAATGGAAAATTGGATGCAATCGAATCTAAAGATTATATATATGGTGGTTGGTGCAATCTTCTTATTGGGAACGGCTGCTGGCATATATTCTTTTCTAGAGCTTAGAAATTCAGGTCGTACTTATATTGATCCCGCAGACAAAAGCCTTGTAAATCTTGGTGAAGAGATTTATCAGACTAATTGCGCAGCGTGTCATGGAGTAAACCTTGAAGGCCAGCCAAATTGGCGCACAAAAAATCCAAACGGACGTATGCCTGCCCCACCACATGACAAAACGGGACACACTTGGCACCATCCAGACGCAATTTTGTTTTCAATCACTAAGTTTGGCATCACGCCTGGAAAGACTGCGCCAAAAGGCTATGAGAGCGACATGCCTGCATTTTCAGAAATACTGGAGGACCAAAAAATTACCGCTGTTATAGCCTATATAAAAAGCACCTGGCCTGAAAAAGTTCAAGAAGCGCAAAAAGAAGTTACCTATGAGACACAAAAATAAGCCGCCTCGCTAGAAACCAACTATTTCATCGTTCGCAGCCGTAGGGCATTGGAAATGACCGATACCGAGCTCAGGCTCATGGCCAGTGCTGCGATCAGCGGCGAAAGCAACCAGCCGGTCCATGGGTACAGAATCCCGGCAGCGATGGGAACCCCCAAAGCATTGTAGATAAAGGCGAAACCTAGGTTTTGCTTCATGTTCTTAATCGTCAAATCAGATAGATGCCGTGCTTGGCCGATACTACGCAGGTCCCCCTTAACGAGGGTGACAGATGCGCTGTTCATAGCCACATCAGTGCCGGTCCCCATGGCCACACCTATATCGGCTTTTGCCAAGGCGGGTGCATCGTTGATACCATCTCCCGCCATGGCGACAATTTTTCCTTCATTTTGATATTTTTCCACTAAGTCGTATTTATCGGCTGGTGTCACTTCTCCATGTACCGTATCAATGCCCAGTTTTTTACCGACAGCCCGCGCGGTCGTCGTCGCATCACCAGTCGCCATAATTGTCTGAATACCCAGCTGGCGTAATGTGTCGAGAGCTTGCGCTGTTGAACCCTTGACGGGATCAGTAACGGATAAAATCCCTGCCAAATTATTATCGACTGCCAAATACATCACGCTTGCTCCCTCGGCCCGGAGGGATTCGGCCTGTGATTTTAGTGTGACAATATCCACTTTTTCTCGGCTCATCAACAAGGTATTGCCAAGGAAAAGTTGTTTACCCGTAACATGCCCCTGGACTCCCATTCCTGTGATCGAATCGAAGTGTTCAACAGGCTGCAACGTAAGTCCATCATCTTTGGCTTTTTGAACAATGGCCTGGGCCAACGGGTGTTCGCTACCTTGATCCAGGCTAGCCGCAAACAGCAGTACATCTTGTTCGGTGAATCCAGGGGCCACTATTACCTGATCAAAACGTGGTCGGCCTTCGGTCAGAGTGCCGGTTTTATCGACAATCAAAGTGTTGATCTTATGGAAATTTTCAATGGCGGCTGCGTCTTTGAATAAAATACCTTGTGTAGCTGCTCGGCCCGTGGCTACCATGATGGTCATCGGGGTAGCCAAGCCCAAGGCACAGGGGCAGGCGATGATCAAAACCGCCACAGCGTTGATCAGGCCATAGACCCACCCTTGTGTGCCGCCCAAGAAACCCCACGCGAAGAATGTCAATATAGCAGCCGCCACGACGGCCATCACAAAATAACCAGCAATCGAGTCGGCCATTCGCTGCATGGGCGCCCTGGATCGTTGGGCCTGAGCGACCATCGTCACGATTTGCGACAGCACCGTTTCGGCACCGATTTTGTCGGCGCGCATGACCAGGGCACCGGTGGTATTTTGCGTCGCTCCTATCAACTTGTCTTGGGCGTGTTTTGTAACAGGCAGAGGTTCGCCGGTCAGCATTGATTCATCGACGGCACTACTACCGTCCAGCACGAGACCATCAACAGGCACTTTTTCACCCGGTCGTACGCGTAATTTGTCTCCAACATGGACATGAGCTAAGGGGATATCCTCTTCTGACCCATCGGAGTTGATGCGCCGGGCAGTTTTGGGAGCCAGACCCATCAGAGATTTAATCGCCTGGGAAGTTTGTGAGCGCGCTTTAAGCTCTAACATTTGCCCGAATAAGGTCAATGAAATAATAGCGGCAGCGGCCTCGAAATAGACCGACACACGCCCCATGTCGAAAAATGCGGGCGGAAATACGTGCGGCGTCACGGTCGCGACTACGCTATAGAGATAAGCTGCGCCGGTCCCAAGACTAATCAGCGTCCACATATTAGGACTCATATTGCGAACTGACTGCACACCCCTAACAAAGAATGGCCAACCCGCCCAAAGTACCACTGGCGTTGTCAGAATCAATTCGATCCAACTTTGGATGCCGCCAGCGAACCAATGGACAAAATGCATCGACATGGCCAGCCCAACGACAATGATCGTCAACGGTAAGGACCACCAGAACCGCTGCCTGAAGTCTTTGAGTTCGGGATTTTCGTCTTCATCGAGAGTCGGGATCTCAGCTTCCAGCGACATCCCGCAAATAGGGCAATGGCCAGGATGATCTTGGCGGATTTGTGGATGCATGGGGCAAATGTACATGGCCCCGGTCGTCGACTGCGTGCTTGGCTCGACAGCCTGATCATGGTGGTGATGTTCGGATGGGCTATGTCCTACACGGTCATGATGATGGTGTTCCCCATGTTTGCCTTGAGCCGATTCTTTCGCCAGATCGGCCTTTGGGACCAAAAACATATGGCATATAGGACAATTACCTGGGCTGCTCTGCTCAATTTCAGGATGCATTGGGCAGGTGTAAATCGAACCCTTATCACTGCCAGGACGGCTACCTTCTGCATGACTAGTAGGGTGAGTATGCGCCATGAGCCTTTCTCCAATTATGTCAATTTTTCGAAATCATCTGTTTTGAGCGAATTTTCCTGAGAGCAAGCCACCTGAAGATAAGCGCATATTAATTGTTCTTCACCTTCGTCTGGGTCAGTCATTGCCTCGAGCGCACGCTCGGCAACACGAAGATTCCTTTCGTCACAAGCACGCATGAAGGCGGCCAAAATCTCCTCGCCCAAGCTTGTATGGCTTTCCATAGTATTACTAGTCCCTCTGCCAGTATTACAGTGTATCAATAAGATAAACGTTCCCACAGTGGCAATGTCAAGGCACCATTTGTGACTCGTGGCAAAATGACAATATCATTCAGCAACTCATAAATATCACTTGGAATGCGTAAATATATATTTATGGATATCAGCAGCGTTTTCTAGGAATGGATCAAACCCCACTACACACCTGAGGAGTGCAAAAAGGGCTACTACTAAAAAATATCGAAAATATCGGGTTGTAGTAACCAAATATCACAGCACGCGTTAAAATCGCAAAATGTGGATTGACTAGTCAGAATTATCCGGAATACTGGAATTTTCAACCCATTCTGAAATATTTTTGGAAGTTAAATTCCCTAGTTTAGGGAACATCTGGCTTATAAGAGTCAAATTGGTTGCCAAAACAACGTTACAGCCTACTACGCTAACTGTTTGAAAGATAAGGATATACTTTTCTAGTAATAATAGTTTCCGGAAATTTCGTAAAAAATATAAAATTTTTGTACCAATAAAATCAATTACTAATAACTCGAGGGAGTACAAAATACTTCTACTATTCCTATATGAATGAAATTAAGAGCGAGTTGGCAAAGTGGGTTAGAGAGGCCCGTGAGTTTGGTAATCTGACTCAAGATCAGTTGGGTGAAATATTGGGTAGAACTAAATCAAATATTTCGTCAATGGAGAAGGCTCGTCATGAACCAAGTTATACCCAATTATTGCAAATTGCTAAAGCGACAGGTTTTCGAAAGCCGTTTCCAGGGATGACTGAGCCTGTGGCGCTGGCAAACATAATTTCAGAGTCTGGCGAGTGGCCTTTCAAATCGATTTCATATGAGCAATACTTATTGCTTTCTGCGTCGGATAAACGGGAAATAGAATCTATTTTGGGTATTAAAGCAGAAAAAAAAGCTCTTCGTAAAAAAGTGAAAGCGGTAAATTAGTGCTGTTTGCATCTGTAAATATAAGCCACAGTTGAGCATCGCATCTACGGAAAGAAAAGTGCTTCTCCATTAATTGTTTGTCGACTACAGCTGAGTAGTGCGATCAGACAAATTATGATTTGATTCTAGAAATCCAAAAAGCTGATTATTTTAGGATCTGCAATTAATGATTACAAAACAAGTGTGGCATTTTTATATCAAAATTGTTGACAAATAAAGTACAAAAAAAATATACTTGGGCTATCGAACGGCACATGATTGTCGGAACCCAGGCGATGCCCTAAGGGGAGCAATTGGGAGAGATCAAAAGGGAAAACCGGAAGATCAAGATGCCTGGAGCCGGGGAGGGAACAGCCAGGCGCAGTATCTTTGAGGGCTTTTTCTTAAAACCTTCAAATATGCTGGAATATTTGTATTGCATGGAAACGGAGCTTGGGGCACGCGAGTATTTGGCTTTTTAGCTTAATGCTCGCAGTGCTCCATGAAAAGGAGTTATGCATGTACCGAATGAAACGAGGCTTCAACAAAGCCGAGGCGATGGACTATTTGGGTGTCAAAGCTAAGTTTTTCGATCTTCATATGATGCCGCAACTTAAAAATAAAGTGGTACGAGCGGGAATTTCATTGGTCTTCCAAAGAAACGACCTTGATGAGGCGTGGGAACGTTATACACTTACCGTTGACGGTAATCGTGCTGTAGATATCCCGCAAGGAGAAAATACATGGCACGAACGAAACAAACGGGTATCCGCACTGAAAAAGACGGAAGTTACCGAGTTGACGCCAAATACCGAGGGCAGCGCCTTTTTAAACGCGGCTTCTCACTATACCAAGAGGCCGAGCAATGGCTTATGGAAGCAAAAATCGGTATAAGTCGACTCGATACTGAGCAGCGCATACCTGTTACTTTAGACCAGGCAGCAGCCAGATATGTGAAAGAGAAGGGAAAGATAGATTCTCCTTCCCTGAAGAATGACATTTCCATGCTCAAGCCAGCGATTGCAGTAATTGGCTCTTTAACCTTAGATGAAATAAATAATGAAACGGTCAAACCGTTTATCGATTTTCGCCTTAAGCAGAGACTGAAAAAGAAAACGATCAACTATACGCTTGGGCTAGTAAGGACGATATGCAATTTGGCGGCTGACGAGTGGAGGTTCGAAAATGGACTTACTTGGCTAGAAAAAGCGCCAAAAATTACTTTGCTGGATGAGGATGATAAAAGGCCTCCCAGGCCAATTACGTGGAATGAGCAAGAAAAACTATTACAGCAACTTCCGGAGCATCTTCGAAATATGGTCTTGTTTGACCTGAATACGGGTCTCAGAGAAGACGTTGTTTGTTCACTGCGTTGGGATTGGGAGCTCAAAATCAATCTGCACCCAAATTTGCCTGTTTCCGTCTTTGTTATACCTCGAGTTAATGTCAAAGGGCGAAAATCTGAGCGTATCGTTGTATGTAATTCAGTCGCACAATCCATTGTCGAATCACAGCGGGGCCTGCATTCGGAAGCTGTTTTTACCTATTGGCGACCACGCAAAGGTGAAGATAAAGTGGATCTGAAGCATCAGCCAGTGAACTTTATCAACAATACGGCTTGGCAGAAAGGTGTGAAGCGTGCGGGTGTGGAGGATCTGCATGTCCATGATCTACGGCATACCGTTGGCATGCGGCTTCGACTCACTGGCGTAGGGGAGCGCACGCAGGATGTGATTTTATGGCACAGCAACAAGTCCATGAACTCGCATTATGCGATCGCTCAGTTGCGTGAAATATATGATGCGCTTGAAGGTATCGCCCGACCCGGGCATGAGGAGGAAACGCTCAACTTGCATGCGATGATCCGTCAGGCTCAGATCAGGGCCGTAGGAAAAGTCACGCAAAAGTCACGCAGCAATAAAAAAGCCGCTTAAAGAATTGAGCTCTTTAAACGACTTAAGTATTTGATTTCACTATATTTTTTGTGGTCGGGACAGTAAGATTCGAACTTACGACCCTCTGGTCCCAAACCAGATGCGCTACCAGGCTGCGCTATGCCCCGACGTGTTCACTAAATCAGCGAAGAAAAGGATATTAACATAGATCTCGATTTAATGACAAGTAGGTGTGCCTAAAAATCTACACATTCAACACTTAGCGCTGCTGTTTGTTGCGCATTTGCTCCAGTCTGCGGCTGGCGCCTTCCATGCCGCGCTGAGTCTGGCGGTATGAAGACCGGCTTGGTCTGTCGTGGTCTCGCCGGTTATTCCAGTTGCTACGATCATGATCCCGACGGTCGCGCCAATCGTTTCTGTCGCGATGGCGTGCCGCGTCACGGCGTGCTTCCTGGCGACGCTCCCAATCGCGACGGTCGCTGCGCCTGTAATCTACATTTCGGTAGCCACTGCGATAACCACTGCGATAGCCGCTTCCATAGTAACTGGAGCCCCCGCCGTACCCGTCATAACGGTCAGAATAACGCCCGTAACCGTCGCCAGCGTAGCCGGCGCAGCCGCTTAGGGCACCCAGTGCTACCAAAAATATGACCAATATTTTTCTCATATCGACCTCCTGATTTGAAATTCTTGTTTCTATTGCTATACAAAAGCATATATCCCATTTACCCACATGTAAACGAGATACCGTTACGCTGATTATCGTTCTTATTGTGTGTCCAATGTGTTTCTGAAATACGACAGATACAAGGTAAGAATCGCAGTCTGTTACAAAGGATGTTGTGTTTATGTAAGCTGTTGACAATAAGCAAGGGCGACTTGTCATTGATCGAAATGCCTGCAGGCCACCAAATATGGGGATCCCACTGGGGAGCTATTTAACGCAGATCTGTCACCGCTGGCGCGTTTTTGCCGGGACGCTTGCTTCAGCCGACAGCATATAGGCAGCGCATTTTACCGTTGCTTGTTGTGGAAAGCGGCCGTGTGGGGACGTGTTATGGCTGTAAATGAATACGATGAATACATCGATTAACCAGAGTAGGGTGTTATAAGTGTTATAAAGTGGCGCGATGACGTTACTGAGGCCTGTGCTCCAAAGCGTGGCGAGTGGGGTGTAGGTGTCGCATTGATGTCACGAATAAGTGTTGCACTAACTGGTTTGTGAGATTTTTCCGGTGAGTGTGTAGACGTTGGTAAATCAGATGTGCTATATTCTCGTTTCTCCAGTTCACGCACTCGTGGTGAAATAGGTAGACACAAGAGACTTAAAATCTCTCGGGCATTGCGCCCGTGCCGGTTCGATTCCGGCCGAGTGCACCAGAGATGGGTCTCGCATCAACAGGAAGCTTGGCAGAGCGGTTGAATGCACCGGTCTTGAAAACCGGCGAAGGGTTAAACCTTCCGTGAGTTCGAATCTCACAGCTTCCGCCAAAATTCATATGCTCAAGCTGGGCATAGTAAAAAAACCCCGTTAATTCATTGAGTTACGGGGTTTTTTATTGTCTTGCGTTTGAGCGGCTATGGTTTTACTGGCCAATCGATCTTTAAATGCGAGCAGTTGGATTGCCTCAGTGGATATCTGTGCCAAGTCGATTTTCCCCTCGCTAACTGGGTAACGGGTCAAGATGCCGTTAATGACTTAGAATAATACGTTAATAACCAGAAATAATAACCAGCGCTGTTAGTCGGGTCATTTTGGTGATGCCTTGGCGTTTCGCAGTAAGGTAAGGATCTGGTCCAATTATCCAATTTCACAACCGAATACGATTGACATGAAACAGAACAACGCCACCATCGATGATTCTTCCTTGATACTCCCTGAACACGTTCAGCGAGGGAATATCTGGCGTTTGTCCACAGCGCAGGCGCTGGCGGGCGCTAACTCTGTCGTGGTTTATGCCACCGGGGCCATTGTGGGTGAGAATCTGGCTCCGACGCCGATGCTGGCGACGTTGCCCATTTCCATCTTTGTGGTGGGCATGGCTGCATGTATTCTGCCGGTGGGCAAAATTGCCCAGCGTCATGGTCGGCGAGCTGCCTTTCTGGTGGGGACCGGTGCTGGTGTCTTGACTGGCCTGCTGGCTATGGTTGCTGTGATCCAGAGTTGGTTCTGGCTGTTTTGTCTGGCCACCTTCTTTGGTGGCGGCTATGCCGCGGTGGTGTTGACGTTTCGTTTTGCCGCGGCAGACGGGGTGGAAAAGGCCCGACGTGCGCGGGCCCTGTCCCTTGTCATGGCTGGTGGGGTTGTGGCTGGGGTCATCGGTCCGCAATTGGTGACCTGGACCATGGATATGTGGGGCCCGTATAAGTTTGCCGCGACTTTCCTGGTGCAGGCTGTAGTGGCCGCGCTGTCGGCGGTGCTGTTGCTGGGCGTGCGTCTGCCGGCGCCTACGGTAACCGAGCAGGCCGGAGGGAGGCCGCTTTCTGTCATTGCATCGCAACCGCGATTCATCGCAGCGGCCATCAGTGGCGCGGTCGCTTATATGTTGATGAATTTTCTGATGACGTCCGCGCCGCTGGCCATGCATATCAGCGGTCATTCACAGGAGTCCGCCAATCTAGGCTTGCAGTGGCACGTGATTGCGATGTACGCGCCCAGTTTCTTTACGGGCAATCTGATTTCTCGCTTTGGTGCCGGTCGTGTGGCTGCGGTGGGTTTGTTACTCACAGCTCTGTCGGCGGTCGTGGGGCTGGGCGGGCTTGATGTGGCCCACTTCTGGGGTACGCTGATCCTGCTCGGGGTGGGCTGGAATTTCGGATTTCTCGGCGCTTCTGCGTTAGTGCTTGAATGTCATCGGCCCGAAGAGAAAACCCGCGTGCAGTCACTCAATGATTTCATTGTTTTTGGCCTAATGGCCGCCGGGTCTTTTTCATCGGGCGGACTGTTGAGTGCTTATGGATGGAATACGGTGTTGTGGGTGTCCTTTATTCCTCTGGTGCTGGCGGTCATCGCGCTGGCGCTGGCCAGGCGAAAAAGAGCGCCGGTTCTCACGGTTCAGGAAGAGAGTCGGTAGCGCGCGCCAGCGCTGCGCCAAAGGCGAGGTTGCTCATTGACGGGCGTCTGCTGACTGATCCGACGTCTGGGTCGCGGGTATGCTAAACTTGCCGCAACCCAAATGTGGGCGATTCCCGAAATGCGGGGATCCCTGCGTAATCGCTTTTTATTATTCTTCTAATAATCAGACCCATGTAATTGGTTCTTCCAACAGCAGATCTTCTGCTCGCTCTACTGTATAGCTGAGGCAGCATTGCAACATGCGGCTTTTTGCTGTCGTCTTTTTCCGTATTCAATATCCCGGCTTCCCGCCGCTTCACACAAAACCTCATCGCCTGCGGGCGATTGCAACCGACGTGCCTACGTATTTGCGCGTGGGCTGTCCGCGGCTGATGAGCATCAGGGGGAGTCGTTTAAATTTTTAAAATTATGTTTACAAAAAATACTATCAAACAGGATTGGTTTTCCAATATCAGGGGCGATTTGCTGGCGGGCCTCGTTGTCGCACTTGCACTCATTCCCGAAGCCATTGCGTTTTCGATCATTGCGGGCGTAGATCCTAAAGTGGGTCTTTATGCCTCTTTCTGTATTGCGGTGGTCATCGCTTTTGCCGGCGGCCGGCCTGGCATGATTTCCGCAGCAACCGGCGCCATGGCGTTGCTGATGGTGACCCTGGTCAAGGAGCATGGCCTGCAATATTTACTGGCGGCGACCTTGCTGACCGGCGTGCTGCAGATCCTGGCAGGCGTGCTGCGCCTGGGTGTATTGATGCGCTTTGTCTCCAGCTCTGTTGTGACCGGCTTTGTCAATGCGCTGGCCATACTAATATTCATGGCTCAGTTGCCTGAATTGATGAACGTGACATGGGTTGTTTATGCCATGGTTGCGGCAGGTCTGCTAATTATTTACCTGTTTCCGTATATCACCAGAACGATACCGTCGCCGCTGGTGTGCATCCTGGTGCTGACCGCCATTTCAATGGTGCTGGGGCTGGATATCAGAACGGTGGGCCACATGGGGGAGCTGCCCGATAGTCTTCCTGTCTTTTTGCTGCCGGACGTGCCGCTCAATTGGGAGACATTGAAGATTATTCTGCCTTACTCTGCGCCATTGGCCATCGTGGGGTTGTTGGAGTCGTTGATGACGGCAGCAATCGTCGATGGCCTGACCGATACGCCGAGTGATAAAAACCGGGAGTGTGTGGGGCAGGGCGTGGCAAATATTGCCTCTGGTTTTCTTGGGGGTATGGCCGGGTGCGCAATGATCGGTCAATCTGTCATCAATGTAAAATCCGGCGGTCGCGGACGCCTGTCCACCTTGACTGCGGGCGGCGTATTGTTGATTCTGATCGTCTTTCTGGGGCCATGGGTCAAACAGATTCCAATGGCAGCGTTGGTGGCGGTGATGATCATGGTGTCTATCGGGACTTTCAAGTGGTCTTCGTTGCGCGATTTGACCCGCCATCCCAAAAGCTCGAGCATAGTCATGATCGCCACTGTCGTGGTGGTGGTGGCCACGCACGATCTGGCAAAAGGCGTGCTGGTGGGCGTGCTGCTAAGCGGGATATTCTTTGCCCACAAGGTGGGGCAGGTGCTTAGCGTTACATCATTTAAAACCGGCAGTGAAGCGTCCAGAACCTATCATGTGACAGGGCAGATTTTCTTTGCGTCGGCGCAGGCGTTCATTTCCAGATTTGACTTCAGGGAAGTGATTGACGAGGTTACCATTGACTTGCGTTCCGCAAGGTTCTGGGATATTACTGCAATTGGTGCGCTGGACACGGTCATACTCAAGTTCCGGCGTGAAGGAACGGTAGTCAACATTGAAGGACTGGACCAGGCCAGCACCACGCTGGTGGATCGCTTTGCTGTTCATGACAAGCCGGACGGGGCTGGCAATCTGCTGAACCATTAGAAAGGGAGACATAAATGAAAAAAATTATTGCGTGCATCGATGGCGCCAGGCATACGCTTGCCGTGTGTGATTATGCAATTTGGGCATCGCAGCATTTGAATATCCCCATTGATTTTTTGCATGTGTTGGACAGACATCCGGAAAAGGCATCAATCGTCGATTTGAGCGGGAGCATTGGTTTTGACGCCCATGACATGCTGCTGAGCCAATTGAGCGAGCTTGATGAGCAGCGCAGCAAACTGGCCCAGTTGCATGGAAAAAATATTCTGGAGATGGTCAGAAAGCGGGCAGTGGCCGCAGGCTTGAGTGCCGTTGAAACGCGCCAACGACACGGCGCATTGACGCCAAGCCTGCTGGATCTGCAGGGCGAGGCCAGAATGATTATCCTGGGGCAGCACGAGCAGGCCAAAGGAGCGCATCGCAGCTATTTTGATCACAACGTAGAGAAGATCGTCCGGTCGGTGGATTTGCCGGTGTTGGTTGTTTCAGAGTCGTTTCGTGTACCAGAGCGTTTCCTGGTAGCGTTCGATGGGAGTGATACGGCGCGTAAAATGGTAGAGCGCCTGGCCGGTAGTGCGCTGCTGGCAGATCTGCAGTGCCATGTGCTATATGTTGGCGAGGATTCGAAGCAGGCCGCGCAACATATGGATTGGGCGCGGTCGGCGTTGACCGCGATGCAGTTTGAGCCGATTGTGTCCGTGCTGGACGGCGAGCCCGAGGCAGTGATCGTGGATTATATATTGTCCAATGATATCGATTTGCTGGCAATGGGCGCTTATGGACACTCGCGGATTCGCGAGCTTATTGTTGGAAGTCTGACGACTACGCTGTTGAGAACCAGTCCGGTGCCTGTGCTGATCATGCGATAGGCGCTGTGAGCTCGTCGTGATTGAGCGTTTTGGCGAACGCAAGGTTCAGGCAGGCGAGCGTGCTGGTCTCTTAACGCCTGCACGCCGGTGTTTTTGGCAGCCGGCCGGTGCGCAGGGATCTATGGGCGCGCGGGTTTCGAGGGAGTGTTATGTCTAGCGCCGGGTTCTGGTGGGTGCGCGTGCTGGCTGCTTCTGTCAATGCGGTATGGGATATAAAGCGTTGTCTGTTCCGGGAGTGTGCTTTTCTGTTCCGAACGCGTGTCTTTTTTTCTGAATTGCTTCCGACAGAAAATATCCTTTTTTCCGTTCGGTATGGATCAGATTCGGGAAAAAATCCTGATCGATTCTGCGGCGCAAGCGTGCGATGTGCACATCAATGGCATTGGAGTTCGAGCACGGTGGCTGTTTGTCCAGAACGGCATTCAGCGCCGATTTGGATATAACGGTCCCCGGGTGGGCCGCCAGATAGAGCAAGATACGAAACTGGGTTACCGATAGCGTGATTTGCACGCCGGAGCGTGTCACTCGGCTGCTGTGCAGGTCGATTTCCAGATCGGCAACAATCAGTTTGTTGCGTCCATCAAATGCGGTCAATTTCTCCGGCGTTGTTTTCATAAGTTTTGTTGGACATCCGGGCGGGCTAGTGCAGATGTGCATCTGCAAACTTTCCGGCACAGGTCCATCTTTATTGCCTGTTACGCCGCACCTTTGCAATTGTCACGGGCCGACCGCAATTGATTAATCCATGCGGGTCAGGGCGCGCTGGTGAAAAAAACAGCGCACGCCTCGGCTCGAGCGCAATCGAGACAGTCAACTGCTGGCCGAAAAAGCGTTAGGTCCGGCAATTTAGTCATCAACGCGTTGCATCACAATATGTGTGGTGTGGTGCTGTAGCGCGACAGGCATGGATCTTCATGGGTTGCCCCGGCAAGCAGGGCCTGTCGGTGCGGGCATGTTAAAGCGTCAAGATTATCACGATATTCAGTTGTATGTCAGCCTATGTAGAGGGGGGGTCTATGTAGAGGGGAGGTCTATGTAGAGGGGAGGTCTATGTAGAGGGGAGGCATGAGGCGCGGCA
This sequence comes from Advenella sp. FME57, assembly GCF_014897675.1. GTDB lineage: Bacteria > Pseudomonadota > Gammaproteobacteria > Burkholderiales > Burkholderiaceae_B > Advenella. The sequence goes on along the minus strand of NZ_JABUXU010000001.1, from coordinate 646,686 downwards.
TATGAATCGGGGTTGCTGCGGGGCGCGCATAAAACATGAGTACGACATACATAAGGCATGCTGGGGCTCGTTTATTTCCCCAATTGACCTTATCGTGAAGGCAGGCGCAGGTTTCGACGTTAAAATCTCCTGATTGACAGTCAGGCATGGCATTCGTGCGCATGACCTCCATTATTTTTGCAGGAGAAGACAGATGAAGGCAGTTGAAATTTCCACCCCAGGCGGCCCCGAAGTATTAAAGCTGGTGGAGCGTGAAAAGCCCGTATTAAAGCAGGGCGATGTCCTGATTCGCGTGACGGCTGCCGGCATAAACCGACCCGACGTATTTCAGCGCAAAGGCGCCTACCCGCCGCCGCCCGGGGCTTCGGATCTGCCGGGGCTGGAAGTTGCCGGTGAAATCGTAGAGGGCGACCTCACGGGTACCTCCCTGAAAATTGGCGACCGAGTGTGTGCATTGACGCCCGGGGGCGGATACGCCGAGTACTGCGTCGCGCCTGCGGGCAATTGTCTGCCTATCCCTGAAGGTTTCAGTGACGTGGAAGCTGCGGCACTACCAGAGACTTTTTTTACCGTCTGGAGCAATGTGTTCGACCGTGGCGCGTTATCCGGCGAGGACACATTGCTGGTCCATGGCGGCGCCAGTGGTATCGGAACCACAGCCATTCAAATTGCGCGGGCGCTGGGGCACCAGGTTTTTGTAACGGTAGGAAGCGATGAGCGCGCGGCTGCTGTCGAGGCGCTGGGAGCCAGCAAGGCGATCAATTACAAGACCCAGGATTTTGTCGAGGAAATCAAAAAGCTGACTGATGGCAAGGGCGTGGATGTGGTGCTGGATATGGTTTCTGGCGAATATATCAATCGCAATATCCAGTGCCTGGCCGATGACGGGCGGATCGTGATTATCGCCCAGCTGGGTGGAAGCAAGGCAACCATCGATACGGCGCAGGTGATGCGACGACGCTTGACCATTACCGGCTCAACCCTGCGACCGCGCAGTGTCGAGTTCAAAACGCAAATCGCTCAGGCGCTGCTGCAAAAGGTGTGGCCCTTGCTGGCTGCAGGCAAAATCAGGCCCGTTATTCATGCCACATTTGCGCTGGCGCAGGCCGGTGATGCCCATGCCATGATGGAAAAAGGCGAGAACATCGGGAAAATCGTCCTGACGTTTTAAGTTTCCTTTTAGAAATGAAAAGGTTATAATCTCTGGTTTTGTTAAAATCCCTTTTTACCGAGGAAAATATGAGTGTGCGTCGGCGTCTGGTCATCGGAAACTGGAAAATGAATGGCAGCAAGGCTGAAAACCAGCAACTGCTTTCGGATCTGGTCAAATTGCAGAATGCCGCTGCGGTCAATGAGGCAGCGGAGCTCGCCGTATGTGCGCCTTTTCCTTACCTGCAACAAGTGGCGGATATCCTTAAAGATAGTGTCATTGGCTGGGGTGGTCAGGACGCCAGTGAGCATGCCAAGGGAGCATATACCGGTGAAGTGTCGGTTGGCATGCTTGCCGAGTTCGGTTGCGCCTGGGCAATTGTGGGTCATTCCGAGCGCCGCGCCTATCATGGCGAAAGCAGCGATGTTGTTGCGCGCAAGGCCGCTGCTGCAATTGCCGGCGGTATTACGCCTGTGGTATGTGTTGGTGAAACGCAGGCCGAGCGCGAGGCGGGCAATACGCTGCAGGTGATCAGCAGCCAGCTGGAGCCAGTGCTTGCGCTGGGTGCAGGTGCGGTCCGGAAGATGGTGCTGGCGTACGAGCCGGTATGGGCTATCGGTACAGGGCTGACTGCCTCACCAGAGCAGGCTCAGGAAGTGCATGCGCACATTCGCAGCTTGCTGGCTCAAGCGGGTGCGCCCGAGCAGCGCGTTTTGTATGGCGGCAGCGTCAAGGCGGCAAATGCAGCAAGCCTGTTTGCCAAAGAAGATATTGATGGCGCGCTGGTTGGCGGTGCCTCGCTGGTCGCAACAGATTTTCAGGGAATTGCCAACGCCTAGCGGCGTGGCTATATTCCTTATACGGAATTTTTTTGGAGTAATACTTAAATGCCATCGTTTATATACCCTTTACTGGCTGTCGTGCAGGTCTTGTCTGCGCTGACGGTTATTGCCCTGGTGCTGTTGCAGCAAGGCAAGGGCGCTGATATGGGTTCATCTTTTGGTGGCGGTTCTGCCGGGAGTCTTTTTGGTGCTACCGGTGCGGCAAACTTTTTTTCGCGTGCGACAAAATGGGTATCCATCCTGTTTTTCGCCTGCACGCTGGGTCTTGCCTATATTGGTAGCAATGCTGGCCGTAGTGCGGGTCCCGCGACAGGCGGCGGTGTGATGCAGGGCTATGAAACGCCGGCGCCGGCCCCCAATACGCAAGCGCCAGCCGCTCAGCCGCAAGCTGATCTGCCTGCTGCCCCAGCGCCTGCTGAAACGCCAGCGGCTCCGTCTGCTTCTGAAGCGCCAGCGGCGCCTGCCTCGTCAGCGACTCCGGAGCAATCCGGCGCAACACCAGCGGCTCCCGCGGCCGAGAGCTCGCCACCGGCCGAAAATACAACGCCTGCTGCCGCAGAATCACAGCAAGACGCAAATATTGAAACAAAACAGTAAGCGTTTCTGATCAAATAGTGTTATAATCTTCTGTCTTTGCAGATGCTCACGTGGTGGAATTGGTAGACACGCTATCTTGAGGGGGTAGTGGCGAGAGCTGTGCGAGTTCGAGTCTCGCCGTGAGCACCAACTGTTAAATCTAATCTGTATTCCGTAGTCATCAAGCCCTTGCTCCCATAGAGCAGGGGCTTTTTGTTTATCTGGCTTTTGGTAAATGGATGGGGTCGCGGCCTCAGCGCTCGCATGAGCTCCTAATGCTTTGCGGTCTTGATGTTTTGTGGCCTGTTTTGTTGCCATTTGGTCTCGCCGATTGCAAAGCCAACGCCCGCTCTGCGTTCGGGTGATGCTTGTGCTTCAATGCAGGCCGTTGGCGCTTGGCAGGCAGGATGTGCGCTGGCGCGGGCGGAGTCTGTTATTGATTATTGCTGTGGTGTGTTGGTGTTGAGGTGAATCAATTCCGCTATTGATATCGATGCAGCGTTATGAGTGAAAATGGTATAGTTATAAGTCTTAGTCTATTTCACTAACCCCAAGGAGTACATAATGGCTTTTAAGTTAAAACTGAAACACGTGTTGGCCGCAATGGCATTGTCTGCTGCTTCACTGCCCGTTATGGCTGCTGAGTGCTCAATTGACGTTGAGGCCAATGACGCCATGCAATTTAACACCAAGGAAATTGCTGTCAGTAAATCGTGCAAGGAGTTTACGATCAATCTGAAGCATACTGGTAAATTGCCGAAAGCGGCGATGGGACACAATATTGTGATCACCAAGTCTGCTGACATGCAAGGCGTGGAAACTGACGGTATCGCTGCGGGCGCCGATAAAGATTATGTAAAAGAGGGCGACGAACGCGTCATCGCACATACCAAGCTAATTGGCGGTGGCGAATCCGACTCGATCAAAGTGCCGGTCGATAAGCTGACTGGTGATGATATGTTCTTCTGCTCATTCCCTGGGCATGGCGCCATGATGAAAGGTGCTGTCAAGCTGGTGGATTGATGCATTAAAGTGCGCGTGCTTGGCGTTATGCTGGCGCGTTATTGATTCTGCAGGCGAAACCTCCCGAAAAATGGGAGGTTTTTCTTTTTGGCGTGTTTTTTTGCGCGTCCATCTGTTGGGGTAAAAGAGGCAGGGGCTGTGGGTGCCGAGATCGAACAAGGGGGCTGAGCGAGGTCGCGGGAAGCGGCGGGGTGTTGGAGTGTTGGATATGAGCTGCCTACTATACTATTATGTGAGCCGCGTTGTTCGCGCCGGAGTTCCCGCCTGCCGTGGCTCGGTCGTGGCGTAATCGTTGTGCGATGGCGCGGAAAGGGTGCGGACCTGAGCGGGAAATGGCTGCGATAGTGCGTAGAAAGGCTTGGATTGGCAAAAATACAACAAAATGTATTAAATTTGCAACGCATTGTCTGGTGGATCTGTTAACCTGAGTATGACTGTGGAGTTTTCGCTACGCGATCGCTTAATTGTCACCTGGTAGAAACTCAGCAAGGCTGTAGGTACCTGATTTCCTTGAGATTAGCCAAGTTAAAGTAATTTCTAGCTTAAACGAGACTTTCTTTTGATTTTCCAGTCGTTGTTTGCCGTTTAATTTGTGGTTTTGTTGCATGCAACCTACAAAAAAGCAAAAAAAACGGTTCTTGATGCAGATCAAGGTAGCCAGACGGGCCAAAATTTGGTGCAATAACTACAACTTCCCTTCGCGGAGTTTTATAGAGCGGTAGAACATAACGTCTTGATCGCTGCTCTGATCACTCAAAATCTACGGAGATTTAACAAATGAAAAAGACTTTGCTTGCTGCAGCTCTGGTTACCGGCTTCGCTGGTGTAGCTCACGCAGAAACTTCTGTAACGCTTTATGGTCTGGTTGACGCTGGTGTTGGTTACCAACAAACCAAAGTCACTCGGGGTGATGCTTTCACAAAAACACGCGATATCGGTCTGATTAACGGCGTTAAAAACGGCAACCGTTGGGGCCTGAAAGGTACTGAAGATCTGGGTAACGGTACTAGCGCCATTTTCCAACTGGAAAGCGGCTTTGATCTGGGTAACGGTCACTCTTCACAAGGTGGTCGTCTGTTCGGCCGTAAAGCAATCGTTGGTCTGACTGGTGACAGCTGGGGTACATTGACTCTGGGTCGTCAGTACAACGTTGCTGATGATTTCATCTCTCCAATTGATCCATTCGGTACAAGCTTCTTCCAAGCTGGTATTGTTGACGGCGCTTTCGGTTCTTCACCATCTGCCCGTATGGATAATTCCATCAAGTACATGACGCCTGATTTCGCAGGTTTCAAAGCTGCGATCGGTTATGCTGGTAAAAACACAAAAACTGAATCCGATAACGGCTTCGGTATCGAGGAAGAAGAACGCGATACTTCTAACTGGATCACTGCTGGTCTGGCATACTACAACGGCCCGATCTCTGTAGCCGCTTCTTATGACCGCTTCCGTACAGACGTACGCGGTACAGCGGGTGACTTCAAAGGTACTACACACATGTGGAACCTGTTTGGCGCCTACGACTTCGAAGTTGTTAAACTGCACCTGGGCTACGGTCAGATCCGTGGTTCTGTGGCTAACGATGAAGTTCAAAATGCTGGAGCAACTAGTGTTGGTCTGAATGGCGCCTTGGCTGGTTTCACTTCCGGTATGCGTGCTAACGACATGTTGGACTACACACAAACTAACGGCTACCGTCAACAGTCTTGGATGGCTGGTCTGACTGCTCCAGTTGGTGATGATGGTAAAGCACTGTTCTCTTACCAAGGCAACACTTCCAAAAACACTGGCGAAGCATTTGACGGTGTGAAAGGCAAACTGCACATCTTCAGCCTGGGTTATGTACACAACCTGTCTAAACGTACCAGCCTGTATGCAATCGCATCTTACGGTACTGGCAAACTGAAGTTTGACAACGCTGAAAACGTTAAACTGAAATCAACTCTGGTTGGTGTAGGTATGCAACACCGCTTCTAATGAAATGCATCGCTTAGCGATGTTTTCATAGAGCATAAAAAAACCACCCTTCGGGGTGGTTTTTTTTGGGCCGGCTGTAAGCGTGGTCAGCGGGTGGACTGTTGTTGTCTATTGCGCGGCCCGGTTTACGCTCCCGTCTGTCTGTGCTATTGCGCTGTGCGCAAGCATTGTCATGGCGAGTCTTTTCTGGTTTTTTGCTATCCGTTCTTGTGTTCCCTGTCTTCTAGCCATATTGGCACTGGGGTCCCGCCGGCATTTGATTAGCTGTCGTGATTGGCAAGGCGAGGCGCATGCGTGGCTTGCGTTGCGCCTGATTGTGGAGAGATCGAAGGTGGGGGTTACACTGAGGGGGGGGGCGCCGAGGGAACGTTATGTTTTGGGAGGGTTGCGGCTCGACTCAGTGGTTTTGCATGATTTGCCGCGCGAGTAGCAAGCGGGCGGGCGCAGGGGTGAGAGGCGTGAGAGTGATCTGATGTCCGAGGTCGGTCTGGCATCATTGTATCTGGGGTTTTTTTGATCTTGGTGCCAGCAATTTTGGTTGAAAGATCAATCTGTTAAGCTGTGATTCAGTTGCCCTGAAAAATGTTGTATCAAGGTGCCCCAAAGTGCCCAATTATCTGTTTATTACCAGATGAATCTGCACGCGGATGTTTGTGAAATGATACAATCTAAAAGTTTATAAATTTTCATATTCAACCTTTGTGGCGGCGTATTATGTCTATCGCTGAATACTTCCCGGTCCTCCTTTTTATTCTGGTTGCAGGCATCATTGGTGTCGCATTACTGGCAATGGGATCGTTCCTAGGACCGCGTCAGCCCGGTGCCGAAAAAGATTCCCCTTACGAGTGTGGTTTCGAAGCTTTCGAAGACGCGCGTATGCGTTTTGATGTCCGCTATTATCTGGTGGCTATCCTGTTTATTCTGTTTGACCTGGAAATCGCTTTCCTGTTCCCCTGGGCCATTGCCAACGGGCAGGTCGGTCTGGTCGGATTCTGGACGGTCATCGTGTTCCTGACAGTGCTTACTGTCGGGTTTATTTATGAATGGAAAAAGGGTGCACTGGACTGGGATTAACCTGTCCCTGGAGTGTATGTCACTATGTCTTCTGAACAAAACGTTTTGAACAAGCAGGGCTTTCTGGTTACGTCGACCGATGCCGTGCTTAACTGGGTGAAAACCGGCTCCATGTGGCCAGTCACCTTCGGTCTGGCTTGTTGTGCGGTCGAGATGATGCATGCAGGCGCGTCCCGCTATGACCTTGACCAGTTTGGTATTATTTTTCGACCCAGCCCCCGACAGTCCGACGTGATGATTGTTGCCGGTACACTGTGCAACAAAATGGCGCCGCCGCTGCGCAAGGTTTATGACCAGATGGCGGAACCTCGCTGGGTGGTCTCCATGGGCTCCTGTGCCAACGGTGGTGGGTATTACCATTATTCGTATTCCGTTGTGCGCGGCTGTGATCGCATCGTCCCGGTCGATATTTACGTGCCGGGCTGTCCGCCCACTGCAGAGGCCCTGGTATACGGCCTGCTGCAGTTGCAGAACAAGATTCGTCGTACCAATACCATCGTACGCGAAGCGTAACCGGCCGACGGCCGCACCTCTTATTGTAAAAGCGTCAATGTTATGACCCGTTTAGAAACCTTGGAACAAGCCCTGCGCGCACAGTTCGGCGACAAAGAGTCGTTCGTCCTGACCAGCGCCTATGGCGAGCTTAACCTGGAAATTCCAGCCGAAAAATGGATAGAGACCTGTCGGTTTCTACGTGATGACGCCGCTTTCCGCTTTGAGTCCTGTATCGACTTGTGCGGGGTGGATTATCTGACCTATGGCCAACCCGGCGCGCATGCTACGCGCACGTTTCCATCCCGCTTCGCGGTTGCCGTGCAACTGCTGTCACTGACGCATAACTGGCGCCTGCGGGTCCGCACCTGGGTGCCGAACGATGATTTTCCGGTAGTGGCTTCGCTGATCGATGTGTGGCCCGCGGTCAACTGGTTTGAGCGTGAAGCATTCGACCTTTACGGTATTGTCTTTGAAGGTCACCCCGATCTGCGTCGTATCCTGACTGACTATGGCTTTATTGGGCACCCGTTCCGCAAGGATTTTCCACTGTCCGGTTATGTGGAAATGCGTTACGACGAAGCTTCCCAGCGCGTGATTTATCAGCCCGTAACCATCGAGCCGCGCGAAATTACCCCACGCGTGATCCGCGAGGAAGGCTACGGAGTAGGACGTTAATATGGCAGAAATCAAGAACTACACGCTTAACTTCGGTCCCCAGCACCCAGCTGCGCACGGCGTGCTGCGTCTTATCCTGGAGTTGAGCGGCGAGGTCATCCAGCGCGCCGACCCCCATATCGGTCTGCTGCATCGTGCCACCGAAAAACTGGCCGAACATAAAACCTATCTGCAGGCTCTGCCTTACATGGATCGTCTCGATTACGTTTCCATGATGTGCAACGAGCATGCCTACGTCATGGCCATCGAAAAACTGCTGGGTATTGAAGTGCCGTTGCGCGCCCAATACATCCGCGTCATGTTCGATGAAATCACCCGCCTGCTGAACCACCTCATGAGTGTCGGTACGCACGGGCTCGACGTGGGCGCCATGGCCGCCATGCTTTATGCCTTCCGTGAACGTGAAGATCTCATGGATTGCTACGAGGCCGTCTCGGGTGCACGCATGCATGCTGCCTACTATCGCCCTGGTGGCGTGTATCGCGATCTGCCCGATAGCATGCCGCAGCACAAGATGGATTCAAAATATCGCAGCAAGCGCGAAATCAAGCAGTTCAATGAGAACCGTGACGGCTCGCTGCTCGATTTCATTGAAGCATTTACCGAGAGGTTTCCCAAATGCGTCGATGAGTATGAAACACTGCTCACCGATAATCGTATCTGGAAACAGCGTCTGGTCGGCATCGGGGTGGTTGATCCCGATCGCGCCATGGCCTTGGGCTTTACCGGTCCGATGCTGCGCGGCTCTGGCATAAGCTGGGACCTGCGTCGCATGCAGCCCTATGAAGTGTATGATCGCCTGGAATTTGACATTCCGATAGGAACCAATGGCGACTGCTATGACCGTTATCTGGTGCGGATTGCCGAGATGCGGGAAAGTAACCGCATTATTTCGCAATGCGTGCACTGGCTGCGCAACAATCCCGGTCCGGTTATCAATGATAACCACAAAATTACCCCGCCGAAGCGGACCAGCATGAAGTCCAATATGGAAGAGCTGATCCACCACTTCAAACTGTTTACCGAAGGTTTTCCGGTACCTGCAGGTGAAGTGTATTCTGCAGTCGAACATCCGAAAGGAGAGTTCGGTATTTACCTGGTGTCAGACGGCGCGAACAAACCGTATCGCCTGAAGATCCGTCCACCGGGCTTTGTACACCTGCAATCACTGGACGAAATGTCCCGCGGCCATATGCTGGCCGATGCTGTCACGATTATCGGCACTCAGGATATCGTGTTTGGTGAAATTGACCGCTGATCACAGCGGATTACTGGATTAAAAAATGTTGCTTTCTCAACAGGCGTATACAAGGATAGACAAAGAGCTGGCCAAATATCCGGCCGACCAGCGTCAGTCCGCCATTATGTCGGCCCTGCGCATCGCGCAGGTGGAAAAAGGCTGGGTATCGGCAGAAATCATTGCCGATGTGGCACGCTATATCGGCGTCGAGCCGATCGCGGTCCAGGAGGTTGCCACCTTTTACAACATGTTCAACACCAAGCCCGTGGGCCGGTTCAAGATCAGTGTCTGCACCAATCTGCCCTGTGCCTTGCGTGACGGAGAGAAAACCGCCGACTATCTGAAGCAGAAACTGGGTATCGAGCTGGGTGAAACCACAAGCGACGGCCTGTTCACCCTGCAGGAAGGCGAGTGCATGGGCGCTTGCGGCGATTCGCCCGTTCTTATTGTGAACAACCACCATATGTGTGTGCGTATGTCGACCGAAAAAATCGATGCCATGCTGGCCGAGCTTGCCCAACAGGGAGATGCCGCATGAGTGTGATTCTGAGCAAATATTCGCAGGGGCTCAATGCCAATCCTGCCGGTGACCTGAACGCTTCCATGGCGTTGCACGGGCGTCATATTCAGCCGCAGATTATGGCCGATCTCAATGGCGAGAACTGGCGTCTTGAAGATTATGTCAAGCGTGGCGGCTACGAAGCATTGCGCAAGATCCTGACGACCGGCATGACCCAGGAAGAGGTCATTGCCGAAGTCAAGGCCTCGGGGTTGCGTGGTCGCGGCGGTGCCGGATTTCCGACGGGTCTGAAGTGGAGCTTCATGCCCCGCAATTTCCCTGGACAGAAATATCTGGTCTGCAATTCCGACGAAGGCGAACCGGGAACGTTCAAGGATCGCGATATCCTGCGTTCCAATCCGCATATCGTCATCGAGGGCATGGCTATTGCCGCTTATGCCATGGGTATCACGGTGGGCTACAACTACATCCACGGTGAAATCTTCGAGGTGTACGAACGTTTTGAGCAAGCGCTCGAAGAAGCACGTGCTGCGGGCTTTCTCGGCGACAAGATCCTGGGTTCCGAATTTTCTTTCCAACTGCATGCCCACCATGGTTACGGTGCGTATATTTGCGGTGAGGAAACGGCATTGCTCGAGTCCCTTGAAGGCAAGAAAGGGCAACCGCGCTTCAAGCCGCCATTTCCGGCCAGCTTTGGCCTGTACGGCAAGCCTACGACCATCAACAATACCGAAACCTTTGCGGCGGTTCCCTGGATCATCCGCAACAGTGGCCAGCAATACCTGGACATCGGCCTGCCCAATAACGGCGGAACCAAACTGTTTTCCATTACCGGCGACGTTGAACGTCCAGGTAACTACGAGATTCCGCTGGGCACGCCTTTTTCCAAATTACTGGAGCTGGCCGGTGGCATGCGTGATGGACGCAAGCTAAAGGCGGTCATTCCGGGCGGCTCCAGTGCGCCCGTACTGCCAGCCGACATCATGATGAACACCACCATGGACTACGATGCCATCGCCAAGGCCGGCTCGATGCTGGGTTCCGGCGCGGTCATCGTCATGGACGAAACCCGCTGCATGGTCAAGTCATTGTTGCGCCTGTCGTATTTTTATTTTGAAGAAAGCTGCGGGCAGTGTACGCCTTGCCGGGAAGGAACCGGCTGGCTCTATCGCATGGTCAACCGCATTGAACACGGGCAGGGTCGCCAGGAAGATCTGGACCTGCTCGATACCATTGCAGGCAATATCATGGGCCGCACCATCTGTGCGCTGGGCGACGCGGCGGCAATGCCGGTCCGCGGGTTTTTGAAGCATTATCGCGATGAATTCGCATACCACATTGAGCATAAGCAATGTGTGGTTCCTCAATATCTGTAGGTCAAAGCATGGTTGAACTTACCATAGACGGAAAACCCGTATCAGTGCCCGAAGGCAGCATGGTTATGCATGCCGCCAGCGAACTGGGCCTGTACGTTCCGCATTTCTGTTATCACAAGAAGCTGTCCATTGCGGCCAACTGTCGTATGTGTCTGGTAGAAGTCGAAAAAGCGCCCAAGGCGCTGCCGGCATGTGCAACCCCTGTTACGCAGGGCATGATAGTACACACCTGCTCGGCCAAGGCGGTTGCTGCGCAGAAAAGCGTCATGGAATTTCTGCTGATCAACCATCCGCTCGATTGCCCAATCTGTGACCAGGGCGGCGAATGTCAGCTGCAGGATCTGGCCGTGGGCTACGGCAGTGACGAATCACGCTACCGTGAAGAAAAACGGGTGGTCTTTCACAAGGATGTTGGTCCGCTGGTGTCCGCCGAAGAGATGACCCGTTGTATTCACTGTACCCGGTGTGTCCGGTTCGGCCAGGAAGTGGCTGGCGTCATGGAATTGGGCATGCTCAATCGCGGCGAACATGCGGAAATCCAGACCTTTGTCGGCAATGCAATCGAATCCGAATTGTCCGGCAATATGATTGATCTGTGTCCGGTCGGTGCGCTTACCTCCAAGCCGTTTCGCTATACCGCACGTACCTGGGAGCTGGCGCGTCGCCGCTCGATCAGCGCACACGACAGTGTGGGCGCCAATCTGGTGGTGCAGGTCAAGGGTGATCGCGTGATGCGCGTGGTGCCGTTCGAAAACGAAGATATCAATGAATGCTGGATCAGCGACAAGGATCGCTGGTCCTACGAAGGCCTTAACGTTGAAGACCGTCTGCAAACGCCTATGATCAAGGGTGATGATGGCGTATGGCGCGAGGCTTCCTGGAGTGAAGCGCTGACGGCTGCTGCCCAGGTTCTGGAGCGGATCAATCAAACGCACGGCGATGGCCAGATCGGCGCACTTGCCACAGAGTACTCCACGGTCGAGGAACTGGCGTTGCTGGCTCGCCTGACGCGTGGCCTGGGTTCACAGCATATCGATTTTCGTCTGCGCCAGACCGATGCTGGCTTTGAGCATTCACTGCAAGGTTTCCCCTGGCTGGGCATGCCCATTGCCGAACTGAACACACTCGATCGCGTGCTGGTGATCGGTTCGGTGCTGCGCAAGGACCATCCGCTGTTTGCACAGCGCTTGCGTCAGGCTGCCAAACACGGCACCCAGATCGTTATTATCGACACGACAGGCGAGGATCCGCTGATCCCGACTGCAAAACGGATTACCGTCGCGCCGGATCAGTTGCTCAATTTTGTAGCCCAGGTGGCGGGTGCGGGTCATGCCGTAGATCCGGGTACGCAGCAGGCTGCACAACCGTCTGGCCGTCAGGATTTGACCGCTGCCGACATCGCGGGCATTCTGGCTGGCGGCAGCAAGTGCGCCGTGTTCCTGGGCAATATGGCTGTGGCTTCACCACAAGCCTCGCAACTGGCTGTCCAGGCACAGGCCATCGCCCAGCAGACCAATGGCACACTGGGCTTTCTGACATCGGGCGCCAACACGGTAGGGGGCTATCTTGCCGGCGCTGTGGCTACCGAAGACGGAATGAATGTGGTCAAGATGATGCAGAACCCGCTTAAGGCTTATCTGGTTCTGCACGCCGAGCCCGCACTGGACATGGATGATGGCGATAAGGCAGAAAAAATGCTGGCCGGTGCGTTCTCCATTGCACTGACCTCATATAAATCTGCCGCTGAAAATTGGGCACGCATCATGCTGCCGGTTGCGCCATTTACCGAAACCTCCGGGACTTTTGTGAACGCTGAAGGGCGTGCGCAAAGCTTCAAGGGGGTCGTTGCCGGTCTGGGGCATAGTCGTCCGGCCTGGAAAGTACTGAGGGTACTGGGCAACATTCTGAAGCTGGCTGACTTCGACGACGAGACATCAGAGTCTGTCCGTGACAGCGTGCTGCTCAATGGATTTACCGCAAAATTATCCAACCGGGTTACAGCGACTGCCACTGAATCGGCAGCAGCACCGGTTGCCGACGGCGCCCTGCAGCGTGTTGCCGATCTGCCGATCTATCGCACCGACGCCATTGTGCGTCGTGCCGAGGCGTTGCAACTGGCGCCAGCCAGCGCAGCACCGGTAGCCAGCCTGAATGCGACAATGCTTGCCCGCCTTGGCGTACAAAGCGGCGACACCGTCCGGGTTCGCGGCAGTAACGGAAACGATATCCGGATCCAGGTAAAGCAGGATGACCACCTGGCAGACAATACAGTTCGCATTGCCCAGGGCTTTGCACAAACTGCCGCACTTGGCAGTGCTTTCGGTAACGTAATCGTGGAGAAACTGTGATGGATATCTGGTCCTGGTTTACCGACGGCGTCAAGGCAGTGAATGTCTGGGGAACAGATCTGGTCGGCCCGGTGGCGTGGCTTGTAATCTGGACGCTGATCATGATCGTGGTCATTGCACTGCCCATCATTCTTTGCGTGGCATTCCTGACCTTGTGGGAACGTCGCATGATTGGCTATATGCACGTGCGTCGTGGTCCCAATCGCGTGGGCCCTGGTGGTATGTTGCAACCGTTTGCCGATGTGCTCAAGCTGCTGACCAAAGAGGTCATCGTGCCAGCAGAGGCGAACAAGGTGCTGTATTTCATCGCACCGGTACTTATTCTTATTCCCGCGCTGGCAGCTTGGGCGGTGGTCCCTTTCGGTCCGGAAGTGGTGCTGGCCAATATCAATGCGGGCCTGCTTTATGTCATGGCGATCACATCCGTTGGCGTCTATGGCGTAATCATCGCTGGCTGGGCATCCAATTCCAAGTACGCGTTTCTTGGAGCCATGCGCGCCTCGGCGCAGATGGTGTCCTATGAACTGGCCATGGGCTTTGTGCTGGTAACGGTTTTGCTGGTATCCGGCACGTTGAACATGAATGGCATTGTCGAAGGGCAGTTGCGAGGCTGGTTTGCTTCGCATGGCGTGAACTTTATGTCGTGGAACTGGCTGCCACTGTTTCCGTTGTTCGTCATTTATGTCATTTCTGCGGTAGCGGAAACCAATCGGCATCCGTTCGATGTGGTCGAAGGCGAGTCCGAGATCGTGGCCGGTCACATGGTGGAATATTCCGGCATGGGTTTCGCGCTGTTCTTTCTGGCTGAATACGCCAACATGATTCTGCTGTCTGCCATCGCTGCGGTGATGTTTCTGGGCGGCTGGTCTGCGCCGCTGGATATCGTACCCTTTACCTGGGTCCCAGGCTGGTTGTGGCTGGGCTTGAAAGCGTTTTTCGTAGTGTCGTTGTTTATCTGGTTCCGCGCTTCCTTCCCCCGCTACCGTTATGACCAAATCATGCGTCTGGGCTGGAAGGTATTCATTCCGCTCACAGGGGTCTGGCTGCTGGTGGTTGCGATCTGGATGCAGACGCCCTTTAATATCTGGAAATAGGCTGACAGAGACATGAGTGCAATTAAGGATTTTTTTGGCAGCCTGTTATTGACTGAATTGCTGAAAGGCATGAGTCTGACGGGCAAGTACTTCTTCAAACGCAAGATTACGTTGCAGTACCCTCACGAGAAGACGCCGGCTTCGCCACGTTTCCGTGGCTTGCATGCGCTGCGCCGCTATCCCAATGGGGAAGAGCGTTGCATTGCCTGTAAGTTGTGCGAAGCGGTGTGTCCGGCCCTGGCGATCACCATTGAGTCGGAAGAACGTGATGACGGTACCCGTCGCACCACGCGCTATGACGTTGATCTGACCAAGTGCATTTTCTGCGGCTTTTGCGAAGAAAGCTGCCCGGTCGATTCTATCGTCGAAACACATATCCACGAGTACCACGGTGAGAAGCGGGGCGACCTGTACTTCACCAAGGATATGCTGCTCGCCGTAGGGGACAAGTATGAATCCGAGATCGCTGCGCGCCGCGAAGCTGATGCCCGGTATCGATAAAGGCAAATGAGAAGATAACCATGTTTACAACTGTTCTCTTTTATATTCTGGCCGTTATCCTGATCATTGCAGGTGCGCGGGTCATTACTGCGACCAGCCCGGTAACGGCGGTGCTGCACCTGATTTTGACGTTTTTTACTGCGTCCATGCTTTGGATGCTGCTGGGCGCAGAATTTCTGGCACTGCTGCTGGTTCTGGTTTATGTTGGCGCCGTGATGGTGCTGTTCCTGTTTGTCGTCATGATGATCGACATTACGCCAGCCAATTTGCGTTCCGGCTTCAAAACCTATCTGCCGCTGGGACTTGTTGTCGGTGGCGTCATGGTCCTGGAAATTGCCTTTGTACTGGGCAATATGTATCTGGGTTCCGGTCCGTCCATCTCCATGCCGGCTGATTACGACAACACCCGCCAATTGGGTATCGCCTTGTATTCCCAGTATTCCTACGCGATCCAGATTGGTGCAATGACGCTGCTGGTGGGCATGATCGCCGCGATTGCACTTACCTTGCGCGAGCGCCGTAATCGCAAGTACGTGACTTCCGATCAGCAGTTGCGCGTAAAGGCGTCCGATCGCCTGAAAATGGTCAATATTCCATCGCAGAGTGAAGTGCCGACAACAGAAGCACAGGATGTGAAACCAGCAGGGGAAGGCAAATGACCATATCACTCGCTCATTATTTAATCCTTGGCGCAATTATGTTTGCCATGGGCGTCTTTGGTATTTTTCTGAACCGTCGCAATCTGATCAGTCTATTGATGTCGATCGAGCTTATGTTGCTGGCCGTCAATATCAATTTCGTTGCTTTCTCCAGCTGGATGCCGGGTGCCGATGGCATGCCCGATACAGCAGGACAGGTATTCGTGTTTTTCATCCTTACGGTGGCTGCTGCCGAGGCGGCTATCGGTCTGGCGATTCTTGTGATGCTGTTCCGTAAAATCAATTCAATCAATGTGGACGACATCGGTCGTTTGAAAGGGTAAGGATCCGGAATGAACAACTCCTTATCATCTTCACTGCTTCTGGTCATTGCGCTGGCTCCCTTGCTGGGCGCCATCCTTACCGGTTTTTTCGGGACCGGCTTTGTCGGTCGCTCGGTCAGCCGCCGCGCCTCCCACATGATCACGATCGTCCTGGTGGCTGTGTCGTTCTTTGGTTCGGCCTACGTGTTGTATCAGGTCGGCTTTAATGGCGCTTACTATAACGATACGGTCTATACGTGGAGCCTGATTGGTACCCGCGTCGCAGAGGTGGGCTTCCTGGTTGATGCGCTGACTGCGCTCATGATGGTCGTGGTCACTTCCGTATCGCTGATGGTTCACATCTATACCATCGGCTATATGTCCGATGATCCGGGCTATCAGCGCTTCTTCTCGTATATTTCGCTGTTCACCTTCTCCATGCTGATGCTGGTGATGGCCAACAACATGCTGCAGCTGTTCTTTGGCTGGGAAGCGGTGGGTCTGGTCTCTTATCTGCTGATTGGTTTCTGGTACACGCGGCCTACGGCGATTTTCGCCAACATGAAGGCGTTCCTGATCAACCGCGTGGGCGATTTCGGCTTTGTGTTGGGCATTGCGCTGCTGTTTGCCTATACCGGCTCACTGAACTACACCGATGTTTTTGCCCAGTCTGACAAACTGGCAGCTACCGCATTTCCGGGTACCGACTGGCATCTGATCACCGTTGCATGTATCTGCCTGTTTATCGGTGCCATGGGTAAATCGGCCCAGGTGCCGCTGCATGCCTGGCTGCCCGACTCCATGGAAGGCCCGACACCCATCTCTGCCCTGATTCACGCGGCAACGATGGTGACTGCTGGTATCTTCATGGTCGCGCGTTTCTCGCCCCTGTTCGAATTATCTCCCACAGCGCTTTCATTTGTGATTGTGATCGGCAGTATCGGTGCGCTGTTCCTGGGTATTCTGGGGATCATCCAGAACGACATCAAACGTGTGGTTGCCTATTCGACCCTGTCTCAGCTGGGTTATATGACGGTGGCGCTGGGTGCATCGGCTTATCCGATTGCCATTTTCCATCTGATGACACACGCTTTCTTCAAGGCGCTGCTGTTCCTTGGCGCCGGTTCCGTGATTATCGGCATGCACCATGATCAGGACATCCGTAATATGGGTGGCTTGCGCAAGTACATGCCGATTACCTGGATCACCTTCCTGATCGGTACCTTGTCATTGGTCGGTACGCCATTTTTTGCCGGTTTCTACTCCAAAGAACATATCATCGAGGCTGCCGGTGCAGCAACGGTATGGGGTAGCGGATTTGCCTACTGGGCAACGCTGATTGGCGTATTCGTAACGTCACTGTACTCTTTCCGCGTGTACTTCCTGGTGTTTCACGGCAAGCCGCGATTCAATACAGATGGTCATGCACATCATGCCGCAGATGATACACAAGGCCATGATGACCACCACCACGGCGGCACGCCACACGAGTCTCCATGGGTTGTGACACTGCCTCTGGTATTGCTGGCGATCCCGTCCATTGTGATTGGCGCCTGGGTGATTGATCCGCTGCTGTTCGGCGATTTCTTCAAGGGCGTAATTGCGGTTTCCGAAGTGCATCCGGCCATGCAGGAACTGGCGCATGAATTCCACGGCTGGGTCGCATATGGCCTGCATGCTTTCGTCACGGTGCCGTTCTGGCTGATGATCGCCGGACTGGTAGTTGCGTGGTACTGCTATCTGGTCAATCCGGCGCTGCCCGCACGCGTGTATCGCTCGCTGTCGGGCATCAACCGGATCCTGGAAAACAAATACTATGTAGACTGGGTCAACGAAAACATCTTTGCGCGTGGTGCCCGCGGTCTGGGCACGTTGTTCTGGAACGTCGGCGACAAGGGTGTGATCGATGGCGGACTGGTCTCGGGCAGTACGCGTCTGGTCGGGCTGGTGGCTGCCCTTAGCCGTCATCTGCAGTCTGGTTATATTTACCATTATGCATTTGCCATGATCGTTGGCGTAATTGCCTTCATTTCAATATTTGTGCTGGTACTTTAAGATGGGCGAAATGACTTCTACCTTACCCTGGCTGTCCCTGGCAATTTTTGTGCCGATCGTTGCCGGTATTCTGGTTCTGATCATGGGCAGCGATGAACGCGCCGATTTCACACGCAAGCTGGCACTTTTTGGCTCCGTGATCAGCTTTCTGGTCACCTTGCCGGTGTATTTCGGTTTTGACGGCTCGACGGCGCAAATGCAGTTTGTCGAAAAAACGCCCTGGATCGATGCCTTCTCTGCGACCTATCATCTGGGCGTGGACGGTATTTCAATGTGGCTTGTGCTGCTCACGTCCTTTATCACCGTGATTGTCGTACTGGCTGGCTGGGAAGTGATTACCAAGCGTGTTGCCCAGTACATGGCCGCGTTCCTGATTCTGTCTGGCCTGATGGTAGGGGTGTTTGCTGCGCTGGACGGCCTGTTGTTCTATATATTCTTCGAAGCCACACTGATTCCGATGTATATTATCATCGGCGTTTGGGGCGGCCCGAACCGTGTTTATGCAGCGTTCAAGTTCTTTCTGTATACGCTGCTTGGCTCATTGCTGACGCTGGTCGCTTTCATTTATCTGTATACGCAGACCGGGTCATTCGACATTCTGGTCTGGCAGCAGGCCAAGCTGGGCTACACACCGCAAATGCTGATCTTCTTTGCATTGCTGGCAGCCTTTGCCGTCAAGGTGCCCATGTGGCCGGTGCATACCTGGCTGCCGGATGCCCACGTGGAAGCGCCTACCGGTGGTTCTATCGTGCTGGCCGCGATTATGCTCAAGCTGGGCGCATACGGCTTCTTGCGTTTTTCTCTGCCCATTGCTCCGGACGCATCGCACAGCATGGCCGGCCTGATGATTGCGCTGTCACTGGTTGCTGTGATCTATATCGGCTTGGTGGCGATCGTTCAGGACGACATGAAAAAACTGGTGGCGTATTCATCGGTCGCCCACATGGGTTTTGTCACACTGGGCTTTTTCCTGTTCAATACGGCAGGGATGGAAGGCGCGATTATTCAGATGATTTCGCACGGTTTTGTTTCGGGCGCCATGTTCCTGTGTATCGGCATACTGTATGATCGCCTGCATACGCGTCGCATTGCTGACTACGGTGGTGTGATCAACACAATGCCCAAGTTTGTGACATTCTTTGTGTTGTTTTCGATGGCCAATAGCGGTCTGCCTGCGACCAGCGGATTCGTTGGTGAGTTCTATGTAATTCTGGGCGCAGTCGAGCATAACTTCTGGATCGGCCTGTTGACGGCAACCGCACTTATCCTGGGTGCATCGTACTCGTTGTGGATGGTCAAGCGCGTTGCCTATGGCGATATTACCAATGAAGCAGTAAAGCAGATGAAAGACGTCAATTGCCGCGAATATGCACTGCTGGCGATCCTGGCGATCTTCGTGCTGGTAATGGGTATCTATCCGAAACTGTTTACCGATGTGATGCACGTGTCCGTCCAGCAATTGCTGGATCACGTCGCCGTTTCTAAATTGTAAGACTGAGTCATCATGGAAAATCAATTTAATTTTGCACTTGCGGCGCCTGAAATCATTCTGGCGATTATGGCCATGGGCATTCTGGTTTACGATGCACTCAGTCATGAAGTCAGTCGCAAAACCACCTATGTTTTCTCTCTGTGTGCGCTGATCATTCTGACAGTGGTGTCGCTGATGCAGTGGAATAGCGGTATTGGCGGCACGACCTTTTATGGCATGTATGTTGCCGATCCGCTGGCGCACTTTCTGAAGATTGCGTCATATCTGGCGGTGCTGGTCACGCTGATCTACAGCCGCCAGTATGTGGTGGATCGTGACATGTCCAAGTCGGGAGAGCTGTATCCGCTGACGCTTTGCGCGCTGTTGGGGCAGATGGTGATGATTTCCGCCAGCAGCATGCTGACTATTTATCTGGGTCTGGAGCTGATGTCTCTGGCTCTGTACACGATGGTTGCGCTGCGCCGTGATTCATTGGTTGCCACTGAGTCGGCCATGAAGTACTTTGTGCTGGGTGCATTGGCTTCAGGCTTCATGCTTTACGGTATTTCAATGGTGTACGGTGCGACCGGTCACGTGGATCTGGCCGGGGTAATGCAGGTCATCCGCAGTGGACAGGCGGGTGAAATGACCCTGGTTCTGGGTACGGTCTTTATCGTTGCCGGTCTGGCATTCAAACTGGGTGCCGTGCCATTTCATATGTGGATTCCCGACGTATATCAAGGGGCGCCCACAGCTATTACGCTGACTATCGGCGCCGCACCGAAGCTGGCCGCGCTGGCCATCACGCTGCGTCTGCTGATCGAGGGGCTCAATGGTGTTGCCTTAAGCTGGCAGCCCATGCTGATCATTCTGGCGGTACTGTCGCTGGCCATTGGTAATTTGACGGCGATCATGCAGACCAACTTCAAGCGGATGCTGGCTTATTCCACCATATCGCACGTCGGCTTTGTGCTGCTGGGACTGCTCTCGGGCGTTGCCGCCAACGGCACGGTCATGAGTGGTGCCTATGCTTCGTCGCTCTTTTATATCGTGACTTATGTGCTGACCACTCTGGCCAGTTTCGGTTTGGTGCTGTTGATGAGCCGTCAGGGTTTTGAATGCGAAAACATCGACGATCTCAAGGGCCTGAATCAGCGCAGTCCGCTCATGGCCTTCGGCATGTTGTTGCTGATGTTCTCGCTGGCAGGTATTCCGCCACTGGTAGGCTTTCACGCTAAGCTGGTCGTCTTGCAGGCAGTGGTGTCCGCCGGACATGTGTGGTTGGCGATCTATGCAGTCCTGTGCTCGCTGATCGGTGCGTTCTATTATCTTCGCGTTGTCAAAGTGGTGTACTTTGACGAACCGGTGCAAGGCGTACCGGCGCCTGATACGGCCTGGTCATTCCGCAGCGGCGTGATGTCCGTCAATGGTCTGCTGATCATTGTGCTGGGTATCTTGCCGGGCGGCCTGATGACCCTGTGCGTGCAGGTCATTGACGCTTCACTTAAATTCTGACGGACTGATCCTTTATGTATCCTGCTGAGTCGATCTGGATTTTCATAGCGCTGGCTTTTGTGTTTGCCATCGCACCGTTTCTGACCGAAAGAGCCTTTGTCTTTACGCTATGGTCGCAAGCGGGTGAGGGGCAAAAGCCATTCTGGTTCTATCCGCTGCGAGCTTTGCTATCTTATGCGGCGCTTGGCGCCGGTTGCTGGCTGCTTGGCACACAGGCTGGAAATCTGCCCTATATGCTTGCCGGTGTGCTACTGCTGGGTCTGTCGCTCTATGTGCCCGGCACCGTGGTCACGCCACACGTGCCGGTCAAGCATGTCAGTACGCGCCTGCTGGAAGTACTGGTTGGCTATTTTGTTGTGGGCGCCATCGGCTTTGCCATCGAGGCCAACTACGCGAACCCTTCAGTAAAAAACTGGGAGTTCTACGCCATTGCGGCGTGTCTGTACGTGGTGCTGGCTTACCCGGGCTTTGTCTGGCGCCATCTGATGAAGCATCCCGGGCGACATAAAACGGCCTGAAGGCAAGCTGGCTAGCAGACCGGATCCTGGCAGTGCGCGCACTGGCCGGGATTTTTTTATGGATACCGGCAATGCGATGTATAGGCCTGCGTTTATGTCCCTGGCGATGCGATGCCTATATCTACGTGTAGGCATTTGGCGTTGCTTGTATGTTTTCTGTGACGTCGCCCTGCGGTGCATCACAGCGCCACACCGCTATACTGCCACACTTTATTCCACCGTACTACACCGCACTGCATAGCAATGCACGGAAGCGTAAGCGGCGATCAAGCGGTCCTTCGCCTGTCTACTGCCCGAGTATTTGTCGGTACTGCCGTTCTGCGGCGCCCAGGGTGTTGAGCGTGCGCCAGCCCTGTTGCTCGCATTTCTTGTTGATGCACAGAAACAGCTCGGCGGTAGCCAATGCATCGGCCACTGCGTTGTGACGCCGATGGTTGTGTATCTGGAACAGGCGCATCCAGTCGTCCAGCGTTCTGTGATTCAAGGCTTGCTCGCGCAACAGGGCAGGGGCCAGATAGGCCAGGTCTATCCATTGTCTTTTTTTAAGATCGGTTTGTAGCCACATTTTCAGGCTTTTTTCGAGCATGGTCTGGTCAAAGGCGACGTGGAAGGCCAACAGGGGATCGGAGCCGATGTATTCAAGAAACTGCATGAGGGCCTCGGCCGGCTCAATGCCGTTGCGTTGTTTGCCACCGGCAATGCCATGGATCAGAATATTGCTTTTGCTGCTGATCTGCTCTTGCCGCAGAACAATATCGAAGGCATCGTCCAGCATGATGCGCCCGCGCTCGATGGCAACCGCGCCAATCGCGATCAAGGTATCTTTTTTTAGATTCAGGCCACTGGTTTCCACGTCCAGCACAACGATTCTGCTGTCGTGAACCGCCTGGGCACCAACGGGTTGCGGCAGCGCGCACCACGCCTCGAAGCGCGCTTGCAGCGAGGCAGGACGTGGATGTGAATTGCGCGAATGGAAAAAACCCCGCAAACTCATGTCTGTTGCCTCTTGACGGCTAATCGGTACGTCCCTGATGGCTGTGGCAGCGTCTTATAGTGCATATTTGACCGCCAGCATGCTTTGCAGGGACTTGGCCAGCCGGAAGGCTTCACGCAGGATCCGATTATCCAGGGCATTCAGCGTGCCAGGATCGATCTGGTTGGTGTAGGGCTGATTTTTTGCGGCTGCCTGATGATGTAATTGCATTCGTAATAACTGGATGTACAGGAATGCTTCGGCGTAGGCGTCGGCCTGTTCCTGTCGCAGTCCGGTTTTCGGTCCTGCTTCTTTGAGGCGCAGCACCGTATTGGTGTGGCTGCTGCCCGTCTGCAGCGCCAGTATGCGTGCGGCGTCAACAAAGAGCACAGCCGCCTGAGTCTTCAGATCCACGGTGTTATCCTGGCTGGTCACGAAATCACGGAACAGACCCAGTGGTGGTTTGCGTGACAGCGCAGTCTGGGTCAGAAAGCGCAGGAACAGCGGGTGTTGTGTTAGCGTCTGATTCAACCATTGGCGCAGTGACGTGGCCAGTTGCTCATTGCCATCAAGCGCACGAAAATCAAAGAAGATGGTCGAATGCATGATTGCCTGAGGATCGGGGCTGCTGATCCAGGCGCTGAAGCGGGCTCGCCATTCTTCGGTGCTCAGGCACCATTGCGGGTTCGACGCCATGATATTGCCTTTGCACAAGGGAAAGCCGCAGGTATCCAGCGCCTGATTGACCTCTTTTGCAAACGCCAGCAGGATAGGACGCGCCGCTTGGGCTTGCTGCGCATCGTTGGCGCTAAAGAGAATGCCGTTGTCCTGATCGGTATAGAGCATCTGCTCCATGCGACCTTCGGAGCCCAGCGACAGCCAGCAATAATCCAGGGTCTGCACCTGCGGGTGCCGTTCGCGCATCAAGCGGGAAAGCTGGCTTAGCGTCAGATCGTTCAAGGCCGAAATAATCTGCGTAATCTGCTCTACGGCGATACCCTGAGCCATCATATTGTCGCCCAGCTTGCGGATATCTTCGCAGCAGGCGGCTACATCTTGAACCGATTGGGCTGCCTGCAGGCGCAGATTGATTTGCCGCAGGCTGATTCGCTGCAGCGAGAACAGGTCCTTTTCCGATACCATCCCGCGTAGCCTGCCAGTGTCGGCATCGGCAACCACGATATGCCTGAATCCGCGCTTGGCCATGATGAGCGCGGCTTCGGAGGCAGGTGCGTCCGGCGGCAGCGAAACAGGCGCAGCCGTCATATAGCTGGCAAAGGGTGCATCCAGATCGGCCTGCGGCAGCGCCACCCGGGTAAGCAGGTCCTGCAACGTGAAAATGCCGACGGCCTGCTTATTGTCGTCTACCGCGATGATGGAACCCACCTGCTGTTCCTTCATGTGTTGCAAGACGTCGTGCAGAGGCAGGCTGGACGAACAGGTCACAGGTTCTCTTCGGATCAGTTGCTGCAGGGGCATGGTCAGCGCCGGGTGTTCAGCGCTGCTGCGGCTGTATTGCGCCTGGATAATCTGTTTGGAGTATTCAAGAAGCAGGGCGGTGCGCTGTTCGCAATAATCCCGGAAAACGGGCGATTCTGCGCGCAGTTGGGCAAAGCCTGCAAGGCTCAGTTCATAGACAAAGGTATCGGTCGCCGCGACAAACTGACTGCCAGGGGATCGACTGGCCAGGATCGCGCCCAGGGGGAAGCATTCGCCTTCGTGCAATTCGAACGTATTGCGATACTGACGGGCTGAACTGGCCAGCTGTTCGGTCTGGACAATACCCTGTTTGACGATATAGAAGGTTTCAGGTGGTGGCGCGTTGGCCGGGATAATGGTCTCGCCCTTGGCGAAGTAATTGATGGTCAGTCGGCACGCCAGTGCTTCCAGTACGTGCCCCTGCATGTTCTGAAAGGGTGAGAAGCGTTTGAGATGCTCAACAATGGCCTGATTCAACTGCATGATGTGTCCCTGGCATTGGGTTGTCGTCTGTCGGGCAGTATGCGATCCCGTCATGGGCAAGGTTATTTCAGGGTTATTTTATACCTGCTTGCGTCATTCAGAGATGAACAAGAATATTGACCAGGCGGTCAAAGGGATCGCGCACGTAAAAGCGGCGCACCCCCCAGGGCTCGGTCACCGGCCCGTATTCGGGTGTAATGGCTGCCGCCTCGCAACGTTGCAGGGCCTCATCCAGATCGTCAACTTCAATGGATAGATCGGGTACCGGGGCCCCTGATCCGCCTTCACTGGCGATACTCAGTTGTGTTTGCATGGTCTGGCCCGAACCGTAAGTGGCCAACCAGCCATGGTCCATCAGCAGGTCCAGGCCCAGGACGTCCTGATAAAACGCTTTGGCGGCAGCGACATTGGGACTTTGGATATTGGCGACAATACGTTTGACTTTCATGGATCCGGTTCCCTCTCAGCGGGAGTGCGTTGGCCACGGCTTGACGGCGTTGGCGACAAAGGGCTTGTGTGTCGGGTATTTAACAGTCCTTGCGCTGACCTGCGGCCGGACAGATGGACTGCTGCCCCTGTGGCCCGGTATTGGTTAATGGGGTCGTTCTGGCAGCGCTTCACCGTTGATTTCAATGATTTTAACTGATCTGGACTCAAGCGCATACAGTGCATATTGCACATTGGCGCTGGTCGGTTTGCGTGGTTGGTTTAGGCATAGGTTGTGGTTTCGGTCAGGTTGGCCTGTATATGTCGCCTTTTGCGGTGCTGGCTGCCGGGTCAGCGTTGCTTTGTCAGACTGCAGACTGTCGCGGCTGTGCTCGCCTGCGTCGGTGAAACGGCCAGGGCGGCAATGGGCAAGCGCGCAGCAAGAGTGGCTGAAGTCATGGTCTTGACGCGCTACGGATCGATTGTTAATCTGTTTCGCATCGTGACACGCTGAAGTTCAAACTGAAATGCAGCCGTGCAGGCGGGGTGCGGCTGAAGCACAAACTGAAGTGTACTATTGAACCGGGAGGAGCAATGATCGTGGCACACGCTATCGTCGTCCAATACGCAAGGCCAGGGCGCAGGCGCCGCCTTGCCGCCGTAGTGCAATGACTCCCACCATCACTGCCTTTGCGCACTCTCCCGATGGCGGCAGGGGGCTGGCGCGTGATATGCGTGTGCGCTGGGCGCTTGAAGAAGCCGGGCAACCTTATTCTGTACGTTACCTGTCGTTTGCAGACTTGAAAGAGCCCGGGTATTATGCGCAGCATCCTTTCGGACAGATACCCAGTTATGAAGAAGGCGACCTGGTTCTGTTTGAGTCAGGCGCAATCGTGCTGCATATTGCCCAGCAGCATGCGCAACTGCTGCCGGAAGATCCCAATGCTCGGGCGCGTGGTATTGCCTGGATGTTTGCCGCGCTCAACTCCATCGAACCACCGATCTGGGAATGGACCATGGCCACTGTCCTGGAGTCCGACCAAAGCTGGTATGAGCAACGCCAGCATATTCTGCAGGAGCGGGTGCGGGCCCGGCTGGAACAATTCAGTCGCCGGCTTGGACAGGCTGATTGGATTGAAGACCAGTTCAGTGTCAGTGACCTGCTGGTGATAACGGTGCTGCGCATTTTGAAGGAATCGACCCTGTTGGCCGAATACCCGAACCTGTCCGCCTATGTGGCGCGAGGCGAGGCGCGACCTGCTTTCAAGCGGGCGTTCGCTGCGCAATTTGCTGCATTCACCGGGCAAGTGCCGGCCGATTAAAGCGTGCATGGTGTACTACACGCAGCGGTGCCGGTGGCCAAAAGGCGCGTGCCTGGCGGCTGTATGGCGTGCAGCGAGGGTTGATCAGCGTGTTGCCAAAGCGATTAGCCTTGGTGGCGCTAACAACGCCAACAACGCCAACAACGCCAACAACGCCAACAGCGCCAATGACGCTAACAGTGTAAGTAACGCAAGCAACGCGGCGCAGGCGCGCCCGATTCCGACCAGGCCCCCGTCCGCGCTCCGATCGATGCCCGGCCGGCAGTGAGGTGATATCTGCGACGTGATCTCAACGCCCTCATGTCAGCGACATGATATCAACCTCAATATCAGTACCTCGATACCAACGACCCCATATCAGCGGCGTTGTGCTGCCTGCACAGCGTCCTTGCTGTCAAACCAGTTCAGCACGGCATCCAGACCCGCGTAATTGATCTGAAATGCGGCTGCTTCCTGCAATACAGGTTTGGCGCGATAGGCCACAGAATAGGCAGCATGGGACAACATGTTCAGATCGTTTGAGCCATCGCCCATGGCAATGCACTGGGCCGGCGTGGCATTGAGCGACGCCGCCAGTGACTTGAGGTATGCGGCCTTGCGGTCACCGTCGACGATATCGCCCACGACCTGTCCGGTTAATTTGCCATTTTCCACTTGCAGAACGTTGGCGTGGGCACTAGCGAGGCCCAGGCGGGCTTGCAGTTTTTCCGTAAAGAAGGTAAAACCGCCAGAGACGACCATGACGTGGACACCGGCCGCCTGCATGGTGCGAATCAGTTTTTCGGCGCCCGTATTCAGTTGCAGGCGTTCATCGTAAACGCGCTGCAGATCAGCTTCGGCTACGCCCTTAAGAAGGGCAACGCGCCGGCGCAGGCTTTCACTGAAGTCCTTGATTTCGCCGCGCATGGCTGCCTCTGTGATGGCCGATACCTCTGCTTTTTTGCCTACCATGTCGGCAATTTCGTCAATGCATTCAATATTGATCAGGGTCGAGTCCATATCCATGGCCAACACTTTTATCTCATCCAGGGGGCGGATGGTCTGCAGTGCGGCCAGATCGACATGGCGGGTTTTGGCCCACTCCTGCAACTGGGGCAATGCCGTTTCATCAACGTCTTCCAGGCGCATGGCGCAGGCATTCAGTGGTGTAATGCGGTTGGCGCTGGCCAGCGCAGCGGCCTGTTCGATCAGATCATGGCGAATGCCGGGGGCTTGGAGTACGAGATGCATGTTAAGGAAAATCCGGATAAAAAAGAGTCAGGCCGCCAGCGTCTTGAGCAGCAGGCGAATGGTATCGATGCGGCGACTGATGTCGGGCATATTGTTCAGTTCAATACGTAATTTATCGGCCCCCGAAAAACGGATGTGCTTTTGTTTTTGCACCAGCTCAATCATTTTAAGTGGGTCGGCGCAGGTCTTGGGGCCAAAGACAAGCAGCGCCTGTTCATCGCTGATATCGACCTTGATGATGCCCAGCGCTTCAGCCAGGATGCGCAGACGGTGCGTTGCGATCAACATGCGCGCCGGGTCTGGCATTTTTCCAAAGCGGTCGGTGAGCTCTTCCTGGATGGCCAGCAAGTCATCTTCGGTCTTGGCGTGGGCCAGCTGCTTATACAGGGACAGGCGGGCATGGATGTCGGTACAGTAATCGGCCGGCAGCAGGGCAGACGTATGCAGTTTGACTTCGCAGACGGAATTGAACGGGGTCTCCAGATCCGGCTCTTCGCCGGCCTTGAGCGCACGCACGGCTTCGTTAAGCAGATCGCTGTACATCGTAAAGCCGATTTCGTTGATATTGCCCGATTGCGAGTCGCCCAATACTTCGCCCGTGCCCCGGATTTCCAGATCGTGCATGGACAGAAAGAAGCCCGAACCCAGTTCTTCCAGGGACTGAATGGCCTCCAGCCGCTTTTTGGCATTGCTGGTGATGGCGTCTTCGCCCGGCGTGAGCATATAGGCATAGGCCTGATGGTGCGAGCGGCCGACGCGCCCGCGCAGCTGATGCAGCTGCGCCAGGCCCAGCCGATCTGCTCGATGAATAATGATGGTATTGGCGCTGGGGACATCAATACCCGTTTCAATAATGGTGGTGCACAGCAGAATATTAAAGCGCTGCTGATAAAAGCCCTTCATGATTTCTTCGAGTTCACGTTCGGGCATCTGGCCATGGGCCACGGCAATGCGCGCTTCGGGCAGGAGCTCTTCCAGGCGCGCACGGCGGTTCTGAATGGTTTCCACTTCGTTGTGCAGGAAGTAAACCTGGCCGCCGCGTTTCAGTTCACGCAGGGCGGCTTCACGGATGGTGCCATTGTCTTCGCGGCGTACGAACGTTTTGATGGCCAGGCGCTTTTGCGGCGCAGTGGCAATTACGGAAAAGTCACGTATGCCTTCAAGGGACATGCCCAGTGTGCGCGGAATCGGCGTTGCGGTCAGCGTGAGAATGTCCACTTCGGCGCGCAACGCCTTGAGCGCCTCTTTCTGTCGCACGCCGAAGCGATGTTCTTCGTCAATGATGACCAGCCCCAGCCGCTTGAATTTGACTTCCTTGCCCAGCAGTTTATGCGTGCCGATGACAATGTCAACCGTACCGTCCTGCAGCCCGTCCAGCGACGCCTTAACTTCCTTGGTGCTGCGAAAGCGCGACAGTTCTGCCACGCGCACCGGCCAGTCGGCAAACCGGTCGGCGAAGGTCTGAGCATGTTGCTCGGCCAGCAGCGTGGTGGGGCACAGCAGTGCGACCTGCTTGCCATTGGCGACGCACAGAAAGGCCGCGCGCAGGGCGACTTCGGTCTTGCCGAAACCCACATCGCCGCATACCAGGCGATCCATCGGTTTGCCGGAGGTCATGTCGCCAATGACAGCATCAATGGCGGCCTGCTGGTCGACAGTTTCCTCAAATCCAAAGCCTTCGACAAAGGTCTGGTAGTCGGAAAAGGGCAGCTTGAAAGAAAAGCCTTCACGCGCTGCGCGCAGTGCATACAGGGCCAGCAGCTCGGCGGCTGCATCGCGGATTTGCTTGGCAGCCTTCTTGCGGGCCCGGTCCCATTGGCCGGATCCTAATTGATGCAGCGGCGCATGCTCAGGATCGGCGCCACTATAGCGGGAGATCACGTGCAGTTGCGAGACCGGAACGTATAGCGTGCTATTGCCTGAGTATTGCAGATGCAATAGTTCGATATCGCCTTCGCCCAGATCCATCGTGACCAGGCCATGGTAGCGCCCGATACCGTATTGCATATGAACGACCGGATCGCCCTCCCGCAACTCGGACAGGTCGCGCACCATGGCGTCAACGTTGCTGCTGCGTTCCTGTTTCTTGCGACGGCGCTGGGCGACCGATGCGGAACCGGGATACAGGTCGTTTTCGGTGACCAGGCACAGCTGTCGGTCGCGAATGATAAAACCGGTGTTCAGCGGCGCAATGGCAATGCCAAAATCAATATCGGAGGCGACAAAATCCTGGACGTTGTCAAAGGCTGCACTGGGCTCCAGCTGTTGTTCGCGCAGCAGTTGCAACAGCGTTTCACGGCGGCCGGCTGAATCGGCACAGAGCAGCAACCGCTGTTGGCCGCTCTTGAGCCAGGCGCGCAGGCGTGCAAAAGGATCATCGCTGCGTCTGAGCACGGCAATATCGGGGGCCGGCGCAAATTGTGCATTGGGGGAACTTTCGTCCAGGTGCAGTCGGGCGAAGGATTTCAGATGGACGAAAAACTGTTCTTCAGACAAAAACAGGAGCTCGGGCGCCAGCACGGGCCGTTCGCGATCGCTTTTGAGGAACCGGTAGCGACTTTGCGTGTCGTCGTGAAATTGCCGGATGGCCTCTTCGATCGTGCCGACGGTGACCGTGATGGTTTCGGGGCGCAGATAGTCAAACAGCGTTGCAGTATCGTCAAAGAACAGCGGTAGATAATACTCGATACCGGCAAAGGCAATGCCGTTGCCCATGTCTTTGTAGGGCATGGCGCGGGACGGATCGCCTTCGAACAGGTCGCGAAAGCGCGAGCGAAAATGATTGCGGGCGGTTTCGTCCATGGGAAACTCGCGGCCGGGCAGCAGTTCCACTTCATTGACCGGGTACAGGCTGCGCTGCGTGTCCATGTCAAAACTGCGAATGGATTCGATTTCGTCGTCAAACAGGTCAATGCGGTAGGGCAGCACTGAACCCATGGGAAACAAATCGATCAGCCCACCCCGGATACAGAATTCTCCGGGAGCGGCTACCTGCGAGACGTGTGCATAATTGGCCAGCATCAACTGGTCACGCAGGGCGGATTCGTCGAGTTTGTCACCCTTTTTGAATGAAAAGGAATAGGCTGCCAAAAATGCAGTGGGCGCCAGGCGATACAGGGCTGTTGTGACCGGCACCGCCAGAACGTCGACTTTGCCTTGCATGAGGGCCGACAGCGTTTTAAGCCTTTCTGAAATCAGATCCTGGTGTGGCGAAAAGCCATCGTAGGGTAGTGTCTCCCAGTCTGGAAACTGGCGTACCCGCAGCTTTGGGTCAAACAGCACAATTTCGTCATGCAGCCTTTGTGCCTGCAGGGGATCGGCGCAGAGCAGCACAAGCGGCCTGCCGGCGGCCCGGGCAAGTTCGGCCGACAGCCAGGCGTCACCCGAACCCGGCGGGCGTGGGTAGCTATAGCGTTGACCGGGTTTAAGCGTGGAAAGGAGCGGGGTGAGGGCAGTGTTTGACACAGAGGCGGAAGCAGGGAATCGAATCTGCTCATTTTATCAGATACCGGGGTGTCGCCGCCCGCCAGGACTGCAGTTCGCGGCGGGCGGGGCAATGGCCTGCTGCTGCTTGCCCCGGCCTGCGCTGACAGAAGCTGACCGGCGCTGCGCGAGCCACCGCATCGCCCGCTGCAATTTGGCTTGGCAGCGGGGCGGCGTGATATTATCTGATCTCTTGAATGATGCAATTGCCGCTTCAATGGCGGCGACCTCTATGACTGACAACATCTTTGCGATTATTCCCGCAGGCGGCGTGGGCAGTCGGGCCCTGACTGCCGGCCGGCAGATCCCCAAGCAGTATTGCACGATCAACGGCGTGGCGATGTTGCAACTGGCCGCCGATGCCCTGCGCGCAGACGCCCGGGTTGCTACTGTCCATATCGGGGTCACGGCTGAGGACACCTGGATTGATACACTGAACCTGGGCAGCAATGTCTACGTTCATCGCACTGCCGGCGCTACGCGGGCGCACACCGTAAGCAGCACGCTGCAGGCTGTTCTGGATGGTGACGATCGCGATGGCTGGGCGCTGGTGCACGATGCGGCAAGGCCGGGGTTACGGGCCGATACGCTCACGGCATTGATTGATACCTGCCTGAGTCAAAACAAGGGCGGGTTGCTGGCAGTGCCTGTGCCCGATACCGTCAAACGCGCAACCGTGGATGAACAACAGCAGGTGTGTGTGGCGCAGACCATTCCGCGTGAAGGCTTGTGGCTGGCGCAGACGCCGCAGCTTTTTCCTGCACGTGCCCTGCTGGACGCGCTGAATGCTGCGATCGACCAAGGGCTGGATATTACCGACGAAGCCTCGGCCATGGAAGCGGCGGGCATCCATCCCCTGCTGGTGCGTGGTTCGGCAGAAAATATGAAAGTGACCTGGCCTGCAGATTTTGCCATGGTGCAACGGTGGTTGGCATTCGCTGGAGCGGCGTCGGGGCAGGCGACAGGATAAAGTACGGTTGAACGGTTGATCTGCTACGCGGCATGGATGCCAAATGAAGTTAAAGAAATGATGTTGACGCAATGATATGGAGAGTGCTGTATGACAATTGGCTTGCGGGTTGGGCAGGGGTTTGATGTCCATGCGTTACAGGAGGGGCGGCCCCTGATATTGGGGGGCGTTACCATTGCCCACACCCATGGTCTGCTGGGACACTCGGACGCCGATGCGCTGTTGCATGCGATTACCGATGCTATCCTGGGTGCGGCAGCGCTGGGCGATATCGGCCGTTTGTTCCCTGATACCGATCCGGCATTCAAAGGCAGTGACAGCCGAGTATTGCTGCGCGAGGCGTACCGTCGTGTCTGCGAAGCCGGCTGGCAGGTCGTGAACGTGGACGCCACCATTCATGCCCAGGCGCCGAAAATCATGCCCTATGCGCCGGCCATGGTAAGCAATATTGCCGCTGATCTGGCGCTGGACCCCGCCTGTGTGAATGTCAAGGGTAAAACGAACGAGCACTTGGGGTATCTAGGGCGCAAAGAGGGCATTGCGGCCACGGCTATCGCCCTGCTGGCCAGACAATAAGATGCCCAGCGGACGGCAGCACGCACGAAGCGCTGGCTGAGGCGTGCTCACCAAACAAAAAAATGCCGCGACATAGGGTCACGGTATGACATTATTTGAGAGGCAGACTGATTTATTTGCCTTCGGCTGTCAGGGCCAGCGCGGCGGCGTTGACTACAGCGGCGATACGTCCGGCATCGCGCAACTGCTCAATCGTGAAGCCCGCTTTTTTCAGATTGTCAAAATGCGATTTAACGCAAAAGTGGCATTTGCCGACAATCGAGGCCGCCAGGGCAAACAGTTCAAAGCGTTCATGCTCAATGCCCCCATGCGAGGAATAGGCATTCATGCGCAATAGCGGTGGCAGGGTTTTGAGTTGACTGTCGTCAGTCATTTCGACATAGGGATACCAGATGTTGTTCATTCCCATCAGGGCCGCAGCGGTCAGAACACCATTGACATCTTCTGGCGACAAACCAGACTTGAACTGTTCGATCAGAAACGGATTCTTCGCAGCATAGGCGGCTGCCAGGGCCACACCAACCGCATCGGCCGGTTTCAGGGAGGAGCGGGCAATGGTGCCATCCAGATTCAGGCGGATATCTTTGGCCCAATCGGGAATTTCATTTTTTATCGTAGTTAAAAATTGCATAGTTTTTTCCTATTAAAAAGAGGAGGAAAAACCCGGCGAACCGGGTTTGATGCAAATTACAGTGTATCGCCACCGGCAACGCGGTTGCATGGGCACAGTTCATCTGTTTGCAAGCCGTCCAGAATTCGCAGAACTTCTTCTGGATTGCGTCCCACGTTCAGGTTATTGACTGAAACGTGCTGGATGACGTTGTCCGGGTCAACAATGAATGTGGCGCGCAGGGCAACGCCCTCATTGCGTTCACGCACACCCAGCTGATCGATCAGCGAACCGGTAGAGTCGGCAAATGAGTAGTGACCCAATTTGTTCAGATCAGGGTGCTCACGGCGCCATGCCAGTTTGCAGAATTCGTTGTCGACAGAGCCGCCCATCAGTACAGCGTCACGGTCTTCGAAGTCTTTGGCCAGGTTGTTAAAGCCAACGATCTCGGTAGGACACACGAATGTGAAATCTTTTGGATAGAAGTAGATCACTTTCCATTTTCCGGGGAAAGAAGATTCTGTGATGTCTTCGAATGCAGAAACGCCGTTTTCTTCATGGTTGTTGAAACCAGGTTTGACACCGACGACTTTGAACGATTCGAGCTTTTCACCAACTGTTTTCATAACTGTTCCTCATAAGAAGTTGAACAACCGCCCGGTGGTACCGGGCCTGCTTATTGGCCGCGCCGCAAGGCATGGCAAGGGAGCGAGCGGTTTGCCACGATGGCCGACGCCCACTTCCCAATATAAGTTTTAATGTTATTTTACACTATCAATACTAGCTGTCTAATTGATAATTTCTATCTCGAGCTTTAGGGATTTCTATGTGTCCGATCAGTCCGGTTGGCTGGTTCGGCAGCAGTTTCAAGGTGCCACCCACGTGCTGCAGCAGTCGTTCGACAATAGACAGGCCCAGGCCGGCGCCCGATACGCCAGTGCGTGCGGCTTCGCCCCGGGAAAAGGGACGCAGCAGCCTCTCGGTATCCTTTGCATTGATGCCCGCTCCATTGTCGCAGACATCGATTTCGATCATGCCACCTTTCTCGCGGGTCCGCACCAGGATGTGTGATTGGCCGTCAGCGACGGAGCGACCGTAGCGGCGACTGTTTTCAATCAGATTACTGACAATTCGCTTCAGATTGAGTTCCCCGATCCGGGCGTACAGATTCGGCTGGATCATAGTGTGCAGCGTGCCACCCAGCGATTCCGTATGCGCTTTTTCCCTGTCGGTGATGTCTCGCAAAATGGAAGATACATTGACGGCTTTGTCCGGGAGCACCCCGGCCGGACGGGCATACTCCATCAACTGGCCGATACTGTGATCAATCTGTCCAAGGTCTTCATCGATGGCGCTGCGGGTTTCATCACTGACATTGCTCAGTTCGATCTCCAGGCGCATGCGCGCCAGAGGAGTGCGCAGATCATGAGAAATGCCGGCCAGCATCAATTCCCGGTCGGCTTCGGTCTGGCGAATATCGCGCGCCATGCGGTTAAAGGCATTATTGAGCTCACGGATCTCCAGTGGTCCCTGGTCGTCCGGCAAGGGGGCTGGGTTTTCGCCCCGCGCTACCTGCTGGGCGGCCTTGGCCAACCGTGATAATGGCGTATTGACAAACCGGACGCTGATCGCAGCGCCGATCAGCGCTAGCAGCAGGGCGATCACGCCCCAGCCGATCCATTCGCGCATTTGCGGCAGATTATCTGTGGAAGATTTGAGCAGCAGCCAGTACAGTTCGTCGCCTACATTGAAACTGATCCAGATGCCTGGCTCGCCATTCATGCTGGACGCGATCTTGGTCTCCGTCTGGGTATCGGAGCGCTGGATCTTATCTGCGAAAATGCGCCAGAACGTGGTATCTGGCAACGGCTGCAATACATCGTCCAATTGTCGGGGAAAGACCTGGATATCCCCGGTGGTGGCCAGATCGATAACCAGTGCATTGCGATCATTGGGCGGGACGTAGGCAAGCGACTTGCGGGTGATTTTGAGTGCCGTAATACCGCGCTCGGCCATTTGCGCGGCGCGCGGCTCTTCCTGCATGTTGAAAAATACGATCAGCCAGCACGTCAGACTGACGGCCAGCAATGCTGCCAGCAGGAAAAAAGACCGGCTGAACAAGCTCAGCCGGATTTTTGATGCGAAATTCTGCAGTTGAGGAAACTGAACCGGAGCAGCGGCCATGGCGGCGCCGTCTTTTAGTTACCGCCGTCCGGAACGAAGACGTAACCCAATCCCCAAACGGTTTGAATAAACACCGGTTTGGCCGGATTCGGCTCTATCAGCTTGCGCAGGCGGGAAATCTGGACGTCAAGACTACGATCGAAAGCTTCATATTCGCGGCCACGGGCCAGCTCCATCAGTTTGTCGCGTGACAGCGGCACCTTGGGGTGGCGGGCAAATACTTTGAGCACCGAGAATTCACCCGTGGTGATGGCAACAACTTCTTCGCCGCGGGACAGCGTGCGCGTGGACAGATTCAGGGTGTAGGGCCCGAAAGCAATCGATTCGTTTTCCTGGCTGGGTGCGCCGGGGTGTTCTTCGGAACCGCGGCGGCGCAAAATGGCATTAACCCGCGCGAGCAGTTCACGAGGATTGAACGGTTTGGACAGATAATCGTCGGCACCCATCTCCAGGCCTAGAATACGGTCGATTTCTTCGGCCTTGGCAGTCAGCATGATGATAGGGGTATTATCATTGGCGCCGCGAAGCCGGCGACAGATGGACAGACCATCTTCCCCTGGCAGCATCAGATCCAATACCAGCAGGTCGAAATGTTCGCGCTGCCAGAGCTTGGTCATTTCCTTCCCGTCTTCGGCTACGAACACATTGAATCCCTGTTCAGTCAGATAACGGCGCAGCAGGTCGCGAAGGCGTGGGTCATCATCGACTACCAGAATTTTGCGTGGAGGTGTTGACGAGGCAGTTTGTGGTGTATTCATACTAATTGGTTAAGAGCTTCCGAGAGAAGTGACAGGGCTATTTGAGCACATGTTACAGTTTCTGCTGTCGCACATGGCTGAATTTTCACCATCAGTTACACTAAAAATATTTCTCCGGATTTGTGTTGATGGTGCGATACAAATAGACACATTTCGCTGCAAAATGCAAGCAAAAACGTTATGCCGATGGTTTTGTGCTTATAACAAAAAACGGGCGGAACGTGCAAATAGGTACTACTGTTCATTTTAGCGCAAATCGTCCCGGGCAAAACCGGCTTCCTGTTTATAATTGCGGGATCATTTGCCCGAACGTTGGTCACCCATCGCCGCTCGTTCGCGGGGCAATCGGCCGCTGGCCTTGGGGTTCGCGGCTGTTAACACCTTTTTTTGAATAAGCGCAGTTTATGAATGTCAATCTGATCTCCCTGGAAAGCTCGGCCACCTGTTCGTCAGCGGCACTGCTGCGGTTCGAGGGCGGTCAGTCTCAGAC
This sequence comes from Advenella sp. FME57, assembly GCF_014897675.1. Taxonomy (GTDB): domain Bacteria; phylum Pseudomonadota; class Gammaproteobacteria; order Burkholderiales; family Burkholderiaceae_B; genus Advenella. Next base: position 610,291 of record NZ_JABUXU010000001.1, on the reverse strand, counting down.
CACCGAGCAGGTCAGCAATCAGGCTAACGGCCATGCCGAACAATTATTGCCGATGCTTGATCACCTGCTCAATTCGGCAGGGCTTGACCGGATAGATATCAGCGGCATCGTTTTCGGACAGGGACCTGGCGGGTTTACCGGCCTGCGTATTGCAGCAGGCATGGCGCAAGGCCTGGGTTTGGGGCTGGACATCCCGGTGTTTCCGGTATCATCGCTGCTAGCCGTTGCCGAGGCCGTAAGGCCGGTCGCGCCTTCAACGATGATTGTCAGCCTGCTGGATGCCCGTATGCAAGAGGTCTTTCTGGCCTGTTTCAGGGAAACCGGCGATGGCGAACTTGTTCAGGTGCAAGCGCCGTGCCTGATTGCTGCAGAACAGGTTCCGCTCTGGTTAAGTGGGGTCAGTGTTGCTGGCGGTACAAATGAAGCCGCGCCGGTCGTGAATGGGCCGCTGGCAGAGCGCGAGCGCGACATGGACGGACAGCCTCCTGTTATATTGGTTGGCTCTGGCGTACATGTATGTTCAGGACTGGCCCATTTGACCGGCATCAAGCTGATACCGGATGCTGAACCGCGTGCTGCGATCATGGCCCGTATTGGTCTGCGCGCCTGGCTCGCAGGTCGATTTATCGCGGCCGATCAGGCGGCGCCGCTGTATGTGCGCGACAAAGTTGCATTTACTATCAAGGAAAGGGGGCAGGGTCAAGGGGGTAATCCGCGTGCTGTTCCGCTATCGGCTGAGCAGATCACGCCAGGCGGCGAAGCGGCAGTATCGCCCGAAAGCCAAGCGCGCAGTCGGGTGATCAGGGCATTGCAGCAGGCGCATACGATCCGGCGCATGACGCAGCAGGATATTGATGCGGTCGTGGAAATCGAACGCCGTGTACAGTCTCATCCCTGGACCGAGGGTAACTTTTTTGATGCGCTAAAAGCGGGTTACGAGGCCTGGGTGGTGTGCCATGGTGACGAGATAGTGGGGTTTTCCTTGCAATTGATGGCGCCCGACGTGGCGCATCTGCTGCTCATTGGCGTTGCGCCCGACTGGCAGAGCAAGGGGATTGGCGCCGGTTTGCTTGCCTGGAGTGAAGAGCGCCTGCTGTTGCAACAGCTGGAGAGCCAGGTACTGGAAGTGCGTCCGTCCAATGCGGGGGCGATCGCATTCTATCACCGCTGGGGTTATGAGCAGATCGGCGTGCGCAAGGGCTACTATCCGGACGGGCGAGGTCATAGCGAAGATGCCTGGGTCCTGCAGAAAGCCGTGGTATCCTGATGGCTATGGAATCTTCTTCAGTTTCTGCCGGCGCCCAGCCCGTGGCGCATCCGGCCAATGTCACGGTCAACCCTCTCCAGTTGCTTTGGTTGCAGGAGAGCGGGATTGATCGTCTATGGGGGCGTGCGCTGACCGTATCCGCAGTGGCCGAACCCCACGCTGTAGCACATACCAAACACACCCCGGCGGCAGGCGCTGCATCGACAGCAGAACCTGCCCAGACGTATTCGGATCAGCGGCCTGCGGCGCCAGTCTCAGCGACCACAAGAGAGCCAGGCACGCCATTGGCAGCCGCACAAGAAACGGTGCCGGGTGCAGCATCGGCAGTCCAGAACGATGCTTCGCCTGCACGCCAGGCATTGGCAAAGCTGCGCGAACAAATGCAGCGGCAACGTCGGCCGGCAGGGCGTGCCGCCGCCGATACGCGTCGTGTGAAAGAAGACGGCGCCCGTGGGGCAATGAGCGAGTTTACCGGTGGTGCTGACAGCGCGTCCGGGACCGCTGTTCCTGAGCCCCAAGGTAGTCGTTCGGTGGATCCATTGGCGCCGGCAGATGCCCGGATCGAGTGGCCGGTATTGGCTGCGACTATCCGGCAGTGCACGCGTTGCGGTCTGTCGGAGCATGCCCGTCAGCCGGTACCAGGCACCGGCACCGCGACAGCGCGCTTGATGATTATTGACCAGGCGCCAGGCGCGCAGGATGAAATCAGCGGTGAACCCCTCAGTGGACAGGCGGGCCAGTTGCTGGACAATATGCTCGCCGCGATCGGCATCTCCCGTGAAGCGACGTTTATTACTGATGTGGTCAAGTGCCGGCCAATGGTGAGCCGGCCAGCCGAGCCGCATGAGATTGCGGCCTGCGCCGATTATCTGCAACAGCAAATCGCCATGGTGCAGCCATCATGTGTCCTGTTGTTCGGCAATGCTGCCCAGTCTGTGCTTGGCACTACTGAATCGGTAGGCGAACTGCGTCAAATGCATGACCTGCAGATCACCGTACAGGGCAGGGCGATTCCGGTCTTGGTCACCTTTCATCCGAATCATCTGATGGCCAATCAGGCCGCCAAACCGCTGGCGTGGGTCGATCTTAAACGCCTGCGACAGCTATTGCAGCAGACTGCAGCATAAGACGTCGGATATCCGGCAGATAGCGGTGGGGGTTGTGCCCGCCCCGCAGCCGGATTTGATGCCGCCGTCTGGCTGCATCGGCAGCCTGAACGCATGGCGCGCATGTCTGCGCAATATCTGACCGTGATCGGCCAAACTGGTATAAGGCGATATGGAATAAGCGGTGTGTATTCAAGCGCTTTGAGATAAAACCGGGCCAGTGCGGCAAACCAACCGTGGGTAGGGGATGCGACCCGGGATGCCAGCGCCACGGACCTACTGGCCCGCAAATGCCCGGATGCTAATGCCCGGTCTGGGCCCGACCATGGCCTTCTTCACCAATTTCTGCAAAGATCGCCGGATAGCGCCGCTGGTTGCGATAGCACCAGGCAATCACCAGCGCCATGAGCACGGCGACAATGACGCCAAAGATAATAATGATGGTATTGATGTGCAGGTTCATTTCCAGCATGAACCAGTACGCCGCCACCATGAACAGAATGTTCAATTGTTCGTTGAAATTCTGTACGGCAATGGAATGGCCGGCCGATAAAAGAACATGTCCGCGGTGCTGCAGCAGCGCGTTGAGCGGCACCACGAAAAAGCCGGAGAGCCCGCCTACCAGGATCAGGGTGAAGTACACCGCCCAGGTATCTTTGACAATGGTCATCAACATGACGGAAAAGCCCATGACAACGCCGATAGGCAGTACATGCAATGCGCGCGTCAGCGGGACCCGACCGGCCAGAACCGAACCGACAATGGTGCCGATGGCCGCTACACCCATCAGATTGGCCGATTGGGCGATGCTCAGTTGCAGGTGGTCACGCCCCCATTGCAGCACGATCAGCTGCAGAGTGGCGCCCGCGCCCCAAAACAGGGTGGTGACCGCCAGTGAAATTTGTCCGACCTTGTCCCGCCACAGGATGCGCACATAACTGGCAAACACGCTGAGCAGCTTCACTGGATTGGATTCTTGTTTCGGATACACGAAGTGCGTATTGGGGATCAGCAAATTACAGATAGCGGCCAGAATATAAATTCCGCCAATGACGACAATGGCCGCCTCGGCCGGCGTTTTTGCCAGGACCGACATCCAGGGCAGGGCCAGCAGGAAATCGGACAGGGGTGGCTCGATCAGCTTGCCTCCCAGAACGACCCCGAAAATAATCGAAAGTACAGTGAGCCCTTCGATCCAGCTGTTACCCTTGACCAGATCCCGCGGGGGCAGCAGCTCGGTGACGATGCCGTATTTGGCTGGCGAATAGGCAGCCGCGCCGATACCCACCAGGGCATAGGAAAAACAGACGATGTAGGCGTGCAGGCTCTTGTCGGACGGGGCCATCATGGCAAAGCCGAACATCAGCAGGCAGCCGGAAATTTTAATTGCATTGGTGACAAACATGACACGACCCTTTGGAAAAGAATCGGCGATGGCGCCAACGAACGCAGCCAGAATGACATAGGCGAACGCAAAAAACCATTTCATGGCGGGCGTCATCCAGTCGGGTCCGGAAAGTTCAGCGATAAGGGCGATGGCAGCGATAAAAAGCGCATTGTCGGCCAGGGACGAGAGCGCCTGTGCCAACATGACGAGAAAGAAACCTTTTTTCAAACTGAATATCCCGTTTTAACTTGTTATCGCGTATCCGAATCCGGTGCAAGCACCAGACGATAAAGTAACCATATGTCGTGGTCATGAAATGATGCTGGCAGAAAGACCAGACAGGTGCCGGTGTTTTCCGTTGTGCTCAATCGCAACATAATATCAGGTTCAGTGGCGCTTCGTTACTCATTGCCCCCAACCGATAGCGAATTAGATCCAAACCTGTGCGGGACGATGGCCTGACGTAAATATCTGCCGACCGGATTGATTTGCCAGGCCATGTAGCAGGCTGAAATATTTGTTGTCGGGGGCCGTAGCAGACCGGTGTTGGCTGAGCATGCGGGAGTGATCCATCGCGACGTTGCGCCAGAACGCGGCACGGCTTGCGCTGGCGTTCAGAAATCAGTGCTGCACCGGAATCCGGAGGGGGTGATTTGCGCCCTGCGCAAATATTGCTATTATGACTTTTGTTTACTATCAAATCGGATCGCCTGGGTTATCATACAGGGCTGGAGCCTGACTGTCGGGCCGGTTCTGTATCGGCACCGCCTCAGGGCATTTTTTTTACTTTGTATTGTTCCTTACGTGCGCCTTACCCAACTCAAACTAGCTGGATTCAAGTCTTTTGTTGATCCTACGGTCATCCCGGTGCCCAGCCAGATGGTGGGCGTGGTCGGTCCCAATGGCTGTGGCAAATCCAATATTATCGACGCCGTACGCTGGGTGATGGGTGAAACACGCGCCTCTGAACTGCGCGGCGAATCCATGCAGGACGTTATCTTCAACGGCTCGGGACACAGAAAGCCGGCTGCACGGGCGTCAGTTGAACTGGTCTTTGACAACAGCGACGGTCGTGCCGTTGGTCAGTGGAGCACATACGGAGAAATCGCCGTCAGGCGGGTTCTGACCCGCGATGGCACCAGCAGCTATTACGTCAACAACCAGCAGGTCCGCCGCAAGGATATCCACGATATTTTCCTGGGCACCGGTCTGGGCGCGCGTGGATACGCCATCATTGGCCAGGGCATGATCAATCGCCTGATCGAGGCCAAACCCGAAGAACTGCGTGTGTATCTGGAAGAGGCCGCCGGCGTGTCCAGGTATAAGGAGCGTCGCCGGGAAACCGAAAACCGTCTGGGCGATACCCGTGAGAACCTGACTCGTGTCGAAGACATCATGCGCGAGCTTGAGTCACAGCTCAGCCGCCTGGAAGCGCAGGCCGAAGTGGCACGCAAGTATCGTGACCTGCAGCACGATGGCGAAAAAAAGCAACACGTGCTTTGGCTGATCCGGGAAGAGAATGCCCGCGCCGATCAGGAGAAAAAAGCCCTGGAGATCGAAAAGGCGCAGACTGAACTGGAGGCCTCGCTCGCTGAATTGCGCGCTTCAGAAAGTGAGGTGGAAAAACGCCGGCAGGCGCATTATCAGGCCAGCGACGCCGTGCACGCAGCCCAGGCCGCCATGTACGAGGCCAATACCACAGTCAGCCGTCTAGAGACCGAAATCCGCCATGTGGTGGATGCACGTAACCGTCTGCAGGCGCGCAAGACGACGCTCAACACCCAAATGCAGGAGTGGCAGGATCAACTGACGCATTGCACGGAACAGATTGCCGAGCTTGAAGAAGAACTGGCCGCTGCTGCCGAGCGCGCGGCCATGGTCCAGGATGAACTGGAATCGCGTCAGGCCCAGATGCCTGATGTGGAAGAAAAAGTACGCAGTGCGTCGGCAACCCGCGAGACTATGCGATCCGAGCTGGCTCGCGTTGAACAGAAGCTAGCGCTCACGGCCCAGGCGCAGCGTGACGCCGACCGCCAGTTGCAGCAGTTGGAGCAACGCCGTGAACGCCTGGAGCGCGAGCTGGGCGAGATCCAGAGCCCTGATGCAGGACGTCTTGAGCAACTGACCGGTGATCGCAACGCGGCCGAAGCCCAGCTGGAAGAAGTGCAGGCAACCCTGCAGGACATGGAAGAGCGGTTGCCGCAGTTGGATGAGGCACGCCGCAATGCACAAAACAATTCGCAAAAGGAAACGCAGGATGTGGCCAGGCTTGAAGCCCGGCTGAACGCGCTTAGCGCCCTGCAGGAAGATGTGCAGAAGAAGGGGGCGCTCGAACCCTGGCTGCAAAAGCATGATCTGGCTGGTTTTGGCCGGCTTTGGCAACAAATACATATTGAACCGGGCTGGGAAGCGGCACTCGAATCCGTATTGCGTGAACGGCTGACCGCGCTGCCATTGCGCGACCTGGATATGGCGCGTGCCTTCACGGATGATCCGCCACCGTCGCGGCTTGCGTTTTACCAGAAACCGACAGCCGAGGCGCTGCCGGCTGCGCTGCCGGGCCATACGCCGCTGCTGTCGTTGTTGCGGTGCAGCGATCCTGATCTCAAAAGCTTGCTGGGACGTTGGCTGCAAGGCGTCTACACTGCTTCATCGCTGACTGAAGCGCTGGGACAGCGGCAATCGTTGCCGGTCGGTGTGCAATTGGTGGTGCGCGAAGGGCACATGACCGATGCACATGGCCTGTGTTTTTATGCGGCCGATTCCGAGCAGTCGGGCATGCTGGCCCGCCAGCAGGAGATTGACAATCTTAAGCGCGAAATCAAGGCGCGCCAGTTGATTGCCGATCAGGCCGTTACGCAGCTGGCCCGCAGCGAAGCGGCCTGGACTGCGCTGTCGCAATCGATGACACCGGCGCGCCAGCGCCTGTCAGAGCTGACCCGCCGGGTGCACGATCTGCAGATGGAGCATTCCAGGCTACACGGGCAGATGCAACAAAGCGAAGAGCGCAACGCACGCATTAACGAAGATCTGGCCGATATCCGCATACAGCAGGAAGAGTTGCTGGCCCAGAAGGAAGAGTCCGAAGCCAGTTTTGAAACATTGGACAATGAGCTGGCCACGTTGCAGGAAACCTATGCTGAGGCGGAAATGGCTGGCGAGACGCTGGCCGAAACGGCCGAAGCTGCGCGCCAGCAAATTCGCGAGCTGGAGCGTAATGTACAGGAAGCGGGCTTTACCCAGCGTGGTCTGACGTCGCGGATTGCCGACTTGACCCGTAACAGGGACCTGGCCGGCAATCAGATTAATCAGGCCCGCAACGAACTGGAAAACCTGGAAACCGAGCTGTTTGATTTCGATGAGTCCGCAACACAGGCGGGGCTGCAAGACGCGCTGGAAACCCGCGTGATCCGCGAGGAAGCATTGGCAGCCGCCCGTCTTGAACTGGACAATCTGGCTGCCACGCTGCGCGGTGCCGACGAAACGCGCATGCGTACCGAGCAGTCGCTGGAGCCGCGTCGCGCCCATATTATGCAGCTGCAGTTAGATGAACAGGCAGCCCGGCTGGCCGTGGAGCAGTTTTCCGAACAGCTGGACGAACACGAGGTCGATCGCACAGCGCTCAAAGCTGATTTGAACGATTTGCCCGAGGATTGGTCCAAAGTGACTTGGCTGCATGCCGAAGTGCAGAAAATATCCCGACAGATCGAAGCGCTGGGGTCGGTCAACCTGGCCGCGCTGGACGAACTCACCGAGTCGCGTGAGCGCAAGGGGTTTCTGGATGCGCAACACGCGGATCTGACCGAGGCCATCGATACGCTGGAAGACGCGATTCGTCGCATCGACCGGGAAACGCGCGATTTGTTGCAGGAAACGTTCAATCAGGTCAATACGCATTTTGGCGAGTTGTTTCCGAAGCTGTTCGGTGGCGGCGAGGCACGCCTGTCCATGACCGGCGAAGAAATTCTGGATGCTGGCGTGCAGGTGATGGCGCAGCCGCCGGGTAAACGCAACAGCACGATTCATCTGCTGTCAGGCGGTGAAAAGGCACTGACGGCCACTGCGCTGGTATTCGCGTTGTTCAAGCTGAATCCGGCGCCATTCTGTCTGCTGGACGAGGTGGATGCGCCGCTGGACGATGCCAACACCGAAAGGTATGCCAACCTGGTTGGCAGCATGAGCGAACAGACGCAGTTTTTATTTATTTCTCACAATAAAATAGCCATGCAGATGGCGAAGCAGTTAATCGGTGTTACGATGCAAGAACAAGGGGTTTCCCGAATTGTTGCTGTGGATATCGAGTCCGCCGTCCAGCTTGTTGGCGAAGCGTAAACAAAAGGGTCAATCACACAATGAGTAATTTGCAACTGGCTTTAATTGCGATCGGAATCGTGCTGATTCTGCTGGTGCTGCTGTTCAATTGGTGGCAGGACCAACGAGTGCGCAGGCAAATGCACGAACAGTTCAGCATGGGCGACGAACACGAGAATGACGTTCTGCTCAAGGATCGCAAACCGGTTACGCCAGTCCAAAAAGCGCCGGCCGACCGGCAGGATCCGGTCTTTGCCAGCGACCTTGATGAGGCTGCTTCCCCAGCGCCCGCCGCTGCGCCTATGGGCGCAGCAGTGCCCGCTCGTGATATGGACGGGCAGCACGACCAAGAAGCCGTTGATGAAATGACCGAAGGCGTTATTGAGTTGCATTTTGCCGCTCCCGTCGGTGGCGCCGACCTGCACCGTTATACCCGAAGCGCCCTGTACGCTGGTTCCAAGCCATTGCGCTTTTTTGCCGAGACCGACGACGGGCTGCATCGCGCTGATTTGCGTGCTGACGAGAATTACGTATCGTTGCAAATGGCCGTCCTGTTGGCTAACCGCGCCGGAGCACTGGGCGAAATAGAGTGGTCGCAGGCCTGGGCCAAGGCCGATGAAATTGCCCATGAATTTGATGCCAGCGTCGAAAGCCCCGATGTGCCCGGCTTGCTGCGCCGCGCCGTGAAACTGGATCAGGTATGCGCCAATCTGGACACGCAAGTGGGTCTGACTGTGCAACTGGCGCAGCCGCATCCTGTTCGCAGTGTGATCGACGTTGCCCGCGCCAAGGGCTTTACGGAATATCGCAATGGTCTGGCCTGGATGAACCATGACGGTCTGCCACGCTTTGTCTTGTTGCTGGCGGGTGAACATGCCGATGACCCTGCAAACGCTGGCGTCAATCGCGTGGACCTGCTGCTGGACGTTCCCTGCAGTCCGCCGGACGACACGCCCTTTGCCCGCATGATGGCCGTAGCCCGTGATCTGGCGCTGTCTCTTGACGGCCAGTTGATCGATGATTCTGGACGCCCGGTGATGGAAGGGTCCGAGCACGCTATTGACGAGCAGATTCGCGGTATATACCAAGAGCTGGAGCAGCAGGGCCTGCAAGCCGGCTCGCCACGCGCCTTGCGGGTCTTCTCCTAAAGGCATGTGTCATGGCGCAGGGCAAAGAACAACAGTTGCAGGCCGAACTGGAGCGCTTGCGTGCACAAATCAATGCACACAATCACGCGTATCACGTTCTGGATGCGCCAACGATCAGCGATACGGAATTTGACGGTCTGATGCAGCGGTTGCTGGCCATCGAGGCCGAGCACCCTGCATGGGTCAATGCAGATTCTCCGTCGCAGCGCGTGGGCAGCGCACCGTTGCCTTTTTTTGAAAGTGTCCGTCATGCCGTGCCCATGCTGTCGTTGGGCAATGCATTCAGCAGTGAAGAAGTGATGGCCTTCGACAAGCGGGTTTGTGACGCCTTGCGTGCTGCGGGCCTGCTCGGCCCGGCAGAAAAAGTGGAATATAACTGCGAAGTCAAAATGGACGGGCTGGCCATCAGCATCCGTTACGAGAACGGTCGCCTGGTGCGAGCCGCGACACGTGGCGATGGCTTGTCCGGCGAGGACGTGACTGCCAATATCCGCACCTTGCGCTCGGTCCCGCTGACGCTCTCGCCCGGCTTTCCAGCGGTGCTGGAAGTGCGCGGCGAAGTACTCATGAACAGCAGCGACTTTGAAAAACTCAATAAGCACCAGGCCGCAGCAGGGGACAAGACATTTGTCAATCCTCGCAATGCGGCGGCAGGCAGCTTGCGCCAGCTGGATCCGCGGCTCACAGCCAAGCGGCCGCTGCGATTTTTCGCCTATGGCTGGGGTCAGCTGGATGGGCTCACCGCCCCTTTGCCCGATACTCATTCCGGCATGCTTGACTGGTTGTCCTCCCTGGGTTTGTCCGTAGGCAAATATCGAAAGAGCGTGACTGGCCCCGACGCGCTGCTTGCTTTTTATGAAGAAATTGGCCAGTCGCGGACAAATTTACCCTTTGATATTGATGGGGTGGTGTACAAGGTCAACTCGCTGAAGGCACAGACGGAACTGGGCTTTGTTTCGCGCGCGCCCAGGTTTGCGCTGGCGCACAAGTTTGCTGCCGAGGAAGCGACGACCTTGCTGTTGGATATCGAGGTGCAGGTGGGCCGCACCGGAGCGCTCACGCCGGTGGCCAGGCTGCAACCTGTCTTTGTAGGCGGCGTGACGGTGACGAATGCCACGCTGCACAATGAAGACGAGATCCGACGCAAGGATGTGAGAATTGGCGATACCGTGGTCGTGCGCCGAGCCGGCGACGTAATCCCGGAAGTGCTGCGCCCTGTACTGGAAATGCGTCCGGCCGATGCTCGGCTGTTTGCCATGGTGACCCAGTGTCCAGTCTGCGGCTCTGCGGTGGAACGCCTACCCGACGAGGCGGCGACTCGCTGTACCGGTGGCCTTTTTTGTGCCGCCCAGCGCAAGCAAAGCCTGTTGCATGCAGCAGGACGTAAGGCCCTGGATATCGAAGGGCTGGGTGAAAAGCTGATCGACCAATTGGTTGACCACGACTGGGTTCGCTCGATTGCCGATCTGTATTCGCTCTCGGTAGAGAAAGTCATGGGACTGGATCGCATGGGGCGCAAATCGGCAGAAAACCTGATCGCAGCCATTGAAGAAAGCAAGCACGTAGAGCTCTCCCGCATTGTGTATGCGCTGGGCATCCGTCATGTTGGCGAAACAACGGCACGGGACTTGGCGCGTTACTTTGGTTCACTTGATGCCCTGATTGCCGCCGATGAGGCCGCTTTCCTTCAGGTCAATGATGTCGGGCCGGTTGTCGCGGAGTCGCTGCGGGCATTTTTCGCTGAACCCCATAATATTGCAGTGCTCGATGCGTTGCGCGCAGCGGGCGTGACCGTCAAAATGCCCGAGTCAGTCAAAAGCACGGTTCTGCAGGGCAAGACTTTTGTCCTGACCGGCACGCTGCCGACGCTGACACGCGATGAAGCCGGCAAGTTGATCATGGAAGCCGGCGGCAAGGTAAGCGGCAGCGTATCAAAAAAGACCAGCTATGTGGTTGCGGGTGAAGAGGCTGGCAGCAAGCTGGAGAAGGCACGTGATCTGTCCGTGCCGGTGCTTGACGAAGAAGGCCTGTTGGACCTGCTCAGGCAATAGGGCACCCTTGATCGACCGATGCCAGTACTGTTTGGCATCCGGATCGCCGGTGTCGATTGCCATATCGGTCCCAGCTCACACAGATCGAGCCGTAGCCGGATGCGCTGGCGCGCCTGCTGAATCGGTTCGATAGGGCGTCGTGGGCCGGCTACCTGGCCGGCTGCTCGGGTAAAAGCTAAAAGCGTTTGATGCGCGCTGCGGCGGCAAGCTGCGGCAGCGTGTGCCCGCCTCATTCGAAAACATTCGAACGGTGACTGATGCCGCCTTTCAGGCAGTCAACATCAGGATCCCGATCAGGTCCACAATAAAAAATCCCCCATTGGCCCTGAGAGCGGGCAGATGGGGGATAATCGTCAGTAATAGGGTAAATCGGATAAAGAATCCGACTTACAAAACCTTACTGCTTGGGCGCCTCTACTGCGGGAGCAGCAGCGGGTTTTTCGGCAGCGCCTTCGCTAGCCGTTTTCTCAATCTTGGCTTCGTCACGCAGTTTTTTCATCTGTTCCTGCAGTGACTGCTGACTGAGCATCTGGCTGATTTGCGGTTTGGCCTCTTCCAGCGTTGGCACCTTGACTGGACGTGAGTCGGTCAGCTCGATGATGTGCCAGCCGAACTGGCTTTTAACAGGTTTGTCCAGCAACTGACCTTTTTTTGCTGCTTTTACAGCTTCGGCAAATTCAGGTACGTAGTTTTCGGCAGGGGCCCAGCCCAGATCGCCACCGTTTTTGCCACTCCCAGGATCAATGGAGTTTTTCTTGGCAGCATCGGCAAAGCTGACCTTTTTGGCCTTGATATCTTTCAGCAGCTTATTGGCGGCAGTTTCGTCTTTGACCAGGATATGCTTGACCTGATATTCCTGTTCACCGGCCGATTGGGTCTTGAACTCTTCATAGGCTTTCTTGACGTCTTCATCGCTGACAGGATGGGTTTTGGCCCAGTCACGCATCATGGAGCCGATCAGGATTTCCTGGCGGGCATTGTCGATGGCGAACTGCACTTCAGGGTTTTTGTCCACACCCTGTTTCTCGGCTTCCTGGGACAGGACGGCACTGTTAATTAGCTGTTCTGTAATCTGTTCGCGCAGCGCAGGGCTGTCTGTCGCGCCACGGGCAATGAGCGTTTTCACTGCCGTATCTACCTGATCTTTGGTAATGGCTTTACCATTCACAGTGGCCACGTTTTGGGCCAAAGCCGGTACTGTCATGGCGCAAGTTACAGCAAGTAAAATAAAACGTTTCATAGTTTTCCTTTTGGTTAAGAAATCGGTTGGGTCTGTATGGACAGTGCATGAATGGGGTAAGGGATCAGATCTCCCAGCGCGTCATAAACCAGACGCTGGCTGGCTACCCTGGACAATCCATTAAAGCGGGCAGAGCGGATACTCAGGCGGTAATGGCCTGCGCCATTGCTGGCGCCTGCATGCCCTTTGTGTAGGTGGGACTCGTCTTCAATATCAAGCGCTTGCGGTTCAAGCGAGGCCAGGCGTTCGCGGATCAGTGCAATGCGATCAAGATCAGTCATTGGTTTTCTCCGGCAAGGGAACAGGTCCGGGGGCGGCGGGTACTTCCTGCATATGCCGTCCGAGCCAGATTGATTGGCCAATCGCAAAAATAACCAGCAGGATGGTCATGCCGAAGGCCTTGAAAGTTACCCATTGGTCCTGCGTAAAGTAACCGGAAAAGGCCACTGCTAAATTGACGGCGCCGGCAAACAGGAAAAAGCCGGCCCAAGTATCAGACAGGCGATCCCAGATACGATCCGGAAGGCTCATTTGCGTGGCCAGCATTTTGCGCAATACGTTTTTGTTCATCAGCAGACGCGCGCCCAGCAGAATCAGGGCAAACATCCAGTAAAGCACGGTGGGCTTCCATTTGACGAAGGTGTCGTTATGGAAATAAATGGTGGCGCCGCCAAAAACCACGATGATGATCACATTCATCCAGTTGGTGGCTTCGATCGGGCGGCCACGCAATTTCAGCCACAGGATCTGCAGTACGCTGCTGGCGATGGCTACCCATGTTGCTACGTAAATGTCTGCAACCTTGAATGCGACAAAGAAGAGGACCAGCGGGAAAAAATCGAACAGAAGCTTTTTCATTCTACAGGGTCAAAGCGAAGGGACAGCGAATTGATGCAATAGCGCAGGCCGGTGGGAGGAGGGCCATCGGGAAAAACGTGGCCAAGATGTGCATCACAGACGTTGCACAGCACTTCTGTGCGCGTCATGCCGTGCGAGGTGTCTACTTCTTCGCGGACATTGTGCGGATTAAGGGGCTCGAAATAGCTCGGCCAGCCACAGCCGGCGTCAAATTTCGTATCTGACGCGAACAATGGCGTTTCACAGGCGACGCACGTATAGATGCCGGGCTGGAAATGATCCCAGTACTCTCCAGTGAAGGCGCGCTCTGTGCCTTTCTGCCGCGTGACGTGATAGCTTTCCGGAGAGAGCAGCTCACGCCATTGCTGTTCGGACTTGATGACTTTCAATGGTAGCCTTTACATCAAAAACGGTGGCGGCTATGAGAATAACGATGAGCCGCCGTCCCGGGTTTTCCTTAAATAACATGCCTGCAACCTGCCGGCCGCACGCTTTACGATGCCTTGCGCCGTGTATTCAAAATGCAGACAGTAACCATTCTATTTTAAAGTAAATTGGGGTCTCATTCCTGAATTACCAGGACAAAACTGTATGATTACGCGTTTAAGTGTGACATATTATTGTCCACGGCTTCTGACTATAGCTGCATCCGATTATCTTATAGACAGTTGTAATTAAGCGAAATCATAATATTTGAGAGACAAATCATGAAAAAGTTCCTGCCCTGCCTGCTTGGTGTGGCGCTTGCTGCCAGCGCTCATTCGGTATTTGCCGAGGACATAACCGTTAATGTGGGCGTCGTGGTATCGGCGACCGGTCCGGCAGCCTCGCTGGGCATTGCCGAGCGCAACAGTGTGGCGCTGCTGCCGCGTCAGATCGGATCAACCAAAGTCAACTATACCATTCTTGACGATGCGACCGACGCCACGCAAGCAGTGCGCAATATGCGCAAGCTGATCAGCGAGAATAATGTAGATGTGATTATCGGCACTACCGCCACACCCGGTTCGTTGGCAATGATTGATGTTGCGGCCGAAAAGAAAACCCCCATGATCAGCCTGGCCGCCAGCGCCAGCATTGTCGAGCCTGTGGAGGGCGCGCGCATCTGGTCGTTCAAGACACCACAGAACGATGTGTTGATGGCCACGGCCGTGGTGCAAGCTATGGAAAAAGCAGGAACCGGCAAAATCGGTTTCATCGGCTTTTCTGATGCTTATGGCCAGAACTGGCTAAAGGAGCTCAAAAATGCACTGCAGGGTAAGCAAATAGAGATCGTAGCAACGGAAAGCTATGCCCGCCCTGATACCAGTGTGACCGGTCAGGTACTCAAACTTCTGGCGGCAAAGCCCGATGCCATTCTGATTGCGGGCTCAGGTACTGCAGCTGCGCTGCCACAGCGTGAGCTCAAGCAGCGCGGCTTCAAAGGTCAGATTTATCAGACCCACGGGGCGGGAAATAGCGAGTTTCTGAAAATGTGCGGTAGCGCCTGCGAAGGACTGGTTTTGCCGGCTGGCCCGATCCTGGTTGCAGACCAATTGCCGCCAGCTAACCCCATGCGCGCCACCGGCCTGGACTACACACAGAAATATGAGGCGCAATATGGCAAGGGCTCGGTCAGCGGGTTCGGCGGACATATGAGCGATGCTGGCGCGCTGGTTGCGGCCGCCATTCCTAAGGCGCTGGCCGGTGGCGCCAAGCCCGGTACCGAGGGCTTTCGCCAGGCGCTGCGCGATGCGCTGGAAAACACCAAGGATGTGGTCGGCGTGCACGGCGTCTTTAATATGTCGGCCAAAGATCATTCAGGGCTGGACGAGCGCGCCCGGGTTCTGCTACGCGTCAAGAACGGTCACTGGGAATTTGCCCAGGACCTGAACTGAGCAAAAAACCGAAAGGAAATCAACGGGACGACAATGGATTGGTCAATCGCAAAGATTCTGATGCAGGATGGGCTCGTGACGGGCGTCATTTATGCATTACTGGCAGTATCGCTGGTACTGGTGTTTGCCGTCACGCGCATTATTCTGATTGTGCAGGGAGAGTTCGTGACCTACGGGGCACTCACCTTTGCGGTCCTGGCCGACGATCAGGTGCCGGGAACCCGGTGGCTGCTTGTGATCGCCGGTTTGCTGGTCTTTGCGCGTGAACTGTGGCAGGTATTCCGTGGCAAGCCCATGGTTACGCTGGTCAGGTCGGCGCTGTTTTGCCTGGCGTTACCCATTATCGTATTTTTTGCGGTGCCGGCCATTTTGGGCACGACACCTTCGCTCTGGATCAAGGCCTTGATGACATTGTTCCTGGTCGTCCCGCTAGGGCCCATGCTTTACAAGCTTGCCTACGAATCCATGGCCGACAGTTCGGTGCTGGCGCTCTTTGTGATTTCCATTGCCGTGCACTTTGTTTTCGTTGGCATGGGTCTGGCTTTCTTCGGTGCCGAAGGGCGTCTGGTTGCCCAGCCATTTTTTGACGGCCAGCTTGAGCTGTTCGGCCTGAACTGGACTTATCAAAGCTTGTTCGTGATCGCAATGACAGCAGTCATTATCGCTGCATTGTGGCTGTTTTTCGGCTATACCCTGTATGGCAAGGCATTGCGGGCGACGGCAGTGAACCGGCGCGGCGCGCGACTGGTCGGCATCAGCACCAATATGTCCGGTTTCCTGACCTTTCTGCTTTCGTCCATTGTTGGGGTGCTCTCGGGCATCATGATCGTATCGTTTATTTCGATTACGTACGAGACGGGTTTTATGATTGGCTTGAAGGGCTTTGTGGGGGCCATCATCGGTGGGCTGCTGAGCTATCCGATCGCCGCCGCGGGCGCGCTGCTGGTGGGTATCATTGAATCGTTTTCGACCTTCTGGGCAAGTGAGTACAAGGAAGTGATTGTTTTTGCGCTGATCATACCGGTATTGCTGATTCTGTCTGTGACGACTCGTCACGACGAAGAGGAGTAAGCCATGAAAAAATGGTCTGTACCGTTGTTCATTTTGTTGCTTGCCCTGTTGCCAGTGGTGCCTGGCGTGCCTGAATTCTGGATCAATCAACTCAATGCAATCGGCATTGCCAGTCTGGTCGTGATCGGGCTGGTCGTGTTAACCGGCGTGGGCGGGCTGACCTCGTTTGGCCAGGCAACGTTTGTCGGTATCGGCGCCTACGCCACCGCGTGGCTGTCTGCCACCATGGATGGATCTCCCTGGCTGGGGCTGGTTCTGGGCATTGTGCTGACATTGCTGCTGGCTTTTGTGCTGGGGCAGATTACATTGCGTCTGTCGGGACATTACCTGTCGTTGGCGACGATCGCCGTATGCCTGATTTTCTATTATCTGTACGGAAACATGCCCTTTCTGGGGCGACATGACGGCATCCCGGGAATTCCGCCAATTTCGTTATTTGGCTATCCATTGTTACAGGCCCAGAGTATTTATTATCTGATCTGGTTGGTCGTACTGCTGGCGGCATGGACGGCAATCAACTTGCTCAATTCGCGCAGCGGTCGCGCCATCCGTGCCTTGAAAAACGGCGAAAAAATGGCCGCTTCTTTTGGTGTGCATACTTTTCGCTATAAGGTGATCGCCTTTGTATATGCCGCCGTGCTCGCCGGTCTGGCCGGCTGGTTGTACGCGCACGAGCAGCGTGCTGTCAGCCCCAGCACGTTCGGCATCAACTATGGCATTGAATATCTGTTCATGATGGTGGTGGGCAGTGTGTCTTCTGTCTGGGGCGGCATTTTCGGCGCCGCCGTCATTCTAACGCTCAAAGACCAGATCCAGGACATCGCGCCGCGCCTGTTCGATACCTCTACCAACTTCGAACTGATTGTTTTCGGCGTACTGGTAGTGCTGGTGTTGCATCATGCGCGGGAAGGGCTATGGCCAATCGTGACCGGTTTTTTTTCCGGCGGCAGCAGCGAACGCAAAGCGGCCGGTGGCGTTTTAACCCAATGGTGGGCCGATGCCCCGTTATTGGCTAAAAGTGAAAGACCGCCAGCAGGCCGCACGTTGCTGCAGGTAGCCCAGTTGCGCAAAGAGTTTGGTGGGCTGGTGGCAGTGAACGATATCTCCTTCAGTCTGACTGCCGGTCAGATTGTGGGGCTGATCGGCCCCAACGGCGCCGGTAAAAGCACGACCTTCAATCTGATTACTGGCGTCATGCCATTGACGCGCGGTTCGATCGTTTTTCGCGACAAATCCTTGCAATCGGCGACAGCAGCAGATATTGCCCGATTGGGGATCGCGCGTACCTTTCAGCATACCCAATTGCTGCCGCAGATGAGTGTGCTGGAAAATGTGGCGCTGGGTGCGCATCTGCGGCGCTCGGCAGGTGCCATACGCAGCATATTGCGGCTGGATCGGCGTGACGAGGCGGCCCTGCTGCGCGAAGCGGCCATTCAACTGGAGCGGGTTGGGCTGGGCGATTGCATGTTCGAGTTGGCCGGCAATCTGTCGCTGGGTAAACAGCGGATCGTGGAAGTCGCAAGGGCGCTCGCGCTTGATCCAACACTGCTTTTGCTGGATGAGCCGGCAGCGGGCCTGCGCTATATGGAAAAGCAGGAGCTGGCTGCCGTGTTGTCCGGATTACGTGACGAAGGCATGAGCATCCTGCTGGTAGAGCATGATATGGACTTTGTGATGAAACTGACCAGCCACTTGGTGGTAATGGATTTCGGCACAAAAATTGCTGAAGGCACGCCGGCACAGATTCAACAGAACGACAAAGTCCTGCAGGCCTATCTGGGCGGGATTGACGATGCTGTTATCACAGATGAAATTGCTGCGGACACGGCCGTCAATAACGAGGTGCGCGCATGAGCCGACTACTGGAAGCACATAATATCAACGCGCAGTACGGTAAAGTACTCGCGGTCAATGACGTGTCTCTGGCCATGGACCAGGGGCAGGTTGTGACGGTGATTGGCGCCAATGGTGCCGGCAAGTCGACACTGCTCAATACCCTGATGGGCGCCTTGCCGACGTCCGGTCGGGCCCACGGGCGCATTCTATATCGCGGGCAGGACATCAGCCGGATGCCCGTGGAAGAGCGCGTGGCCGCAGGCCTGTGCCTGGTGCCGGAAAAGCGCGAGCTGTTTACCAGCATGTCGGTGCAGGACAATCTGCTGCTTGGCGGGTTTCGTCAGTATCGCCAGCGTGTCGCCGGCTGGCGAGACACGCTGGACCAGGTTTATCAGTTGTTTCCGCGTTTGCTGGAGCGCCGCGATCAGCGCGCCGGCACGCTCTCGGGCGGCGAGCGGCAGATGCTGGCCGTAGGGCGGGCGATGATGGCAAAGCCTACTTTGCTTATGCTCGATGAGCCCAGTTTGGGGTTGGCGCCGCGTGTGGTGCAGGAAGTATTTCGCATTATCTTGCGACTGCGCGAAACCGGTGTGTCGATACTGCTGGTCGAGCAGAACGCACGTGCCGCGCTGCAGGCCTGCGACTACGGTTATGTGCTGGAAATGGGCGAAGTAGCGATGGAAGGCTCGTCGCAGATTCTGCGCGCCGATCCCAAGGTGGCGCAAAGTTATCTGGGGCTGGGTCACAGCAATAGCAATCAGGGGCAGAACTGACCCAAATCGCAAGACACCGTTGCCCGCGCGCGGGCAGTGAGAAACCGAATTGGCCTGCTTCGATAGCGTCTGGCAGGCCACTCGCATTATGCTTCGTATTGCTTTGATTGCGCCGGGCGTACACACCAGGACAGAATGAGGGCCAGCAGGCAAATTCCCGCGATAACTACAAATGTGATTGTGAATGCCTGGGCAATACTGTCTGGCGCAGTGCCGGTAATGTCCTGTGGTCCAAGTGCCATGGCGAACACGCCAGACATGAGCGATGCCCCGGTCATCAACCCCAGGTTGCGTGACAATCCCAGCAATCCCGAGAGCAGCCCACGTTGCGCCTGGGACGCGCCCAGCATGATGACAGCACTGTTGGCTGCCAGAAAAAGCTGAAAACCCGGGGTCAACAGTATCAACGCCATGATATAGCCGGCAACGCCCAGAAACCGCGGGAAATAGGCAAGCGCAATCAGACCTAGCGTTGTCTGGATCAGGCCCGCCATGCGCGTGCGCTGCGCGCCAATGCGGTCGGCCAGTCGGCCCGCCGGGACCCCCGAGATGGCCGCCACCAGCGGACCGACTGCCATCACCAGACCGATTCCCGCTTCGTTCAAGCCAAGCCCGAAGGACAGGAAAAACGGACCGATAACCAGGGTGGCCATCATCGGAATGGACACGAGTAGATTCATCAACAGCGCCGTGCCCGTTAGCGGGTCACGCAAGTGTGCGAGCGGTACCAGGGGCGAGGGTGCACGCGACTGGACCCGAAGGAACAGGACAAGCGTGCCGGCGGCGCACACCAATAGCAGGGTTGAATGCATTGGCGTATTGCTTTGGCCGCCGACCGTGCCCAGTCCATACAGAATGAGCGTTGCCGTCAACAAGGCTGCGCCTGTCCAGTCTGGCGAGGCGGCCCTCAGGCTTTTGTCGACGGCAACCGCAGGAATGACCCTGGCTGCAAATATCAACAGACCGGCGCCTAGCATGGTCAGCACGATGAACGCTGCGCGCCAGCCCATACTGCCAATGAGCACACCACCGAGCGAGGGGCCCAAGGCTGTGCCGATGGCGGACATGGTACCGAAAAGCCCCATCGCTGAGCCGATCCGCTCTCTTGTCACGAAGGCGTGGACAATCGAGATAGGCAATGCCATCAGGGTAGCGCCACCCACACCCTGAACCACCCGTCCCAGTACGAGCACATCCAGCGTCGGCGCAGCCGCGCAAAGCCCTGACGCCAGCACAAAGAGCGTCAACCCGACGATAAGCACGCGCCGATGACCGATAAGGTCACCAAGCTTGCCCGCAAGTACGATTGCGACTGTGATTGTGATCAGGTAGGCGAGCATGACCCATTGCACGGCGGGCAGCGTTGCGTTGAAATTCCGCATCAGGGCGGGCAGCGCCACAGTGGCAATACTGACGCCGAGCGATGCCAGCAGCATTGCGCCAGCCAGCGCCGTCAATATGAGCGTAGATGCTTGTTTCCCTGGGAGTACATTCATGATTTTTTCCTTGCCTGCGGATGTTGTGGCAAGTATTATGCAACTTCAAGCCAACTTTAAGTCAAGCCATGAATCTGATTGATATTGCGGCGCTGTCCAAAAGCAGTGGCGTTCCTCCTTCGACGTTACGCTATTATGAAGAGCTCGGATTGATCCACTCCTGCGCGCGGCATGGTCTGAGACGCCAGTACGATGAGCAGACGCTTACCCAACTGGCATTGATATCTCTGGGAAAGGCAGCCGGCTTTTCTCTGGAACAGATCAAGGGGATGTTCGGTCAGGACGGATCGCCCAACCTGTCTCGCCCTGTTCTGCATGAACGTGCCGATGCCATTGAAGATCAGGTCCGCCGGTTAAAGGCGCTCCGGGATACGCTGCGACATGTGGCTGATTGTCCTGCGCCCAGTCATATGCAATGTCCGAAGTTTCAGCAACTTTTGCGCGTCATACACCCGCAGGCAGCCGGCGCGCGGCCCAAGCTTTATAAAATCTAAGTAATTTTTTAATCTTATTAAAAGTCAGTTGCTGATAGACAGAATAGTCTATTTAATAATGCTGAGGAATGAGATTCTCTTTTGGCCATATAAATACCGGTATAGTGTTCGTGCGAAAAACAGTCCAGGTCGATGAATCTGACAGGTGCACTGATGAGCGGAATAGTTGATTTTGGGACTAGGGATACACCAAGTCCACAGCCGACCATAGCTGCCACAGTTTGAATTTGGCATACCTCTTGAGCGATAAACGGATTGACGTTATTCTCCTGGCAAAACAGGCGCATGGCATGTCGAAGCACACTGCCTTTATCGTACATGATGAAGGCTTCTGAACAGAGCATTTCAGGAGAAACTCGAAGGCAATCTGCCAGCGCATGGCCTTCACTCGTTATAAGCACAAATTCATCCCGACCTAGATTGATGACTTCCAGTTCGGAAGGCAAATCAATCGGGCCGCGCAGTAAACCCATATCTATTTGTCTTTCGAGCAACATGTGAATAATACTTTTGGAAGTGCTTTCATGAACGTTGACATTAAAGTCTGGCTGGGTCTTTTGTAAAATGGACAACACTCTGGGAAAAATAGTGTGCGCTGCGGAAGAAACAAGTCCCAGGTTTATGGTGGCAGCGCAAGCTTTTGCGGTAGAACGAGCGCTCCAAACTGCCCGTTCTGAGTATTCGAGACAGAGTCGACAGTGCCTGGCAAAATCAGCACCAGCAAGTGTCAATTCAAACGAGCTGGCCTGTTGATTTATAAGAGAAACACCGATTGCATCTTCAAGTTTTTTAATGACAGCCAGTAGTGTTGACTGAGCGATACGAAGCCTTTCTGCGGCTTTTGTAATACTATTTGATTCCGCGACAGTCAAAAACTGCTTCATCTTCTTCAGGTCTATGTTTTTCACAGTCTGTTATTTACCTTGTATCTGGTGTCTGGCCGTTATTTCGTGTGGGTAAGAAATACACGAGCGCCCAATAAAGGTTTCCTACGTGTTGGAAGCGTCCAAAAGCTCAGCGACAGATGGAGAACTAAAAATATTCTGGTGTTCCCAGAGGGCATCCCCTCGCTTTATTTCATATCAGCCGAAAACCGAGCATGCCCGCAGTAATGATAAGGGTGACGACAAATCCGATTGTGATAATCGACCAAGTGATTGCATTTGAACGGGCGTATGTCATATTGTGATTTCTTAATACGATTCGCAATCCACATGCAAGGTGAGCAAGAAGTAAAAACACAGCAAGAGAGTAGTGCGGCAGTAATCGGATATTCCATGGATCCATTAATAAACCGACAGGTTCTCCAGTAGCCCAAGCGTAATCAGTTTCTGTGCCGAAGTAGCGAGCGAGAATAAAAACGGAATTGATGTGAGAAGCAATGAAGAATGCAAGATATACACCAGAGGCAGCTTGTAGACTATCTAAAATGTCCCCGGAACGTTCTGACTTGGGTTTTACCAGAACAATGCCACTTAGAATCTGTATAAAGAAAGCTGCGATAAGTATTGGTTCCACAGCGGGGTGACGATACACCTTGCGGAGCACGTCCATGATTGCAAGATGAACGTTGTTGCCAAATAGGCCCAGTGAGTGATTAAACAAATGCGGAGCGAGAAAAACAAGCAGTATAAAAACTGCAAATACGCCGTGGAGTACTCGCAGCCGTCTGTACATAGCAGGATCATTCAGTACGATCGGTCTGCGTGGCATGGTATGAATCATCATGGTCGATAAAATTGTTAGTACTAGCCATATTCCTGTCCACACCGCATTATCGTGGCCATTGATTTTCATTAGAAATAGTAATACGCCAACCAAGGTAAAAGCCGGTGGAGCCGCAACAACCAAATATGATAATCGCCGAGCAAGCACAAGTCGATCCGTAAGGGTTTCTTGTTTTCCCAGATGGTGCAAGACCGCAAATCCAATAATTGGCACCGTATACGCTGTCAAGATTTGAATGAACGCATATGGGGTAATCTGTCCAATTGACGCGATCGTGGTATTTGCCCATTGAAGTGCCCATGGATAATATAGTGCCGCTGCAAATGGAATCAACCATAACCATTCTCGTTGGCTGTTGGCCAGATTAAATTTTGTTGACGACGCGTTTTCTTGATGGATGGGCTGGCTTGAATTTTGCATCTTAGTGACCGAAGGAATAAGTTGCGAAAATTCTGACATATCTTGTTATGCGCCAAAAGATGTCGTCAAGGAACTACGGAATTAACTTTAGATATAAATGCTTAAAATCCAAGTTTAGACTGTAAGTAATCAATGAATAACTTTACTCGCAGCGGCATCTGCTTGCGACTGGAGTAACAAATATAGTGACCGCGACCCTCTGCGATATGTTGAGTCAAGACGGCGATAAGGTCGCCCTGTGCGATCAATGAATCTGCTTGGTAGTTTGCTATTTGTGCCAAGCCACTTCCTGCTCTTGCTGCCTGTGCTACCAGTTCCGGATCGTTGAATATCTGATGAGGGAGAATCTTATGTTTATAGAAACTGCCGTTCAGGAAAAACTCCCAATCGTGAATTTTTCCACTATCTTCAAGGCGAAATCCAATTGTTTTGTGGCGATCCAGATCTTCGATGCTGGTTGGCGCACCATTTTTCTCGAAATAGTCGGGTGATCCACAGACGATCAGTCTCATAGGGGCAATTTTTCGAGCGATGATGCCTGAATCCTCCAATCTACCGTTTCGTATTGCTATATCGATTTTTTCTTCGAAAAAATCTGTCATTCGATCATTCAGTTCAAACTCAAGCTGAATGTCCGGGTGCTTGACACAAAACTCACTCAATAGTGGCGCAATACACCGCCGGCCATATCCCACCGTAGCGCTGACTCTCAAACTACCGGCATCTGAGCTGGCAGCGTCTTTTAGGTCAGCTGCCACACGAACTAAATGATCAATGCTCGGCAAGCACTGATCAAAAAACCTGGCTCCTTCCGTGGTGATCGATACAGAATGGGTGTTGCGATTCAGTAACCGAACATTAAGTTGGGTTTCCAGCCGTTGGATACTGCGGCTTACAGCCGGTGGTGAAATACCTAAGTCTTTTGCTGCGGCATTGAAGCTGCCAAGAGCGGCAACTTTCATGAAGGCGACGATGCCAGAGAAATTTTTGCTAATCATTTTGCGCTTATACCAAAATAATGATCGAGAGAGTCTTACGGCGGAAAGAGTAAAAATTGTAGTAGACCGAACAGATGATTTAAGGGCATCTTGAGAGTGGGACGAGTATTGCCGATATGGCAGAGTGTGTTGGCGTTTTAACCTGAACCGTGATAGAGGCGGGTAATGACGCGCGACAAATTGAAATATGATTATTGACTACAAGTTAATGCAGGTCAAAGGATTCGGCCGTCAAGGCATACTCGAGAAAGCAGGATTGAGTATCTACGGCTTTCTTTATTGTTATGCAAGCAGCGCGGATCAGGCAGTTGCACTATATATTTGCACAGCCCCGTTATGCCACTTCTTTAATTGTCTTTTTGACCGGTTTTGCGGTCTTTTTTAATGCAGCTTTCTTTGCTGGCCGGGCTGTGCCCGTTGTTCTGGCGGGTCGACGCTCAGCGGCCCCCAGATTCTTTTCTTTGAATTCACACAGGTCTTCAATCCCGCATTGCGCGCACTTGGGCGTTCGCGCGACGCAGATGTACCGGCCATGCAGAATCAGCCAATGATGCGCGTCCAGCAGGTATTGCCTGGGCACGAAGCGCATCAGCTTGTCTTCGACTTCCCTGACGTTCTTGCCCGGGGCCAGGCCGGTTCGATTGGATACGCGAAAAATATGCGTGTCCACCGCCATGGCTGGCTGGCCGAAAGCGGTATTGAGCACGACGTTGGCCGTTTTTCGTCCGACACCGGGCAGCGCCTCAAGCGCTTGGCGACTGTCCGGTACCACACCCTGGTATTGCTCCTGCAGGATGGCGCAGGTTGCCAATGCATTTTTGGCCTTGGTCTTGTAAAGCCCGATCGTGCGAATCTTTTCGGTAAAGGTGTCCAGCCCCATATCCAGAATGTCTTGCGAAGTTTTACAGGTGTCGAAAATGTGGCGGGTAGCCAGGTTGACCGATTTGTCGGTCGCCTGCGCCGAAAGCAAAACGGCGATCAGTAACTGGAACGTGTTTTCGTATTCAAGCTCTGTGGTGGGGCTGGCGTTGGCGGCGGCCAGTCGTTCGAAAATGAGTTTGCGTTTTGCTGCATTCATGAACTACTACCCGATTGATTGGTTGGTTTGCGACGTGCGCGTGCCCGTTGCAATGCCAGTGCAATGGCTGCTTTTTTTGTGTCTTCGGCAGTTGGCGCAGCCATGGGCGCCTGGGTCGATTGTGCCAGGCTGTCAGCCGACTGCCCGGGACGGTCGGCCTGGGCGTCTGTCTGCTGGCTTGAGGCAGCCGCCTGGGCGCCTGCACGGCGCATCCGTTCTTCTTTTTCCTGGGTGTTCAGTTGCAGGCGGTGTGCCCGTTGTTCATGGCGCGTTCGGGCAGCGTCGGCGTCTTCCTGCGTCCACGGGCGATTGGCATCGACCATGGCGATACAGTCTACCGGACAGGGGGCAACACACAGCTCGCAACCCGAACACAAATCGGGGATGATCGTGTGCATGAATTTATTGGCCCCCATAATGGCATCCACAGGACAGGCCTGGATACACAGCGTACAGCCGATGCAATGCGCTTCATCAATAACCGCCACGAGCAAGGGGCCCGGCTGGCCACAGGATTCATCCAGCGGCAAAACAGGGGTGTCGAGCACGTGCGCCAGCTTTTCAATGCCGGCGTCGCCGCCAGGTGGACAGCGGTTGATCAGCGTGGTGCCCGACGCCAGGGCCTGGGCGTACGGACGGCAGCCGTCGTAGCCGCATTGGGTGCACTGCGTCTGAGGTAATACCGCGTCTATGCGGTCGATGAGGAGGGCGTGGTTCATAGGGGGCAATAAGGAAAGGACGCGGCCAGAGCCACGTCCCTCTCATTGTACCGAAAAAGGCAGTGCCAGTTGCTTTCAGGCGGCAGCAACAGCCTGACTGACGCTCTTTTCTTCGGTTTCGGCGATAAAGGCTTCTACCACAGGGAAAATCTGCTTTCTCCATTTGGAGCCGGAGAAGATGCCGTAGTGGCCGCAGCCTTTGGCCAGAAAGTGCTTCCTGTCCTGTTTTTTGAGGCCGGAACACAGTTTCTGGGCGGCTTCGGTCTGACCATACCCGGTGATGTCGTCGTTTTCACCTTCGATTGTCAGCAGGCGGGTGTGGGCAATGTCCTGGGGTTTGACCAATTCATTGCGCACTTTCCATTCACCCTTGGGCAGCAGGTGATCCTGGAATACGACGCGGATAGTGTCCAGATAGTATTCAGCGGGCAGATCCAGCACGGCATTGTATTCGTCGTAAAACCGCCGGTGGTGTTCTGCTTCGGACAACTGGTCGGACATCAGGTTCATGTAGAAGTCATAATGCGCTTCCATATGCTTGTCCGGATTCATTGCAACAAAACCTGCATGTTGCAGAAAACCGGGGTAAACCTTGCGGCCGGCGCCGGGGTAGCGACCGGGCACAACGTGAATCAGCTTGTTTTCGAACCACGAGAACGGATTTGAGTCTGCCAGGCTATTGACCTGTGTAGGCGACAGCCGTGTATCGATGGGGCCGCCCATCATGATCATGGATTTGGGCATGGCGTCGTGTTCGCCGGCAGAGGCCATGAGCGAGACGGCGGCCAGCACCGGTACGGTGGGCTGGCAGACAGACATGATGTGCATGTCGGGGCCGACAACGTGGATGAATTCGCGTACATAGTCAACGTAGTCGTCCAGGTGAAACGGTCCCTTGCTGGGAGGCACCATGCGGGCATCCACCCAGTCTGTGATGTAGACGTCGAAACTGGTCAGCATGGTTTTGACCGTGTCGCGCAAAAGGGTGGCGTGGTGTCCCGACAGGGGAGCCACGATAAGCACTTTTGGATCGCCGCCTGGGTTCTTGCTGTGTTCGCGTTCGAAGTGAATCAGATTGCAGAAGGGCTTGGCCTGCGTGGTGGAAATCGTGATGTTGCTTTTTTTGTCCCCCACTGTAACCGTGTCGATATTCCACTCTGGCTTTTCGTAATCTTTGCCCAGGCGATGGAACAGTTCAAAGCCGGCTGCAATGTTTTTTGACAGGGGGAGGTAGGTGTAAGGACTGAAGGGGTTGGTAAAGAGGTTGGAACCGACTTGTGTGAACGATGCCATCGGCGACAGAAAACTGCGGGTTAGCTCATGGAGCTGGTAAAGCATGATCATATTCGGTCCATATCCAACGAAGGTCGGCGTTCAATGAAAAAATTCTAACACTCGCGACAGGCAAGAATGTGAAATATGCGTGCGTATTTGTTAAGAATCGCCAAGAAACGACCGTATGTTGCTACGCAGCAATAGATACGAAGGAAATATTACCAAGAATTTTCATGAATTACCATTCGGTAATATACGGACTTACCCGCCTTGCCGACCACAAGGCTGGCAAACATGGCCACAATCCTTACCAGTAGTTTTCCACGGCCAAAGAGCCGGCAACGCCGCGTCGTCCGGGGGCAAAGCCACGGTCGCCAAGGATTTTGCGGGCGTCCTTAACCATGGCCGGGTTACCGCAGAGCATGACACGGGCCACCGTCGGATCCAGGTTGGCGCCAGCCAATTGTTCCAGTTCACCCGATTCGATCAGTGTGGTAATGCGCGCTTGCGGCATGCCCGGCAAGGGCTCGCGCGAGGCTACAGGCAGGTACACGAACTGTTGATCATTGGCCGCATGGGTCCGGGCAAAGCGCGCAATATCGTCCTGGTAGGTCAGTTCATTGGCTTGCCTGACGCCATGCACGAGGATGATGCGTTCAAACTGCTGCCAGGTCTGCGGATCGTCCAGCATGGGCAGGTACGCAGACAGGCCGGTGCCGGTAGCCAGCATCCACAACTGTCCCCCCTGGGGAAATCGCTCAATGGTCATGAAGCCAAATGCGGTTTTGTCGATGTACACGGCATCGCCTACCTGCAGATCATGAAGGCGCGGGCTGAACTGGCCATCCGGGACCACAATTGAATAGAACGCCAATTCATGGGCGTGCGGCGGGGTGACCATGGAATAGGCACGCCAGATGTCGGGTTTGGCATCGATCTGCGGATTGTCCGGCAGGCCGAGCCGGGCGAACTGGCCGGGAACAAACGCGAATGCAGGATCTTTGGTCGTAACAATTGAGAAAAGTTTTCCGGGGATCCATTCTGTTCGGGCAGTGACGATCTGGCTTGTGTATTTTTCCTGTGTCATACGGCGGGGCGTGCCTTCTCTCAACGTTCGAGGTGTTGCAGTTTATTTTCTTTACCGTTCCATTCGTCGGCGTCAGGCAAAGGCTTGACAGACCGGCTGATGGTTGGGTAATCAGCACTGAGCTCGGCGTTGATGGCGATAAACTTCATTTGGTCCTGGGGTACATCTTCTTCAGCGAAAATGGCATTCGCAGGGCATTCGGGTATACAGACGGCGCAGTCGATGCATTCGTCCGGATCGATAATCAGAAAATTGGGGCCTTCCTTGAAGCAATCAACCGGGCAGACATCGACGCAGTCGGTGTATTTACATTTGATGCAGTTTTCGGTCACGACGTGAGTCATTACCACTCCAGATTAAATATTTATTTGTCAAACTAGGATTTTACCTAATCTTTAGGGGAATATGCTCAAAACCCTATAGCTGTGATATGGTTATGAAAACATCTATGACGTTACCATGATCATCCAATCCCTACTCGATACAGACCTGTATAAGTTCAGCATGATGCAGGTGGTACTGCATCACTTTCCGGGGGCACAGGTCGAATACCGGTTCAAATGCCGCTCCAAAGGCATTGACCTGCAGCCGTATATCGAAGAAATCCGCAGCGAAATCCACGAGTTGTGCCAACTCAAGTTTTCCGAAGACGAGCTGGACTATCTGCGTAATCTGCGCTTTATCAAAGGGGATTTTGTCGAGTTTCTGGGGCTGTTTCATCTGCCCGAGAAATGCATTTCCGTTACCCCAGGCCAGGAACCGGGCGAAATCTCGATTGAGGTCAAGGGCTCCTGGCTGCACACCATCCTGTTCGAAATACCCGTACTGGCTATTGTCAACGAAGTGTATTTTCGCAACAAGGCGCCGGGCCTGCACTACGAAGAGGGGCGACGGCGCCTTGAAGAGAAAATCCAGCTGATCACCAGCTCGGCCGATATGGCTCACTTCAAGGTGGCCGAATACGGCACCCGCCGCCGTTTTTCCGGCGAGTGGCACCACGAAGTGGTGCAGACACTACAAAAACAGATGGGCGTCAACTTTGCGGGCAGCAGCAACGTGTTGATGGCCAAGCAATATGGTGTCACGCCTTTGGGAACCATGGGCCACGAGTATTTGCAGGCCTGCCAGGCATTGGGACCGCGCTTGCGTGACTCCCAGGTCTTTGCCTTGGAAAAATGGGCTATGGAGTATCGGGGCGACTTGGGGATTGCGCTGTCCGATGTGTACGGAACCAACGCATTCCTGCGTGATTTCGATATGTATTTCTGCAAGCTGTTCGATGGCGCCCGGCATGATTCGGGCGATCCGTTCGAATGGGGCGAGCGGTTGCTGGCCCACTACCGCAATAACCGGGTTGATCCGTCCACCAAGACATTGGTGTTTTCCGACGGCTTGAGTTTTCCGGTGGCCATGGATATCCATCGGCGCTTTAGCGGACGCTGCAAAGTGTCCTTCGGGATTGGCACCAATCTGACGAACGATTTGGGTGTCAAGCCGTTGCAGATCGTCATGAAAATGGTGCGTTGTAATGGGCAGCCGGTCGCCAAGGTTTCGGACGAACCGGAAAAAACCATGTGCGATGATCCGGCCTATCTGACTTACCTGCGTCACGTCTTTGACCTGCCGCCTGCGTGATTGAAAAAACGACATTCTGTTTGCGCCGCAATCGTGTTGGCTGTGTGATAATGCACGCTTTCGACAACGATCAAACAGGAGTCAATCATGAGTGAGATCAAGCGCACCAACGTAGGCAGCCGCCTTTCCGATATGGCCGTATTCAACGGCGTAGCCTATCTTGCCGGCCAGGTGCCCGACGATGCCACGCTCGATATGGAAGGCCAGACCAAGCAAGTGCTGACCACCATCGATTCCCTGCTCAAGGAAGCGGGTACCAGCAAGGAGCGTTTGCTGATGGTGCAGATCTTCGTGGCCAACATGAAGGAATTCGATCAAATGAACAAGGCCTGGGACGAGTGGGTTTCAAAAGAAAATGCCCCGCCACGCGCCACCATCGAAGCCCGTCTGGCCAACCCGGACTATAAAGTGGAAATCGTCGCAACGGCGGCGCTGTAAGCCCGCAATTTATCCGATAATGCGCAAGTAACGACGCCGGCCAGTCACGCGCTGGCGCCCGTCGACAACAGCGGCGGGCGCGCTATGTTACCTGCCTATGTTACCTACATTCCCTGCGCCGTCCATAACACTCACCTTGACATCGTTGTTGCACTGGCGGGCACCCGCACGCTGCGGCGCTGGCCCGACGCCATGCGTGACGACGACGATGACATCCGGATTCCTCCTTTGCGGGTGGCTACGCCCGATGAAAAGCAGGTTGTGTCGGCAGGCCAGTTCCCGATTGATAGACCGCAAGGCGGCGCAACAGAGGCTTACAGCAGCGCGAACAGGGTTGCACCGATTTCCCCAGCCTGCTGCTGTTGTGTCTCGGAGAGCGTTTTGGGCGCCAGAATGGACTCTTCGGTATCGCTGCGCATATTCAGGATAATACCGGGCACCTGTTCATTGAGCCGCCAGCCGCTGCAAATGCGCCGCAACTGGCGCAGCGCGCCTTCACCATCGCTGCCGGCGGTAATGATCACACCGAAAATGCGGCCTTCTATACGGTGCAGCACCGGATAATACAAGCGGTCGAGGCACTCCTTCATCTGGCCGCTGAGCGAAGCCAGATTTTCCGGTGCGCAAAACAGGTATGCGCCCGCTTCAAGCATATCTTGGGGCGTCACGTCGCAGGCACGCTTGAGGTAGACGTTGCGGTGGGGCTCGCCAAGCTCGTTGCGGATCGCCTGCGCCGCCTTGTAAGCCTGCCTTGCCGCGGCTTCGGCGGCACCGGTTCTGGAGTGCCACACGATCAGCAGCGAGTTGCCGGTAATATCATTTGACATAGAATAAAATGCCGGCAGGTCCGGCGGCAATAAAGTGACGCCAGTCCTTATGGGTGCTACAAGCCGGCAACGCGTCTCCTGTCGATAAACGGTTGGTGGGACGAGACAGCAATGCGCGCCAATCTGCGCAGGCAGTCTGCGAGCCAGGGGCAGGGCGCTGGTCTGATCTTGCAGCGCATCTGGTTGTGCTACAAGGAATTTGCGGTTGCCGCCGGCTATTTACTGTACTCGTCAAATTGTCTACCGGATAAACAAATCACGCAAGCCTGCTCTTTTTTGGCCAGCGGCGTTAAAATACCTATTTGTACAAACATGCCGTTGCTGGCCCGATCGTTTCTGTCCGCCTGGTGTTGCCATGATGGATTGACAATCAGGGAACGCAGGCTGTTGCCACTTTTATTGACATTTCCAATATATCCACCTGCTCCCGCTTATGAAAACAACAGAACCCGAGTTCATACCGGATTCCTTCCAGGACAACGCATGGATGAATGCCGTATGTGCCGGTCTGGACGATGCTGGCCGCAAAATGGTGGAGCAGGCCGTCGCCTGGTGCGACCCGATTTTGCAGGATGCATCCATCGCAACCGGCGAGCCGTCCATCCATCACGCCAAGGGCATGTTGCAAATCCTCTGCCAGTTGCAACTGGATGCCGCTACGCTGGTTGCGGCATTGGTGCTGGCCATCCCCATTGATCTGGAGGACGATTCTGCGCGGGATCAGAAAAATGAGCTTATCAAGCTTTTCGGACTGGAAACCTTCAGTTTGATCAACGGCTCGCGGGCGCTGTTACGGATCGGGGCGATCGCGCGCAACGCCTCATCGCAAGGGCACAACGAATCGTCCGGCCAGCGGGAAATGCTGCGCAAGATGCTGCTGGCGATGGCCAGCGACCTTAGGATTGTGTTGATTCGCCTGGCGTCGCGCCTGCAAACGCTGCGCTGGTACGCTGAAACCAAAAATCCGTGCCCGATCGAACTGGCCGAAGAAACGCGGGACGTCTATGCGTCCCTGGCCAACCGACTGGGTATCTGGCAAATCAAGTGGGAAATGGAAGACTTGTCTTTCCGGTTCCTGTCGCCCGATATCTATAAGGATATTGCTCGCAAACTCGAGGGCAAGCGCATCGAACGCGAAGCGCGCATCCAGTGCCTGACCGACGACATCGCCGGATCGCTGGCCGATATGGGTATCGAGGCCGACGTGTCGGGGCGCGCCAAGCATATCTACAGTATCTATAACAAAATGCGCAACAAGCGTCTGACGTTTGACCAGCTGTATGACCTGCTGGCCATCCGCATCATTGTTGCCAATGAGCGGGACTGCTATGCCACGCTGTCGCTGCTGCAAGCCCGCTGGACGCCGGTCATGAACGAGTTTGATGACTACATCGCGCGTCCCAAGCCCAATGGTTACCGGTCTTTGCATACGGTGCTCCAAACCACTGATGGGCATACTTTCGAAGCTCAGATTCGCACCCGCAAGATGCACGATTTTGCCGAGTACGGGATGGCGGCGCACTGGCGTTACAAAGAGGCGGGTCCCAAGGGCGGCCAGATCGCTGCCGTGTCCATGTACGACCGCCAGGTGTCCTGGATGCGCCAGTTGCTGGCATGGCGCAAGGAAGTCGGCCTGCCGGTCAACGATCCACCGGATAGTTCTCTCCAGGCATCGACCGCAGCCGCAAAGGCACCGGTCGATGCAGCGGTGCCGGCCGCACCGGAGCCCAAAGTAGGGCAGTCCCGGCAGGAACGCCACAATACAAAAGCGGCTGAACGCATTTATGTGCTTACGCCGCAGGCGCGCGTTATCGAATTGCCTGAAGGCGCCACGCCGGTAGATTTTGCCTATCATCTTCATACAGACCTGGGGCATCGCTGCCGGGGCGCGCGGGTAGACGGGCAGATGGTGGCGCTCAATACCAAGCTGCTCAACGGGCAGACGGTGGAAATCATCGCCGCCAAGTCAGGCGGACCGTCGCGTGACTGGGTCAATACCCAGCTGGGATATCTGGCCAGCCCGCGTGCCCGTGCCAAGGTGCGATTGTGGTTCAACGCCATCGAACTGCAAAAGCGGATAACGACCGGTCAGGATCTGGTGGAAAAGGAGTTGGCCCGGCTGGGCAAAACAGCGGTCAATCTGGAGCAGCTGGCTGAGCGCCTGGGCTTTGCCAACAGCGATGATCTGTATGTCGCTGTTGCCAAGGATGAATTCAGTCTGCGACAGATCGCGACGGCCTTTCAGGAACCTGATCCTGACCCCGGCGCTGCGTACGATACCATCGTGGCGCGCGAGTCGGGGGCGCAAAGCGCGGTCAAGACTGGCAAAAGCGGTGTGCTGGTGGTCGGCGTCGATTCACTGCTTACGCAACTGGCCCGGTGCTGTCATCCGGCGCCTCCGGACCCGATCAGCGGCTTTGTCACGCGGGGGCGGGGCGTGTCCATTCACCGCAGCGATTGCCCCTCGTTTGCGGTCATGAAAAACAAAAGCCCCGAGCGTGTTATCGAGGTTGCCTGGGGAGATACCGAAGATACGGTCTATCCGGTCAATATAGCCATCCATTCGCAGGATCGTAGCGGCCTGCTCAAGGATCTGACTGAATTGTTTTCTCGCATGAAACTGAATGTGGTGGGTGTCAACACGCAGAGCAAGGCCTCGATTGCCCATCTGCATTTCACCGTTGAGGTGCGGGACGGCGAACAGCTGCGAAAGGCCATGAACGCCATATTGGATATCCCCGGAATTATCAGCGCTGCACGTTGTTAAAACATGTAAAATAGCCCTTTACTGCTCGTCTGAACCCGACGCCAGGAGCCAATTTGACTGCTTATTCCTTTCCCGACAACAGGGGCCATTTCGGCCGTTACGGTGGCGTTTTTGTCGCCGAAACGCTGATGCACGCTGTTTCGGAACTGAATGACGCCTATGAAAAGTACAAGGAAGACCCTGATTTTGTCGCTGAGTATCGGTACGAACTGGCGCATTTTGTCGGGCGTCCCAGCCCGGTCTATCACGCCCGCCGCTGGTCTGAGCAGCTGGGCGGGGCGCAAATCTGGTTCAAGCGCGAAGACCTGAACCATACCGGTGCGCACAAGATCAACAATTGTATTGGGCAAATCCTGCTGGCACGCAAAATGGGCAAAAGGCGCATTATTGCGGAAACCGGCGCGGGCCAGCATGGCGTCGCGACGGCGACGGTGGCTGCGCGCTATGGGATGGAATGCGTAATCTATATGGGCGCCGAAGACGTGCGGCGGCAGGCTTCAAACGTGTACCGCATGAAGCTGCTGGGGGCGACGGTGGTGCCGGTAGAATCCGGATCGCGTACCCTCAAAGATGCCCTGAACGAAGCCATGCGTGACTGGGTCGCCCGCATTGACGACACCTATTACATTATCGGCACTGTTGCTGGTCCTCATCCCTATCCGGTGATGGTGCGAGACTTCCAGCAAATCATTGGCCAGGAGTGCATAGAGCAGATGCCGGCCTGTGCCGGTCGCCAGCCGGATGCGGTCATCGCCTGTGTTGGTGGCGGCTCCAATGCAATGGGCATTTTCTATCCGTATCTGTCGCATGCCAAGGTCAAGCTGATCGGCGTTGAAGCCGCCGGCCAGGGACTGGATACGCCCCGTCACGCGGCCTCCATCAACGGCGGCCGGGTGGGCGTCCTGCATGGCAATCGCACTTACGTACTGCAGAATCGCGACGGGCAGATTCAGGAAACCCATTCTGTATCGGCCGGGCTTGATTACCCCGGTGTCGGGCCTGAACACGCCTGGCTGCACGACAGTAAACGCGCCACCTATGTGGCCGTAGGCGACAATGCTGCCCTGGACGCGTTTGGCCAATGCTGCCGTCTGGAAGGCATCATGCCGGCCCTGGAGTCGGCGCATGCGCTGGCCTACGCAGCGACGTTGGCTCCCACCCTGTCACGCGACTCCATTTTGCTGGTGTGCCTGTCGGGCCGCGGCGACAAGGATATGCATACCGTTGCCGAATATACCGGCATTGCGTTGTAAGGAGCGGTAATGAGCCAGCAACGGATCAATAAAACATTTGCAAGGCTGGGACGGCGTACTGCCCTGATTCCTTACATCGCGGCAGGTGACCCGAATCCGGCGGCAACAGTTCCGCTCATGCACGGGTTGGTCAGGGCCGGGGCCGATATTATCGAGCTGGGCGTGCCTTTTTCCGATCCCATGGCCGATGGCCCCGTGATTCAGCAGGCCACAGCACGCGCCATTGCTCGGGGCGTGGGCTTGCGCGATGTGCTGGACATGGTCGCCGTGTTTCGCAAGATGGACCAAAGCACGCCAGTCGTCTTAATGGGCTATGCCAATCCGATTGAAGCCATGGGTCAGCAACAGTTTGCAGCCCAGGCAGGCAAATCGGGCGTGGACGGGATATTGATTGTAGACTGTCCGCCAGAAGAATATGATGATTTTGCCGGCGATCTTCGCGCCCAGGGGATTTCGCCTATTTTTCTACTGTCGCCCACCTCTACGGAGGCGCGGATCCAGGCAGTGGCAAAACGGGCCGAAGGGTATCTTTACTACGTGTCCCTCAAAGGCACTACCGGGTCATCGGCCATTGATATCAGCCAGGTGCGCGAACGAGTCGCAAGCATCAAAAAACATGTATCCATTCCGGTTGGTGTCGGTTTCGGCATTCGCGATGCAGCCAGTGCTGTGCAGGTTGCCGAAGCCGCCGACGCAGTCGTTATCGGCAGTCGCCTGATCGAAACCATGACACAAGCGATCGCCCAACATCCATCGGCCAACCCGTCCGACGTGGCAGTAACCGCTGCCGGGGACTGGCTGCGCGAGATCCGGCAGGCGCTGGATCAGAACAGAAAATAAGCATTCAGAAATAAGGATTGACAATGAGTTGGCTAGACAAGATTCTTCCACCGCGCATCAACAAAAAGACAGAGCAGCAGGGGCGACGTGTGCCCGAGGGCCTGTGGGTCAAATGCCCGTCCTGCGAGTCGGTGCTGTATAACGACGACCTGGTCGAGACGGTCCATGTATGTCCAAAATGCAGCCACCATATGCGATTGAACGCGCGTGCGCGGATTGACGCGCTGCTGGACACAGACGGTCGTGTAGAAATCGGCGAAGGCATTCGCTCTACTGACCCCCTCAAGTTCAAGGATAGCCGCAAGTATCCCGAAAGGCTGGCCGAAGCCACGCAAAAATCAGGCGAATCTGATGCGCTGGTTGTCATGAGCGGCAGCATCTGTACCGTTCCCGTTGTGCTTGCCTGCTTTGAATTCGATTTTATGGGTGGGTCCATGGGCTCGGTCGTGGGCGAGCGCTTCGTGCGGGGCGTTCGCGCGGCTATCCAGAACAAGACACCGTTTATCTGTGTGGCTGCCTCTGGCGGTGCCCGCATGCAGGAAAGCCTGTTCTCGCTGATGCAAATGGCAAAAACCAATGCCATGCTGACCCGCCTGTCCCAGGAAGGACTGCCGTTTGTCAGTGTGCTGACCGACCCGACAATGGGCGGCGTTTCTGCAAGCTTCGCGTTCATGGGCGATGTCGTCATTGCCGAGCCTAAGGCGCTTATCGGTTTTGCCGGTCCGCGCGTGATCGAGCAGACCGTTCGCGAACAGTTGCCTGAAGGGTTTCAGCGTGCCGAATTCCTGCTTGAAAAAGGCGCGGTGGACATGGTGATTGACAGACGCGAACTGCGTACGGAACTGGCGCGACTGATGGCCCTGCTCACACGCCAATCCAGTGAAGCAGTGTCTGTCTGAGGCAGGAGGCGCCGATGGATTCTGACGCTTTTCGACTCGAAAAAACGCTGACCTACCAGCTGCATCAGTTATCCAAACTGATCGATCGGCGTGTCGACTACTCAGATATTCAGCGCATCGCTCTGAATGCCGGGGAAGGGCGCACGATCGCCGTTCTGGGCTATTACGGGACCTTGTCAGTGATTCAGCTGGCCCGGCTGGCCAACCTGGATAAGAGCCAGGCAAGCAGGGCAGTCGTGTCGCTGGTTGAAAAAGGCATCATAGAAAAACGCAGCGACAGTCGGGACGCAAGAGCATTTGAACTGTTTTTGACCCCGACTGGGCAGCTGGTTTACACCGATATCGTAGACCTGATTGTCCAGCGCAACGAAGTGGCGCTCAAATCCCTCACTCCTCGCGAAAAACAGACGTTGTTCGGGCTGTTTAGCAAAATCCACCAGAATCTGACTGATTAACGGGCATGCGAGCGCCGCGTTTAACCTGCGTGCGCTGCCGCTGTATCACGGGTAAATACCCATATCCAGTTGCTTGAATTTAGTTGATTTTTCAATTAAACTGCCAAAAAATAGTGCCTCAGGGCTTGCGGCACTTCAGGATAACAGCGTCAGGAGACTTCTTATGCACCAGCCCTTGCGGCAACCGCGCGCCTCTCTGTATCACCCTTATACCGTCTATGCCCCATACCACCCCGGCGCAGGGCAAGACGCAACAGCGCCGGTAACTATTGTAGGCGGCGGCCCTATCGGGCTGGTTACCGCGCTTATTCTGGCGCGCCACGGCATCCGCTCGAACGTGCTGATATCGGAATGCCAGGTGACCGAGGGTAGCCGGGCCATTGTTTTTACCAAACGTTCAATGGAAATCCTGGATTTTGCCGGCGTCGCAACGCGCATCTTGACCAAGGCGCTGCCCTGGACCAGTGGCAACTCGTACTATAAAGGTGAACGGGTATTTCGCATGGAAACGCCGGTCGATGATAACGACAGTTTCGCGCCGCTGAATAATCTGCAGCAGAACTGGCTGGAAACCTATTTGGTTCAAGCTGCGCAGGCGCAGCCGCTGATCCGCTTGTGCTGGGGTAATCGGCTCACCTCTTTTGCCCAGGACGAATCGGGCGTTGCCCTGGTCATTGATACGCCTGAAGGCGAATATACCTGCCGCACTCACTGGCTGGTCGCCGCCGACGGCGCCCGCTCCACGGTGCGCCAGCAACTTGGGCTTGCCCTGGAAGGCGACAGCTATGAAGGCCGGTTTGTTATTGTAGATATCCGCATTGATCTGGATCTGCCTACGGAGCGGCTGGCGTTCTTTTCGCCCAACTGGAATCCTGGCAATACGATTTTGATGCATAAAGAGCCGGACAATATCTGGCGTTTTGATTATCAGCTGGGGGCCGACGTCAGCAGCGAAGAAGCGCTCAAACCCGAGAATCTGGCGGCAGCGGTCAATGCGCAACTGCAGATGATGGGCTACCAGGATAAATGCTGGGAAATGGACTGGGCTTCGGTCTATTCGGCGCGTGCGCTCACCTTGCCCGACTATGTGCATAAACGGGTCATGTTTGTGGGGGATGCGGCTCATTTGCTTCCTATTTTTGGCGTAAGAGGCGCCAATACCGGGTTTCAGGATGCGATGGATCTAGGCTGGAAACTGGCGGCGGTCGTCAATGGCCAGGCTGACACTGCGTTGCTGCAAACCTACAGCACTGACCGGGTAAACGCTGCGCGTGAAATCATCGCAGAGGCGGGCAAAAGCACCCGTTTCATGGCACCGCCAACGGAGGGTTTTCGGTTGTTGCGCGATGCCACGCTTGCCTTGTCGCTTAAACATGATTTTGTACGGCCGCTTTTTCACTGGCGTACCTCGCGAGCCCACGCCTACCGGGAATCACCCCTGAACAGTGTGCAGGACGATAATGCGATCATGCCAGCCGCGATTGAAAATGGTAGTGTATTTCCGAACTTGAAGCTGGCCGATGGCAGCCATCTGTACGATCATTTTGGCGAAGGTTTTCAG
Organism: Advenella sp. FME57; assembly: GCF_014897675.1. GTDB lineage: Bacteria > Pseudomonadota > Gammaproteobacteria > Burkholderiales > Burkholderiaceae_B > Advenella. The sequence goes on along the minus strand of NZ_JABUXU010000001.1, from coordinate 571,396 downwards.
GTTGTCTATATGGTTGGTGGGGAAGGGCCGCAGGCGGCGTCCGAACCATTGAGGCAGGAAGTGAGTGCCTTGCGTGCCATCGGCAGGCCTGTGACCCTGCATGTGCTCGGATCAGGAGAAGCTGCGGTTGAGCCGCGCACTGATCATGTTGCCTACCAGGTCGCGGCCGATGTGTTGCGGCAGCGCTATGCGGTAAAAGGCGGGGAAGTGTATGTAATCAGGCCGGACCATCACGTGAGCGCGCGCTGGCAGCAGTACGCCTGGGGTTGTCTTAGCCAATATGTCGGACAATTGCCGGGTAGTGCTGGCCATAAGGAGAATTAAGATGAGTATTCAGACCCCTGCACTGGAGCAGGTATATGACCATTTGGCCGAAACCCTGGATTCAATCCCCGAGTCGGGCCGCACCCCGATGCTGACCCGACTTGCGCTGCTGATGAGTGAGCAAATCGGGCAGCAGGATTTGATCTGCAGGCTGATTGATGAGGCGGCGTTCACCGACTAATGGAAATTGCCACTATGCATAAATTGAACACAGTGGCATGATTTATGCTGTATCGGGCACTTGCTTTACAGTTACACTTGGCCTTTGGCAAAGCCGGCGCGCGCATCGGCGCGTCAGTATAAAAACCTATCAGTGGAGATACGAAATGAAGATCAAACAGTGGCTGTCCATGGCTACCCTGAGTCTGGCCGGGATGGCTGCCCATGCTGCATGGCCGGAAGGTCCTGTAACCTGGGTCGTGCCGTATCCGGCAGGGGGAGGCACAGACGTGATTGCCCGAACAGTGGCTGCGTCTCTGGAAAAAACGTTAGGGCAAACCATTGTCATCGAAAACAAGCCTGGCGGAGGCACCGCCATTGGCGCGTCTGCAATTTCCCGCGCCAAGCCGGATGGTTACACCGTTGGCACGGCCGATTCAGGCACATTGGCATTCAATCCGTCGCTATACAAAAGCCTGACGTATGACCCGGCGAAATTTACCTATATCGGCGGGCTGGCCCGGTTCCCATTGGTTCTGGCGGTGCCTGCCAATTCTCCGTTCAAAACAGTGAGTGCATTGATTGAAGCGGCCAAAAAAGAGCCGGGCAAACTGACGGCCAGTTCTGCCGGCGCCGGTTCTCCTCACCATCTGGCGCTTGAGCGCTTCAAGCAGTTGACCAAAACCGATATCGTGCATGTGCCCTATAAGGGCGCGGCGCCGGCGCTGCAGGATCTGATCGGTGGCCAGGTTGATCTTATGTTTGGTGATTTGGGTTCGTCACTGCCCAATATCAAGGCGGGCAAAGCCCGGGTGCTGGCCGTGACCGTGCCAGAGCGTCTGGCTTTGCTGCCTGATGTGCCTACTATGGCCCAGGAAGGGGTGGGCGATTTTGTTGCTTATGCCTGGCAGGGCCTGGTCGGTCCGGCGGGCATGCCCGACGAGGTCGTGAAAAAGCTGGATTCGGATCTGAAAGCCACGCTGGAAAGTGAGACGGTGAGCAAAAAAGTGCAGGCGCTGGGCGTAGAGATCATGCCCATGACCTCATCCGAATTCAAATCCTATTCCGACAAGGAACGCGAAGACTGGGCCAAGATTATCAAGGCGGGGAACATCACGCTGCAATAAAGCTACGCAGCAACAAAACCACGCGTTGCGATAGGGACGCGGTGTTCACGTTTATCGCAGCAGACAAATAAAAAGCCCCTTGTCATTGCACCGTGTTTTAACACAGCGCTACAGACAAGGGGCTTTTTCCATTGTACGGCCTGTTTCCAGTATTGGAGACAGGCCGGCAGTGGTTTACTCGTCGCGGGTTTCCACGATTTCCAATGGTTCCGCCTGAGCCTTGCTACGCGCCTTGCGAGGCCGTCCGGCAGGTTTTGGAGGAGGGGCCATCATCGCGTCTTCCGTGAGTCCGGAGCGGGTCTCTACCCATTCCATACCGACGCCAGAAACGATTTCTTTAAGCGCTTCCTTGTTGGTCTCAACGGCGGGAGCAGAAATGGCAGCCGGTGCTGGAACTGGCGTCGGAGCCGATACAGCAGCTGCAGCCGCCACCGGTTCTTTAGTCGTTTCCGCAGGTTTTGGCTCCGCCTGTTGGTCTGACTGTTCGGCAGGGGCCTGAGCCTGTGTCCCGGCATTTTCCGCGACTTGGACAGGTGTCTCGGTCGCAGCAATGCTGGCGGCTGCTGTCGCGGCAGTGTCAGTCGCAGCAGCTACGGCTGGTTCCACTGGCTCAGCGGGTGCGGCCGGTGTCACTGCGTCAACGGGGGTTGATCGCGCAACGGGCTCGGATGCAGCCGCCGGTTCGGCCAGGGCAGCCACCGGATGATCAGCGGCTGGTGCAGCGGTTGCTGCGGTTTTGGTCGCAGTGGTATCCGACACGGTAGTCGACTGATCGCTTTGCGCCGACGATGCGGTATCGCCAGAAGCCGCATTGTTTTCTGCCGGTGTTGTGACAGCCTTGCTTTCTGCGGCGTCAGCTTGTGCTGTTGTGACGGCATCAGCAGCGGCAGTGGCACCCGCGCCTGTGGCGAGCATAACTTCGTTGGGCACGAAAGACGTTTTTTCGGTTTCTGCCGTCTCTACCGAATCATTCTGACGACGGCCACGACGGCTGCGACGACGACGACGACGCGGTTCAGTATCACCGGTCTGGGTATCTTCGCCTTCCGTTGCACGATCGTTTTCCTCTTCGGAATCGTCATCAATCAGATCCTGTTCGAGTGGCGTCGGACGGGTAGCAGCTTCTGCGCTGGCCTGACGGCTACGGCGTGGTGCCGGTGCTGCTTCGGTCTGCGCGGTCTCCGGCGTCTGTGCCTGCTCGGTATTTTCTGTTGCTACTGCTGTTGTGACTTCGGTCTCATCGCCTGTGTTGCGGCGGTTGCGGCCTCGTCCACGGCGGTTACGACTGCGGCCACCGCTGTCTTCCGTACTTGCGTTCGCCTGGACATTGGCGCTGGCTGGCGCCTTGCCGTCGGCAGCGGTATCCTGAGTGTCGCTATCGTCCTGCTTGCGCTGGCGTCCACGTGGATTGCGGCGGTTTTCGCCTCCTTCCTCGGATTTGGCCGATGTGCGTTTATCACCACGACGATTGCGTCCACCGCGCTCGCCCCGTTCGCCGCTGGCAGCGGTGCGTGAGCCACCGCGTGCATTGCGCCCACCCGGTTTTTCGGTGGTAGATGCGTCTTTTTGCGGTTCTGCAGGTGCGGCCGTTTTTGGACCGGCCAGCCACGACAGGATTTTCTGGAACATGCCGCCGATGCTTGGCGCCGCTGCTGCGCTCACCTGAGGCTGCGCAACGACTTGTGGTTTGATTGCGCTAGGCGCAGGCTGGTCAGGAGAAATCCCTTTAACCAGAGCCTCGGGGCGCTCGTTGTGTTCGGATTTGTCCTTGGTTGATTCCCATGTGACCGTGGTTTCCGGCGCTTCGATCAGGTCAATGCTGGCCTTGGGATCATCCAGACGGGAATCATCGTAGCGGATGCGTTCGATATGATGGTGCGGCGTCTCGAAATGCTTGTTCGGAATCAGTACCAGATTGACTTTCAGGCGAGATTCGAGTTTGACGATATCGGCCCGTTTTTCGTTCATCAGGAACGTTGCCACTTCCACAGGCACCTGTGCGTGCAGGGCAGCGGTATTTTCCTTCATGGCCTCTTCCTGCAACAGGCGCAGCACATTCAGGGCGCTGGATTCGACGTCACGGATGACGCCTGTGCCGTTACAGCGTGGGCAGGTAATATGGGAGCCTTCGTTCAGGGCCGGACGCAGGCGCTGACGCGATAGTTCCATCAGGCCGAAACGGGAGATTTTTCCCATCTGGACCCGGGCGCGATCCACATGCAGGGCATCGCGCAGTTTCTGTTCGACGGCACGCTGGTTTTTGTTGTCTTCCATGTCGATGAAGTCGATCACGATCAGACCACCCAGGTCGCGCAGGCGCAGCTGGCGAGCCACTTCTTCGGCTGCTTCCAGATTGGTGCGCATGGCGGTTTCTTCAATATCGGCACCACGGGTAGAGCGGGCCGAGTTCACGTCAATAGCGACCAGGGCTTCTGTGTGGTCAATAACCACAGAGCCGCCGGAAGGCAACTGGACGGTACGTGAATATGCGGTTTCGATCTGGTGTTCGATCTGGAATCGCGAAAACAGGGGAATATCATCCTGATAGCGTTTGACGCGATTGACGTTGTCAGGCATGACGTCCTGCATGAATGCCGTTGCCTGTTGCGTAATGGCCTCGGTGTCAATCAGGATTTCACTGATGTCCGGCGAGAAATAATCGCGGATGGCGCGAATAACCAGGCTTGATTCCTGGTAAATGAGGACAGGAGCAGGGTAGTCTTTGGCGGCGGCATCAATGGCTGTCCAAAGTTGCAGCAGGTATTTCAAGTCCCACTGCAGTTCGGGAACGCTGCGGCCAATACCGGCGGTACGGGCTATGATGCTCATGCCCGAAGGCAAGTCAAGTTGCTCCATGGCATCGCGCAGTTCCTGGCGATCTTCGCCTTCGATGCGACGCGATACGCCACCACCACGCGGGTTGTTGGGCATCAGGACCAGATAGCGGCCTGCCAGGGAAATGAACGTAGTCAGGGCAGCGCCCTTATTGCCGCGCTCTTCCTTTTCTACCTGAATAATGAGTTCCTGGCCTTCGTGCAGGGCGTCCTGGATGCGTGCACTGCGCACATCCACGCCTTCCTTGAAGTAGCTGCGGACCACTTCCTTGAAAGGAAGAAACCCGTGGCGATCGTGACCATAGTTGACAAAGCAGGCTTCCAGGCCGGGTTCAATACGTGTAATGACCCCTTTGTAGATGCTTCCCTTGCGTTGTTCACGGCCGGCGGTTTCGATATCGATGTCGATCAGCTTCTGGCCATCGACAATCGCAACGCGTAATTCTTCTTGATGCGTTGCGTTGAATAACATGCGTTTCATAGAGCAGTTTCTCCGTTAAACGAGAGCAACGAACGCCGTTGCACTCACCACGAATAACTGGTGAAACGTACGAATAGACGACTGACTCGCGCGGATCCCGCGCGAGGTCGGGGCGCTTTATGTGGGACTGTCTGCCGTCGGATGTCGACGTGCAGCAGAGCCAGTCAGAAAATTAACAGAGTAAAGTAATTTCAATTGTTGAATTCTTCTGTGTTTTATCCTGCCGTTTCCTTGCGGTGCCGTCAGGACAAAATAAAAACCAGGGCGCTTCGTTCATTCTGTACGCTATAAACACAATGGCGGTGATATCTGTGGGCAGATGATGTATGGCCTGCCGCGTTGATAACAGATACGACAGGCGCCGCAGTGTTTATAAACCAGTCACTCAAAAGACTGAAATACAGATAGCGGATTGACGTTAGGACGGTACAATGCGTATTTGGCTGACGGGCGGAGACCTGCTTGCAGTTTCTTGGACTACGGGTTTCTCAACGCCGGACGGTTTTAATTCAGTCTTTTTGTGGTCTCCGAATTATAAGGCTCTTTTGAGTATGTGCAAACAAACTTCTGATAAAAAACCAACTTTTTCTGTTCGGCTGGTACGGGCAGACGCCGGATCCGACGGTCAGCGCATCGATAATTTTCTCATCCGCGAGTGCAAAGGGGTGCCCAAAAGCCATCTTTACAAGGCTATCCGCAGCGGCCAGGTTCGCGTCAACAAGGGGCGGGTGCAGGCCGAATATCGGGTAAAAGACGGCGATGAAATCCGGATTCCCCCCTTGCGGGTGGCCACGCCCGATGAAAAGCGGGTGGTGCCGGCAGGCCAGTTTCCGATTGTTTTCGAGGATGATGCGCTGATTGTCATCGATAAACCGTCGGGTGTCGCGGTCCACGGCGGCAGCGGCGTCTCTTTCGGGGTTATCGAGCAGATGCGGGCGGCCCGGCCCGAGGCGCGGTTCCTGGAACTGGCCCATCGTCTGGACAAAGAAACTTCGGGATTGCTGATTATCGCCAAAAAGCGCGCCGCACTGGTCGCGTTGCACGGCATGTTCAAAGAGAGCCGCGGGCGCAAGTGTTATCTTGCCCTGGTCGAGGGTGACTGGGTTAATGACCGGCAACATATACGGCTACCCCTGGAAAAATACCTGACCCGCGATGGCGAGCGGCGGGTGCGGGTTCGTCCCGAAGGCAAGGCGGCCCATACGATAGTGAGCAAGGAAGCGCGTTTTGGCCGCTATACGCTGGTCAAGGCCGAGCTGCGCACCGGACGTACCCATCAGATTCGGGTGCATCTGGCCGCCAGTGGTTTTCCTATCGTGGGCGATGAAAAATATGGCAATGATGAGACTCGCATTGCGTTTGCCCGGCAGGGGTTTGCCCGCATGTTCCTGCATGCGCATACGCTGGAAATCCCGCATCCTGTAACGCAGGAGCCCTTATCGCTGACTGCGCCGCTGCCCGACGTGTGCCGGCAATTGCTCGATCGTTTGGCTGTCCGCCGCTGAGCGCGGACGCCTTTGTGGTTGGCGCAAGCGGCGTCACAGCAGGAACTTCAGCTTATTGTTGTTCAAATGCACCGCTCCCCTCCTAATTTCACCATATGGAAAATAGAATGCGTTATTCACTTGCCATCTTCGATTGGGATGGAACCCTCATGGACTCCACCCATACCATTGTCGCAGCCATCCAGGCCGCCTGTCGTGATATGGGACTGCCTGTGCCCGGCGTGGCGCAGGCCAGTTGGGTCATCGGGCTCTCGCTCGATGAGGCGCTGCATCGCGCGGTGCCTGATCTGACGCCGTCTCAGTTGCCGCGGTTCCTTGAGCGCTATCGCATCCATTACCTGCTCAGGGATCCTGATTTGCGCATGTTCGATGGCATTATCGGTATGCTCGATGCATTGAAGGCCGAGGGGGTGCTGATGGCCGTGGCCACGGGTAAAAGCCGTGTCGGGCTGGACCGGGTATTGACCGGCATGAACCTGGGGCATTATTTTGATGTCTCCCGTACTGCAGATCAGACATTCAGCAAGCCACATCCGAGAATGCTTGAGGAAATTCTGGAGGAACTGGCGGTGCCGGCCGCACAGGCGGTCATGGTGGGCGATACCTCGCATGACATCCAGATGGCTCAGGCTGCTGGTGTGGACAGCATTGCGGTCACGTATGGCGCGCACAGTGAACAAGAGCTGGTTGCCAGCAAGCCAACCCTGATTGCGGAAACGCCGACGCAATTACAATCGTTTTTGCTGGAACATTGTCGAAAAATGGCTGTCTAACTTTCCAAGTTGCAATATTCATCATTATTGCTGTCATTTTTTGCGCCAGCAAGCCACCGGAGCCAACCATGTCCATACGCCCGCGCTATCCCCATATTCCGTCTTCCCAGATTACCCCTGAGCCAGTCTGGCAAGCCAGGCGGCAGTGGATGCAACACATGGCCGGCATCGCTGCCGGAACCGGGCTGGCGGGCCTGGGCGCAACGCTACCGCAGGTGGCTGGCGCGGCAAATACGTTGCCAGCGATTGCCGGCATGCAACCGAACCCGCAATATGCTGCAGCGAAAATCGATCGCAAGCTCACCACGGAAAAAGACATTACGTCTTACAATAATTTTTACGAATTCGGGACTGGCAAGGGCGACCCGCTCGATTATTCGGGAAAAATGCGCACAGAGCCCTGGCAGGTGCAGATAAGTGGTGAGGTGGAAAAGCCGCGAACTTTCGACCTGGATGAGCTGGTCAAGCTGGCGCCGCAGGAAGAGCGGGTGTACCGGCTGCGGTGCGTCGAAGCCTGGTCTATGGTGATTCCGTGGGTGGGCTATCCGCTATCGGCGCTGCTCAAACAGGTGCAGCCCACCAGCAAGGCCAAATTTGTCCAGTTTGTGACCGATACTCAGCCCGAAGCGATGCCTGGGCTGAGCGATCGTATTATCCCGTGGCCCTACCGCGAGGGGCTGCGCATGGACGAAGCCATGAATCCGCTTACCCTGCTGACTTTCGGGCTTTACGGCAAGCGCCTGCCCAACCAGAACGGCGCGCCATTGCGCATTATTGTTCCCTGGAAATACGGTTTCAAGTCGGGCAAGTCCATTGTCAAAATCGTGCTGTCCGAAACCATGCCCGAAACCAGTTGGGTGGCCATTGCCCCCTCTGAGTACGGCTTTTATGCGAATGTGAACCCGGATGTCCCGCACCCACGCTGGAGCCAGTCGCATGAGCGCGTGATCGGCGGCGGCTTCTTTGATCCCAAAGTGCCAACCTTGAAATTTAACGGCTATGGGGAGCAGGTCGCCTCACTTTACAGCGGAATGGATTTGCGTGCCAATTATTGAGCAACAGGGTGTTCTTTATGTCTGAATCTACCAGCGCGGCCCCGCCGGCGGCCAGCGCCAGGGCTGCCTCTCTGATGCGCAGGCGCTGGACGGCCAGCCAGGTGGCGCGCTTTAAACCCGTGCTGTTTTTGCTCTGCCTGATCCCTTTTTTGCGCTGGTTCTACCTGGGATATAACGATGGCCTGACGGCCAATCCCGTCGAGTTCATTACCCGTTCCTCAGGTTTCTGGACGCTGGCCATGTTGTTGCTTACGCTTGCGGTCACACCTGTCCGGCAAATACTGGATCAGCCGGCACTGGTCCGTGTGCGGCGCATGCTGGGGCTGTTTGCTTTCTTTTATGTCGTGCTGCATTTGCTGACCTGGATCGTGCTCGATCGCAATATGGACCTGTCGTCCATGATCAAGGATGTGCTGGATCGCACCTTCATTTTTGTCGGCATGGCGGCATTCTTGCTTATGGTGCCCCTGGCGCTAACGTCTACGCAGGGCTGGATGCGCCGATTGGGAATGAAATGGACGCGTTTGCACCGGAGTATTTATGCCATCGGCGTGCTTGGTATCGTGCATTTCTGGCTGATGCGGGCAGGCAAGAATGACTTTGCCGAGCCGATTCTGTATGGTACGCTGCTGGCTCTGTTGCTGCTCTGGCGGATCGTGCGGGCATGGCGAAATCGGCGGCGCTCGGCTGCGGTCTAGGGACGTTTTGCTTCGTCGGGCACTGCTGGGCTGTGGCCTGCGCCAGAGAAGATTTAACGCAAAAAGAGGGCGGGATCATGCAAAGACGGGCCTGGTTGCTACTGGCGGCTGCGGCATTGGGGCTAGGCGCCTGCACCACGGGCTTGCCCATAGATACATCGCTGCGCGCTTCCGGCCAGGATAGCCGGGTTCGCTTTATTGTGCTGCACTATACCTCGGAAAATCGCAGCGACTCCCTGCGCTTGCTTACCCAGGATCGGGTCAGCGCACATTATTTGATCACCGAAGAGCCGGTCAGGATATTTTCGCTGGTCGACGAAAGTCGGCGCGCCTGGCATGCGGGGCTGAGCCAATGGTTTGAATACCCAAACCTGAACGCTATGTCCATTGGTATTGAGATTGTCAATGCCGGGCCTCTGGACGTAGCGCGCACTCGCTGGGCGCCATACACATCATCACAGATCAGAGTGCTGGCGGCGTTACTGCGCGACATCCAGTCGCGTCATCACGTGAGTGCCTGGAATATTGTGGCGCATAGCGATATCGCGCCCTTGCGCAAGAGTGACCCTGGTCCCGCGTTTCCCTGGCGGGAGCTGGCCCTGCAGGGGCTGGGGCGCTGGTATGACGAAGCCGCGGTTGCTCAACGCATCCCGCTGATCAGCGCACGTGCGCTGGCAGATGCCTCGTATATTCAGGGGTTGCTGGCGCGCATCGGTTACCCGATAGTGCAAAGCGGCGTATGGGACTCGCAGACCCGGCGGGTTGTTCGTGCATTCCAGATGCATTATCGGCCGGCAGAGTACAGCGGTCGCCTCGACAGGCAGACCGTGGCCATTGCAGAAGATCTGGCGCGCCAGATGCCTGCGCTGCAACAATAGCGCTTGCGTTCAACGGGCGCAGTGGCAGCGCTAGGCCAGAAACAGGAACAATGTCGGAAATTTGTCCAGATCCGGTTGCGGGCGCCGTTTCCAGCCGGCAATGGTGTCGGTTCTGATCCATTCATCTGCCGTTGTCAGCGCGCGGGCAATGCACAGTCGGGTTGCCGGATTCAGGGTCTCGAGCAGCGTTGCGAACATGGCCATATTGCGGTACGGGGTTTCAATGAACAATTGCGTCTGGTTGTGGCGGGACGATAGCTGTTCCCAGCCTTTGAGCTGCTTACTGCGTTCGGCTGGCGCAATAGGCACATAACCGTGAAACGTAAAGCGCTGTCCATCCAGGCCGCTGGCCATCAGGCCCAGCAGAATGGATGAGGGGCCTACCCACGGCACGACCTGAATACCCAGTTGATGGGCCAGCAGCACGACGCGCGCGCCGGGGTCGGCCACTGCGGGGCAGCCGGCATCCGATACCAGACCGATGTCACCGCGGGTCTCGGTCAGCCAGCGACGGATGTCCGCTTCGGGTGTTTTTGTACCCAATGTGTGAATCGTAATGTCCTGGATTGCGCCTTCGGTGCCGGTTTGCTTCAGATATGCGCGGGCGGTTTTGGCATTTTCGGCAATATAGGTCTTCAGAATGGAAGCCTTCTGTTGCGCGCCGGCAGGCAGCCATTGTTCCAGGGCAGCGCTGCCCAGGCTGACAGGAAGCAGGTGAAGCGTACTGATCATAACGATTGAGCCAGAAGAGTGGGGTTAAGGTCGAAACTGCGCAGCATGCGGGACAGTTCGATCAGGGGCAGCCCGATGATGGCAGTCGGGTCGTCGCTGTGCATCGATTGCATCAGGCTGATGCCCAGGCCTTCGGCCTTGGCGCTGCCTGCGGTGTCAAATGGCTTTTCCACGGCCAGGTAATGCTCGATTTCCTCGTCTGTCAGCTCGCGGAATACGCAGCGCGTCACCACATCGGCAACGGCGCTGCGTGTGCCATTGGTCACAGCCAGCGCACTGTGGAAAGCGACGGTTTTCCCGGACAGCTCGCGTAACTGCGCAAAGGCACGCTCATGTGTTCCTGGTTTTCCTATCGGCTGGCCGTCGTGAGTGGCAACCTGATCGGAGCCGATCACCACGCTGCCCGGATATTGGTCGGCGACATGCTGCGCCTTGGCCAGTGACAGGCGCTGCGACAGGGCTTCGGGTGCCTCGCCAGGCAGGGCAGACTCGTCTATACCGGGGGAAATGGCCTCAAAGGGCAGGCCCAGCCGCTGCAGCATGGTCTTGCGATAGACGGACGATGACGCGAGAATAAGACGCGAAGGGGAAAATGACATGGTTTTCATTGACTTATCGGAGGTGAACAAGTTATTATCTTATGTTTTCCGGGGAATGTGTGGGTGAGCACTGAAAACCCGCAGCGAAATTTCTGGAAAAGACCGAATTTGTTTGCCAGAACCTGGTCGGCGTGTGATCAGGGTTATAAGTCTGAGGTGTATAAATATTTGTTATTTATACACCGTTTGTAATATAACCCATTTGATTAATCCGCTTGAAAATGTTCCGCAGGCAGATATCTGTAATACAATATCTGGCTATTTTATGAAACCCGGTCATCCTGTGATCGACGTACTGGATTTTATCTCCCGCGGTGCAGAGCAAAGCGGCGAGACGCCTCTGTCGGCATTTTCACGGATTAGCGATCTACTGCCAGCGCAGGTGTTGCCTTCGGGCGATGCTGATGGCGCCGGGGCTGATGTAGATGGCCTGGTACGCTGGTCTGTGCGTGGAGAGCGCACCCAACACGGAATACGTTATCTTCATCTGGAAGTCAGCGCCCGGCCGATACTTATCTGCCAGCGTTGCATGCAACCTTTTGTCTATGAAGTCGACAGTGCCGTGCCACTGGAAGTAGTAACCAACCAGGCGTCGCTGGACGACGATACCGAGTTCGATGATCCAGATATGGAAGGCCCGGACCGGATTCTGGCCCAGGCCAGTCAATCGGTGCTGGAATTGGTGGAAGACGAATTAATTCTGAGTCTGCCCTACATACCCAGGCATGATTATGCATGCGTGCAGTATGACAATCAGGAAACGCCCGAAGGGGCAGACAAAAAACCATCGCCGTTTGCGGCGTTGGCAGCTTTAAAGAAGCAGTAACTTAACCTATTTTCTGCATAATTTTCGGGTTGTGCAGTTTTATTTTCGGAGTCATCATGGCCGTTCAACAAAACAAAAAGACACCTTCAAAACGCGGTATGCACCGTTCGCACGATTTTCTGACCGCACCAGCGACAGCGATCGAGCCAACCACAGGTGAACTGCACCTGCGTCACCACATCAGTCCCAACGGCGTATATCGTGGCCGCAAAGTTCTGAAAACTAAAAACGACGAATAATTCTCTGTTTAACCGGTAAGGGAAGAAGCCGTCTGTCGGTGCTGTTGTCCGATACGTTCCTGGCCGTTTCTCGTGTATTACCGTAACGGAAACATTATTTATAGTGATCAGAATTGCAATTGACTGTATGGGAGGCGATCACGGCCTTCCCGTCACCGTTCCGGCGGCCGTTCAGGTCGCCGCAAAGTTTCCTGATACCTGTTTTCTATTGGTGGGTCTACCTGATCAGGTAGCCGCTGCCCTGAAGCAGGCACGTCCGGCCAATCCCGCGCAATTTGAAATTGTCGCCGCGTCCGAAGTGGTTACCATGGACGATCCGGTTGATATGGCGCTGCGCAAGAAAAAAAATTCCTCCATGCGCGTCGCGGTGACCTGCGTCAAGGAGGACCGTGCCGATGCCTGCGTCTCTGCTGGAAATACCGGTGCCTGGATGGCCATTTCCCGCTACGTTCTCAAAACCATGGATGGTATTGATCGTCCTGCCATTGCTGCAGCTATTCCCAATCAGCGAGGCGGCACTACGACCGTGCTTGATCTGGGTGCCAATGTGGATTGTTCGGCAGAGCATCTGCTTGAATTTGCCATCATGGGCACGGCATTGTCGCAATCGGTTGAGCACATCGAGAATCCCAGTATCGGCCTGCTCAATATCGGGCAGGAGGCCATCAAGGGCAATGATGTGGTCAAGGAAGCGGCCGAGTTGCTGCGCGCCAGCAACCTGAACTTTTACGGCAATGTCGAAGGCGACGATATCTTCAAGGGCACCACCAATGTGGTGGTCTGCGACGGTTTTGTCGGCAACGTTGTGCTCAAGTCCGTTGAAGGTTTGTCCAAGATGATCGGCAGCATGATTCGTGATGAGTTCTTGCGCAATCCGTTCACCATGGCCGCTGGTCTGTTCGCAAGGCCTGTTCTGAACCGCTTTCGCAATCGGGTTGATTCGCGTAACCATAACGGTGCGGCCTTGCTTGGTCTGCGTGGCGTTGTCATCAAAAGTCACGGTTCTGCCGATATCTACGCTTACACCATCGCGCTTGAGCGCGCCCGCGAGGCGGTTGCCAGCAAACTGCTGGAAAAAACCTCCAGCTCTGTGCTGCAGATCAGTCAGCTCATTCGCTCAAAAAATACGGAAAGCAGCGCATAATAGTCATAAAAACTATAAAATTGCCTGCTTTACTTATTTAAATTGTCTTCGGAGCCATACATGACTTATTCAACCATCGTGGGTACGGGAAGTTATTTACCCCCCAACTGTGTCACCAACACGATGCTTGCTCAAGATATGGCCCAGCGGGGTCTTGAAACGTCCGACGAATGGATTGTGACCCGTACTGGTATACATCAACGGCATTTGGCCGATCCTGGCGTGACCTCCAGCGAACTGGGCTTTCTGGCCGCTGAAAAGGCGCTTGCCGATGCCGGTATTGCTGCGGCTGACCTTGATCTGATCATTGTCGCGACGTCCACTCCCGATTTCATTTTCCCCAGTACTGCCTGCCTGATTCAGGCAAAACTTGGCAACAAGGGCGGCGCTGCGTTTGATGTCCAGGCCGTCTGCAGTGGTTTTGTATATGCGCTGGCCATCGCCGACAGCTTTATCCGGGCAGGCAACGCGCGTAATGCACTGGTGATTGGTACCGAAGTGTTCTCCCGGATTCTGGACTGGAACGATCGCGGCACCTGCGTTCTTTTCGGCGATGGCGCCGGCGCCATGGTGCTGACGGCGTCCGATGAGCCTGGCATCCTGGCCTCGCAGCTGAATGCCGATGGTTCGCTGCACACGATTTTGAATACTGCCGGGCGGATCGAAAATGGTCAGGTCACCGGCGACCCCTTCCTGCGCATGGATGGGCAGTCCGTGTTCAAGAAAGCTGTCACGGTTCTGGATAAGTCGGCGCGCCAGGTCTGCGAGAAAGCAGGCGTTCAGATCAGCGAACTGGACTGGATGGTGCCGCATCAGGCCAATATCCGCATCATTGATTTCCTGGGACGCAAATTGGGCATCCCCGGCGAAAAAGTGGTTGCAACGGTGGGCGAACACGCCAATACCTCTGCTGCAAGCGTGCCGCTGGCCTTTGATGTGGCGCGTCGCGACGGTCGTATCAAAAAGGGTGATCTGGTTCTCATGCAAGGCGTGGGGGGCGGTTTTACCTGGGGCTCCGTTCTTGCCCGTATCTGAATTTTCACTTCAACACAGAAAACAATGAAACTCGCATTCGTATTTCCAGGACAGGGTTCGCAAACCGTCGGCATGCTTGCCGGATGGGCGGGCAACCCGACCATCGACGCTGCCATGCAGCGCGCATCCACGGCGCTGGGCCAGGATCTGGGCGCCCTTGTCGAGCAGGGACCTGCCGAAGAACTCAATCTGACTGTCAATACGCAGCCGGTCATGCTGGCCTGCAGTGTGGCCATGTATGATGCCTGGCGTCAGGCCGGCGGCTCGCAACCCGAGATCATGGCCGGACACAGTCTGGGCGAATACTCGGCCCTGACCGCGGCGGGCACGTTCTCGCTTGAAGATGCCGTGCGCCTGGTGCGCATTCGCGCCAGTGCAATGCAGGACGCTGTACCGGTGGGTACGGGCGGCATGGCGGCCATTCTGGGGCTGGATGACGAGACCGTACTCGCGGTATGTAGCGAAGCCAGCACAGATACCATTGTCGAAGCGGTCAATTTTAACGCACCGGCCCAGGTAGTGATTGCCGGGCACAAGGACGCGGTGCAGCGCGCCTGCGACCTGGCCAAGGCAAAAGGGGCCAAACGGGCGCTGCTGCTGCCGGTGTCCGCGCCATTTCACTCGCGGCTTCTTGAGCCGGCTGCTGCGGTGCTGCAACAGGCGCTTGGCGAACTGACGCTGAATATGCCCAGGGCAGAGATTATCAACAACGTCGATGTTGCAGTTGCCACCAGTACCCAGGCTATCGCCGATGCGCTGGTGCGTCAGGCCTGGCACCCGGTGCGCTGGGTGGAAACGGTCAGGGCCATGAAGGCTCGCGGCGTTACACACGTGGTGGAATGCGGTCCTGGCAAGGTGCTTGCCGGGCTGATCAAGCGTATCGAACCCGAGCTGGTGACGGTATCTGTCAATGATCAGACATCTCTGGATGCTGCGCTCGCTCAAATCAACGCATAAGGAACAGGCATGTCAGAACAGAAAGAACTTACGGGCCAGATTGCGCTGGTCACCGGGGCCAGCCGTGGCCTGGGCAAGGCAATCGCGCTTGAGCTGGCCAAACGCGGCGCCACCGTTGTGGGTACGGCTACATCTGAAGCAGGCGCGCAGGCCATCAGCGACATGCTTGCGAGCAATCAGGGTCGTGGCGTGGTGCTCAATGTGACAGATGCTGCCGCCTGCGATGCCTTGCTGGCCGAGCTGGGCAAAGAGGGAGGCCCTCATATTCTGGTCAATAATGCAGGTATTACACGCGATGGCCTGGCCATGCGCATGAAAGACGACGACTGGTCTGCTGTGATCGGCACCAATCTGGATTCGGTATTCCGGCTCTCGCGTGGCGTTCTGCGGGTTATGATGAAAGCGCGCGCCGGCCGCATCATCAACGTGACATCGGTGGTGGGATCTGCCGGTAACCCCGGACAGGCCAACTACGCGGCCGCCAAGGCCGGCGTGGCAGGAATGACGCGCGCATTGGCGCGCGAGCTAGGCAGCCGTAATATTACCGTTAACTGCGTGGCGCCTGGTTTTATCGATACCGATATGACGCGTGCCCTGGGCGAGGATCAGACCGCAGCCCTGCTGGGCCAGATTCCCCTGGGCCGCCTGGGCCAACCTGCCGACGTAGCCAATGCTGTTGCTTTTCTGGCAGGGCCTGGAGCAGGGTATATTACGGGTACAACGGTACATGTCAATGGCGGCATGTTCATGCAGTAAATCTGTTTTTCCTGCGGATCGGCTGGCTTGATCGCCCGCTTGTTCGCGCAGGATCCGGGCCTGTCATGCCCTTGAGCACCACTAGTCTGGCGAGCAGGGCAGGTAATTTGAGGCAGTCGGGTTCTTTTTCTTATACAGAGCTGAAATTTTACTAAAATGCAGGATACGTAAAAGAGCAGTTGTTTATTTTTAAACTGTGTTTTAGTTTTACTGTTTTCAGAAACCAGTTTCGCTAAAATATTTTTTTCACATAAAGCCTTTTGCAATCGGTTTGTAGTTGGCTAAAATAGCGGGATTTTCCCCCTTTGGAGATTTACATGGATAGCATCGAACAACGCGTCAAGAAGATCGTCGCAGAACAACTTGGTGTAAATGAAGCAGAAATTAAAAACGAGTCTTCATTTCTTGACGACCTGGGTGCAGATTCACTGGACATGGTTGAGTTGGTCATGGCACTTGAAGACGAGTTCGAAACAGAAATTCCTGACGAAGAAGCTGAAAAAATCACAACCGTTCAGCAGGCAGTCGACTATATCAACTCTCACAAAGGTTAATTTGTGCGAGTCAACCGGCGTGCGCGAGCCGCCGGTTGCAATAAAAAAAGCGGTTTTGGAAAGTGGCTCACGTCAATATCCCTTGCGATATGGGCGGTATAAACCTTTTCCAGACCCTTTTTTTATTTCAGGGTTTTGATTCATATTTACTTCAGTATAGGGTAGGAGCCAACCGTGAAAAGACGCGTTGTCATCACCGGACTGGGAATTGTATCCCCGGTCGGAAATACAGTACCGCAGGCCTGGGATAATATTGTCAACGGACGTTCCGGCATTGACCGTATCACACGCTTTGATGCCTCCGGGTTCAGTGCGCAGATTGCGGGCGAAGTCAAGGATTTCGACGTCACGCAGTATCTGTCGGCCAAAGAAGCCAAACAAATGGATACCTTTATCCATTACGGCATTGCTGCCAGTGTCGACGCCTGGAAAGATGCGGGTCTCACGGTTACTGAAGAGAACGCCGATCGCATTGGCGCCATCGTCAGTTCCGGTATCGGCGGGTTGCAGCGCATTGAAGAAACCCAGACTGAATACCTTGCAAAAGGTCCGCGCCGTATTTCCCCATTTTTTGTTCCTGCTTCCCTGATCAATCTGATTTCCGGCCAGGTTTCCATCATGCTCGGGCTTAAGGGACCAACCTATGCGGTGGTCTCTGCCTGCACAACTGGTCTGCACTCCATTGGCGATGCCTCCAGACTGATCGAATACGGCGATGCCGATGTGATGCTGGCCGGTGGCGCCGAAGCCACGGTGTCACCACTGGGTATTGGTGGTTTTGCTGCCATGCGCGCGCTGTCCACCCGTAACGACGATCCCCAGACGGCCTCTCGTCCCTGGGATGTCGATCGTGATGGCTTTGTGTTGGGTGAAGGGGCAGGGGTGTTGGTGCTTGAAGAATACGAACACGCCAAAGCCCGTGGCGCCCGCATCTATGGTGAATTTGCCGGCTATGGCATGAGTTCCGATGCGCATCATATCACTGCACCGGATCGTGACGGCCCCCGCCGCGGCGTTCTGAATGCCTTGAAGAACGGCAAGTTTAACGCAGACCAGGTTGACTACGTCAATGCCCATGGCACATCAACGCCACTGGGCGACAAGAACGAGACCGAGGCGCTCAAGCTGGCGCTGGGTGACCATGCCTATAAAACGGTCGTTAATTCGACCAAATCCATGACTGGCCATTTGCTGGGCGCTGCAGGCGGCATCGAAGCGGTCTTTACTACGCTGGCGGTGCATCATCAGGTATCGCCGCCCACGATCAACCTGATTAATCAGGACCCCGAGTGCGATCTGGACTACTGTGCCAATGTCGCTCGCGAAATGAAAATTGATGTGGCGCTGTCCAACTCTTT
Source organism: Advenella sp. FME57 (assembly GCF_014897675.1). Classification (GTDB taxonomy): domain Bacteria; phylum Pseudomonadota; class Gammaproteobacteria; order Burkholderiales; family Burkholderiaceae_B; genus Advenella. The sequence goes on along the minus strand of NZ_JABUXU010000001.1, from coordinate 553,362 downwards.
CGGATTTGGCGGCACCAACGGGTCCATGATTGTCAGACGGGTCTGATTTGCAGTACGAACTGAACCGGCACTGGCAGGCTCGACTCCATGTCGGGCAGCCCGGTTACATTACTGTTTGCCATCATGTCGTGGCAACCTTAGCCATGCTCTGTATTGCTGGTCCTCAGGCGGCTGTTCTGCTTGCGCTGCTCGCCCTGGCCGGCCGCAGGCATTTGGCTGGTCGCCGTGCCGGTAACAAACGTTTTGTTCAAATCGGGCCCGACGGTCACTATCGGCTTTTTCGCGGCGTCTCGCCGCCGGGCGCCATCGACGGCGACCTTCGCATCCTGCAACAATACTGGCAGGGACCTTTGTGGTTTACCCTGGTACTGCGCGATCCCTATTTCCCTCATTCTCGTCCTGATATCGTGACGGTCTGGGCATCTGGCCAGCAGCCTGATGCCTGGCGGCGTTTCTGTGTGCTGGTGCACTCTGCCCAATGGGCACATGCGCAGGATGTCGCCGCAAGGATCGCAATATGAGTGAGCGCGACGTTGACTGGGAGCTGGTACAGCGGGTTCAGAAGGGTGACAAAAAGGCCTTTGACCTGTTGGTCCTGAAATATCAGCGCAAGATCATGGGGCTGCTGGCCCGCATGATCGGCAGTCATAGCGAAGTTGAGGACATCGCGCAGGAAACGTTTATCAAGGCCTATCGCGCGATCCCGCAGTTTCGCGGGGAAAGCGCGTTTTATACCTGGTTGTACCGGATTGCCATCAATACCGCCCGTAACTGGCTATCTTCTTCGGACCGCAAGTTGAGCTATCCGGATACGTTGGAAAATAAAGATGGTGAAACTTTTTCTCATTCAGACAATCTTATAGATATTGCCACGCCTGAATCGAGCATGGTAACGCAGGAAATCGTCCAGACTGTCAACGACGCGATCGAAACATTGCCCGAAGACCTGCGCATGGCAATTGTGCTAAGAGAACTGGAAGGCCTGAGTTACGAAGAAATAGCACAGGCTATGGCCTGCCCGGTTGGTACGGTACGCTCCCGTATATTCCGTGCACGGGAAGCCATCGCGGCGAAGCTCAAACCTGTCCTGGGACAGGCCATGGATCGCCGTTGGTAAGGAATATATAATGGAAAACACACGAACTCCTCCTGCGATCGATTGGAATGAATCCATCTCCGAAATGGTGGATGGTGAATGCGATGCCTTTGACGCGTCCAGAATCGATACGCCCTATGGTCGCCAGACCTGGGATGCCTATCATCTGATTGGCGACGTGATGCGCAACGAGCATCTGGCCATCAAGCCCTCCGATCTGTTCAATGCCCGCATAAGCAAGCTGATCGCGGCCGAACCGACCCATCACGCCGCACCGGCGCGTGGCTATCTGCGCTGGGGTGCCTCCGGCATTGCCGCTGCAGCGGCCGTGGCTGCGCTAGTATGGTTCAATGACCCTTTCCAGGGGGACATTGCACCACCTGCGCCGCCAACGCTTGCCGCCAGCCAATCGGCGGCACCGGCCGATATTCCGCAGAACGACTTTGACGATTACGTTGCAGCGCACAGCCAAATGGTAGGCGCCTATCCGGTTCGCCGAATTTCGTATGAAATCGGGGATGTGCAGTGATCGGACAGGACAGGCCGCTTTTTACTTGCAGACGTTCTCATTGCGTCATGCTGGCCGTATGCTGGGCCATCTTCCCCTGTCTGCCGGCGTATGCAGCAACGCCCGTGCAGTTACTTATGCAAATCCAAAAAGCGGCGGAATCCACCGACTACAGCGGTACGTTCCTATATCAGCAGGGCAATGTCATGATTACCTCAAGGGTAACGCATGTCGTTGACGGCGAAGGCGTCAAGGAGCGTCTGGAGGTGCTCGACGGCGATGCGCAGGAATACCTGCGCAACAACAACGTTGTGGAAAGCCTGATACCCGCCCGCAAAATGGTGATTGTGGATAAGCCACGCAAGGATCGTTTTCCTGCGTTATTACTTGGCCCGATCGACAATCTTGAAAAGTATTACGAAATCCGGGCGCAGAACGACAGCACGCGCGTTGCCGGTCGTCCCTGCGATATGATCGAAGTACACCCCCGGGTTCAGGACCGTTATGGCTATCGGTTTTGCGCTGATGAAAAATCCCGGCTGTTGCTCAAGTCGCAGACTGTGAATGAGCAGGGTACCGTGATTGAGCAGGTGACGTTCACGGGTCTGTCGGTGGGCAGCAACGTGGACACTGCTAATCTGAAATCTGCATTTGATTACGCGCAATGGAAGCGTGTGGAGCACAAGCCTGTGGCGGTGGATCTGCCGCTGGAAGGCTGGCGAATCCGGTACCCAGCAGGTTTTGCGCCCATCATGAGCATCGTTCGTCCGAAAGGAACTAAAGAGAACGTAAAGCAACTAATACTTACAGACGGTCTGTCTTCCATCTCGGTATTTATCCAGAAAGTAAAGGATTCTGAAAAAACCTTTAATAATCAAGGAGATGCCAGGGTTGGTTCGATGAATGTATTCCGTCAGCGGGTCGACGATTACTGGCTTACCGCCATCGGCGCGATCCCTCTGGCGACACTTAAAGACCTGGCCGTTTCTACAAAATTCATTCAACCTGTTTCAAAACAGTAAATACTGAAAAGGGCTACTCATGAATAACAAGGTCAAAAAACCGCTACAGACCGCTATCGTCGCGGCAATGATCGGACTGGGCAGTGCGACTGTGTTGCTACCGTATACCGGCATGGCGCAGAATGCGCCTGCGGCGCCCGTGCCGACCTCGACCGCCGTGACTGCGCTGCCTGACTTTACCTCTATTGTGGCGGCAACCGAAAATGCCGTGGTCAACATTCGCACCATGGAAAAGATATCGTCGCGTCCGACACAGGGCTTTGGCCCGGGCGACAGCCCCGAGGATCTGTTCCGCTTTTTCTTTGGCCCTGATTTCATGCCGCCGCGCGATCGTGGCCCACGATCGGACCGCTCGCCTCGCGGCGAAGGTGAAGAGCGCAGCGTACCGCGCGGCGTGGGATCAGGCTTCATTATCTCCAAAGACGGCTACATCATGACCAATAATCACGTGGTCGATGGCGCCTCAAAAATCACGGTGACCATGAACGATGGCCGGGAATATCAGGCCAAAGTGATCGGTACCGACAAACGTACCGATATTGCGCTTATTAAGATTCAGGCAGAGAACCTGCCCTTGCTGAAAATCGGCGACTCCAACACGCTGAAAAAAGGGCAGTGGGTATTGGCTATTGGTTCACCCTTTGGACTGGATTCCACGGTGACTTCCGGTATTGTGAGCGCCATCAACCGTGATACGGGTGAATACCTGCCGTTTATCCAGACCGATGTTGCGGTCAACCCCGGTAATTCCGGTGGACCGCTGATCAATTTGTCCGGCGAAGTGGTGGGCATTAACTCGCAGATCATCTCACAAAGTGGTGGATTCATGGGTATTTCCCTGTCTATCCCGATCGACGAAGCCATGCGTGTGGTTGAGCAACTGAAGACCACCGGCAAGGTTACCCGTGGTCGTATTGGCGTGCAGATTGGCGAAGTAAGCGAAGAGGTTGCCAAGGCCATTGGCCTGCCCAAGGCCGCCGGCGCACTGGTCAGCAATGTCGAGCAGGGTGGCCCCGCTGACAAGGCCGGTGTTCAGGCAGGCGATGTCATCACCAAGTTCAATGGCTCAGAGGTGAAAAAATGGTCCGATCTGCCACGCCTGGTAGGACAGACCAAACCCGAATCAGACTCCTCGCTGGAAGTCTGGCGCCGTGGTAAATACGAGACATTGAAGGTCAGGATCGCGGAAATACCAAGCTCGCCGTCTGACACCGCAAATAGCAACGAGCCCCAGGAGCATGCAGGCAGTGCCGATCGCCTGGGCCTGGTGGTAGAACCCGTTCCGTCTTCGCTGCAAAGCCGCATGCGCATCAGGGGCGGAGTCCTGGTCAAGGACGTCAAGGGTGCCGCGCTGGAAGCCAGCATCCAGCCGGGTGACGTGATTCTTGCGCTGAACAACCAGGATGTGAAGGATGTTCAGCATTTCCGCGAAATCGTGGGCAAGCTTGAAAAAGGCAAGGCAGCGGCCCTGCTGGTACGGCGTGACAATTTAACGCAGTGGGTACCTGTAACACCTGCAAAATAAGGCTACAATACGATATGCAGGCCAAGGGGCGCTTCATGCGCCCCTTTTTTTGAGTCTGAACCGCTGTGACAGGCCAGCTCGCGACATGTCCGAGCCCGACCGCAGTCCGGGTGCAGGCTCTGCAGCCAAACCATTCCCGATGCCGCTGGCATCCTTACTGTGGTGGAACAGGCGTGCGTACTCTTTCGAGTCTGCGCCAGCACTGCACTTTTGCGCTTTTTATGCAACATATACGTAATTTCTCGATTATTGCCCATATTGATCACGGCAAATCCACACTCGCGGACCGCCTTATTCACCGTTGCGGCGGACTGGCAGACCGCGAGATGTCCAAGCAGGTTCTCGACTCCATGGATATCGAACGGGAGCGGGGCATCACGATCAAGGCCCAGACCGCCGCACTGCATTACAAGGCGCGCGATGGCAAAATCTACAACCTGAACCTGATCGATACGCCGGGACATGTGGACTTCTCCTATGAGGTCAGTCGGTCTTTATCCGCCTGTGAAGGCGCATTGCTGGTGGTGGATGCCACCCAGGGGGTAGAGGCGCAAACCGTCGCGAACTGTTATACCGCCATCGAGCTGGGTGTTGAAGTGATACCGGTGCTCAATAAAATGGATCTGCCATCGGCCGAGCCTGAAGAAGCACGCCAGGAAATCGAAGACGTCATCGGTATTGACGCCAGCGACGCCATCAAGGCCAGTGCCAAGACCGGCGTGGGCATTGACGAAATTCTGGAAATGATCGTGGCCAAAGTGCCACCACCGGTCGGTAACGTCGATGAACCTTTGCAGGCCCTGATTATCGATTCCTGGTTCGACAATTACGTCGGCGTGGTCATGCTGGTGCGGATCAAGAACGGGGTCTTGCGGCCCAAGGACAAGGTTCTGTTCATGGCAACCGGTGCAACCCACCTGTGTGAACAGCTAGGTGTGTTTGCCCCCAAATCAGAACCACGCGCGTTGCTCTCAGCAGGCGAAGTCGGCTTTGTCATTGCCGGTATCAAGGAATTGGCCGATGCCAAGGTAGGCGACACCATTACCCTTGCCGGCAAGCGGGCCAGCACGCCGCTGCCGGGTTTCAAGGAAGTCAAGCCGCAGGTGTTTGCCGGCCTGTATCCTGTGGAAAGCAGCGAATATGACCAGTTGCGCGACTCGCTTGAAAAATTGCGCCTGAACGATTCCTCGCTCATGTTCGAACCCGAGGTTTCGCAGGCGCTGGGCTTTGGCTTTCGCTGCGGCTTCCTGGGGCTGTTGCACATGGAAATCGTGCAGGAACGGCTTGAACGTGAGTTCGACATGGACATCATCACCACCGCGCCGACGGTGGTCTATGAGGTTGAACGCAACGATGGCGAAATACTGACCATCGAAAGTCCGTCCCGCATGCCCGAAGTCGGTCAGATTACCGACATCCGCGAGCCTGTTGTTTCGGTGACGCTGTTCATGCCGCAGGAATATGTCGGTGCGGTCATTACATTGTGTATTGCCAAGCGCGGCAACCAGATCAATATGAGCTATCACGGCCGTCAGGTGCATCTGGTTTATGAAATTCCGTTGGCCGAAATCGTGCTCGATTTCTTTGACCGGCTCAAGTCCGTATCGCGCGGCTATGCGTCCATGGACTACGAGTTTCTGGAGTATCGTTCTGCCGACGTGGTGCGGGTCGATCTGCTAATCAATAATGAGCGGGTCGATGCTTTGTCCATGATCGTGCACCGCGCCAATGCCCGCTATCGCGGTCGCGAAGTCGTATCGAAAATGCGCGGCCTGATCCCGCGCCAGATGTTCGACGTTGCGATTCAGGCGGCCATTGGTGCGGAAATTATTGCACGTGAAAACGTGAAGGCGCTGCGCAAGAACGTGCTCGCCAAGTGTTATGGCGGAGATATTTCGCGTAAGAAAAAACTGCTGGAAAAACAAAAAGCAGGCAAGAAGCGGATGAAACAGGTGGGCAGTGTGGAAATTCCACAGGAAGCGTTCCTGGCCATTCTCCAGGTTGAAGATAAATAAGGAAGTAGAAGATGAATTTTGCATTGATCCTGTTTGTATTGCTGGTGATCACAGGCCTGGTAAAGCTGCTGGATGTCCTTGTTTTTCGCAAGCGGCGTGTGGCCGAGTATGGCCAGGACGAGCAGGCACACCGCCCCTGGTGGATCGAGTACTCGCTGAGCTTTTTCCCTGTCATCCTGTTTGTCTTTGTCCTGCGTTCGTTTCTCTTTGAGCCATTCCGGATTCCGTCAGGATCCATGCTGCCGACACTGCAGAACGGCGACATGATTTTGGTGAACAAATTTACTTATGGCATCCGCCTGCCCATCATCGATCAGAAAATTATGTCGATCAATACGCCGCAACGTGGCGACGTGATGGTGTTTCGCTATCCCGTCAATCCCGATATGGATTTCATCAAACGGGTAGTTGGTGTACCGGGCGACGAGGTAGTCTATCAAAACAAACGCCTGAGCATCAACGGGCAAACCGTGCCAATCACCCGTATTGGGCCTTATGTGAATCCATCACAGCAAAGCGGCACGCCAGACGCGCTTGAAGAAAAGCTGGGTGAACATGAACACGCTATTCTGAATATGCCGGGCATGGGCGCGCTGCTTGGTATGACAAAGTTCCCGGGCAGGGAAAACTGCGAATATAAGGGCACGGATTTTCGCTGCAAGGTGCCCGAAGGCCAGTACTTTGTGATGGGTGATAACCGGGACAACAGCGAGGACAGTCGATACTGGGGCTTTGTGCCTGACCGCAATATCGTGGGCAAGGCATTTTTCATATGGATGAACTTTGGCGATCTGAGTCGCATTGGTTCCTTTAAGTGATGAACCTTTCAAGATTGGAACGACTGCTCGGGTATCAATTCAAGGACCAGCGCTTGCTGGTTCAGGCGCTCACGCATCGCAGCCACAGTGCGACGCACAATGAGCGGTTCGAATTCCTGGGCGATTCCATCCTTAATTTCACTGTGGCGGCGATTCTGTTTCATCGATTGCAGCGCGAGGATGAAGGGGATTTGTCCCGGATCCGTGCCAGTCTGGTTAAGCAGGCCACCCTGGCCGATATTGCACACCGACTTGAACTGCCGCAATTTTTGCGGCTGGGCGAAGGCGAACTCAAGAGTGGGGGATTTCGTCGTCCTTCGATACTGGCTGATGCACTGGAGGCGATTTTTGCCGCGGTCTATCTGGACAGCGATGTACCATCGGTGCAGGCAGTGATTGAGGGGCTGTATACGCCGTTGCTCGACTCGGTTGACTTCAATACCCTGGGTAAAGACGCCAAAACCCTGTTGCAGGAAGTGTTGCAGGGCCGCAAGTTTGCTCTGCCTGTGTATAACGTTGTCGCCACCAGTGGTGCGGCTCATGACCAGCAGTTCGAGGTCGAATGCTTTATTGCTGAGCTGGATATGCGTAGTCAGGCCAGCGGCAGCAGCCGTCGTGCAGCCGAACAGGCCGCTGCGCGCAAAATGCTGGATGCCCTGGAAAAGGTATTGCCCAAAGGCAGCGCCAAAAAGCGAGTGCGCAAGGTCGCGCAACTGACCTTGCCGGTCGCGGTCGAACAGGAGAAAAAATGAGTCAGGAACCTATTGCGCCAATCGAAGGTGACGGTACGCAAGGCAGCCCGTCAAAAACCGGCTTTGTCGCGGTCGTCGGACGTCCCAACGTGGGCAAGTCCACGCTGACCAACGCGCTGATCGGCAGCAAGATCTCTATTGTATCGCGCAAGGCGCAAACCACCCGGCACCGGATTCATGGCGTGCTCACGCGTGACAACACCCAGTTTGTATTTGTTGACACGCCAGGCTTTCAGACCCGCCATGGCGGGACGATGAACCGCATGATGAACCGGGTTGTCACACAGGCGCTGGGCGATGTGGATGTGATCGTTCATGTGGTCGAGGCGGGCAAATGGTCTGCCGGCGACGAGCAGATTGTGCCTTTGTTGCCGGTATCGAAAAAATGCATTCTGGCCGTCAGTAAAATCGATACGCTCAAGAACAAGAATGACCTGTTCGATTTCGTCGGTCGTATCATGGGCAAGTTCGCCTACGACGCCGTGGTGCCGGTCAGTTCAGTCAAAGGCGTGCAGCTCGATACCTTGCTGGCCGAGATTGAACAGCGTCTGCCCGAAGGCGAGTTCATGTTTGAAGAAGACGCGCTTACTGACAGGCCAATCCGGTTTATCGCGGCTGAACTGATTCGCGAGAAAATCTTCCGCCTGGTAGGCGATGAGTTGCCCTACGCATGTACCGTGGTCATTGAGCAATGGGACGAGGATGAGAATGCGGCGCGCATTGCCGCATGTGTAGTGGTGGAGCGCGACAGCCACAAGCCGATTTTGCTGGGCGCCAAAGGCACCCATATGAAACGCATCGCCACTGAGGCCCGCCAGGATATTTCTGCCTTGCTGGATAAGCCGGTATTTCTTGAAATTTACATCAAAGTGCGCAAAGGCTGGTCGGAAAAGGAAAGTGCCCTGCGCGATCTGGGCTATGAGTAAGCGTGGCAGCCGAGTACAGGATGCCAGTGCCTATCTGTTGCAGGCCACTGCCTGGAGCGAGTCCTCACTGATTGCCCGGCTGTTTGCACGCGATTACGGTGTCGTGACTGTGGTCGCCAAAGGGGCCAAGCGGCCGTATTCGGTGCTGCGCCCGGTCCTGTCGGCATTCGAGCCATTGCTGGTGTCCTGGTCGGGGCAGGGCGAGGTCAAAACACTTACCCGCGCCGAGCTGGCCGGCCTGCATGGCCTGACCGGCAAATCCCTGATGTCGGCCTGGTATATGAATGAGCTGTTGATTCGTATGCTGCCCGGTGAAGACGCGCATCCCCAGTTGTTTGATGCCTACTGTGAGGCTTTGCAGCAACTTGCCATCGGCGAACGTGCTTCAGGCTCATTGCGACGTTTTGAATGGACTTTGCTGCAGGAAACCGGCTATGGCGTTGCGGGTGGCCGTCCGGACTTTGACGAGCCTGCCGCCGAACCTGGCTTGCGCCGCATGCTGCGCGAACGCATTGACGAACACCTCGAAAAAAAACCGCTGATGACGCGAAACGTATTGTTGTCGCTTAAACAGTATTAAATCTTGGCGCGCTTCGATCAAGCCAATCAAATCGCCACGCCAGCCTCATGATGATGCGTCGTTGCCTTTTGTGCATATTCTCTACGTTTTCTTATCTTCCTTTCCTGCTCTCGTCATATAGCCCATTCTTCGGCTTCCGACTTCTCGTTCTCCTGATCTTCCCAATCTCCGGGCCTTCAATGGCGCTCGCTCTGGTGTCTTCCCTGCCACGACATTCGGCATTGGCAATAGCCTGTAAACCTTGCTTATCGTCGGCGGCACAAGGGGATGATGACTCAATTACATATGCGATTTGGCTGCGGCTTGACCGCGATTGGCGTTAACCTCGGTTATTATTTCAAATAAGACTTCGGGAGAGCATTTATGAGCGAACAACCTTTTCAGTGGAACCGCCCACGTGAACGTAACACCGGTCGCGCAGCCTGTCCGGATTACGAGCTGCGCAAGCAGATCGTTGCCGGCACGCTGCTGCTGACGATGTATTTGCCGCTCGCGTTTGCCGACACACTCGATGCCGAGTCTCGCATTGAAAAAGTGACGGTATACCCGGATCGCGCGCTGGTATATCGTGTGGCAAGCCAGGACATTTCGGCCGGCGAACATGAATTGGTCTTTGCCAATCTCCCGGCTGAGGTAGATGAAAATTCGCTGCAGTTCAATGCCAATGCATCAGGTGCTGGCGTGCAGATTATGCGTGTTTCCAGCACACCGGATATCCGTCAAACAAGTGCACCGGCCGGGGTCAATGAAATGGCCGATCAGATTGATGCACTGGAGCAGCAGATTGCCCGGCTGGAGGATCAGATCAAGGTAGACGACAACCAGATCAGTTTCATCCGCAATTACCAGAACGGGCACAGCGTGCAGATCCGGGACGTTCCGCCGCTGTCGCAGGATGCATTTGTCGGCCTGATGTCATTTACCGGTGAGCACCTGGTCAAGGCTATGCAAACGCGGCGTGGCCATATGCAGGAAAAGGAGCAGTTGCTGGCCCGCCTCAAAGTGCTGGCGCAACGCAAAGAGCAACTGACTCAAAGCGCTGACAACGAAACGCGTAAAGTTGTGGTGACGCTGCGCGCTGCCGAGCCCGCGACCATCAATAGTGTTCTGAGTTATGTGGTTGCCGGCGCTGCCTGGTCGCCTGTATATGATGCACGATATGACTCCAATACAGGAAAACTCTCCCTGAATTACTTTGGTCAGATCAGCCAGAATACCTCCGAAGACTGGTCGAATGTAGCCATTACGCTATCTACCGCGCAGCCGGTAACCGGTGTTTCATTGCCGCAGTTGCAGCCGTGGCGGGTGGATGTTGCAGCGCCGCCTGTACCGGCCCCGGTCGCGCGAATGAGAGCCCGTCAATCAGAATTAGCAGCCGGCGCAGCGCCGGCGATGGAGATGGCGGATGCGGCAAGCTATGTGCCGGCAAATGCCCAGACCAGCGCAACCAACACGACCTTCGAGGTGCCTGGCAAGCAGACAGTCAAAACGGGCGGTCAGCAACAGCGTGTGCCACTGGCCTCTTTGACGGAAACGGCCGAGCTGTCCTATGAACTCGTTCCATCCGAAGCGCCCGCAGTATTTGCCACAGTAAAAATAAACAACGAAAAAGACTTTCCTTTGCTGGCTGGTAACGTCAATGCCTTTTTTGATAATGAATTCATTGCGGCATCTGACATGGAGACCGTTTTTCCCAAAGAGCAACTGGAACTGGCAATGGGCGCGGATCAGGCCATTTCGGTCAAGCGTGAGCCGCTGCAGCGGTTTACCGAGTCCACCGGCCTGACCGGCAGCGGTACTCGCCTGACTTACGAGTACAAAACCATCATTCGTAATAACCGTAAGCAGCCCGTTCAGTTGATATTACATGACCGGTTTCCGGTCTCAGGCGATGAGAAAATTGATATCAAGCGGCTCGAACCGAGCGGCAGTGGTATCGCGCTCAAGGGTGATGGCCGTTATGAGCAGAAGCTGGCTCTGGAGGCCGGAGAGGAGCGCACAGTACTCTTGAAATTCTCCGTCCAGTATCCGAAGAGCCTGGATGTGAGCGGACTGCCATGACGGCTATTGTCGGCGGTCATGATTGGATCCGATCATTTATCGCACGAGGTTATAACAGCTTTTGCAGTGAACCCTGGCGCTACCACGAAGGTCATTGCGAGCACCTCGGTTCGCAAGCGCTGTTGTAGATAAAAAAAGCCGGAGATCAGACTCCGGCTTTGTCGGAAGCGGGGCAGATCCCGCTTCTACAGTGCAACCGTACTAGCCTTGAGCGCAACGCGACGGTTGCGTGTGCCGGGCCAGCCTGCATGGACCTTTATTGAGGCTTGACGCCTGCTTTCTTGAAGAGCTCGGCCCAGACGGGCATTTGCTCTTTCACTTTGGCGTCCAGCGCCTCTGGGGTTGCCTGTTCTGTTAGGATCGTGGCGCCCAGTGCATCCATGCGTTCCTTGAATTTCGGGCTGGCCAAGCCGTCTTTCAGTGCAGACTGCAATTTGGCAACAATGTCATCCGGTGTTTTGGCGGGTACCCACATACCGTGCCAGATACCAACGTTGAAATCCTTGAAGCCTTCTTCCTGCATGGTTGGCAGATCGGGCAACTGGGCATTGCGTTTTTCGCTGGTAATGGCATAAGCCTTGACCGTTTTGGCCTTGATATGCTGGGTCGTGTTGGTGGTCTGGTCGCATAGCAGATCAACTTGTTTGCCCAGCAGATCATTCATTGCCGGAGCAGCGCCTTTATATGGCACGGTCAGCAGTTTTACGCCAAGGGCGTCCATCAACATGGTGCCGCAAAGGTGGCTGGCGGCCCCTACACCCGCATTGGCCAAGGTGACCTTGTCCTGATTGGCTTTCAGATACTCAATCAGTTCTTTCATATTGTTTGCCGGAAAGTCGGCGCGGGCCACTAGTGTCATCGGTACGTCGACCACCAGGCCAACAGGTCGGAAACTTTTTTCGGGATCGTAACCGAGTCGCTTGTACAAAGATGGCGCTGTAGAAAAGCCGATGTGCATGAGCAGGATGTCGTAACCGTCAGGTTTGGCATTGGCGACCTGCGTTGTACCGATAGTGCCGCCGGCGCCGGCCTTGTTTTCGATCACAACCGTTTGCCCAAGGGATTTTTGCATTGCTTCACCTAGAGAACGGGCGACGTTATCGGTTGGACCGCCCGCGGTAAACGGAATAATCATGGAGACGGGATGATCAGGATAATCGGCAGCCATGGCGGTGCCTGCGGATAAGGCGAAGGCGAGTGCAATATGGCCGAACAGGCGGGCATTTTTCAGAGTGTGTAACATTTGGTTCCTGTATTTTGTTTATTGATTTGAAATCGCTGCGGACGAGCTACCGCTCGAGTCTATTCAGGTTATTGGAAGCCGTCACTACATAATTACCCTTAAATCGCTGAAAGTAGCGCGAAAATGACGATTCGATGTCTTGTCGACACACCGCCAGCCACGCGGGAAGACGCGTTATCAGGCTCTTTCTGCGCCTCTTATAGGTGTGAGGTGATAAGAGACTGGACAGTTGGCTCAGAATGTCAATAACTGTTAAGACAAAATGATTATTAAAACAATAAAGTCCCGGGTGGGCATTTACGCTAGCCGGGGAGGCCAGCCCGCACATTGCCTGCCTCATGAGAAATAATGCACGCGCATCCTGTTCTATGAGCGCATCTCTATGTACAAGGCTTGCAGTACAGAGCGGTTCACTGCAAGAGCATCTCACCATATAGAGCGCATCAGACCGTACATGGAGTATCTCGCTGCAGCACATCTCATAGAAGCTCGCTGCACCAACAAGTGCCCCAGCACCAGTACATTTTGACAGGCAAGGAAAAACCGCTATCACGGTTGCGCGTGGTAGCGGTTTTTGTTGCTTTGCCCGGTTGCCCGGGACCGGCGGCCTTTATGGATGGGTAATACCTACGCCTTGCTGATCGCAGGCCTGGCAATTATTCGCGGCTGCCGCCGAATATGCCCAGCAGGGCCAGCAGATTGGCGAACACGTTATAGATGTCCAGGTAAATGGCCAGCGTTGCTGAAATATAGTTGGTTTCGCCGCCATTGACAACGCGCTGTACATCCACCAGCATGAAGGCCGAGAAGATCACCACAGCCAGGATGGAAATGGTCAGGACCAGTGCCGGAATCTGCAGGAAGATATTGGCTACGGCTGCCAGCAGCAGTACGATCGCGCCAATGAACAGCGTTTTCTGCATGCCAGTGAAGTCGCGCTTGCTGGTAGTGGCAATGGTCGCCATCGCACCGAAGATGACTGCGGTACCGCCGAAGGCGAGCATGATCAATTGCGCGCCGTTACGGAAATCGAGGACGTAACCGATCAGGCGCGATAGCATCATGCCCATGAAAAATGTAAACAACAGCAGCAGACCAACGCCCAGCGAACTGTTCTTGTTTTTTTCTATGGCGAACATCAAGCCGAAGGCGCCTACCAGAAAGACAATAGTGGAAATGCCCGGGGCGAGCATCGCATTCAGATTCAGTTGCAATGCGAGGGCTGCGCCCAGCACGGTGGGAATAAGGGAAGCGGCAAGCAACCAGTAAGTATTGCGCAATACACGATTGCGCACCACCTGGCCGGGTGCGTAGCCTTCCTGGGGTAGAGTCTGGCGCAAGTCAGTCATGGTCTCTCCAATAACAAGTCAATTTTTATGAATTTCAGTATACATCAGACTGCAATTTAATCTGACAGTTCCCTGAATTTTACCTGAAATGCGAAAAATTCAACAGCCGTTGTCAGTCGTTATCAATGGTCGTGCCGATACTTGGCGATAATTTCCGGGATCTCTTCCAACAGACGCCGCTTCAGATACTCATGGGATTCGTCCAGCAGTTCTGTTACCAGCGCGTCAATTTCCGCCTGCATGTCTGCTGCCGGATCCGACAGCCGGGGCACTGCGGGTGCCGCCGTGGCGGCCAGGGCGTCGGGACGGGATGGCGCCCGAAACAGCGACGCATCAAATGAGGGCCGACCGGCTGTTGGCTGGATTCTGTTCAGCGTAAAATCGGCCTGTGCCGCCTGGCTAAATGCGTCGTTTTCGTCATCTGACCAGACATACAATTCCGGTTTGCTGTGATGGCCCTGGGCACCGCGGGCCGTATTCAGAAACGGCGCATAATCGTCTGGTGTTGGGTGTCCCGGGAACGCGGATGGCGATGCGGGCGTGCCGCCTGCACCGGATAGGGGCGAAGACGAAAGTGAGGTGGCGGCGAAGGCGGGTGCTGCGTCTGATTGGCCTGCTGCTCGCGCTGTGGATGCAATGCTGCCTTGTGGTGAACTGCCTATAGCCGATTGGTCGCCCTCGGGTTGCCATCGGTAAGGCGCGCCGGGAACCTGCGTGCCTAAATAGGGTTGTTCGGCAGGCTGGGTGTTCAGACCACGATCAGGCGGCAGCGGCGTGCTGGCAGCGGACGATGGGTCTGCTGCTTGGGCCACTGCCTGTGCTGAGGCCGGTCTCGCATGGCGCGATTCATCCTGCCGCCCGAGGTTGATCCCGCCGCCCGCCGCAGACTGGCTTACCGGATGTGGCGCTGGTGTGGGCCGGGGTGACGTTGAAGATCCAAATGGAGGCACTTGCGCAGGGCGTTGCGCAGGCATCAGGACCGGCATGTCATCGGCCTCATCCTGCCACGCTGGCGTGCTCTGCGCAGGCGATTGGCGCCGCACTCCCACCGGCGGAGGGGGAATATGGACGGCGCCGGTATCTTGCGGTTGTCGAACGGGCGCGGCGCTATCGATTCGGCCAGGTGTGGCACCGACCGTTGGGCTGGTCGCCGTATGAGCGGATGTGGGCGGCTCAGGCAGCAGGACCGGGATATCATCGTCAACCGGCGCCTGATCGGCTCGGGCGTCGATTGAATGCAGATCCAGGTGCGGTTCCTTCGCCTCGGGCGGGGTCGACAGCGTATGGTCTGGGCGTTTTCTGAAGGTAATGGACATAAATAGAGACTCCTTGCAACGAGTCGGCCAGCGTGTTAGTGGCTCGATATATTATGAGCCCGAACATCATGGCCGGCAGCCGTATATTGTTTGTAGCGCAACCGGGCAGCGGCCTTGTCCTGTTCGTGATTGGAGACAATTTCCAGCAATCGTGTAAATCCTTCGGTATCCGGTGGGCAGGCCAGATCCAGATTCAGCAGCCACGGGACGGGAGCGCCGTCCTGCAGCGCCTGCGCCGGGCTGACGCGTGTTACCCGTACCGGACTGTTTGCCGGCGTGTCCGGGCCTACTTCATCATGCGGGATAAAGAGCGTGTCTTCCAGCGCCCAAAGCTTGCGCGAGAATACGGCCAGCCGTTTTGGATCTGTGCAATAGATCAGGACCGGCTGGCCGGCCTGATATTGCTTGCGCACGACGTCGCAGGCCATGCCAAGCCGGTCTGCCGCGCCGAAGGCAAAATCAATGCGCATTCGCTTGAGCCTGCCGTTCAATCAAAAACTGACACAGCATGGGGACCGGACGTCCGGAGGCGCCTTTGTCCTTGCCGCCCTTGAGCCAAGCGGTTCCGGCAATATCCAAATGCGCCCAGCGATAGGCTTTGGTATAGCGCGCCAGAAAACATGCTGCGGTAACCGAGCCGGCAGCGGGACCGCCAATATTGGCCATATCGGCGAAGTTGGATTTGAGCAGGTCCTGGTATTCGTCATCCAGCGGCATGCGCCATGCGGTATCCAGTGCACGCTTGCCTGCGCTCAGCAGGTTATCGGCAAGGGCGTCATCGCTGGCGTACAGCCCGCTATGGAAATTGCCCAACGCCACGATGCAGGCGCCGGTCAGCGTTGCGATATCCACAACGACGGCTGGCTCAAAGCGCTCGGCGTAAGTGAGGGCGTCACACAGAATAAGCCGGCCTTCGGCATCGGTATTGAGAATCTCGATCGTCTGCCCAGACATGCTGGTGACCACGTCGCCCGGTTTGGTGGCACGTCCGTTGGGCATGTTTTCCGTTGCCGGAATCAGACCAATGACTTCAGTGTCCAGTTCCATATGCGCAAGTGCCTTGAACACGCCCAGCACCGAAGCGGCGCCGCACATATCAAATTTCATTTCATCCATGCCCAGTCCGGGCTTCAGGGAAATGCCGCCTGTGTCAAAAGTCACGCCCTTGCCGACCAGGACAACCGGTCCGTCGGACTTCTGTTTTTTCTTGCTGTTGGCACGTTCAGGCGAGTACTTGAGCACGATAAAGCGCGGTGGCTGCTCCGAGCCTGCCGCCACCGACAGGAATGCATTCATTTTCAAGGCTTCCAGCTGCTTGCGTTCCAGCACCTCTGCCGTAATGGATTTATGATCCTTGGCCAGTTGTTTGGCCTGGTTGCCAAGATAGGCAGGGGTACACACATTGGCGGGCAGATTGCCTAGTTCGCGTGTCAGCCGTAATCCCCTGGCGATCGCTTCGCCATGCCCAATGCCTTCCTCGACCTGTTTCTGATCGGGCTTGTCGACAGTGAATACGAGTTTCTTGAAGGATGATGTGGCGGGCCGTCTTTCCTTGCTGAATGTAGCGGTATATTTGTAGACGGCGTTGCCGGCGGCGGTTGCTGCCAATTGCGCGCTCTGGCGCAGCGTAGTGGCCGGGCAGGGCTCTTCGAGCAGCGTGGAAACCGCTTCGGTCAACGAGCCGTCGCTGCAATAACCGGCAATGGCCACGTGTGCTTTGGACATCACGTTGCTGTTGAATTTTTCCCTGGCGCCAAGCCCCACCAGCACCACGCGTTCGGCGCGCACGCCGGGCAGGGTGCGCAGGTCGAACAACGTGCCCGCGGCCGCCTTGAACTCTCGTTTGAGTACGGCATCGATGGCACCGTCAGAGGCGTGGTTGATGAGCTTAGCAGTCTCTCCAAGCACGCCCTCGGTGTACACCCCGACGAATAAGACGGTGGTTTTGATTTGTTGAATCGAGCGGCTTGTTTGTGTGTTAAATTCCATGTTGTTTCTACCTTGAGGCGTCGGAAAGATGCCCTCATTATCCCCCATCTTTACTTATGTCGCTATTCAAACGGTCCGTTGTTGCAGAAATCACCAGTCACGGTGGCGTTGTCTTTTCAACGCTGATCATCGTATGGCTTAGCGTGCTGCTGGTGCGTCTGCTCGGTCAGGCGGCCGAAGGACAGATCGGTGCGGACATTGTATTGGGTATAGCCGCACTGTCGAGCATCACAGCCTTGCCCACCATTTTGTCGGTGGCGCTGTTCATTGCAACCATCACAACCATTTCACGCAATTACAGAGAGTCTGAAATGGTGGTCTGGTTCGCTAGTGGCGTCTCGCTCAAAGACTGGATTTCGCCGGTATTGCGTGTGGCGCTTCCTGTCTGTGTACTGATCGCCATCCTGACGCTGGAAGTGACGCCCTGGGCTTATCGCCAGATCGAAGAATATCGTCAGCGTTACGAGCAGCGCTCCGACCTGTCCAAGATTACTGCCGGGCAGTTCATCGAATCGGCTGGCGGCGCGCGCGTGTTTTTCACCGAAGCGCCCACGAACCCGCAAGACGAGATTGGCGCCGTGTTTGCCCGCGTCCTGGACAACGATTGGTATACGATTGTGACCTCGAAAAACGCCCGGATCCGTCGCGAGGACAACGGTGATCGCTATGTGGTGCTGGGACCCGGCAACCGCTATGACATGAAGGCTGACAGTGCCGAATTCCGGATGGTCAGTTTCGATTCCTACACGTTGCGCCTGGAAAATTCATCAGGCACCAGCGCCGATGAAATCGCCCGGCAGAATGCGCTGAACCAGATGAAATCGCGCCCAACAACCAACCTTATCCAGGACCGCAAGGCGGAAAGCCAGGCCCAGATTATGTGGCGGGTTTCCTTGCCGCTGGCCGCCCTGAATCTGGCATTGCTTGCCATTCCACTGGGCGCGGTCAACCCCCGCCTGGGGCGCTCGGGAGACTTGTTGCTGGCCGGTCTGACTGGGTTGCTCTATATGAATATGATCAATCTGATGCGCGGCTGGATCAGCAATGGAAAAATAGACTTTCTGACCGGGACCCTGTCGCTGCATGTTATTGTCCTGGCGCTGTGCCTGTATGCGTTCTATACCCGAATGCGTTTGAAAACCCCAAAAAAATCAGCGGCTTAGTACGCGCGCATATATTCATGTGGTATTTCAGTTGAAATAGACTATATGTATATACTTAATAATTATATAAATACGGTTCGTTATAACTTATAATCCAATGATGCGTATTGCCGCTAGTGGCTGCACGCTGTCATCACCAGCGGGTTCCGCGACGGTCTTGGGCTATCTATGGCCCTCTGTGCTGTTGTTACTGTTCCGGCATCTCGGCTGCAGCGGTCAGGTGGATCAAAAAGGCAAGGATAATGAATCTACAGCAATTTCGTTTTATACGTGAAACCATCAGACGTAACTACAACCTGACTGAGGCTTCCAGAGTTCTGTTCACCTCGCAGCCCGGTGTATCCAAGGCGATCATCGAGTTTGAAGATGAACTGGGCGTCAAGGTTTTCGAACGCCACGGCAAACGCATCAAAGGTCTGACCAAACCAGGGCAGGCGGTGGCCAGCATTATCGAGCGCATCATGATCGAGGTCGATAATTTGAAAAAAGTCAGCGATGAATTTGCGCGTCGCGACGAGGGCAGTCTGGTCATTGCATGTACGCATACGCAGGCGCGCTATTTTCTGCCCCGGTTCATACCGGAATTTAGGCGCCGCTTTCCCAAGGTTCATGTTTCCCTGGCTGAAGGCAGCCCGTTGCAACTGGCGCAAATGGTGTTGCAGGAACAGGCCGACATCGCACTGGCCACAGAATCCCTGTCTGAAGTGAGCGGGCTGGCGACACTGCCTTGCTACAGCTGGGAGCATACCCTGGTGGTCAAGCCGGATCACCCGCTGACAGAACTGACTTCCTCGCAGGCAAAAAACCTGTCGCTTGAACAGATTGCCCAATTTCCCATCATCACTTACGATCGGGCTTTTTCGGGCCGCACGTCGATTGATCAGGCTTTTGCCAATAAAGGACTCAAGCCGGACATCGTTCTGGAAGCCATTGACGCCGATGTGATCAAAACCTATGTCGATGTGGAAATGGGTATTGGCATCATTGCCGGCGTGGCTTTTGACCCCCGGCGCGACTCGGGTTTTGTGGGGATTCCGGTAGGACATCTTTTTGGCACGCATATTACCCGTATCGGCCTCAAAAGTGGGGTATTCCTGCGTGATTACGTGTACGATTTTCTGGCCATGCTGACACCGCAATTAAGTCGCGATGCGGTCGAGGCAGCAGTCAATTCCAACGGCTCGGGCGATACAGACAACGACTTTGCACCGCCGCTACGCCGGGTATCTTAAAGTTAAAGCTGGGAAATACGGTAGGCGTCCTGGTGGCCACCGGCCGGCATGACAAGGTCCCCGGCGGCCCCGCCCAAAGAAGCCCGTAGACTGATTGGTTTGTCTTCGGGCTTCTTTTATGCACCAGTCAGGGAGCGGGCGTCTGGCCGTTTTCAAGCCTTTCTCAAAAACGCACCTTCTTTATTTTCAGTCCCTGTTTTCAGTCCTTTTCAGGCGCCTGTTTTAACTCGCGCTTGAGAATCTTGCCCACCGCAGACTTGGGCAATTCATCACGGAACTCAACAATCTTCGGCACTTTATAGCCCGTCAGCTCGTTTCTGCAAAAATCGATCAGTGCTTTTTCGGTAAGCGAGGTATCCTTGCGCACGACCACTATCTTGACCACTTCACCTGATGCACCGTTCTCAGCGCCGATTGCGGCTACCTCGCTGACACCAGGGTGAGAAGCCACCACTTCTTCGATTTCAGACGGGTACACATTGAATCCGGAGACAATGATCAGTTCTTTTTTGCGATCGACCAGGAAAATATAGCCGTCCTCGTTGATATACCCCATGTCGCCGGTGCGCAAAAAGCCATCAGGCTCAAAGGCCTTCTGGGTTTCGGCTTCATTGTGCCAGTACTGCTGCATGACCTGCGGTCCCTTGACGCACAGTTCCCCGGTTTCATTGACGGCCAGCTCCTTGCCCTGGTCGTCGCGAATCGAAATCTCGGTAGAAGGAACCGGCAAGCCGATCGATCCATTGAATTCAGTCAGGTCCAATGGATTGATGGTGACCGCCGGCGAAGTCTCGGTCAGGCCGTAAGCCTGCGTCAGCGGTCTGCCGGTCACTTGTTTCCAGCGCTCGGCTACGGGGCGCTGCACGGCCATGCCGCCGCCGAGCGTCAGCTTCAGATGTTCAAAAGACACCGATTTGAAATCGGCGTTGTTCATCAGCGCATTAAACAGCGTGTTGACGCCGGTGAATGCGGTAAACGGATATTTGCGCAATTCTTTGATAAAGCCGGGGATATCGCGTGGGTTCAGAATCAGCAGATTGGTTGCGCCCAGCCGGATGAAAGTTAGGCAATTGGCAGTGAGCGCGAAGATATGATAAAGCGGCAGGGCAGTGATCACAAAATCGTTATTATTGCCCTTTGCATAGGGTTTGACCCAGGCGTAGGCCTGGCACAAATTGGCCACCAGGTTGCCGTGGCTCAGCACTGCGCCTTTGGCCACACCGGTCGTGCCCCCGGTATATTGCAGGAACGCCATGTCTGAATGATCCAGGCTGACCGGTCTGAAGTCGTTGGGGGTAGTGCGCTTCATGATATCGGCAAAGCGAATATGACCTGGCAGGGACCAGGCAGGAACCATCTTCTTCACATGCCGTACGATCAGATTCAGAAGCAGCCCCTTAACCGCGCTCAGCATGTCCCCCAGCGTAGTCACGACCACATGCTTCAGGTCTGGCAGTGCCGGTCTGGCCGCTTCAAGCGTATGCGCAAAGTTTTCCACGACGACGACGAACTCTGCCTGGGCGTCTTTGAGCTGATGTTCCAGTTCGCGGGCCGTATATAAGGGATTGCAGTTGACCACAGTGCATCCGGCCAACAGTGTGCCAAACAGCGCTACCGGATATTGCAGGATATTGGGCATCATGAGGGCGACGCGTGTGCCCCGCGTAGCGCCTTGTTCCTGCAGCCAGGCAGCAAAGCGGCGGGCTGCCTCATGCAACTGCGCATAGCTCAGGGACTGTCCCATGGAGATATACGCGGTCGAGCTGGCATAGCGTTTGCAGCTTTCATTGAACAGTTCCGCCAGCGAGGCATAGTCGTCTATATTGATTTGCGCCGGAACGCCTTTTGGATAATTTTTTAGCCAGATTTTTTCCATGTCTTATCCTAGGAGTAAAAGGACTATAAACTAACGCCGGACCGCAGCGTCAACCCGCACCAAGCAACGCCTGCTTCAGCGACGATTGGGCGGGGTCTTTGCCCAGCCATACTGCAAGCAGTGCCTGTGCAAAGCCCGCGTCATCGACCGCGCCTTGCTGTCCTCCTAGCGCCGAAACCGACACCCGCGAGCCGGAAAAAATGAGGTCAATCACACTGCCTCGTTTAAGGCTTTTCTGTTTGAGCAGCAGGCCGGCAAACTGTTGGGCAGACGGCTGTATTGCTTGCCACTGACTTGTATTGGTATTGTCTCGCAATCCTTCATTTAATGCATCGGCCAGGTCAGTGCTGTCAATGTCGCGTAACAGCACCAACCGCATGGCACGCGGCGCGGTACTGCTGATAAGCGCTTGCGCCTGGTCGGTTTTTTTACCAGTGTACAACGCCGCCAGATATACGTCGAATACCACCTTCTTGCGAATACCGGCGCCATTGAGGACCAGCTGTGTGTTGCCGACCTGCAGGGTGTCAGGTACGGTGTGCCCGTCCACGGTCCTGGCGTTGGCGTCCAGCACCAGGGTCGACAGAATGACAAGCGCGGTGGCCAGAAAAGATGCATTGAATTTCATTGTTTGCCTCCGAATAAAATTCTTGTTGCGGTGCAGTCCATCGAGCATGGCTCGGAATGGATCCGAACCATGCACGATGCATCCTACAGCCGGGACAGCCGGTGCTTTGTCAGAAGCGGTGCGAGACCTGCAGGCCGAAAATATGGCCATGGGACTTGTAGCTGCCGCTTAGACGACCGTATTGGGCAAGGTTGCCGTCATTGGTGTTGTCTACATGCGATTTTTTCAGATACATATAGCTGTAGCCGACATCGATTGCGGTATTTTCCGAAGGCTTATATTGCGCACCCACGGAGAGCCAATAGCGGTCATTGTCCGGTAACGAGGCCGGGCGGTGCTCCGCGGAGCGTACCGGAGACTGGTCCCAGGCAACGCCGGCCTTCAGCTTCCATTGTGGCGCCACTTGATACATGGCACCCACAGCAATGCGCCAAGAGTCCTTGAACTTCAGATCCAGACCGGCGTCGGGCAGGGTGTCGCTCTTGATGGTCAGCTTCGGCAGGCTGCTCCAGCCGGTCCACTGGATGTCACCCAGCAGTTCCCAGCGCGGGCTGATGCGTTGATACACGCTGAGTAGTGCCGTATCGGGAAGCGTCACGCTGGCGCTGGATGAGGTGGTCAGCGATGCCGGCACGAGGCTGTAGATTTCCTGCAACTGTGCGGGCATGGCGCCAATCATGGCGGCCGATGGGCGGTGAATGTCAACGTCGGTGTCACCCGTGGCTTTGTACTTGATGCGGGACCGGTAGGACAGGCCGATGCGCGTGTCTTCGCTGGGGTGGAACATGACGCCGATATTCCAGCCCAGGGCCGTATCATTCATTTTTACCTTGGCCTCGCCATCCAGGATGGGACCATACTGATCGCCCACAGCCTTGCCCATGGCCGCGGCCTGTTGTGCAGGAACGCCCGCTGCTATGTATTTCTGCGTGACTGCGCCGGCTACCTGGCTGCGCATGTCAACCACGGTGCTCTTTTCGTATTCAGCCTTGATGCGCTGGATATTGATCCCTGCGCCAATCGACCAGTTACTGTTCAGCTTGTAGGCGAGCGATGGGTTGAAATTGATGGTTTCAATTTCAAATTTCTTGGAATGGTAGCGGCCCATGAAGCCATCACCATAATCGGTCGCTAGACCAAATGGCGCGCCGATGCCCAGGCCGGCGAACAAACGATCTGAGACCTGCCATGAGACATAGGCATTGGGGACAAAAGCGCCGCCGCCCGCGTTATCGCCCTCGCTGCCCAGCCGAGCGCCGGAGAACTGGGCGTTGGCTGTGCCGAAAGCGGCAGGCAGCGAGCTGCGATCATTGCTGAACTTGAATGAAGGGATAATGTAGTTGCCACCCACGGATATGTTCAGGCCGGGCAAGTTGGTCATGCCGGCCGGGTTGTAGTAAATGGTGGAAGCGTTTTCTGCCACGGCACCACTGCCCGCGTAGGCCACGCCCAGTCCGCTGGCATTCTGTTCCAGCAAATTGAAGCCAGCGGCATGCACCGCTGTGACGTTTGATATTCCCAGCCCGAGCAATGTTGCGCTCAGAAGCGTCTGCTGGAGTTTATGTGTATGTCTCTTCATACGTCCATCCTAAGTGTAAAACCGGTGATTGCTTGTTTAATAGCTCTGGTATTGCTCCAGGCTGTCAAGTCTTATCACATTTGTAATATAAGGGGGTCATTCTTACTGCCCCGCTGCGTCTTGTCATTGTCCTCCGTTGCTGCGTTTGTAATGAAGGGGGCCTCCTGTAAAAGGTGCAAACCCAGTGCCAAATATCACGCCGGCATCAGCAAGATCTGCATCCTGCACGATGTTGTGCGCAAGTTGTTTTTCGGTCTGCTCTATCAGTGGCTTGATCAGGCGTTGCGCCAGGCCCTGCGGAATGGTTTTGCTGCTGCGTTGATCATGCTTGCGGTCTTTCCACACGTAAAACCCTTCACCGCTTTTGACACCCAGCTTGCCTTGTGTAATTTTGTCCTGCAAGCAGCGCGGCGGCTCCTGGCCTTCGGACAACTGTTTGCCGGCGGCCATGGCAATATCCAGGCCAACCGTATCGGCTAGCGCGATCGGCCCCATGGGCATGCCGAACTCCAGCATGGCGGTATCGATAACTTCGGGATCGATGCCTTCGTCAATGCACCGCATGGCTTGCAGCATGTAGGGGGCGAGTACGGCGTTGACAAGAAAGCCCGGCGTGTCCTGGACCGGTAGCGGCAGCTTGCCGATTTTGCTGACAAAGGCGGTGGCGGTGTCCACTGTTTCCTGGGCGATGCCATCGGCGTGCACCACTTCTACCAGTGGCATGCGTGACACCGGATTGAAAAAATGGATACCGACAAAACGTTCGGGGCGGACCAGTACGCTGCGCAGTTCCCCAATGGACAGGCTGGATGTGTTGGTGGCCAGAATGGCCCCTTCTTTCATTTTTGGTTCGATCTGCTGGTAGAGCGATTGCTTGGCTTGCGGATTTTCACTGATCGCTTCAATCACCAGATCAGCTGTCGCTATACCGTGGCCTTCCAGATCCGGAATCAGGCGATCACGCGCTGCCTGTGCGGTATACCGATCCTTGCGGGCATAAATGGATACGGCATTTTTGAACGCGCCGGCAATGCGCTGGGCGTCGGTATCCTGTAAGGTGGTTTTGATGCCCTGCAGCGCGCACCAGGCAGCGATGCCGCCGCCCATCACGCCGGCCCCGATCACGTGAACATGGTTGACTGCTTTGGCATTGTCTTTTTTGCCGAAAGCCTTGAGTCGCTCCTGCAGGTGAAACACGCGAATCAGGTTGCGGGTCACATCCGATTGCAGCAGCCGGGTCAGTGCTTGTGGGTCGGCCAGGGGATCGCCATCGTGTTTTTCCCACAGCTCCAGCATGGTCAGGGTCGCAGGGTAATGGCCATAAGGATCTTTCTGCTTGACGCTTTTGCGTGCCTGGGCAGCGACCAGTGACTTGAACGGCGCGCGATTGAGCAGGCGGGCCAGACCCCGGGCCTGACGTGTCGGTTTGCCAGAGGTGACCAGATCGACCGCAGATTTCTGAGCGACCCGGGGGGCAACAAGCAAGTCCACCAAGCCGGCAGACCTGGCCTTGCGGCCATCCAGCGTGCGACCGGTCAGCATCATGTTCAGGGCCGTTTGCGGGCCGATCAGGCGGGGTAGTCGCATCAGGCCGCCCCAGGCCGGGAAGATGCCCAGTTTGACTTCAGGCAGCCCGATCACCGGTTTGGGCGAGTCGACCGCGATGCGATAGCGGCAGGCCAGCGCCAGTTCCAGTCCACCACCCAGGCAGGGTCCGTGCATGAGCGTGAGCGTAGGAAAGGGCAGCTTTTCGATACGGTTGAATAAATGCCAGCCACGTTCAATCAGCTTGCGACCATTGTCAACGTTGTCGACATTTTGAAACTCCTTGACGTCGGCGCCTGCAATGAAACCGTTGCGTTTTCCCGAGCGGATGATCAGGGCTTTGGGCGGTGCCGATTCCAGGCTGCCGATGATGTCGGTCAGCTCTTCCATGACGTCGCTGGCCAGCGCGTTCATGCTGCGATCCGGGCAGTCGATGGTCAGCCATGCGATATTTTGCGCATCGTTCTGCAGGGTCCAGTTCTGGTATGTTTTCTCAGTTGTCATGATTGATCCTTACTGCATGGTTTCGACGAGCATGGCGCCACCCTGGCCGCCACCGATGCAAATAGACGCCATGCCGCGCTTGAGATTGCGTGCGCGCAGCGCCTGTAGCAGATGCAATACGATGCGAGCCCCCGAGGCGCCGACCGGATGACCTAATGCAATGGCGCCGCCATCAACATTCAATTTGTCCTGATCAAGCGTGCCCAGCGCCGGGACGCCAAAATGGGTCTGGCAATATCTTTCGCTTTCAAAGGCACGGACGCAGCCCAGCACCTGCGCGGCAAAGGCTTCGTTGATTTCCCACAGATCCAGGTCGTTCAAACCAAGGTTATGGCGCTGCAGGATAGGCACACTGGCGTGGACCGGACCCAGACCCATTTGTGCCGGGTCAAGAGCAGCCCACTGGGCGTCTACGATACGGCCCAGCGGTTGCAGATTCCATTTGTTTACCGCTTCTTCAGAAGCCAGCAGTAGTGCGGCGGCGCCATCAGTTACCTGGGAGCTGTTGCCCGCCGTCACGTTGCCGCTGGGTTTATCAAATACCGGTTTGAGCGTACCCAGTTTGTCTATGGTAGAGTCGCGGCGGATACCGTCGTCTTCGGTATAGGCATTGCCTTTGGCGTCGATGATTGCGGTAATTTCCGCGAACGCATGACGGTTCTGGCCCGAGAGGGCGCGTTCGTGGCTGCGGACACTGAACGCATCCATTTCATGGCGTGTAATGCCAAATTCCCAGGCCAGGTTTTCAGCGGTCTGTCCCATGGAAATGCCAATAACCGGATCTGTCAGGCCCTTGAGCAGGCCGATGACGGGGGCCAGATTGCTCAGTCTGAACTGACGCAACAGGCCCAGTTTCTGGCCGGTGGATTTTGCACTATTCCACTTGGCCAGCCAGCTGACCATCGCATCGGAAAACAGCAAGGGGGCGCGTGACAATGCGTCGGTGCCGCAGGCGAGTACCAGATCGGAACGGCCCGTTTGAATATTGGCGCAGGCTGAATCGAGCGCTTGCATGCCGGAGGCGCAGTTGCGCATGACGGTCCAGGCCGGCACGTGATGCCCGGTGCCCACTCGCAGGCCGACCACGCGGCCGATATTGGTCTCATCGGGCGTTGGGGCTGCGCAGCCTACAATGACTTCTGACAAAGCGGTTGCGTCGACGGGCTGGCGCAGCAGCAGGGCGCGGCTCGCCTGCACGGCCAGATCGCTTGCAGAAAAGGGCCCGGGGCCGCTGCGCACTTTCAGAAAGGGTGTTCTGGCACCATCGACGACATAAACAGGTTTGAATGTCATGGTCAGGATTCCTTGGTGGTGTTTGATGTTGAAGAACCGGATGCGGCCTGCATTTTTGCCAGACCCAGATCAAACGGGAAATCATCGACGTGAATAACCTTGTCTCGCAGTCGGTCGCGTTCGCGCAACAAGGCATATTCTTCGTCGCTGACCTGGTTCAATTGATACGCCAGTTCAGTGATGTCCCGCACGTTGCCGGCCGGATGACCGTCGAACACGCCGCGTTTTTCAGCGTCGCGGATTTTCGCATCTACCGGTTCGGCGCGTATGGTGGCCAGCAGGGCCTTTTCAATGACGCCAATCGGGTCCTGGTCGCTGTCCGGTATATAGCAATTTGCCGTCAGGCGATCCCTGGCGGCGCCCGGTTGCATCAGTTGCTCGCAAATGGCGCGATCAAGCCGGTCATTGGGCCGTCGGAATACGCCACCCCATGGAAAGACGATCAGGCGCAGCGTTGCACCGATCCAGCGATTAGGAAAATTACGATACACATTGAGCAATGCCGTTTGCGCCTTTTCCAGCGCATCCTGAACCGACCAGTGTACAAAAGCGGCCTCGTCGGCTTGCGCGCCATGGTCTTCGAATTGCTTCAAGGCGGCGCAAGCCAGATAAAGCT
Source organism: Advenella sp. FME57 (assembly GCF_014897675.1). GTDB lineage: Bacteria > Pseudomonadota > Gammaproteobacteria > Burkholderiales > Burkholderiaceae_B > Advenella. The sequence goes on along the minus strand of NZ_JABUXU010000001.1, from coordinate 525,726 downwards.
GGGACAGCACATCGCCCAGGCGCGCAGAAATTTTTTCGCGCTTTTTCAAACTGCCACCCAGTACCAGCATGGCAACGTCGGCGCTGAGTGCCAACGCAGACGACAGGCGGGTGATCTGGCCGTAATAGGGGCGCATCGGTAGTGCTGTGCCGGCCTTGACGCCCAGCACAGCCGAGCCGAACAGCCCGCTCAAGAGCGAGCGCAAGCCGTTTTTGCAAGCAAAGCCAATATGACCGAACAGGGCATCGTCGAACTTGTCGAGCGCGATCTTCGGATCCGTTTCCTGCACGGCTGCCATTTCCTTGAGAACGTACGGGTGGCAGCGAATGGCCCCCTGTCCGAAAATAATCAGGCTGCGTGTGAGAATGTTGGCGCCTTCCACAGTGATGCCGACCGGGATCTGTTGATAGGCACGGCCCAGAAAATTCGATGGGCCAAGACAAATACCCTTGCCGCCGATGATGTCCATGCCGTCATTGACGATGACGCGGGCGCGCTCGGTCACATGGTATTTGGCAATGGATGAAACCACTGAGGGTTTTTCGCCCAGATCCACCGCGCCGGCAGTCATGACCCTGACGGCGTTGGTCATATAGGTATAGGCACCCATGCGCGCCAGCACTTCTTCGATGCCTTCGAATTTACCGATGGACAGATTGAACTGCTTGCGTATGCGTGAATAAGCGCCGACGGCGCGAACGGTCATCTGTGACATACCGACGTTGGAAGAGGGCAGTGAAATCGAGCGTCCGGCGGCCAGGCATTCCATCAGCATGCGCCAGCCTTGGCCGGCCATTTGCGGGCCGCCAATGATGAAATCCAGCGGCATGAAGACATTCTTACCTTCGGTCGGGCCATTCATGAACATGGCATTCAACGGAAAGTGACGACGCCCGATCTGTACGCCGGGGTGATCATGCGGCACCAACGCGCAGGTAATACCGATATCTTTTTTGTTCCCGAGCAGGCCGTCGGGATCGAACAGGCGAAATGCCAGACCCAGCAAGGTGCAGACCGGCGCCAGCGTGATGTAGCGCTTGTTCCACGATACGGACATGCCGAGCACCTGCTGGCCATTCCATTCGCCCATGCACACGACACCGCTATCGGGAATGGCTGCGGCATCGGAACCGGCCCAGGGGCTGGTCAGCGCGAAGGCGGGAATGTCTTCACCTCGCGCAAGGCGGGGTAGGTAGTGATTTTTCTGTTCTTCGGTCCCATAGTGCACCAGCAGTTCGCCGGGGCCCAGCGAGTTTGGGACCATGACAGAAACGGCCAGCGCCGAGTTGCGCGTCGATAGCCGTGTCATCACTTCAGAATGGGCAAAGGCGGAAAAGCCCAGGCCCCCATATTGCTCGGGGATGATCATGCCCAGGAAGCGCTTGGATTTGATGTAATGCCAGGCCTGGGCCGGCAGGTCAAAATCTTCGGTTGTGATTTTCCAGTCATCGACCAATGAGCACGCCTGGACAACTTCATTGTCCAGGAATGATTGTTCGGCTGCAGTCAGTGTTGGTTTCGGAAACTGTTGCCACATGGTCCAGTCGGGCTTGCCGCTGAACAGCTGCGCATCCCACCACACGGTGCCGGCTTCGATGGCATCCCTTTCGGTGTCCGACATGGATGGCAGCACCTTCTTGAATTTGCTCAGCAGGGGGCGGCTGATGTGACGTTTGCGAAACGCTTTAATTTGTTGGAAGAGGGGCACGCAGTCCTCCTAAAAGAAAACTCATTAATCGGGGCAGGAGCTGTTCGTCGTACACATTTTCGTCAACCATCGACGACGTCATATCCGGTAGAACACCTTGCAGAATATTGATGCCGGCAATCGCGTAGGAGGTTGCACCAAGCATGAAATGGAATCGCCAGATGATCTCTGCCTCGGGTACATCGGGCATGGCGCGCACAAACGCCGCTTTGTATCGGGACACCACTTCAATGTATTCCTGGGCAAACAGGGTCTTGATGAAATTGGAAGGGTCGGTCATGGTGCGCTCAAGCAGGCGCATGAAAATGTTTGCATCATGTTCCGGATCGGACGCATGGCGCAGCAGGGTGCCGAAGAACGCATCGACCAGCAGGGACGGTTTGACCGAATTGGGCGCGGCGGCTTTTTCAAGTTCATCGAGCAAGCGGATGCGTTCGCGATTGATCCATTCAAGGCGCCGTTTTAGCACAGCCCGTACCAGCTCTTCCTTGCTGCCGAAATGGTAGTTGATGGACGCAAGATTGACACTGGCAGCCGATGTAATCTGGCGCAATGACGTTGCATCGTAGCCTGCCTTCACAAACAGGGTTTCGGCTGCATTCAGAATCGATTTGCGGGTTACTTCGCTGCGACTGGTGGCCATAATTAAACATTTGATTTAAACAAGTGTTTTAATTTTATGCCTCTTCATTGTAAATATCTATTGAGGATTAACCCTAGCGCGTGCGAGGGTGCAACAGCGTCAACGCCGTGCCGACAAGGCAGGGTGTCAATGGCGTTGAGTGCGTTGGCTGTCTAGGCCGTTAGCGAGGCCTGCGAATGAGGCCACTTGCCTGCATACCGGGAAAGCAGAATAAAACGCGTCGCTAAAGAATGCATTGTGAAGGGGCTCCCAGGCCGTTCCATTGATCTGCGATAAATTTATGAAAAATAACATTGCTAATAATAATGATTCTCATTTATAATAAATTCAGTTTCTTTGGAGAAGACTATGATTGGAAACATGAGTGCAGTAGTGGTTGGCGCAGATCGTCTGGGCAATATCCCGGTGCTTCTAAAAGATCATAATATTGAAATCAAGCAGCACATCAGCGGGCGCGATCCGTCCCATCAGAAGAAAACCTATCAATTGCCCACCGGAACGCAAATGGTTATTTTGCTGACCGACTTTCTTGGTCACAACGTCATGAAGTCATTTCGGTCTGCGGCGCAAAAGGCAGGTGTGCCAGTTGTCGCTTGTCGTCGCTCGCTATGCAGCATGCAACAGGCTTTGACGCAATCGGGTTTTCGTTGTGCCGATTGTCCACAACGCGAACAGGCAGGCAAGGGCAACTAGTTTTGCTCCCGGCTGGCTCCGGGTCGTCTTGAGGTATCAAGGCATGAGTGGCCTGTGTGGGCTTGCCGTGTTGCTCAACGGCAAGCCCGGCTATTGGCATCCATCCTGTCTTTGCGGACAGTAGTGGTTAATGCTCAAGCCGGTGTGGGCGCCATTGCAACTTGAGTGTGATGCAGCGTTAAGTCTCATATCGTTGGGCCTACGCGTTGTACCAGGCCTTTTATGCGAGGCCTTGTTTTTTATCGGGCACGCTTTATTGGGTTATACACGCATCGCAAAAGATAGGGTTGCTGCGTACGTTGTCGATTCTCCGGGTAAAGGTACCTGATGGTCGATGCAGTCGATGGTCATCGGCTAACCAATAATCAACAGCTAAGCGATGGTCAACAGATAGCCGATAGTCCAAGTTCAATACACTGAAAATGAAAAAAGCCGGGCGTTCTCCATAGAAAACGTCCGGCTTTTTATCGTACTCATTTGACCGTGTCATTGCTCAGTCGCCTGCGGCCGATACTTGCTGCAGGCGGTTGAATGCCCGGGTTGCAGGTCAGCGAGAAGCGACGCGCTGTCCTTCAAGACGGCGTGCGCCGTTATAACGTTTGTTCCAGTAAACATTGTCCATCTTGTCTACGCGAACGACAGAGCCAGTACGTGGCGAATGAACAAATTTGTTCTCGCCCACATATATACCGACATGCGAGTAACGTTTGCCCCGGGTATTGAAAAAGACCAGATCGCCAGGTTTGAGTTCGTCACGGCTGACAGATTCGCCTATTTTCGCCATGGACGCAGCCACGCGCGGCAGGTTGACGCCCATGTATTTGCTGGCGGTATAGTAAATCAGACCTGAGCAGTCAAAGCCGGCTTTGGGTGTGGTGCCGCCAAAACGATAGCGTACGCCGAGATAATTCAGTGCGGCTTCAGCCAGTTCGCTGGAGGCCGACACCGGCGAATCGATGGCTGCGTCCTTGTTGTTGCGACGTACCTTGGCCTGGGCGATCAAATCACCGATAGGGTCTGAAATTCGGGGATCCCATTCTGATACAGGTTTATCAGTCGTTGCATCGACCACGCCATTTTGGGTGATGATGAGCTTCTGGGATTGTTCCTGATCGAGGTCGTCGGCAATGGCGACTTGGGAGAAAGTGAAACTACTGAGGGAAATGCAGAGGAGGGAGAGCAATGACCGTCGAATACGGATACGGAAATTGCCGAAACTGACAAGGGTATGTGGGGGCATAGTCGTTACATATCGTAAATTATAGGGTGTCCGAACTAGCTTTTCCAAAAGCTGGGCAAATTTTACATAAAAATCAATGCAGTCACAACTGATTTATAAAGATTTTCTAGAAAGAAATTAAGAAAAATTTACATTGTTGGGCAGATATTGACCATTTGATTGTTCAAATCAAATCGATCTCGGAGATGCGGGAAGTTGGATGAATTTGGCCGCTTCTTACGTCAACTTACGTGATTATTTCAGTTCAGTGTTATGTCAGTGTTGCGCGCGGTAAATGTAAAAATAAAATTCAATTGTGACTTATTGGTGCGGATAGAACAAATGGCCAGGCGAGCCCGCCAAAAATTGGGTTGTCATCGCAATGAAGTCATGCGATCTTGTTGTCATGCGTAGATAAAGCGAAGTTTAATATTATTTAATTTTATTGACGGGCAATGTGATTTGAGTCAAATGAAGTTAAATGGATTCGTTATATCTTCAGACAGCACGAATCGGAGGGTCAGGTTCGACCGGCGCGGGTGTTTGATCACCACCCGAGGGTGCCTCAGTTTTTGCGGCTATGCCGGGGTGCAGTCGGCACCAGCCAAACGCCTTGCCTGCCATACGAGCCTGTTGTTCATCCAGATTGCCCGCCCATATTGTCGGATACGCCGACCAGGCACGCCTATCGGCAAATGCCTGGGTTGCTGTGCTCCAGCCAGGCAGCAGATCGTGTCGGGATTTGGCAGCGGGCCTGCGTCGTGTTCTATACAGGTTGTTGCGGATTACCTTTTGATTTAATCTCGGCTAATATATATAGAACACGGCTGACGCGCACTGCGTGGTCAGGCCAGCACGAAATATCAGCCTTAACTAAATATCAGCCTTAACTATTTCACACTATACGTACAGGAGACCGCTTATATGTCCACTTCAATTGAGTCCGTACTCGTCGAAAATCGCGTATTTCCGCCCAATGACGATTTTGTCCGGAATGCTGTGGTATCGGGTATGGATGCTTATAAAGCACTCTATAAGGAAGCTGAAGATGACTTCGAGGGATTCTGGAAGCGTCAGGCAAACGAAAATCTTCGCTGGATCAGGCCGTTCACTCAGGTTCTGGATACTTCAGGGGCGCCGTTTTACAAGTGGTTCGCCGATGGCGAACTGAATGTTTCGTATAACTGCCTGGATAAGCATGTAGTCGAAGGGCGTGGTGATCAGACTGCCATCATTTTCGAAGCGGACGATGGGGCGGTCACGCCGGTCACCTTTAACGAATTGCTGGCCCGGGTCAGTCGCTTTGCCAACGGGCTCAAGCAGGCAGGGTACAAGAAGGGCGACACCGCCATTATCTATCTGCCCATGTCCATTGAAGCTGTCGTGGCCATGCAGGCTTGTGCGCGTCTTGGCATCATTCACTCCGTGGTGTTTGGCGGATTCTCGGCCAAGAGCCTGCATGAACGGATTGTCGATGTTGGCGCATCACTGGTCATTACCGCAGATGGCCAATATCGCGGAGGCAAGGCACTGGCGCTGAAGCCTGCCGTTGATGAAGCGCTGGCGCAGAGCAATACCGAGAAGGTGCGCTCGGTCATCGTCTATCGCCGCACCGGCGCCGAAACCGGCTGGACTGAAGGCCGCGACATTTGGTGGAGTGACTTTGAAGACAAGCAGTCTGATGTCTGCGAGCCGGTCGCCATGAATTCTGAAGACCCGCTATTCATTCTCTATACATCGGGCTCCACCGGCAAACCAAAAGGCGTGCAACACTCCTGCGCTGGCTATCTGCTATGGGCGCAGCTTACCGTAAAGTGGACATTCGATCAGAAGCCGGGCGACGTTTTCTGGTGCACTGCCGACGTCGGCTGGATCACTGGCCACACGTATGTCACTTATGGTCCGCTGGCTGCTGGCCTGACCCAGGTGGTATTCGAAGGCGTGCCAACGTACCCGAATGCCGGCCGCTTCTGGGACATGATTGCTCGTCACAAGGTTACCACCTTTTACACGGCGCCTACCGCAATCCGTTCGCTGATCAAGGCTGCCGAGGCGGACGCCAAGGTGCATCCGGATAGCTTCGATTTATCCAGCCTGCGTATCATCGGTTCTGTGGGCGAACCCATCAATCCCGAAGCCTGGGTTTGGTATTATAAAAATGTGGGTAAAGAGCGCTGCCCCATTGTTGATACCTGGTGGCAAACAGAGACCGGTGGCCAGATGATTACGCCATTGCCCGGGGCGACGCCGCTCAAGCCCGGGTCGTGCACATTACCGCTACCTGGCATCTTTGCTGCCATCGTCGATGAAACCGGTGAAGACGTGCCGGACGGCAAGGGCGGTTTCCTGGTCATCAAAAAGCCGTGGCCCGCCATGATCCGGAACGTGTGGGGTGATCAGGAACGTTATAAGAACAGTTATTTCCCGCCGGAATTCCGAGGATACTATCTGGCTGGTGACGGCGCACAACGTGATGTGGACGGCTATTTCTGGATTATGGGGCGCATTGATGATGTGCTGAACGTCTCTGGTCACCGCCTGGGCACCATGGAAGTGGAGTCGGCATTGGTATCGCACGAACTGGTTGCCGAAGCGGCTGTCGTAGGCCGGCCTGACGCCACAACCGGTGAAGCCGTGGTCGCCTTTGTGGTGCTCAAGCGCGAGCGTCCTCATGGCGACGAAGCCAAAGAGATCGCCAAACAGCTGCGGGACTGGGTTGCCAAAGAAATTGGCCCGATTGCCAAGCCCAAGGACATCCGTTTTGGTGATAATCTTCCCAAAACACGTTCAGGTAAAATCATGCGCCGTTTGCTGCGTGTGGTGGCCAAGGGTGAAGAGGTCACGCAGGATGTCTCCACGCTTGAAAACCCGGCTATTCTTGAGCAGTTGACCGAGTCCGTCTGAACCGGTCGAAGTCTTTGACCGCATGGAGCCTGGCTTGAGTCACGTTCAATAAATGCCGGCAATGAACAGGGCTGAAATTCGTGAGCACGGGTTTCAGCCTTTTTTGTGCGCGTCAGCCGGGCTTCTGGCTATTGGCATGCAGCGATAGGGTATCGGCGCGCAAAAATCGTGTTGTATCTCATTGCTGGTGTTCGTTCTTTGCGGTTGTTGTGTTCTTTATTATCGGCCGCCAGCACAGCACTCAGGCAAAAAAAACCTGCCAGCAGTGTTCACTGCGCTGGCAGGTTTTTTTGAGCTGGTCTACAGATTTGCAATGGTCGAAGTGTACTTGTCAGGTTGGTCAGACAGAGCGCAAATTACAGACCGTTATATACGGGACCTTCTCCGCCCTGAGGTGCAACCCACACGATGTTCTGCGTGGGGTCCTTGATATCACAGGTCTTGCAGTGTACACAGTTTTGCGCATTGATTTGCAGGCGATCCTGGTCCTGGTCATCCTTGACGAACTCATAGACGCCGGCCGGGCAGTAGCGCTGCTCGGGACCGGCATAGACGCGCAGATTGGTGTCAACCGGAATCGAGGCATCTTTCAGTGTCAGGTGCACCGGCTCATTTTCTTCATGGTTGGTGTTCGAAATAAACACCGAAGTCAACCGATCAAAGGTAAGCTTTCCATCCGGTTTGGGATAGTCTATCTTTGCGCACTCGGCAGCCGGTTTAAGGCATTCGTGATCGGCTTTGGTGCGATGAATCGTCCACGGCATTTTGCCCTTGAAGATCAGTTGCTCGATACCGGTCATGAGGGTGGCGATCAGCCGTCCTTTTTTGAACCACTGCTTGAAGTTGCGAGCCTTGTTCAGCTCTTCATACAACCAGCTCTGTTCAAAGGCAATGGGGTAAGCCGACAGGATGTCCTGGCTGCGTTCTGCGGTGAGTGCCTCGAAGGCCGCCTCGGCTGCCAGCGATCCAGTCTTGATGGCGGCATGGCTGCCCTTGATGCGGCTGGCATTCAGAAAACCGGCTTCGCAGCCGATAAGCGCGCCGCCCGGGAACACCAGTTTAGGCAGTGACAGTAGACCGCCGGCGGTAATGGCACGAGCGCCATAAGCGATGCGCTTGCCGTTTTCAAAATACGGCCGGATACTTGGATGGGTTTTATAACGCTGGAATTCGTCAAAGGGCGACAGCCAGGGGTTGGCGTAGTCCAGGCCAACCACCATCCCGACCATGACAAGATTGTCTTCCAGGTGATACAGGAAAGAACCGCCGTAGGTATCGGAATCCAGAGGCCAGCCAGCGGTGTGCACCACCAGGCCTTTTTTGAATTTTGCCGGATCAATTTCCCACATTTCCTTGATGCCAATACCATAGCTTTGCGGGTCACGGCCCTGGTCAAGCTTGAATTTCTCGATCAGCTGACGTCCCAACTGGCCGCGTGAGCCTTCGGCAAACAAGGTATATTTGGCGTGCAGTTCCATGCCAGGCTGATAATGCGCGGTCTGGTTACCGTCACGGTCCAGGCCCATATCGCCGGTAGCTACGCCGCGAATACCGCCGGCCTCGTTGTACAGCAGTTCGGTGGCCGCAAAGCCGGGGAAGATGTCAACGCCCAGCGCTTCGGCCTGTTCGCCGAGCCAGCGCGTTACATAGCCCAGGCGTACAATATAGTTGCCTTCATTATGAAAACAGGGTGGCAGCGCCCACTTTGGTGTGGCTTTTTGTCCGGTTTCGTTCAGGAACAAAAACTGGTCTTCAGTTACCTCGACGCCCAGCGGCGCCCCTTTTTCTTTCCAGTCGGGAATGAGTTCGGTCAGCGCCTGCGGATCCATGACCGCACCTGAAAGAATGTGCGCGCCAATTTCGCCGCCTTTTTCAAGTACACAGACTGAGTAATCCTGTCCTTTTTCCTGACAGAGTTGTTTGAATTTGATCGCCGCAGCCAGACCGGCCGGCCCACCTCCGACGATGACAACGTCATATTCCATTGATTCGCGTTCTGACATTCGCGCTAACTCCTGAGATAGTGTAATTCTGTATTTAATGTCGATTGTATTGCAATGAGGGCGCAATTGCAGTTCTTTATGGCTGAAGTCGTTGTTAACTGCGCTGAAACTGCAGAATGATCTGACTGGCGGAACAGACGTCAGGTGATCGTAGATCGGGGCAATAATCGGCCGTCGGCAGCGCGTGCTCCAGAACTGCCCTGGGAGATCTGTTGTTTGACAGAGGGGGTCAGGGCAAGGGCGTAGGAGTGCGGGTAAAGGTGCAGGTAGGGGTGCGGCCGGAGCCAGTGGCTGGATGAACGGCCCCGGATCAGCCGGCCCGGACTTGACTCTTCATGCTGCGATGCGAAAAAAGAGCAGTATTGAACTGATATTCAAGTCGCGCCGCCGTACCTAGGACAAGTACCAATAAGGCCGGCCAGTGCCGGGTGGGTGTAACAGAAATCTGCTACAGTATCTCCAGTGAAAACAAGGTCATTAAAGGAGATCGTTAATGCCCGATAGTGTATTGCCGGCGCCCTCGCAGGACGGCTCCATGCAAGGCGAACACTGCCATGTGTTTGCCCTGCGCTGGGCCGACATGGATATGTTGCAACACGTGAACAATACCGTGTATTTTCGTGCCATTGAAGAGGCCCGCATGCAGATTTTCGGTCCGTTGCGCCATCTGTTTGCCCCTGGCATCGGCGTGGTGCTGGCGCGTGCGGAATGTGATTTTCTCAAACCCATGAGCTGGCCGGGCAATATCGAAATTGTGCACCGCCTTGTCAGAATTGGTCGCTCCAGCCTTGATTGCAATATTCTTATACGCAAGCAAGGCGAGCCCGACACCGTCTATGCACGTTCGCGCGCTATTGTGGTTCTCAGTGATCTGGCGTCGGGAAAGTCAAGCCCATGGCCGGCAGCGCTGCTTGAGCAGTTGCAAAAGCAATTTGCGGCAGCCCCATCACAAGCTGGTGGATAAGCCGAAAGGCGAACCAGCTTGTCGTTCATATTTCATTATCAGTAAAGGAAGAGTAAATGGATAAGGTATTTGCAAATGCCAATCTGGCACTCGAAGGCATCGTAGCCGACGGGCAGATGATCGGCGTTGGGGGGTTTGGTCTGTGTGGCATTCCCGAGGCGTTGATTGCTGCCCTACGAGATTCCGGCGTCAAAGACCTGACGTGTGTGAGCAATAATGCCGGCGTTGACGGGTTCGGGCTTGGTCAGTTGCTCAATACGCGACAGGTCAGGAAAATGATCGCATCCTATGTGGGTGAGAATAAGGAGTTCGAGCGGCAGTATCTGAATGGAGAGCTGGAGCTGGAATTCACGCCCCAGGGAACGCTGGCAGAAAAACTGCGCGCCGGGGGCGCGGGTATACCGGCTTTCTTTACGCGCACCGGGGTGGGCACCATTGTCGCCGATGGCAAGGAAATTCGCGAATTCGACGGGAACGAGTATGTAATGGAGCGTTCGCTTGCGCCCGACGTGTCACTGGTCAAGGCCTATATTGCAGATCGCAGTGGTAATCTGATTTTCCGCAAGACAGCGCGCAACTTCAATCCCAACGTTGCGATGGCCGGCAAAATCACCGTGGCCGAAGTGGAAAAAATCGTTGAAGTGGGCGAACTGGACCCTGATCAGATTCATCTTCCCGGCATTTACGTGCAGCGCATCGTCTTGAACGAAAATCCTGAGAAACGGATTGAACAACGCACCACACGTCCGTCCAAAGGAGAATAAACATGGCTTGGAATCGCGATCAAATGGCTGCGCGTGCAGCAAAAGAACTGCAGGATGGATTCTATGTGAATCTGGGTATTGGCTTGCCTACACTGGTGGCCAACCACGTACCGCCAGGTGTGGAAGTGTGGTTGCAATCGGAAAATGGCCTGCTCGGTATCGGCCCTTTTCCTACAGAAGAGGAAATTGATCCTGACATGATCAATGCCGGCAAGCAGACCGTTACAACGCTGCCCGGTTCGTCCATTTTCTCGTCCGCCGATTCATTTGCCATGATTCGCGGCGGCAAAATAAATCTGGCCATACTGGGTGCCATGCAAGTATCCGAAAAGGGCGATCTGGCTAACTGGATGATTCCTGGCAAGATGGTCAAGGGTATGGGCGGCGCGATGGATCTGGTGGCCGGCGTGGGCCGTGTCATTGTGCTGATGGAACATATCGCCCGTAAAAAAGACGGCACGACCGACATCAAACTGTTACCCGAATGCAACCTGCCATTGACGGGTGTGGGTGTTGTCGATGTGATCATTACCGATCTGTGCGTCATGGAAGTAACGGAAAATGGCTTGAAGGTTACCGAGCTTGCCCCTGACGTTACCATCGAAGAAGTACAGGAAAAAACCAAGGCAAAACTGGATATTTCTGCATTGGCCTGATCAGCTTCAGTCTGTCGAACAAGCGCCACGCACTGTCTACTCATTCACTGCCTTATCGCACGTGCCTGTGTCTTCAATGCGTGGCGCTTTTTGTTTGCTGAAAAAAAACATGACACGCGTCCGGGCGCGCTTATGGCTAAGACGTATGCCATGCCAGAACAAAAATGACAGCCCCTGGCTCGGGCTCGTCCACCATTGCCGAAATGCTGCGTATTCTCCGCTACGTATTACCGCTGAGTGACGCTCATCGCGCAACCTTGATGACACGCGTTGCACTTGCAGGGACGATGTGATCATCCTGAGTGACGGGTTGCATCAAACGCAATGGCTTCTCCGACTCAATATCGATAAGTTGTGAATGCGCCTCTTCGGGTGCAAACAAGTGCCGTTCTCCCCACTGTCGAAGTGCCACCACGACCGGAAAAAGCATCTCGCCCTTGGGAGTGAGAACGTATTCCTGATAGGCGGTGCCATCGGATGCCGGTCGCACCTCAAAAATGCCGGCTTCGACCAGATTGCGCAGGCGATCGGCCAGAATACTGCGAGCAATCCCCAGACCGCGTTGAAAATCGCTGAATCGGCGCGTGCCATCGAAGGCGTCCCGCACCAATAGCAATGACCAGCGGTCGCCAACCAGATTGACTGAACGTGCCACAGGGCAGGTATCGTCCTGTTTTTCTTGATGCCGGGTCATGCTGACTCCTTATCTGTCACCTGAATTGTCGGGAAAAAATAAAATCAGTATTATTTTAATACTAGTTGCTCTACAATCAAACTGGTCTTTATTTGAAACCAGATTGATTGAGGAAAGTTTATGCATGCTGATCAAGAGGTAAACGGCTACCAGCAGGCGCGCCGAATGCCGCGTGCGCTGGTCGTCCTGTTTGCTGGCGCCAGTGGCCTGAGTGTGGCTAACGTCTATTACGCCCAGCCGCTACTGGACGCATTGGCAGCCGACTTCTCCATTAGTCATGCGGCTGTCGGCGGCGTTATCACGTTTACTCAGATCGGTTGTGCGCTGGCTTTATTGCTGTTGGTGCCTTTGGGCGATCAAATAGATCGGCGCCGTCTGGTGCTGATCCAGTTGGTAGCGCTGTTTGCCGCGCTGCTTGGTGTTAGCCTGGCAAGATCTTCCGCGGCATTGATGTTTGGCATGTTGATGGTCGGTTTGCTGGGCACGGCGATGACGCAAGGATTGATCGCTTACGCCGCCACGGCAGCAGCGCCAGCGGAGCGGGGCCGCGTGGTCGGTGCCACCCAGAGCGGCGTGGTCATCGGGTTGCTGTCGGCACGGGTGCTGGCCGGGGTGGTCGCTGATCTTGCAAGTTGGCGCGGGGTGTATTTTGTTTCGGCCCTGCTGATGCTTGTGCTGGGACTGATGCTGCTGCGAGCGCTGCCGGTGCAAGCGGCACCTGCGCGGCGGCTGTCCTATGGGCAACTGATGCTATCGATGATTACGCTGTTGCGCCAGGAGCGGGTGCTGCAGATTCGCGGGGTGATCGCATTACTGATGTTTGCCGCTTTCAGCGTCTTCTGGAGTGCACTGGTCCTGCCCTTAAGTGCGCCACCATACTCCTTGTCGCATACCGCTATCGGCGCATTCGGGCTGGTGGGCGTAGTGGGTGCCTTAGGCGCCGCACGCGCAGGACACTGGGCGGACCAGGGGTTTGGTCAAAGGACCAGTGGTCTGGCGCTGATGCTGCTACTCGTGTCGTGGTTGCCGCTGTCGTTGGTATCACACTCCCTTTGGTGGCTGATACTTGGCATCATTGCCTTGGATCTGGGTGGACAGGCCATTCATGTGACGAACCAAAGCATGCTTTTCAACACACAAGTGCAGGCGCATAGCCGCCTGGTAGGGTGTTATATGCTTTTTTATTCAGTCGGCAGCGGTCTGGGCGCCATTGCCTCGACCGCCGCCTATGCGGCGTTCGGCTGGCAGGGCGTATGTCTGTTGGGAGCAGGCATGAGTGGGGTGGCTCTGGCATTCTGGGCGTGGACTGTGCGCCTCATGCCGCATAGCGCGCGCCCTTGCGCCGGGCTGGTTCAGCCGTGTCGCGAAACTGGCTAGCCGTATCGCCATCGACGCATTCGCCGGCGCTTTTTTTATGCAAACCTGATCATCAGGTTAAGTTAACGCTTCACCCAGAATCCAGTCCCTGAATGCAGCTATTTTAGGATTGTCGTCATGCATTTGCGGATAGACCAGATAATAGGCAAACGTTTCCATATGCGTCGGCCTTGCCAACTGGACAAGCCGGCCCTGTTCAACGTCAGGCGCTACCATCGCGGCAGGAAGCAAGCCGGCTCCGTGACCTGCGATAACTGCGTTGAGCAGCAGGCCTGTATTGTCAACCGCGGTGCCTCGTGCCGGCTCGATATGTTCAACCCCTTGGACCTGAAACCACAGACGCCAGCCCTGACGATCGGCGTCGTTTATCTTGGGCCATGCCAGCAGGTCGGCGGCCGACGCTGGCATATCGAGCCGTGCCACCAAGGACGGAGCGGCAACCGGCACCATTTGGACCGAGACAAGATGGTGGCTTCGTAAGCCAGGGTATCGTCCGACACCGTGGCGCACCGCGATATCAACATTGTCATGGGAAAAATCCACAAGTGCGTTGCCAGTGAGCACCTGAAGATCGATATCGGGGTGAGCCTGGCCAAATGAATTGAGTCGTGGAATCAACCAGGCCGAGGCAAAAAACGGCGTAACGCTCAACGTCAGGATGCCGGCGCTTGCGGACATGGTGGCGTGTCTTGATGCTTCGGCAATCTGACGAAAAGCATTGCGGATGACCGGCAGATAGTCTTGTCCGGCCTGGGTCAGTAGAATGCGCCGGTTCATCCGCTTAAAAAGCTTTACGCCCAGATGTTCTTCCAGCAGCTTGATCATTTGACTGACCGCGCCCGATGTGACGCACAGCTCTTCGGCTGCAATCTTTACCGACAGATGGCGCGCAGCACATTCGAACGCACGCAGGGCATTCAAGGGTGGAAGTTGGCGATAATTCATTTTAGATTATCTAAAGTAAATTGATAAATAATATGGTTTGTTTGTGGCGGCAACTAACGAGTATATTAGCAATAAATAGCATCGACAGATGATTGTCCTGGCATGTTTTTTTATATTTAAAAACTAAACTACTTTTTAATATCTCCTTGGGGAAGTGAATTGACCGCCAAAACGACCGCTGTGCATTATTTAGGACTAGAGCAAACTGCAACGCTCATCCGCAACCGGGAGGTCTGTTCGCGAGAAGTAACGCAATTGCTGTTGGACCGCATTGCCCGGCTCGACGGCCAGTTATGCAGCTATGCGCTGGTCATGGCGGAGACTGCCCTGGAGCAGGCAGCGGCGGCCGACGCAGAGATTTCGGCAGGACATGTTCGCGGGCCGCTGCATGGGGTGCCGATCGTAGTTAAGGACCTTTGCCAGATTCAGGGCTTTCCTACGGGGGCGGGGATGAAGGCCGGCATGTATCCGGTGGCTGCCGAAGACGCGACGGTGGTGCAGCGTTTGAAAGAAGCCGGCGCGGTTCTGCTGGGTAAATCGCAACTGACTGAAGGCGCGTATTCGGACCATCATCCATCGATCACGCCACCGCGAAACCCGTGGAATGCCCGTTATTGGCCCGGCATTTCCTCCAGCGGCTCCGGTGTGGCAATAGCGGCCGGCCTGGGATACGGCTCACTCGCATCAGACACCGGCGGCTCTATTCGCTGGCCCGCTGCGGCTAACGGCGTGACTGGCCTGAAACCAACCTGGGGCCGGGTCAGTCGTCACGGCGTGATTGAATTGGCAGCTTCGCTGGACCACGTAGGGACGATGGCGCGCAGCGCGGTGGATGCCGGTATATTGCTTGGAGTGATTGCCGGTAGCGATCCCAAGGACCCAACGGCCCTGCTCGCGCCGGTGCCCGATTATCTTGTCGCTACCGGCGGCGACCTGCGCGGCCTGCGCCTTGGTGTTGATAGTGCCTGGAACAGAGAGGGCGTCGACGCCGTTACTCAGTCTGCGCTTGCCGAGGCAACCCAGATATTTGCAGAACTGGGCGCACACATTATCCCAATCCGCTTTCCTGATGTCGCGCAGATTGTTGCTGACTGGGTGCCCAATTGTGCGATCGAGGCCGCCGTTGCGCACAAAGCAATGTACTCGGCACGCAAGCAAGCGTATGGCAGTATTCTGGCCTCGGTCATTGAAGCCGGGCTTGCACTGTCGGCATCAGAGTATCAGCAAATCTTGCTCAGGCGGATGGCATTTCGTGGCCGTGTCACGCATCTGTTTGACTCGATCGATGTACTTCTGACGCCAGTCCAACCGTTCGCACCCTTGACGCTTGCCCAGATCAACGCTCTGGGCGAACAACCCGGCCTGGTCGCGATGCTACAGCGCTACACCTGTCCGTTCGATATGTCCGGTCATCCGACGCTGACCATGCCTGCGGGTTTTACGCAGTCGGGCATGCCGATAGGCATTCAGCTGGTTGCCGGACATCTGGAGGAAACCATTCTGGTTCGTGCTGCTGCGGCGTTTCAAAGCATCACAGACTGGCATCATCGACATCCGGTGGCATAAGATGAATCAGAAAACGATGAAATGTCAGTGGTTTTACGGCTGGGTGGTTGTCGCTGCTGCGTTTGCAGTCACCCTTGTTGGTTTTGGCAGCGCCTATACGTTCAGTGCATTTGTGCCGTCATTACAGCATGATTTTGGTGCGTCCCGTGGCGCTGTCTCACTTGTCTTTTCGCTGGCCGGGTTTCTCTACTTTACCCTGGGTGTTGTCAGTGGACCGCTCGCAGACCGCTGGGGCGCACGCAGCCTGGCCATACTTGGCATGTTGTTGGTGGGTGCAGGGCTGGCGCTGGCCAGCGTTGCGCGCACCATTGTCGAGGTTTATCTGGCGTATGGGCTGGGTATCGGTCTGGGTGTCGGATGCGCTTATGTGCCAGTCATCGGCGCCGTGCAGCGCTGGTTTCTGAAGCGTCGCGGTTTTGCTTCAGGCATTGCGGTCAGTGGTATTGGCGTGGGGACACTGGTGATGCCGCCGCTTGCATCCTGGCTGATCGATATTCTGGGATGGCGCGGCGCTTATTTGGTGCTTGCCGCGATCGTCACTTCGATAGGCATCGGGATGGCGTGTTTCATTGTCAATGATCCTCGCAGCAAGGGAACCGGACCCGATGGGGCGGCACTGACAAGCGGTCATCCCGTGGCCATTGTCGCTGGCGTTTCGGCAGGGCAGGCGATACGGTCGCGGCAATTCATTGGACTATATTTCGCATGCCTGATCTGTTCATTTGGTGTATTCGTCCCGTTTGTTCACCTGGTCCCATATGCCCTGGATCATGGTATTGATCATTCTGCCGCTGTATTGCTTCTTGGCGCTATTGGGGTTGGCAGCACGCTCGGCCGGTTCTTTCTGGCCGGTCTTGCGGATCGGATCGGTCGACAGGTTTTTCTTCTGATGATGTTTGCAGGCATGGCATTGGCGCTTGCGATCTGGGCTATTGCGACAAGCTTTTGGTCGCTTGCCGCTTTCGCATTGATATTCGGTATCTTTTACGGGGGATGGGTGGCAATATTGCCTGCGGTTGTCATGGATCACTTTGGCGGACGTCATGTGGGCAGCATTATCGGCATTCTTTATACCAGCGTTGCGATTGGCACGCTCATTGGTCCTGCTGCGGCCGGCTTTATCTTCGATGCAAGCAACAGCTATACCGTACCTATTTTGACCAGCACCATCGCCAATCTTGTCGCAACCGGCATTGCTGCATTGGCTTTAAGAAGCCCGGCGCACAGGGTCGTGCCTGGTTAATTCCGGCAGAACGGGCCGCATCTGGTAACGGCCGCACCAGACAATCAGAACTGTTGGTCGCGGCTGTGCTGGCTGGTGGCGGGCTACGCCTGATACGGCCCGGACATGATCATATTCGGGCCCATGGTGCTGACCCGATCAGCCGCTTGGTCCCTGATATAAGCCAGGACGGTTATTTGCTGTCTGTTTTGCCAGCCGATAACGCCAGGCATAGCCAACCTGCCAGAAAACACAGGCCGCCAATCGGGGTGATGGCGCCCAGCCATTTCACATTGCTCAATACCAGAATATACAGACTGCCGCTGAATATCAAAATACCCGCTGCAAATAGGCGGCTGGTCCAGCGCAGCGCATGCCGGTTCACATGAGCAGCCAGGCCCACCAGCATCAACAGTGCCAGCGTATGGATGAGTTGGTAGAGCACGGCGGTGTGCCAGATGGGCAGCAGCATCGGATCCACGTGGTTTTTCAGGCCATGGGCACCGAAAGCACCGGCGGCCACGCCGATAAAACCGCTGATGGCGGCGCCACGAATCAAAGCAGAGAAGGTAGTCATAGGGCAACGTGTTGGAATGTATCTGGGCCGACCGCATGTTTTTTTTGCGGTGATGGTGTATTGTAAATGTTTGCGCACCACTGTGATGCCTGTTGCGGTGATGCATAGATGATTGTTTCCCGGAGTTTCTGTTTACTATGTCAACCGCTTCTGAACGCCTGCAGCAATTGCGTATCGCGATGGCCGCCCAGCATATTGATGCCTACCTTATTCTGTCGGCAGATCCCCACCAGTCGGAATATCTTCCGGAGTACTGGCAGGGACGACGCTGGCTCAGCGGCTTCACCGGTTCTGTCGGCACCATCGTTGTCACCAGCGATTTTGCCGGGCTCTGGGTGGACTCCCGCTATTGGGAGCAGGCGGAAAAACAGCTATGCGATAGTGGCATGACGCTGATGAAACAGGGCCAGGCTGATGTGCCCAGTGTCAATGCGTGGTTGGAGGCGCGCCTTGCAAACAGGCAGGTTGTTGGCGTGGACTGTCATGTGCTCAGCCTGAAAGCGGCGCAGGAATTGCGTCAGGCACTGACACGCAGCGACAGCATATTGAAAACCGATAGCGATTTGCTGGCGGCAATCTGGCCTGACAGGCCGGGCTTGCCGGCAGCACCTGTTGTTGAACATAGTGCGCCCTTTGCCACACGCAGCCGCCAGCAGAATTTGCAGGCGGTGCGCCAGGCCATGGCCCAGGCCGGCGCGCAATGGCATTTGATCAGCGCGCTGGATGATATAGCCTGGGTATTGAATCTGCGTGGTTCCGACGTTTCCTACAACCCAGTCTTCCTGTCGCATTTGTTGATCGGACCAGACAGTGCTGTTCTTTTCGTCGACAAGACAAAAATGGAACCCGAACTGATCGCCCGACTCGCAGCCGATGGCGTCACTGTAGAAGGGTATGAGGATATTCAAGGCGCATTAACGGCACTACCTCACGAGGCACTACTGGTTGATCCGGCCCGTACAACGGTGGGGCTGCTTGCCCATGCCCGTTCGGTATCATTGATCGAAAAACTCAATCCCTCGCAACGCTTCAAGTCCGTTAAAAATCAGGCCGAAATTGCGAACGTCAGGCAGGCCATGGAACAGGATGGCGCGGCACTGTGTGAATTTTTCGCCTGGTTCGAGGCGGCCATGGAAAACGGCGAGCCAGTGACCGAGTTGACGATTGATGAACAGATCACCGCGGCCCGTGCTCGCCAGCCTCATTTTGTGTCGCCCAGCTTTTCCACCATCGCCGGTTTCAATGCCAACGGCGCCATGCCGCATTACATGGCAACGCCCGAGTCGTATTCCGTCATTGAAGGCGATGGCCTGTTGTTGATCGATTCAGGCGGGCAGTACCTGAACGGGACCACCGATATCACGCGGGTGGTGCCCGTCGGTAATATTGGCGCTCATCATCGCCGCGATTTTACGCTGGTGCTCAAGGGTATGATCGGGCTGGCAGCAGCCGTTTTTCCGGAAGACTATCCTGCTCCTTTGCTCGATACGCTGGCGCGTGCACCTTTGTGGGCCCAGTTGCTGGATTTCGGTCACGGGACCGGGCATGGGGTCGGGTATTTTCTGAATGTGCATGAAGGCCCGCAAATGATTTCGCATCGCGCCTACCGTTTTCCTGACACCGAGATGAAAGCTGGCATGATTACTTCGGATGAACCCGGCCTGTATCGTCCGGGTCAGTGGGGTATTCGTATTGAAAACCTGATCTGTGCAGTGCCGGCGGGACAGTCAGAATTTGGTAATTATCTTAAGTTTGAAGCGCTGACGCTATGCCCGATCGATACACGTTGCATTGAAAGGCCGTTGCTGAGCGAGCAGGAACTGTCTTGGTTGAATGCCTATCATGAAGAGGTGTATCGCCGGCTTGCGCCGCGGGTATCAGGCGCCGCACTTGCGTGGCTGCAGGCCAGAACCGCAGCGATCTGATTGCCGGCCAGCGGCAAGACAAAACAAGCCTGCTGTTGTGGCCTGACACAGTGTATGTTTATCCCTTGCGTTTACCCGTTGCCAATTAGATGCTGTTCAAAAAGACAGGACCGCCTCCGATAAAACAGGGGCGGTCCTTTTTGCAGACTCAGGCAGATGGCTGCGTGTCTACATCTGACCCATGGCATATTGCACAATCAGGCTACTGACCGATACAGCCATCCATACCAGAAAACCCAACAGGATAGGGCGCGGGCCGGTCGCAAATATTTTGCGCATATCGGCAGACAACCCCACTGCGACCAGTGCGACTACGATCAGGAACTTCGCGGCGACATTGATCCAGTCAAGCATGATTTCGGGCACAATACCGGTGCTGCGCGTCAGCGAGGCGAGCAAAAACCAGACGATGAACCATGGAAATATTTTTGCCAGGCTGACAGACTGATTGCCCTGCCGGCGATTGCGCATACCGACCAGAACGACCAGAAACAAACAGATCGGAATAATGAGCGTGGCGCGGGTCAGTTTGACGATCGTGGCAAAATCACCAGCTGCATGACTATAGGCGTAACCGGCAGCCACCACAGAAGAGGTATCGTTAATGGCGGTGCCCGCCCACATGCCAAACCCGTAGTCGCTCAACCCCAGCATATGTCCCAAAGCCGGGAAGGTGAGTACCGCGACAACATTGAACAGAAAAATGGTGGAGATGGCGAAAGCCGTATCATGCTCCGAGGGCTTGAGAATAGGGGTGACTGCAGCAATGGCCGACCCGCCGCAAATGGCAGTACCTACGCCGATCAGTGTCGTCAGATCAGACGGGGTGCGCAATAGGCGCCCCAGCACCCAGGCGCTCCCAAACGCCACCGTTACGGTCACCAGCGTGACCGCCAGCGATTCTCCGCCTGTAGCCATGATCTGCGTAAAACTCAGGCCGAAACCAAGCAGGATAATAGAGATTTGCAGAATTTTCTTGGAAGAAAAACTGATCCCAGGCTGCAACGTGGCATGCAGGCCGAATGCGCTTCGGTACACTATCCCAAGCAGGATACCGAAAACCGGTCCGCCGATAATGGGCAAGGCACGTCCGGCAAACTCGGCCACCAAGGCAATTGCTACCGATAAAAACAGCCCTGGCCAAAGGGAGTTTTTGCGAGGCCGGGCTGCGCTGCTGCCTTTGGCTGGATGCGGAATGCTCGCATCAGGTGTGACAGTCGCTGACAAAGCGTGGGAGGACGTGGCCGTGAGTGTCATAATATATTAAATATCCATTAGCTTATTACTGATAGGTATCAATCATAGGCTTGGATATGGTATAAGTAAAGTTACAATAGTTTATAAGTAGAATAAGGAAAACTGATGGCTTCATTCAGTCCGAAACAGCTTGATGTTTTTATCAGCATCGCACGCCTGGGCAGTGTCAAGGCTGCCGCCGATTCTTTGCATCTGACTCAGCCAGCTGCCAGCATGGCGCTGGCTGAACTGGAAAAGCAGTTGAGTGGTCCATTGTTTGATCGTGATAAAGGCAGGCTGTACTTGAATGAAAAGGGCAGACGACTGTTGCCCCTGGCGCAGGAAATCATTGAAAGAATGATTGAGTTTCGCCAGCGCGCCGATGACCAGGCAGACGTCCTGACAGGAGAGTTTCGGATTGGCGCCAGCAACACCGTTGGCAATTACCGGGTCGGTGATCTGTTAAGCGGTTTTGTGCTCAATAATGACAGGGTGACGGTTTATCTGAATGTTGCTAACACAGATGAAATTGTTCGGCAGATCGTCGACCACAGCATAGATGTGGCCTGTGTTGAGGGCGCGGTGCATCACGAAGCGATCGAGTCGGTGCATTGGATGGACGATTCGCTCTGCGTATGTACGCGGCCGGATCACCCGCTGGCGGCAATCGCCAATCTGCAGCCGGCAGATTTTATTGATGCACGCTGGATTTTGCGTGAGCGCGGATCAGCCACGCGGCTGGTCAGTGATGTGGAGCTGGATAAATTGCCGCAAGCCAAGGTGGTGATGGAACTGGGTCAGATCGAGGCCATCAAGCAGGCGGTGATTGCCGGACTGGGTATTGCATTTTTACCGCAAGTGGCGGTGACCCATGCAGTCAGTTCCGGCAGGCTGGCATTGCTTCATACGCCGTTTTTGAACTTGACGCGACAGCTGTCGATTATTTATCATCGATCGCGCTATCAGGGCAGACTGATGCGCAGCTTTCTGGATTCGGTCAGATCTTCGGTCCGGCCCGAGCAGTAAAATGGTCCGCACAAAAAAAGCCCCGCGTTTGCGCTGCTTTTGTTAAAAAGCAGGCGGCCGCGGGGCCTGGTGTTGGGTAACCAGCAGATTACTTCAGTTTTGTTTCTTTGTAATCTACGTGTTTGCGCACAACAGGATCAAATTTTTTGATCAGCATTTTTTCTGGAGTGTTGCGTTTGTTTTTGGTCGTTGTGTAAAAGTGACCAGTACCAGCTGTGGATTCCAGCTTGATTTTTTCGCGAATGCCTTTTGCCATGATGGGCTCCTGGAGTTAATCGTTAGTAGGAATGAATTAAACGCTTTGGCCGTTGGCGCGCATTTCAGCAAGAATGACATCAATGCCTTTCTTGTCGATTGTGCGCAGGGCGTTTGTAGAAACGCGCAGACGAACCCAGCGATTTTCGCTTTCAACCCAGAAACGACGGCTCTGCAGGTTAGGCAGGAAACGGCGTTTTGTTCTATTGTTTGCGTGTGAAACATTATTACCGGACATTGGGCGTTTGCCGGTGACTTGGCATACTTTTGCCATGATCGTGACCTCGTTAAGTTTGAAGACCTGATTTTTGGCCCAGGCCAGCCTTCTGTGGGGGTTTCTGGCTGTAGAATTAGACCCTGCAGGCAGAAACTGAAAAAATATTACCCTGGAAACGTCTTGCCACAAGACTCGACATTCATGTTTTTGATGCTCATGTCGATGTCCGGCGTTTTGCTAACGGCGTTTAGTCAAGGTTAGCCATAGATTATAAGACGAAAAGTGAAATAAATTCAAGCATTTATTGCCTAACCGTGGGATTTCTGCCTACGCCAGGCGCCGGTTTTGCACCTGCGGTGCGGGTCAGCCACCAAAATAGCGATCTGCCGGCTTGGCCAGGACTTTTCCACACAGTAGAGCAAGCAGCGTACAAATGGCCAAACCGACGAAAAGCGGCACGGGAGAGTCGGCCAGGCTGCTGCTGACGATGCTGCTGCTAAGGGTGCCGAACAGAAACTGCAGGCAGCCCATTAGCGCAGAGGCAACACCCAATCGATGTCCCTGGTCCCTGAGTGCCAATGCCGTTGCGTTGGGCAAAATAAAGCCCAGGCTGGTGGTAAAGCCCAGCAACGTGAGTGTGAGCAGTGTGAGGTTGAGCATGCCGGCCAGGGCCAGCCCAAGACCAATAAGAATGCTGAGGCACCCGCAGGTGAGGGCGGTGCGCAAAATGCCCAGGGGCGAGTGAACGCGCAGCAGGCGGGCGCCGATCTGGGAGCCGACAATCAGACCGAATGCATTCAGGCCAAAAAACAGACCGAAGTGCTGTTGCGGCACGCCATACATATTAATAAAAACCGTGGGCGAGACCGAAATATAGGCAAACAGGCCCGACATGCCGATGCCGCCGGCCAGCGAAAAGCCCATGTAATTGCGATCGCGCAGCAGGCTGGCATAGTTTTTTGCGATGGTGCGCAAATGCAGCGGCACTGCCTTCTCCGGTGGCATGGTTTCCCTTAGTCGGAAAATCGCCAGAAAGAACATGATGGCGCTATAGAACAACATCACGGCAAACAGGCCGCGCCAGCCAGTGACCGGCGACAGGTAGCCGCCCATCAGCGGCGCAAGGATGGGCGCAACGCCCATGATCAGCATCATCATGGACATGGCCATAGCTGAATCCCGGGTGTTGAGCTGATCGCGAATGACGGCGCGTGGAATCACCATGGCAGCAGCAGCGCCGCAGGCCTGGATGCAGCGGAAAAACAGCAGATATTCGACGCTGCTGGCCAGCGCGCAGCCTATGGTGGCCAGCATGTAAATCATCAGGCCGCCCAGTAACGGTTTTTTTCGCCCGTAGCGGTCGGCGATCGGGCCATAAAACAACTGTGATAACGCCAATCCAAGCAGATACGTGGACACCGTCAGCTCGACCCGGTGTTGCGGGACCTGCAAATCGGCCGATATTGCCGGGAAAGACGGCAGATACATATCAATGGTGAGCGGGCCGATGGCGGTCATCAGACCCAATAGCCACAACCAGAGGGGTACTTTTTTATCGATTGATTTTGACTTTGTGCTGTGCATGCTATCGTTTTTGGACATTGACTGACTTCCAGTACCAAATGGCAAGTGTGATGGCGCAGAGCAGCATGCTAAAACTGCACATGATCCAGAGTGAAGCTACGCCTGGCGGGGCGCCTGGTGTGAGTACGGCGGCAAGGCCGTCCAGCAGGCGGTAGCCCGGGCCGAAGCCGAAATACCAGCCGCCCAGAAGGCCAATGCCAAAGAGTGATCCGGTCTGGATCACAAATGGCATGGTCGCTATTTTGTGCGCCCGCAATATATAGGAGAGCATGCATTGTAACGCATCGCTGGTATGCAACAGGGGAAGTATGGATAGCAATGCGTAGGCCATCGCAGCGATTGCCGGATCGGACGTGTATATCTGGATGATCTGCGGCCTGGCCGCCATCACCACCAGCAGACTCAGGGCGACGCCGGCCAGACCCAGCCCGATGCCGATGCGTGCCAGACGCCTGGCCTGCTCGGGCTGCCGTGCTCCGAGGGATTGCGCAACCAGCGATGAGGTAGCAATGCCGATGGCCAGGGGAAACATATACAGCAATGAAACCAGATTGGCCAGGATCTGATGCCCCCCGGAGACAAAGGTGCCCTCGCGTGCAGCCAGTAAGGCCATAAAGGTAAAGGAACTGACTTCAGCCAGATAAGAGCCGCCCATAGGCAGACCCAGTTGCAGAATTTCTTTTTGCGCTGGCCAGGCAGGCTTGCCTAGCCTGAGCTGAAACTGTGTGTAGAACGGCTCGCGCGCAATAGCCACGATGCCTGCCGTTAGCGCGAGCCAGGACACAATGGCGGTAGCGGTGGCGGCGCCGGCGCTACCCAGGGCGGGAAAGCCGCCATATCCGAAAATAAGCAGCCAGTTAAAGAGCAGTTTGACCAGTACGGAAGCCAGGCTTACATACATAAGCAGGCGCGGGCGCTGTACTGCAGTGGCAAGGGCATAGACGCAGCGGAACATCAATGCAGCCGGCAGCGCAATGCAGCAAATGCGCAGGTAAACAGCCACTTCCTGCCGAACCTGCAAGGGTAAATCGCCCGAGAAACTGAGCCATATATCAGGAAACAGGAGCAGGGCGCCGCCCAGCGTGGATAGAAACAGCGAAAGCCAGATCCCCTGGCCAATGAAGCGGCCGATTTCGGCATGCCGCTGGGCGCCGAACAGTTGCGCGCAAATGGGTACCAGCGCATGAACGACACCCATCAGCCCGATATGGATCGTCATGAAGATCGACACCGAGAGCGCCATGGCCTGCAGCGATACCGGATTGGTATGCCCAAGCATTGTGCTGTCCAGGACGGCGAAGGCGATCCCCGCCCATTGGCTGATCAGCATCGGCCAGGCCAGGCGCACAATCTTGCGCACGGGCCCATGCCCGGCCGTCAGGGTGGGGCGCAATGACATGGTCGGTTATCTGGCGGGCAGTTGAATCAGGCGAAAGACTTCGTGTCGGTCGGGCCGGCGTTTTCCCTGCCAGATCAATGTCGCATTGTCCGGGTATGGTTCAGCCTCATCCTCTATTTTTTCAAAGGTCGTCTGCAGCAATACATACTGACACTGAGGATCGAAGGCAAACTGCAGCCCTTCAAATACATAGAAGGCGGCGCGTTGCCCCAGGCCCACGCCATGCTGGCGAATGCATTCGGTCGGGATATTGTTTTCGTCAATGACCGAGGCCAATTCTTTGGACACCGCTTTATAACTGCGGTTGTAGTTGATTGACGGCAGCCACAACAGCGCCAGCAGCATCCATGTAAGGGTCAGACCGGTTGCCGACAAAACGATGCCGCGCCAGAGAACGGCAGGGTTGCTGCGCAGGCGCCAGGACACAGTCCAGATCCAGGCCACGCATACACCGATGGCCAGAATCAGGGTAATGACGGAGATCTGAGGCTCAAAGCCGGTCAGCAGTCGGGTGATATTGTGATGGATTTTCGGGGGCCAGCCAAAATTGAGCGCGACCCACCCCAGCCAGGTGGCCACCATGGCCAGCGACATGATCATGATCGAGAACCAGTCTAGCGTGTTGACGAATGAACGACGCAGCGTTGGCAATGAGAGTGCGGCAAGAATCGCACATGGCACGGCGAGCATGGCATATTCGGATTCGAATGCATCTTTCTGAAAAACGACCGTAAGCACAGCTGCGCCAAGCAATAGTGTGGGAATGAAGATATGCGGCGCATCCATCCATTTGCGCCAGTTCCACAAGGCAATAATCATAAATGGCCAGGTCGGCCAAAGAAACCACGACAGATCGCGTAGTGTGGAAAAAATCTCGGTGGGCGAGGGCAGGCTGAACAGTGAGTTGTTCCAGAAAACGTAACTATTGGCCCAGTAACTGCTGGTGTTGTTGGCAGCGGCCAACCAGATCAGGCAGCAGGCGGCGGCTAACGCGACGCTCCACACAAGCCACAGTTTCTGTTGCCGGCCGAAATTGCGAAAAAATAATAGCGCCAGCAAGGCCAGCAATACGGGGACGCCGCCGATTGCGCCTCGCGTCAGGAACGCGGCACCCAGGCCAAGACCGGCCAGCGTGCTGCCTTGTAAGGGATGATCAAGCATGCGCGCCATGCCGTAGAATGCGACGGCCTGGCACATCATGATCAAGGGAAAATTGGAGGTCTCGTGCATGCGGATGACGATGCCAATCGTAGCGATAATGAACAACACCGCAGCGTCGGCAATCATCCTGCCATAGTCCTGGGGATTGGGTTCTCCGCCAAATGGTAGCGCCAGCGGCTGGCATTCCTTGCGCCGTGCCAGAAGGTAGGTTCCGTACCAGGTAGCCCAGATGATAACGAAAAAATAAATGAAGATGGGCAGGCGGGCGGCGGTGATCTGCGCTTCCAGCGGCGCCTGAAATAGCATAAAGACGGGACTGAATACCTGAATGAAAAGTGTCCCTATCCAGGTCAGGAGCGGACCTTCCTGGGCATAGGCGTAATTGCCGATTTGCGGCAGCAACCAGGCATGCTCCTGTCCGCGAAGCGCGGTCAGCATGGTGGCAAGGCCAGTCAGGTCATCCGTTTTCCATGGATCGCGATAGAACAGCCCGGCAAAAATATACAACACGCCGACCACCAGCAGCGCAGTGCGGGAAAGTTTGCGGGTGGCGATTTCGGTAAGGCGGGAGGGCGTTGTGCGTTGCATGTATAAGTATTGGATGTACAACTAATGGATTCCACGCATTTTAGCTGAAAAAGCCGGGCTAAATACCTTGCTGCAGTTTTTGTTTCCTGTCCGGGCCACAAAAGCATGTCACGGCGCTTCCGTTAATACAGTGGCGCCGCGATGGCAGGACATGCCGGCGCTGACAGGCCGTGAGCGCGATTGGGAATTGACTGGGGGCCAATTGAGTCGCTATTTCCATGTGCCATAGATTATGGGGCGCTGGCGGGTGCAAATGAATGGGCTGCGTAGGTGCAAAGACGCAGGCAATAGTCGGGCTTTGGTCAGCCATTTGCCAGGGTGTTATTCGGAAAATTCGCCAGGCACTTGGATTGGCTGCGCTGCAATGGCTGGAATGCTGATGCACGGCCGGCAGGGCGCTATTGCGGCGAGCATTGTTAGGTTATTTATGTGGATCGCGCACCAGTACGGTCTTGGTCCAGGTGCCATATCTTCAGAATGGTGATGATGGGGTGATGGACGGGCGGCAAGGCGGATAAGATGGAGAAAAGCGAGAGCCTGCACAGATGCGGAATCTGCGGGTGGGGCAAAGCTAAGACCTGATTGTGTCGTTATTAATATCAGTACTAATAATCAAAGGCGCAAGTTAAAAGTTAAAGGCACGAGCTAAATAGAGCAGTAAAGGCGTAATAAAGGTACGGAAGGTATAGGCTAAAAGCACATTGGGCCTAAACTGAGCGGTATGTGCTGTTCAGTTTAGGCCCAATGAATGCAAGCTGGCTGGTATTAGTGGCTGTCGGACCCGGATGATTCCGTGGGCCCGGTGCACTGAAAAATCAGGAAGCTTTTTTGCGTGTGCCGGCAGTGGTGGCGAAACGGGCGCGGAATTTCTCAACGCGACCTGCTTCAACGATACGCGTTTGCGCGCCAGTATAGAAGGGATGGGACTCGGCAGTCACTTCACATTTGAAAAGCGGGTAGGTTTTGCCATCCAGTTCGATGGTTTCGCGTGAGTTCAGCGTAGAGCGGCTGATGATTTTTGAACCAGTTTGCTGGTCCAGAAACACGACTTCGCGGTATTCTGGGTGAATACTATCTTTCATGATTAAGTCCTGAGGGTTTGACGGGTCGCCAGCCTCGTGCCTCTGCTCAAATGACAGGTGCAAAAAGCAACGTATCCAAAAATTTAATCGGGTATTCTAGCACAGAAGTCATTGAATACATAGCGTATTCGGCGAAAAAACGACAGATAGGCGCCGTTTTGTCACGAACAGACACGGATTAAGCGGCTGTTTTGATTGGCGCGGTCGTTTTCCGGCCCATGGTTTACTTTGTTGCTCACGTGTTTCTGCGTGGATCTTTTGCCTGGTGTCAGGCGATTGACACCGGGCACATTGCCAGGCTGCAACAGGCAGCGACAGGCAGTTCGCTTCGCGCCCGGCTCAGGCGTTGACTGTCAGCCCCGGCAAATCGACGGTAATACTGGGCGAGCCCAATGCATTGATACAGTGACGCGCCAGCAATTCGCGCTGATCTGGGTGGTTCTGTAAAAATTGGTATCCCATGGCATCGATGATGCCTAGAATCCGGTCAAGCACCAGCACCTTGCCACTGGGGCGCAGCGGTTCGCATTCGAGTTCTTCCCATTTTTCAACCAGCCATTGCTGCGATTGCGCCGCAAGGGCGGCGGTCGGTTCCATATTAAGCTGAACCTGTAGAGTCTGGGTCGTGGTAAAAATAAAGTTGACGTCGCAGCGCATGGGACCTCCGGGTGTGATGGCAAAAGCGCACAAGCAGCACTGTAGAAAAAATGACGGGAAAACACTGTCACGATCATGACAATGTCGGGCGATCCGGCACTGGCCACCATTACCATGAATATGATCACAAACACGTGATGATGCAACCGTCGATACTTGATCGCGATACCGATGTCGGATCCGGGTTTATGCAACCCGTGATTATGCGTCGACATAAACCGTGGGAGTGACAGCGCAGTTGGATATTATTATTGCATCAATCATGCGGGTAGGTCCGCGTAATCGTGCGGCAGGGCCGTGCAACCGTTCGTGGCGCAGCAACCGCTCGAGCAGATGCACGGTACGATCCGGGCCGGCGTTGCAAATCACAGATGGGTGCGTAATGTCCAGATTTCGGGAAACAGAACGACATCGAGCATTTTGCGCAGATAGTTAACCCCCGAGGTGCCGCCGGTGCCGCGCTTGAAGCCGATAATGCGTTCTACGGTAGTTACATGACGAAAGCGCCACAATCGGAAGGTGTCTTCGATATCGGTCAGCTTTTCGCCCAATTGGTACAGATCCCAGTGCAGGTCGGGCTCTCGATATACCTGCAGCCAGGCCTGCATGACGCCGTCACTCGCTGTATAAGGCTGGGTCCAGTCCCGCTCAAGGTGATCCCGGGGGACCGCAATACCGCGACGCGCCAGCAATTGCAATGCCTCGTCATAGAGCGATGGTTGCTCATAGGCCTGTAATACCTGTGCGTAACGATCCGGATGATGCTCATGGGGCCGAAGCATGGCGGCGTTCTTGTTACCCAGTGAAAATTCGATTTGTCGATACTGAAAGCTTTGAAAACCACTGGATGCCGCCAGCCACGGTCGCAGTGCCGTATATTCCGGCGGTGTCATTGTGGCCAGCACATCCCAGGCATGAACCAGCTGCTCCATGATGCGTCCTACCCGTGCCAGCATTTTGAACGCTGGGTTCAACTGGTCATTGCGCAGGCTGCCAATGGCTGCATTCAGTTCGTGCAGCATCAGCTTGATCCATAGTTCGCTAGTCTGGTGCTGGATGATGAAAAGCATTTCATTGTGTTCGGGGGACAGCGGATGCTGCGCGCCCAGCAGTTCATCCAGGTGCAGGTAATCGCCGTAGCTCATATTGCGCGAGAAATCCAGTTTGGCGTTTTCATTGGCCATTGCATCTGCAGAGGAGGGGGGTGTCGATTCTTTCATGCTTGGATTCCTTTGAACAGGCCGGCAAGTCAGCCTGGGTCTGGCGTCGTCGATAGGGGCGTGTGCAACGTTGTGGCTACCGGTTCAGAACGTTGAGGCTGCCTGTTCAGTTTACCCAACCGGCAGGACTACGCCATCCGGATGCCGGTCTGGCGGGATATAAATACTTGGCCTGGCGCAGGGGGATAGGGCTATATCACCCTCTGCGGCGAGACTGGCATGATGGCAACTGTGATGCAGCCCGATACGCACTTACGGTCAGGTGACTGTCTGTTTTGCCGAAAATAGCTCGGATCGCCAGACTTCACTTTGCAATACCGATTTCAATTGCATTACCGCATCCCACACGTCGGTATAACGCAGATAAAGCGGCGTGAATCCGAAACGTAGTACGCCGGGTTCGCGATAGTCGCCAACCACGCCTTGCGCAATCAATGCCTGAATAATGGCGTAGGCACCTTCGGGATGGGTCAGGCTGACCTGGCTGGCCCGTTTTTCAGGGTCGCTTGGCGATACGAGTGACAGCCCGTACCCTGCACATTCTTTGTCGACCAGTTGAATGAACAGGCTGGTCAGTGTCTGCGCCTTTTTGTAGATTGCCGGCATGCCGCCATAGCCCTGCGCCTTCAGAAATACATCCAGGCTGCTCTCGAGCACAGACAGGGCAAGTATGGAGGGCGTGCCGCAAAGATAATGGCGGATGCCGGTGGCCGGCTGATAATGCGTCTCGAACGCAAAGGGCGTAGCGTGTCCCATCCAGCCGGTCAGCGGCTGAGTGATTTGATCAACGTGTTGCGGATGGGCCCAGACAAAGGCGGGCGAGCCCGGGCCGCCATTGAGAAACTTATAAGTGCATCCCACAGCAAAATCAGCCTGGCAGCCGCTCAAGTCGACCGGAATGGAACCGGCAGAGTGGCATAGATCCCATATCACCAGTGCGTCGTGGGCGTGCGCCAGGCGCGTGATCTGCGCCATATCGTATATCGCGCCGCTGCGATAGTTTACGTGTGTGAGCAACAATACCGCCAGATCATCATTGATGATCGAATCGATCGCCTCGCCCTCGACCAGTTCCAGCGACATGTCAAATTGCGCGCATAGGCTTTGTGCAATATATAGATCGGTCGGGAAATTGGTTTTTTCGCTGACAATTTTGCGCCGGGCGGGATGGCGCCTGCGTGCCATTTGAATCGCGCTATAGAGCACCTTGTACAGATTCAGGGAGGTGGAATCGCAAACCACAATTTCGTCCGGTCCCGCGCCGATCAGCGGTGCAATTTTGTTGCCCAGTCGCATGGGCAGGTTGACCCAATCGGCCTTGTTCCAGCTGGCAATCAGGTCATCGCCCCATTCCTGCAGCATGACCTGTTTGGCCTTGCCCGGTGCGGCCAGAGGCATGATTCCCAATGAGTTGCCGTCCAGGTAAATCGTGTCCGGCGGCAGGTGAAATTCGCTGCGCAAAGGGCTGAGCGGATCGATAGCGTCAAGATTTTCGTAGAAAGCGCGGTTGGTCATTGTTGTTCCATGATAGATGGTGATCGCAATTATTGTTGCGATGTCTGCAATTATGGATAGGGTTATGCCCGTGGCAACGGTGTCGTGGCCTCGTTAGTCGGTAAAAGGTATTGCGACCGTCGGCAATCGGATTCATTACATGTGTAATTGTGATGCTTGCAAGTGATGCTTGCAATTATAGCGATCGCAATACCGCTCTTACCGGGCTGGCGTCGGCGCTGGTCCATTTGAGCGGCAGTGCGATTAGTTCATAGTCGCCCACGGGCACGTGGTCCAGCACCAGATTTTCCAGTACGCGCATGTCGTATTGGCGTATGCGCTGATGGCTCTCGAGCGATTTGCTAGCGGCCGGATCAATGCTGGGCGTGTCGATGCCAATCAGAACAATGCCATGCTGGTGCAGTAAATCCAGCGTTTCAGGGGCAAAGCTGGCAAAGGTTTCCGACCAGTCGCTGGTGCGCGCCCGCTGGCAACTGCGCACCAGCAGCCGAGGCGGACACCCGGCCATGGCACCTGCAAGATCGTTCGGATAGATCAGGCCGTCGTCGCGCAAGATATGCAGGACGCGGCATGGACCGATAAAGGGCGTGAGCGACAAATGACCTGCGGCACGGCCACCGGTATCGTAATGCAGGGGTGCGTCGGCATGGGTGCCTACATGAGGGCTAAGCGTAACCTCACTGACATTGACTGGGCATTCGGCGGACAGGGTCCAGCTCCATTTCTGGGTGTAGGGCGTGTCTCCCGGAAATACGGGGGACTGCGCATCCACGGCTGCGGAAATATCCCATATTTGTTTATTACTCATGATGTGGGGCCTGCAGGGTCAACTGAGAAGGGCACAATGTCCTGAAACAACCAGAACGCGCTGGACTGATACGCAGTATAGCAGTTGTCATTGCTTATAGCTTGCCCAGTTCGGCCAGCGATATGGCCGTTGCTCCAGCCACGATGATATGGTCAACCAGACGGATTTCCAGCAGCGCCAGGCCGCGTCGCAATTGCTGGGTAAGCTGGATATCGGCCAGGCTGGGCTGCGCCAGTCCCGACGGATGATTGTGCGCCAGAATCACGCCCCAGGCATTGTGGCGCAGCGCGGTAGCGGCAATTTCGCGGGGATAAACGGCAGTTTGGTTCAGTGTGCCGCGCGAGGCTTCTTCGTGGTGAATCAGCTGATGGCGCGTATTGACCAGCAGCAATAGGCATTTTTCCACTACTTCATGCGATAGCAGGCTGATGCAAAAATCGCGCACCACTGCAGGACGGTTCAGTTCCGTATGAAATTGCAAGGTGTCCTGCATATGGCGCCGGGCAAACTCGACTGCGGCCAGAAACGAGCAGATTTTGGCCTCGCCCAGGCCTTTTATTTTTCTCAGGGATTGATAGTTGCTCAGCAACAGATTACGCGGGCCGCCAGCCTGATCCAGCACATATTGGGAAAATTGCATGATATTCATTTGGGTCGAGCCGGTACGCAGCAAAATGGCCAGCAACTCGGCATTGGATAGCGCGGCAGCGCCCCGGGCCAGTAATTTTTCCCGTGGTCGCAGTTCGCCTTCAGGCATTGCTGCCGCACAGTGAGCGGTGTCCTTGGCAGAATCAGGGTAAATGGCGGTGTACGTGTTCATTGTCAGTTAAAATGAGGTTTTACAGAAAACGCACTACGGTGACAGATTTTGACCGCGAATTCCCAGTCCATGAATCCAATTGTCCATGCCCAATCCTACCTGACCCTGCACTATCGCATTACGCTGATGTCTGGGCCGGGTGCCGGTTCGGCTTTTATTGACACCTTTACCGGCAAGCCAGGCACGCTGCAATTGAGCATCGGACAATGGTCTCCTTCCATGGAAGCGCCACTGATCGGCCATGCTGAAGGTGAATCATTCAGTTACGAATTGCCTGCGCAGCAGGCTTACGGAGCGCGCAATCCGGAACTGTTGCAGCGGGTTAGCCGCCAGATGCTGGATCGCGACGCCGGCCCCGATGCGCAATTTGAGCCTGGCGATATGGTCGAGTTTACGGCACCTAACGGCGGGCGTTATTCTGGTGTTTTCCGCGAGTGGGATAACGACACGGCGCGCTTTGATTTCAATCATCCATTGGCAGGCGTCGATTTGCGCATCGACGTCAAATTGCTCGGAGTTCTGTAATGGCTCAAAACAGCGAAGTGATTCTGGCCGAACCACGTGGCTTTTGCGCGGGGGTTGACCGCGCCATCGATATTGTGGAGCGTGCGCTGGAGTTGCACGGCGCTCCAATCTATGTGCGTCATGAAATCGTCCATAACAAATTTGTGGTTGAAAGCTTGCGCAATAAGGGCGCGATTTTTATTGATGAGCTGGATCAGGCGCCGGCAGGCGCCATCGTGGTGTTTTCCGCCCACGGCGTCTCGCGCGCGGTACGCGCAGAAGCGCAATTGCGTGACCTGCGTATTTTCGACGCAACCTGTCCGCTGGTGACCAAGGTACACATCGAAGTGGCAAAAATGCACGCCGCGGGCCTTGAG
This sequence comes from Advenella sp. FME57, assembly GCF_014897675.1. Lineage (GTDB taxonomy): Bacteria > Pseudomonadota > Gammaproteobacteria > Burkholderiales > Burkholderiaceae_B > Advenella. The sequence goes on along the minus strand of NZ_JABUXU010000001.1, from coordinate 491,417 downwards.
ATTGTCATGATCGGCCACAAGGGTCACCCCGAAGTGGAGGGTACGCTTGGGCAGGCGGTCGGACGCATGCATCTGGTGGAAACCCCGGAAGACGTCGCAGCATTGCAGGTCGACAATCCTGAAAACACGGCGTTTGTTACCCAGACGACGCTCTCTATCGATGACGCAAGGCGGGTGGCCGATGCGCTCAGGGCAAAATTCCCGGGCATTGTCGAGCCCAAGAAAAGCGATATTTGCTATGCAACCCAGAACCGCCAGGATGCGGTCAAGGTTCTCGCGTCAGATTGCGATGTGTTTTTCGTAGTGGGCAGCATCAACAGTTCCAACTCGAATCGGTTGCGTGAAGTAGCAGAACGGCTCGATTGCCAGGCTTATCTGATTGACAATGCCCTGGCCATTCGACCCGAATGGGTGCAAGGCGCCAGGAAAATAGGCATTACCGCCGGTGCGTCTGCTCCCGAAGTGCTGGTTCAAGAGGTTGTTGAGCGGTTGAAGGAGTTGGGTGCCATTTCGGTGCGCAGAATGGATGGAATAAAAGAGAACGTGACGTTCCCCTTGCCAAAGGAACTGTCGCGCAAACAACAGGCAGGGAGATAATGCAGATGAAGCTATACGGGTATTTCAGAAGTTCGGCAGCCTATCGGGTCAGAATTGCGCTGAACGTCAAGCAGCTGGGATACGAGTCAGTGCCTGTGCACCTTATTCGTGATGGTGGTCAGCAACTGGCGCAGACCTACCGCGAGCTCAATCCAACTACCCTGGTACCCACCTTTATCGACCAGAATGTGAGTATTGGGCAATCCATTGCCATCATGGAATATCTTGAAGAGGCTTATCCGCAGGTGCCCATTCTTCCTGCAACGCAGGCGGGCAGGGCGCGCGTGCGTTCACTGGCGCAGTTTATTGCATGTGACATTCATCCCCTGAATAACCTGCGGGTGCTCAAGTACCTCAAGCGCGAGCTGGGTGTATCCGAAGAGGTGAAAAACGAGTGGTATCTGCACTGGATCCGCCAGGGGTTTGATTCACTGGAAAAAATGCTGGCGTCTTCAACCGATACGGGTGTTTACTGTCATGGCGATACGCCCACCATGGCTGATTTCTGCCTGGTGCCGCAGGTGGCCAATGCCCGCCGTTTCAATCTGGACCTGAATCCGTATCCTACGATTGTTCGCATCGATGCCGCCTGCAACAAGGAAGAGGCGTTCATCAATGCGGCGCCGGACAATCAGTCCGACGCTGAATAGGCACGCCCCAGCAGCCGGCAGGTTTCAAATAGCGGCAGTCCCATGACGCCGCTATAGCTGCCGCTGATCGATTCCACAAAGGCGGAGGCCAGGCCCTGTATGCCGTAGGCGCCGGCCTTGCCGATGCCCTCGCCCGAGCGCACATACCAGTCTATCTCGTCCGTGGTTAGGGTCTTTATTATCACACTTGTAATGGATACGTCTTCGTACAGGCGCTCGCGCCAGGCCAGTACGATGGCGGTATGCACCTGGTGCGTCTGCCCGGACAGGGCCGACAGCGCATCGCGCACGTCATTGTCTGTGCAGGCTTTTCCCAAAAGCTGTGGACCCATCATCACGGTTGTATCGGCCGTCAAAATGGGGCGGGGCGGCAGGCCGCTGGCGTGCAGGTGCGCCACGGCGCGCTCGGCCTTTTCTCTGGCGGTGCGTTTCACATAGCTGGCAGGATGTTCGCCGGGCAATAATGGCTCGTCCTCGCCTGGCGGCGCCGGCACCGGCAGAACGTCATGCGCGATGCCCATTTGTGTGAGCAATTGGTGGCGACGCGGGCTGGCCGACGCCAGGAAGATGGGTTGTGTTTGCACCTGCGCCATCAGCAGGGATCCTGCCGGGGCAGAGGGAGAGGCCGATACGGTGTTGTTCAAAGCAGTCATGATCGAAGACGGTGTGCCAGCACCAGGGCGTTCAGGCACGATGATAGGGATGGTTGGTCAGAATGGCCCACGCGCGATACAGCTGTTCGGCCAGCACAATGCGCACCATGGGGTGCGGTAATGTCAGCGACGACAGGCGGATGAGGCTGGCGCAACGCTTTTTGAGGTCTGCATCCAGTCCGTCCGGGCCGCCGATCAGAAAGGTGACGTCCTGGCTGTTGCCGCGCCAACCTTCCAGTTGCCGCGACAGGTCCATGGTGGTCAGATCGCGACCATGTTCATCCAGTGCAATGACCAGACTGTCGGCAGCGAGTGCGGCCTGAATGCGACGGCTTTCTGCCTCCATCATTTGAGATGGCGTTTTTCCGGACGTTCTGGGTTCAGGCTTGATTTCCCGCAGCTCAATCGTGCAATCGGCAGGCATCCGTTTGGCATAGTCTTTCCATGCGGTAGTGACCCAATCAGGCATTCTGTTGCCGACAGCAATGACAATGAGCTTCATAGGACGTTTTATTCTTCCATGTTGTCGTCTTCATCATCGGCAAAACCCTGCATGGCATGGCCCTTGGATTGCTCCAGCAACCGGACGCGAACCGGCTTGTCGCCCCACACTGCTTCCAGATTGTAGTATTGGCGAATGGTCGGTTGCATGCAATGGATGACAATGTCGCCGATGTCGACCAGTACCCATTCGCCGGACTCCTGCCCTTCGAGTGCGATAATGGGTATTTTGTGCGCTCGGGCTGCATTGACAACGCTGCTTGCCAGGGCACGAGTCTGGCGGTTGGAAGTACCGCTGGCGATAACGACCCGGTCAAACAGACTGGTCAGATGGCTGGTGTTGAACACCCGGATATCCTGGGCTTTGACGTCCTCCAGCGCATTGATGACCAGACGTTGCAATTTTTGTATATTCATAGGTAATAAGGTTTTCCGGTTTTCGGGGTAAGGGGCAGCAAGACAATCTGCTATCGGTAAAGTCCGTGAGTATTAATGTAATCCAGAACGGGCGCGGGAACAAACGCCGAGGCATCCTGCCCCTGCTGGATGCGTGAGCGGATCTCGGTGGAGGACACATCCATGGCCTTGAAGGGAAGGGTAATCAGGCCCTTGCCATCGCGTCGCAACAGGACGTCCAGCTCCTGCGGGATATGCAAGGGGTGGCCGGTGCGCCAGGCCACGGTCAGCGTGACGTAGTCTGTAATTTCCTGCCAGTTCTGCCAGGTGCAGAAATTGTTGAGCTGGTCGGTCCCCAATAACCAATAGTATTTCGCATCGCGCGGCAGGTTGCGCAGCGTATCGATGGTGTAGGTTGCCCCTTCCCGATTGATTTCGATATCGTTGATCACAATGCCGGGTTCATCGGCAATCGCCAGCGCCAGCATTTCCAGGCGCTGGGTGCCGCTGATCCGCAGCGGCTGCTTCTGCCAGGGGTTGCCGGCAGGAATCAGCTGCACCTCGTCCAGATTGAGCGCGCGCAATGCTGTCCTGGCCATGGCCAGGTGGGCCACATGTACCGGATTGAAGCTGCCGCCCAGGAGTCCGACTTTTTTCATGCCGGCTTCAGGGCGCGCCAGCCGATATCCTTGCGGTATTGGCTGCCGTCAAAGCGGATCTGCTCAAGGGCCGCATAGGCAATGTCGCGGGCAGCCGCAGGCGTCTCGCCCAGTGCCGTCACGCATAACACCCGACCGCCCGAGGTTTGTAGCACACCGTCTTGCAGGCGGGTGCCGGCATGAAAGGTAACGCAGTCGGCACTGGCGCCGGCGATGTTGGTGATGGCATCGCCCGTACGGGGTGTGCCTGGATAATTGTGCGATGCCATGACCACGCCCAGGGCTGTGCGCGGATCCCAGTCAATCTGTGCCTGGTCCAGCGTGCCGGCAATGGCGTGCTCCACGACCTCGGAGAAGTCGTTACGGATGCGCAACATGATGGGCTGGGTTTCCGGGTCGCCCATGCGGCAGTTAAACTCCAGCACCTTGATGGGGCGGGTCGCGTCCGGGCCGTCGCCAATCATCACGCCTGCATACAGAAAGCCGGTATATTCAATCCCGTCGCTGGCCATGCCGTTGATGGTCGGCCAGATCACTTCGTTCATGATGCGCTGGTGCAGTACCTCGCTGACAATCGGAGCGGGCGAGTAGGCGCCCATACCGCCGGTGTTCGGACCCTTGTCGCCGTCAAGCTGACGCTTGTGGTCCTGGCTGCTGGCCATGGGCAGCACGTGCTTGCCGTCGCACATGACGATAAAACTGGCTTCTTCGCCTTCCAGGCAGGCTTCGATCACCACGCGAGCACCGGCGCTGCCCAAAGAGCCGTCGCCCAGCATGCTGTCGATGGCGGCATGCGCTTCGTCTTCAGTTTGCGCGACCACCACGCCTTTGCCTGCGGCCAGCCCATCGGCCTTGACCACAATGGGCGCGCCTTGCTCACGCACATACTGATGCGCGGCTTGCGGATCGGTAAAGGTCGCATAGGCGGCCGTGGGAATGCGATGCCGCAGCATGAAGGCTTTGGCAAAGTCCTTGGAACTTTCCAGTTGCGCGGCAGCCTGGGTGGGGCCGAAAACCGCCAGACCCTTGCTGCGAAACAGGTCTACCGCACCGGCGGCCAGCGGCGCTTCGGGGCCGACCACGGTCAGTGCGATCTGTTCGTCCAGCGCAAATTGCGCCAGTTGCTGCAGATCGGAGATGGGCAGGCTGGTCAGGGCCGGGTCGGTGGCGGTGCCACCATTGCCCGGAGCAACAAATACAGTTGAAATACGTGGCGACTGCGCAAGACGCCAGGCGATGGCGTGTTCGCGTCCACCGTTACCAATAACAAGTGCCTTCATGGGGTATCTTATCCTTCTTCCGTTTCATTGAAGACAGCGGTGGTGTACACCTCCTGCACGTCATCCAGGCTTTCGAGCTGATCAAGAATTTTCTGCATTTTTTTTGCGTCCTCGCCGGTCAGTTCCGTTTCGTTCAGCGGCTTCATGATGACGCCTTCCATTTCCGGTTTCAGGCCGGCCTTTTCAAAAGCGGCGCGCACATCGGAAAAGAGCGGGGGTTCGCACAGCACTTCGATCAGCCCTTCTTCATCGGTCACGACATCTTCGGCGCCAGCTTCCAGCGCCACTTCAATGATCTGGTCTTCGGAATAGTCGGGACCGAAAATAAACTGGCCACAATGCTTGAACATGAACGCCACTGAACCGTCCTGGCCCAGATTGCCGCCATGCTTGGTGAGCGCATGGCGCACATCCGACACCGTGCGGGTGCGGTTATCTGTCATGCAGTCTATGATGACCGCAGCGCCGCTGATTCCATAGCCTTCATAACGTATGGATTCGTAGCTGTCGCCATCGGCCCCGCCAGCCCCGCGCGTAATGGCGCGCTGGATGTTGTCTTTTGGCATATTGGCAGCGGTGGCTTTATCCCAGGCCAGGCGCAAGGCCGGGTTGGTATCCGGATCGGGGCCGCCGGCACGCGCGGCGACCGTGACCTCACGAATGATTTTTGTCCAGATTTTTCCACGCTTGGCATCCTGGCGACCTTTGCGGTGCTGGATATTTGCCCATTTACTATGACCTGCCATGGTTTGATTAACTCTTGAAGTAGCAAAATAAAGAATTTTACCCTGAACAGTCATAAACTTTTATAGAATACGGCTTGTTTACGTCGTTTTACCGACATTCGGGCAGGATTGCTGCCTAAGGGCAGTGTCGTGTCGCGTTCAGGCTTCATCGTACACGCTTGATCGCGCAGCAGGCACCGGTAGAGTGCGTCGGGTGCTGAACCGGGCTTGGAAAGCGTCATCAGCACGTTAATTGATACAAAGGGAAACTCATGGCAGATCCGGTACTCATCGCAAAAAGTGGTCAGGCAGATGTCGTCATCTTGCCACAAATGGCCAATCGTCACGGTTGTATTACGGGGGCGACCGGCACCGGCAAAACGGTCACGCTTCAGGTGCTGGCCCAGTCGTTTTCCCGCTTGGGAACGCCGGTATTCATGGCAGACGTCAAGGGTGACCTTACCGGGATCTCCCAGGCGGGTGCGGACAGCCCCAAATTGCAGGAGCGCTTGCAGAAATACGGCCTGCCAACGCCGCAATGGGGGGCTGCGCCCACCGTCTTGTGGGATGTATTCGGCGAGCAGGGGCATCCGGTGCGGGCCACTATCTCAGACATGGGGCCACTGTTGCTGTCCCGCATGCTGGATCTGAACGATACCCAGGCAGGCGTGTTGAACCTGGTGTTCAAGGTGGCCGATGATGAAGGGCAATTACTGCTCGATCTCAAGGACCTGCGAGCCATGCTGCAAAACGTGGCGGACCGCGCCAGCGAATTGCGGCAGAACTATGGCAACGTGTCAGCCGCGTCAGTGGGCGCCATCCAGCGCGCATTGCTGCAACTGGAGTCGCAGGGTGCCGATCATTTTTTCGGCGAACCCATGCTCGATATTCACGATCTGCTTCGTACCGATGCCGGCGGACAGGGCGTTGTCAATATTCTGGCGGCTGACAAGCTGATGCAGTCGCCCAAGCTGTATGCGGTATTTTTGTTGTGGTTGCTGGCCGAGATATACGAGGCGCTGCCGGAAATCGGCGACCCCGAGAAACCACGCCTGGTGTTTTTCTTTGACGAAGCCCATCTGCTGTTTTCCGATGCCCCCGAAGCGCTGTTGCGGAAAATCGAGCAGATTGTGCGGCTGGTGCGTTCCAAGGGCGTGGGCGTGTTTTTTGTGACCCAGAATCCGCTGGATATTCCGGATACGGTGCTGGGACAGTTAGGTAACCGTGTACAGCACGCGCTGCGCGCCTTTACACCACGGGACCAGCGCGCGGTGAAAACGGCGGCCGAAACCATGCGTCCCAACCCGGATCTGGATATTACCCAGGCCATTGGACAACTGGGCGTTGGCGAAGCCCTGTTGTCCTTTCTGGATGCCAAGGGGAGTCCAGGTATTACGCAGCGCGGTTGGGTCTTGCCGCCGGCCAGTCGGATCGGCCCTGCGACCGACGCAGAACGCCAGGCGTTACGCAGTCAGTCGCAATTCGGGGGCAAATACGATAAGCCGGTCGATCGGGAGTCTGCGTTCGAGGTGCTGGCCAAGCGAACGGAGGAGAAAAACACGGAACAGGCGTCAGCCAAACCGGCAGCAGGTGCAGAAGATGACGGGATCCTGGGCATGGTCAAGGACCTGATGATCGGCTCCACCGGCCCGCGCGGCGGTCGACGCGATGGCGTGGTCCAGCAGGTGGCCAAAAGCTATGTGCGCGGCGCTGCACGGCGATTGATCCGCGGCGTGTTGGGGTCGCTGGTCGGTAAAAGACGGTAGGTCATTGGCGGCAGGGTGCCGTCGGTCCTGTGCGGCGCTTGATTTGGACGGGTTTGCACAGCGAGCCCATCTGAATGGGCGCTTGTTTGTCAGACATGGCGCTTGAATATGGCCAATTCTGGGCTTGATTAAAAGGGGCTTGATCAAGGGGCCAACTATGGGCAGCCGGCCGCTCACACAGTGTTTTGCTTCGAGGGCTGTAGCGCGCTGAAGCGTGGGCGCGAGTATGCCGCGCGCCGATACCATCCGTGAGTCTGCCCCCATTGCGTCTGCGGCCAGCCATGTGCGAATCAGGTCGCTGGCCGATTATTGTTACAGGACAGGACGCAGCCGTCATCATTCTCAAGTTCTTTGAGCAGCCGTTCGTAGGTCTCGGTGTTGCCATTTTGCTGCATTCGCTGCAAAAAACTGATCAGCAGCGTGGTTTCTTCGTTGGTAAAGCCCTTGAGGTGGGCATTGAGCGCACGCGAGACAGCAGGCATCAGCTTTTCGGTGACCGTGTGGCCTTTTTCCGTCAATTCCAGCTCCACGACACGGCGATCGTTTGTCGAGCGGTGGCGCTTGAGAAACCCTTTTTTCTCCAGGCGATCCAGGGTGCGGGTCATGGCTCCGGTATCGACCTCTGCGGTGCGCGCGACGCTGGCCGGGGTATTGGCTTTTTCCAGCCCGATAATGGCAATCGGGTGCCATTGCGACGCTGTCAGGCCCAGGGGTTCCATTTCAGCTTCAATCATTTGCGATATGGAATGAAAATTGAGCCGGATTAGATAGCCGATGTTCTTGAGCCCTCTATTGTTTGCAGCATTGGTGTAAAAAGGGCCGCAAGCCTCGCTGATCGCATTGGATTCGAGTGCAGGATCCTGTTTGGCGGCTTCAGGAGAGACGGGGTGCTTGCCTTTGTTCATTTTAATTGCTGCCTAAGCAGATTTTGACTGTATCATAAGAATTATTTTAACTGACTCCGTTGATTTAATACAGCGTATCGACTTAAATACACTAATCTGTTTCATCCATTGTGGCTAATAGAAAACTCAGGAGGGTAGGGTGGCAATGTCTTCAAGAAAAGTAGAGATCAGCGAACACGGCGATGTCGGTGTCATGAAAGTGATTACCGAAGAGGTAGGCGCGCCGGCGGATAATGAAGTGCAGATCGTACAAAAGGCGATTGGTCTCAATTTCATCGATATTTATTATCGAACAGGTCTTTATGCGCAGCCGCTGCCGCATGGGCTGGGTTTTGAAGCTGCCGGTATCGTCGAGACCGTTGGCAGTCGCGTCACGCATCTGAAAAAGGGCGATCGCGTCGCTTATGGGCAAAGCCCCATTGGTGCGTATGCCGAGCTGCGCAATGTGCCCGCCGCCAACGTGCTTAAAATTCCGGATTTTCTGTCGTTCGATGAAGCGGCGGCCGTAATGCTCAAGGGCCTGACCGTGCAATATTTGTTCCGGCAAACGTACCGGTTGCAGGGACATGAAACGATTCTGTTTCATGCCGCGGCAGGGGGCGTCGGGCTGATTGCCTGCCAGTGGGCCCGAGCCCTGGGTGTAAAACTGATCGGTACGGTTTCCAGTCCCGAGAAATCGGATATTGCCCTGGCGCACGGCGCGTGGGCAACTATCGACTACAGCAAGGAAGACGTGGTCGAGCGCGTGCTGTCGCTGACCAATGGCAAGAAAGTGCCGGTTGTCTATGATGGCGTGGGCAAGGACACTTGGGAGCGCTCTCTGGACTGCCTGCAGCCGCGCGGCTTGATGGTTAGTTTCGGCAACGCATCCGGGGCTGTGACCGGCGTCAATCTGGGCATTTTGGCCAGCAAGGGCGCATTGTACGTGACCCGGCCCACCCTTGGTCCGCATGTAGACACTGCAGAAAAACTCAAGGCCGCTTCCGATGAGTTGTTCGATATGATCCGCAGCAAGAAAATCAAGGTGCAGATCGATCAGCGCTATAGTCTGGATGACGTGGGAGAAGCGCATCAGGCGCTGGCCTCACGTAAAACGACCGGCGCGACAGTGATCACGTTGGACTAAGTTGGGCCTGGCGGGGCAGGTTTTGGCAGCGGGCCTTGGTAACGCGAGACCCGCTTTCCCGCGTACTCGCTTACTCGTCGCCCATCAGCGCCTGACGGGTTTCTTCACTCTCCAGTTCGGTCAGCCACCAATGCAGGCCTTTGCCGACGGCGCGACCATGAGCAGGTTTGCGCCAGGCATAATTGCTTTGCACGACCCGCGGGCAGGCTGCCACCTTTTTGATAATCAGCTCTCCGGTTGCCAGATAAGGCTTGGCGTGAGAATAGGGTAGAAAACCGCAGCCCAGGCCCATTCGATGGGCCAGCACCTTGGCATGCAGATTGGGTACGGTAAAGACTCTTTGCATCGCCTGCACACCATAGGAAATACGGCGCGCATATCTTGCCGAATCTGCGGCAGCCACAGACTGGTATTGGGCGATCAGTTGCTCTTCCAGTGGTTCAGGCGCAGTGGCCAGCGGATGTTGGGGCGACACTACAAACACAAATGAAATTTTGCTAAGCGGCAGCGAATGAATATCCGAGCTTTGCAAGGTGCTGCTCACGCCAATGGCCAGATCCGAATGGCCGGCGATCAAGGTTTCCCAGGTGCCATCCAGTACTTCCTCGCGGATACGTAACTGCGTAGGCACATTGAGCGCGAAAAACTTCTCACACAGTTCGAACAACACCTTGCGCGACACAATCGTGTCTGCGCTGATGGTCAGCAGCGGCTCCCATCCTGTGGCAATGCGCTTGACGCGGTGGGCAATCTGTTCCACCGAATTGAGCAACTGCCGGCCCTCGTCGATCAATTCCCTGCCTGCGGGCGTTAGCGCGGCATGTCGGGACTTGCGATCAAACAGCAGGACGTCCAGCGCATCTTCAACCTGCCTGACGCGATAGGTCAGGGCGCTGGGAACCAGGTTCAATTCGCGAGCGGCTGCCGCAAAACTGCCTTTTTCCGCGATCAGCACCAGCATCTGGATGGTTTCCGGCGTCAGAACCTGATGGATTTCTCTGGTGGGGGGCGTATTCATGTTGCTTTCGCAGGAAGATAGATATTCTGATTATAAGTTCAAAATTTTTGCTACACCGAAGTCGCATTACAATCGGACAAGTTCTCTTAAATTGCGAAGGATAGTTATGCAGAAAGTAAAGCTGGGGAAAAGTGATCTGGAAGTGACCGATATTTGCCTGGGCACCATGACGTTCGGTGAACAGGTCAGCGAGTCTATTGCATTTGAAATATTGGATCTGGCCGTCGACCAGGGTGTGAATTTTCTGGATACGGCCGAAATGTATGCTGTGCCGACCCGTGAGCAAACCTATGGTGCGACCGAGACAATCATCGGCAACTGGCTCAGTCGCCGTCCGCAAGTGCGCCAGTCAGTTGTGCTGGCCAGCAAGGTTGCCGGGCCGTCGCGCGGCATGCCGTGGGTGCGTGAAGGCGAAGGCCTGACAGCAGCCGATATCATCCGCTCCTGCGAAGGTAGTCTGAAACGCTTGCAGACCGATTACATCGACCTGTATCAGATTCACTGGCCGGCCCGGCCGGTGCCCGCATTTGGCAATCGCTATTTCGACCCGGAGAAAACCAATCCTGACCAAAGCAGCATTGAAGAACAGTTGCGGGCCATGGACAGGCTGGTGCGAGAGGGGAAAATCCGCTATGTTGGCCTGTCCAATGAAACGCCTTATGGGGTCAGCGAGTTCATCCGTATCGCCCAGGCCGAAAATTTGCCAAGAGTGGCCAGCATACAAAACCCGTTCTGCTTGCTAAATCGTTCGTACGAAAACGGACTGGACGAGATGTGCCATCATCTTGATGTGTCGCTACTTGCGTACTCGCCGCTGGGTTATGGCCTGCTGACAGGCAAATATGATGAGTCCGGCACCACCGGAGAACAGGCGCCGGCTGACGCCAGGATTACCTTATATGAGTCGGTGCGCAAGCAGCGCTGGGGCCGGCCGGCTTCGCTTGATGCAGCGCGTGTATATAATGCGCTTGCCCGCAGGCATCAGTTGACGCCGGTACAGCTGGCGCTGGCGTTCTGTAATACAAAATGGCAGGTTGCCTGCACCATTATCGGGGTCAGGACAACGGACCAGCTTAAAGAAAATCTGGCTGTCAGCGGAGTTAAGCTGGACAGCCAGATCATGCAGGAAATAGATGCAATCAGGTTAAATCACTTTGATCCGGCGCAGTAGTCCTTAACCCGGGCCACTTCGTTTTTGGACCCTAGCACCACGCCTACGCGCTGGTGCAACTCGGTCGGCTGGATATCCATGATACGGTTGACCGAGTCGGTGGCCATGCCGCCGGCCTGCTCGATGATAAAGCTCATCGGATTGGCCTCATACATCAGGCGTAGCTTGCCCGGTTTTTTCGGATCGCGCGCATCCCATGGATACATGAAAATGCCGCCACGCGTCATGATACGATGTACATCGGCCACCATCGAGGCGATCCAGCGCATGTTGTAGTCTTTGCCCATCGGTCCGGTGGTGCCTGCCAGGCAGTCTTCGATGTACTGGCGCATGGGCGGCGCCCAATGGCGCATATTGGACATATTGATGGAGAATTCCTTGGTATCTTCCGGAACACGCATATTCTCGTGTGTCAATACCCAGCTGCCCAGTTCGCGATCCAGCGTAAAGCCCATCACGCCATTGCCGATCGTGAGTACCAGCATGGTTTGCGGACCGTACACAGCATAGCCGGCCACCACTTGCCGGCTGCCTGGTTGCAGAAAATCCTTTTCGGTCACTTCGCGCCCTGAAATATCGGCCGGCGCCTTCAGCACAGAGAAAATCGTGCCGATGGACACATTGACATCAATATTGGACGAGCCGTCCAGCGGATCGAACAACAACAGGTATTCGCCCTTGGGGTAGCGGTTGGGAATGTGATGGATGGTTTCCATCTCTTCGGACGCCATGCCCGCCAGATGGCCTCCCCATTCGTTGGCTTCAAGCAGAATTTCATTTGACAGTACGTCAAGCTTTTTCTGAACTTCGCCCTGAATATTTTCGCTTTCCAGACTTCCCAGTACGCCGCCCAGCGCACCTTTGCTGACAGCATGGCTAATGGCCTTGCAGGCGCGTGAAACAACTTCTACGAGCAAGCGCACTTCTGCCTCAATGGCATTATTGTTGCGCTGCTGCTCAACCAGATACTGGGTAAGGGTTTTTCGTGACATAAGGTCTCCGGAAAATAATTAAATACGCAATGCTTTGGACACAATCTCGCTCACATTGCTGGACAGACCCTCGTGATCGCGGACCTGCTCAAGCGATGATTTCATTTGTGATTGCAGTGCAGGAGTATAGCGCGCCCAGTTATCCATGACACGCGCCAGACGGGAAGCAACTTCAGGATTGATGGCATCGAGCGCCAGCACGGCTTCGGTCCACAAGGCGTAGCCGGAACCGTCCTGGTTATGGAACCCTTGCGCATTGTTCATGCAGAATTGGAAGATCAGGGAGCGGGCGCGATTGGGGTTGCGCAATGAAAATGCTGGATGCGCCATCAGTCCGCGGATCGTTTCCGTGCGGGTGTCGGCGGCGGTTGCCTGCAGGGCAAACCATTTGTCGATGACCAGTGGATTATGCTGCCATTTTTCGTAGAAATCAACGATGGCTTCCTGGCGCTTGTCCCCGTGGTGATAGTTGACGATGGCGCCAAGCGCGCCCATACAATCGGTCATGTTCTGCGCTGCCTGGTATTGGGCCAGCGCTTGCTGGCATGCCGCCTGATCGCCTGCCGCCATCAGGTACGCCAGTGCCAGATTTTTCAGGCTGCGTCGGCCCGCGCTGATCGGATCCGGGCTGTATGGCCCGGGCGTGTCGTTGCCAAGAAGGGTGGTGGTCCATTCGGACGCGGCCGCTTTGCCCAGGTTTTCCCGGACAGCGTGGCGGGCCTTGGCCAGCCATATCGGTTCTATCGGATCCATTTGCTCTGCCAGGAATTTTTCCGAAGGCAGTGTCAGCAGGCGGGCACGATAGTCGGCGTCCAGGCCCGCATCCTGCAGATTGTTTTTCCAAACCTGCACGAACGTCTCGGACAGGGCCGATTGCGCACCCTTTTGCAGCGCATCGACAAGCCCCAGAATCTCGCGTGCTGCCAGCGCTTGGCCCGCTTCCCAGCGGGCAAATGGATTGGGGTCAGACTGGGCCAGGACTGCCAGTTCCGCTGCCGTCCATTCATAATGAACAATGACCGGCGCGGAAAAATCGCGCAACAGCGAAGGGACGGGTTTGGCGGCGATGTCGGTGAAGGTCCAGGACTGACTTTGCTCAGTGAGCTCCAGCAGGCGTGTGTGTTCGCCGGCCGGGTCCGGGGCGGCATCGTGGCTCGCGCTGTCGTTGACCTCGCTTAGCACCAGCGGCTGTCCGTCAGCCGACAGAAGACCGACAGCAAAGGGAATATGAAAAGGTTTTTTCACAAAATCCTTGCGGATTTTTTCAACGCCCACCAGCGGTGTTTGCTGCGACAGGGTCAATGTCACCGTGTGCTGCGCGGCGTCGTGGCTCATGGCAACCTGCACCCGTGGCGTGCCGGCCTGCGAATACCAGCGCCTGAAGACGGACAGATCGCGTTGCGGGTGGACTTTTGTATACACGTATTCCATGGCATTGACGAAATCGTCGCAGGTGACGGCCTGTCCATCATGGCGGCGAAAATATTCGTCCATGCCATCGCGAAAGCCGGGCGCGCCCAGCAGCGTGTGCTGCATACGGATGACTTCGGCACCTTTTTCATAGACAGTGGCGGTGTAGAAATTGCCAATGGATTCGTAGCTGTCCGGGCGGATGGGATGCGCCATGGGGCCTGCATCCTCGGGGAACTGGCCGGCGCGCAACACGCTCACATCGTCAATCCGCTTGACCGCGCGGGCGCTGGCGGCAGCCTGGTCATCCAGTCCTGCGGCCATCATGTCCGCCGTAAATTCCTGATCGCGAAAGACTGTGAGGCCTTCCTTGAGGCTAAGCTGAAACCAGTCGCGGCAGGTAACGCGATTGCCGGTCCAGTTGTGGAAATATTCGTGACCGATCACGGCTTCCACGGCAGAAAAATTGGCATCGGTGGCAGTATCGGGATCGGCCAGCACATAACCGGAATTGAAAATGTTCAACCCCTTGTTTTCCATGGCGCCCATATTGAAGTCGCGCACGGCCACAATCATGAAGCGATCCAGATCCAGTTCCAGGCCAAAGCGCTTTTCGTCCCAGACCAGAGAGCGCTCCAGCGATGCCAGTGCCCACTCGGTCTTGTCCCGGCTGCCCTTGTCGCTGTATATCTGCAACAGCACGTCGCGGCCATTATGGGTTTTGACGGTTTTTTCGCGAACATCGAAATCGCCGGCGACCAGCGCGAAAAGATAGCTGGGCTTGTGAAACGGGTCATGCCAGACCGCCTGATGACGACCGTCGGGCAGGTCGGTGGATGACAGCAGATTGCCGTTGGACAGCAGATAGGGGTACTTTTCCTTGTCGGCGGCAAGCGTGACGGTATAAATGCTCATCACGTCCGGACGATCGGGAAAGTAAGTAATGCGGCGAAAGCCTTCGGCTTCGCACTGCGTGAAAAAGCCGCTCCCCGATTTGTATAGGCCCATGAACAGGGAGTTGGCTGTCGGATTCAGTGTGGTGCATATGCGCAGTTCAAATGAACCGGACAATTGCGCAATCACCAGTTGGTCCTGGTCCAGTTCATAGGCGTCTGCGCCCAGCGCCTGGCCATTTAGATACAGCGCGTCCAGGCTGATGTCCTCGGCATTGAGCACCAGATCGGCAGGCGTCTTGTCTTTGGCGGTGAATGTCAGGGTAGAGATGACAACAGTGCGGTTTTCGTCCAGGTCGAAATTGAGTGCCACCGTATCAAGCGTAAACGGGTAGGGTTGGTAGTCGCTGCGATAGACGGTCGGACTGTTTTCTTCAATCAATTCTGTAGGCATGGTGGTCACTGTGGTGCTGGTGAACGGAAAGTGAATTTGCGGTACAACCGGCAGGGTTCACTTGAAAAAAAGCGATTTGTAGCTATTTGTCCTAATTATAGGGGCTTGCCCTGAATTGGAACCTTAAAAGACGTTTTGTGTCAAAATTGAAGTACAGTTTGCGGCGCGTGTCGGGCGCGGCAGGCCATCTATGATATTGGCGTGTGATTGGCAGGAGAAAGAAGCATGCGACATCTGCAAGTGCCCCGTATCCGGAACCTCGTTTTGGCTGGCTTGTTTCTGGCGGGATTGACCGCCTGCTCGACAACCAGTGAATTTACGACTCAGGTTACCTCGTTTCAGCAATGGCCTGCTGCCGTTGCAGGACAGCACTACCGCTTTGTCGACAGCAGACAGCAGAATCTGGAGCAGGCTGCCTATACCGGCTATATTCGCAATAACATGTTCCGCACCGGCCTGATCGAAGCGATGGGCCGCCAGCGCGCCCGTTTTGAAGTTGGCTTTACCACCGGCACCGAAGTGCGTCAGCAAATGGTCCAGCGGGAAACCGGCAATTATGATTTGTATCCGACACTGGGGCTGGGCATGGGCTTTCCCTATGGTTATTATGACAACCCTTTCTACAGCAGCTTCGGCTTTGCCATGACGCCACGCTATCAGCTGGTTCCGGTACCTTACCATCGCTATTCGCTCACTGTGTATATTCGTGACAGGCAGCAAAATGGCAATGAAGTATTTCGCGCCAGCGCCGTGGCAGATTCGCGCGAGCGTGGCCTGCCCGAAGTCATGCCCTATCTGGCCGCTTCGGTGTTTGACCAGTTCCCCGGGCATAACGGTCAGGTTCGCACCGTTGAGTTTGAACGCAACAAGGCAGGCGTCGCAGGTACAGCGCCTCCCATTACAGTAAAGAAACCTTAGAAGACACCCTTACATGAAACCTATTGAATCCGATCTCCAGGCAGTCGCAACGGCAAAATCCCTGCTGCTGGATCCCTGGGACCTGAATGAAAACCACATGGCTGCGGCGCTGGCCGAGATTTTTACCCATAAGGTCGATTACGCCGACCTGTACTTTCAATATACGCGCAGCGAAAGCTGGAGTCTGGAAGAGGGTATTGTCAAGACCGGCAGCTTCTCCATCTCCCAAGGCGTAGGCGTGCGAGCGCTGGCGGGCGAGAAAACCGCTTTTGCCTATTCAGACAAACTCTCGCCCGAGGCGCTCATGGAGTCGGCCACGACGGTCAAGGCGATTGCGCGGCAGGGTGAAGGGCGCATGAAGGTGATCGGCAACGGCAAAAACAAGGCGCACGACCTGTACGGCCAGGATGACCCGATTGCTGCCATGCCAGCCACGGAAAAAGTGGCGTTGCTTGGCCGGGTCGAGACCATTGCCCGCGCCAAAGATCCCCATGTAATTCAGGTCATGGCCGGCCTGGGTTCGGAATATGACGTGGTAATGATTGTAGGCAGCGATGGCCGTCTGGCAGCCGATATCCGACCGCTGGTACGATTGTCTGTCACCGTAATCGTCGAGCGCAATGGCCGACGTGAAATGGGCCATGGCGGCGGCGGTGGTCGTCTGGGCCTGAACTATTTCTCGGATGCGTTGTTGCACGAGTACGTCGACAAGGCGGTGCACGAAGCGCTGACGAATCTGGATGCCAGGGACGCGCCGGCAGGTGAAATGACGGTTGTGCTGGGCTCCGGCTGGCCGGGCATTCTGCTGCACGAAGCCGTCGGCCACGGTCTGGAAGGCGATTTCAACCGAAAGGGCTCAAGCATTTTCTCCGATCGTATCGGTGAGCGCGTTGCCTCCAAGGGGGTTACCGTGATCGATGACGGCACGATCAAGGATCGTCGCGGTTCCCTGAATGTGGACGACGAGGGCAATCCGACGCAGCGCAATGTGCTGATCGAAGACGGTATTTTGCGTGGCTACATGCAGGACTCACTGAATGCACGCCTGATGAAGACCAAGGTGACCGGCAATGGTCGCCGTGAATCGTATGCCCATCTGCCCATGCCTCGTATGACCAATACCTTTATGCTTGGCGGAGATCACAACCCGCAGGATATTGTTGCCTCGGTCAAGAAAGGCCTGTACGCCGTCAATTTTGGCGGCGGGCAGGTCGATATCACCAGCGGCAAGTTCGTGTTTTCGGCCAGTGAAGCCTATATGATCGAAAATGGCCGCATCACCTATCCGGTCAAGGGCGCGACATTGATCGGTAACGGCCCTGAAGCCATGAACCGGGTTTCGATGATCGGCAACGATTTATCGCTTGATTCGGGTGTGGGCACTTGCGGTAAGGAAGGGCAAAGCGTGCCGGTAGGGGTGGGCATGCCCACCATCCGCATGGATGGCCTGACGGTTGGCGGAACAGCCTGAGCCTTTTAATTGGCCCGGCTTCGCTTGCAACGCCGGGCTTTGCTGACTGGCTTACCGACCTTGGTGTTGCGGAAAAAGCGCGTGGCTGGGCAAAACGGTCTTTTTCTCCGCGATAATCGATTCTTCCACCCGAAAGCCGCGCATTCTGTGGTCCGGCCGGTACAGTCCCGGTATATTTTTGTCCTGACGGCAGATTGATGTGCCAATGTGCAAAAACCTGTGCTAGGATTGCTCTTATGAAACAAGTTAGCCACGTCTTTTTCTTTTTTTATTTTACATTTTCGACGCGATAGGCGGAGGAAAGGACGTTGCGTACTTAGCGAAAGCAGAAACAAGCTACAAGACACCAAAAGGCCGCCAGAATATCTGGTGGCCTTTTTTGTTTTGAGCGATGCACTGCCTGGCTGGGCAAACCTATAACCGATTCGATTGATTGATTAACGATATATCTGGAGTTTTCCGTGTCCTACAATACTGACGATTTACGTATCCGCGAAATTAAAGAGCTTAGCCCGCCGTCTCATCTGATGCGCGAGTTTACCTGTTCCTCTCAGGTGTCCAGCCTGGTGCATGATACGCGCGAGGCGATACATCGCATTCTGCATGCCAAAGATGACCGGCTGGTTGTCATTATTGGCCCGTGTTCAATTCACGATCCGGCCGCGGCGCGCGAATATGTAAAGCGCCTGAAGGAACAGCGTGACCGCTTCAGCGACGATCTGGAAATCGTCATGCGCGTGTATTTCGAAAAACCTCGCACGACCGTGGGCTGGAAGGGCCTCATAAACGATCCGGATCTTGACGGCAGTTTCAATATCAACAAGGGCGTGCGGCTGGCGCGCGAATTGCTGCTGGAGGTCAACGAGAATGGCGTGCCTGCGGGCTGCGAATTTCTGGACATGATCACCCCGCAATATATTGCCGACCTGGTGTCCTGGGGCGCGATCGGTGCGCGCACGACAGAGAGCCAGGTGCACCGCGAACTGGCGTCGGGCCTGTCGTGCCCGGTCGGTTTCAAGAACGGGACCGACGGCAATATCAAGATTGCCATCGACGCGATCAATGCCGCCTCACAGCCTCATCATTTTCTGTCGGTAACCAAGGGCGGCCATTCGGCAATCGTCTCTACCGTTGGTAATGACGATTGTCATGTCATTCTGCGTGGCGGCAAGGCCCCCAATTATGACGCCGAAAACATCAATCTGATGTCCGAGCAATTGTCCAAGGCGGGCCTGGCCAGCCGTATCATGATCGATGCCAGTCATGCCAACAGCAACAAGAAATATGAGAATCAGCCTCAGGTGATCGACGATGTGGCGCAGCAGATGGAAACCGGCGATCATCGCATTTTTGGCGTCATGGTAGAGAGTCATCTGGTTGCGGGTCGTCAGGATCTGAAAGAGGGCGTCGAACTCACTTACGGACAGAGCATTACGGACGGCTGCATCGGCTGGGACACGTCGGTCCAGGTGCTGGAGCGTCTGGCCCAGGCAGTGCGTACGCGGCGTGAGCAGAAAACAGATATCAATACCTGAATTTATGCATGCTGAGTGCAGCGGTGGCAACAGCGCCGACCCGCGCGTCGCTGCCGCTGCCTGTTTCGGGGCATTATATGCCCCGAAGTCATTTTGCTTTGCCGCAGGAGTGAACAATCATTAGGGTTAATCACGTTTTGGTTCGTGGCCGGTCAGGGTATACTTAAGCTTTATATCAGTTGTCATAAAAAAGGGTTGTCATGGATGTGAGTGCGCAGCTGCGACATGCGCCGCAGGCCGCTGAAAGCGGACCGGATTTTTCTGAACTGATCGCCGAATTACATCGCGGTCTGCCGGCGCATTGTGTGCTATCCCGTGTTGAAGAAAAAAAACCATTTGAATGTGATGGGCTGACGCTTTTCAAGGAAATGCCAGGCGTGGTTGTGCTTCCGGAAAACGAGGAACAAATCATTCACGTTCTGAAAACCTGTAAAAAAATGGGCGTGCCCGTGGTGCCGCGCGGGGCAGGTACAGGCCTGTCGGGCGGCGCGACGCCGCATTCGCAGGGTGTGTTGCTGGGCGTATCCAAACTCAACAAAATCAGACATATCGACCCGCAGGCAGCCACCGCTATCGTTGAGCCCGGCGTGCGCAATCTGGCAGTGTCCGAAGCGGCCGCAGCATACGGCCTGTATTATGCGCCTGACCCGTCCAGCCAGATTGCCTGTTCAATCGGCGGCAACGTTGCCGAGAATGCCGGTGGTGTGCATTGCCTTAAATATGGCCTGACGGTTCATAACGTCATCCGCTTGCGGATTGTGACGATTGATGGCGACATTCTCGAACTGGGTGCCGATGCACCCGACGCACCCGGTCTGAATCTGCTGCCGGTCTTTATCGGTTCGGAAGGCATGCTTGGCATTGTGACCGAAGTCAAGGTCAAACTCATTCCCAAGCCGCAACTGGCACGCGTCATCATGGCAAGCTTCGCCTCTGTTGAGGCGGCGGGCGAGGCGGTCAAGAATATTATCGGATCGGGCATTATTCCTGCCGGCCTTGAAATGATGGACAAGCGCGCAACCCATATGGTCGAGCCGTTTGTGAAGGCCGGTTATGACCTGGATGCCGAGGCGATTCTGCTGTGTGAATCGGACGGCACTGAGACCGAGGTTGAAGACGAAATCGTACGCATGGAAAAAGTATTTTCCGACTGCGGTGCGACGCGTTTGCAAACCTCCAGTTCCGAAGAGGAACGCTTGCGTTTCTGGGCCGGCCGCAAAAATGCATTTCCCGCCGCCGGTCGCATATCGCCTGATTACTATTGCATGGATGGCACGATTCCGAAAAGCCAATTGGCCTATGTGCTCAATGAAATGGTGAAAATGGAAGCGAAATATCAATTGGGTTGCGCCAATGTGTTCCATGCGGGCGATGGCAATTTGCATCCGCTGATTTTGTTTGATGCGAACGACCCGGATTCAGTGCGACGTGCTGAAGATTTCGGTGCCGATATCCTGGAGCTGTGTATCAAGGTGGGTGGCACGGTCACCGGCGAGCATGGCGTGGGTCTGGAGAAAATCAACCAGATGTGTTCGCAGTTTACTCGTGAAGAGCTCGATGCCTTTACCGCGCTGAAAAAAGCGTTTGATCCCGATATGCTGCTCAATCCGACAAAGCAGATTCCGACATTGAATCGTTGTGCCGAATATGGTCGCATGCATGTACACGGCGGTCAGATCGCTTTTCCCGATATCGAACGTTTCTAAGTATCTTATGAAATTCATTAAAGAAGATCTGGCAGAACAGGTTGCCGCAGCTGTGGCGGGCCGCAAGCAGATTGTCATTCGCGGCGGCGGCTCCAAAGCCTTCTATGGCAACGCGATCGCCGAAACCGAACAACTGGTCGAGCTGGACGTGACGCCTTATACCGGGGTCATCAGTTATGAACCATCAGAGCTGGTCATGACTGCCCGTTGCGGTACGCTACTGAGCGACATCGAAGCCGCGCTGGACCAAGAGAATCAGCGCCTGGCATGGGAGCCGCCGCATTTTGGCCAACAGGCAACCATCGGCGGTGCCATTGCCACAGGGCTGGCCGGCCCGGGACGCATGGCCGCCGGCGGGGCCAGTGACTTTGTGCTGGGCACAGTGTTGCTCAATGCAGAAGGGCAGCAATTACATTTTGGTGGCACGGTGATGAAGAATGTGGCCGGCTACGATATGTCACGCCTGCTCACCGGTTCCATGGGCGTGTTCGGCCCTATTCTGGAAATCTCGTTCAAGGTGCTGCCCAAGCCGATTTGCGAAGTCACACTGCAGCGGCAATGTACCCTGAAGGAAGCATTCGAATGCTTTGGCCAGTGGCAGGCCAAGGCGCTGGGTATCAGTGCCTCAGCCTGGATCCCAGAGGGCGATACACAGCAGGGCGTGCTCTATCTGCGCGTATCCGGTGCGCAGCCCGCCGTTAAACAGGCGTGCGGCGTCCTGGGCGGCGAGCGGGTAGATGAGCAGGTGGCCAAAGAATTATGGCTATCGCTCAGAGAACATACCCATCCGTTTTTTGGCGATACCGTCTGGCGCGTTTCTGTGCCGCCTTTGGCCGACACTGTAAACGAATCGGTTCCGCTACTGGAGTGGGGAGGTGCGCAGCGCTGGCTGCGACAGGTTAGCGATGTGACCAACATTCGTCATGCCGCTGCGCAACGCGGCGGGCACGCGACGCTGTTTCGAGCCGGAGCCGGCGTCAGTCAGCCCGTCGATGGTGTGTTCCAGCCGGTCAGTGCCGGGATTGCCGCCATTACCCGCCGTCTCAAGAGCAATTTAGACCCGTTGGGCACATTTTACTCAGGCCGGTTACTCAGGAATATCTAACGTATCATGCAGACCAATCTTGCCGACTGGGCAAAAAACAGCAGCTATGGCGAAGAAGTAGACGCAATCTTGCGCAAATGCGTGCATTGCGGCTTCTGTTCTGCCACCTGTCCCAGCTATCAGATACTTGGCGATGAGCGCGACAGTCCGCGTGGGCGCATTTACCTGATCAAGGAAATCGTCGAGGGCAAGGAGCCTACCAGTATCACTCAGAAGCACCTGGACCAGTGTCTTACCTGCCACAATTGCGAAACCACCTGCCCGTCGGGCGTGCAGTACGGTCATCTGGTCGATATCGGCCGCGAACTGGTCGCAGAACGCGTTACCCGTACGCCGACAGACCGTTTTCGGCGCACACTGCTGGCGGCGGGTCTGAACTCCCAAGCCTTTGCGCCTGCGGTGAAACTGGGCCGCATGTTGCGCTCCTTCATGCCGGCCACACTGGCGGCCAAACTGCCGGAGGCTCGCCCAGCGGGGGCGCTGCCGGTCGGTCGCCACCAACGCCAGGTGCTGGTGCCGCTCGGGTGTGTTCAGCCTGCGCTGATGCCATCGATCGACGCTGCGACCATAAGAGTGCTGGATGCTGCGGGAATTTCATCTGTGGATATCAGTCGCAATACATGTTGCGGCGCCGTCAATTTCCATCTGGATAAGGTAAACAGCAGCATCGCCCAGATGAAAAGCAATATCGACGCCTGGGTGCCGTTGCTGGAATCAGGCCAGGTGGAGGCCGTCATCATGAACGCGTCCGGTTGCGGGGCGTTCGTCAAAGAGTATCCGTTTTATCTTCGCAACGAACCTGCGTATGTGGAAAAGGCGCGCTATCTGGTTCAGCACGTAAAGGATATTGCCGAAGTGATTGCGCCCGAAGCGGCGACACTGAAGGCCAAATTCAAAAAGCCGCTACCGGCCTCAGCTGCATTTCATCCGCCCTGTACGCTCCAGCACTGGCAGGGGCTGCGTCCACTGACCGAGTCGTTGCTGGCCGATCTGGGATTTGACCTCAAGGCGTTTGGCGAGGCCAATCTGTGTTGCGGTTCTGCTGGGACGTATTCGGTTCTTCAGCCGGAAATCGCCACGGGCCTGCGTGATCGCAAGCTTGAAGCCATCGGCAAAACCTCGCCTGAAGTCATCATTACCTCCAATATGGGCTGTATGTCCCATCTGCAAACCGGAACCCAGACGCCGGTACGCCATTGGGTTGAAGTGGTCGATACTGCCTTAAGTGCCTAGAAGACGCTGATTTCCCCGTTTGGGCAGCCAGGACGGTAAAATATCGTCCATGAATGAACAATCTTCTGTAAAACCTCGTGTGGTGGTGGGCATGTCCGGCGGCGTAGATTCGTCGGTCAGCGCCTGGCTACTCAAAGAGCAGGGTTATGAGGTCATCGGGCTTTTCATGAAAAACTGGGAAGATGACGATGATTCCGAATACTGCTCAACCCGTCAGGACTGGCTCGATGCAGCCAGCGTTGCCGATCTGGTCGGCGTGGACATCGAAGCGGTCAATTTTTCCGCCGACTATAAGGATCGTGTCTTTTCGGAGTTCCTGCGGGAATATTCTGCCGGCCGCACGCCCAATCCCGATGTCCTGTGCAATGCCGAGATCAAGTTCAAGGCATTTCTGGATCACGCGCTGACCCTGGGAGCCGATTACATAGCGACCGGGCATTATGCACGCGTGCGGGCGGTGCAACGGCATGGCGTCACCGAGTATGAACTACTCAAGGGGCTGGATGCCAGCAAGGACCAGAGCTACTTCCTGCACCGGCTCAATCAGGCGCAACTGTCCAAGGCGTTGTTTCCCTTGGGTGAAATTGACAAAACCGAAGTGCGCCAGATTGCCCATAAGCTGGGTCTGCCCAATGCGGCGAAAAAGGATTCCACAGGCATCTGCTTTATTGGCGAGCGCCCCTTTCGGGAATTTTTGAATCGCTATCTGCCTACTAACCCAGGCCCCATTCTTACCGATGATGGCCAGCAAGTCGGGCAGCATCACGGGCTTGCCTTCTATACCCTGGGCCAGCGCAAGGGACTGGGCATCGGCGGTGTCAAAGGCCGTCAGAATGATGATGGCATTGCCGACGCCTGGTATGTTGCTCGCAAGGATTTGCAAAACAACACCCTGTATGTGGTGTCGGGCCATGATCATCCGTGGCTGCTGCAGCACGAGGTGCGTGCCGAAGATGTCAGCTGGGTGGCCGGACATGCGCCTGTTGCAGGACCGTACGGGGCCAAGACGCGCTATCGTCAGGTAGACGCGCCGTGCGAACTGATCCTGGGCAGCGATCCGGGCCGATTACATTTGAAATTTTCCCAGGCGCAATGGGCTGTTACACCCGGTCAGTCCAGCGTCCTATACGACGGCGATATCTGTCTGGGTGGCGGCATTATTGCCTGAAATTCGTCCGGCAGGGCAACGACCGTCTGCCGGTAATTCTCACTTTTATTTTTTTATTTCATTATGAATATTTCAGATTCGATTTCTCCGCTCAATGCGTTATCTCCGCTGGACGGTCGTTATGCCTCTCGTGCAGCAGCCTTGCGGCCCTTTTTGTCTGAGGCCGGCTTCATGGCGCATCGTGTGGAAGTCGAGGTGTCCTGGCTTATCGCGCTGTCGCAGGCTGGCCTGAGCGAGTTGCCGGCATTCTCTACTGATGCCGAAAACACCTTGCGCAGCTGGGTTCAGGATTTCAGCGAAGCCGATGCCCAGCGCATCAAGGATATCGAGAAAAAAACCAACCATGACGTCAAGGCCGTGGAGTACTGGCTTAAAGAGAAAGCGGCGGGTAATGATGAACTGTCGGCCGCTGCGGAGTTCATCCATTTTGCGTGCACTTCGGAAGATATCAATAATACGTCGCACGCCCTGATGCTGACGCGTGCACGTGACCAGGTCATTGTGCCCGCGTTGCAGAACCTGCTGTCGATATTGAAGGATGATGCCCGTCAGTTTGCGCAGCAACCCATGCTGGCCCGCACGCACGGCCAGCCGGCCAGTCCCACAACCATGGGCAAGGAGTTTGCCAATGTGGCAGCGCGACTGGAGACGGCGATTGCCGCTATTTGCGCGGTCAAGCCCCTGGCCAAGCTTAACGGTGCAACCGGTAACTACAACGCGCATTATTCGGCTTATCCGGAACTGGACTGGCCCGCGCTGAGCAAAAAGGTGCTGGCCGATTTGTCCCTGACACAGAATCCCTATACGATCCAGATCGAACCACATGACTGGATGGCTGCGCTGTTTGATGCCATTGCACGCGCCAACACCATTTTGCTTGACTTGAACCGGGACATCTGGGGCTATATCGCACTGGGCTATTTCAAACAGCGTCTGCGCGAAGGCGAAGTGGGATCATCGACCATGCCGCACAAGGTCAATCCCATTGACTTTGAAAACTCCGAGGGCAATATCGGGCTTGCCAACGCGGTCCTGAAGCACTTATCCGAGAAACTGCCGGTGTCGCGCTGGCAGCGTGACTTGACCGACTCCACCGTGTTGCGCAATCTGGGCGTTGCCCTGGGCTATTGCATGGTTGCCTGGGACTCATGCAGCAAAGGGCTGGGCAAACTGGAACTCAATCCGCAGGCAATTGATCGCGATATTGACCAATGCTGGGAAGTGCTGGCCGAGCCGGTGCAGACCGTGATGCGTCGTCATGGCCTGCCCGAACCTTACGAGCAGTTGAAAGCACTGACGCGCGGTCGTGGAATTACTGAAGAAGCACTGCGTGCGTTTGTCCAGGGGCTGCAATTGCCCGAGGATGCGAAGCAGCGATTGCTGCAGATGACACCGCGCAGCTACATCGGCCTGGCAGCAGAACTGGCAGCTAAAATCTGATAGCCAAATTTGGTCATCACATCAGTTCGCTAATACCGAACCGATACCGGTTACGATTTGGCGCGGCCTGATGTGACGCGACGGCTGGATGAATGGCCAGGCAGCAATATCAGTCAGCTCAGACAGACCAGCAAGGGGCAGTCGAACAATGTGTCGACTGCCCCTTGTGCTTTTTGGTGATGGCAAATAATGACGTATATGCGCTATCATAGGCGGGTCATTTATCCGGGAGTCAATGTAATGAAAACATCGGTTGTTGTTGCTAGCTGTTTGACCCTGCTGTCCTTGACGGCAAATGCGCAGTTTCTCAAAACCAAAGAAGCTCAGGATTATCGTCATCATGGCATGGAATTTATTGGGGATAATTTCAAGCGCATGGGCCATATGGTCAAGGGCGAACAGCCCTACGACAAGGAAGCGTTCATCAAATACGCGAATCTGCTCAAGACGCTTGCGCCGCTGCCATTTGAAGCGTTCTACAAAGGCACAGAGGGCGGGGATGCAAAAGATGAGGTGTTTTCAGACCCTGAGGGCTTTAACAAGGCCAAAGATAAAATGCTGGTTGCGGTAGACCGGCTTGCCGCCGAAGCGCCATCTGGCGATATGAAAAAAATCAAGGTGGCTTTCGGCGGGGTTGGCCAAAGCTGCAAGGCCTGTCACGACAATTACCGCAAGGATGACTAAACTTTAACAATAGTTATGCCAGCCCTCCGGCAATCACGGGTGGCAGGCACACTGTTGCGGATAAGTTGTTGCGCTGAAGGAACAGCCATGCTGCACCCCGGTCACATCGGGCGTAAACGGATATTCCAAATGTAAAGAAACGTCACAGATAGCATGGCTGGCGCTGTTAAAGGCACGCGCTGCCTGTGATGTTGCACCCCGCCAGCTCACAATTGCGAGAGCCAGAATACGAAAGCGGCGCAGATCAGCAATACGATGGACGCCCGGATGGCGGTTGCGGCATTATCCTGGCTGCGCGCTGGCGCTTTTGCATCCATAGGCCGGTCAGCCGGGACGTCGCCAGTTACCATGGCGCGTATCAGGGGGTGCCTGCGAAACACACTGTAATAGGCAATTGCACATAGATGCAGCGCCACCAGCGCGACAAGCACCCATTCACTGGCGTGGTGGATACTGTTGAAAAAGCGGCTGATCGCCGGATCCAGTCCGCTTAGCGGGCCTTCGAAAAGAATGTCGTCGCTGGCAAAGAGCCCGCTGGCTGCCTGCACGCCGAAAGCCAGCAACATGGCAACCACGGACCACGCGCCCAATGGGTTGTGGCCAGCTGCCCATGTCATTGTGTGTAATTTTATTGTACGTACATAAGCGATAATTTTCCGCGGGCCCACGATAAATTGCGTAAACCGCGCGTAATAGGGGCCAACGACGCCCCAAATGAGGCGGAAAAGAATGAGGGTAAGCACGGCATAGCCGAAACGCGAATGCCAGGTCATCCAGTCCAGGCCTGTTTCCGACAGCCAGCCCTCGGTAATGCCGGCAGACTTGACGCAGAAATAGGCGCCCGCCACACAGAAAACCAATAGCCAGTGAAACAGTCGCAAAGGCAGATCCCAGACTCTGATATTCTTCATTTGTCATTTTCCAGCAAGTTGCTTTCAAGCCAATTTCCGTTGCCTAACTTTACCGTTATTTTAACATTTGCAGTGTAATTGCCGCGGAGTTAGTCTATGATAAGCGAACTATTCAAATCAGTTTACAGGTACTCATGTCGCGTTCAACCAAAGTCCTTCTTGCGATCATTGCAGCGGCTGTGCTCGCAGGGTGTTCCTCTACCAAAACGGGCAGAGACCGTTCAATCAGCCATTCCCCGCGCGAACAAGTGGTGCGAATTGAGTATGACGAAAGCGCCTACGCCCTGCCAATCGGGCAGCCCACCATGCTGGTGGGGCGCGCGTTCATTTATGATGCCATTAATGGCGGAGAACGCAGCGGTGGAAACGTCGACGTCGTGCTCAATCCCGTATCGGCCATGAGCGAACAGTGGTTCAACGTGGTCTGTCGTCGCGGTAATGTGCTGGCGGGCAAAGCAGATCCACGCTACGCAGCCAGGGCCTATGCGTCCAAAACCAACTCTTTCGGCCAATTTGCGTTCACCAACGTACCGTCAGGCGAATATTACCTTACGACGCGGCTTTACTGGATGGATACCAAACCCTTCTCGGGCGCTGTCCAGTATGGCGGATTGCTAGCCAAAAAAGTACGGCTTGTTCCGGGGACAAATACGATCAATCTGTCGGACAGCGACAAATGCCGGGGCTATTTTCATTGATCATGTGGTTACCGGCTGACCTGTGGCAACGGACGATCCTCCATGTTAACTGCCTCTCCTTCTTTTTCTCCACATACAACTTGCTTCATTCACATTTTGCAATGAATTTACCCGGCTTTAATGATTAAATTCGGGCAGGCGAACGTTCTGCTTTGTGTTCTTGCAGCATTTTTTTCATTTTATTAAAAAAGGCAAACTATGAAATTAATTACGCTTGTTATGGTCGCCGCGGTAACGACCGCTGTTGCGGGATGCAGTTTTTTTGAAAAAAAGGCCACTTCCGGAACCGTTGCCGCGACATCAGCGGCTCCCGGCAGCCCAGCGACTGCGGTTCAGGCGACCGGCGCGGGTAACCTGGAAGTGTATGTGGGTTCGACTGCCAAGCCTAAAGCGACCAAGGGCAAGTCAGCCAAAACCATTCCACTGCAGGTTGGAGACCAGACCTACCAGGGGGTGGGCCCGATTCTCACCCGTTCCGATATCAAGAATGTCTTCGTGACCAAGGCTGGTGATCGTCCCGCGTTGGGGCTGCGCGTCACGCCGGAAGGCGCCCGCAAGCTGAATGCCGAAATTTCCGGCAAAGCCATCAAGGGAAAAATGGTTTTGGCCAGCCTGAACGATTCCATTTTTTCGACAACGATTGCCTCGCCTGGCGCCGTGGATGACGGCGTGTTGCTGATGCCCATGGCCACGCTGAACAATGCCAAGACAGCGGCTGACATTATTCGCGGTACAAGATAATACCGCCCGGGTCTTCGTTTTGTTGTGCCGGTTGCGTTGCTTGCAGTATTCACTCTGAACATTGTTAACAATTGAGCGTTGTTTTTTCTCTGAATCTGTTGTAACGTAAACGGACGACTTTATGCGAAGTTGTTCTCAAATTAGTTTTAATTAGGAAATACTATGAAATTATCCAGAAAAGTTGCGTTGATTGTGCTTCCTCTGGCTGCAGTTCTGGCCGGATGTAACTCAATGAAGACTGGTACCGAGAGCAATCCCGGCACCACTGCACAGACCCCGGCTGCAAAAGGTACTGCAGTAGACGTGTTCCTGGCTTCTGACAAAGTCATCAAAAGTTATCGTCCTGTTAAGCTGAGTGAGAAACAGACCATTTATGTCAGCAAAACACCGATCATTACTCGTGCCAATCTGACGAGTGTTGATCGTGTCCGCGACAGTCAAGGCCGCTCTTTTGTCAAACTGTCCCTCAATCCCGCCGGTGTCTCCGCTTTGAATGCAGCGCCCAAGGAACAGGGCTATGCGACAACTGTAGGTGGTCAGTTGGCGTCCCTCACAGGTATTCGCCAGAACAACGATTTCCTCTTCATGGTCCGGGATGATCAGGTTGCCGGATCCGTTGTCGAGGCCATCGCGCCAAAAACAGCAGCCAAATAATATCGGCTGCCTGCATTGCCACGTACCTTGTAAGTGGCAATACGAGCCTCGCTTTGCGGCGAGGCTTTTTTACGACCTTTGATATTGTCATGTATAAGTCGTATTCTATGCTACCCGATGTTCAATAAAAGGTGCACAATGCTGTCGTTATTTCCAGTCCGATTTCTGGCATTTTTTCTCGTCATTCTTGGCGCTGTTGTTTACCTGATCCTTGGCATCACTGTTGCCCCGGCGTGGTATGTAGCCGCGCTTGTTTGTCTCTTACTGACACTGGTCGGCATTCATGACCTTGTTCAGTCTCGCCATTCGGTCAAACGCAATTATCCGGTTATCGGCAACCTGCGGTTTCTGCTGGAATTCATTCGGCCGGAATTGCGCCAGTACTTCATTGAAAGCGACACCGATAGGCTGCCTTTTTCGCGCGCCCAGCGCTCTATTGTCTATCAGCGGGCCAAGCAGCAAATTGACAAGCGGCCCTTTGGTACGATCGAAAATGTCTATAGCGACGATTACGAATGGGTCAATCATTCCATGATGCCCAGCCATATTCCTGACCGCAATTTCCGGATTACTGTGGGGCAAGGGCAGTGCAGGCAGCCCTATGACATATCGGTGTTCAATATTTCGGCAATGAGCTTCGGCGCGCTATCGGCCAACGCCATCCGCTCGCTTAACCGCGGGGCCAAGGCCGGTGGGTTCGCCCATGACACAGGAGAAGGCGGAATCAGCAGCTATCACCTTGAAGCTGGTGGCGATTTGATCTGGAACATTGGTTCCGGTTACTTCGGCTGCAGGGATGAAAACGGACATTTTTCCGATAGCGCATTTGCACAGAAAGCGACCTTGCCCAATGTGAAAATGATTGAAATCAAGTTGTCGCAAGGCGCCAAACCAGGGCATGGCGGCATCCTGCCAGGCCCCAAAGTCACTGCTGAAATTGCAGAGGTACGTGGCGTCACGCCAGGCGTCGATTGCGACTCGCCAGCGGCGCATTCGGCATTCAGCACGCCGGTTGAGCTGTTGCAGTTCGTTCAGCGCCTGCGCACGCTGTCGGGCGGCAAGCCCGTCGGCTTCAAGCTGTGTATCGGGCATCCCTGGGAATGGTTTGGCATTGTCAAGGCGATGCTGGAAACCGATATCACGCCAGATTTTATTGTGGTAGACGGTTCCGAAGGCGGGACCGGGGCGGCGCCCGTGGAGTTCGTCGATCATATGGGCGTACCGCTTAAAGAAGCCTTGAGGTTAGTGCACAATGCTTTGGTGGGTGTCGGTTTGCGTGACCGCATCAAGATTGGTGCGTCGGGAAAAATTATCTCCGCCTTTGATATGCTCAGAACGTTGGCGTTGGGCGCCGACTGGTGCAACAGCGCGCGTGGTTTTATGTTTGCCGTGGGATGTATTCAGGCGCAGGCCTGTCATACCGGCAAGTGTCCTTCCGGCGTGGCTACCCAGGATCCATCGCGACAGCGCGCCATTGTTGTGACGGACAAGGCCGACCGGGTGACCCATTTTCATCGCAATTCGGTGCACGCCCTGGCCGAACTGCTGCAGGCCGCCGGACTGACTCATCCTGAACAATTGCGGGCGCACCATGTGGTGCGGCGCATATCCAGTTCTGAGGTCAAAGTACTATCGGCGATTTATCCGGAGCTGGAAAAGGGAGATTTGCTCAAAGGCAATTATCGCCTGAAAATTTTCGAAATATGCTGGCCGTTGGCTCAGGCGCATTCTTTTCAGCCTGCGCGTTCCATTGATCTGGTCGCCAGCGAAGTCAATACCGGTTATCAGATCAGTGAAAAGCCGGCGGAAAAAGACGCCCCATTCGATAAGCCGCTGCAACCGCTTTAAATTGCTTGCGACCAAGCTCAGTGCATCCTGGCGTCTGTGGTGCAAGGCGAACACGTCATCGCGTGCACCTTGCTGGCGCTGAGTTTTGCCGTCCGGGCCG
The DNA here is from genome assembly GCF_014897675.1 of Advenella sp. FME57. Classification (GTDB taxonomy): domain Bacteria; phylum Pseudomonadota; class Gammaproteobacteria; order Burkholderiales; family Burkholderiaceae_B; genus Advenella. The sequence continues at coordinate 460,009 of NZ_JABUXU010000001.1, read as the reverse complement.
TCAGCACAGGCGGCTTCAGCAGCTTATTGTGCAGCGGGTGCCGCAGGTTTGGCTGGTGTCTCTGGCGCTGCAGGGGCGGCTGGCGCCGACGATGCTGCCTGCGCCAGTTTGTCGCAGTTTGCCGTGAAATCCTTGATGAAGCGATTTTTTTCTACGATCTTCTCCTTGGGAGTAGACCACAACAGCTCGACAAACTCGATAAATGAAGAGACACGTTCGTCAGGGATGGCGGTGTTGTTGCTGACGGCTTCGTTGGCTTCGTCCTGCGTCTTGCCATTCACGCGCATGTCATAAAGCTCTGCAATGATTTTACTGGCATCGATGCAGGTAAGTGTGACGGGCGCACTATCATTGCTGGCATCTTCACCTTGCGCATTCTGATAGGGATCTTCCTGCTTTGGCGGAGGGACCGGCGCAGGAGGAGGCTGACGCAGTTCTGACTGCTGGGGAAGTTCGACATCGTCATCATTGAAAAGTGTTGTCTCAATAATTTTCCACGCACCAAATGCAATGGCTGCCGCAACCAGCAGCAATATGAGCAACTTTATGAACGATTTCATGTATATCCTTACGCTTGCGAACGGGGTACGAACCGCCGTTCCTGACTATGACGAATCAATATACTATAACTTATTTGCGGCGGTCAGAAAATTCAGTAACCGATAAACATATTTACGAAATCATACGGTCGTCCTACAGTGCCCAGCTGGGTGTTGGAATTGTCACAAATTGCCTGTTTCAAAAAAATACGGAGTTGACGGCATTGTGTCAGAGGTCGTGCTGCGGGGTTTGCACCGGCCTTTTTAGGGTATTTACGGCACTTGCGGTTGCCGCAAGCCGATCGCTGCCGCTATGGTCCACAGTCAGGGCTGGGAATGCGCCCTGAATGACAAGGGCCTCAAAGGCGTAGATGACGAAAATGACGTGAAGCGCATGACGAACGTGGGCGCAATGGCGTCTGATCGCCTAACGGCCTGCCAACAATTGCGGGCAGCGATGGTCCTGAAAGTCTCCTTCAGCCGACGCCCCCGGGCGGTGGGTTGCAAAAAGCAGAAAGTGCTGTTCAGACAGCGGATACAGGGCCAGACTCACATTGGCCATGTCCTGCCGCGCGTGCGCCAGTGAGGCGATGGTCAGTGCGATGGCGCCATGCTGCTCAAGCTCGTTCAGCGACAGGGTTCGCGCCTGGTACGCATGGCCATTGATCCCTCCCGGCACCGGCTGCCACCGGGAATCGAGCTGCGATTGCAAGGCAAGCAGGCGCTCACGCAGGGCAGGGCGGATACAGGAGATGTGGATATGCAGATGATTTTGGCTGCGACCCGATTGTGAATTGACGGTAAACGAATAGTCTTGCTCTGCGATGGCACTGCCCAGCAATCGATCCATATAGTGGCGGGCGTGCCAGGCTTGTGCAAAATACGGCGTGCGGCTTGCGCTCAGTAGCGCAGGATCTTCCAGACCCGTCACGTGCCGGGTGGGCATATGCAAATACTGCAGGGGTCCGTTTTTATCCTTGAAGATGGCGTAGCCGTTGTCCATATCGACCTTAATACACGGCAGTGGCGGATTCTGGCCGGCCAGCTGATTGGGAACGCATTGATCATGCACAAAATGCCAGAGTATGTCGCCGCGTGCCACCGGTTTGCTAGGCACTGCCGCCTTCGGTTCGGGAATCGCAGATGTACTGCATGCCGCCAGCAGGCTGACGGCAATGAGCATAGCGGCGGCAAGCCCGCAACGGGACCGGACAGACATATTCACTCCTTGTTCAGTGTGCTTGCCAATTACTCCATAGGCTCGCGCATTTCAGTAATGTACGAATGGTCGGAGCGCATGACGACAAAAACGAAAATGGCATTGGCGATGCCAAGAAAAAGAACGATCAGCGGGACGGTACTGAAGGCAATCAGCAGCCCGGTAATGACCGAGCTGGCTACCAGGAAAATGGCATTCATGATATTGTTGGCGGCAATCACACGCGAGGAATGAGTTTTTGGTGTCTTTTGTTGAATCAGGACATAAAGCGGCACGCTGTACAGCCCGGCCGACATGCTCAGCAGGAATAGCCCGGCGAGCAACAGCCAGTTTGTGGGAAGCCTGACAAATTCGTGTAGCGCCAGCAGATGCGTGGCATTCAAATCATGGGCCAGAAAGTACAACGCAATGGAAAAAACGGTCATGCCGGCGGCGCCCACGGGAACAAGCTTGAGTACATTGAGCCCTTTCTTGCCGATCCAGCCGCAAAGGACAGAGCCAAACCCCACGCCGATGGAAAATACGCCCAGAAGCAAGGTGGCAACCTGTTCGTCGCCACGCAGGATTTCCTTGGCAAAGACGGGGAATATATTCAGATACACTGCGCCAAAAAACCACATCCAGCTGATCAGCAGAATGCTTTTGAAAACATGTCGATCATGAAAGGCGTACTTGATATTTTCTATCGTACCGCCGATCGGATTCCAGTCCAGTTTCAGGTCGGGGGACGACATGGGGGTGGGCGGAACTAGCCCTGAACAGAGTCTGCCCGTGACCGCAATCAATACGCAACTGGCGGCCACATAATGATAGCCGAAGCCTTCTATGCCGGCCAAGAATCCGCCAGCCATATTGCCCAGCAGTATCGCGACAAAGGTGCCCATTTCGACCCAGCCGTTGCTGCTGACCAGTGTTGTGCCGTGAAAGACCTGGGGCAGATAGGCAAACTTGACCGGCCCGAAAACGGTCGAATGGATGCCCATCAGCAACACGCATAGCAGCAGGATGTACACTTGCTGGTAAATGAGTGCGAACGCGGCCAGTCCCATGATTCCGATTTCAGCGGTTTTGATCCAGCGCATGAAACGCGCTTTCTCGAATTTGTCTGACATTTGCCCGCTCACGGCGGACAGCAGCAAAAACGGGATAATGAACATGCCATTGATCACGACGCCGGCCATCTCCGGCGGCAACCAGCTGACCGAAACATGATACGTAAGCATGATTGTGACCGCGAACTTGAACAGATTGTCGTTGGCCGCGCCCGATATCTGTGTCCAGAAATAAGGGGCAAAGCGCCGTTGCAGCATGATATGGGTCGCATCGTCAGATGCTGCACCGTCTTTGGCAGTGTCGTGGGGGGAGAGATTTGTCATGGAAAATATATGTTACAGCTGCGCAATTAGCCGGACAGAAACAACAGTCGCAACATTAAACCAAATTACAGCTTCGTGGTTAAGGAATAGCGGTTTAGTTAAAATGTATCATTGGATCTGTCAGATTTTCGTCATTCTGTCAACACAATCGGCTACACTCTGAACACCAAAAACACGTTTGCGAGTGGCGATATGCAACGGTTCCTGTCGACATTGATATTAGCAATTTGCGCGCCGGCGTATGCCATGGGTTGGGCTGCGCCCGAACCGGCTCCTGTCAAGAGCAGCGATACTTTAGCCGGCGGTGCCGATCGCTGTGAAGTCGTGCTGGACGTTTTCAACAAGGCCGAGCTTGACGGACAGATCGATACCTCGCAACTGACAGACATCGTGCGCTCGCTGACGTCCCGCCAACAGCTGCCTGCCTACTTTGTGACGAAAAAGCAGGCCCGGCAGGCGGGGTGGTCGCCAGGGCGTTATTTTTCCGATATCCCCGCATTGCGCGGTAAATCTATTGGCGGTGATCACTTTGGCAATTATGAGCGTCGTCTGCCCCGGTGGCAATGGAGAGAGGCTGATCTGGACTACCGCGGGAAAAAGCGCAACGCCAAACGGCTGGTCTTCGCCCGGGCCGGCCAGCAGTACGTGACCGTGGATCATTATGAGACATTTCACAAGGTGCCAGCATGTCGATGAGAACCTCGAAACGCAGGAGAATGAAGGCTGTGCGCCGCCCCCCCGCGCCGCTCAAGACCTGCGAACTAACGCATATTCATTCGATTGATGATGTTTATGATCAATTGCAAATAGCGCTGCATCTGCCCCAGTATTTCGGTCGCAATCTTGATGCACTATACGATAGCCTGAGCGCGGATGTAAAGGGCCCTTACCGGATTGTCTGGCATGGCCATGCCAGAAGCGCGATTGAGCTGGGTGAACTGTATTATGAAGGATTGCTGGATATTTTCAGGGCGGTGGCTAGCGAGCGTGACGACGTGCAGCTTGAGCTCGATTGAGTGGACAAGCCCAAGGTAGAGCGTGTTCTGTCTGATTGGCTGACCTGCGCTGGAATCTGGATTGTGCAGATGGCGCCTTGCCCGTCGCTCCTTTTCATCGATCGTATGGCAGAAAAAAACCGGCCATGGGCAGGCCCATGAGCCGGTTTTCTGTTTGTAAGTGCTATTTACCCAGCATGCCGTCTCAGATTGCGATTTCGCGTTCTGTTGCTCCCGGGGTCAGCATGGCTTTGTCCGCCGCGGCAGTAAACAGCACATCGGTGGAGGAATTGAGCGCAGTTTCACTGGAGTCCTGCACGACGCTGATGATGAAGCCGACCGTTACCACCTGTGCGGCCAGGTCATTGTTGATGCCAAACAGGCTGCAGGCCATTGGAATCAACAGCAGCGAACCACCGGGTACGCCCGAGGCGCCGCAGGCGCCGACTGTTGCCAGCAAGCTCAGCAACAATGCGGTCGGAATATCAATCTGAATATTCAATGTATGAACGGCAGCCAATGTCAGGACCGTGATGGTCACGGCCGCCCCGGCCATGTTGATGGTTGCCCCCAGCGGGATAGACACCGAGTAAGTATCTTCGTGCAGGCCCAGTTTTTTGCACAGAAGCAGATTAACTGGAATATTGGCGGCTGAGCTGCGCGTAAAAAATGCCGTGACGCCACTTTCGGCCAGGCACCGGAATACCAGCGGATAGGGGTTGCGGCGAAGCTTGAAATACACAAGGAGCGGGTTGATGACCAGCGCGACAAAAAGCATGCAGCTGACCAGAACCAGCAATAGCCGACCATAGACCATGAGTTCGCCCAGGCCGGTTGTTGCCACGGTAACTGCGATCAGACTGAAAATGCCCAATGGCGCCAGGCGGATTACCCAGCGCACGACCTTGGTCACGGCCTGCGCTGCGTCGCTCAAGATAGCCTTGGTGGCGACGCCAGCGTGACGCAGACCGATGCCCAGCAAAATGGCCCAGCTCAGGATGCCGATATAATTGGCTGTCAGAATGGCATTGACTGGGTTATCGATCACGTTGAGCACCAGCGATCGCAATACTTCTATAATGCCTGTCGGGGCACTTTGCGTGACCTGGCTGGTCACCAGTGTAAGCGTAGTCGGAAAGGCAAAGCTGGCCACAACCGCAACCAATGCTGCCGAAAACGTACCCAGCACGTACAACAATAAAATGGGTTTGATATATACTTCGGTACCACTGCGATGTTGGGCAATCGCAGCCATGACCAGTACAAAGACCAGCACCGGTGCGACCGCCTTAAGGGCGCCGGTAAAGAAGGTGCCGATAATCTGGCTCGATTGGGCTGCCTGTGGAAAAAATACGCCAAACAAAATACCAAGAACCAGGCCGATGATGATCTGGCGAACGAGATTGCCGCGGGCGATAGCCGCAAATAAATGCTGCAAAGTCATGACATCATTCCAAAATGCATGTGATCGTGCAGAACCGTGGACAGCAGCACCACGCGTACCCAGTTCTGACGCGCGCGGCCAAAGCTGATCCGTATCTGCAGGAAAACGAAAGGGGTGTTGCGATCGGGCAACGTAAAAAAGCGGGATGCGCGCGCCAGAATTGCCCTGAAAAAACGCGATGGGCGTCATATTAGCCGCTTTTTTGCCGCTTGTGTTTCGAAATGATGACATCCGGTCAAAACGGGTTTGAGCGTACTGTGGTTGGTTTTGCCGGCTATTGGCCGATATCGCCCCTGGTTCGGGTGGCCGGACGACCGTCTTTGGATTGCGTATCGGCGGTGCCTGCACCGCCGGCGTCGTTATGCTTGTCCGCCTTGATGACGCTGATTTCGCCATTGGTTTCCAGAAAGGCGCGCCTGACCTGCGCCAGGTCATCGACTCCGTTGATGCGCAATTGCTCCAGCAATTCGGCGCGGGTGACATATTCGCGGCGCATATTTTTCAATTGCAAGATTCCGTCCTTGACAAGTAACAGCTGATCGGGCGAAAGCACATGGCTTACCGCTGGAAAGAAATATCCCAGACGGTCAACCAGAAATGACCATAGAACGATGCCGGCTGCCACTGTCAGGCCATCCGTGATGGTATCAGAAGATCCCGACAGCCCATTGCCGACGGCTTCCGATACTAGCATCACAACGACGATGTCGGCAAAACCCAATGAGCCGATGTTGCGGCGCCCACCGAACCGGAACAGCAGATAAATACCCCAGTAGATGGCCGTACTGCGCAAAAAAGCCTCGCCGAACGTCTGCTGCATCTGAAATACTTCACTTAGCATAGTCATAAGGGAATTCCTGTGAAAATCGGAGAAAGACCAATAGGGGGCTGCCCTGTAAAGTATACCCTGTGACCCTCGACCATCAAAAAAAGCCCCGTACCGGTAGCGGTACAGGGCGGTTGTTGACTGCAGCCAGGCGAACCACAAGGCGCGGCCATCCCGGGACTGCAGTTTATTCTTCTTCGACGAACGTCTCTTCGCGTTTCTTGCGAATCGAGGGCAGCGCGACCAGCACCACAAGCGCAGCGGCCAGGATAAGCAATGACATGGACAATGGGCGAGTGACGAAAGTGCTGAATTCACCGCGGGACAACAGCAGGGCGCGACGGAAATTTTCTTCCATCATCGGACCCAACACCAATCCGAGCAGCAGTGGGGCACCTTCACATTTGAGTTTGCTCCACACATAGCCGATTACACCGAAAATGGCCATGATGTAAATGTCAAACACGTTGTAGTTCAGCGAGTACACACCGATGGTGCAGAACAGGACAATGGCCGGGAAAAGGACACGGTACGGTACTTTTAACAGCTTGACCCACAGGCCGATGAGTGGCAAGTTCAGAATGACCAACATCAGGTTGCCGATCCACATGGAAGCAATCAGACCCCAGAACAATTCCGGGTGACTGGACATGACCTGTGGTCCCGGCTGAATGTTGTGAATGGTCATTGCACCTACCATCAATGCCATTACCGCGTTGCCGGGAATACCCAGCGTCAGCAATGGGATGAAGGAAGTCTGCGCAGCGGCGTTATTGGCCGATTCAGGCCCCGCCAGGCCGGCAGGATGGCCTTTGCCAAAGCGATGCGGCTGCTTGGAGATTTTCTTTTCCAGCGTGTAAGAAGCAAAGGAAGATAATACGGCGCCGCCGCCGGGCAGAATACCCAGTGCGGATCCAAGCAGGGTGCCGCGGATACACGCCGGTGCGGCTTCACGCAGCTCCTGACGGTTCGGATACAGCGCGCCAATCTTGTCTGTAATATCAACCCGGTTTTCTTTTTGCGCCAGATTGTTCATGATTTCAGCCAGACCGAAAACACCCATGGCAACCACGGCAAAGTCAATACCGTCCTGCAGTTCGGGAATGCCAAAGTCAAAGCGGGCAACGCCTGAGTTCACGTCGGTCCCGACCATGCCCAGTAGCAGACCCAGTAGAATCATGCAGATCGCTTTGGGCAGGGAGCCGGAAGCCAGGACCACGGCGCCGACCAGACCCAGCACCATCAGAGAGAAATACTCGGCGGGCCCGAATTTGAAGGCAACCTCGGCCAGTGGCGGCGCAAAGGCTGCCAGTAGCAAGGTGGCAAAACAGCCGGCGAAGAACGAGCCCATCGCAGCGATTGCCAGCGCAGCGCCGGCCCGACCATTCTTGGCCATTTGGTGTCCGTCCAGCACGGTAACCACCGCCGAGGTCTCCCCCGGCAGGGCAACCAGAATCGCCGTTGTCGAGCCGCCATATTGGGCACCGTAATAGATGCCGGCAAGCATGATCAGGCCCGCGGTGGGAGGCAGAATGTAGGTTAAAGGCAGCAGCATGGCAATGGTAGGGACAGGGCCGATACCGGGCAATACGCCGATCAGTGTGCCCAGAATGCACCCGAGCAGGGCATAGGCAAGATTTTCAGGCGTAAAGGCAACCGAGAACCCCAGGGCCAGATGTTGTAATAAGTCCAGCATGATTATTTTCCTTTGATCCGACGTACCAGCATGACGACTGCAATCACGACACCCAGCGGGATGGTGATCTGGGCCAATGTGCTCCATTCGGCAATCGGTTCAGGCCAAAGTGGGAATATCAGGCCCAGGCCTTTGACGAAGGCCAGCCAGGCGAACACCGTCAGAAAAATGGCGTTGCCCACTGCGATCAGCAGGCTGAATTCATGACTGGCCAGGCTGCAGAAAATGATCAGCAGCGGCGTGGCGATGTACAGCCCCAGGTGATCCAGCATGATGCCATACAGGCAGATACTGCCAATAATCAAAAATAGAATGTCCCAGTCGAAATGGCCGACGGCGCTGTCCTCGGCCGGTTCGCCGCGCAGAGAGTTGACCGTGACAATCGCGCCAAGCAGGGCCATACAGATGGCCAGCCAGAAAGGGAAATAGCCCGGACCCATGCGGCTTGGTGTGCCCATGTCATAGACTTGGGAAAATATGACGAAGCCCAGGCCGACGGCCACGAACATCAGGCCGGACCAGAAGTCCTGTTGATTTTTTATCTGCATAATCTACCTTTTAAGTCTCCACTAAAATTGCAGGTGTATAGACAGAAGATTGTATAGAGACAAAAGTCTTGCAATGGATGACGAAAACATTACCGTTTTGTCATGATTGCATTTGAATAAAAATGTATATTGGAATTCGGGTCGGTACGGTACGCGCGCTGGCATGAAATTGTATGATGCTCAGATGGCGGCACAACGCCGGCAAAAAGCATAGGAACGGGGGGGACGCTCATGTGGCACTGCTTGGTCATTGAGGATGATTATGAAAACGCACGGTATATTGCCAATGGCCTGAACGAGTTGCGACACGATGCCGTGGTCTGCGGCAACGGCGCAGACGGCATGCGACGCGCCTGCGAACAGCAATGGGACATTATCATCCTGGACCGGATGCTGCCCGGCAATATTGATGGCCTGTCCATTCTTTCCACGCTGCGCGCGCTGGGCAACAAGACGCCAGTACTGGTGCTTAGCGCCTTGTCGGGCGTGGACGAGCGCGTCCGTGGCCTGAAATCCGGCGGCGATGATTACCTTACCAAGCCATTTGCCTTTTCTGAGCTGATCGCCCGGATCGAAGCACTCATCCGGCGGGCCGGCAGCGACGATAGCGTCAAGCAGTTGCGGGTTGGCGATCTCAAGCTGGATCTGATCAGCCGCAAGGTGGAACGAAGCGGCAAGCTCATCAACCTGCAGCCTCGGGAATATCGTCTGCTTGTGCATATGATGCAAAACGCAGGCAATGTCGTGACTCGCACCATGCTGCTTGAATCTGTGTGGGACTATCGTTTTGACCCGCAATCGAATGTGATTGATGTTCAGATCAGTCGCCTGCGACGCAAGATCGACACCGGCTTTCAGACCCAGCTGATTCACACGGTCTGGGGCGAGGGCTATGTGCTGTCGGACCAGGGGCAGGCGACAGGACAGGATACCGCGCCGTCATGATTCGTCAATTTGTCCGTTTTCTGGACCGGACATGGAATTCGATTTCTTTTCGACTGACATTCAATTACGGAATGCTGGCCATTTTTTCCATCCTGGTCCTGATGGCATTTATTTATTTGCAGGTGGTAGGTGCGTTGCATTCCCAATTGCAGCGTCAGATCGCTTCGGCGACCCATAGACTGGTGACCGATTTCGAAACGGGTGGTTCAGAGCGGTTGATCCGCTCACTTGCCTTTACCCTGTCGGATAATGTGGATTCGGACCAGGGACTGTATCTTTTGCTCAATCAGACTGGTGAAAAGGTGATCGGCAACCTGGATGCTGCTCCGGTCTCGCGGCTGTCGGAGATCGCAGAAGCTGATGTGAGCAACAATGGGGTCGCGCTTAGCGGCAGGTTCAGGGTATCGATGCTGGATGATGGCAGCACGCTGGTCGTTGGTGTGGATCTGGCCGAGACCAACAGAACCATCGGACTGATCGGGCAGGCGTGTCTGGTCACGCTGTTTGTTGCGCTGATGCTGGTGATCGTGGGTACGTTCATCTTCAGGCGCGAGCTCGATTTCAGGGTTAGCAGCATTCACAAGACAGCTACGCAAATCAGCAGTGGTCAACTGTCATCGCGAATACCCCTGTCCGAAATACACGATGAGTTTTATCACCTGAGCCACGAAATCAATTCAATGCTGGACCGTATAGAGGCGCTCATGAAAGGCGTTCGTCATGTGTCCGATACGATCGCGCATAATTTGCGCACGCCGCTGACCCGCATTATCAGCAGGCTGCGTACGGTGCAGCGGCCCGGTCATTCTGCGCAAGAGGTACTGCAGGCCACGCATTTCGCCGTTCAAGAAATTGAAAATCTGAATCAGCTTTTTGAAAAGCTACTGCAGATCTCCGAAATCGAAGCCGGTGTGTATCGGCAACGCTTTCGCATATGTGACTTTTCGGCGATCGCGGACGATGTCATTGACCTTTACAGCGCCTTCGCCGAAGACCGGCGTCACCAGCTGTCATTGAATATTCGTGGTGACTGTCAGATCCATGGCGACGCAGACTTGCTGGCCAGCATGCTGGCCAATCTTGTGGACAATGCATTGAAATATACTCGCGAGCATGTCTGGGTGAGTTTACATGGGGAGCAGGGGCAGTTATCGATTCGGATAGAAGATGACGGCCCGGGCATTCCTGCCAGCGAATATGGCAATGTGGGCAAACACTTCTATCAACTGGATCCCAATGCCACAGGCTTTGGGCTCGGGCTCAAAAGCGTCATGGCCATTGTGGCCATGCATGAAGGAACCCTGATGTTTGAGGACTGCCGGCCGGGGCTGAGAATTACAATTGTATTCCCGATTGAGCAGGGCTAGTGCCTGATATCTGCTGGGTACAGGCTGCACTCAATGTACCTTTCATTATCGCTTCATATTCTTGTTACGGCAGATTTTCGTCTCCGTGGTCCCTGGCTTTCAAAAGCCAGGTGTCCATTCGGGCAGGCAAAGTGGTTCTCGCAGGGCAGGTTCTCAAGTAACTTGAATGCCAAGGGCCATCTTTTTTACTCGCTGATTCTATCGCTCGTCGTCTTTTGACTGCCGATATCAATGATGATAAATATATAACGCAGACATGCCCGTCAACCGACGTAGGGAGCTCGTCTGCCGACCTTGGTCACGCCGTCTTCGTCAATTTGATAGAAATCATTCGGGCTGTTCCAGCACTCGTCAAACAGCGCATCCAGACGCTCCGGTCCGAGTTTTTCGTACGCGTTCTCCTTGACCAGAACAAATCCATCCCGGTGGCTGTTCATGTAGTATTTCACAAGTGTTAGTTGTTTGCCCACCCGGTACGCTTCGTAGACTACGCCTAATGCATCGCCCTTGCGTACAGCCCATTTTTCAAATGCCATCGCTGTCTCCCAGCTCAATTGCTCACTATACAGCAGATACTGCGATCGTTAGTCGTCAAAGCGGTGGCGCGGTGAGTTGGCCCGGCGATCAGGATATGGCAGTCATCTGGCCATTAGTCCGGTCCAGTCTCAGCGTCAGGCGCAGCATGTCATAAAGCCTGATACCATCTTCAACGATGGGTTCGTTGTAGTTGTCGATGAAAAAATTTCGTTCGATGCCGGTCACCCGAAAGCCCTGTTTTTGGTAAAAGGCGAGCTGGTAACCGAATGATCCGGTCCCCACCTCCAATTGTATGACACCGGATCGGCGATAAAAACCGATTATCCACTTAAGCAGCAACGTGCCTGTACCTGCTTTTTGGTGATCCGGATGCACGGCGATGCTCTTGATTTCGCGGGATGTGGGCGCCAACGCCTGTACCAGGCATGCGCCGATCGCTATCCCGTCATGGGAGGCTACAAAACATTGCGATTGGTGAAGATACGAGCGAATCTTATCTTCCGATGGGTCCGCGAGCAGCAAAAGGTCAATGGGCGCTTGCTTTGGCGGTACTTGTTGAATGTGAGGCGACATATTTCAGGTGTGGTTGTGTCATAAGGCTGGCGGTTAGTCATTCAACGTGCAGACGTTCGTGGTGAGTGCACAAATAGATAGAAATTACTGCTTGACTCATACATGCGAATTTGAATACGAATTCCAGAAGTTTTTCACTTTACGCTGTGCTATCTTGCGAGGGTAACCATAATCAAACTGCAATATTGACACTAATTTTTGAGAATCACCGCCAATATAAGTCAATTCATCTTTTGAGAGATTAATCCAACGTTTCTTAAGGATAACTTTGAAGGCATCAGCTTTCCATTTATTTTTAAATATAATCATGGCACTGTCCTAATAGATGTAGGTTAATTCACACTACATCTATCACTCTACACTGTTGCGGTACGAAAAGGGCCGTGCAAACCTATTTCACAAATTTGTAATTTGGCTCTTTTAATACTTACACTTGATCGGTAGGTGAACTCAGGCAAGTAGAGTACTGTGGTCTACATGGGTTTGATTTTCTTGCCCATAGTCAAGGAGCATATATATGCTTATCGAATTAAAGTTTGCACAGCTATGCAAATCCATACAAAGAACGATAAAAAACGAATGGAGAATGTGCTGTGAGCAAGGTTCACCATAAATAGCTTGCACACTCGACTTTGACCGTGGCGTATTAAAACACCGAGCGGATATGCGAGATGTTGCGGTGTGGAATGATCGAAAAAATATTAAGATTTTTGCGCCAGTTTACGATGTATAAAGAATGATAAATTTTGTATGCATGGCGCACGGGATGTGCGAGTTTTTCGCATGTACCAATATTTGATAATAGGAGTATTATCATGGAAGGATTCAAAGACGCAAAATGGGATGACATCAAAGGTTCAGTCACTACTCAATGGAGTAAATTGAATGATGGTGACGTCAAGCAAATTAATGGCCATGCCGACAAACTGGTAACAGCTATTAAAGATAAATATTCAGTGACTCAGCCAGAGGCTGAAAAGCAAGTTCAGGAATTCATCGATAAGAAGCAACCCGCAGCAGTGTAGTCTAGCGAGTTGAAAAGGCACCCTTCGGGGTGCTTTTTGTTGGGTATCAATTCTCGCAATGCCGAGTTTAGCGTGGCGGAGTTAGCGTGGTATTACTGCTGGCCAAGATGCCAAGAGCGAAATCAGTCGATCAATTTAACCCAGGACGGGACGGCGACGAATACCAGGGAGAGGACGCCAGCGAAAAAGAAAAACGATTGAACACTAGGCGCCAGGTTTGCTGCAAACCACTTCGATATTGTGTCCGTCCGGCCCGATTACAAAAGCCGCATAATAATGCGCATGGTATTGTGGCCGTAACCCGGGAGCACCATTGTCTTTTCCACCAGCCTGTAGAGCTTTTAGATAGAAAGCGTCGACTTGCTCGCGATTTTCGGCAGCAAAAGCCAAGTGAAGATGTGCAGGTTTTTCCTCGGTTTGGAACAAGCACAATGAAACGTTGCATTTCGAGCTGAGCTCTACGCCGTACGTTGGCGTTCCCTCAGACGCGACTGCTACCCCAATTGGTTCGAGCGCTTGGAGAAAGAACGCTTTGCTTGCGGCATAGTTACTGACCCCGAATTTCACATGATCAAACATCGTATATCCTGAATAGTTTAAAACTACGGATTACCGTAGTAATAGAGATTTTCAATAATTAATCACCCGCTATTTCCGTAATCCTATCATTGCTTGATCACAAAGTCATGCTTCACCTTGCGCTCGCAGAACCGAGTGATCACGTTCCCCAGCGCCACCGAATCATATGCGGCAGTGGTCGGCGAGTTTGGCTCCACGCACTCAGCGAGATTTCCCGGCAGTGGCGGACGAGTAGAGATCGAGGATTGAGCGCAACCGGCCCGGTTCAATGTGCGGCAGAATTAGCCAGAGTCAATGTTATTTTAAATAAAAACAATAGCATATGAAAAATAACGAGCCAATTATCAGGGCAGGCGGCAATCGGTGACAGTGTGCGCAATCGTTGGTTCGGTTGAATCGTGACCGTCGACCAGGTGAAGGAATTATTATCTGCGGCCAGGCCTGAATCTGCGGTTGAGGGGTATGGGGTGACGCGGAAGATAGGCAATAGCAGGAATCTAGGCGTGGATTCGTGCGAGTCGATCTGCTTGTGATTTTATCGACCCCGACTAATATTGTTTAGAGTACTGAAGCCAACCAACCACTTCGTCACACAAGTTTCATCGATCTTGGATTACTGTCAGGAAAAATCAAATCGATCTGCTTTGGGGTCAATCCGTATATCTGCCGGAACATTCCTCCAAGTACATCTCGGTAATCATTCAATACCTTGTAGTCCCGTTTTTGATTGAGTGTTTCTAATGTCACTTTTTCCTGCTCTCCCAGCACATGCCCGCCATTTACCTTTCCTCCAAGGACCCAGTGTACCGATCCGTGCCCATGATCAGTACCGCCGGTTCCGTTCTGCTTGAATGTCCGTCCAAATTCGGAAATCACATACACGACTGTATTGTTCCAGGCCGGCCCCATCTCCTTGGCAAAGGTATTCAGTCCTTTGCCAAGGTTCACCAGGTAGTTGGTCAATTGGCCGTTTACCCCGCCCTGATTCACATGGGTGTCCCAATTTCCTACGTCAATAAATCCCAGGTTATATTTTCCTTTCATCATTCCTGCCATGCGCTGGGCCTCTAGTTCAAATCCCTTCGGATTAATCGCATTACGACTTGCCGCCTGCTTTTCCTTCTCAAAAGATGCGATTACCTGACGTTTATTTTCCAATCCTGTTCGTACCTTGGCCTCAAGATCTGTTTTTTCATAGAGTTCGGCCAGCATTTTCATCTGATCCTCATTCAGCCTTGACTTGTTTCCTGAGCGCAAGGAAAAATTGGCTACATCACTTTTACCCTGAAAACTTAGTGGCAAATTGTTTGCAAATGCCACTGGTACTGCTTTCCCAGCTAGTACCATTGCAAGGCGATTCAGAAAGCCAGACTCCTCCGTCCGCTTCCCATTCTCACCCAGGCCACGTTCCACCACATCCTGCGTATCAAAATGGCTTCGGGACATGTCCGGTGTGCCCGCAAATGGAACAAACAATACTTGTTTTCTCTCCCATAATCGAAACATCGTGTCTTGCAGTGCAGGATGCAGCGCCCAGGCGTCATCTAGCACCAGTGCGCCATTCGTAGCTTGCGGCTTGGGAATAGCTAGCTTTGGACGTGCCTCATAATAGTAATCCGATGTATACGGGATTAACAGGCTGCTGGAGTCGTAGGCTCCTCTTAAAAATACGAAGAGAAAACGTACATCGGTTTTTCCTGCGGACCATACGGCTGAACTGTTGACCCATAGCGGCATCAGTAGGGACGCAGTAATAAATTCACGACGCTTCATTTCTTTACCTCTCTGTTTTGCCACTCTGGAGAAGACAGGAACAACGTATTCCATAGTGGTATGTTTTGAGCTTTACTCAGTACCTTGGTCGTGTTCGGGGAAAGATGGGATGCATAAACCGCCTTGAAAGTTGAATTCTGAAAAATTGGTGGTTTGACTTTCCGCTTTTCTTTCTCCTCTTGTGCAGTAAATAGCTTTGGGACTTTGCCTGCTATGGCACGAGCAATTTCAAACCGCTGACTCAGTTGGCCTGAACTGTTCCAAGAGCTACTTGCAAGGGAATATCCGTTGGGGGTTACATAGCCATATAAAGGCTGGGACAATCTGGATATCCAATTTATCACAGGAAGATAATTTACAATTAGTTGTCGCTCGTATACATGTCTGACAGCGGCAATAACAAATTGCGTAGGAGAGCGATACTTGGACTTTAGGCTCTCAAGAAACTCCTTGCTTTCAAACATCACGGCAAGCGTGGCAGCTATATTGCCATCCGATGTGAGAAATTTTTCACTCATTGTTTTAATAAGTGTTTCAGAAGGACTGTCATCTACAAAATACTGCGCCATTTTTTTGCTGACATGCTTGGCCGTCGCAGGGTTTTTGCTCAGTTGTTCAATCAGTTGCTCTACCTCTCCCCAGCCTGTTCCTTTGTATGACACACCAAGTACTTTTTTCGTACCATAATCGTGTCGAGCTGGATTGAATTCGAATCCATGATCATTGATGTAACCCATTGCTCGATTTTCTGGCAATCTTGGCTCTCTGCTTTTGTAATTTACGCCAACTCCGGTCAAAATACGCGCGACCTCCTTTACATCGTTCTGTGAATAACCCGCGTCAACCCCCAGAGTGTGCAATTCAAGTAGCTCTCTCGCGTAGTTTTCATTTATCTTGCCTTTGCGGCTCCTTGCGTTGTCCAAATATGTCAGCATTGCTGGGTGTGTCAACGTGGCCTTCAGCAAATCGCTGAATTTGCCCAAGGCATAAGGCCGAATCGCTTTGTCTTCGTAGTCTCCAATTTGCCAGCGTATATTAGCTTTCGGTGCATATACATTGAAATGATTCAGCCAAAACCATACTAGCTGTTCTCGCAATTGATTAGGAGAGTATATGGCGCGAATCAAATGTCTGCTCCTGGCCTGAAAAACAGACTTTTTACCACTGTCCGCAATGGCTTTAACTAAATTCGCTTTCGTGTCGCCATCACCAATTTTGTTGCGTTTTGCACGCAAATCAAGAATTTCACCCATTCGTTCATCGAACGGCACGAATTCAGAATTAAATACAGTAAGCACCTTAGGCGGCAGCTGAGCGCTGTTCGCAGCTAACTGCTTTTGAAGGTAGGCTTCACGCCCAAGTCGTTGATACTCTACCAGTACCTGCTGGTTCACAGAATACGTAACCCGATTCAGCCAGCCAATATCTTCAGTTGTCAGTTCGCGAGCTTCGATAGAGACTGAAAATGCCACCGTTATGACGCAAAGCATTGCTGATAGCCGGTTCATGTGATTCAAGTCTGCTTCCTTTTCAATGTGCTATTTGTACTACCTATGAAAGGCTGTTCGAATTGATAAAAAATATCACACTCAATATTTATTAACTTATGCTCAATTATGCTACTTTCCGGATCGACTACATTTAGCTTTCGAGAAATGAATAAATAAACTATAGCCAATCCAATACAGCGCTTGGCGGTACTCTACCAAAGCAAAATTTTCTTTCAAATGTGTGTACGTATTTCAAATGATGTTAAATCGCGATCTGTAATTCAGTCGCAATGAAAAGGGGTGATTGTTCCCACAGCTGCACCATTAACATCCAATTGGCAACAAGTAGATAATTAGGACTTGGTAATGCGCACAGGAATTTTCTGAACGTGACGGTTTTATTTCGTCAGGATCGCCGATCTGTGTCATGGCATATAGCGAAGGGTGCAAGACGTGCGTCACCCCGTCAATACCGGTGGGCATCCATCAGCCATCAATCGGAAATGCTTCAAGCTGGCTCTCACGAAAGCCAATATTGAGGACTTTCACTTTCATGACCTGAGGCATACCCGGGCAAGTTGGCACGTTCAGGCTGGAACCCCATTATTTGTTCTTAAAGAAATGGGTGGGTGGGAAAGTCTTGAGATGGTAAAGAAGTATGCACATTTGAACGCAGACCATTTGGCGGTTCATGCAACTGGTGTCATGTTTTTGTCAAGGTTGGCACAGAACACCATTGTGACAAATAAAAAGGCCGCGTAAGAGGCGGCCTAAGTATTTGATATATCTACGGATTAAAACTGTGTAAATGGTGGCTCTTCCCCGATTCGAACGGGGGACCTGCGGATTATGATTCCGTCGCTCTAACCGACTGAGCTAAAGAGCCATTCTCACAGCTTTCACCTCATAAAAATGAGGTTTCATTCAAACAGACGCTGTTCCCAAAAACTGACATGGTTGTAGTGCGATTGAATGAAGCATGAAACTATATCAGGATTTTTTTTGCTTCGCAAGTCTTTTATTGCAACGCACGCAGGATTTTCTGTCCGGCGCGTCCGTCCGGCGTCAGTCCGAGCCTGCTTTGTTCCGTTTTGATCGCCTCGCGTGTCTTGCTGCCAATCAGGCCGTCTGGCTCGCCGATAGCATGGCCTCGGTTCAGCAGGGCTTTTTGCAGCGTTACACGGTCAGCCCGTGACAGGCCGGGATCATCCGTGGGCCACGCGGTGACAAAGGGGCCCGCGCCGCGCAGCCGGTCGCTCAGATGCGCAATGGCCAGGGCGTAGCTTTCGGCAGCGTTGTAGCCATAAATCACATCGAAATTGCGAAATACCAGAAATGCCGGCCCGGTGGCGCCTGCTGGCGTCAGCAGGCCCGCTTTCTGGTTGCCCGAAACACGCGCATCCAGCGGCTGGCGGTCTATGGTCGTGACGCCCCGAGCCGACCATGTCGAGATGGATTTTTTGTTGCGCCGACCTTCACCCGCTGTGTTCATGCCCGCAGGCAGGCGCACTTCGAACCCCCAGGGCTGCCCAGTTTGCCAGCCACCCTTGGCAAGAAAGTTGGCGGTCGATGCCAGCGCATCGGCCGAGTTGTCCATCAGATCGCGGCGCCCGTCACCATCGAAATCCACAGCCAGCCGCTCGAACGTAGAGGGCATAAATTGTGTGTGCCCGAAAGCACCTGCCCAGGAGCCGACCAGGCGTTGTGGCTGGATATCGCCTGATTGCAGAATCCGTAGCGTGGCAAAAAATTCTTTTTGAAAATAAGCCTGTCGACGTCCATAACAGCTGAGCGTGCCCAGCGCCTGCACCAACGGATATTTGCCCTGTGTCTGTCCGAAGTTGCTTTCCACGCCCCAGACCGCCACGACCGTTGCGGGATCTACACCGTATTGTGCAGAGACGCGTCGCAATACATCGGCATGGCCGGTCAGGTTACTTTTGCCTTCGCTGACCCGTTGCTCGTCGACCAATCCAGCCAGGTAGTCCCAGATCGGCTGGCGAAATTCCGGCTGGTAATTGAGCTTGTCCAGAATGCTCATATCCGGCGTGACGCCCTGGGTAAACCGGGCAAAAGATTGCGCGGAAATACCGGCGCGTGCCGCCTGTGGCTGCAGCTTTTGCATACATGCAGCAAAATCGCCACCGCTTTGCGCAAACGCCGCGCCCGGTATGCCAATTGTCAATAAGATGGTAAGCCGCTGCAGTGAGCGAAACTGAGAACGGCGCAAGCGGCTGATAGGCATGAATACGGCTCCTGATGATGATCAAATCGTGTAATGGATTGAAGTCAAATTCTAACGTATGTGCCATTTTGTTTGTGATTTCATGTGTTTGGCGAAAAACATGGGTAAAATTGACCGCAGTTCGTTAGAATCAGTATCCATTATCCTATTCACTCGTTGAGATTGCATTGTATGAAGTTGAAAGTATTGGCAACGGCTCTGGCACTTCTGGCTACTTCGGCCTGTGTATATGCCGACTCAGAAGCGCTGAACCGTATCGAACGGCTTGAGCAGTCGCAATCCACGCAGCATCAGTTGCTGGTTCAAAACAGCAGCCCTTCGGTCGATGCTTCTAAAGCGCCGGCCCCGCAGAAGAAGCCTGAGAAAAAAGCGCTGGAACCAACAGTGGATCAGGCCAAGGCGGCCATTATCGTGGCCAATATCCTGACACGCTTTGAGTATGACAAGAAGCCGCTGGACGAAAACATGTCGCATGCGGTGTTCAAGGAATACCTCAAAATGATGGATCCGGCAAAGCTGTATTTGCTCAAGTCGGACATCGACGAGTTCGAACCGGTGCGTCAGAACATTCATACCATGCTGATGACCGGTCGTCTGGCGCCGGCGTTTGCCATGTTTGAAAAGTATCGCGATCGTGTCGAACAGCGCTTCGATCATGCTCTGGCCTTGCTGGATAAGCCTTTTGACTTTGACATTGAAGAGTCCTTCAATCTGGATCGCAAGAAAGCCGAATGGGCAAATTCCGAAGAGCAGATCAACGATTTGTGGCGCAAGCGGATCAAGAATGATTATCTGCGTTTGAAACTGGCCGGCAGTAAAGACAGCGTCATTGTCGAGAAACTCAAAAAGCGCTATATAAACAATCGCAACCAGATCATGCGCATGAACGGCGAAGACGTTGCCGAGATGTTCCTCAATGCCTACGGAAACAGTACCGATCCACATACGTCATATTACAGCCCCAGCTCTGCAAAAAATTTCGACGTACAAATCAGCCTGTCGGTTGAGGGCATTGGCGCCGTCTTGCAAAAACGCGATGAATACGGACAGATCCGTGAGGTGGTGCCGGGCGGCCCGGCAGCCAAATCCGGCAAGCTCAATCCCGGTGACCGCATTGTGGCCGTTGGCCAGGGCGAATCGGGTCCCATGGAAGACGTGGTCGATTGGCGCCTGGATGACATCGTCAAGCTGATCCGCGGCAAGCGCGGCACAACCGTGCGTATCGAGATCATTCCGGCCGAAAGGGGTATGGAAGGCAAGCACACCACTGTTTCCATCGTTCGTCAGAGAGTAACAATGGAAGATCAGGCAGCTCGCTATCGAATCTATGAAGCGGGCGCCGAGGGGGACAAGCGCAAGGTCGGCATCATCACGATCCCCAGCTTCTATGAAGATTTTGATGCGAAAGCGCGGGGCGAAAGCAATTACAAAAGCGTGACCCGTGATGTCCGTGTGATTCTTGAAAAACTTGAAAAGGAAGGCGTGGATGGCGTTCTGCTGGATCTGCGTAACAACGGTGGCGGCTCGCTGAGCGAAGCGGCTAACCTGAGTGGCCTGTTTCTGGGTGGCCCCAATCCGATTGTGCAGGTCAGCACTGCCGAGGGAACCACGTCCAATGTTCGCAGTGCAACGGGCAAAATCGTGTGGAACAAACCGGTAGGGGTTATGGTCAATCGCATTTCGGCTTCTGCATCGGAAATTTTTGCCGCTGTGATCCAGGACTATGGCCGCGGTGTCGTCATTGGCGACCCAACGTGGGGTAAAGGTTCCGTACAGACCATTCGTGGCCTGGATGAATTCCTGCGCCGACATGAAGGCGAGGAGCTGGGTTCGCTCAAATGGACCATCCAGAAATTTTTCCGCGTCAATGGCAGCTCCACGCAGGAAAAGGGTGTCGTGCCCGATATCGTGTTTCCATCGGCCTTTGACCCGACCGAGTTGGGCGAGTCCAGCTACGAGAACGCCATGCCGTGGAGCAAGATCGCCCCGACCAAGTACAGCGGATACGATTCGCTTGCAGAAAAAATCGGGCCGCTCAAAACCATGCACGAGCAGCGTACGCAGCAATCGGATAACTGGAAGCTGTTGCTTGACGAACTGGCATACGCCCGCAAGACGTCCGATAAGAAAGTTATTTCACTGCGTTATGCCACGCGTTTGGAAGAGCGCGAAAAAATGTCCATGGAGCAATCACAGTTTGAAGAGCGCCGTAAAAAACTGGGTGAATCCGATGTTAATTCGTTCCGCCTTGATGATGGCCTGGCGGCAGGGGAAGGCAACCTGACCCAGGAGCTTGCGGATGAGAAAAAACGCAAGGAGAGCCTGGATATTGCTATCAAGGAAGCAGCCAACATCGTGGCGGATCTGGCAAAACAGAAGTAATCCTGCGGCGCATCCGGTTACAACGATTCACAACTCGCGCAGACAGACATATCGCATTTACCCGTACGATATGTTTGTTTTTGCAATCGAGCAGGCAGATACCCGTGCTGATTCCGTTTACAAAGCTGATGCAGTGCGCATTCATCGTGGCTATGTTGAATGCCTTTTCCCCGGACGTGGCTCACGCCCAGGAACCATCTACACGCCCCGCGCTGACCGTGACGGTCCATACGGTCAATGCCGCACTGATCACCCCAGGTTTCTGGGCAACCGGCAATATTCGCGCCTGGCATGACGCCAGCGTCAGTGCCCAGACTAACGGTCTTCGGCTCAAAGCCCTGTACGCCGACGTGGGCGACCGGGTGAAAGCTGGGCAGATGCTGGCCGAGTTTGAAGACACCTCCAGTCGCGGCGATCTGACCCAGGCCGAGGCGCGCCTGCGGCAGGCCCAGGCTTCACTGGATACGGCCAAGCGCAATGCGGACCGTATCCGAAAAATCCGCGGCAGCGGCGCTATTAGTCAATCCGAAGTCGATCAGGCCCTGTCGGGTGAGAAAAACGCCATGGCAGACGTAACTGCGGCCAAAGCGGCGCTGCAAACCCAGGTACAACGCAGCTCTTATACGAAATTGCTGGCGCCCTCCGATGGCGTCATCTCTGTACGTAATGCAGTCATCGGTGCTGTCGTCAACCCTGGGCAGGAAATTTTTCATCTGGTTGTCGATAACCGCCTGGAGTGGCAGGCCCAACTGGGTATGCGCAATCTCATGCAGGTTAGCGAAGGGATGCCGGTGCAGGTTGTTTTGCCAAATGACCGAAAGGTGGCGGGTAAGGTGAGGCAGATCGGGCCCACGCTGGATGAGCAGACGCGCCAGGGCATTGTTTACGTTGATCTGGCATCCGACCCGCAATTGCGGGCGGGCATGTTCCTGCGCGGCCGTTTCGAACTGGCACCCAAACAGGGGCTGACCGTACCACGTCAGGCGCTGGTGCTGCGCGACGGATTCAATTTTGTCTTTGTGCTTGAGAACGATAACAAGGTCGCGCAGACCAAGGTGCAAATCGGTGGCGCTGCCAACAATACGATAGAGGTCACAGCGGGCCTGCGCGACGGGGACAGGGTTGTGACCCAAGGCGCGGCGTTTCTGAATGACCAGGATACGGTGCGGGTGGTCGAAGCGGCTACGCAGCCGCCGGCCACCGGCGAGATCCGTGAATCAGCGCCGGGCAGCGCACCGGATTCTCAGACTGCAGCCAAAGCCAGTCCCGCCGGGAACTGAACATGAACGTTTCTGCTTGGTCGATAAAAAATCCGTTGCCCGCATGCATGTTATTCGTGCTGCTGACGCTGATGGGACTGTATTCGTTTCATGCCATGCGAATCCAGAATTTTCCCGATATCGATCTGCCCACCGTGGTTGTCACGACCGTCCTGGAGGGGGCGACGCCCAGCCAGCTTGAGAATGATGTTGCGCGCAAGATCGAGGACAACCTGGCAACAGTGCAGGGCATAGACCATGTCTTTAGCACCTTGCAGGATGGCGTCGCTACCATTACTGCGCAGTTTGAACTGGAAAAACCGATACAGGAAGCGGTCGATGACGTGCGCTCATCGGTTGCATCGGTGCGCAATGAGTTGCCAGCTAACACCGAGGAACCCATCGTAACCAAACTGGATCTGGCGCAGCTGCCGATCCTGGCATTCACCGTCAGCTCCACGCGCCGTGATGTCACGGATGTGTCCTGGCTTGTGGACAATACCATTGCTCGCAAACTGCTCACTGTCTCTGGCGTTGGCAAGGTCAGCCGGGTTGGCGGACGCGACCGGCAGGTTCGCGTAGATATGGACCCGGTATTGTTGCAGGGGTTGGGGGTGACGGTTGCCGATGTCTCCAGGCAGCTTAAATCGGTGCAGCAGGAGCAGTCGGGGGGTAAGGCTGAGCTGGGTCTTCAGAAACAGCCCATTCGTACGCTGGGTGCTGTAAAAAGCGCGGCAGAGCTTGAGGATCTGCGCATTCCGCTGAGTAACGGCAAAGTCATTACACTGGGCGAAGTAGCCACCGTCCGCGACAGTTTTGCCGATCCGGTCACTGCCGCATTTCTGGATGGCAAGCCTGTTGTGGCATTCGAAGTGGCACGCAGTCGCGGAGCTGGGGAGGTGGACGTCGGGCGAGGCGTGATGCAGGCGCTGGAGCAGATCAAGGCCCAGTATCCCGATCTGACGTTCCGGACTGCATTCGATATGGTGGAGCCTGTCCAGTCTGAATACGACGGGGCGATGCACATGCTGTACGAGGGCGCGCTGCTGGCGGTGCTGGCCGTTTGGCTGTTTTTGCGTGATATCCGGGCAACCTTGGTGTCGGCCGTCGCTTTGCCCTTGTCCATCATACCGGCGTTTGTTGGTATGTATTTTTTTGGCTTTACGATCAATGGCGTCACGCTGCTGGCCTTGTCGCTGGTGGTCGGTATTTTGGTGGATGACGCGATTGTCGAGGTTGAGAATATCGTGCGGCACCTGCAGGCGGGTAAATCTCCCTACCGCGCCGCAATGGAGGCTGCCGATGAAATTGGCCTTGCCGTCGTGGCCACCACTTTTACCCTGATTGCCGTGTTTTTGCCAACGGCGTTTATGAGCGGTATTGCCGGCAAGTTTTTCAAGCAATTTGGCTGGACGGCCGCCATGGCCGTCTTTGCCTCCCTGGTTGTTGCCCGCATGCTCACGCCCATGATGTGTGCCTACATTTTGAAAGGCAAGAAACAGGCACCCAAAGATCCGGGATGGATGAGGCTTTATATGAAGTGGGTGGAGCGCTCGCTGCGTCATCGATGGGTTACCGTAGTGATCGCTGGGCTGTTCTTTGTTGGTTCGATCGTTATTATTCCGCTGCTGCCAACGGGCTTCATGCCTGCCGATGATCTGTCCCAGACCCAGGTCTATGTGGAAATGCAGCCGGGCACGTCGTTGGTACAAACCGAGAAGACGGCCGAGCAGGTGCGCCAGCTGGTCATGGAAAATCCGTCGGTGCTCTCGGTGTATACCAGTATCGGTGGCGGAGCGGCGGGAGGCGACCCGTTTGCCGGCGGGCAGACCCAGGAAGAGCGCAAGGCCACGCTGACCGTGCTGCTGCAGCCGCGTAACGAGCGCCCGATAAA
The DNA here is from genome assembly GCF_014897675.1 of Advenella sp. FME57. Classification (GTDB taxonomy): domain Bacteria; phylum Pseudomonadota; class Gammaproteobacteria; order Burkholderiales; family Burkholderiaceae_B; genus Advenella. The sequence continues at coordinate 435,297 of NZ_JABUXU010000001.1, read as the reverse complement.
GCAGGAGATTGAGGCTGATATTCGCAGGCGTCTGCAAGTGGTTCCTGGCGTGCGCCTCAAAGTGGGGCTGGGCGGTTCCGGCGAGAAATATATGCTGGTGCTCTCAAGCGAGCAACCCGACGTCTTGATGCAGACCGCGCTGCAGGTTGGGCGGCAACTGCAGTCCATTGCGGGCCTGGGCAATATCTCCTCGTCGGCCAGCCTGATACGCCCGGAAATAGAAGTGCATCCGCGTTTCGATGAGGCGGCGCAACTGGGTGTTACCAGTGCCGCGATGGCCGATACCTTACGTGTTGCCACGGCCGGCGATTTCGAAGTGGCATTGTCCAAGCTCAATTTGGATCAGCGCCAGATCCCGATTGTCGTTGCGCTGGAAAAATGGGCAATCAAAGACCTGGACTTTATCGAGAATTTGCGTGTGCCTGGCGCAAACGGGCCCGTGCCGCTGAGCAGCGTGGCCGATGTGCGTCTGGGTGGCGGCCCGGCGGTCATTAATCGCTATGACAGAGCCCGCAATATTACGTTTGAAATTGAGCTTTCAGGGGTAGCGCTGGGCGATGTTGTCAAGCAGGTCAGGCAATTGCCTGCCATGAAAGCGTTGCCCGCCAGCGTGTCAGTCATCGATATCGGCGATGCAGAGGTTATGGAAGAGTTGTTCCAGAGTTTTGGGCTGGCGATTGTCATTGGGATTGTCTGCATTTATATTGTCCTGGTGCTGCTTTTCAAGCAGTTTCTTCAGCCTTTGACTATCCTGGCTGCGTTGCCGCTATCGCTGGGCGGTGCGTTCGTGGGGCTGCTGTTGGCCGACAAGAGTTTTTCCATGCCGTCGCTGATCGGCCTGATCATGCTCATGGGTATCGCGACAAAGAACTCGATTTTGTTGGTCGAATATGCCATTCTGGCGATCAAAGAAAAGGGCATGACGCGCCTGGAAGCGCTTCGGGACGCCTGCCACAAACGGGCACGGCCGATTTTGATGACTACCCTTGCCATGGGCGCTGGCATGGTTCCGTTGGCGGTCGGCTGGGGCTCTGCAGACCCGGCCTTTCGTTCACCCATGGCCATCGCGGTGCTGGGCGGCCTGATCACGTCCACGTTTCTAAGCCTGCTGGTGATCCCTGCAGTGTTCCTGATTGTTGACGATGTGAGTAATTTTTTTCGGCGCCATACTGGCAAATTATTCAATGACCCGGAGTGAAATGCAGTAGCCGCAGTCCATATGGCAGTCGCAGTGCGATAACGAGGCTCGGCGGCTTGCTGCACCAGGCACAACAGCGGCAGCAGGTGCCAGGATTGGCAACGGGCAATACGATGGGTGGGTGACAAAGGTGACTCTACAATGAAAATTGTGCTTTTCGGGAAAACAGGTCAAGTGGGGCGGGCCTTGCAATCGGCGCTGGCGCGGTCAGGACAGGTTATCGCGCCTGGCAGGCCTCAGCACGGGTCCGGGCTGAGGGCAGTTGCGGTCGAGCGTGTCAGCCCGCATGGGTTGTGGCAAGCTGATTTCCTGGATCCGGCACAATTGTTCGAGCACACGCTTGCCCTGTCGCCCGATGTGATTGTTAATGCGGCCGCCTACACGGCAGTTGATGAGGCCGAGCAAAATCAGACCACCGCCATGTTGGTGAACACCGAAGCGCCGGCTGCGTTGGCACAGGCGGCGGCCCAATGTGGCGCCCTGTTGATTCACTACTCCACTGACTATGTTTTTGACGGCACGGGAACACGGCCTTGGGCCGAGACCGATATTGCCCGGCCGGCCAATATTTATGGACGCAGCAAACTGGCCGCAGACCAGGCTATTGCCCGCAGTGGCTGCAGGCACCTGATCTTTCGCACCAGTTGGGTATATAGCCGTCAGGGCCGGGGCTTTCTGCAGCAGATGATGCAAATGGGCATGAGCCGTTATTGCGTGCGTGTGGTGAACGATCAGATCGGCGCGCCGACCAGTGCATGCCTGATTGCCGATATTACTGCAGCGGCAATTGATAAATATCGTCGCCATCCTGCAGCCATTGAAGACGGTTTATATCATTTGGCCGCCAGCGGACAGACCAGCTGGTTCGACTATGCCTGCCATATTTTTGCACGCATGCGGACTAACGGGCTGGATCTGGCGCTTGATCGCGTCGTGCCAGTCAGTACGTTGGAATACAGCAGCCCTGCGCGACGGCCTTTGAATAGCAGGCTGGACACCGGCAAGCTGGCTGGAGCCTTCGGCCTGTCGTTGCCCTGCTGGCAGCAGGGTGTTGACGCTACTGTGGACGCGCTATGCGAGGGCGCCAAGGACGGTCATTTCCTATCTTGAGGAGTGACCTGCAACAGCCGGCTTCAGATCATAGAAAATCTTGCTCGCGTCAATAAATTTGTAAAGCATGCTCTCGATAAAGACCGCTTGTCCCTGCTGGTTAAGCTTATGCATGGACTCGAGCATCTCCTGCAATAAAGCAATAAAAGACGGCACCAGCGCTGTATCCATGCTCCAGTAGCCATTGGAAAACTGCAGCGCCAGCGCACCGGCTGCATTGGCGGCCAGTGTTGCGTTGGGAAACACGTAGCGCCCCTGGGCGCTGTCGGCAAAGTGCACGGTATCGGTTGGGGCTGACACCAGCTGTATGCCAGGTGACATTTTGAATACTCTTTTGAATGGTTTGTACAGGTCATGGTGTTGCCCGACTTGCAGAAACCACAGCAGGCAAGTCAGTTCACTGAAGGCGGCAATCGCCTGATTGCTGCCCAGATTGCGATCAAAGCCCTGAATCTGTTCGTTGGCCGCGTAACTCATGAGATAGTCCACTTGCTCGATCAAGGCATCATGCTGTGGCTGGGACAAGGGATAGGCAGAATACTCCACGAGCGCAATGCGCGAGCCGGGCGCGTGGGTATTAATGCTGCTGATCGTGGCCAGCAGGTTGTCATAGCGTTGCGCCGGCTGGTTGCCGGTGGCATGTGGCTGGCCGTTACCGTGGGCACGGCCGCCCGATGTGCCGTTGCCGGCCGGATCGCCGGCTTGCTGCTGGTCTGCGCTGCCAGCATAAGGCGCGTTGGTGGCGCTGGTAATAATGAAAAGCGCGTTTGTGCTAGTATCTGTCATGAGTAAGTGCTCCGCAAGCCATTGCCCGGAATAATGCCAAGTAAACCGGCTATTTTAGCAAGTTACGCAAGCTTGGGCGGCCCCAGTGCAGCCGTTGGGTAAATGGGCATCCCTTGAACACTTTTCCTGCACTAGTCGGTGCTTATGACGCCACTCCCGGAATTCTTTTTTGTATGAACGATATCAGCCAGATCGAAAATCGTGTGCGCCGCTGGCTTGAAAAAGCGGTCATCGGCCTCAATCTTTGTCCTTTCGCCAAAAGCGTCTATGTGAAAGACCAGGTGCGCATCGCCATTTGCCAGGCGCAGGACAGGCACGCGTTAACGACCCAGCTTTACGAGGAGTTGCGGTGGTTGGCGAACACGCCGGCGCAGCAGACAGATACCACATTGTTGGTCGTGCCCTGTATGTTCGAGCAGTTCAGCGATTTTAACGACTATCTGGATATTGCCGAAGCGGTGCTCGATGAACTGGAACTGGTCGGTGAAATACAGCTTGCCAGTTTTCATCCTTTTTACCAGTTCGCCAATACCGAGCCGGACGATCTGAGCAACTATACCAACCGTGCGCCGTATCCCATTTTGCATCTGTTGCGCGAAGACAGCCTGGATAAGGCGGCGGAGCAGTACCCGGATGCCAGTGTGATTTTCCAGCGCAATGTCGCGGTGGTCCAGGAGCTGGGCGTCGATGGGTGGCACCGGCTGCTGCGGGATGATCAGGAGTAACCTGTTGAAATGCAATAGCTTTTCTAGTGCTTGTAGTATTGTGAATTGCCCACAGTTTGTGGTATTATGTAATCTAAGCTGTATATCTGGTTGACTGAATGTTTTCTGGACGCGGGTTCGACTCCCGCCGTCTCCACCAACAGCGTATTTGTGTTAGTGCATTTGCTGCTGCATCCGCAAGTCGGGTTCAAGTATGCTGCTGATGGGGACGCCATGGTTTCGACAGGAAAAGATAGGAAGATCGGCAGCCGGTAGGCGATGACCGTAAATCAAGCAAAACCTTTAAATGCAAATGACGAAAGTTACGCATTAGCAGCCTAATACTGGCTAGCTAGGAGCTTTATCCACTTGGCAACAGAACGGATAAAAAAGGGAGCTTCGGCTCCCTTTTTCATTGCGTGGCAAATTTGTGCTGTGGTGTTGGCTGTCACGGGGCAGCGACACATTGCCGGCACCACCGCATCCCGTCATACCAGAGGACTGCTCTCTAGCGGATTTCGTAAAGATAAAGTTCAACCCGCCGATTTACGGCGCGTCCCTGCGCCGTCGTATTGCTCATTAGCGGGTCAATTGATCCCCGGCCTTCGAGCTCGATCAGCACACTTTTCACATTGCGTTGAATAAGATAATTGGCCACGGACGTGGCCCGAGTGATCGACAGTGTCTGATTGGTAACCGAGTCTCCCTGAGAGTCTGAGTGTCCGACTACCTTGATGCGCAAGTAGGGCGACTGGTCAAATGCGCCTGCCACCGCGTTGAGCACCGGCTTCATCTTGTTGTTCAGGCGCGCGCTGCCGCCACGAAAGGTCGTTCCTCCGGGTAAAATCACGCGCAGGCTTCCATCGCGCACGCGGTTGACCTGGATCCCCAGATTTTGCGTATCGGAGGCACGGATCTGCCCGATAAGTTCATTCCAGTTGCTCGGGGTGGTCACGCTGCGCTGTGTCACTGGCAGTCCGCTGGTGTCAACGGCAATGCCGCCGCCCGGATTCTCAATGCCGCCATTGCTGAACGAGGCACAGGCCGATAGCAGCAATCCCGCCGTGGCCATCACCGTGGCCCGTATAAACGTGCTCAGTTTCATGATTTTCCTATACTTGCCTGTTCTTTGATTTTTACGACGGCATCCCACACATCTTCGGGCAGTAGTGCAATTTGGTCAGCATCCCAGGCCTTTACTTCATTGGCATCCACACAATAGCCATAAGCGGCGGCAACGGTTGGCATGCCAGCTGCCTTGCCTGCGATGATATCACGTTCGTCATCACCTACATAGATACAGGTTTCGGGTGCAACCCCGGCCAGTTTTGCGGCGTGCAGCAGCGGCGCCGGGTGCGGTTTGGAATGTGCAAGCGTATCACCACAGACATTGGCTGCGCTACGATCGGTCAATTGCAGATAATCGAACATTGGCAGCGACAGCGCTTCGGCCTTGTTGGTCACGATACCCCAGCGCAGGCCTGAATTTTCCAGCTTGCCGAATAACTGCTCAATACCCGGAAAAAGCGTGGTGTTGCGGGTCATGCAGGCACGGTAGTCTTCGAGAAACCGCAAGCGCGTCGGTTCGTAGTCTTCGTCGTCCGGGGTAAGCGCCAATGCCACCCGCAGCAGCCCGCGCGCGCCCTGGGATGCGACACAGCGTAGCATCTCATATGGCAGTGGCGCCATTCCCCGATACTGGCGCTGCAGATTTGCAGCGTGCGCCAGGTCAGGGGCGCTGTCGGCCAGCGTACCGTCAAAGTCGAAAAGCACAGTGGTGATCATTTGTAGGTCGCCATCAGATAGTTGACCGATGTGTCATTGCTCAGGGAGTAGACATCGGTAATAGGGTTATATTGCATGCCTTTCATCGACATGGGCTCAAGTCCCGCTGCGCGGGCGCTGGTCGCCAGCTCGCTCGGGCGGATAAAGCTGCTGTGAGTGTGCGTATTGCGTGGAAGCAGGTTAAGCACGTACTCGGCGCCGACGATGGCAAACAGAAACGATTTGAAATTGCGGTTCAGCGTGGAAAAAAAGACCAGTCCGCCCGGTTTGACCAGGGTGGCGCAGGCCCGGACAATGGAGCCTGGGTCAGGCACATGTTCCAGCATTTCCATGCAGGTCACGACGTCGTATTGCGCGGGCCGCTCGCTGGCGATCTGCTCTGCGCTGATGTTGCAGTACTCCACCTGCACGCCGCTTTCCAGGCCATGAAGCCGGGCCACATTCAGGGACTTTTGCGCCAGATCGATGCCGGTGACCGAAGCGCCGCTGGCAGCCATGCTTTCGGCGAGAATGCCGCCGCCGCAGCCGACATCAATGATGGTCTTGCCCTCCAGGCCGCCGGCCAGAGACGAGATCCATTCCAGGCGCAACGGGTTGATCGCATGCAAGGGCTTGAATTCGCTGGTGGGGTCCCACCATTTTGCCGCAAGATCGCCAAATTTATCCAGTTCGGCCTGACTGGCATTGACGGGCAGGGAAGAGGGCGTGCTGGTCTGTGACATAAGCAGTGGTGGGCGGTTGTATGGTGTGTATAGGATAGTGATAGCCGCATTTTACACCACTGGCGGCGGATGGGGCAGCAAGCCCGGCCAGTCCGCCCCAGACAGTACGCCTGGAATGGGTCCTGACAGACGTAAAAAAGGCTCCTTACAGGAGCCCTTTTTACTGCTACTAGGAGCCTTTTTGCAGGAGACGCTGAAAATTAGCGGCGTGTACCTACGATTTCGATCTCTACGCGACGGTTTTTAGCACGGCCTTCGCGGGTTGTGTTTGAGGCAACTGGTTGTGTTTCGCCACGGCCGGAAGCAATGATCTGGTCAGCAGGAACACCACGGGAGATCAGGTAGTTCTTGACTGAAGCAGCACGGCGCTCAGACAGTTTCTGGTTGTATGCATTGGTACCAACAGAATCGGTGTGACCAGTAGCGATCAGAGATTCCAGGTTCAATTGAGTAACTTGCTGGGCAACTTGATCCAGAATGTTACGGCCTTCTGGTTTAAGTGTTGCTTTGTCGAAGTCGAAGAATGTATCAGCGTTGAAGGTTACTTTGTTGGCAACGACTTCAGCTTGAGGAGCGCCACAACCTTGAGCTGCGGTTGCGGGTGTCCAGAAATTGTCGCGCCAGCAGTGTTCATTCGTGCCGTTCATCCAGACCAGACCGTATGGATTAACCCAGTTATCGACGGTTTGCGCTGATGCTACACCTGACGTTGCGGCTGCAACAACGGCGAATGCCAATGCGAATTTAGAGGGTTTGTTCATGTTTCTCCTCGTTGAGCTTGATAGCTAAAAGTTGACTCGCAGCGAAACCCGCCGCAGATTGAAATTCAGGGTCAGTATAGCAACGCTTGGATATGGATTCAAAGGGTTGCACTAGTTTTCCCTTGTTCGTGGTTCAATCTTAAGCGATTTTTGAAGTCTTTGCCGAGACTAAGTCCTACATTTTTAAGGGAACTTTCCAATATTGTCTCTTATGCGCCAAATTTGTTGGATTTCAACCACAAACCCTGTTTCAAATTTGCTGCAAAAGCCCGTAGTTCGAAGCAAGCACCTGAAAGAAATGAAAAATTAAAGCCCAATACTTAAAGTAAAGTCTCAAATATATAAATCGACCATAAATGTTCGCATTACGCGCTTTTTGGTGCGCTGAACAGGCTGTAACAATGATAGAATGACGGATTCGCCCCGCGTGCGAGACCGGAAAACGCCTGCCGGATTTTCTGACGTTTGTATCACATCAAAATAAGTTATGAGTACTATGGATTCTTTTGCCAGGGAAACCCTGCCAATATCGCTAGAAGAGGAAATGCGCCGAAGCTATCTTGATTACGCCATGAGCGTAATTGTCGGCCGGGCGCTTCCCGATGTCAGGGACGGGCTAAAACCGGTGCACCGCCGGGTGTTGTTTGCCATGCACGAGCTGAACAACGACTGGAACCGGGCCTACAAGAAATCCGCTCGTATTGTCGGTGACGTTATCGGTAAGTACCATCCCCACGGTGACCAGGCAGTGTATGACACCATCGTCCGTATGGCGCAAAGCTTCTCACTGCGCTATATGCTGGTAGACGGGCAGGGTAACTTCGGGTCAGTCGATGGCGACAGTGCTGCTGCCATGCGTTATACCGAAATCCGCCTGGCCAAAATTGCGCATGAGCTGCTGGCCGATATCGATCAGGAAACGGTCGATTTTGGTCCGAACTACGATGGCAGTGAGCAGGAACCGCTGTTGCTGCCTTCACGCGTACCGAATCTGCTGATCAACGGCAGCTCGGGTATTGCCGTCGGCATGGCAACCAATATACCTCCGCACAACTTGAGCGAAGTCATCGACGGCTGCCTGTATTGCCTGCGCAACCCGGGTTGCACCCTGGATGAACTGATCGAACTGATTCCTGCTCCCGATTTCCCTACCGGCGGTATTATCTACGGTATGACCGGGGTACGCGAAGGCTACCGTACAGGACGCGGGCGTGTGGTCATGCGGGCCAAAACCCATTTCGAAGACATGGAAAAGGGCAATCGTCAGTCCATCATTGTTGATGAGCTGCCATACCAGGTCAATAAAAAGACGCTGCAGGAGCGCATTGCAGAGCTGGTCAATGAAAAGAAAATCGAGGGTATCTCGGATATCCGCGATGAGTCTGACAAGGACGGCATGCGCCTGGTCATTGAACTGAAGCGCGGCGAAGTCCCCGAGGTCATTCTGAACAATCTGTTCAAGCACACGCAATTGCAGGATACCTTTGGTATCAACATGGTTGCGCTGGTGGAAGGGCAGCCGCGACTGCTTAATCTGAAGCAGATGGTCGAGTACTTTCTCAGCCATCGCCGGGAAGTGGTCACGCGTCGTACGGTATTTCAGTTGCGCAAGGCGCGCGAGCGTGGACATTTGCTGGAAGGCCTGGCCGTTGCGCTGGCCAATATCGATGAATTCATCGCAATCATCAAGGGTGCGCCTACGCCGCCTGTCGCCAGACAGGAACTGATGGCGCGCAACTGGGATTCTTCGCTGGTGCGCGAATTGCTGCAACGGGCAGACGATGGCAGCGTACTGGGCGGCAGTGCCGCCTATCGTCCGGACACCCTGGCCGATATTTTCGGGTTGCAGGAAGATGGGCTGTATCGTCTAAGCGACGTCCAGGCACAGGAAATCCTGAATATGCGTCTGCAACGCCTGACCGGGCTGGAGCAGGACAAAATCGTTAATGAATACCGTGGCATCATGGACACCATTTCCGATTTGCTGGATATCCTGGCCAAACCCGAGCGGATTACCGCGATTATTTCTGACGAGCTGGTTGCCATCAAGGCCGAGTTCTCAACCAATGCCAAAGATGTACGGCGCTCCGAAGTGGTCATGAATGCGACCGAGCTGGATACGGAAGACCTGATTACTCCTGCAGACATGGTGGTTACGCTATCCAATAGCGGTTATATTAAAAGCCAGCCATTGTCCGAATACCGCGCCCAGAAGCGGGGCGGTCGCGGCAAGCAGGCGACGGCCATGAAAGAAGACGACTGGATTGATCAGTTGTTTATCGCGAACACGCACGATTTTCTATTGTGTTTCTCTGACCGCGGGCGGGTGTACTGGCTCAAGGTCTGGGAAGTGCCTCAGGGCACACGCGGTTCCCGCGGACGCCCGATCGTTAATATGTTCCCGCTGATAGACGGCGAAAAAATCACGGTTGTCCTGCCGGTGCGCGAGTTTTCCGACACAAGCTTTGTGTTTATGGCAACTTCTCGCGGCACAGTCAAGAAAACCCCACTGTCCGATTTTTCCAATCCGCGCAAGGCAGGCATTATCGCCGTGGCCCTGGACGAAGGCGATTATCTGATCGGTGCCGATCTGACTGACGGCGAGCACGACGTCATGTTGTTCTCCGATGCCGGTAAGGCTGTACGTTTTGACGAAAATGACGTGCGTCCAATGGGCCGTACTGCGCGTGGCGTGCGCGGTATGAATCTGGACGGCGATCAGCAGGTTATTTCGCTGCTGGTGGCCGGTGACGAGTCACAAAGCGTGCTGACCGCAACCGAAAATGGTTACGGCAAGCGTACCTCTATTTCGGAATATACGCGCCACGGCCGTGGCACCAAGGGCATGATCGCCATCCAGACCAGCGCCCGCAACGGCAAGGTCGTGGGTGCTGTTCTGGTGAACCCATCAGACGAAATCATGCTGATCACTACTGCTGGTGTCCTGGTTCGTACCCGAGTCTCGGAAGTGCGGGAAATGGGCCGTGCGACACAGGGTGTCACGTTGATCAGTGTCGATGATGGCAGCAGCTTGTCCGGCGTACGACGCGTCGTGGAAAGCGATGCGGATGTTGATGCCGATGAGGCTGACGCTGACGCAGCTCAGCTGCCTGCCACCGGGCTGCCGGATTCGCAAGACGATGGCAGTAACCAGCCATCGGGTGATGCGCCCGGCTCGGCGACACCGGATACCGATACAGAGGCCTGATTTTTTCAGAGTAAATCACCTTAATTTTAGGGTAAACAATGGGTACGCAATTTTGGAATTTTTCGGCCGGGCCGGCTGTCCTGCCCAAGCCTGTTCTGGAGCAGGCCGCTGCCGAAATGCTCGACTGGCGCGGCAGTGGCATGTCGGTCATGGAAATGAGTCACCGGGGCGCCGAATTTACGCAAATCTGCGACGAGGCTGAAGACGATCTGCGTACCCTGTTGGGCATCTCCGACGATTATGCCGTGATTTTCATGCAGGGTGGCGCCACGGCAGAAAATGCCATTGTTCCGATGAACCTGATTGCGCGCAATCCGTCCAAGAATGCCGATTACGTCCTTACTGGTAGCTGGTCAGTCAAGTCACATAAAGAGGCGCAACGCTATGGCAATGCGCGGGTGGCTGCTGCTGCCGATACAGAGCGGCAGATCGATGGTGTCACATATGGAGCCTGGAGCTGGGTGCCGCCGCTTGATTCCTGGCACGTGCAGCCCGATGCTTCTTATTTGCACTATTGCAGCAATGAAACGATTGGCGGCCTGGAAATAGCCCAAATGCCCGACATGCAGGCATTGGGTGCGCCCGATGTGCCACTGGTGCTTGATGCCTCATCGCATTTCCTGTCCCGCCCGCTGGATGTTTCCCGAACCGGCATGGTGTATGCCGGTGCGCAGAAAAATGCGGGCCCCGCGGGCGTCACCATGGTGATTGTGCGCAGAGATATGCTGGGTCACGCGCTCGCATGCACGCCGTCGGCCTTTGATTATGTGAACGTGGCAAAAGAGCGCTCCCGTTACAACACGCCACCGAGCTACGGCATTTATATTTGCGGGCTGGTGTTCAAATGGTTGCTCCAATTGGGCGGGCTGACCGAGATCGAAAAACACAATCTGGCCAAATCGCAGGCCCTGTATGCCCAGATAAACAGCAGCGATTTTTACGCCAATCCAATACAGCCGGCCTTCCGTTCCCGCATGAATGTGCCATTTACGCTGGTCAACGAGGAGCTGACAGCCCAGTTTCTGAAACAAGCTGCGCAACATCACCTGCTGGCACTCAAAGGACACAAGTCCGTCGGCGGTGTGCGTGCATCCATCTATAATGCGATGCCTATGGAAGGCGTTGCAACACTCATAGACTTTATGAAAGAGTTCGAGCGCACACATGGATAATTCACTACAGGATGCGCTCAAACCGCTGCGCGACAAAATTGATCAGATTGACCGCGATATTCTTGACCTGCTTAATCAGCGGGCACAAACGGCAATCGACGTAGGCCGGGTCAAGTACGAGCATCAGGCCGACAGCGCCGTGCTCAAGCCCGAGCGTGAGGCTCAGGTCATCCGGCGCCTTCAGGAGCTCAATCGCTACGGTATCTTTACCGAAACCGGTGTGCGGGCCGTCTGGGCGGAAATTATCTCGGTTTGCCGGGGCCTGGAAAAAGGGCTGACGGTGGCCTATCTTGGTCCGGAAGGGTCATTTTCCGAGCAGGCTGCCATGGAGTTCTACGGCCATTCGGTTCACGCGCTGCCGTGCCCATCTTTTGATGAGGTGTTCCGTGCCGTCGAGGCCGGACAGGCCGATGTCGGCATGGTACCGGTTGAAAACTCCACCGAAGGGGCCGTCAACAGGACACTGGATCTGTTTCTTAACTCTACCGTCAAGGTGCATGGGGTTCGTTCCATTCCCATCCGTCACTGTCTGATGAGCCAGCATGGCACCATGGACGGCGTCAAAAGCATCATGGCGCATCCGCAGGCGTTGGCGCAGTGCCAGAAATGGATATCGCAACATCACCCGACGCTTGAGATCGTGCCGGCAGCCAGCAATTCCGAGGCGGCCAAACATGCCGCTCAGGAGGAAAGCGTTGCGGCAATTGCCGGCGAAACAGCGGCTGTCTTCTGGAATCTTGGGCTTGTCGCTTCCGGTATCCAGGATGACGCTAATAATAAGACGCGATTTCTGGCCATCGGCAATATCGAAACGGCGCCCAGCGGACGCGATCAGACCAGCCTGATTTTTGCAGTGCCCAATCGCGTTGGCGCAGTATACGAGATGATCAGCCCCTTTGCGCGCAATGGCGTGTCAATGACTCGTTTCGAATCCCGGCCGGCGCGCACGGGCCAGTGGGAATATTATTTTTACGTCGACGTGCTAGGCCACTGCTCTGACGAGAACGTGGCGCGGGCGCTGGAAGAACTGAAACAGCAGTCCGCATTTTTCAAAATTCTGGGTTCCTACCCAATGCAATAGAAGGTGATTTGAATGTCCGGTATAGCCAGTGGGTTCGGTATATCCAGTAATGTCGATGCGATGATGCCATACCAGGCAGGCAAGCCCATCGAGGATCTGGCGCGTGAATACGGGCTTGATCCTGCTAGTATTGTCAAACTGGCATCCAACGAAAACCCGCTCGGCATGTCCGACTCCGTGCGTCAGGCGATCAGCACATTTCTTGACAGCGTGCCAGGGCAGGCGCTGGGTCGCTATCCCGACCCCAATGCCTTTGCACTCAAACAGGCGCTGGCTGAGCATTACCAGGTCCCCGCCAATTGGCTGACGGTGGGAAATGGTTCCAACGACCTGCTGGAAATTATTTCACTGGCCATTTTGGACCAGCAGGCATCCTGTGTTTATGCCGAACACGCATTCATTGTGTACCAGTTGGCAACGCAGGCGCGCGGCGCCACCCATATTAAAGTGCCGGCGGCTAGTTTCGGCCACGATCTGCAGGCCATGTTCGAAGCCATTGGCGACGATACGCGTCTGGTCTTTATTGCCAATCCAAATAATCCTACAGGCACCTTCCATAGCGGCGATGTGATCCGCAGTTTTGTTGAAAAAGTGCATGCAGCCCACGGCAATCGCGTCACTGTGGTGCTGGACGAAGCGTATAACGAGTATCTGGATCCGCAGTTGCGGTTTGACAGCGCCCAGCTGGTAAGAGATTTTTCCAACATTATCGTGGTCCGTACGTTTTCCAAGGCCTATGGCCTGGCAGGCATGCGCATGGGGTTTGCCATTGCCCGTCCGGAAATGACCGACTACTTAAATCGCGTTCGCCAGCCGTTCAATGTGAATTTGCTGGCCCAGGTGGCTGCGGTCGCGGCGCTCAAGGACGCAGCGTTTCTTGAAAAAACCTACGAGTTGAACCGTGACGGCAAGCGCTGGCTGTCGGCCCAGTTTGCAGAAATGGGACTGGAATTTGTCCCCAGCTTCGGCAACTTCATTCTGCTGCGAGTGGGTGATGCTGCTGCAGTAAATACAGCACTGCTACAGCGTGGCGTGATCGTGCGACCGGTTGTCGGCGACGGCCTGCCCGAGCATCTGCGCGTGTCTATCGGGCTGCCCGAGGAGAACGCCAAGTTCATCAGCGCGCTCAAAGAGGTGCAGGGCAAGTGATGGCAATCAAGGCCAGCGAGAGTGCAGCGGCTGTGCTGCCGCCACTTCGGATTCCGGTTCTGGCCGTGGTCGGCGTCGGTCTGATCGGCGGCTCACTGGCATTGTCGCTCAAGCGCAATGGTGTTGTCGGCAAGGTCCTGGGCATCAGTCACGATCCGGCAAGTATCAACACGGCGCTGGAACTGGGAATCATCGACACAATCGCGTCTTTCGAGCAGGTCTCGCAGGCAGACGTGATTGTTATTGCAACGCCGGTTTCTGCATTCGAGTCGGTATGCAGTGCCATCAAGCCATTTTTGGCGCCGCGCTCGATCATTACCGATGTTTGCAGTACCAAGCAGCAGGTGACTGCCATGGCCCGACGCTCGCTGGGCGATCGCGTGGGGCATTTTGTTCCCGGGCATCCCATTGCCGGCGCAGAAACGTCCGGCCCTGCCGCGGCCAACGCTTTCCTGTTTGAACAGAAGCAGGTTATCCTGACTCCTTTGCAGGAGAATGTGCCCGAGCAAGTCGATCTGCTCACCCGATTATGGGAAGCCTGCGGATCCACCGTCAGTTCGATGGGCGCCGCAGAGCATGACCGCATATTCGCCGCGGTCAGTCATATGCCGCACTTTCTGTCGGCGCTCTATATGTACAGCTTGCTGGACGCTGGACAACCCGATCACAAGCTTAAGTACGCAGGCAGCGGGTTTCGTGATTTTACGCGCATCGCTGCCGGACCCCCGGTCATGTGGCGCGATATCTTTTCAAGCAATCGCGAGTGTATGCTAGAGGAAATTACCCGTTTTCAAACCTGCCTGGAGCAGGCCCGACAAATGCTGGAGAGCGGCAACAATGAAGCGTTCGAGGCCTGGCTGGCAGCCGCGGCCCAGGCGCGGCGAGATTGGGAGAATCCACCATCATGAGTGAAGTAAGTCAATATCTGGCCCCGGCGGTACGGGGCCGAGGGCAGATGGCGCTGCCTGGCTCGAAAAGTATTTCGAACCGGGTCCTGCTACTGGCGGCGCTGTCCGAGGGCAGTACGCGTATTGACGGGTTGCTCGACTCCGATGATACGCGCGTCATGCTTGCCGCTCTGCGCGCGCTTGGGCTGCAGATTGATCAGGCAGGCGACAATCAGGTTGTGGTGCACGGCAAGGGATCGTTTCCACAAATGCGGGCTGATTTGTTTCTGGGTAATGCCGGTACGGCGTTTCGTCCCCTGACAGCAGCGCTGGCCATGGCGCAGGGCCACTACCGCCTGCATGGCGTATCCCGTATGCATGAGCGTCCGGTCGGGGACCTGGTCACTGCGCTGCAGGCTGTCGGAGCACAGATTCGCTACGAAGGTCAACAAGGCTATCCGCCACTGCAAATTTCGCCGGCGCAACTGCATGTTGACGGCCCGATCCCGATTTCGGGTAATGTGTCCAGCCAGTTTCTGACTGCCTTTCTGATGATGGCCCCGATCCTGGCGGCGCGTGTCGGCCACGATGTCACCTTGCAGGTCCAGGGAGAGCTGATATCCAAACCCTATATCGCCATTACACTGCAATTGATGGCGCGCTTTGGTGTGACCGTTCAGCAGGATGGCTGGGAGCGCTTTACCATCGTGGCGGATAGCCGATACTCCAGTCCCAATGCAGTGGCAATCGAGGGCGACGCCTCCAGCGCATCTTACTTTCTGGCGCTGGGACTGCTTGGCCAGGGGCCGGTACAGATCAACGGCATTGGCAAGGACAGCATTCAGGGCGATATCGCGTTTGCGCAATTTATTGAACGGCTCGGTGGAAAAATCACCTATCAGGATCAATGTCTTATTTCCGAGAGAGCGCAAAGCGTTGCAGACCGGCCTCTGCCGGCATTTGACGAGGATTTCAACCTGATTCCAGATGCTGCCATGACGGCGGCGGTGCTGGCCCTGTACGCTGACGGTCCGTGCGTGTTGCGCAATATCGGTAGCTGGCGTGTCAAGGAAACCGATCGCATTCATGCCATGCATACCGAACTGGGCAAGCTGGGCGCAGTGGTTGAATCCGGTGCAGACTGGATTCGTATTACGCCGCCCGAGCCCGGAAAATGGCAGACAGCGCAGATTGCGACCTACGATGATCATCGTATGGCCATGTGCTTTTCGCTCGCCGTATTCGGGCCGGTTGGTGTCACCATCCTGGATCCTGCCTGCGTCAGCAAGACGTTTCCCGACTATTTTTCGGTTTATGATACGCTGGTCACGACCACCCAGGAGGATGCATCATGACTGGCGGGTTTCACGCGGACAATCGCATACCTGTCATTGCCATTGACGGCCCGACCGCCTCCGGTAAGGGCACGGTCGCTGCCCGGGTGGCCGATGCGCTGGGCTGGTCCGTCCTCGATAGCGGTGCGCTCTACCGGTTAAGCGCGCTTGCGGCGCTCAGGCGCGGTGTGGCCGACACTGATGAACAGGCGTTGGCCGATATTGCGAGACAGCTGGATGTCCGCTTCCAGGGCGACAAAGTGTTGCTTGACAACGACGACGTCACTGAGCAGTTGCGCCAGGAGCATATCGGCGACATGGCCTCGCGGATAGCCCCGCTGCAACCATTGCGTGGTGCATTGCTGGAGCGCCAGCGGGCATTTCGACAGGTTCCGGGCCTGGTTTGCGACGGTCGGGATATGGGTACAGTCGTATTTCCTGATGCCTCTCTTAAGATTTTCCTGATTGCAGATGTCGATGCGCGTGCTAAAAGACGCTATAACCAGTTGATCGAAAAAGGTTTTTCTGCTAATCTTGGCGACTTGTTAAAGGATTTGAAAGCGCGCGACGACCGAGATCAGAACCGTTTGGTGGCGCCACTTAAGCCAGCAGATGATGCCGTGGTGGTTGATTCTTCCAATTTGGGAGTTGATCAGACCGTCGAGCGCATCCTGGCTCACTGGCGTAACAAAACGTAATGATCTGCGTGCTGTTCAGGTAAATGGTTTGGACTGGTGGGTTTTAGCCAGCGGATGTTAGGGCAGGGGTCAGCAAACGCCGGGTGCCAATCATGCGGCCAGACTGGTAGCCTGCGAGCGGTAGTAGTGCGTCTGCATGCTCTCGAATGCAGCGGCATGGGCCTGCAGCGATCTACCACCCGGCAGTGAGCCGTGATGCCAAACCCACACGGGTTTGTCGCTCGCATTCATATCCGATAGTACCTGCTCGCTAATGCAGCACAGGCAGGATTGCAGTCGCAGTACCCATTATTTCCTGGGGGCAGCCGGTATTATTGCTGCGCCACAGGTACAGGGCAGTTTTTCAACGGTCATGGCAGGCGCGAAAGTCACCTGCGTTATCGTTGAATTTCAAGGGCTTTCGTCTGAACCCAGACGAAAGATTTTTTCACTCCGCCGCGGCAGGCTGTTCTGCCAAAGCGTGTTTTTAAGGCCAGGAGACCGTGACGGTCCCGGGATTTTTCTAATGTCATCCATTTCTTTACAAGACGCCACTGGTGGCGAAAGCTTTGCCGATTTATTTGCTCAAAGCGTAAAAAGCCAGGATATGAAATCAGGTGAAGTGATTTCAGCCGAAGTGGTCCGTATCGATCACAACTTTGTCGTAGTCAATGCGGGATTGAAGTCCGAATCTCTCATCCCTCTCGAAGAATTCCTGAATGATCAGGGCGAACTGGAAGTTGCCGAAGGCGACTTCGTTTCTGTTGCCATTGATTCACTCGAAAACGGTTTCGGCGACACCATCCTGTCCCGTGACCGTGCAAAACGTCTGTCTGCATGGCTGTCACTCGAGAAAGCGCTCGAGTCCGGCGAAATGGTAACCGGCACCATCACTGGAAAAGTGAAGGGCGGCCTTACCGTCATGACAAACGGCATTCGCGCCTTTTTGCCTGGCTCACTGGTTGATCTGCGTCCTGTCAAGGATACGACACCCTACGAAGGCAAAACGATGGAGTTTAAAGTTATCAAACTCGATCGCAAACGCAATAACGTCGTTCTGTCACGTCGCTCCGTTCTTGAAGTGAACATGGGCGAAGAGCGCCAGAAACTGCTGGAAAACCTGAAAGAAGGCGCAGTGGTTACCGGTGTAGTTAAAAACATTACCGATTACGGCGCGTTCGTTGACCTGGGCGGTATTGATGGTCTGCTGCATATTACCGACATGGCATGGCGCCGTGTTCGCCACCCATCAGAAGTCCTGTCCGTTGGTCAGGAAGTCCAGGCCAAAGTGCTCAAGTTCGATCAAGAGAAGAGCCGTGTTTCCCTGGGTGTCAAACAGCTGGGCGAAGACCCATGGGTTGGTCTGGCGCGTCGCTACCCACAAAGTACACGTCTGTTCGGTAAAGTTACCAATCTCACCGACTACGGTGCGTTCGTTGAAGTCGAAACTGGTATCGAAGGTCTGGTACACGTTTCCGAAATGGACTGGACCAACAAAAACGTTGATCCGCGTAAAGTGGTCAGCCTGGGCGAAGAAGTTGAAGTCATGGTTCTGGAAATCGACGAAGACCGTCGTCGTATTTCACTTGGTATGAAACAATGCCGTGCAAACCCATGGGAAGATTTTGCCACCAACTTCAAACGTGGTGATAAAGTTCATGGCGCAATCAAGTCCATTACCGACTTTGGCGTATTCATCGGTCTGCCTGGCGGCATCGATGGTCTGGTTCACCTGTCTGACCTGTCATGGGCTGATTCTGGCGAAGAAGCCGTGCGCAACTTCAAGAAAGGCGACGAGATTGATGCCGTGGTTCTGGCGATCGATACCGACAAAGAGCGTATTTCTCTTGGTATCAAACAGCTCGAAGGCGATCCGTTCAACAACTACGTTGCAACGAACGACAAGGGCGCAGTTGTTCCTGGCGTGATCAAGTCTGTCGAAGCCAAAGGTGCGGTAGTTACACTGTCACTCGAGGTTGAAGGCTATCTGCGCGCTTCTGAAATTTCAGCCGGCCGTGTCGAAGACGCGACCACTGTCCTGAAAGAAGGCCAGAACATCGAAGCCATGATCCTGAACGTCGATCGCAAGGCGCGTTCAATCCAGTTGTCAATCAAGGCACGTGACAATGCTGAGACCGCAGGTGCGCTACAGCGCATGAGCGATACCAGCGCGTCATCCGGTACGACTAACCTGGGGGCTTTGCTTAAGGCGAAGCTCGACCAAGCTAAAGACGATTAAGCTGTGACTAAATCAGAGTTGATTGAAGCACTAGCGGCCAGCTATCCACAGCTGGCTGCCCGTGACACCGACTTCGCTGTCAAGACGATGCTTGATGCCATGACCGTTGCTCTATCCAGAGGTCAGCGCATCGAAATTCGCGGTTTTGGCAGCTTCTCGCTGTCAACGCGTGCTCCACGGGTTGGGCGCAATCCCAAGTCCGGCGAACAGGTGATGGTGCCCGGCAAGCGGGTACCTCACTTCAAGGCGGGCAAAGAGTTGCGCGAGCGCGTTGATTCTGTTTTTACCTCTGCTGACGACACCAAGCAGGATCCATCCGAGAATGGTCATTTTGACGCTCAGGCGGCCAAGGTAGCCAATCTCTGATCAAACCAGGCAGGTGCTCGTTTTTTATGATGTCCAAAAACCCCGATTGCAAAATCGGGGTTTTTGTTTTTTAGACAGTCAATTCGCATTACAATGGCGAATAATTCAATTTCAGGAGCAGGCCAATGCGTTACATTGTCTGGGCATTGCGAATCATACTTTTTCTGTTGGTCCTATTGTTCGCGCTCAAAAACACCGACCCCGTCACTGTGCGGTTTTTTGGTGATTATACGTTTGCAGGTGTGCCACTCATAGTCGTGCTATTGCTTGCATTTTTCGTTGGCGCACTGTTTGCGTGGTTGATTAGTATTCCTACACGCTTGCGTAAAACCCGTGAAGTCGGGCGTCTCAAAGGCGAGGTAGAGCGTTTGAACCGTGACGTGGCCGATACCCGCCATTCGCTGGAAGCGCTCAAGGCCGAAGAATTGCGCCTGCGCAGCAGCGTGGCCTCGACAAGTACCGCCCTGCAGACGCCTGTCCGGGAGACCGCAGTTGGACTTTGAAGCATGGTGGCTGATTCTGATCCCCATTTTGTTCGGACTGGGGTGGATCGCAGCCAAGGTGGATGTTCGACAGATCGTATCTGAAAGCAGGAATCTGCCCGACTCTTATTTTCGCGGGCTCAACTTTCTGCTCAATGAAGATCACGACAAGGCTATTGATGCGTTTGTCGAAGTAGCCAAACTCGATTCCGAAACAACGGAATTGCATTTTGCGCTTGGCAACCTGTTTCGTCGTCGCGGAGAGATTGAGCGGGCCATTCGGGTCCATCAAAGCCTGCTTTCCCGTTCAGATTTACCGCGGGCCGACAGGGAGCATGCGCTGCATGAAATCGCCCAGGATTACTTCAAGGCGGGTATGTTTGACCGCGCTGAAAATGCCTTCAAGGAAGTGCAAAATACCAGTTATGATGTTTCCGCTACCCGAGCGCTGATTCGCATTTACGAAGCCGAGCACGATTGGAAAAAAGCGATCGCCGTTGCGGCGCGCTTGCGTGAACTGACTGACGAGCCGTTGCCGCAGCGCGTTCATTACCATTGCGAACGGGCGCAGGCCGTATTAAGTGCGAAAGAGCCGGATTTTGACCGTGTTGCTGCAGAGCTGGATGCCGCCGAGCGCGAGGCCAGGCACAACCTGGAGCAGGGCGGCTCACAGGCCTCTTACGCACGTATCGCCATTTTGCGTGCCTATCTGGCTCGCCGCCTGGGCGATGTCAGCACAGAGCGCCAGTGGCTGCTCTTGGCGCTGGAACGCTCGCCTGAATTCGCCGGTCTGGTGGCAAAGCAGATCATGGACAATTTCGCTGCCAGTGGCCAGGAAGAACAGGCGGTCAGCCTGCTCAGGGACCATTATTTTGCGCATCCGTCACTGGATGTATTCGAAGTGGTGTTTGCCGCATTGCGCAAGCAGGGGTTCGCCCCCGGCTGGCAGTTTGCCCAGGATTCTCTGCGTCAGCATCCGTCGTTGCTGGGCTTTGATAAAGTACTGCAAAGTGAACTGGCGCAAGAGCAAAGTTCGGCCGGGCAAGGCGAACTGCAGCAGCATATGCCCGATTTTGACCTGTCATTATTGCGAACCATGATTGACAAGCATACGCGGCGTATGGATAAATATGCCTGCCGGGTCTGCGGATTCCAGGCACAGACCTATTACTGGCAATGCCCTGGCTGCAACTCATGGGAAACTTACTCGCCACGCCGCCCAGAGGAATAGTCGTATGCGTGCATTTCCGATAGAAAAAATCAGGCAGATCCGTGTTCTGGTGGTGGGCGATGTAATGCTTGATCGCTACTGGTTTGGTGAAGTCGAGCGTATTTCGCCAGAGGCGCCCGTACCGGTGGTGCGAGTGGCCAAACGGGAAGACCGATTGGGCGGCGGGGCCAACGTGGCCCGCAATATTGTTGCGCTCGGCGGTGGAGTCACCTTGTTAGGTATCGTGGGCGATGACGAGGCCGGCGAGCAGATCGCCAGGCTGGCGCGCGAAGCGGGTATCGACACCCAATTATTAACCGACCCCTCAATGCATACAACGCTGAAAATGCGTGTGCTGGGTCGCCAGCAGCAATTGTTGCGGATTGATTTTGACTATCTGCCTGATGCGCAGACCCTGCAGCAACTGGAACAACAGTATCGCCGCCTGCTGGACGAGCATGACATTGTTGTCCTCTCCGATTATGCCAAAGGTGTGCTCACTCACTGTTCAGTGCTGATTAAACTGGCGCGCGAACGCGAGATACCGGTGCTGGTCGACCCCAAAGGGGACGAATATGAACGCTACGCGGGAGCAAACTTGATTTCTCCGAACCGCGGAGAAATGCAGCAAGCAGTTGGCAAATGGAAAACGGAAGAAGAACTGACGCGATCTGCCCAGAGTCTGCGCCAACGGCTTGCGCTTGAAGCACTGTTGATTACACGCTCGGAGCAGGGAATGACTTTATACACGGAAGCGGGGCGGTACCATGTGGATGCTGCCGCACAAGAGGTTTTTGATGTCTCCGGAGCCGGCGATACGGTCCTGGCAACGATGGCCGTAACCCGCGCCGCGGGCGCGGACTGGCATGAGGCCGTCGAGTGGGCGAACCAGGCCGGTGGTATAGTAGTAGGTAAACTTGGAACATCTATTGTAAGTGCAGAGGAGCTGACATGATTATCGTAACCGGAGCCGCGGGTTTCATTGGCAGCAATCTTGTGCGCGGCCTGAACAACAGGGGCATTACCAATATCCTGGCAGTAGATGATCTGACCGATGGCGACAAGTTCGTCAATCTGCGGTCAGGAATCATTGCCGACTATATGGATAAGGACGAATTTCGTACCCGGGTCAACAGCGGCCAGTTCGGCCCGGTTACCGCCATTTTTCATCAGGGCGCCTGTTCGGATACGACTGAAAGAAACGGGCGTTACATGATGGATAACAACTATCGGGTCACGCTGGAGTTATTCAATTTCTGCCAGGCCCGCAGCATCCCGTTTATTTACGCGTCTTCCGCTGCTGTATACGGCGCCGGGCCGGATTATATCGAGGCGCTTGAAAATGAAAAGCCACTGAATGTCTACGGCTATTCGAAGTTCCTGTTTGACCAGGTGGTGCGCGAGCGTTTTGAACACCGTACGACACAGGTCGTGGGTCTTCGATACTTTAATGTATATGGCCCGAATGAACAGCACAAGGGCCGCATGGCCTCCGTTGCCTTCCATAATATGAACCAGTTTCTCTCGGAAGGCCATGTGCGGCTTTTTGGCGGTTGGGATGGCTACGAAGATGGCGGTCAGCGGCGCGATTTTATCTCTGTGGACGACGTGGTCGCGGTTAATCTGTTTTTCCTGGATCACCCTGAACAGTCTGGCATTTTCAATTGCGGTACAGGCCGGGCGCAGCCCTTTAACGACATCGCCTGCGCGGTCGTCAATACCCTGAGGGAAGAGAGAAACGAAACGCGCCTGTCACTGGATGCGCTGGTTCGCGAAGGGCTGATTCGCTATATTCCGTTCCCCGATGATCTCAAAGGGCGCTACCAAAGTTTCACTCAGGCTGACACCACCCGGCTGCGTGCTGCCGGTTTCAAGGCTGAGATGAACGATGTGGAGCAGGGCGTATCCAGCTATATCCGCCGATTGCGTTCGGATAACGCATAGGGCTTCCAGCCTTTGACGGCATTCGGGCTTATTTTGGGCCACGTCAGACATACCAGATTTACCAGACTCATCAGGTTTATCACGTTCACCGAACTTACCCGGGGCACATCAGGTGCGCCCGGGTTTTTTATTGTCGTTGAGGGTGGCCACACACGCGTCGCCCTTTCCGTACTTTCCCAGCGCCCGAACGTACTGGATCGCTCGCGTCGGATTCTACCCGCGGATCATTCTATCTGCGTGTTCGTGCTGCACAAGCGCCGCTATGGCACACTACAGACATCATTTTTCACCGTTCTTCGTCTTGTCTTGCATATGCCATTCGTCCGCTGCTGCCGCTCCCGAGCCTGGCTGTTTTGTTTCTTTCTTGTGTTGGCGTCTTCTACCGTTAATGCACTGGACCTGAATCAGGCCACGCGAGCCCAACTGCGTGCGATCAAAGGCGTTGGCGACAAATTGGCTGACCGCATTCTGGCGGCCCGGGAGCAGGGCCGCTTTGTGTCCATGGAGGATCTGGCGGCCAGAGTTGCGGGCGTGGGGCCGAAAAAACTGCAGAAATTGCGCGAACAGGGCGTTCGGACAGGTTCGGTCGCTGGGCGCTCAGTGCACCATCCGGCCAGTGCTGGATCGCGCAGCAGCAGGCCTGCAAGCTCTGATCACTCCACATCTGTCAGGCCCCATGTGGCTGCCAGCAATGAAACAGCAAACGATCAGAAGCATGGTGGCAACCTGGCAGGCCGGTCCCTTCCCACCATGCCCATGTTGATCCGGCCACGCCCGCGGGCAGGCAGTGAACCGGCAGGCCTGCAGAAGGGGCCTGCCGGCACCGAAGCACAGGGCAAAACCCATTGATCGGTCAGGGAATAAGCCATGCAAGCCCGATTATGAGTGCTATGATTACCCTCACCAAGCGCCTGTTCAGCCCACTTCGGGAAGGCAGGGTTCGTTCGCAACTTACGATGCCCATATGGATTTTCGGGGTATCCCACATACCATTCAGACCTATCATGACAAAATCGTACCCCACAATCGAAGATACCATCGGCAACACCCCTTTGGTACGCTTGCAGCGCATTCCAGCACACTTGGGCGAGGCGCGCGGCAATGTGATTCTGGCCAAGCTTGAAGGCAACAATCCAGCCGGTTCAGTCAAAGACAGGCCGGCATTATCCATGATCCGGCATGCGCAGGCACGCGGCGACATCCGGCCCGGCGATACGCTTATCGAAGCCACCAGCGGCAACACGGGTATTGCGTTGGCCATGGCCGCTGCCATCAGTGGCTATAAAATGATTCTGATCATGCCCGATAACCTGTCTGTGGAACGCCGTGCGTCGATGAATGCTTACGGCGCCCAGCTGATTTTGACGCCGGCAGACAAAGGCGGCATGGAGTATGCCCGGGATCTGGCGCAGTCTATGCAGGCCGAAGGCAAGGGCAAGGTGCTCGACCAGTTTGCCAATCCCGATAATCCACGCGCCCACATCGAAGGCACCGGACCGGAAATCTGGAACCAGACAGACGGACAGGTTACGCATTTCGTGAGCGCCATGGGAACCACCGGCACGATCATGGGGGTTGGCTCTTACCTGAAATCGCGTAACGCCGATATCCAGATCATCGGTGCACAACCGGCTCCCGGCGCATCGATTCCAGGCATCAGGAAATGGTCCGAAGAATATCAGCCGGCCATCTATAACCAGGCAGGCGTTGATCACTTCGAGCTGATCGGGCAACAGGAGGCCGAAGATATGGCCCGTCACCTGGCCGCCAGTGAAGGCATCTTCGGTGGCATTTCGTCCGCGGGTGCGCTGGTGGCTGCCTTGCGCACCGCCGAACGCGTCAATAACGCAACCATTGTCTTCATCGTCTGTGATCGTGGTGATCGGTATTTGTCGCAGGGCGTGTTCAACCCCGTCTGAGCAGGCCACGATGAACCGCGGGCGGGCGCAATGCGCTGCAGGTACCGAATAGTTTGATATAGATCAAGATCGCTTTCTCCGATCGATACTATGATCGGTGGTATGAAACCCGCCTCCATTTTCTCGATCCCCAGCGACCTGGGCGCTCAGGAACGCCTGCAGCGCAGACACATGCTTGCCCGGCTTGGTTTGGCCTGGCTGGTCATGATGCAGGTCATGATGTTCGCCTTCCCGGGTTATCTTCGTGCCAGCTACGTTGATGCAGAAACAGTCGATACGCTGGACACGGCCATTATTGTCATGAACTGGTGCAGCCTGCTGCTGACCGTGCCGGTGCTGCTTTATTGCGCCTGGCCTATCTGGCGTGGCTTTGTCGGCCGGGACCCGCATGACACCCATCAGCAGTCCATGAACTGGCCCATTGGCCTGGGCATTGTGGTGGCCTTTATTCCCAGTGCTATCGCGACCTTTCGCCAATCCGGCGAAGTCTATTTCGAATCCATTGCCATGTTCGTTGCCTTCGTGCTTACGGCGCGCTATCTGGCGCTTGCCGCCAGGCAGTCGGCTGGGGCTGCGGTTGATCAGCGCTTCGATCAGGAGTCCAGGCTGCTGGCCAAGACGGCCGACCGGGTCGGGCTGTACTTCGTAAGTATACAAATTGCGCTCTCCATTGTGTCCGCGCTCATCTGGTACATGTTCATTGATTCGGACCACGCCCTGTCGGTGCTGGTTGCGCTGTTTGTCATGAGTTGTCCTTGCGCCATGGCCATGGCGGTACCCTCTGCACAGGCAGCGGCACGCGCCATTGTTCTTGGCAGTCCACCACTCAGTCAGAAGGCACTTATCGCCTTGCGTGCGCAGACCGTCCGCGTTGCCCGCCGCTCTCTTTACGGTTCATTGTTGTGGCATCTGCTTATGATTCCATTTGCCATGGTTGGCCTGGTGCAGCCATGGCTTGCTGCCATAACCATGCTGGTGTCGTCGATGGCAGTCGCGTTTTATGCCTGGCATTTTTATAAAAACTATACGGTTGGCAAGCCTGTCGGGGCCGGCACGGTCGCGATCAACTCGTCGTCGGCCTAGTACTTGCCATGGACGTATTCTTTCTCTTGGTCTTCCTGGCTTTTCTGTTTGTCATGAGCATTGGCGGCGTACTTTACTGGGCGGTGATGTCGGGTCAATTTGAAGACAGTGACGAAAACGCAAGCGTGATATTACAGGACGAAGATGCTGCAATCGCGCTGCCCGATAGTGAGTGGGGCAGTGAAGCGACGCGCGTGCCGTCTGCCAAATCGTCGTTGCCAATGCGATAGGAAGCGATGAGGCGACCGGTATCGTGCAGCGTATAACGCATCAGGTCTCCCAGGATAGCGCCGGGCGCCCGCCCCGGCGGCTGTCGATTGCAGTCAATGCAAGGACGTCGTATCCAGGCAGGAAAAGGGCCAGTAAGGGCGAGTAAGCGCCAGTAAAAGCAGTGAGAAAAATGGCGGACAAAACGGCGGGCAAAAGCAGTGGGCCATTGCCTTTGCTTTACGGCCGCCCCACGAAAAAACTGTTGTTTTCCTCGTAACCACCTGGCTGATTGCGCATGGTTGTGCGCCTGTTTCGTCTATGTCTTGGAGCAACTTGATATTTATCAAATCGCTGCGCTGTGATCTATTTAAGATTTAACAATAGGTTTTTTTAGGGGAAATTTTATGCGTGTCCAGAATGCGCGCTCCGCAGACGCGGAGATCTTCAATTACACAGTCGTGCGCCAGTTCACCATCATGACCGTTGTGTGGGGAATTGTCGGCATGTTTGTGGGTGTCTACATTGCAGCACAACTGGTCTGGCCGGAACTGAACGTCGTAGACTGGCTCAGTTATGGTCGCCTGCGCCCGCTGCATACCAATGCAGTTATTTTTGCCTTTGGCGGTAGTGCGCTGTTTGCTACTTCCTATTATGTCGTTCAGCGTACCTGTCAGACGCGCCTGTTCTGTGGACCACTGGCTTCGTTCACTTTCTGGGGTTGGCAACTGGTCATTGTGGCTGCTGCGATCACGCTGCCGGCCGGCTACACAACCAGCAAAGAATATGCCGAGCTTGAATGGCCTATCGATATTCTGATTACGCTGGTCTGGGTCGCCTACGCGATCGTCTTTTTCGGGACGGTGGCCAAACGCAAGATGAAACACATTTATGTGGCCAACTGGTTCTACGGTTCATTCATCCTGACAATCGCTATCCTGCATATCTTCAACAACATCGAGTTGCCCTATAGCTGGTTCAACTCTTATTCTGCCTATGCCGGTGCGCAGGATGCCATGGTGCAATGGTGGTACGGTCACAACGCGGTGGGCTTTTTCCTTACCACCAGTTTCCTGGGCATGATGTACTACTTCGTGCCAAAACAGGCCAATCGCCCGATCTATTCCTATCGTCTGTCCATTGTTCACTTCTGGGCGCTGGCCTTTACCTATATGTGGGCCGGTCCGCACCATCTGCTGTATACCTCATTGCCTGACTGGACCCAAAGCCTGGGTATGGCTTTCTCCCTGATCCTGCTGGCGCCTTCCTGGGGCGGCATGATCAACGGCATCATGACCATGTCCGGCGCGTGGCACAAGCTGCGCACCGATCCTATCCTGAAGTTTCTGGTGGTGGCGCTCTCGTTCTACGGCATGTCTACTTTTGAAGGCTCCATGATGTCCATCCGGACTGTGAATGCGCTTTCTCACTACACGGAATGGACTGTCGCGCACGTCCACTCCGGTGCGCTGGGCTGGGTCGCCATGATCACCTTTGGTAGCTTGTATTACATGATTCCCCGCCTGTATGGACGCGAATCTATGTATAGCAAATCCTTGATCGAGGCTCATTTCTGGATGGCTACCATCGGCGTGGTGCTGTATATCGCATCCATGTGGATTGCCGGCGTGATGGAAGGGCTGATGTGGCGTTCAACAGAAGCGGACGGTACGTTGACCTATGCTTTTATTCAGGCGCTGGCATCTAAATATGTGCTGTACATCATCCGCATCGTAGGCGGGATGTGTTTCCTCAGTGGCGTGTTGGTGATGTTCTACAACATGATCATGACCATCAAGGGACTCAAGGGTGTCAATCCGCAAGTACCTGAATTGGTCGGCCATGATGCCCGCGTTGCACAACCCACTACTGCTGTTTAAGAGATTTATCATGACGAATCAAAAAAAGCGTTTGTTTACCCATGAAACACTGGAAAAAAACGTCGGGCTTCTGATTATCTTTTCGATCCTCGTCGTTGCCGTTGCCGGTCTGGTGCAAATCGTGCCACTGTTTTTCCAGCATTACACCACCAAGGCGGCGCCCGGTGTTGAGCCCCTGCAGGCACTGCAGATCATCGGTCGGGACGTCTACATCAAGGAAGGCTGTGTCGGCTGCCATTCTCAGCAGATCCGGACGCTGCAGTCCGAGGTGTCCCGCTACGGCCCTTATTCGGTAGCCGGCGAGTTCGTTTATGACCATCCGTTTCTGTGGGGGTCCAAACGTACCGGACCCGATCTTGCCCGGGTTGGCGGACGCTACTCGGATGAATGGCACCGTATCCACTTGCGCAACCCGCGTGACGTGGTGAAGGAATCCAATATGCCGGGCTACTACTGGCTGCAGAACAAGGATGTGTCCAATGAAAATATTCAGGCGCGCATGAAGGCATTGCGTACCCTGGGCGTGCCGTATACCGATCAACAAATTAACGACGCACCGGCCGCGCTCAAGGGCAAAACCGAAGAGGACGCCATTATTGCCTATCTGCAAAGCCTGGGCGTGGGATACCTGGCTGCAATGCGTGAGCAAGACGCAACAGCGTCCAACTAGACCAGAACGGGGAAGGTGAACACATGGACATCGTAATCGGGATCATGACCATCGTATCCATTATGACGTTTTTCGGAATCATTGCCTGGGCCTGGTCCAGGCATCGTGTGAGTGATAACGAACAGGCAGCGCATCTGCCGTTTGCCGTCCCTGACGAAGCAACGACAACTCGTGGTGAAGGGTATAAAAAATGAGTGATTTTTTCAGTAATTCTTGGAGTTATTACATTGCCATCGTGTCTTTGGCTGGGGTAGCATGGTGCGTGTGGCTGCTGTTTACCCAGCGTCGATGGCTCAAGAGCGCAACGCCGCAGGTCGAAGATACGGGCCATGTCTGGGACGAAGACCTGCGCGAACTCAATAATCCCGTTCCGCGCTGGTGGACGGTTATGTATCTGGGGCTTTGCGTGATCGCACTGGGAATCATGTTGTTGTATCCGGCGCTCGGTTCCTATCCAGGCCTGCTCGGATTTACCTCTGCCAAGCAGGTTGTCGCCGAGCGCGAGGAACAGGCGGCGCAAATCAAACCATTATTTGACAAATTTTCAGCCTTATCTGTTCAGGAACTCGCGGCCAATCCCGAGGCAAATGCCATCGGCAAGCGGCTCTTTCTGAACAACTGTGCGCAATGTCATGGTTCTGATGCCAAAGGCGCGCCCAACTTTCCCAATCTGGCCGACAGCGACTGGCTCTACGGTGGCACACCCGAGGTGATTGTCAAATCCATCACAGAAGGTCGTCATGGTGTAATGGCGCCCCTTGCTGCGGCCATTACACCCTCAGAGGCCAATGAAATTGCCAACTATGTGCGTTCTCTTTCCGGTCTGGCCAGTGATCCGACGCTGCTGGCCGCCGGGCAGGCAGGGTACAAAAAGGTATGTTTCGCCTGTCATGGCATGGATGCCAAGGGAAACCAGGCGTTGGGTGCGCCCAACCTGACCGATGCGATCTGGCTCGGCGGCAGCTCCCGGGAGACCATTGTCAATACGATTCTGCACGGGCGCCAGGGTGTGATGCCGGCACAGAAACATATTTTGTCTGAAGATCAGATCCGTATTCTGGCCGCATATGTTTGGGGCTTATCCAACAAATAATCACGCATAGAAGAATCGACAATCATGTCTGATAAGCAACCAGAGCAGTCTGCCAATCAGGATGAGCCTGCCTGGCAACCACCAAGATTGGTCCCGGCCCGGGCTGTCTCTGCCGACGACAGCAGTATGCAGGTCGAGGAGATCCGCGCAAAAATATATCCACGCTCCGTGAACGGCGTGTTTGCCAAATGGCGGATTATTCTGGTGCTTGCCACGCAGGCGGTTTTCTATGGTTTGCCCTGGCTTCAATGGAATGGACGCCAGGCGGTGTTGTTCGATCTGGCAGAGCGCAAGTTCTATATCTTTGGGATTGTGCTCTGGCCGCAGGATGTGTTCTATCTGGCAATTATCCTGATCATTTCGGCCTATGGGCTTTTTCTGTTTACAGCGCTTGCCGGCCGGCTGTTTTGTGGATATGCCTGTCCGCAAACGGTCTATACCGAAATTTTCATGTGGATAGAGCGCAAGATCGAAGGTGACCGCGTTGCCCGTATCAGGCTCGATGAGTCTCCAATGAGCTGGCGCAAGTTCAGGGTAAAAGCCGCCAAGCATTTTTTATGGATAGCGGTGGCCTGGTGGACCGGCTCGACTTTCATTGGCTATTTCTCGCCCATTCGGGAGCTGGGCGTTGAGCTCCTGCATTTCGAACTCAGCTTCTGGCAGTGGTTCTGGATGATCTTTTATTCCTTTGCAACCTGGGGCAACGCCGGTTTTATGCGGGAGTCCGTCTGTAAATATATGTGCCCCTATGCCCGCTTTCAAAGCGTGATGGTCGACAAGGACACGTTTGTCGTGACCTATGACCGGATTCGCGGCGAACCGCGGGGTCGTCGCTCCAAGAAAATCATTCCCAGCCAGGCAGGCCTGGGCGATTGCGTTGACTGTACGATCTGTGTGCAGGTCTGTCCGACCGGAATCGACATCAGAGACGGTCTGCAGTATATGTGCATAGGCTGCGGCGCCTGTATCGACGCCTGTGATCAGGTGATGGACAAAATGAATTATCCGCGCGGGTTGATCCGCTATACATCCGAAAGCGGCATGCTCGATAGGCTCGACAGGAAACAGGCCCGCAAGCGTTTGTTCAAGCCCCGCATTTATGTTTACATCGCGTTGCTGAGCATCTTCATTATCGGCTTGCTGGTTTCGCTCTCGCTGCGTTCGCCGTTAAGGGTCGATATCGTACGGGATCGTGGCGTGCTCGGACGGGAGATACCGGGTGGAATGATCGAGAATATCTATCGCATTCAGGTCATCAATATGTCGGAAAAAGATCAGAAATTTGTCCTCAAAGCCACTTCCAGTGATATCCCGCAAGTGACTGTATTGGTCGGAGAAGAGGGTGGGCAACAAATCGACGTGCCGGCTTTTTCCAATCAATGGGTGCCCATGGTCATTCGCGTACCGGTACAGGACTCGGCCAGGGGATTGCATCCATTGACCCTGCATATTGAAAACACGGATAAGACCGAAGGCACGTTATCGGCTCAACAAGATACAACTTTTTTTGTCCCTAATTGACAAGGAGCATAAGGATGCAACAGCAGGAACGAGATAGCGGACCGTGGTATAGGGAGCCTTGGCCGTGGCTACTGATGGCCGGTCCCTTTTTGGCCATTATAGGTTGCGTGATTACCATTGTCCTGGCGTTTCAGAATAATCCCGACCGCGATGTGCGACTGGATGCCCGCAAGCAGGGACTGGTGGTGATTCGCGAAGGGACCGGGCCGTTGGTTCCGGTAGCCCGCAGCAACGTCAAGCGGGAGTGATCATGCGTACTGTTATGTGGATATTTTGGCCGTCGTTTCTTGCTGCTGGATTTGCCAGCGGGGTGGTATTTGCATTGGTTGATCCCCGGGATATTCCCTTGTTCGGGCACATCCGCATATCAAGTGAACTGGCCTATGCAGCCGGTTTTTTCCTCTTCTGGCTGACCGCCGCCTTCTCCAGTACACTTAGTTTTTTCATGGCCAACAGCGGTAATAATCTATCGCTGTTTTCCAGGCAAACCGAACTGGACGATTAATTGCTTAGCACAGGGTTCAATCCCTGCATCGGGGCGCAGCATTGGCCGGCTGTTGCGGTTACTGTTTGGGCCGTCATGCATTGTTGATGAGCGTCTGGATTTTGGCTGGTTGTCAAACCCCAATGGCCGTTCCCCGGCGCCTGAACGGCCGCTTTCCTGCATTCGACCGTTTAGCTGCTTCGGGATGCGGTGAGAATGCCGGCTGCCATGATTGGCCTGATGCTCGCAGGACGGGCTCGTTCAGGCAAGCGCCTTGCGCAAGTCCGCACGGTGCATATTCTCGTTTTGAATTAACGTCTGCAGACCATTGAAGTCCAGAATTCGTACTTCACGCTGATGGATACGGATCAGTCCTTCCTTGGCAAATCGCGACAGCAGGCGGCTGACCGTTTCAAGCGTCAGACCCAGATAGTTGCCGATTTCCTCACGGCTCATGCGAAGCACATACTCGCTGCCGGAATAGCCCAGGCAGGAGAAGCGCTGCGACAAATTGATCAGGAATGCAGCAAGCCTTTGTTCGGAACGCATGGCCCCCAGCGACAGAACCATGCTGTGCGAGCGCGAAATTTCCTGGCTCATCAGGCGCGTGACACGATAGGCCAGTGCCGGAATTTCCTTGGACAGATAACTCAGATCGCTCATGCGGATCACACAAACCTCTGTATCTTCCATGGCAATGGCGTTGGAAACATGCACGTTTTCTGCAAGGGCATCAAGACCGATAATTTCTCCTGCAAAGACAAAACCGGTAATCTGCATGTGGCCGGATTCGTTTTCCAGTTGCAGTTTCATGGATCCGGAGCGGATAGCGTACAGGGCCGTGAGCCTATCGCCTGCCTTAAAAAAGAGGGTGCCTTTGGGGATACGGATGCGTTCCTTGACCAACTCGTTCAGTCGTGTCGCATCTTGTGCATTGAGCCCCTGCGGTACGCAAATATGCCCCAGCACACAAGTATTGCAGTAAACGGAATCCTTGTTTAGAAGCTGATGTTTAATCATGGTATGCGCGTGACCTAGATAGCAATCGGAAATGCCGGAGCGGCGGTAAATTGTAGTTTTATGATCGGGTATTGCAGCCGGATTGGTGGCTTGCAGCGACACGACACTACACGAACAGCGGGTAGCCGTCACAACGTGCAATGCAAGAGGGATTATTCGCGTAACCCCCGGATTTTTATTCATATATCTTTCTTACATATTATAACATAGCCCGTGCTATTGCTCTTAGGCAGAACACATGCAGACACGCGCCTGCGGCAGTCATTGCGAGCGTAAAGGTAAACCGGAATCTGCGTTGCTGCTGGTGGCGCTTGTCTCAGACCGCCAGAAAATTTGCTTTTGCCTGCACGTCATGGGATAGTGCGTCCATGGTGTTCTCGTATTTGATTTGGCCTTTTTCCAGGATGTAAACCCGATCGCACACCTGTTGGGCGAAATTCATGTTCTGTTCAGACAATAGAATGCTTACTCCCTGCTCCTTTAAGGCAAGCACCATCTTTATCATCTGTTCGACCACAATGGGGGCCACGCCTTCGGAGGGTTCGTCCAGCAGCAGCAGGTAAGGGTTGCCCATCAGCGTGCGCGCTACTGCAAGCATTTGTTGTTCGCCGCCACTCATTTGTCCTCCGCGACGCGTACGCATGTCGGCCAGATTTGGAAACAACGCAAAAATCGATTCGACCGACCAGTGAGCCACTGCCTGGCCATCCGGCCAGACGCGCGGTGGCTGTCTGCCGGTATCCAGATTTTCCATGACACTCAGATCGGCAAAAATCCGTCTCTCTTCAGGGACGAAACCGATCCCGGCGCGGGCAATCTGATGTGGCTTGCAGGCAGCAATATCGTGTCCCATAAACTGAATGATGCCATGGTGGTTTACCAGCCCCATGATGCTTTCAATGGTCGTAGATTTGCCGGCGCCGTTGCGGCCCATCAGGGCTACCACTTCGCCTTTTCTGACAGTCAGGTTGATATCAAACAGGATGTGGGCCGCACCATACCAGGCGTTCAGATTCTGCACCTGCAATAGCGCTTGCTGTTGACCCGGCTGAGCAGAGGGCAATAAACGGGTCATGGGCGTGCTCCGTCTGCTGTATCTGTCCCAAGGCTCGAAGGGGAGGGCCGGCTGGTGTCTTGTTGCAGATTTAAGCCCGTACCGAAATATACCTGCCGGACTTTGGGATCATCGCGGATTTCGCGCGGGGTGCCTTGCGCAATCAGCTGGCCACGGGCCAGCACCAGTATTCTGTCGGCAAATCCAAACACCACATCCATACTGTGTTCAGTAAACAATACAGCGGTATTGCGCGCCTGGGCGATGTCACGCGTTAATGTCATCAACTCCTGTCGCTCGCGGGGAGCCATACCTGCGGTGGGTTCATCCATCAGCAGGAGCCTGGGTTCACTGGCCAGCGCCATGGCAAGTTCGACGCGTTTGATATCGCCATAAGCCAATTCCGCGCATGGACGATCTGCCTGCGAGAGCATGCCAACCTGTTCAAGCAATGCGCTGGCCTGCTGTCGGTACAGCCTGTCAGCCGACTGCCATATTTGATAAGTGCGGCGTCCATAGGCGAGCAGGGCATTTTGAATGTTCTGCAGCACGGTGAACGAACTGAAGGTCGCTGCAATCTGAAAGGTGCGGCCCACGCCCTTTTTCCAGATTTGTCTTGCCGGCAGATTGGCAATGGACTCGCCGGCAAGCAGGATGCTGCCGTACGTGACCGGCAACTGCCCGCCGATCATATTGAACGTAGTCGTTTTACCGGCTCCGTTGGGGCCGATCAGCGCCAGCAGTTCGCCGGCCTGCAAACTAAAGCTGATATCGTCCACGGCAATAAAGTCACCGTAGCGTCGGCTCAGATGATTGATCTCAAGCAAATTCATTGTTGCCTTCCTGCAGGTCGTGCCCGACCTTCTCTGCTAAACCACTGTCCGACCCGATTTCCAAGGCCACCCAGGCCTTGCGGAAACAGCAGTACCAATAACAGGATAATTAAACCGAACAGCCCTTTCCAGTACTCGGTAATCCCTGTGATGTAGTCATGGAGCAAGACATAAAACGCTGCGCCGCTTAAGGGGCCGGTGACCGATTGAATACCGCCCAGCAGGACCATGACAAGGCCGTCAATCGATTTGCTCACGTATAGCTCTTCGGGTGAGATGCTGCCTTTGGAAAATACGAAGAGGGCGCCGGCCAGCCCGGCAAAAAAACCTGCTATGACAAATGCAATCCACTGCACGCGCATGCTGTCGATGCCGATGGCGCCGCTGCGTTGCATTGAGTCGCGGCTGGCCCTGAGCGCATAGCCCAGCGGTGAAAACAATAACCAGCGCAGTGCCAGTACGGACAGCAGTACGGTGGCAAGTACAAAGTAATAAAAATGGGCCGGGTCTTCAAGCCAGGCGGCCGGCCAGATGCCGATCAGTCCGTTGGAGCCGCCCGTGACATCATTCCATTGATAAGCCACGGACCAAGTGATTTGGGCAAATGCCAGCGTGAGCATGGCAAGATAAATACCGGACAGGCGCACGCAGAACCAGCCGTAGATCAGGGCAGCGATGGCCGCGACAAAAGGCGCTAGCGCAATAGCAAAGGACATGGGAAGGGCATAACGCTGCAGCAGCAATGCGGCAGCATAGGCGCCCACCCCATAATAGGCCGCGTGGCCAAAGGAGTGCATGCCGCCTGCGCCCATGATGAAATGCAGGCTTGCGGCAAAGAGTACGGCAATGAGGATATCCTGTATCAACACCGGCAAATACGGAAAGGCGTCGATCGCCAGGGGCACGCTAATGAGCATCGCGATTACGCATATGCCGATGATTTTGAGCAGCACGCTTGCCGGCTGGTAAGGCGCTTCGGGTGCGCCGGCATTGCGCGGTGTACCGGTGCGTGCGCCAAACAAGCCCCAGGGTTTGAAGATAAGTACAACGGCCATGATTAGAAATTCGACCACCAGGGTCAGTTGAGGAAGGGCAATCTCAATGCCGGCCAGATGTACGGTTCCCAGCCCAATGCACAGCGCTTTGACTTGGGCAATAATAAACGCGGCGACAAAAGCGCCGGGAATGGAGCCCATGCCGCCAATGACCACCACGGCAAACGCGTCGCCAATTGTCAACAAATCCAGGGTCAGGCTGGCCGGTTCGATGGGAAGCTGCAGCGCGCCACCCAGGCCGGCAAGAAATGCGCCCAGTGCGAACACGCCGGTGAACAGCCAGCTCTGGTTGACGCCCAGTGCTTCAAGCATTTGCCTGTCCTGTGTCGCCGCGCGAATGAGCGTGCCCCAGCGGGTGCGATTGAGCAGCAACCAGAGCAATAGCAGCACAAGCGGGCCGATCAGAATCAGCAGCAGGTTATAGGTCGGAAATTGCCGACCGAAAATGGGAATGGAGCTGGCCAGGCCGGGCGCCTGTGGACCCAGCAGATCTTCGGGGCCCCACAACCACAACGCCAGATCGCTGAGAACGAGGACCAGGGCAAACGTGGCAAGCAATTGGAACAGCTCTGGTGCCTGGTAGATACGTCTGAGCACCAGCAACTCGATAATGGCGCCCAGCGCACCAACCAGCAGCGCGGCAAGCAGCACGGCAAGCCAGAATCCACCGGGGCTTGCCGGCAAATAATGCGTGGCCAGACTGTAGGCAACATACAGGCCGAACATATACAACGACCCATGGGCAAAGTTGACTATGCGGCTGACGCCAAAAATCAGCGATAGTCCGCAAGCCACCATAAATAGCGAAGAGGTGCCGGCCAGGCCATTGAGAAACAGAACTGCAAATCCGCTCAGATCCATGGGTAGTCCTGACCACAGGGCACGTCGCCTGCCAGGCGCAGGCACATTCCCGGGTTCCCCTGGCCGTTTGCAGCTGCGCAAGGCAAGGCGCCGGCTTCAGAGGAATGTTCAAGCCTGTGGCGGCGTAGCTGTCGGGCCATGTGGCTGTGCCGGGTACGGTCTATGGCTGGTGGAGTCATTGCGTGCTGCACCGCTACCTGGCAGGGCGCATTTTGGCAACTTGCGCATCATCGGGCTGGACAGTGGCGCCATCGATATAGCGAATATCTGTCATGATGCCGCGACCGTCCTTGACGTCCAGCTTGCCGATATATGCGCCCAGGGTCGATTGGTGATCCTGCGCGCGATAGGAGATCGGGCCGAACGGCGAGATGACTTCAAGACCGGAGAATGCCTTGCGGATTGCCTCTGTATCGGTCGTACCTGCCTTGCGAAATCCTTCTGCAAGTGACTTGATGGCCATATAACCGACGATGGAACCGAGCCGCGGATAGTCGTTGAATCGTTTCTGATAAGCATCAAGAAAGGCCTTGTGCTCGGGCGTGTCGATAAATTGCCATGGATAACCGGTAACGATCCAGTCTTTTGGCGTATCGGCTCCCAGGGTGTCCAGATATTCGGGTTCCCCGGTCAACAGGCTGACGACCGGCATGTTCTCAAAGAATTTGCGGGTGGTGCCAGCGCGGACAAATTTGGTGACATCAGGGCCGAACAGTACATTGAAAATGGCATCCGGTTTGGCTTCGCCCAGCGCCTGGATAACATTGCCGGCATCGACCTTATTGAGTGGGGTAGCCTGCTCTGCCACGAATTGCACATCTGGTTGCGCCTGCTTCAACAGGGTTTTGAAGGTCTCGGCAGCAGACTGGCCATACTCGTAATTGGGATATACGATCGCCCAACGTTTTTTATTGAGCTTGGCCGCTTCAGGCACCAGCATGGCTACCTGCATATAGGTAGAAGCGCGAAGGCGATAGGTATAGTCGTTGCCGTCAGCCCAGACCAGTTTGTCAGTCAGTGGCTCGCTGGCCAGATAAAACACCTTTCGGTGTGCCGCAAAATCAGCCAGCGCCAGTCCGATGTTGGATAAAAAGCCACCGGTCAGCGCGTGCACCTTGTCCCGGCTGACGAGCGCCTGGGCTTCCTTGATGGCATTACCCTGGTTGCCGGCATCGTCGCGGATAATGATTCTCAACTTGCGGCCATTGATGCCACCGTCCTGATTGGCTTGTTCCGCCGCCAATACCATGCCGTTTTTATAGGGTTCCAGAAAAGCAGGAAAAATCTTGTAGCTATTGATTTCGCCGATACGTATTTCATCGGCCGGTTGCGCATGGACGGCGGGCGTCATAACCAGACACGTCATTACACTCGTGATGATAGCCAACAAGCCTTTCGGGGCGCCTTTTCGCATGATATCTCCTGATAATGCCTGATTTTTTGATGTATCCCTAAGTGTAATTTAGTTACCGCTATTTTGATAAACAATGTGACATTGATCATGGTTTTTTTTCTTGTGTGTTTGCGTCTCTTTGCGCCTGGCTCACAACCATCGGCAAGATTGCGACGAGCACGGGCGTAGAGCCGGGTCGGCGAGGATGAAAAGCGGTCCTGCAGCAGATGAAATACGCCGAGGCGATTGCGGCCATGGCAGTCAGAAAGCGGTATCATGGCGGTCAAAATATGGCATGTTTCCGATGGTTGTTAAAAGCGCGCTGGTGCCGTCGATCTGAGACGCCCAAAATAAGCCCGGAATAAAAACAGCAGATTGATTTATAATATTGTTCTGGTCGGCGCTAGCAGTTCATGGCCGCTTGCTGCATCTGCGCAATTGACTTGGGTCGCGGCCGTTTCCCGTGCTTTTGCCGCCCTTGCCGTTGGGCAGCCAGTCTTGTCACGTTTTCGTTTTTTCAAATTTTCAGTTGCTGTCATTGCAGCGCCCGCTGGCCAAGGGCCGACGTGGCTGTGCGCCTGTGACCGTCTGTATGTTTCGCCTTTTTGAAGGATTTTAATTATGTCATGGCAATTGTGGTCAGCGTTTTTCCTGGCATGCTGGATTATCAGCATCTCGCCCGGCGCGGGCGCGATCGCTTCCATGTCTGCCGGCGTCAATCATGGCGTGCGCCTTGGGCTCTGGAATATTCTGGGCCTGCAACTGGCGCTGGCGGCGCAAATCTCGATTGTTGCCGCCGGGGTGGGCGTATTGCTTACCACCACCAGTTGGGCCTTTGCGCTAATCAAGTGGTTTGGGGTTTTTTATTTGCTTTATCTGGCCTGGCAACAGTGGCGGGCGCCGGTGCGCGTGATCCAGCTGGATGCCCGGGCGCCGGATGTGCCGGTGCACCGATTGGTATTGCGCGGCTTTCTGGTCAATATGAGTAATCCCAAGGCAATGGTGTTCCTGCTTGCCGTGCTGCCACAGTTTATTGACCCGCGCGCGCCGCTAGCTCAGCAATACCTTGTGATGGGCATCACCATGACAGTGGTGGACGTCATTGTCATGGGCGCATATACCTGGCTGGCTGCGCGGATCTTGCGGTTGATGCATTCGGCCAAACAGCAAAAGATCCTCAATCGTGGATTTGCCGGCCTGTTTACTCTGGCAGCTGGCCTGCTGTCCCTTGTTCACCAGGCGGGCAAGTAATGCGGTAAAACGCGGCAAAACTTAGCCGCGCCACCAGTACATCGGGCGCGGCGTATGAATCAGGGCGGACGGCAAATCGGACGATCTTTGCCGGTTGATATGTACCGGTTATTTCGTCCGCTTATATGCGCCGGGTTATATGCGGGGTTTATATCTGCGGATCATTTGGCCGCCAATCCGGCCTGCTTGATGATCGCCCGATTATTACGCGACTCTTCATCAATAATCCGCTGAAAGACTTCAGCGCTACCGCCGTTGGGGATATTGCCCGATTGCCGCAGACTATCTGCAATATCACGATCGTGCAAGGCCGCATCAAACGCCTTGTTCAGTTTTTCGATCACCGGGGTTGGCGTGCCGGCCGGCGCGACGATACCAAAATTGGATTTCAGATTTGCCTTGGGCTGTCCCAGTTCGTTGAACGTGGGTGTCCCGGGCAGGCCCTCGATTCGTTGCTCGGCGCCAATCGCCAGCGCATGCAGTTTGCCTGCCTTGATATTTTCTATCAGGGTAGCGGAGACATTGGTGGAGAAAACTTCAAATTGCCCGCCCAGCGCATCGTTCATTTGCTGGCTGCCGCCTTTATAGGGAATCAGGGTCATGTCCAGCCCAGCATCGTGAGAGATCTGGCCGAACATGATATGCCCGATTGTGCCCATTCCTGATGTAGCCCAGCGCAGCTTGCCTGGCGCCTGTTTTGCGGCCGAAATGAAGCCGTTGAAATCGCTGGTCTGGAGTGTTTGTGTCCCCAACAGAACGACAGGGGAATACATAATGCCGATCACCGGGGTGACCGCTTTCTCCGGGTCGTAATTGACTTTGGAGAAATATGGCGTCAATGTCAGCGGGCTGGTGGCCGAAAAGGCCAGTGTGTAGCCATCGGGCTTGGCACGGGACACTTCGGCGATATTGATTGTGCCGCCGGCGCCAGGGCGGTTCTCCACAATGACCGGCACCTTGAGCGTATCGGCAACTTTCTCAGCCAGCTTGCGCGCAACGACATCACTCAGGCCACCGGCAGGGTAGCCCACCGACAGCCGGATGGCCTTTTCGGGAAACTCACCAGCGGCAGCCAGGGGAATGATTGTGGTGCTGATGGCAACAGCGAGGAACCGTTGCAGGAACCGTGAAGCGTAGGAAAGGGTTGTCATGTTGGTAAAAGAAAAAAGTAATAAGCAATGAATAAGGGGGCAGGGCGTGTGCTGTCAGCGGGCATCTGCGCGTCAGCACAGATTATATGTCATATGGCATCGCTTTCAGGGCCATGCGCGCGCTATGGCCTTGTATGCGAAAGTGAAGGTTGGCGCGAGCCTGAACTTGGAGCCGGAGCGTGAAATCAGTGCTGTTCTGAGGTACATCCTGGCAAGCCTGGCGGCAAGTCTGAAGTGTTTTTACAACAATCAGCCACTTCTCGCTGGTTTTTTGAAGAAAACGGGCACGCCTACTGGCGTTTTTTTTTAGGAGTATATATAATCCTTGTCTTAGCTCTTCGACAGTAAACAACAGTTTTCTGTTTTGCCCAGGTGGCGGAATTGGTAGACGCGCATGGTTCAGGTCCATGTGCCTTCGGGTGTGGGGGTTCGAGTCCCCCCTTGGGCACCACTGGTTTTTATTTTTTTTGTGATTGTTATTTAAAGCAGTCGCAAATATAAGCCAGTTATTTCCAGTAGTTTTCCAGACAATGTTCATTGTCTAAAGTCGGTATTCTTTGGCTCTATCCCATAAGCGGGAGACGGGCACGCATCTCACAATTAACACAAAATTGATCGCACCATCCCAATCGCATTGCGCCAGGATATTCAAACGGTCGGCTCTGTCCTATAAACCGAGGCACAGATCTCATATTGGTGCGGGTGCCTTTCAGGCAGAGATTGCATTGCGGACAGTGTGGTCCGGAATATAAAAAGCCCTTGCATAATAAGCAAAGGCTGCGCGATCATGCGAGTCGGAAACAGGCGTTCTAAAAATAGGGCTGTTGAGCAAAAGTAGTTTGAAGGCATTTCAGCCAGCAGGGTGACGATAAACTTGGTCGAAATACGGGGCATTGCACCCCGTTTCGTGATATCGCGGATCAGGTAGTCGCTCTTTCCTTCAACATGCTGTAAAGCTGATCTTTAAGTTGCAGTTTTTCTTTTTTCTTCTTCTCGATTTCAGTATGTTTTTCACTGAAATCCTGTGTTTCAAGGCTCTGCAATTCCTGGTCCAGATCATTATGTTTTTTGAAAAGGCGCTTGAAATTGGCGTCTTCTTCTTTGAGCCGGGATATTAAATCACGATATTCAGGGAACATACCGAGGACCTCCGTCTGTTGTGAGTTGGAAAATCCATTATACAGACAAAGAATGCCGCAACCCAAATTTCAGCTGCGGCATTAATTTACTAATAAAAACAGTATGTTATAAAAAGATTCCGGCTATTTGGCAGGGGGCGGTGGGCGGCGATGCGTCACCGGCACTGCCTTGTTTTGATCATTCAGATTGATCGCCGCCGGGAACAAATCCCAGATGGCGATGAACATGGCGGCAATCAGCGGGCCAATCACAAAGCCCGTCAGACCAAACAGGGAAAGGCCTCCGAGCGTAGAAATAAGAACCAGATAGTCTGGCATTTTCGTGTCTTTGCCCACAAGCAACGGGCGAAGAATATTATCCGACAGGCCAATGACCAGGAAGCCGAACAGAACCAGGACAATGCCATTCCACAGATGACCGGTAATCAAAAAATACACGGCAACCGGCAGCCATACAATGGCGGCGCCCACGGCGGGCAGCAGAGACAGGAAACCCATGATCACGCCCCATAGCAAGGCGCCCTGAATTCCCAGAATCCAGAAAATCACGCCGCCGAGTACGCCCTGCACCGCGGCGATGACCACATTACCCTTGACCGTTGCCCGCACCACTGTATTGAATTTCTGGAACAGAAACTGTTTGTGGTCGTCGGTCAATGGAATCAGGTTTTTGATACGGTGTGTGAGCGCCGGTCCATCCTTGAGCAGGAAAAACAGCAAATACAGCATAATGCAGAATTCAACCAGAAACGCAAAGAAGTTCTGGCCAATATTGAGCGCCTGTGTGGCCAGATACTTACTGCCCTGCATCATGCCAGATGAAATTTTGGCATAAAGCGAAGACAGGTTGTAAATCTCGAACCTGGCCAGAAAATCGCGGACCGATGCGGGCAGCGCATCTGACACCTGTCGGATGTATTCGGCGATATTGAATTGCCCGGATTCAATACGCTGATAGAACAACAGCGATTCGTTGATCAGCGAGATGGAAATCAGGATAAGCGGAATGATGGCAATCAGCAGGCAGATAATAAGTGTGATAATCGATACACTGGTGTTCCTGCCGGGCATGCGCTCTAGTATCCACAGTTGCAGTGGACGGAACAGCACTGCCAGGACAATTGCCCAGAAAATTGCGCCGTAAAAGGGTACGAGCATTCGCAGGAATGCGAGCGAGACCGCAATCAGAATGATGATAAAGGTATTGAAGTAAATACCGGAGCGGTTCAAATAAGCCATAATGGTGCTTAACCCTAAATTAGGATGATGCCCATTCTAGATGATTTTTTTCAAATTCAAGACCATATTCTTTACAATATTTGCAAATAGGCGATTAAGGTAATTAACCCATGCTGCAATTGAAAACAATATTTACAATTGGCATGCTGGCCGGTGCTGCGACACTGGCTGGTTGCTCTACAACGCCGCCGAAAAATGCGGAAGATCTGTGCGCAATATTTCAGGAGAAACCGCGGTGGCACACTGCAGCGCTGGATATGCAGAAAAAATGGGGCGTGCCGATCCCGGTACCCTTTGCCATGATGTATCAGGAATCGTCGTATCGGCACGATGCCAAGCCTCCCAAAAACTATTTGCTATGGTTTATTCCCTGGGGGCGGGTCAGTTCAGCTTATGGCTATGCCCAGGCCAAAGACGAAGTATGGGGTGATTACGAGCGCGATACCGGCCAGAGTGCCAGTCGCGATGACTTTGCGGATGCACTGGATTTCATGGGTTGGTATATGTCCAAGGCACAGGTGCTTAACGGCACATCCAAATGGGATGCCTACGGCCAGTATCTGAATTATCACGAAGGCTGGAGTGGCTATCGCAACAAAAGCTATCAGGCCAAAGCCTGGCTCATGCGCACCGCTCAAATTGTCAGGGAGCGGGCGGCCCGTTATACGGCCCAATATAACCAGTGCCGTGCCCAATTGATGTAATGAAAGAGTAGTCATTACCAGGCTTATAAGCCGGTCACGTTATGTTGCTTTGTGCGGTTTACGCCGCCACACCAGAATGGCATACGCGGCCACACCGGCAATCAGGCCCCAGAATGCGGACCCTACACCAAAGAACGAGACGCCGGATGCGGTCATCAGAAACGTGATGACGCCGGCCTCGCGTTCTGATTCCTCGGCCATGGCGCCGGCCAGTCCCGAGCAGAGGGCGCCCAGCAAAGCCAGGCCGGCCAGAGAAGCAACAAATGTTTCCGGTATGGCAATGAACAGCGTGGTTACCACGGTCGCAAACAAACCGAAAAATATATAGAATGCACCGCACACGATGCCTGCAACATAACGTCGTTGCGGATCGGGGTGGCATTCCGGGCCGGTACATATTGCGGCTGTGATTGCGGCCAGCGTGGTGCCGTGCAGGCCGAAAGGCGCAAACAGAACGGTCGAAATACCGGTAGTGGTAATGAGCGGGGAGATCGGCGTATGGTGATACCCGCTGGACTGTAGCACGGCAACACCCGGCGCGTATTGCGAGGCCAGTGCCACAAAGGCCAGTGGAATGCCGACCCCCACAAGCGCCGGTATCGACAGGCCGGGCGTCGTAAACTCAGGGATAACCAGGCTGAAACTGAGCACCTGCGTATTGAGCTGACCCAGCGCGACGCATACCGCGATACCGGTGAGTAGGGCCGCCAGCACTGCATAGCGGGGTATGGCGCGCTTGATGACCAGGTAGGCCAGAATGATCGGCAGTACCAGCGCCGGGGCCTGTTGCAGAGATACAAACAGGTGGGCGCCGAATGCAAACAGTATGCCGGCCAGCATGCCC
This sequence comes from Advenella sp. FME57, assembly GCF_014897675.1. Classification (GTDB taxonomy): domain Bacteria; phylum Pseudomonadota; class Gammaproteobacteria; order Burkholderiales; family Burkholderiaceae_B; genus Advenella. Next base: position 391,081 of record NZ_JABUXU010000001.1, on the reverse strand, counting down.
GAAACGATACTGCGGGGCACATGCTGCATCAGGCGGGAGAACAGGCCGCTGACGCCCAGCAACACAACCAGCAGTGCGGCAAATATATACGCACCAATAATATCGTCGTAGGAATATTGAGGAAGCGCGTCAATAAGCAGCGCCGCGCCACCGGTGGAAAAAGCGCAGACTATAGGCGTGCGGTAGCGGATACTGAGCCAGAGACCGCATACGCCGCTAGTGATGGACATGGCCCAGATCCAGCTTGTAAGTTGCATCTGGCTGAGCCCGCCAGCCTTGGCCGCCTGAATAATAATGGCTACCGGTCCTGTCAGGGAAACCAGGACGGTAATCAGTCCTGCTATGGACGCCGATGTGGAAAAGTCGTTTTTGAAATGCTGCCAGGCATTCATAGCTGCACCGAAAGGGAATCAGTGCAGATTATGCGGCCTGATGAGGCCGACTGCAATCCCTTCGATGGCAAAATCATTTTCATCGGAGACGATAATGGGGGAGAAATCGTCGTTTTCCGGTAGCAGTTCGACAATGCGGCCCCTGCGGTTGAAGCGCTTGACTGTCACCTCATCATCGATGCGGGCAACGACGATCTGGCCATTGCGTGCATCCGGCGAGCGTTTGACGGCCAGCAAATCGCCATCCATGATGCCGATGTTTTGCATACTCTGCCCCTTGACGGTGAGCAGATAGTCGGGCTGCTGTTCGAAGAGGGACGGGTCTACCGAGAGTTCGCGATGAATATGTTCGGTGGCCAGGATGGGGCTGCCTGCAGCCACCTTACCAACTACGGGCAATATTAGCTGGCGCAGACTGTCTGCCAGAGAAACGCCGATACTGGCTGATGCGCTGCCGGACGACGAGCCTGCTGCTGCCGATTCGGCATCTTCAACAAGACGGATACCGCGCGAGGCCCCTGCGGTAAGCGTAATGGCCCCTTTTCGAGCGAGCGCTCGCAAATGATCTTCCGCAGCATTAGGCGATTTGAATCCCAGCGCCGCCGCAATCTCTGCACGGGTTGGCGGAAAGCCGGTACGGTCCACTGCGGCTTTGATCAGATTCAAAATTTCCTGCTGGCGCGCGGTAAGCTTCAGGCTCATGATTCCCCGTAATGAAAGAGACAAATAAAAAACGGACTGTATGTATATACAGTCCGTATTCTGACGCATTCACTGCCAGTTGGCAAGCGTTTTCAGTGACAAATTGCCCGCAGGCCGCGGATTTGCGTCGCTATTGATTACAGCACGGCAGCGATCGCCTTCACCACGCTGTCGATATTGCGGCTATTGAGCGCAGCAACGCAGATCCGCCCACTGTTGACCGCGTAGATGCCGTGCTCATTGCGCAGACGCTCTACCTGCTCTTTGGTCAGACCTGAATAGGAGAACATGCCGCGCTGGGACATCACGAAACTGAAGTCCTTTTTGACACCGGCGGCATTCAGTTTGTCCGTGAGCTGCTTGCGCATATCGCGAATGCGTTCGCGCATCTGCGCCAGTTCGCTTTCCCATTGGGCGAACAGTTCCGGCGTATTCAGGATTTGCGCCACCACCATACCGCCATGAGTAGGGGGGTTGGAATAGTTGGTGCGGATAACCCGCTTGATCTGGCTCAGGACACGCGTGGCCTCATCCTTGCTGGTCGTCACGACAGTGAGCGCGCCCACACGTTCGCCGTACAGGGAGAAGGATTTGGAGAACGAGGAGCTGATGAGCATGGACATGCCAAGATCAGCGAACAGGCGCACCACGGCGGCGTCTTCCTGCAGGCCTTCGCCAAAACCCTGATAAGCGATGTCCAGGAACGGCACCAGGTTACGCTCCTTGACCAAAGTGGCAATCTGCTGCCATTGTTCCAGGGTCGGGTCAACACCGGTCGGGTTGTGGCAGCATGCGTGCAGCACGATGATAGATCCTTGCGGCATGGCTTTGACCGCGGCCGCGAATCCGTCAAAATTCAGGCCGTGCGTCGTCGCATCATAATAGCTATAGGTTTGCACGTTGAAACCGGCGCGCTCGAACAGCGCGCGGTGGTTTTCCCAGCTCGGGTCGCTGATATAAACGGTTGCATCCGGTTGCAGCTGTTTCAGGAAGTCGGCGCCAATTTTCAGTGCGCCTGTGCCGCCTAGTGCCTGGAAGGTGAGGGCGCGGCCTTCTGTGATGACGTCGGCGTCTTTGCCGAAAAGCAGTTCCTGCGCTCCCTTGTTGTAATTGCCGATGCCTTCAATGGGCAGATAGCCGCGTGCTGCGTGCGCCTGAACGCGTTGATTCTCGGCTTCCTGAACTGCCTTGAGCAGTGGAATTTTGCCATTATCATCGTAATACACGCCTACACCCAGATTTACTTTGGTATCACGGGTATCGGCATTGTACTGTTCATTCAGACCCAGAATCGGGTCACGGGGGGCGAGCTCGACAGCATTGAAAAGAGTGGTCATCGTTATATGAAAAGGTAAGGTTGCAGGGAAGGTCAATTAAAGTGGATAATGGAAGATTGTACGCCTAAAACAGCGCCAATTTAACCCTGGATGCACAATCTATGAGCGAAGCCGGATTTATCGAGTTTGCCGACAGCCCGTTTCAGCTATACCAGCCGTACCCGCCAGCCGGCGATCAGCCCGCCGCCATTGAAGCGCTCACACAAGGGATTGACGATGGTTTGATGTACCAGACGCTGCTTGGCGTCACTGGATCGGGCAAAACCTTCACCATGGCCAATGTGATCGCCCGTCTGGGCCGTCCGGCGCTGGTGCTGGCCCCGAACAAGACACTGGCCGCCCAGTTGTATTCGGAGTTTCGGGAGTTTTTTCCACGCAATGCGGTGGAATATTTTGTGTCTTACTACGATTACTATCAGCCTGAAGCCTACGTGCCCACGCGTGATCTGTTCATTGAGAAAGACTCGTCAATCAATGAACATATAGAACAGATGCGTCTGTCGGCTACCAAAAGCCTGCTGGAGCGGCGTGACACCATCATTGTCGGTACGGTCTCCTGCATTTACGGTATTGGTAATCCGGGTGATTACCACGCCATGGTATTGGTGCTTCGCACCGGCGATCGCACGCCACGACAGGAAATCCTGGCGCGCCTGGTGTCCATGCAGTACGAGCGCAATGACATTGATTTCACCCGGGGCACGTTCCGTGTGCGCGGCGAAGTAATCGACATTTTCCCGGCTGAGAGCGCCGAACTGGCAGTCAGGCTGAACCTGTTTGATGATGAGCTCGAGAGCATTGATTTGTTCGACCCGCTGACCGGCAAAATCCGCCAGCGCGTGCCCAGGTTCACTGTCTATCCGAGTTCACATTATGTGACCCCGCGCGATACGGTGTTGCGTGCCATTGAAACCATCAAGGAAGAGCTGCGTGATCGCACCAAATTCTTTGTGGATAATAACCAGCTGGTTGAGGCGCAGCGCATCGAGCAGCGCACCCGGTTCGACATTGAAATGCTGCAGGAACTGGGTTTTTGCAAGGGGATCGAAAACTATTCCCGCCATCTGTCTGGTGCGGCGCCCGGCGATCCACCGCCGACGCTGATCGATTATCTGCCGCAGGACGCGCTCATGTTCTTTGACGAGAGCCACTGGATGATGGGGCAGTTGCGCGCCATGTATCGTGGCGACCGGTCGCGCAAGGAGACCCTGGTGCAGTTTGGTTTTCGTCTGCCGTCGGCGATGGACAACCGGCCTCTGAAGATGGAAGAGTTCGAGCAGCGTGTCCGGCAAAGCGTATTTGTCTCGGCCACGCCTGCAGACTATGAAAATGAGCATTCCGACAATATAGTGCGACAGGTGGTGCGCCCCACCGGCTTGGTCGATCCCATGGTCGAGGTGCGCCCGGCGCTCACCCAGGTGGACGATCTGCTGGGTGAAGCCAAGTTGCGTATTGCGGTTGGCGATCGGGTGCTGGTAACCACACTGACCAAGCGCATGGCAGAGGATCTGACCGACTATCTAACTGAAAGCGGCATGAAAGTGCGCTATCTGCATTCGGATATCGATACGGTCGAGCGGGTTGAGATTATTCGCGATCTGCGCCTGGGCCATTTTGATATTCTGGTGGGTATCAACCTGCTGCGCGAGGGACTGGATATTCCTGAGGTCTCGCTGGTGGCTATTCTGGATGCTGACAAGGAAGGTTTTCTGCGATCCGAGCGCAGCCTGATTCAGACGATTGGTCGTGCTGCAAGGAACCTGAATGGCAGGGCTATTCTGTACGCCGATCGCATCACTGACTCCATGCGTCGCGCCATGGACGAGACCGAAAAGCGTCGGAATTTGCAGATTGCGTTCAATACTGAGCACGGGATTGTGCCGCAAGGCGTGCGAAAATCGGTGCGCGAGATGATCGATGGCGTGATCCAGGATGCGCCAGATGCGCTCAGTGCCGAGGATATCCGTCTTGAGTCGCTGCTGGTGGATGAAAAGGCGCTGGCCAAAGAGATCCGTCGGCTGGAAAAACAGATGCAGGATCATGCCCGTAATCTGGAATTCGAACAGGCGGCAGCAGCCCGGGATCAGTTGACCCGTCTCAAGGAAATGGTGTTGTTGCGCTGACAGTCGCAGACGTAGCAATGCCTTTATGGTCAATCATAATCAATATTTCATTCGGGCCACGGTGGCGGTTTAAGCTGCCTACAAATCAGGTTATGATACAGTCCGTTTTTCAACAAGTTCGATCTGACAAAAAATGCGTGTGAACTCTTTCAGTAAACAATTCATTGCGCTCATTGCCCTGGTGACGGTTTTGAGTGTCATTATTGTCGGATATATCGAGCAGCAGGTCGTCGAGACCGTTGCGCAGCCGGTTCCCGCAAAGCAGGAGGCTGAACAAAAGCACAACGAAGCGCTCATCAACTCGCTCACCAATATGACGCAGAGCGTTCGCTTTCCCCTGAACGAGCACGCCATCATGTACACCGGCTATATTCTGGGTGCAGGGTACTCGTCCTATCAGTTTCGCGCCTTCAAGGATCAGAAACTGAAAGTCAATTTGAAGGGAGACGCTTCCATTGATCTGGCGCTGTTCGGCCAGGAAGCCTATTCATTGCAACGAGATGTCGAATATATTATTCCGTCCGAAGGGCTCTACGAATTGCGGGTTCTGTTCAAGACCGACATGGAGTCGCGTCAGGAGCAGGCCGCGATTGCCCACAAGGCCACACCGGTGCCTTATACCATTACGATCAATCTGCAGTAAGTAGACGGGAACGCGTTTGCTCGATTGGCGAGCGCATTCGTGATAGCAGGCCTGGAGAAAGGGAGCGGCAGGCGTGGCTTGCCAATGCTACGGGCTGCCAACGGCCAGGGGTGCTGCTGTTCCAATAAAAAAGCATTCATAAAAAAAGGGGCTTTCGGCCCCTTTTATCAAACTGCAGTATCTATCAAACTACCACGTTTATCAAACGGCAGCGTTTATTTGGCAGTCTGTTTTTCGCCGCCCAGTGCTTCGACCAACGCACTCAGCAACCCCGCCATTTCGGCGGTCATCAGCGTCATATCAGCATCGAAGCGTTCTTCTTCATCCATGGCCGACATGTCTTGATTTTCCTTGAGGATGTCCAGTGGCGCGATACGTTTGATGATCAGATTGTCGCTCAATACAAATGAAATGCGATCCGACCAGGTCAGCGCCAGCTTGGTGCATTGCTTGCCCGACTGGATATGCTTTTGAACATCTTCCTTTTCGGGGCTCTGGCGAACGTAACGAATGGTCGCCTTGCTCTCTGATGATGATTGCAGTTCTGTATCCTGGTCGATCGAGAACATCGCAGGCGCTTCGTCGGCAAGCAGCCATTCGGTCATGGCGGCCGCGGGCGATTGTTCGGTGTACAGGCTTTTGAGCGGCAGCGGGTCAATGACTTTGGCCAGGGCGCCGATCACTTCGTCAGCCTTGGTTGCCGAGGCAGCGTCAATGACCAGCCAATGATTCTGGGTGTCGATCCATACCCGGGTATCGCGGAATATGCTGAATGCCTTGGGCAGCAAGGTGTCGGTTACCTCTTCCTTGATTTCACGCATTTGCTTGCGACCGGGTTTGTATCCTTGCTGCTCTTCGATTTCCTGTGCACGGACACGGGTAAACTGATTGATGACCGTAGCAGGCAACAGTTTTTTTTCAATGCGAAGCGACAGCAGATACTGGCCGCTAAGGGCATGGGCAAGCATACCGTTTTCCCGAGCGGGAACCCATCCCATGCTGTTCATATCCGATTTATTGCCAGGAACGAAAGCGGCTTTTGCCAGCTTGTCTTCAAGCTCTTCCTGCGTGGGTTTCCAGTCGGCAGCCAGCCGGTAAACGCTCAGATTCTTAAACCACATACTTTTACGCCAAAAGCATTTATTGTACCGGCTATCGTTGTCGCACATGCGCCGGGCGCCTGCCTTGTCGCCGAAAACTTTGTGCCGGTCAACACAATAGGGGGCGGGCGGCGCCTGTGATGTCGGCAACCGGTGCGAGCGCTGCCTGCTATTCGGGCAGGTCTATTGCATCTGGCGGCAGATTGTTTGCCGATGTGCTGGAACAGGTCAAAAAAAACCTGCCCGGGGGCAGGTTAATACGGGTTTTCAGCGCTACGTAAAACTTACGGGGTGTAGCGCTGACAATGCTGACGAAACTTCAAAAGGGGATTGAAACTTGTCATTTCGTCACCATTAGAGACGGAATATAATGCGTAAGCTCTGACAATGTCCTGAATCGGATTGGTAAAGAACAAACAACTCATAAAAAAATGCAGATAATATGATTATACTGGCTAAATATACAGTATAATTTAATGCGATAATATCCGATTATCACAATATGTACGAATTCTGTTGTGGAAAATTTGTAGTGGAAGATCTGTAATGAATAATCTGTTTGGATTATTTGTAATGAATCGCTGTTATCCGGTACATGCATGAAGCAGGCGAGTGTGAAAACAAGACATTATCGTCCCTGCGCAATGCGTTACCATAATCAGCAGCGGGGCGGCTTACAGGTTGGCTCATTGGGTGGTAATAGGTTTATAGCCAGGCCAGCCTGTGTAAAAATACTGTACTTACGGTATCCACGTCTTTATTCATAAGCAGTTTGTCTATATATTGCGATATCTGGTTTCTCTATTTAGTCACAAGGACCCTCCATGGACGACAAGCAATCCAAAGCCGCACGCGCCGACCGCGCCAAGGCACTCAGCGCAGCACTCTCTCAAATCGAAAAGCAGTTCGGCAAAGGCTCTGTTATGCGCTACGGCGATAACGAAGTTTCGCACGACATCCAGGTCGTCTCCACTGGTTCTCTCGGGCTCGACATTGCGCTGGGCGTCGGTGGGTTGCCGCGTGGCCGTGTTGTGGAAATCTACGGGCCGGAATCTTCTGGTAAAACCACGCTTACGCTTCAGGTCATTGCTGAAATGCAGAAAATCGGCGGCACCTGCGCGTTTATCGACGCCGAGCACGCGCTGGACGTACAGTATGCCTCCAAACTGGGCGTCAATCTGGCAGATCTGCTCATTTCCCAGCCAGACACCGGTGAACAAGGATTGGAAATTACCGATGCGCTGGTGCGCTCCGGATCGGTCGACCTGATTGTTATTGACTCGGTCGCCGCACTGGTGCCTCGCGCGGAAATCGAAGGGGATATGGGCGACAGCCTGCCCGGTTTGCAGGCGCGTCTCATGAGCCAGGCGCTGCGTAAACTGACCGCTTCCATCAAGCGTACCAATTGCATGGTTATCTTCATTAACCAGATTCGAATGAAAATTGGCGTCATGTTCGGTAGTCCTGAAACCACGACTGGTGGTAATGCGCTTAAATTTTATGCATCAGTTCGCCTGGATATTCGTCGTATTGGTTCCATCAAAAAGGGCGACGAGATTGTCGGCAATGAAACGCGCGTTAAGGTGGTCAAGAACAAGATTTCACCTCCTTTTAAAGAGGCCGAATTCGATATCATGTATGGTGCTGGAATTTCGCGCGAGGGAGAGATCATCGATCTGGGCGTGAAGGCAGGTATCGTAGACAAAGCAGGAGCTTGGTACAGCTATAGCGGTACCCGTATCGGCCAGGGCAAGGACAATGTCAGAGAATATCTCAAAGAGCATAGAGAGATGAGCATGGAAATCGAAAACCGGGTACGCGAGAACGTAGGCATAATTGCCCTGGCTCAGGAGTTCAAACCCGATCCGGAAGACGTTGCCCAAGCTGCGGAAGCTAATGAGTGATTTTTCCCAAGGGCAGGGCAGGCGCGGCCAGGGTCGCAGCCTGCTTGCCCGTGGTATTTCGTATCTGTCCAGGCGCGAGCATTCGGAATACGAACTTAGAAAAAAACTCGCCCCCCACGCAGAAAGCCCGGAAGAGCTTGACGCAGTAATGCTGCGCCTGAAGAAAGAAAACTGGCAATCGGACAGTCGTTTTCTGCAGGCGACTGCGAATGTAACTGCGCAAAAATGGGGAGCAATGCGTATTGCCGCGAAATTGCGGCAACATCACCTATCTGAAGATGATGTCAATGCAGCAATTCACAATTTACAGAGCTCTGAATACGAACGCGCCAAAGCAGTCTGGGAAAAAAAATTCAAGGGAGCGGCATACGCTACTGCCCAGGAATATGCCAAACAAGTGCGCTTTCTGCTCAGTCGTGGTTTCTCCGCAGATATTGTAAGAAAGATTGTTCGCGCTCCGTCAGACGATTAACTTGCTTACCCAATGCGACCGCAGACAGCCATAGTTAAATAGCCGCAATCAATTAGCCGTGGCCAATAAGTTGCGGCCAATTAACCACGGCCAACAGTGTGGCCAAACAATCGCAATCAGGCAACAGCTGTCAAACAATGGCCACAGCGGCATCCCTCAGCGTTTGTGTCAACCACGCAACTCCAGGCTTTTTCGCATGGCGTTGGCTGCTGCGTCTAGAGCTTGGGCCGTCGATAGCCACCGGGCACACCATTGGGCGACAGGACAAATTGCCATAGCTGGTTGTCTCGCGCCCGGAATGAACCGGCGCAAATGAGCAAATAGTATCTCCACATGCGATAGAAGCGTTCGGAGTATTGCGATGCGTGCTTGTCCCAATGCTTTTCGAAATTGGCATGCCACGCCATGAGCGTTTTGTCGTAATCGGCGCCAAAATTGTGCAGGTCTTCAATCAGAAACAGACCCTCTGTATAGTCAGCAACCTGGCCAATCACAGGAATCTCCCCGTTGGGAAAAATATATTTGTGAATCCATGGATCGGGATCGTGATCGCGAATCTTCCCGCCAATGGAGTGCATAAGGAATAGTCCGTCCTGTTTCAGGTTCTTGCGTGCTGCTTCAAAGTAGGTGCGGTAATTCTTGCGCCCCACGTGCTCGAACATGCCAAGGCTGACAATGCGATCGTATTGCCCCGTCAGGTCACGATAGTCCTGCAATAAAAACTGTACCGGCAGGCCGTCGCACATTTTTTGTCCGTATTCGGCCTGCTCTTTGGAAATAGTGATGCCGGTGCAGTGCGCGCCGTAACGCTCGGCGGCAAAGCGCATAAAGCTGCCCCAGCCGCATCCGATATCCAGGACGGTCATGCCAGGCTTGAGCCCCAGTTTCTGGCACACCAGATCCAGCTTGGCTTCCTGCGCCTCGTCCAGTGTGTTGGCGTTATCCCAGTAGCCACATGTGTAGGTCATGCGCGTATCGAGCATATCCCGGAAAAATTCGTTGCCCAGGTCATAATGCTTCTCGCCCACTTCCCAGGCTTTGGAACGGGTCTGGTTATTCACAAAACGGGCACGCAGAACATGCCAGAAAGTAGCGGCTGTTCTGACTTTGTCATCGATGCGATGCCTAAGCAGACGGGTGATCATTTCATCAATCTGGTCGCATTCCCACTGACCATCCATATAACTTTCGCCCAAGCCCATGCTCCCCTGAGCAAGAATGCGGTCTGCTGCTCTGTTATCTGTGAGACGAAGGTCCCACGGCGCATCTCCGTTGATCGTTACACCTGCTGTTGCAGCAAGTTTGCTCAAATGATCCAAGGATGCTGAATGTTGACTGCCCACGGCCATTTCCCTCTGCTCCTGTCTTTCAAAGAATTAAACAGAAAGTATTGCGAAACGCTGCAACATAGAAAAAATTGATGTTTTTGCGCATAGCAATATTTTTTCCCTAATGGAAATATATATCCATGGTGCTACGGTTTGCAACCCACAAATCCATTTGCGTATGCATTTAACAACTATGGGCTCTCCAGACCGTCAGGAAGCCATACGAATGCCCGCCAAATGCTTGAACGAGATTTCCCTGGCCAGTTCCACAAACGCCTGAATATAGGGGGTTTGGCGGTCTTCGGTGCGGATGGCCGCATACAGCGTGCGCCAGATGCCGGGCGCTTCTCCCAAATGCACGATTTTGAGCCAGTCCTGCGCCTGATACTCGGTGAGCGCCCAGTTCGGTAACGCCGCCACACCGCGGTTGCTGTTGACCAGTTGGATAATCATCGGGGTCAGTTCCGACTTGCGTATGGACGCTGGTTCCACGCCTGCAGGATCCAGGAACGCGGTGAAAATATCCAGGCGTTCTTCTTCCACGGGATAGGTAATCAGGACCTGGTTGCCCAGATCTGCCGGCTTGATAAAGCGCTTGCGGGCCAGAGGATTATCTGCGGCCACCGCCAGTACAAGTTCATATTTGAATAGCGCCACATACTCTACCGATTCATTCGGTACGGGATCCGAGGTGATGACCAGATCCAGATCACCACGCATCAGGGCGGGAATGGGCGCGAAGGAAAAGGCAGCGGACAGATCCAGTGAAATGTCCTGCCATTGCAAGCGAAAGGCATCCAGCGTGGGCATCAGCCATTGGAAACAGGAGTGACATTCAATGGCCAGGTACAGGCGGCCCGTGCTGCCTGCTGCCAGCTTCTGCATTTCGCGTTCGGCGCTGCGTATGCGCGGCAGGACGTCGTCGGCCAGCGTCAGCAGGCGTAATGCAGCAGTGGTGAAACGGGCAGGGCGTGTGCGGCGATTCAGCAAGTTCAGATTGAGCCTGCTTTCCAGTTCGCGGATCTGGTGCGAGAGCGCCGATTGCGTCACCGACAGGCGTTCGGCGGCATCCTGCAGGTTGCCTGCTTCACGAATGGCGGTCAGCGTTTCAAGATGTTTAATTTCAATCATGGTAATTATTGCTTGCGTGAGACTTCTTCATTAATGCCTGAATGGTATCAAGAAAGCTTCAATCCGACGCCGTTCGCGGTGACTTCATTGCTTATAAGTATATCTGCTCATGAAATAACGTTAAAAATCAGACAACTATCTTTAAGTATGAATTTTTCTAATATTACATCAATGAATTTGAGCTGTCCTCATTTTCCAGGCGCGGCACAATCTGCCTACTGACTTAATCAGCTCTCATGCGAGGCCACTTCACTCCGGGATCGGAAATGGACGTGGCTGTTGAATATTATTAATAGAGATTACACATGGCATTGACACACAACCTGGGTTTTCCGCGCATTGGCGTAAAACGGGAATTGAAAAAAGCGCTGGAGGCGTATTGGGCGGGGCAGTCGACCGAAAAGGAATTGATCGAGACGGGCAGACAGTTGCGCGAGCGGCACTGGGCAATCCAGCAAGCTGCGGGTAATGCTTTCGTGACGGTTGGCGATTTCGCCTGGTATGACCATATTCTTGAGTGGTCAACCGCGCTGGGCGTTGTGCCGCCACGCTTCAACCATCCGAAGAATGCACCGGTCGATCTGGATACGCTGTTCAGAATGGCACGTGGCCGCGCGCCCAGTGGTGAACCGGCAGCCGCATGTGAAATGACTAAATGGTTCGATACCAATTATCACTATATTGTTCCGGAGCTGGCTGCCGATCAGACATTTTCCCTGGCGCGTTCGTGCCTGTTTGACCAAGTTGCCCAGGCTCAGGCATTGGGCCACAAGGTCAAGCCGGTGATTCCCGGCCTGCTGACCTATCTGTGGCTGAGCAAGGGTGAATCGTTTTCCAGCGCAGAAGATGAGCGCAAACTGGCGCTGGTTCCGCAGCTTCTCCAGATATACAAGCAGGTGCTCACACGCCTGGCCGAACAGGGTGTGCAATGGGTGCAGGTAGACGAATCGGCATTGGTGCTGGATCTGCCACCGGCCTGGCAAGATGCCTACCGGCAGGTGTACGCAGCACTGGCCACAACGCCGGTGAAAATTCTGCTGGCAACCTATTTTGGCGATGTAGCCGACAATATGGAACTGGTATCCTCGCTCGCCGTGGCAGGGGTGCACTTTGACCTGGTTCGCGGTCCGCAGCAACTGGCTCGCGTGCTGCCTGCCTGGCCGGTCGATCGCGTGCTGTCAGCCGGCATCATCAGTGGTCGCGATGTATGGCGCACCGATCTGGATCAGGCCGCCGCTTTGGTCGGACCGGCATTGGCACAACTGGGCGAACGGCTGTGGCTGGCGCCGGCGTCATCGCTGTTGCATGTTCCGGTAGACCTGGCCGAGGAAACCCAGCTGGACGAAGAAATAATAAGCTGGCTGTCTTTTGCCGTACAAAAGCTTGACGAGTTGAGTCTGCTGGCTGCGACATTGAACGGTACGGTTACCGAAGCGCAGGCGGCTGCGCTTGCCCGCCAGCGCGCTGCGCTGGCCGACCGCAAAGTGTCGCGTCGGATTCACAATCCGGCGGTCACCGATCGTGTGGCTGGTGCAGCGTCGGTTGCGCGTGAGCGTGCCCCCTTTGCCGAGCGCATAAGTAAACAGCGCGAGGCGCTGGGCCTGCCTGATTTTCCCACGACCACCATTGGTTCCTTCCCGCAAACGCCGGAGATTCGCAAGGTGCGCCGCGACTGGAAGGCCGGTGCCCTGAGCGATACCAAATATGAAGAAGCCATTCGCCAGGAAATTCGCGAAGTGGTCAGGTTTCAGGAAGAAGCCGGCCTGGATGTCCTGGTCCACGGGGAGCCCGAGCGCAACGACATGGTGGAGTATTTCGGCGAGCTGCTGGCCGGTTTTGCGTTCACGCAGAATGGCTGGGTGCAGAGCTACGGCTCCCGTTGTGTCAAGCCACCCATCATTTACGGGGATGTCGCTCGTCTGATTCCAATGACGGTAGAGTGGACTGCCTTTGCTCAGTCGCTGACCGACAAGCCCATGAAAGGGATGCTGACCGGTCCGGTCACGGTGCTGCAATGGTCTTTTGTGCGTGACGACCAGCCGCGCCAGGCAACATGCCTGCAATTGGCGCTGGCGCTGCGCGACGAAGTCCAGGATCTGGAAAAAGCTGGCATCCGGGTCATTCAGATTGACGAACCTGCTTTTCGCGAGGGCCTGCCATTGCGCAAGGCAGATTGGCAAGCCTATTTGGACTGGGCGGTCGATTGCTTCAGGGTCAGCACCTCGGGCGTACAGGACACAACGCAGATCCACACGCATATGTGTTACTCGGAGTTTAACGACATTATCGAATCCATTGCCGCAATGGATGCCGATGTGATTACGATTGAAACATCCCGTTCGAACATGGAGCTACTCGAAGCGTTTGAACGCTTTAACTATCCGAACGATATCGGACCCGGCGTTTATGATATTCACTCGCCCAACGTCCCGGATCGGCAGTGGATGATCCAACTGATGAACAAGGCGGCCAGCCGTCTGGATCGCAAGCAGTTGTGGGTCAATCCCGATTGCGGGCTGAAAACCCGTCAGTGGCCCGAGACGCGCAGCGCACTGATCGAGATGGTCAACGCCGCACAGGCATTGCGCGCTGCGGTTTAAATGCATATCGCGGTTTACATTCATACCGCGTTGTGAAGTGAATGCCGCGTTGTGATTTGAGCGCGAGCTTTTTACCAACCTTTTCCACGGAGATTTCGGCTTGCCGCTACTCCGTGGTTTTTTTATCCGGTGTCGCTCGTGTCTGTGCGCGTTTGCTCCAGCGCACTTTATGCTGATTTTGCTTTGCAGCAAAATTTCGCAAATACGGCCTTTTTGTGGGCGGGCGCACAAGGGAGTACGCTATACTTTATCGGTTTACTGACCAATTACTCCTCAATCGTTCGAACATGTCTCTGGGTTCTTCGGCACGCAAGCCAATTCACACCCGCCGTATCACCATGGATGCCTATCTCCGGGAGGATTCCCTGTGGGAGCTTGAAGCGCATCTGGTCGATGTCAAAGCGTATGACTTTCCTACTAAAGTCGGTGCAATGCACCTGGCAGGCGACCCGGTGCACGATATGACAATCGTTCTGCTGGTCACGCCAGAGGGAATGATCTCCGATGTTCGGGCTAAATATCAGGCAGCACCTTACGATTCTGCCTGTATGGCCATTGAAGAGGCCTACCGTGGCCTGGTCGGGCTGCATCTGCTGCGCCAGTTCCGGGCGGCGGTACGTGACCGCTTCGGTCGTGTCGATGGCTGTACGCATATGTCCGAGCTGGTGGTGCTGCTGCCTACGGTCTTTGTACAGAGCTTGTCGGCACAGCGCCGCGAGCATGCAGAGAAAACCGGGAAAAAGCCGTTCCAGCTGGAAGGATGCCACGCGCTGGCGCTCACTTCTCCGGTGGTCAGGGAATTTTATCCGGAGTGGTATGTCAACTCGCAAGATGGTGGTAAACGGCGGGTCAGGCAGTCATGATCGTTGTACAGGCTTCAAATAGTCTCATTTCGTGTGCTCGCGCAACGCTGAGCATTTGTTTTTTTATCCTACGCTAATAGGTAATACATGAAGATCCATGAGTATCAAGGCAAAGAGCTGCTGAAAAAATTCGGCGTGACGGTGCCTCGCGGCATCCCCGCATTTTCCGTAGATGAGGCGGTTGCTGCCGCAGAGAAGCTCGGTGGCCCGGTTTGGGTTGTCAAGGCGCAGATTCATGCAGGCGGCCGCGGCAAGGGCGGTGGCGTGAAACTGGCAAAGTCCATTGACGAAGTGCGCCAGCTGGCTTCCGAAATCCTGGGTATGCAACTGGTTACCCATCAGACCGGCGCTGCGGGTCAGAAAGTGAACCGTCTGCTCGTTGAAGAAGGCGCGGATATCAAGAAAGAATATTACGTCGGCATTGTGACCGATCGCAATAGCCAGCGCGTATGCGTCATGGCATCCAGCGAAGGCGGCATGGATGTTGAGGAAGTGGCAGAAAAAACACCGGAAAAAATCCTGAAAGTATTTGTTGACCCAGCCCAGGGCTTTACCGATGACGAAGCGCGGGAACTGGCGCGTGGTATTGGCGTACCCGAAGCGTCGGTCGAGAAGGCTGCCGTCGAATTCCAGAAACTGTACAAGGCGTACTGGGATACCGACTCCTCCCTGGCTGAAATCAACCCGCTGATCCTGACCGGTTCAGGCGATATCGTCGCACTTGATGCCAAATTCAATTTTGATTCGAATGCATTGTTCCGCCACCCTGAAATCGTTGAATATCGCGATCTGGACGAAGAAGATCCTGCCGAAATCGAAGCCAGCAAGTTTGACCTGGCCTACATTCAACTGGATGGCAACATCGGTTGCCTGGTAAATGGTGCCGGCCTGGCCATGGCCACCATGGATACGATCAAGCTGTTTGGTGGAGAACCCGCCAACTTCCTGGATGTAGGTGGTGGCGCGACCGCTGAAAAGGTCACCGAAGCATTCAAGATCATGCTCAAAAACAAGGAAGTCAAGGCGATTCTTGTGAACATTTTTGGTGGCATCATGCGCTGCGATGTTATCGCCGAAGGCGTTATCGCTGCCTGCAAAGCCGTTAACCTCTCGGTCCCTCTGGTTGTACGCATGAAGGGTACCAATGAAGAGATGGGCAAAAAAATGCTCGCCGAGTCCGGACTGCCAATCATCAGCGCCGATACCATGGCTGAAGCCGCGACCAAAGTCGTAGCCGCCGTTAAGTAAGCAAGGAATTTTTCATGTCAATTCTGATCAATAAAGACTCCAAAGTCATCACTCAGGGTATTACCGGCAAAACCGGTCAGTTCCACACACGTATGTGCCGCGATTACGCCAATGGTAAAGAAGCCTTTGTGGCTGGCGTCAATCCCAAACGCGCAGGCGAGGATTTCGAAGGCGTGCCTATTTACGCTTCCGTCAAGGATGCAAAGGCGCAAACCGGCGCAAATGTGTCTGTTATCTATGTTCCACCGGCAGGGGCTGCCGATGCGATCTGGGAAGCGGTAGAGGCAGACCTGGATCTGGTTATCTGCATTACAGAAGGTATTCCTGTTCGCGATATGCTGGCCGTTCGCAACCGTATGCGCCAGGAAAACAAGAAAACGCTGCTGCTGGGCCCGAACTGCCCCGGTCTGATCACTCCCGATGAGCTCAAGATCGGCATTATGCCAGCGCACATCTGCAAAAAAGGCCGCATCGGCGTGGTCAGCCGCTCAGGCACACTCACTTACGAAGCGGTTGCCCAGTTGACCGAACTTGGTCTGGGACAGTCGAGTGCCGTCGGTATTGGTGGTGACCCGATCAACGGGCTCAAGCACATTGATATCCTCAAAATGTTCAATGAAGATCCTGAAACAGACGCGGTAGTCATGATTGGCGAGATTGGTGGACCTGACGAAGTCAATGCCGCTGAATGGGCCAAAGACAATATGACAAAGCCGATCGTTGGCTTTATCGCGGGTGTGACAGCACCCCCAGGAAAACGCATGGGCCACGCCGGTGCACTGATCTCCGGCGGCGCCGATACGGCAGATGCCAAGCTGGAAATCATGGAAGCTTGCGGTATTCGCACCACGCGCAATCCGTCTGAAATGGGCAAATTGCTCAAATCAGTACTGTAAGTTCCCTCTATGGCTTATCGCTCAATCCGGGCGATAGCTGCTGAAACGCCCCTGAAAATCACAACTGTGTTTATGTGATTTCAGGGGCGCTTTCTTTTGATACGTGTTCCAAAGTCAGGGCACTGTCAGCAAAGATTCATAGAATGATGGCACGAATAAAAAGTACCCGCGGCAATGTCGCGGGTGACAACACCGACAGCGTTTTCTCATTTTAAAGTCTCTTTGAAAGGTTCACTATGGATATAGGTTCTTCGGCATTCTGGCTCGCCCTGCTTGAAATTGTGTGGGTAAATATTCTGCTGTCGGGTGACAACGCGGTGGTTATCGCTCTGGCGGCCCGCACGTTGCCGGAAAATCAGCAGAAAAAGGCAATTGTGATCGGCTCGGGCGCGGCCATCGTAATGAGGATTATTCTCACACTGGTCGCAGCCAAACTGCTGATGCTTCCTTATCTGAAAATCATCGGCGCCGTGCTGCTGGTCTATATCGGCGTTTCTCTGGTCAACTCGGATGACGAGCAGGGCGGGCATGAAAAGTCCCATGCCACTCTGATGAGCGCGATTCGAACCATTCTGGTTGCTGATCTGGTAATGAGCCTGGATAACGTAGTTGCGGTTGCTGCTGCAGCCCATGGCGATACCACGCTGCTGGTCATCGGCCTCGCACTGAGTATTCCGCTTGTAATTTTCGGCAGTACCTTGCTGCTGAGCGTCATTGAAAAGTTTCCGCTCATCGTATGGCTGGGCGCGGCGCTGCTCGGCTATATTGCAGGTGAAATGTTTGTCGGCGATCCTGTGATTGAGCCCCGTACCGAGAGCTGGGCGGCGCTGGCGCACATGACGCACCATCAACTGGCCGTTACCATGGGTATTGCAGGTGCACTTCTAGTTGTTGTGCTGGGCAAAATTTTTGTGGCTCGTACAAAAAACTGACGTAGCACTGAACACTCTGTTTTATAATTGCTCGCAGTCTGGAGCAGGAAAGGGCGCTCAAGTGCCCTTTTTTTATACCTTCTCGCCAATCACACCGAGCCGTAGCTGATTGGGTGGTCGAGCAGGTCGTGTCCATTGTGTTGCCGCGCGCCCAATGCGCGGCGCGATACGATGCAGGTGCCGGCACATCAGAGGGCATTCGGCAGTCGCCAGGCCCACCTGCATATCATACAAATCTAACAGAGGTGATCTTTCATTATGCTTGAGTTTTTTCAGACCCTGAGCTGGACCGCAATATTCCAGATTATTCTCATTGACATACTTTTAGGTGGTGACAACGCCGTCATCATTGCCTTGGCATGCCGCAATCTGGAAAAAGCGCAACGCATGAAGGGCATTCTTTGGGGCACTTTCGGTGCCATCATTATGCGGGTGATCCTGATTGCATTTGCCCTAAAGTTGCTGGAGATTCCTTATCTGAAAATTGTAGGTGGCGCATTGCTGATCTGGATCGGCATTAAGCTGCTGATTCCCGAAGAGGATGAGCATGGTAATGTGTCCGGGGGCACTTCAGTGTGGACCGCGGTCAAAACCATCCTGATTGCCGACTTTGTCATGAGCCTGGACAATGTCATTGCCATCGCCGCTGCTGCACAGAAAACCACGCCAGGCCATGAAGTGGCCTATGTGGCCTTCGGTCTGATTGTCAGCGTGCCAATTATTATCTGGGGCAGCACCCTCGTGCTCAAGCTGATCGACAAGTATCCGTTGGTGATTACGCTGGGTGCAGGTCTGTTGGGCTGGCTGGCCGGCGGCATGTTGATTACTGACGTATTTACCGAAAGAACATTCTTCAATGGCGGACCAGCACCGCAAACTGTTAAGATTGCGGTAGAAGTCATTGGCATAATTCTGGTTGTTGGTCTGGGTAAATGGCTGGCTTCCCGCAAGGGCAAGTCGCAGGTAACTGAAACGCACTAACCCGAGTTGACCGATAGTCCGAGACAACCCGGATGCTGTCCTGATCCGGTTGCGCCGGAAGGCAACCCCGCCAGGCTTTTCGCCCCGGCGGGGTTTGTTGTTTTACATGTCCGCAGACGCCAGGTCTGCCACTCGTATGAAGGTCTGACACTATGGAAGAAAAACCCAAACGCAGTATCTTGCAAGGTCTGCTTATTCTGGCGGTAATCGGTATAGCCGTTACCGTAGCCATTAACTATTTGCGTTAGCGCAGGGGGGCCAAAGGCCCGACACCCGTGCTCCTGGCCATGTGTTGGGTGGGCGCCGGCCAGGTTGTGCCCATTGCTTCTGGCCATGACTGCCCGCCTTTTCCCCTGATTCGTGATTTTAAATATATTTAGCAGGAACCCCGCGTGACCGAACTTAAAAAACTGACCATCGCAACCCGTGCGAGCCGCCTTGCCCTTTGGCAGGCGCATCACGTTCGTGAACTGCTCCTGGCCCATTACCCGCAGTTGCAGGTCGAACTTCTGGAACTGACCACAAAGGGCGACCAGATTCTGGATCGTACATTGTCAAAGATAGGTGGCAAGGGGCTGTTTATCAAGGAACTGGAAGCAGCGTTGGTAGACGGCAGGGCAGACCTGGCCGTGCACTCGCTCAAAGATGTGCCAGTTGATCTGCAGTCTCCTTTTGCACTGGCGGCGATCCTGGAACGGGCCGATCCGACCGACGCCTTTGTATCGTCCACCTATCATCAACTTAGCCAATTGCCGGCTGGCGCCGTGGTTGGCACATCCAGCCTGCGCCGTGAATCGCAGATTCGGGCGGCCTATCCATCTCTGGTGGTCAAGCCTCTGCGCGGCAACCTGGACACCCGTTTGTCCAAGCTAGATAACGGCGATTATGATGCCATCGTACTGGCCACTGCGGGGTTGCAGCGTCTGGGACTCGGTGACCGCATTGCATCGCGACTGGACGTCTCCGAGAGTTTGCCCGCAGCGGGGCAGGGAGCGCTGGGTATTGAGGTGCTGGAAGCGCGCACGGAGCTGCTGGAGATCCTGGCCGACCTGGCCAATCCGGCAACCACCGCCTGTGTCACGGCGGAGCGGGCCGTATCCAGGACGCTGGGCGGATCCTGCCAGGTGCCGATTGCTGCCTACGCTACACTGACAGACAATGCAGTCACGCTCAACGCGCTGGTGGCAACGCCCGACGGCTCGCGAGTATTGCGTAGTACCCGGACATCCAGTGCCGAAGGCGCCGATCAGTTGGGGGTTGAGGTGGCGCAAGCGCTTCGGGAGCAGGGTGCCGACGAGATACTGGCGGCACTGCACGAGGCATCACAGAACGACGCCGACAAGGCGTGAGCCCAGGTCGTGCACCATTCGCGCGCAACGGTCGTTCTCACACGACCACAAGGAAAAAACCAGGCGCTGCAACTGCGTTTTGAACAGGCAGGGTTGCGCGTTGCCACACTGCCGGCCCTAACGTTGCAGCCAATCGCCGTCACAGACCCGGTTCCTGATCCAGCCACATTTGATCTGATATTTTTTGTCAGTGGTTTTGCAGTCGATCGCTTTTTTGATCTGTTGGCTGAACAAGGCATGCGATGGCCGCAAGGGCAGCGTGCCGGCTGCGTGGGCCCGGGAACCGTCCAGGCGCTGCAACACCAGGGCGTTGCACAACAGCAGATCCTGTGTCCTGTCGGCGATCAGCCCTACGACTCCAGTGGTTTTTTGGCACGGTTGAAGGCCAGTGCCGTTTTTGCGTGCCTCAGCTCGGTGCTGATTGTGTGTGGCACCACAGGCAACCCGTGGCTTGCCCGGCAATTGCAGGAACTATCGCTTCAAGTCAAGCGCCTGCCCTTGTATAGGCGGGATGCCAGGCAATGGGATAGGCAGCAGCAGCGCCAAATGAGCAGCCTGCTTGCCGATCCGATGGAAAAAAAATATGTCGTGCTGACCAGCCCTCAGGGGATAGAGGCGTTTGTCGATAATCTGGCCACGGCCCAGATAGACCCGGATCCGCTTGCCGAATCTACGACCTTTGTGGTCACCCATGAAGGACAGGTCGATAGTCTGAAGCATGCCTGGCAGCAAAAACTGCCAGCAGGGAACGCCGGCACACTGCGCATCGTACGGGCATTGCCGCAGGAAGACGCAATTTTCCACATCGTTACAATCTCGGATTAAAAGCCTGCTGTAATCCACTACAATGTACAAATCTTTCACGAACGTATCGCCAAGCGGTGTATTGGTTTTCTGGATAGTAAGGAATTGAAAAACATGGAAAAAAAACAGGACGACGCGCGAAATACGGAAAATGAAAAAAAACCGGAAGCGGCTGGCCATCACGCGCAGCAAGGGAGCGCAGCGCCGGATACAGTGACGGATGCAGAGCTGGCAAAAGAGAACACCACGGCTGAGAAAACGGCAGCGCATGTTGGCAAGGCCGATACGACAGCTGGGGAAAAGCCTGTTTCTGGAGCTGCAGGTGGCGCCATTCCTCCCCTTGAGACGGGCAAGAACGATAGCAATGCAGGTAAAGGCACCAAAGGGCCATTGATTGCGGCGCTTGTGGTCGTGGCGGCCATCGCCGCTGGCGGTTACTACTACGCTCAGAATAATCAGTCCGAGCTCGAAAGCGGCAGTCAGACTTCCAGCGAGTCTGACTCTTCCACACCTGCAGAGGCGCCGACATCCGGGGCCGCGCAACCGGACCAGACGCCTGCCGCAGATGCTACATCAGATTCATCAGATTCTTCACAATCAGACGCAGCGGGCAATGCAGAATCGGCCCAGAGTGCCGATACAACGCCAGTCACGACAAGTGGCGATGCCCAGGTTGATGCAGACGTTGCAGGAGAGGGTGCGTCGCCTGGCGATTCTGCGACGACTGCTCAGGATGAGGCAAGCGGCAGCAACAGCAGTACGCCCATGGGTCCGACAGCAAGCAATAGCGAACCAACGCAGCCGGGGGCTGAGGCCGCCGGTAACTCAACGGCGCAATCATCCAGTACTGTGACCACAGAGAACACATCCAGCGATGCGTCGGTCGATGCGACAGACACAGCTGGCGCTTCAGAACAAGATACTGCTACTACGCCCACGTCCGCCGCAGGCACGCCGGCAACGGCCGTAGATGCGCCTCATGCGTCCGGTGCCCCATCCGCCGCAGGGTCAGGCACGGGCGGTTTTACCGGTTCATTGCCGGCCGACATTCGCGATCAGCTTGATCGGCAGTCGGCACAGATTATTGCGCTGCGCGATCAGCTGGAGTCTTCACAAAAGCAACTGCAGCAGCTGCAAACAACCCGTTTGCAAGCCTCGCGTGATGAGACAACCCTGTTTGTGGTCAATGACGTGAGTCGTCTAGTCACCATGGCACAGAATGAGCTTGCTATCGCCGGCAACCTTGAAAATGCCTTGGCTTCGCTGGAAACAGCAATCAAGGCCATAGATCAGGCTGATGCGCCGGTGCTGGCAGGGTTGCGTGGCGCTTTGGCGGCCGATATCGTTACCCTGAAGTCTGCGCCTGCCATTGGCGTGGATGCGCAATTTACCCAAGTAGCGGCATTGTCCGAAAAAATTGATGCGCTGCCAATGCTGGCTCCCGATCAGGCGGGAGCCAAACCCATGGCCGGACAGCCTTCGGAGGTGACTTCCCCTGCGGGAGGCGCGAACGATACGAACGCGGTCGCATCCTCGGATGTCTGGTATGAGCGTGCCTGGAACGAGGTGAAAACCTGGCCGGTTGCTGCCTGGGAAGGCTTGCGTTCCGATCTTGGCGGGATTGTGCGAGTGGAAAAGCTGGCCGATCCGAATCAAATGTTGCTCACGGTTGATCAGGCCGCCCAGTTGCGGACAAATCTGAAGCAGCATTTGCATTTTGCCCAGCAGGCATTGCTCAATAGACAGCAGGGTATTTGGACTTCATCGCTTGAAACCGTCGTCAACGGTGTCAGACAAAGTTTCAATCAGGATTCGGTTGAGACGCAACAGGTGCTGGGCCAGCTTCAGCAACTGCTCAAGGCTGGTGTCAGGCAGCAGTTACCGCCCATTACGCAGAGCGTGAAGGCGGTTCAGGAAACCCGCAAGCAGCTTAAATCCATGAATCCCGGACAGGAGTAATGCATGCGAACCAGTTTGAAATTACTCGTCCTGTTTGCTGTTGCTGTTGCTGCCGCACTCTTGTTGCGTGATTCCAGCGGCTATTTCATGGTTGTGACCGGCGATGAGCGCCGTACGGTGTCGCTGGCTTCTGGCCTGGTCTTCATTGTCATTGCCTTTTTCGTTTTTTACCTCATCTTTCGTTTTATCGGTGTTCTAATGGATGCGCCAACGCGATGGCGCAACTGGAATCAGCGCCGGCACACTCGCAAGGACTATGATCTGCTGGAGCGGGGCTGGGTCGAATTGCTGGAAGGGCGAAGCAGCCCGGCGGAAAAGGATTTGACCCGCCTGCTCAATCGCAGTCGTGACAGTGGCAGGCAGGCGCTGGCCAGTCTGGCGGCGGCCAAGGCGGCGCACAACCAGTCGCGCTATGCCGAACGGGATGCGTTGCTTCTGACTGCACAGTCCAAGGCGCAGGGTAACCCCAGGATGCAGGATGCCGCCACTACCATCCGTGCGGAAATGCTGCTGGAGCAAGGCGAATCCAAACAGGCGCTGGCATTGCTCGAGCCACTGGCAAAAGCTGGAGGTGCCAATCAGGACCATATCCAGAAACTGCTGTTGCGCGGTTACAAGCAAATTGGTAACCAGGATAAATTGCTGCAGGTAGCGCGTGCGCTGAACAGGAAAGGAACCATCGATAGTTTCGAAGGCCAGCGTCTCATTGAGCATGCCGGCGCGGCGGTCATGAAAGCGACCACCCGGGATAGTTGGGCCAATACCTGGAAGTCATTCAGCACGGCTGAAAAGGCCATGCCACTGATCGCGCTGGCTGCTGCCGAGAAAGCGCAGGCCGCCGGCCATCCCGACACTGCCGGGCAAATACTGGAAGCCTCGTTGCGGGAACATATTGACCCGCGACTGCTTAATGCCTATGTCCAGTGCCCGGCCGAACAGGTCAATGCACGCCTGACCAAAGCGCAGCAATGGCTCGAGAAAGACGAAAATAATCCTGATCTGCTCAATGCGCTCGGTTTCTTATGCCTGGCCGCGCAGTTGTGGGGACAGGCCGAACGTTATCTGACACGTAGCCTGAAGTTGCGTGAAGATCCACGCACGCACACTTTGCTTGGTGCGCTCTACGACCGCTTGGGCAAGCCTGCCGAGGCAGTCAAGCACTGGCGTTTTGCCTCGGCCTCCATCTCCATGCTGCCCACAGTCGCTGGAGAAAAATACCTGCCTGCGGCGGATACGCGAATGGATCCAGACGGCCCGCCTGACCGCAAGCGTGCCGAACAGCAAATTGAGCAGGAGCGCGCAGATGAGGCGTCCGAGAAAACGATCTATGCCAAACGGCCGGAAGCCGATGATGAGTACTTTGACAGTGCACCCATCCCCGGTATCAGGACGGATGAATTGAATGAAAAATCGTAACCACAGTAACCAGAAGAGTTGACTATGAGCTTGAAAAATGTCCCGGCCGGTTCCAAGACGCCGGAAGAATTCAATGTTGTAATTGAAATTCCGATGAATGCCGATCCGGTTAAATACGAAGTGGATAAAGACACCGGGGCGGTGTTTGTAGATCGCTTCATGATGACGGCCATGCACTACCCGTGCAACTATGGCTATATTCCGGACACACTGTCTGATGATGGAGATCCGGTCGATGTGCTGGTCATGACGCCGTTTCCTGTTGCGGTCGGATCGGTTATCAAATGCCGCGCCCTGGGCGTGTTGCAAATGGATGATGAAGCCGGTGGTGACGCCAAATTGCTGGCCCGCCCGGTCGACAAGCTCTACCCTCCCTATAGCAACTTGAATGCGCATACTGATTTGCCAGAGCAGGACCTGCAGCGCATTCAACACTTTTTCGAGCATTACAAAGATCTTGAAAAAGGCAAGTGGGTCAAGATCAAAGGCTGGGAGGGGATCGAAGCGGCGCATACGGAGATAACCAGCAGTATCGAGCGATTCCAGAAAGGTAAATAATCCGCTGGTTTCCAACGACTTTTAAAAAGGGCACGGCAGTACACGACCGGGCCCTTTTTTTGATGGCGAGCACAAAGCGATTCACGCTAGCCTGCCGCAACGTTCTATTGATCATGATAACCAAGACCATTTAAGAGACTGCTATGACATATGTATTTCCTGCCCCCGAGATTGTTTCCCTTGCTGTCGCAGGTAGCGATGCGCGCTTTCCGGTGCGCCGTGTTTACTGCGTAGGACGCAATTACGCCGAGCATGCAAAGGAAATGGGTTTTACAGGCCGTGAAGATCCTTTCTTTTTCTGCAAGCCAGCTGATGCATTGCTGCCTGTCTCCGACGGTCAGACAGGGCAAATGCCGTATCCTTCCAAAACGGCCAACCTGCATTATGAAATGGAATTGGTCGTCGCTATTGGTAAAGGAGGCAAGGACGTGTCGGTAGAGCAGGCGGCGCAGATGGTTTTCGGTTATGCACTGGGCCTGGACATGACTCGTCGCGATTTGCAGGGCGAGGCCAAGAAGCAGGGCAGGCCCTGGGAAGTGGGCAAGGCCTTCGATCTGTCGGGTCCGATCGGACCTGTACATCCGGCGGCGATGGTCAAGGGCATTGACTCGGCTGCCATCTCGCTGGATGTCAATGGCCAGACTCGTCAGCGCAGCACAATTGCGTCGCTGATCTGGTCTATTCCTGAATCCATTGCCTATTTGTCGGGATTGTTTGAGCTGCAACCTGGCGATCTGATTTTCTCTGGCACGCCGGAAGGGGTGGGCGCGGTCACGGTCGGCGATGAATTGGTCGGCAAAGTGGACGGGCTGGGCCAGTTGAATGTACGCATCGTCTGATCGTCGTAGTAGTCGTTCCTGCCGCAAAAAACGCGCGGCCAGGAATGACATACGCCTCTTTCGCGAACGCAGGTGCCTGCTGAAAGCCACTTTCAGTCGCATCTGCACATAATCAGGCTGCCTGTTGCCGGTGCAAAACGTTAAATATTAAGACATCGGCAAAGCGCATTATTCAGCCTTTTGCAAGCCAAATCAAGCAGATAGCCAAATTGATCGCGGCCCAAAAAATTGCAAATGTTACAAATACAAGCACTTTATAGTCGTTCTGTAATGACCTTTGGCGTGAAAGTGCGAATAATGGTTTGTACTGATTTCGCAATTCAAATAAAGAGGTTAAGTCATGAAATTCAATACGACACGATCAATGGTTTTGACAGCGGTATTCGCTGGCTTGTTAGGTCTGGCCGGATGCGACAACGGTGGCGATTCGACTGAGCCCAAAGCGCCGGGAACAACGTCGGAAGCGCCGGCAGCACCGGCTCCGGCGGCTGAACCAGCCGCGCCAGCCGATTCCACTACCACACCAGCGCCGTCTGGCGAAGCGCCTGCCTCAGGCGAAGCACCTGCCTCTGGTGGCAGCCAGCCACAATAAGACGAGGAGATATCATGAAACTTCATACGATACGCTCAGCGGCCTTGGCGGCGACTCTGGCAGGCTTGTTGGGATTGGCCGGATGCGACAACGGTGCAGATTCGTCAGCACCGGAAACACCGCCGGCATCATCCGAAGCGCCGGCCACATCGGCACCTGCTGCTGAGCCTGCAGCGCCTGCTGATTCCGGCACAACACCTGCGCCTGCTGGCGAGGCGCCGGCTTCTGGCGGCAGCCAGCCACAATAACTGAAAGGGAACGCATGAATTTGAATACGACACGTTCCGCGATTCTGGTTGCTGTGATGGCAGGATTGTTCGGTCTGGCTGGTTGCGATAAGGGAGCCGATTCCACGACGCCCGAAACGCCAGCGGCGACGTCCGAAGCGCCTGCCACTTCCGCACCGGCTGCAGAACCGGCTGCACCGGCAGAATCCTCAACCGCACCAGCCGATGCGGATGCGGCACCGGGGGCCGAGTCTTCATCCACTTCGGGTGAGGCACCGGCTCCGGCTGCCGACGCTTCTGCCAGTGCTGACAGCAGTCTGCCGCAAACTTGCCAGGATTACTTCAAAAAAGCCGAGGACATGGTTGTGAAGGCAGGTGGATCTGCTGAGCAGATGAAGCAGATGCTTGATGAGCAGCGCTCGCAAATGGCTGCCATCGATGATCAGGCGCAGCTGGAGTCCAGTTGCAAACAGGCGTTGGATATGCTGGATCAGCAGCAGCAACAAATGCCACAATAAATTCTGCAGGTATCCCTCTGGGGCTTGCGACGCTAAAATAACGATGGAGTTTTTGCGAAATCTCTCCATCATGATTACTCTCTCTGGGCGACTCGACAATAACATTGTTGGTCGCTTTTTTTTATCAAAAAACGGCAGCGGCTGTGATGCGCGTGGCTGTTGTGCTTGCGGTCGCGACTTGGCGTCAGGACTTTTTCAGGCAACTACTTAGAAAGGATCTACGCGCCTCACCAATCAGGGATTGGGCTTTTGCATCCCAGTTGCAATTGGCCATCGGCTGCTGCGAACTGGTTAAAGACTAGCTGCCTGCTTTTGCTGTGATTGCTCGGGCATTCCTGCATAAAGCGCTTGCGAGCGTCTTTCTGCCGATTTTTTTGTTTTGGCCTCTGCGTTGCAGGTTGTCATGCGACTTTGCAGGCTGTTTTATTTTTTCGCCGGTGCTGCGGTTTGCGCCAGGCCGGTCGTGCACAACAGGCTTGCAGCGATCGCTGCAGCGCAGGTTAATTTGCTGATTTTGTTCATTTTCATTCCTTGTGAACAGGATAAAAAAACGGCATTATCGGGTAGTCATGCTGGCGCATCGCATACGCACAAGCCATAAAATCTGGCGAGCAAATTTTCGCAAATTCCGGTTCAGACATTGGCTCAATGCGTGGAAAATTGCAGTGCTGTCGTCTCTGCGCGAATGACCAAAAAAATACCTTCGCAGCCGAAGGTATTTTTTCATCAGGAATGCAGGTTGTTTATTTTTTCATCATATCGAAGAACTGGTCATTGTTTTTCGTGGATTTGATCTTGTCCAGAATGAATTCCATTGACTCGACTTCGTCCATATCGTGAATGAATTTGCGCAGTACCCAGACGCGTTGCAGTTTCTCTGGCTTCATCAGCAGTTCTTCACGGCGGGTGCCTGATTTGTTCAGATTGATAGCGGGGTAAATCCGTTTTTCTGCCAGGCGGCGTTCAAGATGAACCTCGCAGTTGCCAGTGCCCTTGAATTCTTCATAAATGACTTCATCCATGCGGCTGCCGGTTTCAATCAAGGCGGTACCGATAATCGTCAGGGAACCGCCTTCCTCTATATTCCGGGCTGCACCAAAGAACCGTTTGGGGCGTTGCAGCGCATTGGCGTCAACACCGCCGGTCAGGACCTTGCCTGAAGAGGGCACGACGGTATTGTAGGCGCGGGCCAGACGGGTGATGGAGTCCAGCACAATGACCACGTCTTTTTTCAGCTCGACCAGACGTTTGGCCTTTTCGATAACCATTTCGGCAACCTGTACGTGACGGGTGGCCGGCTCATCGAAAGTAGAGGCGACCACCTCACCGCGCACGGTACGGGTCATCTCTGTCACTTCTTCGGGACGCTCATCAACCAGCAGGACGATCAGTGTCGCATCGGGATAGTTGGTGGTAATGGAATGCGCGATATGCTGCATCATGACCGTTTTACCCGACTTCGGGCTGGCGACGATCAGGGCGCGCTGGCCTTTGCCGATGGGTGAAAAAATATCCAGGATACGGCCGGTGTTGTTTTCTTCGCTTTTGATGTCGCGTTCAAGAATCAGGGGGTCGTCCGGGTGCAGAGGCGTCAGGTTCTCGAACATGATGCGGTGTTTCATCAGTTCCGGAGATACGCCATTGACGTTTTCCACTTTGACCAGGGCAAAATAGCGTTCGCCGTCTTTGGGCACACGTACTTCACCTTCGATCGAGTCACCTGTGTGAAGATTGAAGCGGCGGATTTGCGAAGGGGAAATGTAGATGTCGTCGGTGCTGGCGAGGTAGGAGGTTTCGGGGGAGCGAAGAAAGCCAAAGCCATCGGGCAGTACTTCCAGCACACCATCGCCGAAGATTTGTTCCCCCATTTTTGCGCGACGCTTCATGATGGCAAACATCAATTCCTGCTTGCGGAAGCGGTTGGCGTTTTCGATTTCCAGGCCAGCAGCCATTTCGAGCAGCTGCGACACATGCAGTGCCTTTAATTCATTAAGGTGCATTATTTATTAGTAAGGATAGATAAGGATTGAAATAAGAGTCATGGCGGCGGGCTGACGAATGAGCCCGCGCGAAAAAATAACTTAAATGGATTCGTCAATGAACCCGGTAAGCTGGGTTTTGTTGACTGCGCCGACTTTGGTCGCCACAGCTTCGCCGTTTTTGAAAAGCATCAGTGTTGGAATGCCGCGAATGCCGAACTTGGCAGCGACTTCCGGGTGGTCCTGGACGTCGACCTTGACTACCTGGATACGGCCTTCGTAGTCGCGGGATGCCTCTTCCAGCAGCGGAGCAATCGCCTTGCACGGGCCACACCAGGGGGCCCAGTAGTCTACCAGCACCGGCAGCTCCGACTTGAGCACTTCGGCTTCAAATGATTTCTCGGTTGCGTGTTTGATCAGATCGCTCATAATGTTTCAGGTGACAGTGGTCAAGGATAATCGGAAATGGAATATAACGTATTTGGGATGCCTCGATTTGAGGTCGATCAAAGCGGATAGGTTTGATGTGAGCTGCAACGGAATGGATTTTTCAGTTTGAATTCCGAAGCCGGCGTATGAAGCCCGGGCCAGTCAAGGAAAGGATACTCCTGAAAGGCAAACAGCAGCCAAATGCGTCTGTGGTTAAATGTAAGAATACCATTTATCGATAAAGATTGTCGAAAAGCGTGATTATTAGGCGACAAAAAACGCCTTGAGCACGTAAAATGTCTGTTTTTTTGAACAGTATTGAGAAACACGTGGCCGCCAAGCAAAGCTATGACGAAGCATCAATCCGAGTCCTCAAGGGCCTGGAGCCCGTGCGCGAGCGCCCGGGCATGTACACCCGCACGGAAAATCCGCTGCATATTATTCAGGAAGTGATCGACAACGCTGCCGACGAATCCCTGGCGGGTTTCGGCAGACAGATTACCGTTACGGTCAATACAGACAGCAGTATAACGGTCGAAGACGACGGACGAGGCATTCCCGTCGGTATGCACCCCGAGGAGAAAGCGCCGGTTGTTGAAATTGTCTTTACCCGGCTGCATGCCGGTGGCAAGTTCGATAAGAAAGCCGGCGGCGCTTATGCATTCTCGGGCGGTCTGCATGGCGTGGGGGTGTCCGTGACCAATGCGCTGTCAACCCGAATGGAAGTGACCGTCTGGCGCGACAGTAGTGAGTACCAGCTGGTATTTGCCAAAGGTGGTGTGGTAGAGGCCCCGTTGACCCGGCTGGGCGATGCCGTTCCACGCAAGAAAACCGGCACACGGGTGCGCATCTGGCCTGATCCCAAATATTTTGATACCGCCCAGATTCCAATGAACGAGCTGCTGCGTTTGCTGCGCAGCAAGGCCGTGCTCATGCCCGGCGTCACCGTTGTCCTGAATAATGAAAAAACCGGCGAACAGAAAAAATGGCTGTATGAGCGCGGGCTGACCGGCTATCTGACCGAATCGCTGGCGGGGGAAGAGTTGCTGGTGCCGGTGTTTGCCGATAGTCAGTATGCAGATAAGTCGCATGAGTATTTTGCCGATGGCGAGGGTGCAGAATGGGCCGTAGCCTGGACTGCCGAAGGGCAGGTGGTGCGCGAATCCTATGTCAACCTGATTCCCACCTCGGCAGGCGGCACGCACGAAGCCGGCTTGCGTGAAGGCTTGTATACGGCGCTCAAGAGTTTCATCGAAATGCACAATCTGCTGCCCAAAGGCATCAAGCTGCTACCCGAAGACGTTTTCTCCCGGGCCAGTTTCGTGCTCTCGGCCAAGGTGCTGGATCCGCAGTTCCAGGGGCAGATTAAAGAGCGACTGAACAACCGCGATGCCGTCAGGCTGGTTGGCGGTTTTGCCAAAACCTCGTTTGAATTGCGTCTCAATAGTAATGTGGAAGCCGGCAGAAAACTGGCCGAGCTGGCTATCCGCCAGGCACAGGTGCGCACCCGTTCTGCGCAGAAAGTGGAAAAGCGCAAGAGTTCGGGTGTTGCGGTCCTGCCGGGCAAGCTGACCGATTGTGAATCGTCCGACAGTACCCGCACCGAAGTGTTCCTGGTCGAGGGCGATTCTGCGGGCGGCTCTGCGAAGATGGGCCGTAATAAGGAATTTCAGGCAGTCCTGCCGCTGCGAGGCAAGGTGCTCAATGCATGGGAAGTGGAAAAAGATCGCCTGTTTGCCAACAACGAGATTCACGACATCGCCGTTGCCATTGGCGTAGACCCGCATGGCGCCAATGACAATCCAGACCTTTCCGGGCTGCGCTATCGGCGTATCTGCATTCTTTCCGATGCCGACGTTGACGGCTCGCACATTCAGGTGCTGTTGCTCACGTTGTTCTATCGTCATTTCCCAAGACTGGTGGAAAACGGCTTTGTATTTATTGCCAAGCCGCCATTGTTCAGGGTGGACGTCCCGGCCCAGGGCAAGCGCCCGGCGCGCAAGTTGTATTGCCTGGATGAATCGGAACTGGAGGCCATCCAGGACAAGTTGGTGCAGAAGGATGGCGTGAAACCTGCCAGCCTGGGTATCAGCCGCTTTAAAGGCTTGGGCGAAATGAGTGCTGAACAGCTGTGGGAAACGACAATGAATCCGGACACCCGGCGTTTGCTGCCCGTGGGGTATGGCGAACTGACGTCCGAAGAGACGAAAAAAATGTTCAATATGCTGATGGGTAAAGGTGAGTCTGCGCAGCGACGCAGTTGGCTCGAAGACAAAGGTAATTTAGCGGAAGTGGATGTGTAATGAGTGATCAAGACCAGACGGACCTGTTTGAAGCAGCGCCTCCCGAAGACGAAACCATCACCCTGGGTTTGTATGCCGAGCAGGCGTATCTGGACTATGCGGTATCTGTCGTGCGCGGGCGGGCCTTGCCCGACGTGGGCGACGGACAAAAGCCCGTGCAGCGGCGCATTTTGTATTCGATGAGTGAAATGGGCCTGCGCGCCGGCGCCAAGCCGGTCAAGTCGGCCAGGGTTGTCGGCGATGTGCTGGGCAAGTTTCACCCGCATGGCGACCAGGCTGCGTATGACGCGTTGGTGCGGATGGCCCAGGATTTCACCTTGCGCTATCCGCTTATTGATGGCCAGGGCAATTTCGGCTCGCGCGACGGCGATGGCGCTGCAGCCATGCGATATACCGAAGCGCGCTTGACGCCCATAGCGGATGTGCTGCTCGGTGAAATTGATGAGGGCACGGTAGACTTCGTTCCCAATTACGATGGCAGCCAGCAGGAGCCGCAAATGTTGCCTGCGCGCCTGCCTGTCATGCTGCTCAATGGTGCCTCGGGTATTGCTGTGGGAATGGCAACTGAAATTCCTTCGCATAATCTGCAGGAAGTGGCGGTTGCCGCTCTGGGTTTGTTGCGTCATCCGCGCATGAGCGATGAAGAGCTGTATACGCTGATCCCTGGACCGGATTTTGCCGGCGGCGCGCAGATCATTACACCGGCCAGCGATATCGCGGCCATCTATTCATCAGGTCGTGGCTCGCTCAAGGCGCGAGCGCGCTGGGAATTTGAAGAGATGGCGCGTGGACAGTGGCAACTGGTTATCACGGAACTGCCGCCCAATACCTCGGGCCAGAAAGTGCTGGAGGAAATTGAGGAGATCACCAATCCCAAGGTGCGGACAGGCAAGAAAGCGCTGACACCCGATCAGCAGGCAAACAAGTCTGCCATGCTGGGAATGCTTGATGCCGTGCGCGATGAGTCCGGACGGGAAGCGGCGGTGCGACTGGTTTTCGAGCCCAAGTCCTCGCGCATTGATCGCAACGAATTTGTCAATCTGCTGCTGGCTCAGACTAGCATGGAAGGCACGGTATCGGTCAACCTGGTCTGCATTGGTATCGACGGCCGTCCGCGGCAACGCAATTTGCGTACCGTGCTTGAGGAATGGCTGCAGTTCCGTACCCAGACGGTTACCCGACGTACGCGATACCGTCTGGATAAGGTCATTGATCGCATCCATGTGCTGGAAGGCCGCATGCTGGTGTATCTGAACGTGGATGAAGTGATCCAGACCATACGCGAGTCCGACGAACCGCGCGCGGCCCTGATGGAACGATTTTCACTGACGGAAAGACAGGCCGAAGATATTCTTGAAATGCGGCTGCGCCAGTTGGCAAAGCTCGAAGGGTTCAAGATTGAGCAGGAACTCAATGACAAGCGTGATGAAGAGAAAAAACTGCAGGAGCTGCTGGACAACCCGTCGGTGCTCAAGCGGATGATTGGCAAGGAAATTGAAGCCGATGCCAAAAAATACGGTGACCCGCGCCGCACAATTATCCAGGAGGCCGAAAGAGCTGTACTGGAAACCCGTATCGTGCAGGAGCCTGTTACCGTCATCGTGTCGGAAAAGGGCTGGTTGCGTTCGCGTCAGGGTCATGGTCATGACCACACTCAGTTCGGCTTCAAAACCGGCGATCGCATGTATGCAGCCTACGAATGCCAGAGCACCGATACCTTGATCGCGCTGGGCAGCAACGGCCGCGTCTATTCCGTAGCAGTGTCTACGCTTCCGTCGGCGCGGGGGGATGGCCAGCCCATCACCAGCATGGTCGATCTGGAGCGCGGCACCCAGGTTACCCAGTTTATCGCGGGTGCCGCAGACAGTCGCTGGTTGCTTATGCAAAGCAACGGGTTGGGCTTTACCGCAAAACTGTCGAATATGATCAGCCGTCAGAAAGCCGGCAAGCAGTTCGTCACGGTCGAGGCCGAGCAGCATTTGCTGCGCCCCATACCGGTGTTCAATAATAGTACCCATCTGGCGATGTATACCGCCAAAGGGAAAATCCTGATCGTTGGCCTGGGCGAAGTGAAATCGCTTGCAGGCGGCGGCCGAGGAACCCAATTGATGACGCTTGACGCCAGCGACAGTCTGGCCCAGATCATTCCCGTGGGCGAGGGCGGCATCATGGTGTCGGGCATCTATCGCAACAAACAGACCGAGGATACGCTATCGTTGCAGGCGCTGGCCGAGTACATTGGCAAACGTGCCCGCAAGGGACGCCTATTCGTGGTGCGCATGAAAAACATTACATTGTTGCCGGTCATGGCAGCAAACAAGGAGTAGAGTCGTGGGATATAAAGTGACGGTGCATCCCAGCAACCATCAATTTGAAACAGCAGAAGGGCAGACCATTCTGGACGCAGCACTCGGTGCGGGCTACGTGCTGCCCTATAGTTGTCGCAGCGGTTCCTGCTCTACCTGCAAGGGTAAGGTGCTGAGCGGTACATTCGAAGCCGGTCCGGCTCCAGCGCAGATTCTGTCGGCCGAAGACATCAGCGCCGGCTATACGCTGTTCTGTCAGGCACACGCGACCAGCGATATGGATATTGAGGTGCGCGAAGTACGTATGGCCAGCGACATTCAAATCCGCAAGATGCCGGCCCGGGTCATGGCGCTGGACAAAAAAGCCGATGATGTGATGGTCATGAGCTTGCAGCTGCCTGCCACTGAACCGTTTCGATATTATGCCGGACAATATATCGAGTTCATTTTGAAGGATGGCAAGCGGCGCAGCTTTTCCATGGCGACCGCGCCCAACGGCACGGAACCAGTAGAGCTGCATATCCGTCATCTGCCCGGTGGGGTGTTCACAGACCATGTTTTTGGCGCCGGCGCCACACAAATGAAGGTGCGTGAAATTGTGCGGGTAGAAGGTCCGCTGGGCTCGTTCTTTTTGCGCGACGACAGCGATAAGCCAATTATTTTCCTGGCCAGTGGAACCGGGTTTGCGCCCATCAAGGCGATGATGGAACACATTATTGCCAAGGGCATTACCCGTCCGGTCACGCTTTACTGGGGCGGGCGCCGCCCGCAGGATCTGTACATGAACGATCTGGCCCAGCAGTGGGCGCGCGATCTGCCTTTTTTCACGTACGTTCCGGTCATTTCTGACGCCACCGAGCAAGATGCGTGGACGGGCAGAATCGGTTTTGTGCATAAGGCAGTGATTCAGGATTATCCTGATTTGTCCGGACACCAGGTATATGCCTGCGGCGCGCCCATCGTGGTCAACAGTGCCCGCACCGAATACACCAGCTTTTGCGGATTGCCCGAGGATGATTTTTTTGCCGATTCGTTTACATCGGAAGCGGACGCCATTCATAACTGACACAGCGCGTGGTAATGATCTGAAGCCGGAGTGTCGCAGTGACGCACCGGCTTTTGTGCATTTGGGCGAGTTATATTCAGTATGTCGCAGTCTGTCGAGGTCAGGAAGCGACACATTACTTCGACATTTGCAGTGCTGATGCGCGCAATCGTCGAAAGTCATCTTATAATAACGGGTTACCAAATTTTTCTTCCATTTCTTACAATGAAAGTCGCTGACATCCGCCAGAAATTCCTGCACTTTTTTGAATCGAAGGGCCACACCATTGTGCCGTCTTCTTCATTGGTGCCGGGAAACGACCCCACTTTGCTGTTCACCAACTCCGGTATGGTGCAGTTCAAGGATGTATTCACTGGCAAGGAGGCGCGGCCCTATTCGCGTGCCACCACCTCGCAGCGTTGCCTGCGTGCCGGCGGCAAGCATAATGACTTGGAAAATGTCGGTTATACCGCCAGGCATCATACGTTTTTCGAAATGCTGGGTAATTTCAGCTTTGGCGACTATTTCAAGCAGGATGCCATTCGCTACGCCTGGCAATTGCTGACCACCGTCTACGGCCTGCCGGCCGATAAACTGTGGGTCACGGTCTACCAGGAAGACGACGAAGCCTATGATATCTGGCTCAAGGAAATTGGCGTTCCGGCAGAACGCATTATCCGCATTGGCGACAACAAGGGCGCACGCTATGCGTCCGACAATTTCTGGCAAATGGCAGATACCGGCCCTTGCGGTCCATGCTCGGAGATTTTCTATGATCACGGGCCCGATGTCTGGGGTGGTCCACCGGGATCGCCCGAAGAGGATGGCGACCGATACATCGAGGTCTGGAACCTGGTGTTCATGCAGTTCGAGCGCGACCAGCAGGGCAATATGACGCCGCTGCCACGGCCCTGTGTCGATACCGGCATGGGCCTGGAGCGTATCGCTGCGGTGTTGCAGCATGTGCATTCCAACTACGAAATCGATCTTTTCCAAAGCCTGATCAAGGCTGCGGCACGCGAGACCGGCACCAGCGACTTGTCCAATAATTCGCTCAAGGTCATTGCCGACCATATTCGTGCCTGCAGCTTTATGATTGTAGACGGCGTCATTCCCGGTAACGTTGGTCGCGGCTATGTGTTGCGCCGTATTGTTCGCCGCGCCCTGCGTCACGGTCATCAGTTGGGCAAGACAACACCGTTTTTCCACCAGCTGGTGACCGATCTGGTGGAGCAGATGGGCGAGGCCTATCCTGAATTGGCCAAATCGGCTGAACGCGTGACGTCCGTGATCCGTCAGGAAGAGGTGCGCTTCCAGGAAACCCTGGTCAACGGGATGCGCATACTGAACGATGAGCTGGCTGCGCTGGGCAAGGGTGGCGTGCTTGATGGCCAGACTGCCTTCCGTTTGTACGATACATTCGGTTTCCCATTCGATCTGACCGCCGACGTGTGTCGTGAGCGCGATTTCGGCGTTGATCAGGCGGGTTACGAGCAAGCCATGGCGCGCCAGAAGGCCCAGGCCAAAGCCAGCGGCAAGTTCAAGATGGCGACGAACCTGCAGTACGACGGTGCGCAAACTCGCTTCGAAGGCTATGAGCATCTGCAAACCACTGCAACCGTACAGGCACTCTATGTGGACGGTACGATGGTCGACCTGGTTCAGGAAGGTCAGGATGCCATTGTTGTGCTGGACAATACGCCGTTTTATGCCGAATCCGGCGGCCAGGTTGGCGACAGCGGGACCCTAGTCGGTTTCGGGTCGACTTTTGATGTTGTAGATACACAAAAAATCCAGGCCAATGTATTTGGCCATCACGGTACGGTCAGCCTGGGCTGTCTCAAGGTCGGCGATCAGGTCCAGGCTCAGGTAGACGCTGGGCGGCGTGCTGCCACCGTGCGCAACCACTCGGCCACGCACCTGTTGCACAAGGCGCTCAAGCAGGTCCTGGGCGAGCATGTGCAGCAGCGAGGTTCGCTGGTTGATCCCGATAAAACCCGCTTTGACTTTTCCCACGGCTCGCCGGTTACTGCCGCGCAGATCCGGGATGTGGAAGCGATAGTCAATAACGAGGTGTTGGCCAATAATGACGTGGCTGCGCGCGTGATGTCCTTTGATGAGGCCGTGGCGGACGGGGCCATGGCGTTGTTCGGCGAGAAATATGGCGACAGCGTAAGAGTCCTGGATATCGGTTTTTCGCGCGAACTGTGCGGCGGAACGCACGTGGCGCGCACCGGAGATATTGGCCTGTTCAAAATCGTTTCCGAGAGTGGTGTGGGTGAGGGCCTGCGGCGTGTGGAAGCCATTACCGGGCACAACGCTTTTGACTGGGTACAGAACCTCAATGCTTCGGTCCAGCAGGTCGCTGCCATTCTCAAGAGCAATCCTGCCGATTTGGTGGAAAGAGCCAGGTTGCAGCAGGAACAGCTGCGTGCGGCGGAAAAAGAAATGGATCGCATCAAGGCCAAACTGGCAGCAGCGTCCAGTGCCGATTTGTCATCTCAGGCAGTGTCGGTCAAGGGAGTGCAGTTGCTGGCCCTGGTCATTCCAAATGCCGATCCGAAGTCGCTGCGCGGTCTCATTGATAATCTGAAGAACACCCTCAAGAGCGCAATTGTGCTGCTGGCTACCGAAAGCGATGGTAAAGTCAGCGTGGCGGCTGGTGTCACACAGGACCTGACCGGTAAAGTGAAGGCGGGGGATCTGGTGTCCCATGTGTCTGCGCAAATCGGCGGCAAAGGTGGTGGTCGCCCCGATATGGCCATGGGCGGCGGCACCGATGCTGCGGCCTTGCCTGGTGCTGTGGCCGGCGTCCAAGAATGGGTGGAATCGCGGCTGTAAACAGCCGCAGAGGATCCGGCTGTGTCCCGGTCCTGCAATCATTTGCAGGGCGGGAGCTGGCTAATCTTAGGAAAATAGCTATGTCAGAAGATGTTGCGTTTGTTCAGGTGGTTGATGCGTCGGGATTAACTTGCCCGCTGCCCATATTGCGTGCAAAAAAAGCGCTGGCAACCATACAAAGCGGTGAGGTGTTGAAGATCATTACCACAGACCGCAATGCGATTCGTGATTTCCAGGCGTTTTCCAAGCAGACGCACAACCCGCTTTTATCTCAGGAAGAAACCGAGACGGGAGCCGTCCATTACCTTCAGAGACGCTAAGTCTGTTGTTTTAATTCGGTTTTTCAGATCAATTCGTGGAATTTTGTTGGCAGGCGGTGGAAATTGGTGCTATCATCTTCTGTTTTAAGAATTCCTGAACTCATTCACAAAGGTCTACCTATGGTGGTTATTCGTCTTGCCCGCGGTGGCTCAAAAAAACGCCCGTTCTATAATCTGGTTGCTGCCGATTCGCGCAACCGTCGTGACGGTCGTTTCATTGAGCGCGTCGGCTTTTACAATCCTGTGGCCAAAGAAGGCACAGAAGCCCTGCGGATCGCATCTGACCGCGTTACATACTGGGTCGATAACGGCGCTCAGCTGTCTCCCGCTGTTGCTCGTCTGGTTAAAGAACACTCGGCAAAAGTAACCAAAGCTTAAATTCAAAGCGTTCAAAGCAGCTTTATTCAAAAGCGGATTTTGCTTAAGGTTTGCTTCTGAATCAAGCGTCGGCGTTGCTTGTGCCTGTGTCAAACGGGTAAAAAGTACTGGCTCTGGCTCTGGCCCTGGCTTCATGCCGGGGCTTTGCCATTTGCGCTGTAGCCATTGGGTAAATCGATTTAACGTAAAATAGATCGTTCGATATTACTGTCCGATAAATCATCTAATAGTCGCATTTGTGGCTGAAATCAGCCTGCGAACGCACCTAGCCTGGCACTCCTATTTTGTTTTATCATCATTTGAATTTTCATTGCCTGGAGCTGGAATGAGCACGCTACCCGAGGATCTGGTTGAGCTAGGCCGCATTGTGTCTGCCTATGGCGTCAAGGGAATGGTAAAAATCCAGCCCTATTCAGACGACCGCAGCGCGTTGCTGGATATTGAGCAGTGGTGGCTGGCCCGTGTATCGCCTCGTAACGGCGCGCTGTTGTCTGCGCATACGCCTATTCATGTGCAGCGGGTGCGGGAGCAGGGCGCCGATCTGGTGGCCGCGCTGGAGGGCGTTACTGATCGCGATCAGGCCGAGGCCATGAAAGGCACGTCGATTTTTGCGTCCCGCAGCCTGTTTCCTTCGGCGCCAGACGATGAATATTACTGGGTTGATCTGATCGGCAGCCGGGTCTATCTTGAGGATGGCGGCCAGCTAGCCGGTATTGTCCTGGAAGTGATGGACAATGGCGCGCACGGTGTGTTGCGGGTTGCCCGGCACCAGGCCGATGAACGGGGCGAGCCGGCGCCTATGCTCGACGCCAAAGGGCGCGTTCAGGAATGGCTGGTGCCTTTTGTCAGCGAACATGTGCCGGAAGTGGATGTGGCGGCTCGCCGTATTGTGACCCGTTTTCCCCTGGATTTCTAATGCGGTTTGATGTGATTACCCTGTTTCCTGAATTGTTCACGGCGGTGAGCGATTCAGGCGTCACGGGCAGGGCACATCGGCAGGGCATCTGGTCGGTCAATACCTGGAACCCCAGAAGCTACACCACAGATGTGCATCATACGGTCGATGATCGTCCCTATGGTGGTGGGCCCGGTATGGTTATGCTCAGTCAGCCGCTTGAGCGTGCGCTGATGGCGGTGCGCTCGCATCAGCAGGCTCAGGGGGTATCACCGTTACCTGTTATTCTGATGAGCCCCGTAGGGCGTCGTTTTGACCAGGCTGTCGCCCAGTCGCTCGCCGCCACGCCGGGTGCGATTCTGCTTTGTGGCCGCTACGAAGGTATTGATCAGCGCTTTGTCGAGCAGTATGTAGACGATGAACTGTCTTTGGGTGATTTTGTGCTCTCGGGCGGAGAAATTGCCGCCATGGCAATCATGGATGCCGTTGTCAGGTTGCTGCCCGAGGTATTGCATACGGCCGATTCTGCTATTCAGGATTCTTTTCAGCCGTCATTGTCCGGTCTGCTGGACAGTCCTCATTACACGCGCCCGGAGGTATTTAATGGCGTATCGGTACCCTCGGTGCTGTCCTCGGGTCATCATAAAAATATTGCACGCTGGAGGCGAGAGGCCTCGCTTGCGCTCACTGCCAGC
Source organism: Advenella sp. FME57 (assembly GCF_014897675.1). Lineage (GTDB taxonomy): Bacteria > Pseudomonadota > Gammaproteobacteria > Burkholderiales > Burkholderiaceae_B > Advenella. The sequence continues at coordinate 350,976 of NZ_JABUXU010000001.1, read as the reverse complement.
CGTCGCCCGGATCTGATCGATGCTGCCCGACAAAAGGGCTGGCTGACCGGCGAGGATGAGGCATTTTTGCGAACGCTGTCCTCGGCATGTAATGGACAGTCATGCTAAGGAAAGGGTTTTTGTCGCTTCGGGTCTTTGCCTGTATTACTATTGCTTAGTCAACTAATTTTTCGTGCGGATCGTTCCGATCAGCCCATGTGCTGCACATTTGCGTCGCTTGCCCGGCGTAGCGCGCTGATCGTCTGTACTTATACCTTCAGGCCTGTCAAAGGTGCCTGCTGTCTGATTTTTGCGAGGCCGTTGTGATTCCATTTTCAGTATTAGATTTATCTCCCGTCAATGAAGGCGAAACCACCCGCGAAGCGCTACATCATTCCCTGAAGCTGGCGCAGACCGCCGAAAAGCTGGGTTATCGCCGCTTCTGGATGGCCGAACACCACAATATGCCGGGGATTGCCAGTGCGGCGACCTCGGTTGCGCTCGGGTTTATTGCGGGTGGCACGCAATCGATCCGGGTTGGATCGGGCGGCGTCATGTTGCCGAATCATTCGCCGCTGGTGATTGCCGAGCAATTTGGTACGCTGGCATCGCTGTATCCAGATCGTATCGATCTGGGGCTTGGTCGTGCGCCCGGTACGGATATGACAACGGCCCGGGCATTGCGGCGCGACATCCATGCTGCCGCAGAGCGATTTCCTGAAGATGTTCAGGAGTTGCAGGCCTATTTTGAAGATGCGCGACCAGGACAGGCTGTGCGGGCGGTGCCGGGCACCGGATTGCGAGTCCCCTTGTGGCTGCTGGGCTCCAGTCTGTATAGCGCCCAACTGGCGGCGCACCTGGGCCTACCCTTTGCATTTGCATCGCATTTTGCGCCTACCGATCTGATGCCCGCATTGTCGGTCTACCGGACCATGTTCCAGCCATCTGCCTATCTGGAAAAGCCGTATGCGGTGGCCTGTATCAACGTCATTGCCGCCGATACGGACGAAGAGGCCCGGTATCACTATACCTCTATGCAATTGGCGTCGATTCAGTTGTTCCGGGGCAAGCCGGGCAAAATGCCGCCTCCGGTTGACAATATCGATGCGCTGGTCACGCCTATGGAAAAGGCCAGTGTCGAGCAGAAGCTGGCTTATTCCATGGTCGGATCGCCCGCCACTGTACAGCATGGCGTAGAGCGCTTCATTGAGGCCACCGGCGTCAATGAGCTGATGATCACGTCGCGCATATATGACGTGCAGGCCAGGCTGACCTCCCTGGCCCTGACGGCGCCTATATTCAACCCAAATGTCAATATAAACGCCTGAGTTCGACTCATTGGGCTCGCCGCATGCAAGCGAAACCGGCAATTTGTGTGCCTTGCAACAACTGTTTTCCATCTATGCGCTATTTTGATGCAAAGATTGCATGAAAGTTGTGCTGCGCACTAAATATTTGGCTTTGGGCTATTTTCACTTGAATTTAAAGCGTGTATGATTTAGGTATCCTCATGCAATTCGATTCATGGGTCTTAGCATCTTGATTTTTAAGAAAAAATCTCTATATAACTCGTATTGAAACGTAAATAACTCTTGCCTTTCTTAGGGTTTTCCATCACACTATATGGCTATGGTCACTAAAGTTCTTTTTGTATGCATGGGCAATATTTGTCGCTCTCCCGCTGCGGAGGGGGTCTTTCGTCGCCTTGTCGAAGAGGCGGGCTTACAGGACTCCATCACGACAGATTCGGCCGGAACTCAGGACTACCATATTGGTGATCCTCCGGACGGTCGTGCCCAATTGGTGTCAAGAAAACGCGGCTACGATATTTCCCAATGCCGCGCCCGACAGGTCACTCCCAATGATTTCAAGGAGTTCGATCTGATTCTTGCAATGGATTGGGATAATCTGTCGTATTTGCAGCAACTTTGTCCGAAGCCGCAACAGCACAAGCTGATGCTGCTGATGCGATTTGCCAACGACTACGAAGAGGCGACGGTGCCGGATCCCTATTATGGTGGTCTGGACAGCTTCACACGTATGCTCGACTACCTCGAAGACGCCTGTCAGGGCGTGTTCGAGATCATCAGCAAGCGCGTCAAGCAATATCAGGCGGCTTAAGGCTTAAGGCTTAAGGCTTAAGGCTTAAGGCTTAAGGCTTATGTAGTATCACTGCACGCTCAGGGCTCTGACACCTTGCATACGGGCCGTCTCGCGCCGAGCACCGAACCGGTAGCGCTTGCGGTCCAGGGGGTAAGCAGTCAATCTGACATCCCCCGGTTTTATGCCCGGTTACTCAACGACGGGAAAAAGCAGTTTCAACCTGTTTGTCTTCCTGTCTACTGACTCCCCAGCCGGCATTTCCTCTCCCTGTACGGGCATTTCGCAACACCTTTTTATTGCATCGCATTAATCCCTAGTAATTTACTAGGGATTTTGCTATACTTGAGTAAATTACTAGGTTTATTGGCAAAGGATTCGCTATGCGTCTTACTACAAAAGGTCGTTTCGCTGTTACCGCCATGATTGATCTCGCTCTGCGCCAGAATGGCGGGCCTATTACCCTTGCGGCAATCAGCCAGCGGCAGAATATTTCCCTGTCCTATCTGGAACAGTTGTTTGGCAAGCTGCGTCGTCACGAACTGGTCGACAGTGTGCGCGGACCCGGGGGGGGTTACACCCTGGCCAAGTTCGCCCGCGAAATCACCATTGCAGACATTATTTTTGCGGTTGACGAGCCCATCGACGCCACCAGCTGTGGCAGCAAGACAGACTGTTCAACCGGCAAGAACGGGTCACTCAGCGGCAAATGCATGACGCACGACCTGTGGACCCGATTGAATCGTACTGTTGTGGATTATCTGGACTCGGTTTCCCTGCAGGATCTGGTCGATCAGCAGCGCATGCGCCAGCTTGAGCACCAGACCGATTCCCCGGTTGTACAAATGAAAAAGACACCTGATGCCCTGGCATCTGTTATCGCTTAATCAGTGGAGTATAGAATGCTTAAATTACCCGTTTATCTGGACTATTCAGCGACCACCCCGGTAGATCCTGAGGTAGTTGAGAAAATGGTGCCATGGCTTTATGAAGAGTTTGGCAACCCCGCCTCGCGCAGTCACTCTTTTGGCTGGACAGCAGAAGAGGCTGTCGAAAACGCCAGAAAGCAGGTAGCTGATCTGGTCAACGCCGATCCACGTGAAATCGTGTGGACGTCCGGCGCAACAGAATCAAATAACCTGGCGATCAAGGGCGCTGCCAATTTCTACAAAGAACGTGGCAAGCACCTGATTACGGTGAAAACCGAGCACAAGGCTGTGCTCGATACGATGCGGGAACTGGAGCGCCAGGGGTTTGAAGTGACCTACCTGAACGTCCAGGACAACGGCCTGATCGATATGGACGTTCTGAAGGCGGCCATTCGCCCCGATACCATACTGATTTCAGTCATGTTCGTGAATAACGAAGTTGGCGTCATCCAGGACATTCCGGCCATCGGCGAGCTGTGCCGTGAAAAAGGCATCATTTTCCACGTGGATGCAGCCCAGGCTACCGGCAAGGTAGATATTGATCTGGCCACGCTGAAAGTGGACCTGATGTCCTTTTCAGCGCACAAAACAAACGGCCCCAAAGGTATCGGCGCCCTGTACATCCGTCGCAAACCGCGCATTCGCATTGAAGCGCAAATCCATGGTGGCGGTCATGAACGAGGATTCCGTTCCGGCACGCTCGCGACCCACCAGATCGTGGGCATGGGTGAAGCGTTCCGCCTGGCCAAGGAAAAAAGCCATACCGAAAGCGAACGTATTCGTGCGTTGCGTGATCGCTTGTGGAATGGGTTGTCCTCGATTGAAGAAGTGTATCTGAACGGCGATATGGAAAAACGCGTGCCGCATAATCTGAACGTCAGCTTCAATTACGTGGAAGGTGAGTCGCTCATCATGGCAATCAAGGAGCTGGCCGTATCCAGTGGTTCTGCCTGTACCTCTGCCAGCCTTGAGCCATCTTATGTACTGCGTGCGCTGGGTCGCAATGACGAATTGGCACACAGTTCCATCCGGTTTACCATCGGTCGCTTCACAACCGAAGAAGAAATCGATTACGCTGTCGAACTCATCAAGTCCCGGGTCGACAAACTGCGCGATATGTCTCCCCTGTGGGAAATGGCCAAGGAAGGCATCGATCTGGACAGTGTTCAGTGGGCAGCGCATTAACAGTTTCAGGAGAAATTATCATGGCATACAGCAACAAAGTTCTTGATCACTATGAAAATCCTCGTAACGTAGGTTCGTTCGAGAAAGGCGACGAGTCTATCGGTACCGGTATGGTTGGCGCTCCGGCTTGTGGCGATGTGATGAAACTGCAGATCAAGGTCAGCCAGGACGGCGTGATCGAAGACGCACGCTTTAAAACCTATGGCTGCGGTTCTGCCATTGCCTCCAGTTCGCTGGTTACCGAATGGGTAAAAGGCAAGACGCTGGATCAGGCGCTGGACATTCGCAATAAGCAAATTGCCGAAGAACTGGCACTGCCACCGGTGAAAATTCACTGCTCTATTCTGGCTGAAGACGCCATCAAGGCGGCAGTTCAGGATTACAAAGACAAACATACAGGTTAAGCACAATGGCAATTACCTTATCTCCGAAAGCGGCGCAACACATTGAACGCTACCTCCAAAAGCGTGGTAAGGGGATTGGTCTGCGCCTGGGTGTACGCACTACCGGCTGTTCCGGTATGGCGTACAAACTTGAATATGTTGACGAACCGGATGCGGCTGACGAAGTATTTGAAAGCCACGGCGTGAAGGTCTTCGTAGAAGCGAAAAGCCTGCCCTATATCGACGGCACCGAGCTTGATTATGCCCGTGAGGGATTGAATGAAGGTTTTAAATTCACCAATCCCAATGAAAAAGCAGCCTGCGGCTGCGGCGAATCATTTACGGTGTAAACGTGGCAGAGCAGGCAGCATCGCATTTCTCGTTATTCGGTTTACCTGAGCAGTTCGCCGTGTCATTGCCCGACCTGGAACAGACATGGAAAACCGTGTCTGCCAGGGTGCATCCCGACCGTTACTCCACAGCATCGGCTGCCGAGAAACGGATCGCCATGCAATGGTCATCGCGCATCAACGAAGCCTATCAGGTCCTCAAAAATCCGCTGGCGCGGGCACGCTATTTGTGTGAACGGGCAGGGGCCGACATTGGCGCCGAAAACAATACGGCCATGGCCCCGCAATTTCTGATGGCACAGATGGAGTGGCACGAAGCGCTGGATGAGTTACGCGACCGGCCTGATGCACAGCGCGTGCGCGAATTTTTGCACACACTGGAGCAGGCCGAGACCGACTTGTATGCGCAGCTGCAAACGCTGCTCGATGTCCAGAAGGACATCCCGGCGGCAACCGCAAAAGTGCGCGAAGGCATGTTCATTTCGAAAATCCATCAGGACGCCAAAGCGTTGTTGCGTCAACCTAAATAGAATTTTCAAAGCATGGCACTCTTACAGATTTCCGAACCCGGAGACTCTCCGGTCCCCCATCAACGTCGTTTCGCTGTTGGTATTGATCTGGGCACGACCCACTCGCTGGTTGCCGCAGTGCGCAACAGCATTCCCGAAGTCCTGGCCGACGAGAACGGCAAGGAACTGTTGCCGTCTGTTGTGCGATACCTGGATGACCAGGGCGTGGAAATTGGCTACCCGGCCGTTCGCAAGCAAAACACCGATCCGTTGAACACACTGGTTTCCGTCAAACGGCTTATGGGCCGCTCCTATGACGAAGCGATCAGCATGAAATTGCCCTATGAGTTTTCGCCAGGCGAGGGTACAGTGCGCATTCGTACTCGCCAGGGCGACAAAACACCGGTAGATGTCTCGGCGCAGATCCTGGCCAAATTGCGTCAGCGTGCCGAAGATGTGCTGGGCGACGATCTGGTGGGTGCGGTCATCACCGTGCCGGCTTATTTTGACGATACACAGCGTCAGGCAACCCGCGATGCCGCTCGCGTGGCGGGCCTGAACGTATTGCGCCTGCTGAACGAACCGACAGCGGCAGCGATTGCCTATGGGCTGGATAATGCCTCCGAAGGGATGTTCGCTGTATACGATCTGGGCGGCGGCACATTTGATATATCCATACTGCGCCTGAGCAAAGGCGTGTTTGAAGTGGTAGCCACTGGTGGTGACACGCAACTGGGTGGCGACGATTTTGACGAAGCCATAGTGGCCGATATCATGAAGCACCACAGCCAGGAGCAACTGACTGTCGCGGATCGCCGGCTTTTGCTCAGCCGCGCGCGTCAGATGCGGGAAAAACTCTCCGGCGCCACCAAGGCTGCCTTTGAGGTGTCATTGTCCAATGGCCTGAATATTGACCAGATGTTCCCCCAAAACCATTTCGAAAACATCAGCCGTCATCTGATTACACGGACGCTGACGCTGGTAGACGACGTGCTGCACAGTGCCGGGCTGGCCCTGCAACAGATCAATGGCGTGGTGCTGGTTGGTGGTGCGACCCGTATGCCGGTGGTGCGTAACCGCGTGCGCGAGTATTTCAATCAGCAACCGTTGACTGATCTGGATCCGGACAAAGTCGTGGCGCTTGGCGCAGCGCGCCAGGCGCATTTGCTGGCAGGCAACCGCGCCCCTGGCGAAGATTGGCTGCTGCTGGACGTGACGCCGCTGTCGTTGGGTTTGGAAACCATGGGCGGCCTGGTCGAGACAATCATTCCACGCAACAGCACCATTCCGGTAGCCCGCGCACAGGAATTTACGACCTACAAGGATGGGCAGACCGCCATGAGCATCCATGTGTTGCAGGGCGAACGCGACCTGGTCACCGATTGTCGCTCATTGGCGCGTTTTGAACTGCGGGACATCCCACCGATGGTGGCCGGTGCAGCGCGCATCCGCGTGACTTTCCAGGTGGATGCGGATGGACTGCTCAGTGTCACTGCCGCTGAGCAAAGCACCGGCAAAGAATCGCAGATTACCGTCAAACCCTCTTATGGTTTGACCGACGAACAGATTACCGCCATGTTGCAGGAAAGCATGCAGAACGCCGGCGAAGATTCAGAGCAGCGCATGCTGCGCGAACAGCAGGTAGATGCACGCCAGTTGATCGACTCAGTCAAGGCCGCCATGGAAAAAGACCGTGACCTGTTGAGCGAAGAGGAAATTCGCGACATTACCGAGCACATTCAATCGCTATCGGGTCTGTCCGATACCGATGATATAGTCGATTGGCGTGACGCCACTGACCGGTTGGCCAAGGTCACCGAAGATTTTGCTGCTCGTCGCATGGACAGAAGCATTCGCGATGCGCTCGCCGGCAAATCGCTTAACGATATCGCTTAACGATCTCATAACGGACCCAAGTTTATGCCCAAGATTACCGTATTGCCGCATCCCGATGTCTGCCCGGAAGGCGCCGTCATTAACGATGCACCAGAAGGCACATCCATTTGCAGGATTTTGCTAGACAATCATATTGAGATCGAACACGCCTGCGAACTGTCCTGTGCCTGCACCACCTGCCACGTCGTGATCAAGGAAGGTTTCAATTCAATGGAAGAAGCCACTGACGACGAGGAAGACTTGCTGGATAAAGCCTGGGGGTTGACCCCGGTATCGCGATTGTCATGTCAGGCAATGGTGGCCGATCAGGATCTGATTGTGGAAATTCCCAAGTACACTATCAATCATGCCAAGGAAAACCACTGACAGGTAGCCGCTAGCTGCCTTGCCAGCTGACCAGGAACGCCCCTGAATCCATTTGTGATTTTCAGGGGCGTTTTTGATTCAGGACGCGCGGTGCCGCGCCTTGGCATGGTGACTTGCCTGTAGGGTCGCGCAAGGTGATTCCATGGCGTTCAACGTCAGTCGTAGTGTCGAAGAATGTTGATTTTTGGCAAGATCATGACATGACCAGCGGCGCCAGCTGCATAGCGGACTCTGGGTGATTATTTCAAAAATGGATTGCTTCAGAAGCGGATCATTTTGAAAATGAATCACCTCATAAGAGGATCATTTCAAAAGCGGGTTCCTTCAAAATGATATGGGGGTAGATGACGCCCAGCAGGCCTGTGACCATTGTAGGCGGGAGCACCTGCGGATTTGTGCGGACTGGAGGCGGAGGCGTAGTGGTGGCCAATGCCCGGCAAATCACAAACAGCAGTAATACAAACATAGCCCGCGCTCTAAACCTCATGGGTCACCCCTGAGCCGTGTTTACTCACATTCCTGTTGGGTTGATTCGGGCTCATATAGTCGTCTTTTTCTCTCAACGTTGATGTGAAGGATGCACCTGTCTTGCCGGGACAGCGTCCTATGCAGCGTTTGATTAAAAATCCGAAAACGGTCTTGGCTTGTGCGTTGGCAAGACAATTAAGTTGCGGCAAGTGCAGGCCGAAATGACCATGCTGCAAGTACCCAAGTATGACGCATGTGATGCGAAATCGAATTGACACGGATCAAGAAAAAGGCCACCGCAGGTGAAAATTTTAGCAGTCAGCCTCGTGGCACGATTGGAGAGGCTGGCAACGAGTGCCGACGCTGCCGAATGCCAGATATCAGCCATGCAGGACGAGCCTGGATGGCATGCCAATGTCGGTTCACGAATGCAGGGCTCGGCATTTTTGCATTCAATGAACCAGTGTCCTTCTAAACAGCCGAAGCAGGCATGCAATTGAGCGCTTCTGGATGGACCTTCGGCCGGCGTAGCGCAGTCCGACTCAGTTCACCGGTTGAGCAGTTCGATTGCGAATAATGACGCCATCCAGTGCCAGTACCCCTTGTCCTTCAGGTAATGCAAGAATCGGATTGATATCGATTGACTCAATATACTCACGTTGCTCATAAGCTAATCTAGAGAGAGCGACCAGTGTGTCGGCAAGTGCCGGAATATCTGCCGGGCCCTGACCTCTGGCGCCAGAAAGCAATGCTGTTGCCCGAATTTCCTGAATCATTGAAAGGGCTTGCCCACGGTCGAACGGAGCAAGGCGAAAACTGACATCTTTCAGGATTTCTACAAAAATGCCTCCCAGCCCGAACATGACGACGGGGCCGAAAACAGCGTCGCGATGCACGCCCATAATGCACTCGATACCCCCATTGCGCATGGGTGCAACCAGTACGCCGTCAATTTTCGCCTGCGGCATTTTGGATTGCACAGACGATAATATGTCGTCGTAGGCGTGTGAGACTGCTTGGTCGCCTTTGATGCCAAGCTTGACGCCGCCCACATCACTTTTGTGCAGGATGTCGGCCGATACAATTTTCATCACGGCCGGACTATTCCACCGGCGGGCAATGGCTTGGGCTTCAGACGCTGAGTTTGCAACGGCAAACGGGATGACCGGGATTGTGGCATTGTTCAGCAGTGCCAATGAGTCTGCTTCATTGAGCGCGCCGACGCCTTCGGGCGGACTCACAGAAGACTGTCCGTCAGTCACTGCCGGGATCATTGCCGGCCGGTGACGCATGATTCTGGAAAGGGTACGGATTGCCACGCTTGGATCAGCAAACACCATCGACCCGCTTTGTTGCAGCACGTTTTTGCGTTCGGGTGGTAGCAGGGCGCTGATCGTCAGCGGTATATCAGGGTACTCAGTATGAAGCACGCTGACCAATTCCTGCAAATAGGGCCACAGTGTTTCCGAAGATCCAGCTGCCGCCAGAAAAATGGCCAGGGCGCCGTAGTTGCCAGTCGAAAGCAGATCGCGGCTGGTATCCAGAAGGATAGACAGGTCGGTCAGTGCATGGCCGGTCACATCGACAGGATTATTCGCACCAGCAAACGGAATACGGGCCAGTAGCCTGGCTTTCACTTCATCAGGCGGCGTTGGCAGGTTCAGCCTATGTTCATCTGCTTCATCGGCCATCAGTGCGCCGACACCGCCGGATATGGAAATAATGGCCAGGTTATGGTTGGCCGAACGGCGAGGCCATTTGCTCAGCGCCTGTCCCACGTTGAAAAATTCTTCAATTGTGTAGGCCCGAATTGCGCCGTACTGTTTGAACAGCGCGTCATAAACCGCATCATCACCGGCGAGCGCCGCGGTATGCGAGGCGGCAGCCAGAGCCCCCGAGTTTGTCCTGCCGATTTTGGTCACAACCACAGGCTTGCTGGCATTATTTGCTGCCGCCAGTGCACGCTTGAGTTTGTCGCCATTTTTGCAGCCTTCGATATAGGCCATGATAACGTTGGTATCGGGGTCGTCGACCAGCCATTGGATGCAGTCGGCAACATCAAGATCGCTTTCGTTTCCGGTACTGATCCAGCATGACAGGCCGAGATGGCGTTCGCGTGCCAGGCAATAGGCATACGCGCCGAAAGCGCCGCTTTGAGTGACCATGCCGACGTCGCCCGCCGGCAACCGGCCGTTGAGCGGAGCAGGGGAGAAGGTTGCATAGGTATGAGTGCGAACATTGATAAAGCCAAGACAGTTCGGTCCCAGCAACCGTATGTGCCGCTCCTGCGCAAAGGCACGAAGCTGTTGTTGCAATTGAAAGCCGGTATCTCCCACCTCGGCAAATCCGGAGCTGAAGATCACTGCGTTGCTAATCTGCCCAGGCCGGGATTTTTCAAGAGCAGCAAGTACATGGGCGGCGGGGACGGCAACAATGACAAGGTCAATCGCATCGTCGATATCGCTCAGACAGGCATGGCAGGGCAGGCCGTAAATCGTATTCTGCCTGGGGTTGACCGGATAAATTTTTCCGGCATATCCGGCCTCAAGAAGAAGCGCAATGGGTACGGCCCCCGATTGACCGGCCGTATTGGACGCGCCCAGAATGGCAATGCTCTTGGGCGAAAACAGAGAGTTCAGTGTCTGGCATGTATTCATATTAAGCATATCAACTAGGGGTTTCAAAGTGCCATGTCAATGACATTGCGACCGGTTGTCTTGCGTTCCAGCATTTGTTTCGTAACCTGTGGCAGGCTGCGCAGTGATACCACCTGGCAGATATCATCCAGATGATCGGGACGATAGACCGTAGCCAGCTTGTCCCAGATTTTCCTGCGCAGCGCCATCGGGCCGCCCGCGTTGATACCCAGCAGCTTGACTCCTCGCAGAATGAAAGGAAATACGCTGGTAGAAAGGCTGGCACCACCAGCGTTGCCGAAGGCGGTGATAATGCCTTCCGGTTTTGTTGTCCGGAGCAGCCAGGCCAGGACCGGGCCGCCCACCGAGTCAATGGCACCGGCCCACTGGCCGGAAGCAAGCGGTCCGTTCGGTGCAAGATCGGGAACCGCCATCACTCTGGCCGCGCCAAGCTTTTTGAGATAATCATGCGCCGCGTGCTTGCCGGTGATGGCGACCGCCTGATAGCCGCAATGATTCAATATGTCAATCGCAATGCTGGCGACGCCACCTGTCGCACCGGTGACAGCGATTTCGCCTTGATCGGGGCATAATCCGCACATCTCCATCCAGTGCAGTGCCAGTGCCGCAGTGTATCCGGCAGCGCCAAGCGTCGCTGCCTCGCGCAGGCTGAGTCCGGCAGGCAAGGGCAGAACCCAGTCGGACGACACACGCGCATACTGTGCATGCCCGCCGTCGTGCTCGACACCCAGTCCGAACCCGTGGACAACCACAGGATCTCCTTCTTTCAGTTGGCCGTTCGCAGACGAGACGATGTGCCCGCTCAAATCAATGCCACTGATGCGTGGATAATCCCGGACAATTTTTCCCTGACCGTTTGCAGCGAGTGCATCTTTATAGTTCACCCCGGCGAAAGCCACTTTGATGAGGGTGTCGCCTGGCGACAGGTCATCAACCTGCAGTTGCCGGATATGACTTTCGGGCGGCGTCTGCGCACCCGGAATCTCCAGGCGAAAGGCTGAGAATGAAGTCATGCTGTTTCCTTATGGAGTGGTGGAGGACTGTAAAATACGCCGTGCCAGGAACGCCCGGTGCAGCTCATTGGCACCATCGTAAATGCGAAACGGACGTGCTTCGCGCCAAATGCACGAGACAATGGTGTCATCCGATACGCCAAGCGCGCCCATCATCTGTACGCATCGATCGGCAACCCGGCCGACAGCTTCCGATACGAATATCTTTGTCATTGCAGATTCATTTTTTACCGACGTATGCTGATCCATTAGCGTGGCGCATTCCCGTGTCATGAGCCGGCTCGCATGCAGATCTATATGGGAGTCGGCAATCATGGCTTGAATCTGCTGCAGGTCCGATAAACGGTTACCAAAGGCGTCTCTTGTCTGCACATAGTCTTGCGCAACTTCCAGGGCACGCCTGGCCCGGCCGATAAATCGCATGCAATGTGAAAGACGAGCCGGTTCCAGGCGCAGTTGAATGTGCTTCATCCCCATGCCAATCTGGCCCAGCACGGCGCTATCAGGGACATGGCAGTTTTCAAGCTGGATTTCTGCATGACCGCCAATTTGGTAACCGGTGACGGTCGCGATATCCCGGGTGACACGATAGCCAGGCGTGTTAGTGGGAACGATAAACAGCGTCACACCCTCGTTCGTTTTTGCGGGGACAATGGCGAAATCGGCAGCAACGCCGCCACTGATGAATTTTTTGTGCCCATTGATCAGCCAGCCGTTTGTGCTCCGTGTTGCCTTGGTTTGCAACATATTGGGATCAGAACCTGCGCCGGGCGCCGGCTCGGTCATGGCAAAACACGCACGTTTTTCACCGCGGGTCAGCGGGCCGAGATAGGCCTGTTTTTGTTCTTCGGTGCCAAGATGTAGCAGGGTCAGCATATTCGGCTGATCCGGTGGCGCGCAATTGAGCGCAAGCGGACCGAGCATGCCGCGACCCGCCTCTTCAAAAACCTCGGCGCATTCGATCCAGTTCAAGCCGAGCCCACCCCATTCGCGGGGTAACTGCGGGCCGTAGATACCTGCTATCGTGGCTTGTGCACGCAGTTGCCTGCAGGCGGCATCCAGTTGAGCAACATCTTTTTCCAGCGCTGGGTGCTCAAGGGGTATCGCTACCGTATCGATAAAGTGCCTGACTTTATCCTTGAGGGATTCTGTTTTTTCATCCAACATAAGTCAATATGTCCTGGTTCAATTTTCTAGATGCAGATCGGCCTCACGAACAATGGCTTGCCATTTTTCGGATTCCTCGTGGATGTACTGCGTAAATTGTTCTGGTGTCCCGCCGACGGTGTGAATACCTTGTTGAAGCAGAAAGTCTTGTACCGATTTATCTTTGACCACGTCGTTAATCTGTGTATTCAACTTGCGGATCACCGCTGGCGGGGTGCCGGCCGGCGCAAGGACGCCCCACCAGGATGCCGCGACCACGGGGATGCCCAGTTCCTTGAGCGTTGGTATATCCGGCAGGGCAGGGCTGCGTTTGTCGGCGGCGATGGCCAATGGCACCAGGCGGCCTGCCTTCACCTGTCCGTAAGCGGGTGCCAGATTGTCAAAACTCAAGGGAACCTGATTGCCGGCGGCCGCAACGACGGCTTCGGCGCTACCCTTGTATGGCACATGTTGTAAATGCAGGCCTGTTTTGCGATTGAAGATTTCAGCTGCCATATGTGGAATGCTGCCAACCCCCGCGGTGGCATAAGATAAAGCCCTGCCTTGTTTGCTTTGGGTCCGAATGTCTTGAACCTTTTTGACGCTGGCATTGGGGCTGGTAAATATGTAAACCGGCACATCGGTTGCCAGCACGACCGGTGTCAGATCTGTTTTTACGTTATAGGGTAGCGTTTTATAAAATGCAGGATTGGTAGCCAGGTTTGCAGTGCCCATTAGCAGGGTATAACCATCGGGCTTGGCACGGACCACGTAGCTGGTGCCGATCTGCGTCGCACCACCTGCCTTGTTTTCGACAACAACCGGCTGCTTCAGTTTCCTGGCGAGCTTTTTGGCTATGATACGTGCCGCCGTATCCGTACCGCCGCCGGCGGCGTACGGAACAACAAGTGTGATTGGTTTGTTCGGATAGTCATTGGCCTGCACCAATGCAGGAAGCCCGGTCGCTGCAGATAGGGCGACGAGGAGAATCGTGTTTTTCATATCATTACTCCGGTGGCCTGTTAATTGACGCTGACATTGGTCTGTTTGATCATATCGGCCCACCAACGTGTTTCTTCACTGATCTGCTTCGCAAAGGCTTCTGGCGTATTGCCTTCGGGCTCTGCCCCCAGTTCGGTCAGGCGCTTGCGAATGTCGGGACGCTTTAACACTTGTATTGCCGCATCATGCAGAGCCCGGACAATGGGCTCCGGAGTGCCTTTGGATACCATCAAGCCCTTCCAGGCCATGATGACATAACCGTTAAGTCCCTGTTCTTCAAATGTAGGAACATTGGGCAGGGCCTCGGCTCTTTTTGAACTGGGCACGCCCAGTGCGTGAAGCTTTCCGCTAAGCACATGGGGCAATAGCGGCGGCATATTGTCAATCATCACACTGATATGGTTGGCCAACAGGTCACTAATCGCCGGGCCCGACCCCTTGTAGGGCACATGCTGCATTTTCAGACCCGCCATTTTATTCAGGAGTTCGCCTGCCAGATGTGCCGGACTTCCCGCGCCTGGAGAGCCGATGGACAGGGTCTGCGGGTGGTTCTTTGCGTAAGTAATGAACTCCTTGAGATTTTTGGCGGGGATTTCCGGATTGACGACCATCAGGTTGTGTTCTCGGGTCAATGCAGTTACGGGCACAAGATCCTTGCCGGGGCTGTAGTTCATCTCTTTGTACAGGCTGGGATTGATGACCGTTGGGCCCGCTGCTGCCAGAAGGACCGTATAGCCATCCGGCTTTGCCTTGGCGACAAAAAATGCCCCCCAATATTGCCGCCTGCCCCAGGTTTGTTTTCGACCACGATCACCTGGCCCAGAACAGGACGCATGGCTTCGGCAAGCAGCCGGCCCAAAATATCGGTTGATCCACCTGGCGCAAATGGGACAATCAGCCTGATCGGCTGGTCGGGATACGCGGCACTGGCTAAGCCGGGCGCGATACCGAATATGGCAGTTGCAATAATCGTGGCAATGGTTCTTTTCAACATGATAGTCTCCGTTGTTAATGTGCCTTCTGACGAGGCAATGCGGTACTGCGATGGAAAAATAACAGGGCCCTTAACGTGCGGGTTCGAAGCCGGCGCTTTTCAATGTCAGGCGGGCAATATTGAGTTGGTGAATCTGGCTGGTTCCTTCATACAGGCGGAACAGCCGTACATCGCGGTAGAAGCGTTCTATGCCAAAGTCCGCGATATAGCCATAGCCGCCAAACATCTGTACGCAACGATCGGCGACCCGCCCGCACATCTCCGAGCAAAAGTATTTGCAAATGGATGCGTTCATGGTGACGTCCTTGCCTTCGTCGCGCTCTCGAGCCGTTTGCAGCACAAGCGCTTTTGCCGTTTCAATGTCAGTTTTACAATCGGCGATCATTGCCTGGATCAATTGAAAATTCATCAGAGGCTGACCGAATTGAGAGCGTTTGCCCACAAACTGCATGGCTTCGTCCAGCATGCGGATTGCCGGACCAATACACAGCGCCGCCAGATGGATACGCTGTTTGTTCAATACTTTCATGGCGGTTTTGAAACCCATGCCTTCTATGCCGCCAATCAGGTTGGACGCGGGAACGCGGCAGTTGTCAAAATGCACTTCCGACACGGGTGAACCGGCCTGTCCCATTTTCTCGTATGGTTGCCCGGTAGTCAGGCCTGGCATGCTGCGTTCTACCAGAAATGCGGAAATACCGCCTGCTTTGCGGTTATCTGGATCGGTGCGAGCCATCACGGTAAATAGGTCGGCCAGCGGGGCATTGGTAATAAAGCATTTTGTGCCGTTAAGCACATAATGATCGCCTTCGCGTCTTGCAGTGGTCTGCAATGCAGTGGCATCTGAACCGGCTTCGGGTTCAGTCAAGGCAAAAGAACCAGTCATTCGTCCGCTGGCCAGTTCGGGCAGATAACGCTGCTTCTGTTCCGGTGTGCCATCGGCCACCAGCCCTTCGGATCCGATACCGGTATTGGTGCCTACACGTGCTCGAAATGCGACTGAGCATTGGGATAGCTCCATCGCGGCAAGGACCAGTTCTTCCGTTGTCATGCCGAGTCCGCCGTATTCCTCGGGTATCGAGTAGCCGAACATATTCTGCTTTGCCATGTCCCTGACAACATCGTCAGGAACCTCGTCGGATTGTGCAACGTGCTTCTCCTGTGGCACCAGGCGTTCTTGTACAAAACGTCGCAGTGAATCTAAAAACATGGTGAACGACTCGGGATCCCGCAGCATATTGATGCTCCTTGTCTGCTTTGGTTGGTGGTGCGATGGCTATAGTGCTAACGTTGTAAAAGCATAGCAATTTATATTTAATAGCGATATTATTGTTTTGATATATTGAATTTAAAGTTAATATACTTCGATTGTGAACCGTTTTTTTTTGGGCAGTCGGCATGAAAGACACAGATAGACACAGCGATCCCCGTTTTGCGACAACCGTAGCGCATGGCATGTCGGTCTTGCAGTGTTTCCGGATGGCAGAGCCCGCGCTCAGCAACAAAGAGCTGGCTGAACGGACGGGCCTGTCCAAAGCGACCATCTCGCGGCTGACCTATACCCTTGCGCTCAAGGGGCTATTGCTGTACGACGTGCAGTTGCGACGATACCGTCTGGGGGCCGGTATTCTGTCGCTGGCACATCCCATGCTTAGCGGTATTCGCTTGCGTCAAATGGCAAGACCCTACATGCGGGCGCTGGCTGATCATTGCGAAGGATCTGTGTCGCTTGGTCTGAATGACAAGCTGCATATGGTGTACATCGAAACCAGTCGAGGTCACGAGGTGATCGGCTATAGGCCGGATATCGGCGCTCGCCTGCCATTGCTGGCCTCAGCAATGGGGCGCGCCTGGCTGGCGAATGCGTCCTCGGAAATACGTGAACGCGTGCTGGATCAGATTCGTAGCGAAGATGCGTCGCAGTTGCAGATGCATGGTGCTGCCTGGGAGCGGGCCCGACATGACTGGAACACAAAAGGTTATTGCCTCTCTTATGGCGACTGGCAGGCTGATGTCCACGCGGTTGCGGTGGCGTTGCGCGATCCGGTAGGCGGCGACTACCTGGTCTTCAATTGCGGGGTGCCAGTATCAAGGCTGAAAGATAGAACCATTGAGACGGTCGCAGCCCGACCGTTGCTTGCTATGGTAGATGAAATAAATAAATGCCGGCTTCAGGAGGCACATAATGACTGACCCCGATAGCAAAGTCACTGATCCGCAATTTGCCTCGACGCTGGCTCAGGCAATTGACGTGCTTGCCTGCTTCAGATCAGGAGAGCCGACGCTGGGAAATAAGCAGATTTCGGTGCGTACCGGCCTGTCTCCGAGCACGATTGCCAGACTGACCCATACGCTTGTTCAGCTCGGATATTTGCGGCGCGCACCGCAGGGCAGGCGCTATTTGCTGGGACCGGCGCTACTGACATTGAGCTATCCACTTCTTGCGAGCTTGCAGTTAAGGCAGATTGCTCGTCCTCTGATGTTGCGGCTGGCGCTGGAGATCAACGGGGCTGTCTCACTGGTTATTCGGGATCGTTGTAATATGGTTTATGTGGAAACATCGCGCGCCAACGAAACCCTGCAAGCTCATCCCGATATTGGCGCCGCATTGCCCATGATGTCAACCGCTGCCGGCAAGGCCTGGCTTTGCCGCGCCTGCGCAGAAGAGCGCAATGCAGCCCTGAATCGCATTCGGGTGGAGCAGCCAGACCACTACAAGGCGCATCATCACAGTCTGGCCGCGACTTATCGAGAATTCGAGCGCTATGGTTATTGCTCGAATAACCAGCAATGGGTACCGCATTCGTTCGGCTTTGCGGTTCCCTTTGCGAAGCCGATAGATGGCAATATTTTTGTCCTAAACTGCGGTGTCCCAATCACTGATGGATCATTTGCCGAGCGCAACAGGCAAATCCCAAAACGGCTGCAGGTACTGATCAACAGTGTGCAAAATACGCTTGGTTTGTGAGCGCTTAATCAGTAAGTGCTGTAAGCAAAAAAACGACGCTGATCAATCGTTAGCAAACCGGCCATTTCCGTCATCGCCAGCAAAAAAGCCGGCCATCAAAACCTGCATTGCACAGGCTCCGATGGCCGGCTTCGAACCGGTTGCTTTGCAATTAAAGCTTGACGGCTTTTTCCTTGCCAGTCAGATAGCCTACTGCGGCGCTGAAACGATCATGATATTTTTCATCAATCAGCGGGGCGACCTTGTCCTTGACCACGTCGTGCAGGCCAGGTTTACCGCCTTTGCCTTTTTCCCAGTCACCGGGGTGCTGGAAGTTGCTCATGATGTAAGTCCAGCCATTGAGCTCGTCCACCGATTGCAGGCCTGTTGATTCGGCACCAGCAGGACAGGACAGCAGGCGTGTCAGTTGCTTGGTATCTACGTTGTAGGCCCACAGGAAATTGTTAACATGCGTGCCGCTGTCCTCGCCAATGAACAGGGTGCGCAATTTCTCTGAAAACTTGATATTGTCCGGATTGGCGATTTTATCGGCATTGGCCAGATTGCCCAGCGCGTCCGGTGTTTGCAGGTCTTCACCAACCAGTTCTGCGGGCGGTTTCATGTCGACCGGAACCCATTCGCTGTTGATCTCTTTGCCATTGCTGTCTTTCTGCCCGGCTTTCAGATTCAACGCATAGACGGCACCGGCAAAAGGGCCTTGAACCTTGATATCGCTGGAGCCATCGAGCATGGAATCGCGCACATAGGACATGGCCGAGTAGGCAATTTTGTCTTTGGCGTTAACTGTCGTGCCTTCCATTTTTGAAAAGCCCATGCTGCCGCCGGCGACTGCGGCGTGACGGTGGGTTTCCAGGAAAGTGGCTGCTTTTTCCATGCCGGGTTTGAGCTTGACCCAGTTGACCTTCTTGTCAAAGACGATTTTCTTGAAGGAATCATCATTAGGGTCTTCGGTTTTCACTTCCATGATGTCTTCGGGCGCCAGCTTGTCAGCCAGCGCTTCAATTTCGTCGCTGCTCGCATGACCCAGATGAATCCAGGTCAGATCGGCCGAGCCTGGGCCTTCGCCGCTGGTCTGGTGCCATTTTGCAACATAGAGGTTACCGGCAGACAGGTCTTCCTCTTTGTCTGCAACAAACATGAACAAGCCACCGTGGTTGGTATCGTCGCCCATCAATGCGGTACGTTTGTCCGGCATCACCTGAATCAATTCATGAGAAATACGGCCCAGGTTGTAATGTTTCTTGATGGTGGCAGTGCCGTCGGGGTTGACCGTGACTTCAGGCATATGGCCGTAATGATACGGATTGGCTTTTTTCTCGTCGCCGAACAGCGCCTTGCTGAAGCCTTTGAATTCGTCGTTCTGGGCCACTTTGAAGGCATCCGGTTCATACTCTTCGCTGGACAGATGCGTGTTCCATGGAGAGAGCGACGCGCCACAGGTAATCCACAGGCCATGGACACCAGAGGTATCGACATTGTGATATTTTACCAGCGACAGGTGCCCTGTATCAGGATCCTGGTCCAGGGTGAGCACGGCGATGGGAGAGGGCAGCTTGCCGTACATATCGTCGCCATTCAGATTGCGGGTGGTGTATTCGAACTGTACCACTGCAAATACCGTATTGCCTTTGACGCCCTCGACTTTGGCATTGTCCAGCTTGAGCAGCGACGTGCCATCGGGGCTGTCGGAGAAAATCTGGCGCTCTTTGCCGGCAACGGACGTGTCCATAATAGGCTTGTTGTTGATATCGAAGTATCCGCCAGCAATGACCTGGCCGCCTTTGCCGTCGGGCACTTTATCGCCGGTCAGAAAAAACGGCTTGTAAGCCAGTTCAAACGTGGTGTCGGTCTTGTCGGCCCAGTGTATTTTCAAGGAAGAGCCCACTGTGGTGTCAGCCAGCGCGGCAGGATTATCCAGCGTGGGCGCGGCCATGCCGATAAACTCGGCAGACGCAAACGCTTTTTTCACAGCGTCGGCTGTCTGGGCGGTGGCAAAGCCGGCAAAGCTACCCAGAAAGCCAGTGGTGAGCGGCAACATGGGTGCACTGGCCAGGGCCATCAGGCTGCGACGACGGGAAGGAGAGAATTGAGCGGATTTCATATTACGTGATCCTGTTGACGATAATGCACAGATGTTACAGGTTTAATATGACAGGAATTTGTACGTTGGCGGGTAAGCGGCAGTCAGCGAAGGCGTGCATCATTCGTGTGACTCAATTTCGCAACCCCATGGCGCGTAATAGAGCGTCAAGTTGCCCGAAGGCTCTGGGCACTGTTAGTAAATGTGGTTCAGCGTTTCAACACGTCGACATTTAGCAAAAATATTTTAGATACACGTTATGGATAAGGGCAATAAGTAGAGTAAGTGCATTACATAGAATGAAGGGTATGAACTTATTCTCACCTTCCAAATTGTATTTTCTTTTGGTTAGGCAGAAGTGTAGTTTGTTGATCGATAATAGAATGGCAATACTCAGAGCATAATAATACGCCATGTTCATTGTCCGAATGCAGATTAGCCGAAGGGGTGAGCTCGTATAGGATACTGATATTTCAATTTTTTTCATTGATGTGGTTCAACGATTTCGGCTTGTGGTCCCGTACTTAGTGAGTAGCGATTTTGCAAACGGAATGAATGCATACGCTTATTTCGTATCAATGAAATCCATGACTATATTCGGTATGCTGCGATAACTTTGCGTGTATCCATATCTGGAAGCAAGACACCATGAAATTCCACAGACAAACCCGCAAGCGTTATTATGAGGATAACTATCTCAGCCACTGCCAGGCCAGCATTATCAAAATTGAAGCCGACATGGTTGAGCTTGATGTCACGGTGGCTTTTCCTGAAGGAGGGGGGCAGGAAGCGGACCATGGCACGATCACGCTGGACAATGGTCGCGTTCTGAGGTTTATCGACGCAAGGAAAATGTACGGGCATTCGCCCGGGATTGATGGTTTTCCTGATGTCCAGGTGGGTGGCGTCATCTGGCACAAAGTGCATCCGGATGAGGTGTCACTTTTGAGCGATCTGCATATTGGCGATAGCGTCACGGTGCGTATTGATACGGATCGAAGAGCGCGATTGATGCTCAGCCATACGGCCTCCCATATACTTTACGTGGCTGTCGATATGATCCGGCCGGACGCCGTGCAGGCCACCTTGGGCTGCCATATTCGGATAGACGGGGCGCGGTTTGACTTTGGCATAAATGCGCGCTTTACACCGGAACAGGTCAGTCAGATCGAAGCCTGTGCCAATGACCTGGTTTTACGCAATGCGGCCATTACCATGAGTGCACACCCGCAAGAACCGGATTTGCGCAGTTGGCATTGCGAACAATACCAGATTGCCTGCGGCGGCACCCATTTGAACTGTACCGGGCCTGTTGGCCGGCTGGTGGTGAAACGCAAAAGTCTCGGATCGGGCAAAGAGCGCCTGTCCTGCAGTTTTCCTGATACCGTGTTTGATACGACACGCTTTTATTGAATGTCTCTGCTTCCTGCAATTAGGGTACTTTGGCTTGGATTTGCCACTACATAAGTGGGCACTAATCCAATTTTCGGGGGGCGCTCGCTTTGCTTTTTGTAAAACCCTGTCGACTTCTGAAGGCAGAGGCAGGAGCATTCTGATTTTCGATCAGAAAGCACATTGATGGGTCGTAAAATCACTTTGAATTACCGGAACCCATACGCCTGTGACAGCTGCTGAGGAAAATGACCGCGGCCAGAATGGAATGCAGAAGAACTTCAATGGCGTAAAGTATGCTTTACATTAGATTTAATTGAATGTTATAGTAAAGCTTCCTTTACATGACGGCTGGGACTATTATTTATGAAACGCTATTTGCTAGAATTGGGGTCGAGCATAGTTATCTATATGATCGCCATTTTTGCCTCAGGGCACCTATTGGGTACTATTGACGGCGCTTCGCCGATACGCCCGATAGTTGCGCTTATTCCCATGGTTCCGGCGGTTGGTATATGTTGGGTGGTAATTCGACAACTTAGACGGTTAGATGAACTACAGCGAAAAATCCAATTCGAAGCGTTAAGCTGGGCGTTCGGCTTAACAGCGGTGGCCACATTCAGCTATGGATTTCTTGAAACAGTGGGATATCCGAAATTGTCCTATTTCTTTATCTGGCCATTAATGGCAGTGCTTTGGATAACTGGAATTGTCGTTAGCATCAGGCGATATTCATGAAGAATATCATTAAGCAGCTTCGAGCTGAGAACGGCTGGTCTCAGGCCGATTTGGCTGCGTTGCTCGAAGTATCCAGGCAAACTGTGAACGCGATCGAAAACGAGCGATATGATCCCAGTCTGCCGCTGGCATTTACAATTGCACGAGTGTTTAACAAGACTATTGAAACCATCTTTAAGGAATGATCATAGATCCCAATAATGGGTGTCAACCACTCGTAAGGCCAAAATAAAACCCGTCGGAGCCGGCCTGTTAGCAAAGCGCATTAATGGCGGCGGTGATGCCCGTGATGAGACCGATGGCCGCGATAGTCCCGATGACTGCGATATTTTCTGTGGTAGGACCGAGGGCGGTGGTATCGATGACGACTGTAATGGTTGTATTTTCTTTCATACTTTGGTCCGCCGTTGCGATAACCATCGCGATACCCATAATGGCGATCATGCACCACGCAACCGGTCAGAAAAATGGCCAGAAAACCGATAATTACAAGCAGTTTTTTCATTAAAGTGCTCCCTATTTATTTTGCCGATATAGTAAACAGGATTAACTTTGATGTGTATTGCTCAGTTGTAAGCTAAATTTCAGTCGGGTACAGAGAAATCGGCGGAATAAATGAAAAATCCGTACGCTTATGCTGCGCAAGCAGTAGACACAACTTTCGAATTGGAGTCTGTGCATTGATGGTACGATCGACTGTAGAATGAATAAAATCAGGGCGTGTAGCAACAGGGTAGTCGGCGATAGTAATGTTACTAGGAAGCCCGGTGCCGTTCGGTTTATTTGCCTCTTATCAACATCAGGATTATTTTTATGATGAAAGCTAATGAGCAGCGTTATTGGGATGCTCTGATGGAACTGGGCACCATGACAGATGCGGCGCAGCCTTATACAAGGCGATCCTTTAGCGAGATTTTCCTGAAGGGGCGCCTGTGGATCACTGAGCGTATGCAGCAATTGGGTATGGTGGTGCATGTGGATGCGGCCGGCAATCTCGTGGGAAGACTGTCCGGTACAGACAAAAATAATGGGGTGATCGCTATCGGTTCACATAGCGATACGGTGCCAGGTGGCGGACGCTTTGATGGCGTTGCCGGCGTTGTTGCCGGACTGGAATGCGTGGCCTCGCTGCAGGAACGCAATATTCAGTTGAACCATACGCTTGAGGTCATTGATTTTCTGGCGGAAGAGCCCAGTGAGTGGGGCCAGTCATGCATTGGCAGCAGGGGCATCAGCGGTCATTTGTCAGAGGATATTCTGCGTTGCGCCCACCCGCAGACCGGGGAACTGCTCGCCGATGCGATTGTCCGTATGGGCGGCAGGCCATATGATCTGGCCAAACGAAAAGACATTAAGGCTTTTTTTGAAATTCATATTGAGCAAGGGTGCGTGCTGGAAAACGAGGCGTTGCCGATCGGCGTTGTCAGCGCCATTGTCGGCATTATCAGGGTGCGTCTGAAATTTAAAGGACAGTCCGCACATGCGGGAACGACGCCCATGCATATGCGTAGCGATGCACTGCTTGCGGCAGCACAAACGGCCTGTGACATTCGCCATATTGCAGCTCAGATGGCCAGCGAGAAGCCGGAACATTACGTTGTTGCCACTTGTGGCCAGTTCAATGTCAGACCCAATGCCAGCAATGTCGTGCCAGGGTTTGCCGAAATTTCAGTCGAAATGCGCTCGGACCATCGACCAAGCATGGAGGCTTTGAACAGGAAACTTGAGCAGATTGCCGCGCAGGCGGCAGCAATGAATCAGGTTACGCTGCTAGCCTGTGAGACGGTCACCGATACCCAGCCCGTCGTTTGTGCACCGCAACTGATGGCGCATATACGTGATGCCAGCGACGGCCTGGGTTTGCCGTACAAAGTCATGCCCAGCGGTGCTGGCCATGACGCCGCGTTTTTAAGCCATATCAGTCCATCAGCAATGATTTTCGTGCCCAGCAAAGAGGGTAAAAGCCATTGCGCGCAGGAGTGGACGTCGGCTCAAGAACTCGCCCAGGGAGTCAGCGTGCTGATCGATGCGGTCGAGCGATTCGACGATGCGCAAAAAATAAAAAAGGTGGCATGATTGCCACCTTTTCCGTGCAACATTGCGTTGCTTACTACTGTCGGATTTGCGTCGCTTATTACTAACGGATCAGTCTTCCTTGCGCAGATGCGGAAAGAGCAGTACGTCACGAATGGTCGGGCTGTCAGTCAACAGCATAATGTACCGGTCAATGCCGATGCCGCAGCCACCGGCAGGTGGCATGCCGTATTCGAGCGCACGAATATAATCGGCGTCGTAATACATGGCTTCTTCGTCGCCGGCATCCTTGGCAACCACCTGTGCCTGAAAGCGTGCCGCCTGGTCTTCGGGATCATTTAGCTCGGAGAAACCGTTGGCAATTTCGCGGCCGGTAATAAACAGTTCAAAGCGTTCAGTGATTTGCGGGTTGCTGTCCGAGGCGCGAGCCAGCGGAGAGACTTCCACCGGATAGTCAATGATGAAGGTCGGGTTCCACAATTGTGATTCGGCCGTTTCTTCGAACAACGCCAGTTGCAATGCACCAATACCGGCACGCGCCAATACCGGGCCATCTACTTCTGCGCCCAGCTTGCGCAATTGCGTGCGCAGGAACTCGATGTCATTCAATTGTGGTTCTGTATAACCCTGGGCGTACTTCATGATGGCTTGGGTGATTGTCAGGCGATCGAACGGCTGGCTCAGGTCCAGTGGTTTGCCCTGATGGGTCAGAACGGCAGTGCCGGTGGCTTGTACAGCGACATCGCGCAGCAATTGTTCGGTAAAGTCCATGAGCCACTGATAGTCGGTATAGGCTGCGTAGAACTCCATCATCGTAAATTCAGGATTGTGCCGCGGGCTGACGCCTTCGTTGCGAAAGTTGCGGTTGATTTCGAAGACGCGTTCGAAACCACCCACGACAAGCCGTTTCAGATATAGTTCCGGTGCGATACGCAGGAACATCTGCATATCCAGCGCGTTGTGATGCGTCACAAACGGCTTGGCCGCAGCGCCGCCGGGAATGGGGTGCAGCATGGGCGTTTCCACTTCCAGAAAGCCAGAGTCGTTCATGATCGAGCGCATGGCAGCAATGGCCTTGCTGCGCACCTTGAAGGTGTTGCGTGATTCTTCAGTCATGATCAGATCGACGTAACGCTGGCGATAGCGTAGTTCCTGGTCGGCAATGCCGTGAAATTTGTCGGGCAGGGGCCGCAGGGATTTGGAAATCAGATTGATTGATGCCGCGTGAATAGAGAGCTCGCCCTTGTTGGTCTTGAATACGCGCCCACTGACGCCGATAATGTCACCAATGTCCCAGGTTTTGAATTGTTCGTAAACCTCTTCACCCACGCCTTTTTTGTCCAGATAAATCTGAATACGTCCGCTGGCATCCTGGATGGTGGCAAAACTGGCTTTGCCCATGACGCGCTTGAGCATCATGCGGCCGGCAACGCAGGCTGGATTGGCCTGAGGGTCCAGGGTTTCTTTGTCGAATTGGCCAAACTGCTCGTGCAGCGCCTGCGCCTTGTGTTCGGGTTTGAAGCTGTTGGGATAAGCTACGCCTGCCGAGCGCAGGCGTGACAGTTTTCCTCGCCTTTCAGCAATGAGTTTGTTTTCGTCCACTTCGGTAGCGGGCGCGTCTTTCTGGATGTCGTTCATAGAGTTTACTGATGTTTAGCTTGGCATGTCAGGCACATCTGACATGTCAGGGTGAATGGGGTTACAACATTGCGGTGCGCTGCCCAGACAGGGCTACGACACCGCTATTGCCTGCTTACTGGCTGTACTGGCGTATATCATCAAGCTCTTTGCTCGCAAAGTGCTCGCTATTGATATACCGGATAAGATTTTCTGCCACTGCCTGGGGGCTGCGCAGCACACCCGTTTCGTTCATCGCGTTAAAGCGCGCCAGATCGGGAAAATCGTCTGTGTTGCCGGACCTGATAGTGGCCTGCATGGTAGTGTCGATGACGCCGGGGGCAAGCGAAACCAGCCTGGCGTGCGGCGCTTCAAGACGGGCGACGCGTGTATACATGTCCAGCGCAGCCTTGGTAGCGCAGTACACGCCCCAGCCGGCTGTGGGAGAGCGTCCGGCGCCCGAGGAGATGTTGACGACCCGTACATCGGCGCTCAGCGCGCGGGTGGCGCGTAGCAGGGCGGTGGTCAGCAGCATGGCGCTGGTCACATTCAGATTGAAAGTGCTGGATATGGCATGGGCGTCGTCGAGCGTATCGTACTGGGCGACCGGGCCCAGCGAACCGGCGTTGTTGATCAGCAGATACTGGTCTGCGGTCTGATCCAGCTGGGCAAAAATACCCAATGCAGCCGCTTCGATATGCTGCACATCTGACAGGTCATGACCATAATGAACATGCTGGCACCCGGATGCTTCGGCCAGCCGCTGCGTTTGCTGGTCGCTGTTGCGCGATACGGTAATGAGCTGGCGCGCGCTGCCCGCCAGATTGCGGGCCAGTGCTGCCCCCAGGCCACGCGAGGCACCGGTAACGATAGCGATGGTTCCACTCATATCAGACTCCCTGCTTTAAGCTGGCTTCGATAAACGGGTCAAGATCGCCGTCCAGCACCTTTTGGGTATTGGATATTTCGACATTGGTTCGCAGATCCTTGATGCGGCTATTGTCCAGCACATAGGAACGGATCTGGTGACCCCAGCCCACTTCGGTCTTGGCGTCTTCCAGTTTCTGCTGTTCAGCCAGGCGGTTGCGCATTTCCAGCTCGTACAATTTGGAGCGCAACATGGACATGGCTTCGGTCCGGTTGCGATGTTGCGAACGGTCATTCTGGCACTGTACAACAATACCAGTGGGCGCGTGGGTGATACGCACGGCCGAATCGGTTTTGTTGATGTGCTGCCCCCCTGCGCCACTGGCGCGGTAAGTATCGACCCGTAAATCCGCAGGGTTGATGTCGATCTCGATGGAGTCATCGATTTCGGGGTAGACGTAAACACTGGCAAAGGATGTGTGACGACCATTGGAGGAGTCGAACGGGCTTTTGCGCACCAGTCGGTGTACACCGCTTTCCGTGCGCAGATAGCCGAATGCGTATTCGCCTTCTACCTTGATGGTTGCCGATTTGATGCCGGCTACGTCGCCATCTGACTCTTCCAGCACTTCGGTTTTGAAGTCCTTGCGTTCGCAATATCTGAGGTATTGGCGCAAAAGCATGGAGGCCCAGTCCTGGGCTTCGGTGCCACCGGCGCCGGCCTGGATGTCGACAAAGCAATTGAGGGGGTCGGCCGGGTTGGAGAACATGCGGCGAAACTCGAAGCCGTCTATGATCTTGCCAAAGCCGTCGGTATCTTCTTCGATGGCAAGCAGGGTCGCATCGTCATCGTCGGCACTGGCCAGTTCGAACAGTTCTTGCGTATCGCGGATGTTTTGCTGGAGTTCATCCAGGACAAGGACGACGTTTTCCAGTGTCTTTTTCTCCCGGCCTAGCTCCTGGGCTTTCTCGGGATCGTTCCAGACGTCTGGATTTTCCAACTCCAGATTGACTACCTGCAGTCGTTCCGATTTAGATTCGACGTCAAAGATACCTCCGAAGCGCGTCCTCGCGCTCAGCGTAGTCTTCGAGACGGGCGGCGAGTTGGTTTTGACGTTCTGCTTCCATGCGTGTTATTCCCTTGCTGAGTAATTTTGCTTAACCCATTATTTTAGCGCACCCACGCGCCATGGCTGGCCGAATGCCGACATTCGGCTGCAAAACTTGACCAGCGCTTGTACACGCGATTTAGAACTGAAGCTGCAGCTATCAGCGTGCAGGTTGCTGGCCGGATACGTTGCCGAAGGCGCCGCCGACCGTGCCAACCACGCCATCAATATGCTGTCCGGGTGTGCCGGTCGTCGTGCAGGCGGTCAAAGTCAGAAGGGTAAAAAGAAGGGCGCTGGTAAGTTTCATAATTTTCTTGGGAAATAAAAGGGCAGCGTAACAAATTGCCGTCTGCTTGCCTTGTCGGGACGGTAAACGTTGTAACAAGAATACCTGAAAACGGCCCGTTTGATAGCGATCGTAATAAATGGCACGCCGCCGCGATACCCCTAGAAGGCAGCAGGCTCGGCGTGACGCACCATCAGTTGCACATTTACAACGCCATTCCAGGCATTGGGTGCAATTTCATAGATAAGATCGGTATATTCAGGCAATGCTTCGGCATGATTGAACCAGATCGCATCGTATTGCTGGTTCATGCGTTCCAGGCGCAATTTGAGGTGTTTTTCCTTGAGCAGACGCTGATTAAGGACTCTGAACGTGTCCCGGAAAAGCGGGGGAGGGAAACCAGCACCCCACACATGCTCGTGCAACATGCCGGCCACTTCTGCTGTCGTAAAAAGGGGATCCAGCGACCCATCGGTCTCGATCAGCGGCTCAAAGCTGTCTTTGCCGCTGATGCGGCGTACCGCCAGGTCAAAGGCCTCTTCGAATTCGGCAAAAGCCTCTTGACGCAGTGTCAGTCCTGCGGCCATGGCGTGCCCCCCGAACTTCAGAATCATGCCCGAATGGGTTTTGGACACCAGATCCAGTACATCGCGCAAATGCACATCAGGGACCGACCGGCCCGAGCCGCGTAGCTCGCCGGGGTCGCCCGGGGCAAAGGCCAGGGTGGGTTTCCAGAATTTTTCCTTCAGCCGTGACGCTACAATCCCCACCACGCCCTGATGCCAGTCTGGATGAAAAACGCAGACAGTGGCATTGCGGGCCTTTTCAGGCGCTTCCAGGCTGGCCTGGGCTTGCTCGCTCATATCCTGTTCGATCGTTCGGCGCCGATGGTTCATCGTATCCAGTTCGCGGGCCAGCGCCAGCGCTTCAGCCTCGTCATCCGTCGTAAGGCAGCGGATCCCGATGCTCATGTCGGCCAGACGGCCAGCGGCATTGATGCGCGGGCCGATGCGAAAACCCAGATCCAGTGCTGTTGCTTCACGGTTGTCGCAACTGGCGACCAGGAACAGGGCTTTGAGGCCGGGCTGCAACTGATTATTACGGATCTTTTTCAATCCCTGCGATACCAGCAGGCGATTGTTGGGGTCCAGCCGCACCACATCGGCCACAGTTCCCAGCGCGACCAGATCGGCCAGCGCGTCAAGCCTGGGGCCCGCCTTGGCATCAACCCAGCCACGGCGGCGGAACTCCGCGCGCAGCGCCAACAAGACATAAAAGATCACACCCACGCCGGCCAGGTTCTTGGAAGGAAATTGGCATTCGGGATGGTTGGGATTCACGATCGCGATGGCTTCGGGCAGCGCATCGCCAGGCAGGTGATGGTCTGTGACCAGTACCTGCATGCCAAGGTCGTTGGCCGCTTGTACGCCATCGATACTGGCAATGCCGTTGTCCACCGTAATCAGCATATCCGGCTTGCCGGCATGGTGTCGGCTGGCCAGCTCCACCACTGCGGGCGACAGGCCATAGCCGGTTTCGAATCGGTTTGGCACCAGAAAATCCACATCGGCGCCAAAGGCGCGCAAACCACGCAGGGCGACAGCGCATGCGGTGGCGCCATCACAGTCGTAATCGGCAATAATCAGCAGTTTTTTCTTGGCGGCGATGGCATCGGCAAGAATGGCCGCAGCCTTGTCGGCCTGATTGAGTTCAGACGGGTTGATCAGGTCGCTCCAGGACAGGCGCGTTTGCTCGGACGAGGCCACGCCGCGCGCGGCCCACAGACGGGCCAGCAGCGTGTGAATGCCACTTTCCTGCAATTGTTTTTCATAGTCCGGATTCACCAGACGGGCTGTGATTTTTACTGAGACCACCATTGCTTCCATTGCTTGCGTTGACCGGGCAGCCACTTGAGCAGCACCGGTGTAGGTTCCAGGGTAAGCGTGACCCATCGGTCGTCGCCGGTCAGGATCAGGCTGACTGGCATGGTAACAGGGTTGCCCCTAGATTGGGTTTTAAGGGCTGCCGCCAGTTCAAGTGTAAGTGTGCGCTCCACTGCCGGCAACCGCGCCAGCCAGTGGCCCCATTGGCGCTGGCGATGAGGCGTTTCCAGGTCGCGTATCATGATCGGCATTGTCGTTGATGGTGCGGCCAATTGCGCCGGCGCGGCGCCGCCAAACAGCCAGCCGCCATTGATCAACGGCATTTGCCTGTCGCGTCGCGTCTCATTTACGGGGTGATGATGCCACGCAATCTGCAGTTCACTGAGCAGGCGGCGCAAGGGTTTGAAGGCATCCTCCTGGGGCCAGGCGTGTGCCAGATCGGCGCTGGCAATCAGCGTCGGGCTGCATGACGGCAAACTGAAACCGTCCGGTACGGCGACTGTCCAGCCTTCAGCGGTGTGGCCGGTCAAGGTGAACGGGGTATCGGTAAATATATCAGCCGCACTTTCATAAAGCGCCATGCTTTCCTGCTCTGTCACAGCAATGTCGCTCGCGGTCAGCATGTGCGCGCCGCTGTTGCTCAGACCAAAGTGTGCAAGCTGAAACAGCCAGACGGGTTCAGCGCTCTGCGCTTGCGGCACCAGAATTGGTGCCAGGGCGGCACAGGGTGCCTGGCCAGGCGTGGGCGTAAATTGATAATGCTGCACCAGCCAGGCTTCGTATGGCGTGCAGCCTGTCAGGTCTGGATCGGCCAGGTGAATATGCGGGGTGGCGTATTCGAACAAGCGTCGCAGTAGCGGCGCGGTTTTTTCCAAATGGATGGCGGTTTCGGCCGCCACGGAATGCGGGGGCAGCGCCCCGGGAATGATCAGTTCCATGCTGGACAGGTGCGCATAATCAAAACCCAGGTTCTATGCAGTGCCAGGGATTCTGGTTTATTGAGAAATATTGAAAATGAAAGAGTTTGGGACATGGATTCGCATGAGGCGCCATTCATTGCTGGTGCATCGCGGTCCCAGTGCGGGACCTTTGTGCAGGAAGGCGTGCAGCGCGCTCAGATGGCTTCAATTTAAGTGACCGATCAGGGGATTATAACGGCTAAGTCTCGGCAGCAAGCGTATCTGCAACAGGACGGCGACGGGCGTGCTCCTGGGTACGGGCAATGTCCGGTGTTGCATTTTGGCTGTAAACAACAGCGTGGCCTGCGGACAACGCGTGCAAGCGCTGCCACGATAGTGCGGCCAGGCACCGGGCAACTGATGGGGAAAGACGCTTTAACACTATAGGGCCGTCAGGCGGGCAAGAGGGCGGTCAGGCAGGCACGTTCTGGTTTGCACGGATCTTTCCCGGGCCGCATGAACTTATCCTGTGCGTTCATCCTGTGCGCGCTTGATATCCTGGATGATACTATCTTCGATCAACTCGGCGTCGGAGGTGATGTTAACGCTGTATCCGTTGCCAATCGTCACCCATTTTCTGCGCCTGCTGCCTGAGCTCGGCATTTTGCAGGATACCTTGAAATTGTATTGGCTTTGCGCCGGAAGGCGGCTCTTGCTCGCACCCACTTCGTAGTAGCTGGTGACCGATATCCTCAGATCTTTCTGGTCAACCTGAGCATCACGACAGATACGATCCCGGGAAATCAGTTTCCAGATCTGCTCTTCGGTATTGTTGTTGGAACGGAAAAAATAATTAAAAATGAGGAACGCAGCTATACCTGCAATAATTAATACACTATCGATACTCATTGGTTGTCCTCATTTAGATAAGCTAGAGATCTTACCTATCATTTGCCTTCTTGGGTCAGGTATTGGCCTTTTATGAAGAACCGTTTTTGCTTTTACAGGGTTTATGGCATTAATCCGGGCTCACAGGGGCATAATGGTTAGTCAACTATCAAATGGGTACGCCATGAACAGAAAAGCCATGCAAATCGCCACAGCACCGCTAAACGCAGGTGGCGTCGTGTTAATCACTGTGGCCAATGACGGTTCGATCTGGCAATCGAACAGGCAAAACACTTCTTCATCAAGTGACAAATGGTCCGAATGGACCAAGCTGCCGGATCTGCCTCAAGGGGATTTTGACGAAGCACTCAAAGAAGGGTGACAACGTTCAAGCCACGCTATCGGTTCGTTCCCGGTTTGATCGACCAGGGCAAAGTGACCTGAGCGATCTGTGTTGTTGCGCCATGACGGTTGGCGGTTAAGTAATAGTATTCTGTAATGATACTACGGCCCGTTGTGATACGGGGATGTCGCCATGAAATATCACCGGTCACCTGCTCTGGACGTCCAGTGCCTTTTGTGATGAGACTATAAAAGAAGTGGACAGGAACGCTGATCTGATGCGCGATTGATGATCGTGTTTTTATACTGTCAGTCCACAATAAACAGTTTGACGCCGGTGCGTGTGAAAGAACGGTGGGCTGCATCGCCGAAATCCGAGACCTGATAGCTCATGCCCGCTGTGAGTGTGAATGTGCGGCCGTCTTTCAGTTGTGATTCCAGCTCTCCTTCCAGCACATACAGAATATGCCCGCGATCGCACCAATGATCTGCCAGATAGCCTGGCGTGTATTGAACCATCCGCACGCGAACGTCGCCGATATTGAGCGTACGCCATAATGCCTTGCCTTGCTCGCCCGGATGTTCGGTAGCCGGTATTTTGTCCCAATCGGTGACGGTAAAGGCCAGGGCAGGTATCTTCAAAGTAAACCTTTGCGCAAAATAGTTGTATGCCCGCAATTATAGCCCAGCCATTGCATTTTTTATCAAATATATGTGACCAGGATGGCGCCCATGACAACTGTCATTGGCGCCATCTTTTTGCTGTGTCTGGACAGCAGCCGGCTTCAGAGCCATACCCGGCAGGGGCGAGCCGTGAAACGGCCATGCGCTCCATGGGTCTGTTGATCGTGCTGCACCTGATGCACAGCCCACAGGCGCCTGGGATGCTAATGAAAATGATGATTGGCAACGAAACGCCGTACTCGCGACGTATTCAGGGAAATAGGCGCCCAGAGCAAGGCCAGCGCGCTTGCATGAGTCGCCCTGGTGGGTTGTATACAAATGTAATAATTGTCACTCTGTTGCCTTAACGATATAGGGAAATAGTCGCGTCAATATAATCGGCATAGTGGTCGTGGCGAGTTCTTGCCGCTTACCTTTCATGCTGGAAATATCCCCATACCCTGATCCACCAGACTGACCAACCAGGACTAAAATCAGATGAAACTTCGCACTACCGTTACCTCGCTGTCTTTGCTTATTGCTGCCATGCTTCCGTTATCTTGTTTTTCACAGACGGGAGCGGCAGACGCCCAGCAAAGTTCTCTGGCAAGCGGTCTGGTGGCCGATGGCGGCGCATCGGCAGAGCTGACTTCAGTCGTAAAAACGGGTAATCGCGTGACGATCAAAGTGCGTTTCATAGAAACGGACCCGGAAATAAACAAGATCAGTGTACTGTATTCGCGTCTGGACAAATCGGCGTACGAAAACGACTTTTACCTTCTGGCTGGAGATAAAAAGTACCTTTTATTGAAAGACTCCGCAGGCAAGCCATTGGCTCCCGAAAAACTGGTATTGGCCGGCAAGGGGAAATTGCGCGGCATCTGGTACGGCACGTTTCCCGCGCCGCCCGCAGGTGAAAGCCTGATGTTATTTCTGCCGAATATCGAGCCGCTTGGCCCGTTCACAACCACGGATGAATGAGCCAATGCAGCGCGGTTATCTTATCCGCATGGCGCGGTTATCCTGGATGCTGCTGGCGCTGGGGCTGTCAGGCCTGGCGATCGCGCAAAGCGATTATGACCCTGACCAGTACGTTCTGGACCTGGTACCTCAGGTACTTGATTTGCAGGCCACTTCCTCTGATTTACAGGTAGCTTCATCGGATTTGAATGCGGCAACCAGCGAGCTGTCCGAGAGTGCGAAAAAGCTTATCGAAGAAAATGGCCGCATCTCCGTGCGCAAGGCCGATGGCGGCACGGTTCTTTCCGTTGCCAGTGATATTCTGTTTGCTTTCGATAGCGCGGATTTGTCGCCAAAGGCTCAGGCAACATTGAAGGATATCAGCACCATCATCCATGATAGCCAGGTGAAGGTGGTCAAAGTGATCGGGCATACGGATGCCAGGGGAACAGACGCCTACAATCTGAAACTGTCCAAGACTCGCGCACAATTGGTGGCGGCGTTTCTTGTCCGGGAAGGGGTGGCGCAATCAAGGATAGCCCCGGAAGGTCGGGGAGAAGCCGAACCCGTGGCCGAAAATGAAATCAACGGCAAGGATAACCCGTCAGGGCGCGCGAAAAACCGGCGCGTTGAATTCGTTCTGCCCAAGTAGGTATATCTCATCCTGGGCCCGGCGCCTGTTATATTTTTTTTGCGATCTACTCCAGAATGTTCATTTGTTTTTATGCACATCACGCTGAGCATCCTGCTGGTTTTTCAATCAGATAAGACGCCATGTGTGCCATTTATGCAGCGGCGTCGGCATGACAGCGGTCAGGGACGGCGGATTTTTTCTGCGCATTATTTCAATAGTCATTTTCCAGTGAGCAGTTCTGGCAGCGCTTTTTTTCGAATGTTGCTGTCGCCGAACAACGGGCTGGTGGTGGACAAAGTACGTGTTATGTGATGGCCGCGTTCCATGGATCCATAAGGCAGACGTCGTAGCACAATTTACTGCTGTAGCGAAACTTGCGCGACCAGCCCGGCAATGGGCGCAGGCAAAAGGGCTGAATCCAGTGCAAAGGCAGGGTGCGTTAACGCACCCATTGCTTCATTTTTGCAATATTGCGGGTTTGCCGGCACCCTGTTTTTTGGGCCACCGGTTAGGTTCGGCCACCACAATGGCGATCACCGATTATCCGACATTACTTGATATGTAGACGTGCAGTGACGGCACAAACCGCGCTCGCCAGTGTCCCGGCCAGAGCTGTGACCGGCACTGCCGGGAGCTGAGTCTGTAGTGCAGGGTAATGGGTGTCGGTATGGGAATGCAAATTGAACGGAACAAAATACACTGAAATACAATCTTATAGAGGAGTCTGGGCTTGCCTGTCAGCCATAGGGGTTTTCAGATATCATCGGGGGCTTGATCCCTATTTGTTGCGCCCGCCGTTTATGGCCGTATCCGCCGGTTATCCGGTAACCGCATGATAGATAAATGAAATTTTCTTTTAATTCTGTTGTTCCATGCTGGAATGCTGATCTTTGTAAAGAACAATATACGTGAAAATACCTTTTGAATTATGGATTGGTGCCCGGTACGCCGGCCTGACACGCACGCGTGGGCGAGGCAGAAAAGGCGACCGGTTTGTCTCTTTTATCGCAGGCACCTCCATGGTCGGGATTGCATTGGGCGTTGCTGCGCTGATTATCGTGCTGTCGGTCATGAATGGTTTCCAGGTTGATGTGCGCGATCGCATGTTGTCGGTGCTGCCTCATATCCAGCTGGTCGTTCCCAATGAAGATCCGGTTGCGGTCACGGATAACTGGCAGAAGCTGGCTGAGCAGGCCAAGCAGAATCCGCAAGTAGAGGGCGCCTCGGCCTTTGTTGCAGCGGGCGGCATGCTGGCGCGGGGCGATGTACTCAAAGGCGTGGAGATACGCGGCATTGATCCGAAAAACGAAGGCAACGTTTCGGAATTACCGCAGCAAATGATCAACGGCGCGCTCGACAGCCTTGAGCCTGGCAGCTTCAAATTGGTGATCGGCAGCAACCTGGCCCAGTATATGGGCGTGACGGTTGGCGACACGCTGTTGCTGATGACACCCCAGGGTTCAATCAATCCGTCGGGCTTTTCGCCCCGCATGCGTCAGTTCACCGTATCCGGTATTTTCTCGTCCGGCCATTACGAATATGATTCCAATATGGCCTTTATTGCAGTAAAAGATGCGGCCGTGCTGTTTCGCGATGTTGGGTCAGCAGGGGTTCGGCTGAAAATTCATGACATGATCGGTGCGCCCGAAGTGGCTACGCAATTGACCAACTCATTGCCGCCAGGGGTGGTGGCGCGTGACTGGACCATGGATAACCGAACCTGGTTTGCTGCGGTCAAAACCGAAAAGCGCATGATGTTCCTGATTCTGGTTCTGATTGTCGCGGTCGCTGCATTCAACCTGCTATCGTCGCTGGTGATGGCGGTCAAGGACAAGCAGTCGGATATTGCGATTTTGCGCACGCTGGGCGTCAGCCCCTTTCAGATCGGCAAGATTTTTCTGGTGCAGGGTTCGTTGATCGGCTTTATCGGAACCTTCCTGGGCGTATTGTGCGGCTGTCTGGTTGCTTACAATATCGATGTGGTGATTCCTTTCATTGAGCGGCTGTTCGGCATCCATTTCCTGGATCCCAGCATTTACTTCGTTAGTACGCTGCCATCGCACCCCGAAGTGGATGACATCGGCCTGATCGGCATCACGTCGCTGGTGCTGTCGTTGCTGGCTACTATTTACCCAAGCTGGCGGGCTTCCCGCCTGCAACCTGCAGAGGTGCTGCGCCATGATTAAGCCGGAAAATACCGCCACGCAACAGGATTCTTATGCCCTGGAAACACGCGATGTGGTCAAATATTACGAGGACGGAGACGCGCGCCTGGATATTCTGAAAGGCGTGTCGCTGCAGGTTTCTGCCGGCGAAATGGTCGCCATTATTGGCGCATCGGGCTCGGGGAAAAGTACCTTGCTGCATATGCTGGGTCTGTTAGACAAGCCTACCTCGGGCCAGATCCTGATCAATGGACAGCAGACCCATGCGCTGCCTGAAAAGGCCATCAGCCGTATTCGCAATGAGAGCCTGGGCTTTGTCTATCAGTTTCATCATCTGCTCAATGAATTCAATGCGCTGGATAACGTGGCCATGCCATTGATCGTGCGACGAATGGATCGCAAGCAGGCGCGCTCCCAGGCCGAGGCTGTACTTGAACGTGTAGGCCTGAAAGAGCGGATCCATCATACACCAGGACAACTGTCGGGCGGTGAGCGTCAGCGTGTGGCATTGGCGCGAGCCCTGGTAACGCGACCAGTGTGCGTGCTGGCCGATGAACCTACAGGGAACCTGGATCGTGAAACGGCGGCCAGCATGTTTGCTTTGCTCAAGCAAATGAACACGGAATTCAAAACGGCGTTTGTGATTGTGACCCATGATGGCAAACTGGCGTCGCTGGCCGACCGGCAACTATTGATGGAACGGGGCGTGTTGCAGGCGACATAATCACACGCAACGCGCTGCCGCGCGAAGGAGAGGTCATGTTCATAGATACACATTGTCATCTCGACGCATCCGAATTCAATGACGATCGCAATGCTGTTATTGCGCGTGCTGAACACGCCGGAGTCAGGCAGATCGTCATTCCCGCCATCGGGCGCAGTAATTTTTCCATGGTTCGGCAACTGGCTCATTCTTTTGCCGGTGGCTATTATGCACTTGGTATTCACCCTTTATTCGTTGCGCATGCGGCCGAGGATGATCTGGATATCTTGGCGCAGGAAGTAGAGCGGTCTTTGGCTGATCCGCGATTTGTCGCCATCGGCGAAATCGGCCTGGATTTTTTCGTGAAGGATATTGCCCAGGGGCCGCCGCGCGAACGCCAGGAGTTTTTCTACCAGCAGCAGCTCAAACTGGCGCGCGAGTATGACTTGCCTGTGCTGCTGCATGTGCGTCGTTCTCAGGATATTATTTTGAAGTACCTGCGTCGCTACCCGGGCGTCGGCGGTATTGCCCATGCTTTCAATGGCAGCGATCAGCAGGCTGATCATTTTGTTGGCCTGGGATTTGCTTTAGGCTTCGGTGGCGCAATGACGTTTACCCGTGCGCATCAGATCCGTCGGCTGGCCTGCCGCGTTCCCCTGGCAAATATCGTGCTGGAAACCGACGCTCCGGATATTCCCCCGGCCTGGCTGCATGAGGATCATCCGCGCAATACACCGGAGCAGATTGCGGCCATCGCCCAGGTGCTGGCTCAATTGCGCGACCAGTCGGTCGATGAGATTGCCCAGGCTACCGGCGCAACATCCTTGCAGGTTCTGCCTCGCTTGGCAGCGTCCTGAGGCCCGAACCAGGCAGGCATGGTAAATTTAGGCGCCGTACAGTCTGCAGCCTGTGGCTATACCTCATGGTACGCGGCAATCGCAAAGGCCAGATTGCTCCATGATGGGACGGGCGGTACGCAGTCCATTCTTGGCGGCGCTTGTCGTATGGCCTGATTGATAAATCAGTCACGAGCACCTTGCTGTGTAGCTCGGGCCGTTGAACAATGACAGCAGTAAGATTGTTGATCCTGACCCGGCCTTATGCACGCGCGCGCTACGCTTTCCGTTTTTCACCGTTCACCTCTTGAGTGCGCGACGCAATGTTCGCCTGCGCGCGGCACGTTCGCGGCAAGCGCTCCCGAGCCGGTTGCACACCGCTTGCATTTACCTGCGTTCGTCTGGATTTTCTGCTTCTCGTTGGGCATTGCCATTGTGCAATGGTGCCCGGTGCTGCCTTCTGTGCGTGTGCTGATCCCTGTATGGCTGGCCTGCCTGTGTATCTGCTGGTCGTTGAAGGCTTCATCGCGGGTGTCGTCAAAGGGATTTCGACCGCTACAAGTCTCGTTATTGCAGCGGGTAAGCGCAGCAAACCGGGCAACACAGGGCAACGCAAGGCACCATACCGATAGCTGCATAGATGACCGCACCGATAGCAATAAAGATATACGCCTTTGCCGGTTCATGCCAATCCTCATCCGCGTCGCGCTACCACTAAGTGTGCTGGGTCTGTGCGTGCTCAGCGGCATGTTGTATTCGGTCTGGCGGGCGCAATGGCGCCTGGCAGACAGCCTTGATCGGCGACTGGAAAATCGCCCGCTATCGGTGCAGGTGCAAGTGACTGGGTTGCCCCGAGACCTGATCAATGGGTGGGCATTCGAGGCGCGCATTGTCGCGGGTGCGCTTGCGCAGCGCGTGCCCGAAAGGGTACTACTGCGCTGGTATACCGGCGCGCGTAGCGGACCGTTTACGCCACCGCAACGGCCGGCGGCAGGCTTGCCCGATCTTCGCCCCGGGCAACTATGGCAAATGACGGTCAAGCTCAAACACAATCATGGATTACGCAATTTTCATGGCTTCGATTACGATGCCTTCCTGTTTGCTGCGGGTGTACGCGCCAGCGGTACGGTCATCGGTGCGGGGCGCCTGCTGCGTGACGAAGTCTGTGGCGCATGGGGACCCTGTATTGAACGGGCCCGGTTCTCCCTGCGCCGTGCATTGGACCAGGTTTTGCAAGGCAAGCGCTATGGCCCTGTGATTATTGCGCTTGTCATGGGAGACCAGAACGGCATCAGCAACGACGACTGGCAAGTCTTCAATCTCACTGGTATCACGCATCTGGTATCTATCAGCGGCTCGCATATTACGATGCTCGCTGCACTGGGCAGCCTGGGCGTGTTTCGATTGTGGCGACGGCTGCGTCTGCAAGGCAAGCAATTGGCTGAACGCAGGCCGGCCCAGATCGTGGCCGCCAGCGCGGGCTTGCTGGTCGCTGCGACCTATTCGGTGCTGGCAGGATGGGGCGTCCCGGCGCAGCGCACCTTTATGATGCTTGCAATATTCTGGCTGTCTGTCGTCTGGCGTGCCCGTATAAAAAGTGTAACCCTGCTTGCCCTCGCGGCCTTGTGCATACTGGTGCTGGATCCGTGGGCTGTGCTGTCTATCGG
The DNA here is from genome assembly GCF_014897675.1 of Advenella sp. FME57. Classification (GTDB taxonomy): domain Bacteria; phylum Pseudomonadota; class Gammaproteobacteria; order Burkholderiales; family Burkholderiaceae_B; genus Advenella. Next base: position 311,268 of record NZ_JABUXU010000001.1, on the reverse strand, counting down.
ATTCTGCCTGTCCTTTGCCGCTATTGCCAGTCTCATGTTGTGGGGATCCCGTAGCAAGCAACACGTGTCGGCAACGCCAGCTCTGGTAGTCAGTGGTTTGCAGCGGCTGTGGGACGCTGCCAAAATGCAGCTGTTCATGAGCGTTGCCCTGGCGCCGTTGCTCATAGGCCTGTTTCAACAATATGCTTTTGTTTCGCCGCTGGTCAATGCCTTTGCCATCCCGGTGATCGGCGGACTGGTTACGCCGTTGGCGCTGTTGCTGGCCGTGCTGTGTGCAATCGGCTTGTGGCCATCGGCAGCCGTCTGGTTGGCCGATGGCGTGCATCGGCTGCTGGAGACTGTTTTAGTTGCGGCACATGGGTTAGCAGGCATCGAATGGGCGACGCCCGATTTTCCTGCCGTACCCAGCCACTGGATTGCACTGGGTATGCTCGGGCTGTTTGTGTTCGTTCTGCCCAAAGGCATTCCTGGGCGTGCGCTGGGGTTGGTATTGCTGATTCCTGTGCTGTTTTTTCGGCCGCCCCGACCATTGGCGGGAGACTGGTTCATGACCGTGCTGGATGTCGGGCAGGGTGCCGCCGTGCTGGTCAGTACGCAGCAGCATCACCTGCTTTTTGATACGGGCGTGCGCAGCAGTGCCAATAGCGATAGCGGCAGCCAGGTTGTCGTTCCATATCTGCGGGCCGTGGGCATTGATGCGCTGGACGAGCTGATCATTTCCCATTCCGATATTGATCATGCCGGAGGAGCGGGCAGCGTGCTGCAGCAGGTTAATGTGAAGCACGCCTATGCCTCATTTGCGCTTAATCATTACCTGGAACGCGAACAGGATGCCCTGCAGCGGAATTTGCTTGTGAAAAACCCGCAAGCGACCTTTGATTATTGTCGGCGCGATGTGAGCTTTGAATACGATGGCGTTCAATTTCGTTTCTATCATCCTTCCGAAATCCAGGGGATGCCTGCCAAGGCGGATAATGACCACAGTTGTGTTTTGCGGATACAGGGCAGGCATCATTCTGCGTTATTGACTGGTGATATCGGCGCTGCTGTTGAAGCCCGGTTGCTGCAGGCGCCTTCGCCAATTCCCGCGACTGATGTGATTATGGCGCCGCACCATGGCTCTGCAAGTTCATCGTCGATGGCGTTGGTCCAGGCCATGCAGCCGACCCTTGCCTTTGCCCAGGCGGGTTATCTGAATCGTTACGGGCATCCGGCCAGCGACGTGGCGACGCGTTGGCGCAATGCCGCACAGCTGTATCTGGATACCATTGCTGCTGGCGCGATTCAGATCCGATCCGGCGCCAATGGTTTATGGGTAAATTGCGCAAGGGCATCGCGGCAGCGCTATTGGGATGGCTTTTAGCTTATGATAATCAGGCCCGGGGGACCCCCATGCCTGCGACACGTTGTTTCTGTTGCGATGCTTCTGAGCCTATGCGTCCACACCCCAGGATATGCTGTTTTGCATCCCGTTTAACGCCATTCCGTTCAAGGAGTTTTTTATGCAATCGCCCCGTTTGAATTTCGTCAACTGCATGAGTCCCGCCGGTATTCATCGCATGGCCTATCGGGAGTGGGGAGATCCGGCCAACGGACGGGTGCTGTTGTGCGTGCATGGATTGTCGCGCAATGGCAATGACTTTGATGAAGTGGCCAGGGCCATGTCCAAAGAGTATCGTGTCGTCTGTCCGGATATCGCCGGACGCGGCGCATCCGATTTCCTGACCAATCCTGCCAGCTATGTCGTGCCTCAGTATGTTTCGGATATCACCACGTTGCTGGCAAGATTGCAGCCGCAATCGCTCGACTGGCTGGGCACGTCCATGGGCGGCCTGATCGCATTGGCTTTTTCCGCCGTGGTCGGCGCCAAGCACGCAGCCATCGCAGCGGCGGGCGACAGCGCGTTGCCCAAGACCACCGGGCTGTCCCTGGGCAAGCTGATCCTGAACGATGTCGGGCCGGCGATCGAGCTGGCCTCTATCGAGCGGATTGCCGGCTATGTTGGCCTTCCTCTGCAATTTGACGCCTTTGAGGATGCGGTCAACCATATGAAAACCAATGCGGCCGCTTTCGGTCCGCTAAGCGATGAGCAATGGGTGACGTTTACCAAGGCGGCCATGGTGCAAAAAGGCCAGGTGTGGACCCAGCATTATGACCTGGCGATCGCCCAGGCCTTTGCAGGCCTGAAAGACGAAAAAATGCTCAAAGCCGGTGAAGCCATGCTGTGGCGGGCCTTTGAGTCATTGCAATGCCCGATTCTGCTGATCCGAGGCGAGCGTTCCGATTTGTTAAGCAAAACGACAGCGGAACAAATGCAGGCGCGCAATAAGCACCTGCAAATGATCGAAATCCCCGAAACAGGCCATGCGCCTTCATTATTGCCGCAGTCACAGGTGCAGGCCGTGCGCCAGTTCCTGCTGTCCTGAGCCGCGACGAAGGCAGCTTCGCGCCATAAAATCGCTCGGGAGATGTCTTTGCAGGGCAGAGGGCGTAAAATATCAGCAGGATGACAGCTTTTTTATGCAGGCGTTTTTGCAGAGCGCCTCTCTTGAGCGCTCGTTCGCAACCCCCGGGCTTGGACAACTCAGTTTATATGGGTTGCTGGACCACATAGAACATCAATCGGCATTACAGGAAGGACCATGACAGAGTCGCTCGCATTCAAGGCAGATTTACACTGCCACTCTACCGCATCGGACGGCGTATTGGCGCCTGTCGAGGTAGCAGCGCGCGCGCACGCCAATGGCGTGACCCTATGGAGTCTGACTGATCACGATGAAATCCGCGGAATCCCGCAAGCCAGGGAAGCGGCCCGGTCGCTGGGCATGCAGTTCGTTTCGGGCATTGAAATCTCGGTGAGCTGGGCCGAGCACACCTTGCATGTGGTAGGACTCAATATCGATATTGAAAACAGACGGCTCAACCAGGGGCTTGAACAGATTCGGCGAGATCGCGAGACGCGTGCCCATCTGATGGCAGACAAGCTGGCTGAACTGGGGATTGCCGGAACCTATGAGGGCGCCCTCAGTTATGCCGGTAACCCGAACTTGCTGAGCCGAACCCATTTCGCACGCTATCTGGTTGAGCAGGGATATTGCAAAAGTATGCAGGATGTATTCGATCGCTACCTGGCCGATGGCAAGCCCGCCTATGTAGCCGGCCAATGGGCCGGGCTGGATGAGGCGCTCGACTGGATCCATGACGCCGGTGGCATCGCGGTCATCGCACATCCTGGTCGCTACAAGTATTCACGCCGGGAGTTCACGACGCTGTTTCGCACGTTCAAACTGATGGGAGGCAAGGGGATCGAAGTCGTTACCGGTTCACACACGCCCGATCAGTACCACCAGTACGCCAATGTGGCACGCCAGTATGGTTTTCTGGCGTCCTGCGGATCAGATTTTCATAGTCCCAAGGAAAGCCGCATGGACCTGGGCAGATTGCCCCCCATGCCAAGCGACCTTGTTCCCGTCTGGAAAGCATTCAACTGAAATTATGAATAAAGCATTTGTCAAGGAAAAGGAAGACGACGACGAGGACGATCAGAGTCCCGAGGCCGTTGCCCTGCCGCCAGGCACCCGCAATTACATGACGCGTGGTGGCTACACGATGCTGCGCGATGAATTGACGCATCTGATGAATGAAGAGCGGCCCGAAGTGGTCCAGATTGTGTCATGGGCCGCTTCAAACGGGGATCGCTCTGAAAACGGCGATTATCTCTATGGGAAGAAACGATTGCGCGAAATTGATCGCCGGATCCGCTTTCTGACCAAACGGCTGGAGATTGCCGAGGTGGTGGATCCCGGCAAGCAGCCTGATCGCGACCGAGTGTTTTTTGGCGCCCAGGTGCTCTATTGCGATGAACTGGGCCAAGAGTTTCGTATCACCATTGTAGGCGTTGACGAAGCCGAGCCCCTGCAGGGGAAAATCAGCTGGATTTCGCCGGTCGCCCGGGCGCTGCTCAAGGCCCAGGAAGGCGACACGGTCACGTTGCGCACGCCTTCAGGCGTCAAACAACTGGAAGTGCTGGAAATTATTTATCCTGATGAGTGAGTGAACACTGCGCCTGATCGTCCTGTGCCAGCTGTTTTTCCAGCACGGGTATGGCTTGGCGCAGTGCCGTCACCAGGGTATATGGTGGATTGACAACAAACATGGCGCTGCCATACAGGCCATAGCCGTTTTCCGGCGGCCTTTTTACCGCCAGGCGAACGTGCACCCAGCTTGCGTCGCTGATCTTTTCCAGCTGCTTTTGCATATCGTGCACTTCTTTACGCCGCACCAGCGGGTACCAGACCGCAAAGCAGCCGGTCGCAAATTTTTTCAGACCTTCCCTGATGGCTGTCAGGGTATGGCGGTAGTCATTCTTGTCTTCGTAGGACGGATCAATCAGGATAATGCCGCGTCGTGGGGCAGGTGGCAGTTGCGAGAGCAGGCCGGTAAACCCGTCTTTCTCAAAGACGCTGACCTGTCTTGCCACATCCCGCGATTGCATCTGTATATTTTCATCCAGATGCGTGATTTCGGTAGGATGCAGTTCGAACAGGCGCAGCCTGTCCACAGGGCGCATCAACTGCAATGCGATCCATGGCGAGCCAGGATAGACGCTCAGGCCACCCTGATCATTGAGCTGTCGCACATGGTCGACGTAGTCGGCCAGCAGCGCGGGCAACTGGGGCAGGTGCCACAGCCGCTCGATGCCGTCGCGAAATTCGGCGGTTTTCTCCGCCCAGGCATCGGTCAGATCATAGACGCCGGCACCGGCATGGGTGTCAATGACCCAGTAGGGCGCGTCCTTGCGATTGTAATAATCGAGAATATGCAACAGGACTGCGTGTTTGAGCACGTCGGCATGATTGCCGGCGTGAAATGCGTGACGGTAACTGAACATGTGGCAGTACTTTAATAGGCGCCGAGATCGGCAGGAATGCGGACGAGCTCGTCCGTGAAAATGGCATCGCAGCCCCAGGCCAGCAGCTGTTTGGCCCGACGGTAATCATTGACCGTATAGGCGCATACTTTGTAGCCGGCGGCGTGGATCCGAGCGATCGTAGGTTCGTCCAGATATTTCTGGTTCAGATTGATGGCATGGCAGCCCAGCGATTCGAGCGTGCTTTCAAAATCTTCGGGCAGGGTGTCGATCAGGAAAGCCCGTGGCACATCGGCGGCATCGCGTGCAAAGGCAGCCAGCGCCTCGCGTGAAAAGGACGAAACCAGCGGGGCGACGCCGCCATTTGCCCACCATTGCGTCACGGCCTGGGCCACTGCGGCGCCGGTTTGTGCTTCACGGCCAGGACATGGTTTGATTTCGATATTGCAAAGCAGGCTGTTTTCCAAAATGAAGCGGGCAAACTGGCTGAAGGCCGGCAATGGCTCCCCTGCGTACCAGGCCGAATGCCAACTGCCCATATCCAACTGGCCCAGCGCTTTGAATGGCATGCCGGCTGCCGCACCCGTGCCGTCAGAGGTGCGATCCACTGTGTCGTCGTGCAGCACAATCAATACGTCGTCGCCGCTGAGCTTGACGTCAAACTCCGACATGATAAAGCCATGGTCGTAGCCGCAGCGCAGGCCGGCAAGCGTGTTTTCAGGGGCAATGCAGCCGCCGCCACGATGTGCGATAACGGCGGGGTACGGCCAGGATACAGGGGATTTTGAGGACATGCGGGCACCAGGGGTCGTAAAATAAGGGCAATAGCAGGCATTGTCGCACGCCGGCTGGCGCAGCACATGCTACAGCCTCATGCCAGCCAATTGCCTGAATTGATGCTAAAGTTTTATTTTAATTGAAAAAGCGCTTAAAATAAGCGGTTATTCTGAATCGCTTTGCCATCAGGCGGCGTTTCGCTTTCGCATCAGACATTCATTTTGGTCGGGAACACAATGCTAGAATCCTTTCGCACGCATAAACGTTTATTGCTCGTTGTACTGTTCGTTCTGGTCGTGCCTTCTTTCGTCTTTTTAGGTGTTGCCGACTACCAGTCGTTTACCAATAATGACGTGAAACTGGCTTCGGTCCGGAAAAACGACATTACCCAGGCGCAGTTTGACCAGTCCTGGCGCGAGCGTCTGAACCAGTTGCGCGAGCAAAATGGCAGCAACTTCAACATCAATGCCGTCGATACGCCGGCTAATCGTCAGGCCTGGCTTGACCAACTGGTGGACAATCAGGTGCTGCAGCAGGAAATGCTGGACCAGCATTTCAATGCGACCGACAATATGGTGCGCCAGGCCATTGCCAGCACGCCCGATTTTCAGGACAACGGCAAGTACTCTTTTCAGAAATACAGCCAGTTTCTGACCGAGCGCAATATCCGTGACGTCGATTATGAGCAGTATGTGCGTCAGAGCCTGGCATTTGCGCAGTTGCTCGAGCCGGTTTCGAGCACGGTAGGGATTCCTGCGCAAACGGCGGCGCTGCTTCAGACGGCCATGACGCAGGAGCGTACCGTCAGACTCAAGAGCTTCGAAGCGGCGGCTTACGAGCAGTCGGTGCAGGTTAGTGATCAGGAAATTGCCGAATGGTACGAAAAGAACAAGCAGTCGCTGCAGGTGCCTGAGTATGTCGACGTGGACTACATCGTCCTGAACCAGGACGTGGCCCTGAACACCGTAGGCGAAATTTCCGACGCCGATATTGAAAGCTATTACAAGGCAAACATCGCCAAGTACACCAAAAAAGAGCGGCGCCAGATCAACCATATCCAGATCCAGATTCCTGCCGGCGCCGATGAAGCGGCCCAGAAAGCCGCTCAGGACAAGGCGATTGAAGTGGCCGAAAAGGCCAGGCAGAATCCTGAATCCTTTGCCGAATTGGCAAAAACCTATTCCGACGATGCTGGTTCAAAAAATCAGGGTGGCAGCCTGGGCACCTTGGCCAAAGGCGATATTGCCCCCCTGGATAATGCCGCTTTTGGTCCAAAGGCCCCCGGCATTTCCGATCCGGTCAAAATCGACAATGCCTGGCATGTGCTGCAGATTGCCAATATCGAGCCTGGCCAGGTCGAACCACTGGCGCAACTGAAGGAAAGCCTGAAAAAAGAAATTGCGTTGCAGCAGGCCTCTGAAAAATTTGCCGATCTGTCTACCCGATTGACCCAATTGTCCAGCACGGAACGGGACTCCCTGCAGCCGCTGGCCGACGCGCTTGCGCTGGACATTCGCCATGTAGGGGGTGTAAGCCAGACGACTTTGCTGCCAAAAGAACAGGTGGGTGATAATGCCGCGATTGACAGCAAGGATGCCGCCTATTTTGAATCGGGCCGGGTTCGCGAAACGCTGTTTTCCGACGAAGTGCGCAAGCAGAAAAAGAACTCCGGGGTCATTGAGATTTCCCCATCCGAGCTGATGGTCGTGCGTGTGGCCAAGGATGTTCCAGCAGCGGTACCTGCGCTGGACGACGTCCGTGAAATCGTCCTTAATCGCATTCGTGATGAAAAAGGCAAACAGCAGGCAGCCGAAGACGGCGCAGCGGAACTGGCCATGCTCAAGGAAAAAGGATCGGGTGAGCTGACTGGCTTTGGCAAGGAAACCACCATCAGCCGCCTGACACAGTCGCAACTGCCACCTACCATGCTCAATGCGATCATGAGCGCGCCTGCCGACAATCTGCCTGCCTTTGTTGGTTTTGAACTGCCTAATGGCTATGCCATTGCCCAGATCGAGAAAGTGACCGAGCCGACCGCCGAGGCGCGCAATATGTTTGACCAGTATCTGCGTCAGGCCATGATTGCCGGTACCGGGGCGCAAGTGGCCCAGAGCGTGACCCGACTGATTCGCCAGACACATGACGTCAAAGTGTATCCCGAGGCAGAGAGAGTCATTAGCGACGCTGCCGGTAATCAGTAAGCGCTTTTTCCAGAACAGGCCAAACCGTCTGAGCCATCAGCGGCTGGGCCTGTTCAGCGGGGTGAATACCGTCATCCTGGTACATATCCCTTTGCAGGGCAAATGAGGCAAACAGAAAGGGCACCAGATAGGTGCTCGTTTCTTTTGCCAGCGTACCGAACATCTGCTGAAACTGGCGAGCATAATCAGGCCCGAAGTTGGGCGGGATCTGCATGCCGATCAGGACCACTTCGGTCTTGAGGGCTTTGGCGCTATCGATCATGCTTTGCAGGTTGTCACGGCTGGCCTCAAGCGAGAGGCCTCGCAGCGCATCATTGGCGCCCAGTTCCAGTATCATGATGGCAGGCTGATGTTTTTTCAGCAGGGCGGGCAGGCGGCTGCGTCCTCCTGCGGTGGTGTCGCCGCTGATACTGGCATTGACCAGTTGGGCATCGCCCAGCGCCTCTTTTTTATTCTCCACCAGCCACTGCACCCAGCCGGCACCGCGTCTGATACCATATTCGGCAGACAGGCTGTCACCCACGACCAGGATAACCGGTGCGTTGGCCGATACCGGTTTTTCCTGGGCTTTGACCGCTTGCGGCCAGACGAACACCCACAGACTTATCAGAATGGACAGAACACGAATCATGGACGCAGATGTTGTCATTGAAGTTTCTCATTTGAAAAAACACGTTGCCGAGGCAACTGGTACGCTGGATATTTTAGATGATATTTCCTTTGAGCTCGAACACAGTGCGACATTAGCCATTACAGGCAGTTCCGGATCAGGAAAATCGACGTTGCTGGGTATTCTGGCAGGCCTGGACACCCCGTCTTCGGGGCAGGTAAGGCTGATGGGCAGAAATATTTTTGACATGGATGAAGATGCCCGCGCCGTGCTGCGAGCCCAGAATATCGGTTTTGTGTTCCAGTCGTTCCAGCTGCTGCCAAATCTTACAGCGCTGGAAAACGTCATGCTGCCGCTGGAATTGCAGGGGCAGCCGGCGCGAGAGGCCGCGCAGCAGATGCTTGAGCGGGTTGGGCTGGCCTCACGAATGCATCATTATCCCAAAACACTGTCCGGGGGAGAAAAGCAACGTGTGGCCTTGGCCCGTGCTTTCGTGGTGAGCCCTGCAATCTTGTTCGCTGATGAACCGACGGGCAGCCTGGATACGGAAACCGGTCAGCGCATTGCGGATCTGATGTTTGAGATGAATCGGGAAAAGGCCGCTACATTGGTACTGGTAACACATGACCAGAAACTGGCTGCGCGCTGTGACCGGAAAATTACGCTGATCTCGGGCCGGCTGGCCGCTACAGTACCGGATCCTGATTTGGTCTGACTTTCAGCCGTGCCACTTTCTGTACCTGGGAGACATGGCGGACCATGCGGAAAACCCGCGCCAGATGCTTGCGATCATGGACCTGGATCGTCAGGTGCACCACGGCCAGATTCTGGGCATCTTCATTCATGGACATTGTCAGGATATTGGAGTCGGCTGCCGAGATCTGTGCGGCAATACGGCCCAGCACCCCTTTTTCGTTACGGATAACGATTTCCATGCGCACCGGCAGGTGAGAGGCGGTTTCCTCATCCCAGTACACTTGCACCCAGCGGTCCGGTTCCCGGGAGCGCAGGCGCATCGCAGTCGGGCAATCATCGGTATGAACGACGAGCCCATGGCCCGGGCGGATCAGCGCGACCAGGCTGTCACCGGGAATAGGACTGCAGCAGCCCGAAAGCTGGACGGCCTGACCTTCGTTACCCTGAATGAAGATCATCCCGGCGTGAGCAATGGAGACTTCATCAATGACTGCGGCACTGGTGGCCAGCATGGCGTTTTCGACTGCAAAGCGGCGGGCGACCACGGCGGCCAGCCTGCGACCCAGCCCAATGTCGGCCAGAATCTCTTCGCGTGAGGACGCGCCCGAACTGCGCGCCAGTTTTTCCCATTCGGCATTGTCGGCATCGGGCAGAGGGATGTTCAGTTCCTGCAATGCCTGCTTGAGCATTTTTTCGCCAAAATGAATAGAGTCTTCATATTTGACGGTTTTCAGGAAATGACGGATTTCGGAGCGTGCCTTGCCTGTGCGCACGTGATTAAGCCACTGTACGTTGGGTTCCGAAGCGGGGGAGGTGACAATTTCGATGGTATCGCCGCTTTTTATTTCGGTTTTCAATGGGACAAATTCGCCATTGATTTTTGCAGCGACCGCCTGATTTCCAATATCGGTATGAATGCCATAGGCAAAATCGATCGGCGTAGCACCGCGCGGCAGGGAGACGATTTTTCCTTTCGGTGTCAGTACATAGACAGCATCGGGGAACAGATCAACCTTGACGTGTTCAAGAAACTCACCAGAATCACCGGTCTGGCTCTGGATGTCCAGCAACGACTGCAGCCAGCGGTGGGTTTGCTTTTGCAGATCGTTCAGCGAGATATCGTCTTCCTTGTACATCCAGTGCGAGGCGACGCCTTTTTCGGCAATGTGATCCATGTCCCGCGTACGAATCTGAAACTCGATGGGTGTGCCATAGGGGCCGACCAGCGTGGTATGCAGGGACTGATAGCCGTTGATTTTGGGGATGGCGATGTAGTCCTTGAACTTGCCCGGCACCGGTCGGTATAACTGGTGGATGGTGCCCAACGTCAGATAGCATTCCTGCAGGGTGTGCACGATGATTCGAAAGCCATAGATGTCTAGCACTTCGGAGAAGGACTTTTTCTGCTCGCGCATCTTGTTGTAGATACTGAACAGCGATTTTTCCCGGCCGCTGATTTCCGCTTCGATGCCATTGGCAGGCATGGCAGAGGTTATGTTTTCGGCGATCCGGGTGAGTACTTCGCGACGATTGCCGCGTGCGGCCAGCACAGCCTTTTTCAATACGTTGTAGCGATTCGGGTTGCTGGCTTCAAAGCACAGATCCTGTAACTCCCGCACCAATGCGTTCAGGCCCAGCCGGTGCGCAATGGGCGCGTAGATTTCCAGGGTCTCGTTGGCCACCCGTCGGCGTTTATCCGCGCCGACCGCATCCAGCGTGCGCATATTATGCAGCCGGTCGGCCAGTTTGATCAAAATGACGCGAACGTCTTTGGCCATGGCCAACAGCATTTTGCGAAAGCTTTCCGCCTGCTGTTCTGCCTTGGTGGCAAAATTGAGTTTTTCCAGTTTGGTCAGGCCGTCGACCAGGTTGGCCACGTCCGGATTGAATTTTTCGGCCAGCTCTGCCTTGGATACGTTCTGGTCTTCGATAACATCATGCAGCAGCGCAGCCATCAGGGCGTTGGAGTCCAGCTTCCAGCCGGCGCAGATTTCGGTAACCGCAATCGGGTGAGTAATATACGGTGCGCCGGATGATCGGAATTGGCCCAGATGCGCCTGATCGGCAAAGCGGTAGGCTTCCCGTACCTTGTCGATTTCCTTGCTGTCCATGTAGGTGGACAGCATTTCGGTCAAATGCGCCAGCGATGCAATGGCCGGTTCGTGGCGCGTGGCGCTGTTGGGGACGGCTTGCGGGGGAATGCGCTGCTCGTCGTCCTGCAGTATCGATGCGTTTGCAATAGAGGTGGCAGCCTGCGCAGACTGCCGGTGGCCGTTACGGTTTCGTCGGCGGAAAGGGGACCCGGCCCGCAGCGCGTGCAACAGCGAGGAAGATGCGTCCTTGAGTCCCATATGACCTGCCTGTGCCTGAAATCAGGTAGGCACTTTACGCAGCATTTCCGCTCCGGTCAGACCTTTGGCAATTTCACGCAGCGCGATCACGGTCGGTTTGTCCTTGTCCGGATCGACGCGCGGTTCATGGCCCTGAGCCAGTTCGCGGGCGCGGTAGGTCGCAGCCAGCGTCAGGTTGAAGCGATTGGGGATGTGCATCATGCAATCATCGATAGTAATACGAGCCATGGTGTTGTCCTTAGCGGGTAAGCAAAAAAGGTAAAGTCAAATTATCGAACGGAATCGGAAATCCCGAGCTGGGAGAAGAGTTGGGCATGCCGGGCGGCCTGAGACTGGTATCGGAGCCTTGCGGCTGCAACGATTTTCTGTAATTCATTCAGGGCTGTGGCAAAATCTTCATTGATAATAACATATTCGCACTCCGGAGCGTGCGCAATCTCGCTTCCTGCCGCCAGTATCCGGCGGGTGATAACGCTGGGTGAATCCTGTCCGCGCTGGGCCAGCCGGGTTTCCAGCACCTCGATGGACGGTGGCAGGATGAAAATGCCCATTACGCCCGGGAAATGCTGGCGGACCTGGCGCGCGCCTTGCCAGTCGATTTCCAGAAGAATGTCCTTGCCTTGGGCAATGGCCTTTTCTATCGGTGGTCGTGGCGTGCCGTAAAAATTGCCATGGACTTCGGCCCACTCAAGCAATTGGTCGGTTTCGCGCAATTGCAGAAAGTCTTGCTTGGTGGTGAAATAATATTCGCGACCTTCCTGCTCACTGGGGCGCGGATCGCGCGTGGTGCATGATATGGACAGGGAAATGTTGTTGTCCTGCGCAAGCAACGCATTGACCAGACTTGATTTGCCCGCACCGCTGGGTGCGATAATCATGAAGACATTACCGGGAAATTTAAGCATAATGATGACGGTGGCGGCAAAAGAAAATCATAGCAAAAAAAACACTACTTTTCGGCAATTGCCTGAACCGGTACGTTTTTTGTCATTGTGATGGGGCTGGATTGGTCAGCACACACATCTTAAACTGAGTGCGGCATGAAACAGCATGAAAAAACCAGGCAGTTGGTGCCTGTAGGAATTATTTCAAACCTGATAGCATAGCGGTTCCGTTTCCAAAGGAGTAACAAGAATGAATACACCCCCCCTTAAAGTCGCCGTGGTCACAGGAGCAGGATCTGGTATCGGGCGTGCTGTGGCGCTTGAGCTGCTGGGTACCGGCTATGCCGTTGTGCTGGCCGGCAGGCGCGCCGATGCTCTTGAGAAAACCCGCACAGCGGCCGGGGCCGATGCAACTCGGGCTTTGGTGGTGCCAACGGATGTGACCAGCGAGCAGGAGGTTCGCAGGTTGTTCGATACGGCCCAGCGTGAGTACGGACGCGTCGATGCGCTTTTCAATAATGCGGGGCGGGGTGGTACGCCGGTTCCTGTCGATGAGTTCTCGGTGCAGGAGTGGCGTGATATTGTTGATGTGAATCTGACCGGCATGTTTTTATGCGCCCAGGCAGCATTCCGCGTCATGCGCCAGCAGGATCCGCAAGGTGGTCGCATCATCAATAATGGTTCAATTTCGGCCTATGCGCCGCGGCCCATGAGCATTGCCTACACCGCCACAAAACACGCCGTTACCGGATTGACAAAATCCCTGTCACTCGACGGGCGGGCCTACAATATTGCTTGCGGCCAGGTGGATATCGGCAACGCTGGCACCGACATGACGCAACGTATGCAGAAGGGCATCATCCAGGCAAACGGCGAGACACGTGTGGAACCGGTTATGGATGTGGCGCACGTTGCGCAGACAGTGCGGGCCATGTGTGATTTTCCATTAGAAACCAACGTGCAGTTTGTGACCATCATGGCCACCAAAATGCCTTTTGTCGGACGCGGCTGACGGGTGCGCCAGACGCAAGCGACAGCGCGTTGTGCAGGGCATGGTATGGCAGGCCGCCGGCTTGTCCCGGCGTATAACCGCCAATTTCACCTAACAAGGAGCAGGGCATGACCCTTCAGAAAATCAAACCGCGTATTGCCGATGTCGGCGGCATTCCCGTTGCCCGCGCGCTGCCAAACCGTGAGCGGCGCACGATCGGGTCCTGGTGTTTTCTGGATCATGCCGGTCCAGCTCGCTTTGAAGAAGGCAATCCGGGCATGCAGGTGGGTGAACATCCGCATATCAACCTTCAGACCTTTACCTGGATGCTTGAAGGGGAAGTCCTGCACAAAGACAGCCTGGGCAACGAGCAATTGATTCGCCGCAAGCAGGTCAATCTGATGACCGCCGGTCACGGTATTGCGCATACCGAACAGACGCCGCCAGGTATTAACGTGCTGCATGCAGTGCAGTTGTGGATTGCCTTGCCCCAGTCGGAAACGCCCATTGCTGCGGCCTTTGAACATTATCCCGAACTGCCGGAGTGGACGCAGGCCAATACGCGATTTACGTTGCTGACGGGCGAATTTGCCGGGCGACGCGCACCTACCCGCCAGTTCACGCCGTTGGTCTGTGTTGACATAGAGGCGCTGGGGCAGGACAGTATTGAGCTGACACTGAATCCGGAATTCGAGTACGGCCTGTTCTTGATTACCGGCGCCCCGGCCAGTATCAACAATGAGCTGTTTGAATTGAATGAAGTGGCTTTTCTTGGCACGGGCAAAAATACCGTGCGCATCGATACCACGGCCGAGTCCCGTTTGCTGCTGCTGGGTGGCACACCGATTGATGTTCCGGATTTTCAGATTTGGTGGAATTTCGTCGGTGCGCGCAACGACATTATTCAGGCGCAAAAGGACTGGAACGCCCATGACCCGCGATTCGGGAAGGTGGACACGGACATGAAACGCTTGACGCCGCCCGATTTGCCCTGGGTAGACAAGGCGCAGCCTGCGTCTTGAGCAAGCGAGCCGCACCCGTCCGCTTACGGCAGGCGCTGCCTATTCGATATTCTGTGCCTGCTCACGCAACTGCTCAATAAGCAGTTTGAGGTCAATGACCGACTGCGTGATTTCCAGGGAGCTTGACTTGGACCCCAGGGTGTTGACTTCCCGGTTCATTTCCTGGAAGAGAAAATCCAGGCGTTTGCCCAAGCTGAGCGACTTGGCCGCCGATCTAGACTCGGAGTTGCCGGAAGACAGAATGACACGAAGTTCGGTCAGATGGGAGTCCAGCCGCGTGAGTTCTTCTGCCACATCAATGCGCAGGGAAAACAGGGACGATTCCGCAGCAATGCGTGCGGAAAGCTCGGCGCCGCTGATTTGCTCAAAGCCGTTGGGGCAAGCGGCATTCAGGGTGTCGGTCAGTTTCCCGGCCAGCTTCTTGCGGTATTCGTCAAGAATCCCGGGCAGTCGCTGCTCGATGGTGCCGATCACTTTTTTCATCTCTTGGGCAGCCTCGAGCATTGCCGTGGCTAGACGCTGGCCTTCCCTGGCGCGGGCAAGAATGAGCTCTTGCAGGGCGCTGCGTCCCGCCTGCATGCACTGGTTCAGCCACATGGCCGGCGAGTCATCCTCGTTGTACTCGTTCGGGGCAGGCCAGTGTAGTAGGTCGGTCATGCCAGGGGCAGCCAAATCAGGAATAATTTTGAGCGCAGCCTGGTAGCGTTCGTTAATCAGCGTCAATTGATCGACCTCGAAGGCGCGCTGTTGCAGGCTGCCGGATCGGGCAAAAGAGACACGTACTTCCAGTTTGCCGCGCTTAAGATGGCTGCCAAGCAGTTCTCTGAGCGCAGTTTCTGCATGACGCAATTCATCGGGGATTCTGAAGGCAAGATCAAGATAGCGGCTATTGACGCCCTTGAGTTCTACGCTTACGCTGCCAAGCAGAAATTCGGAACGGGCACTGCCGAAAGCCGTCATGCTGTGGATCATATGTTGTCCGCTATTATTAAGTTTAGGTGTCCAGGGTAATGCGTCTTTCCAGCAGATTCAAAATTGCGACTGGATGACTGATCCGATTATAAGTGATGCAAATGACCATTTTATGCGCACGGCGCACTACAATGTAACTATTGATAATCGATGAGGATATTATGCCCAGCGCAGATCTCAACCTAAACTTTGCTCGTCCTTCGGGTCGGGAGCACGATATGATTCGTCCGCTTTCAGTTACACGCAGTTACACCAACTATGCGGAAGGGTCCGTGTTGATCGAGGCTGGCAATACCCGCGTGTTATGCAATGCCAGTGTGATCGAGAGCGTACCGCCTTTTTTGCGAGGCAAAGGCCAGGGCTGGGTAACGGCAGAATACGGCATGTTGCCGCGTTCAACCCATACCCGTTCCGACCGTGAGGCCGCGCGCGGCAAACAGAACGGCCGGACGCAGGAAATCCAGCGTTTGATTGGGCGCAGCCTGCGCGCCGTTATTGATATGCAAAAGCTGGGCGAGCGCACTATTCAGATTGACTGCGATGTTATCCAGGCCGATGGCGGGACCCGTTGCGCGAGCATTACCGGCGCCTGGATCGCCATGGCCGACGCGGTCAGCTTTCTGCTCAGGGACGGGCGGCTGTCGGCCAACCCCCTCAGAGACAGGGTTGCCGCAATTTCAGTCGGCATGTACAAAGGACATGCCGTCCTGGATCTGGATTACGAAGAGGATTCGGCCTGCGATGCCGATATGAATGTGGTCATGACCGGCTCGGGCCAGTTTGTGGAAGTGCAGGGCACGGCCGAAGGCCAGGTATTCAGCCGCCAGGATTTGGACAGTTTGCTGGCGCTGGCCGAGTCGGGCATTGCCCGGTTGTTGCGCGAGCAACAGTCTGCCTGGCCGGCGTAGCATCGCAACGAGGCGGCGGGGTGCGTTGAACCAGTTGCGTTACTGGCGTTGGTGTAGCTTCGGTCGCAGCGCAGCCCCTGTATGGCGACTGTGATATCTGTCTGCCGCTGGCGAGAGTACCGCTCCTGATTTGTGACTTGTGATTTATGACTCGCGCTTCGTGATTCGCAATTGCAGGGCGAGGTGCCGATCAGATGGCGCCTATTGCGCTAGGCCGTTTGCCGGTGCAGGTCGGGCAGAGGGCGAGCGTTGCCTGGCTTGCGTTGACGCTGGTCGTCTTCGTAGATTGTTATTGTTGAACAATAGTGTTGAATGTAGAGTGTAAATATATGGATGTTGTACTGGCTTCCGGGAATAAGGGAAAGTTGCGCGAGTTCAGTGCGCTGTTTGCGCCACTGGGCATGCGTCTTATTCCACAGCAGGAACTGAATGTGTCGGAGGCGCCCGAGCCTTTTCATACTTTTGTCGAAAATGCGCTAGGCAAGGCGCGCCATGCCAGTGGGCAAACTGGTTTGCCGGCGTTGGCTGACGATTCAGGCCTGTCGGTCCAAGCCCTGGATGGCGCCCCCGGCGTGCTATCGGCGCGGTATGCCACGCTGTTCGGTGAAGAAAAATCCGATGCGGCCAACAACCGCCGCCTTTTGCTGGAGCTGCAAGATCATGAAAACCGCCGGGCTGCCTATATAGCCGTGCTGGTTTTCGTTCGATCCGAAAATGATCCCTGTCCTGTCATCGCGCAGGGCACCTGGCATGGTGAAATCGCCCTGCAGGCTGCAGGTGACAACGGGTTCGGTTATGACCCCTATTTTTATATTCCCGAGTTGGGGAAAACCGCTGCTCAGCTTGATCCGCAGGTCAAGAATAGTGTGAGTCATCGTGCCATGGCGCTCAAGCGTTTGCTGGCGGACCTGGGTGCCGCGTGATCGAAAATATCGTTCCTCTGCAGCGGCTGAAGCCGGCAATCAACTTCAACATCAGCCTGCCGCCGTTGTCTTTGTATATTCATGTGCCGTGGTGCGTGCGCAAATGTCCGTATTGTGATTTCAACTCCCATGAGAAAAAACAGGACATTCCCGAAGCGCGTTTTCTGGCGGCACTGCGTCGCGACCTGGAAGAGACGCTGCCATTGGTGTGGGGCCGTTCGGTTTATACCGTATTTATCGGTGGCGGCACGCCCAGCCTCTTGTCTGGAGAAGCAATCGAGCAGATGTTGGCCATGGTTCGGTCGTATCTGCCACTGGCGCCATCTGCAGAAATTACCATGGAGGCCAATCCAGGGACGGCCGAGGCAGACCGGTTCGCGCAGTATGCGGCGGCCGGGGTCAACCGCTTTTCCCTGGGCGTGCAAAGTTTTGACGACAACGCGCTGCAGCAGCTAGGGCGTATTCACAATGCCCACCAGGCCGAAAAAGCCATTGAACTGGCCATGAACGCAGTGCCCCAAGTCAATATCGATCTGATGTATGCGTTGCCCGGGCAGACGGTCGCCAAAGCCCGCGCCGATGTGCAGCGGGCGCTAGCCTTTGGTACCCAGCACCTGTCGCTCTATCATCTGACCATGGAGCCGAACACGGTCTTTGCCAAATTCCCGCCAAAAGACCTGCCTGATGAAGATAGCGCTGCCGACATCCAGGATATGCTTTTTGAGCAGACCCGGGATGCCGGTTTCGAGCATTATGAGATCTCGGCCTACGCCCGACCGGGTTGCCGTGCACGCCACAACCTCAATTACTGGGAGTTCGGCGACTATATCGGTATCGGACCTGGCGCACATGGCAAGTTGTCTTTTCAGGACCGCATTATCCGTCGGGCCAACGTCAAGAGTCCGCAGACCTGGATGGATCGTGCGCTTGAGGCAGATGGCGCCGGCAGAATTATGCACGAGCAGACCCTGGCTGTGGCAGATTTACCCTTCGAATTCATGCTAAATGCGTTGCGACTGGTTCAAGGGGTTCCCGCGACGCTGTTTGAAGAGCGCACCAGCCTTTCATTGCTGGCCGTGGCCCCGATCATTCGCAAGGCGGTTGAGCGCGGGCTGCTCGAGCCCGATCCGATGAGCATACGACCCACCGAGCGCGGTCAGGCATTCCTGAACGATCTGCAGGCGATGTTTTTGCCCGAAAAGAAGGCATCCTGAAGGCTTGTTTCCCGCGCTCACATAACAGTCAGTTGTTTCTTTACTTCGGGCTGCGTCTGTACATTATTGGTGCGTTTTTTGCCACAAGGCACCAATTAAGTGCATATAGAATAATTTCAGGCTCTAAAATAGTGCGTGCAAATCACAAGTCTGCCACGCATCCGGTCACAAAAGCTGGCATGATACTTGCTTTTAAGTACGGTATACGGCCGGCTCAGGCCCTGTCATTGGACATTACTCATGGAGATAGTATGACAACCCCTCAAGACGTTCTAAAGCTGATTGGTGATCGTGAAGTGACTTTTGTCGATTTCCGGTTTACGGATACGGTCGGTAAAGAACACCATATGACCATTCCGTCTAAACTGCTGGACGAAGACAAGTTCGAATCCGGTCAGGCTTTTGATGGTTCGTCCATTGCGGGCTGGAAAGGCATTGAGGCTTCCGATATGCTGCTGGTTCCTGATGCCAAATCTGCCCGTCTGGATCCATTCCGTGAAGAACCGACGCTGATTATGACCTGCGACGTGGTTGAACCGTCCGATCTGAAAGGATATGATCGCGATCCACGTTCTTTGGCCAAGCGTGCCGAAGCCTACCTCAAATCCAGCGGCCTGGGCGACACCGCTTACTTCGGTCCTGAGCCGGAATTCTTTGTTTTTGACGGCATCACCTGGACCGACGATATGTCTGGCTGCTCGTTCAAAATCAAATCCGACGAAGCGCCATGGTCATCAGGCACTGAGTCGGAGTCTGGCAATCTGGGACACCGCCCGCGCGTCAAAGGCGGCTATGTGCCTGTTTCACCGGTTGATTCCTTCGCCGACCTGCGTTCCGAAATGAGCCTGATTCTGGAAGAGCAGGGCGTGCCGGTAGAAATCCACCATCATGAGGTGGCCGGCGCCGGTCAGCTGGAAATCGGTACCCAGTTCTCTACACTGGTTCAGCGTGCAGACTGGAACCAGATTCTGAAATACACTGTGCATAATGTAGCGCATATGTACGGCAAAACCGCGACATTCATGCCCAAACCGCTGTTTGGCGATAACGGTTCAGGCATGCACGTTCACCAGTCAATCTGGAAAGATGGCCAGAACCTGTTCGCGGGTAATGGTTATGCCGGTTTGTCCGAGTTCGCCTTGTTCTATATCGGCGGTATCATCAAGCATGCCCGTGCGCTCAATGCGATTACCAATCCAGGCACCAATTCCTACAAGCGTCTGGTGCCGCACTATGAAGCCCCGGTCAAACTGGCTTATTCAGCCCGTAATCGTTCTGCCTCGATTCGCATTCCTTATGTAGGAAATCCGAAAGGCCGTCGTATCGAAGCGCGCTTTCCCGATCCGCTGGCCAACCCGTATCTGGCGTTCTCTGCGCTGATGATGGCCGGCCTGGACGGTGTGCAGAACAAGATTCATCCTGGCGATCCTGCAGACAAAAACCTATACGATTTGCCGCCTGAAGAAGACAAGAAAATCCCGACCGTTGCCACGTCGCTGGAAGAAGCACTGGCCGCACTGGACACAGATCGCGAGTTCCTGACCCGCGGTGGTGTCTTCAGCAACGATATGCTGGATGCATACATTGATCTGAAAATGCAGGAAGTGACCCGTCTACGTATGACACCGCATCCGGTCGAATACGATCTGTACTATTCGGTGTAACTGCTGCATACGGGCCTGTCATACCTGAAAGGGGGATGGCGTTCGCCATCCGGCCCGATTGTTTCTCCCATGGCAGACTGGCATCTGTCGCCTTAAGGCTGAATCCGGCACGCATGGCCGCTTCGGGCCGGAAGGATGACGCTTAGTCAATCATCTCGCTTTATGCAGCGTGGATACTTCAGGACTCCCAATGGCAACGAAACTCACAGACGCATACGATCTTCTTGCCACATCCGTTTTGCTGGTGGATGACGATGGACGTCTCCTGCATATCAATAGCGCCGCCCAGGACCTGCTGGAGCGATCGCTCAAATCTCTGGAAAGATCGGCCGCTGTAGATTTGTTTACCGATGCTGAAGCCTTCAACAAGGCGCTCGATTACGTATCGGGCAGAAAACTCTCGAGCGTGCGCCTGACGCTGACGTTGCGCAAGCCTCTGGAAAGCGTGCCTGCCAATGTGACGCTGACCCGCCTGGAGGCTATGCCGTGGCGCATATTGATTGAAATACGTGAGTTCGAACAGCATGCGCTGGCCGAGCGCAACGAGCGGCTGTTTCACGAAATCGAGATCTACAAGGACACTTTTCGCAACCTGGCTCATGAAGTCAAAAATCCGCTGGGCGGCTTGCGTGGTGCGGCACAGTTGCTGGAAATGGAGCTGCAGGATCCCCCGCTCAAGGAGTATACGCAGGTCATTATTGATGAAGCCGACCGCCTGCAGGGTCTGGTGGATCGTCTGATCCGCCCGAGGCAGTCGCAGTTGTCCCTGTCGGTGATCAATATCCATGAGGTATGCGAACGGGTGCATGCACTGATCAAGGCAGAATATCAGGATCGCATCGCGATTGTGAAAGATTACGATGCGTCGGTGCCGGATATGAAAGCCGATATGGCCAAATTGGTGCAGGCCTACCTGAATCTGGCGCGCAACGCTGCGCAGTCGTTGCTTGGCGATTTGCCGTCGCGATTGCTGTCCGACAGCGAGCACGAAACCTCTGCAGACAATGGCTTTATTGAACGTGCCGACGATAGCCTGGAGCACGTCGGGCCGCTGCTGACACTGCGCACTCGCATACTGAATAAATTTTATCTGCTCAATAAGGTGCACCGCCTGGTGGTGGTGGTCTCTGTCGTAGATAACGGCGCAGGCGTTCCCAAGCAATTGAAAGACAGGATTTTCCACCCCCTGGTCACTGGCCGCGCAGAAGGCACCGGGCTGGGGCTGAGCCTGGCCCAGGAGCTGGTGCATCAGCACGGCGGACTTATCGAATTTGATTCAGAACCGGGTCATACCGAGTTCAGAATGTTGTTACCGTTGGAGCAAGTATGAAAACAATCTGGGTTGTCGACGATGATCAGGCCATTCGCTGGGTGCTGGACAAGGCGCTGCAGCGTGCAGGGATGGCGCCGACCTGTTTTGAACGGGCCAGAGACGTGCTCGATGCATTGCAAACGGAACGACCTGATGTACTGGTTACGGATATCCGCATGCCGGATATGTCAGGGATTGATCTGCTCAAGGCGATCAAACAGCGAGCGGCAGATTTGCCGGTCATTGTGATGACAGCCTATACCGATCTGGACAGTACAGTGACGGCTTTTCATGAAGGCGCGTTTGACTATCTGGTCAAGCCGTTT
Organism: Advenella sp. FME57; assembly: GCF_014897675.1. GTDB lineage: Bacteria > Pseudomonadota > Gammaproteobacteria > Burkholderiales > Burkholderiaceae_B > Advenella. The sequence continues at coordinate 289,547 of NZ_JABUXU010000001.1, read as the reverse complement.
GATGTGAATGAAGCGGTGGCGCTGATTGAGCGGGCATACGAACATGGTCGTGAAAACGCGGAACATGTCGTGGAACAAAGCGTCCTGGCGCCGGCGCTGGCCGCCGATTACGACAAGATGATGACCCAATCGGCGTCCAGGCAGATGCAGGAAATTTTCCGCGCCATTGGCCGCCTGGCGCCCTCCAAGGTCACCGTGCTGATTACGGGTGAGTCCGGCACCGGCAAGGAATTGATTGCCCGCGCTGTGCACAAGCATGGCACGCGGGCGGGCAAGCCTTTTGTTGCACTGAATGCGGCGGCCATTCCCCGTGACCTGCTTGAAGCGGAACTGTTCGGGCATGAGCGCGGTTCGTTTACAGGCGCCAGCGCACAGCGCCGCGGCCGTTTTGAAGAGGCCAATGGCGGGACGCTGTTCCTGGACGAAATCGGCGACATGCCGCTGGAGTTGCAAACCCGCCTTCTGCGGGTGCTCGCCGAAGGCAACTTCTACAGAATCGGCGGCTCCCAGCCGGTAAGTGTGGACGTACGCATTATTGCGGCGACCCATCAGCCGCTTGAGGTGCGGGTCGAGCAGGGCACCTTTCGTGAAGATCTGTTCCATCGGCTGAATGTCATCCGCTTGCGGGTGCCGCCATTGCGTGAGCGTCGAGAAGATATCGGTCAGCTGGCAGCGCATTTTCTCAAGGTCGCGGCCAGCAGTCTGGGCGTGGCGCCCAAGCAATTGAGCGCGGAGGCGCTGGATATTCTTCAGCAATTCGATTTTCCGGGCAACGTGCGCCAGCTGGAGAATTTTTGTCATTGGCTCACTGTCATGTCGCCGGCTCAGCGGATCGATAGGAACGATCTGCCGCCAGAGCTGATGGCAAGCCTGAGCTTTTCGCCAAGGACGGAACGTGCGTCGGACGGCGTGGCGCCGACACCAGGCAGTGTCGGCGGCGCCTCGGATACGACGACGCATTGGTCTTCGGCACCCACTGCTGCAGCCGCAGGCCCTTTGTCCCATGCGCCGCTGCCGGGGAGCGATAACAGTCAATCGAATTGGCTGGACAAACTGGAGTTTGAGGTTCAGCAACGCCTGCAAAGCAATGAAAAGGACATCATGGCGCATCTGACGCAGGAGTTCGAGCGGATTGTGCTCACAACAACGCTGGAAAATTGTCGGGGGCGACGTATCGACGCCGCCGCCAGACTGGGTATCGGCCGCAACACGGTGACCCGAAAGCTCAAGGAACTGGGAATAGAGAATCTTTGATCGCCGGCTTGGCTGCCGTCAGGCTGATGCAACTGCCGAGCGGCGCTTGTGGGCGATGCCGCAAGCGGTCGAGCACCAGGCGGTGAGGGCGGGCAGACAATGGCCGCTTAAGCGCCTTTGATATTCCTCGCCGAGATGTGGGCCGTGCATCGGTCCAGAACTTCCATCCTTTGAATTATCCCGTATGTGGTGCTGTGGTACCACAAATGACTTGAAAATGTTGTCCACCAACACGGTGCAAGGACAACGTCCCGATGTCGGTGAGCAGACCATGTCTACCTGGCCATTACCCGATTTGCCGGTCAACTATAGCTCTGCCATTCGGTTGGCGTCTTGTCCATACGACGCCAGGCCTGCAGCTTGCCATCTTTCATCGTGCCGATATGATCAGCAATGGCTTCGGCTTCTTCCAGATTGTGTGTGACCAGAATGGCGCTGATGCCGCTGTTCTTCAGAATACTGCGCACCTCTACAACCAGTTGCCGGCGAATTTCCGTATCCAGATTGGAAAAGGCTTCATCCAGCAACAGCAATTTGGGCGAGGGCGCCAGTGAGCGCACCAGTGCAATGCGTTGTTGCTGGCCACCGGAAAGTTCGTGCGGGTAGCGGTCACGCAGATCAGACAGACGTACCAGCTCCAGCAATTCATCCACCCGCTGTCTGCGCGCTTGTTGTGTTTGTCTGCGCAGGCCAAACTCGACATTCTGTTCAATCGTCAGATGCGGAAACAGAGCATAATCCTGGAACATCATGCCAATGCGGCGATGTTCCGGTTCGATCATGCGACCGGGTTCGGCGATGACCTGGCCGTCGAGCAGAATCTGCCCTGCGTAGACCGGCTCGAATCCAGCGATGGCGCGCAGGACCGTGGTTTTTCCGCAGCCGGACGGCCCCAGCAGGCACACGATTTCACCCGCAGGCACCTGCATCGTGTAGCCGTCGACAACCACCTTCATCCGGTGGTCATGTTTATAGCCCAGCCGAATGTCATTGATTTGCAAAATGGGGGTTGGGTGCATCAGTAGTTTGCCTTCAATTGGGTACGGGCCAGCAAGATCACCGGAATCAGGCCGGCAAATACAATAATCAGAGCGGCAATCGCCCCTTCGTCATAGGTGCCACGTGCCGCCTCGGCATATAGCCATGTTGACAGGGTTTCAAAATTGAGCGGACGCAGCAGCAGTGTAGCCGACAACTCTTTCATGGCATCCACAAAAATCAGCAGAGCCGCTGCGCCCAGCGCCGGACGCAGCAACGGAAAGTGAACACGCAGGAAACTGCGAAATGCACTGTGTCCCAGACTGCGCGATGCCTGTTCTAGCGATGGGGGAATCCGGGCCAGGCCCGATTCAATGCTGCCAACCGAAATGGCCAGAAAGCGCAGCGTATAGGCCAAGACAATGCCGGCTGCCGAGCCCATGATATACAACTGCGGAGGAATGCCGGCTAGCACGTTCATGGCGCCTGAAATGAGTTGATCAAACCACGAATAGGGAATCAGCAGTCCAGTGGCCAGGACGGTGCCTGGGATGGCATAGCCTAGGCTACTGCAACGGGCAAGCAAGCGTGCGGTGCCGCTACGAGCATGACGCGCAGACCAGGCGATGATCAACCCGCAGCAGATGGTGACGACAGTGGCTAGCAGCGACACGGATACCGTGTTGTATGTGGCGCTGAGCAGCTCCATTGACACTGCTTGCAGCGACGACAGGCGCTTGATCGATTCGTTCACCAGAAACCAGAAGGGGATGATAAAGCCGGTAATGATGGGGAACCAGCCCAACAACATGGCGACAAGGGCAGCAACGCCGCGCAGCTGCACGGGTTGTATCGGGTGCATGCGCTGGGTGATGGCATAGCGTTGGCGACGCCGGGCGTAGCGTTCCATATAAATCAGCAGCGTTACCACGGCCAGCATGACAATCGCAATTTGCGCTGCGCCCTCCAGATTGGACCGGGTGATCCAGGTTGTATAAATGGAAATGGTCATGGTCTGGATGCCGAGAAATTCTGAAGCGCCTACATCGTTCAGCGTCTCCAGCAGCACCAGGCTCAAGCCTACCGCCATGGCTGGACGAGCCAGGGGCACCACAACGCGCCAGAAGGCTTCACGACGCGAGCATCCCAATGTTCTGGCCGCTTCCAGCAGACTGGCAGCCTGCGTCATGAACATGACCCGGACACTTAAATAGACATACGGATACAACACCAGCCCCAGCAAAAGGATGGCGCCAGCCATGGAGCGCAGGTCGGGTAGCCGGAATTGGCGCGGTGAGTCATAGCCCAGCAGGTCGCGGATCAAGGTTTGAATTGGTCCCAGCGGGTGAAGCACATCCAGATAAGCGAACGCCATGATATACGTGGGCACGGCCAGGGGTAACAACAGGCCCCAGGTTACCAGCCGGCGGGTGGGAAACAGATAAGCGGTCGTCAGCCATGCGCTGCCGCCGCCGATCAGTGCACTCAGGACACCCACGCCCAGCAGCAGAAGCACGGTGTTCGATAACGAGACAGGAAGCACATTATGCAACAGGTTCAGCCAGTGGCCGGTCTCGCCGGATACGGCCAGCGCGGTCAGCACCAGCACCGGTGCCAGAACGCACAACGCCAGGGCGGCAGCTATCCACTGACTGGGTGACCAGCGACGGGTAGCGGTCAAGGCGGCAGAAGAAGGGGTGGCCATACCGAGTTTACCAAACGCATGCGGCGGGCTTGATGCCCGCCAGACAGGAAAATACAAAAAAGAGAACGGTTGGTCGGCGTTGACCAGTGCCTGACACGAGTGCCTGGCTTTCCGTTCTCAGAGCGCAATAAGCGGTAATTATTGATCGAACCCGACTTGGTCGACCAGTTCGCTGGCTTGCTTACGGTGCTGGGCAATGTCTGCCAATGGCAGGGTGTCGGCTTTCAATGCACCGAAGCTGGCTACCGTCGGATCCAGTTGTACGCCCTGGCGTACCGGGTATTCGTAATTGGCGCTAGCATACAGACCCTGCGCTTTTTCCGAAGTCAGATATTCTAGCAGTTTGACTGCGTTGTCCTTGTTGGCTGAGTGTTTGGCGATGGCTGCGCCGCTCACATTGACATGGGTGCCGCCTTCTTTGCTGCCGGCAAAGGTCGGTAGAATAACTTTGATTGCATTGCCCCATTTATGTTGGTCCGAATCGGGCTTTGCATTGCGCATCTGGCCGACATAGTAAGAATTGGCAATGCCGATGTCGCATATCCCGCCAAGAATATCTTTGGCAACGTCACGGTCGCCGCCGGCTGCCTTACGGCCCAGGTTGGCCTTGACGCCTTTGAGCCAGGCCTGTGCTTTTTCGGCGCCGTCATGGGCAATGATTGCAGCAAAAAGGCTGGTATTGTATGGATGCTGGCCCGAGCGGATGCATACCTTGCCTTTCCACTTGGGATCGGCCAGTTCTTCATAAGTAAACTTGTCCAGGTTCAGGTCTTTAGCGGCATACAACACCCGGGCCCGTGTCGACAACGCAAACCATTGGTTGCCTGGATCACGCAAACTGGCCGGAACGGCCTGGTTCAGCGCATCCGATTGCACCGGTTGGGTAATGCCGGCATTCACCAGATCAATCAGGTTACCGTAATCGACCATCATGAGCAGGTCGGCGGGTGAACGCTCACCTTCGCTCTTTACGCGCTCGACCAGGCCATCTTTCATGAAAACCGTATTGGTCTTGATGCCGGTTTCCTTGGTAAAGTTGTCCAGAATGGGCTGGATCAGCTTGGGCTCGCGTGTCGTGTAGATATTGACTTCACCTGCGGCATAGGCCTGAGCGCCACAAAGAACACCAGCGCACGTGAGCGCCTGAGTTAGGATAGAGAGAGATTTCATGACCGCCTTTATTATGTGAGAATAAATCCAACCGGATCAGTCGTTGCTGTTAATCTGATACCGGCAAATCGAATGTTGCTGACAATAAGAATGATTTTCACTATATTACTTCAGCAAAATTTCAGCTACGAAATAAATCAAGTTTTTTTAAAAAATTTTGTCAGAAAAAAGTAAAAAAATGCGACAAATTTCATCCTGACATCCCGGATTTGCCTGTTGCGCTAGACCAGTATGGACGCTGGCGTGGTGCAGGCATGCATCGCCCGCTTCAAGGTCCCGTGCCGTAACGTCGGTAGACTGCGCCTGCCAGCACACGATTATTTTAGGGCCGAAAGTGTATATACTATTGTTATTGCCTATAGTAAACGCCTCGTTCATTGGAGAATCTCATGACCAAACAAGTCATTCAGACAGACAAAGCCCCCAACGCCATCGGTCCTTATTCCCAGGCAGTAGTCACGCCCGCTGGCAGCACCGTCTACCTTTCCGGCCAGATCGGTCTGGACCCGACCACAGGTGATCTGGTTTCCGAACAGGTTGAAGAACAGGTGCGTCAGGCTTTCAGCAACATGAGCGCCGTCATTCATGCTGCCGGCGGTTCATTGCACAGTATTGTCAAACTCACCTTGTTTTTGACCGACCTGGCCGATTTTGGCATTGCGAACACAGTGATGTCCGAGCTGATCCCTGAGCCGTTTCCGGCCCGCTCGACGGTTCAAGTGAGCGCGTTGCCCAAAGGCGCTCTGTTCGAGGTAGAGGCCATCATCGTCGTCTGACCATCCCGCTGCCATGCCTGTTGCTTCCGCGAGAACCAATAGTCCCACCGCCATCGGCAAGAAATTTGCAAGCCTCGGACTGGTTCAGGATTTTGATTTTGTGTTGCATTTGCCGTTGCGTTACGAAGACGAAACTGCGCTGCATCGCATTGACTCCCTGTGTCCTGGCCAAATGGCGCAGGTCGAAGGGATCGTGCGCAAAGCGCAGGTGCTTATCCGGGGCCGGCGGCAACTGACCGCCACGATCGACGACGGATCCGGCCAACTGTCGCTGCGCTGGCTGAATTTTTATCCGAGCCAGATTAAAGCCGTTGAAGAAGGGCGGCTTATTCGGGTGCGCGGCGAAGTACGTGGCGGATCGTTCTGGGGTTTTGAAATGGTGCACCCCAAAGTCAGTCGTGCCGGCGTACCGCTCTCGGATCGCCTGACGCCGGTGTATCCGGCGACTGAGGGCCTGAACCAACCGCAAATTCGCAAGGCGGTCAATGCCGCGCTTTCCCGGGTGCAGCTGGACGACACGCTGCCCGTAGCGGTTCAGCGCAAATATCAGCTTGCTCCCTTTGCCGAGTCCATACAGTTGCTGCACAATCCACCCAAGCAAGCCGATACGCTCGCGCTGATTGAAAAAACGCATCCGGCGTGGGAGCGGATCAAATTTGATGAGTTGCTGGCTCAGCAATTGGCGATGTCGCTGGCACGCGCCACGCGACAGAGCAAGAAGGCCTATGCCATGCAGGGCAAGCGTTCCGGACTGACGCAACGCCTGCTTGCCCAGGTAGGCTTTGCTTTGACCGGGGCACAGGAACGCGTCTGCAAGGAGATTCTGGCCGATATGCAACGCACCTTTCCTATGCAAAGATTGCTGCAGGGAGATGTGGGCAGCGGTAAAACCGTGGTGGCCGCCATTGCAGCGGCTCACGCGATCGATCAGGGGTTCCAGGTTGCCGTTATGGCGCCCACCGAAATCCTGGCCGAACAGCATTTCAGAAAGATGTCCGCCTGGTTTGAGCCGCTAGGTATCAGCACCGGCTGGCTGGCAGGCAGCCTGACGCCGAAAAAAAAGCGGCAGGCTGCAACGCTGGTGGCCGAGGGCACCACGCAACTGGTCGTCGGCACCCAGGCGCTGATTCAGCAGCATGTGACGTTCGCCAGGCTGGGACTGATGGTCGTGGACGAGCAGCATCGTTTCGGTGTCGGACAGCGCCTGAGCCTGGCCCGCAAAGGCGAGCAGGAAGCGGTCGCGCCCCATCAGCTGAGCATGAGCGCCACGCCGATTCCGCGTACATTGGCCATGACCTTTTTTGCTGATCTGGATGTCTCGGTGATCGACACCTTGCCGCCGGGTCGCACGCCGGTGATGACCAAATTGTTTGCCGATTCCCGGCGCGACGAATTGCTGGCACACGTGCATGAGGTGATTCGCCAGGGCAGGCAGGTATACTGGGTCTGTCCACTGGTCGAAGAAAGTGAGGCTTTGCAGTTGCAGACGGCGACCGACACGTTCAACCGGCTGCAGCAGGAACTGCCCCAATTGCGCATTGGCCTGCTTCATGGACGCTTGCCGACACAGGAGAAAACAGCGATCATGTCTGCGTTTCATGGGCATGCGCTGGATTTGCTGGTCGCCACCACCGTTATTGAGGTCGGCGTGGATGTGCCCAATGCCTCGCTGATGATCATTGAACATGCCGAGCGCTTCGGGCTGGCGCAATTGCATCAGCTGCGGGGTCGGGTGGGTCGCGGAAAAAATGAATCGGTGTGTGTGCTGTTATACCAGGCGCCCCTGTCGTCTGTGGCAACGGCCAGACTCAAAGCCATGTATGAGACGCAGGACGGCTTTGAAATCGCCCGGCGTGATTTGGAACAGCGCGGTCCGGGTGAATTTCTTGGTTTGCGGCAATCGGGCATGGCGCTGCTGCGTTTTGCCGATATCGAGCTGGACGCGCCCATTGCCGAGCAGGCGCGGGACACAGCGCAGTGGCTACAGTCAACGTATCCCGAAGCGGCAGCCGCGCATTTACAACGCTGGGCGCGACAGCGGGCAGATCTGCTCAGAATATGAAGTATTTCATCCGGATGTAGACGTTCTGGGCCCGCATGCACGGCTCAGAATGTGCGTTTGAACAGGACTATCCTGTCCACGGCTGCCTATTGCGGCCAACTTGACCCTTACTTAACGCGGAGCCTGGTGTGACGCTTACCGAACTCAAATATATCATTGCAGTGGCCCGGGAACGACATTTCGGTCGTGCGGCAGAGGCGTGCTTTGTCAGCCAGCCAACCTTGTCTGTTGCTATCAAAAAGCTTGAAGATGAACTGGGCGTGGTTATTTTCGAACGCGGCGGCAATGAGGTTGGCGTGACGCCGACGGGGCTGCGGATCGTTACACAGGCCCAGAAGATTCTTGAAGAAAGCGCCAATCTGAAGGAAATCGCCAGGCAGGGCAACGATCCGCTTACCGGCGCATTGCGCGTCGGTGTGATTCATACCATCGGGCCTTATTTGCTGCCCAAGCTGATTCCGCTGCAATTGCGTATTACACCGCAGATGCCGCTGATCCTTCAGGAGAGTTTTACGGTGCGCCTGCTGGAGTTGCTGCGCCAGGGCGAGATCGACTGCGCCATCGTCGCATTGCCGCTACCTGAAGCCGGACTAGAGGTGCGCTCGCTTTATGAAGAACATTTTATTGCCGCGGTTCCGCGCAATCATCGCTGGGCAGGACTCGCGCAAATCGACACCGAAATGCTCAAGCAGGAAACCATGCTCTTGCTGGGCGCCGGTCACTGCTTTCGTGATCAGGTATTGGAAGTCTGCCCGGAAATGTCGCGATTCTCCGCCGCTGCGGATGGCATCCAGCGATCCTTCGAGGGCTCTTCACTGGAAACCATCCGTCACATGGTAGCCGCCGGCCTGGGCATTACGCTGCTGCCGATGACGGCCTTGCCCGAGAAGCCGCCTGCCGCAGACGATTTGGTGCATTATGTACCGCTAAAGGAACCGATACCAAACAGGGAAGTGGTGCTGATCTGGCGTCGCAGTTTTCCTCGACTGCAGGCCATTGATGCCTTGGCCGATTGCATTTATCGATGCGATCTGACCGGCGTCAGAATGCTCAACGGCAAGATCCGCAGCCTGTAAGTGCATCGCTTGTAAACGCAGATCAGGGTTTACCTTGAGGGTTCGGACAAAATTGAACCATGGCAAAAAAAGTGCGAGAATAGCAGCGTTAAACGTTATTACGTATTCTTACATTACCGGAGTATTACAAATGAACTATCTGAAAGCATCTGCACTGTCAATGGCCATTTCTGCCGGCCTGATGCTGTCGACCCAGGCATTGGCTGCAGATACCATAAAAATCGCGGCAGTCGGACCGGTGACCGGCCCGGTAACGCAATATGGCGATATGGTACGCGAAGGCATTCGCACAGCAATCGAATCAATCAACGCCGCAGGCGGATACGATGGCAAACAGTTCGAAATGGTTGAAGTCGACGATGCCTGCGAACCCAAACAGGGGCCCATTGCGGCCAATAACGTCGTCAACAAGGAAATTGGTTTCGTGGTCGGCCCGGTATGCTCGGGCGCTACGGTAGGTGGCGCATCTATTTATAACCAGGAAGGGGTAGTCATGATTACGCCTTCTGCAACTGCGCCCAACGTGACTGATGGCAAGAATTTCGATTTCGTTTTCCGCACCATCGGACGCGACGATCAGCAAGGTCCTGCAGCGGCAAAATATATCATCGACAGTGTCAAGCCCAGCAAGGTTGCTATCCTGCATGACAAGCAGTCTTATGGACAGGGCATTGCCTCATCGGTACGGGACAACTTGAACAAGGCCGATATTGATGTCACCTTGTTCGAAGGCATTAATGCTGGTGAGACCGATTACTCGTCCGTGATTACCAAAATGAAGGCAGCAGGCGTCGATTTCGTTTACTACGGAGGCTACCATCCTGAAATGGGCCTGCTTATGCGCCAGGCAGCAGAGCAGGGGCTCAAAGTCAAATTCATGGGCCCGGAAGGCGCCGGCAATCCTGAAATCAATGCGATCGCCGGTGACGCGGTAGAGGGCATGCTGCTGACGCTGCCTGCCGATTACTCTGCACTGCCGGAAAACAAAGCCGTGGTCGAGGCCTTCAAGGCCAAAAAACGCAACGCGTCCGGTGCTTTCCAGCTGACTTCCTATGCAGCGACACAGGCTATCTTCGAAGGGATCAAGGCCACCAAGAGTACCGATCCTGAGAAAGTGGCCGAGTGGCTGCATGGCAATTCAGTCAAGTCGGTGATTGGTGATCTGTCATGGAACAAACAGGGCGACCTGAACGAGTTCAAGTTTGACATTTACACCTGGCATAAGGACGGCAGCAAAACGGCTGTGAAGTAAACGGTTTCGCTGCAGTGCCTCTCACACGCGGCCACGTGTAGCGAGCCGGATTGCCCGACCAGACCAAAAAAACCGGATCCAATTTATGGATCCGGTTTTTTTTGAGGTCGTTCCAGGCACTCTGGCACAGAGAGCGCAACACACTGTTGTAGCTAAACAGATTCAGCCGGCGTTCGACGCTGATATGTGGTGTAAAAGATAAGCAAGGATGTTGTTACGTGCGGTTCAATCAATACGGCGTGTCGTCACCGGATCGAACCAGTGCAGATGATGTCGGGCGTCCGCACCGGCATTGATCCTGTCGCCGATTTTATAATTGGCGGAGGCTGTCTCGTGGACATCGCAACGGATAACGACCAGGGTATCGCCGACCCATCCGTGGATGAGTTTTTCAGATCCCAGGATTTCGATCATTTCGATTGTCATCGGGATGCCGGGTTCATCCAATTGGACGTGTTCAGGACGAAAGCCCAGGATAATCTCCTTGCCACGGGCACGTTCCGGAACTTGTGCTGCGGATATGGCCATTTTCTGGCCGTCCCTGGTCATAATGTCACCGCCAGCGTTGACTGACACGGGGATCAGGTTCATCGGCGGCGAGCCAATGAAGGCGGCGACAAACGTCGTTGCCGGTTTTTCAAATACTTCAATTGGCGTGCCGATCTGTTCAGCAACGCCTTTGTTCATCACGATCATGCGGTCGGCCAGCGTCATGGCTTCGACCTGGTCGTGGGTGACGTACAGGCTGGTGGTGCGCAGGCGTCGATGCAATTTCTGGATCTCCAGGCGCATCTGTACTCGCAGCTTGGCATCCAGATTGGACAGCGGCTCATCGAACAGAAACACCTTGGGTTCGCGCACGATGGCGCGGCCCATGGCTACACGCTGGCGCTGTCCGCCGGATAACTGCTTGGGCCGCCGTTCAAGCAGGCTGCCCAGCTCCAGGATGCCGGCCGCCTGCTGCACCCGTTCATCAATCTGCGCTTTGGTCAGCTTGCGGATTTTCAGGCCATAAGCCATGTTTTCATAGACCGACATATGGGGGTAAAGCGCATAGTTCTGAAAGACCATGGCAATATCGCGCTCTGCCGGTTCCAGCCCGTTGACGACGCTGCCATCGATCAGAATCTGGCCTTCTGTTACTGATTCCAGACCGGCAACCATGCGCATCAGTGTGGACTTGCCGCAACCGGAAGGGCCGACGATAACAATGAACTCACCGTCTTTTACCTCCAGGTTCACGCCGTGGATCACGGCAACATTGCCGGGATAGGTTTTTCTGATGTCGTTAAATTGTAGTGTTGCCATTTATTAATCCTTTATTTCTCGGTATCCACGAGCCCCCTGACAAACCACTTCTGCATCAGCACCACGACCAATCCGGGCGGAATCATGGCAAGTAGGGCGGTTGCCATCACAATGTTCCAATCGGTCACGCTGTCGCCACCGCCGATCATGGTGCGGATGCCGACCACAATGGGGGTCATGTCGTCTGTCGTTTTCATGACCAGGGGCCACAGGTATTGGTTCCAGCCATAAGTGAACTGAATCACGAACAGGGCGGCGATGCTGGTTTTTGATAAGGGCAGTAAAATATCGCGGAAAAAGCGCAAGGGACCGGCGCCATCAATTCGCGCGGCTTCAATCAGTTCGTCGGGTACGGTCAGAAAAAACTGCCGGAACAGAAAGGTGGCAGTGGCCGAGGCGATCAGCGGCAGCGTAAGTCCGGCATAGGTATTGGTCAGGCCAAGGCCGGCGACCACTTCAAAGGTCGGAGAAATACGCACCTCCACCGGCAGCATGAGCGTGACGAAAATCATCCAGAAACACAGCATCCGGAACGGAAAGCGAAAATAGACCACGGCAAACGCCGAAAGCATGGAAATGGTGATTTTGCCTATGGCAATCGTCATAGCCGTAACGAAGCTGACCCAGAGCATGTGGGCGACACTGTTTGGCGCAGAACTAGAGCCGCCAAGCAGTGCATTGGTATAGTTCTCTATGAAATGTCTGCCTGGCCAGAGCGACATGGGAGCATTGGCCACTTCCTGGGCTGTCTGCGTTGAGGCCACGATGGCAATATAGAGTGGAAAGGCCACCACGACCAGGCCAATGATCAGGATCAGGTGGGCCAGCAAATCCAGCATAGGGCGTCGTTCAATCATTGCGGTGTTTCCTTAGTACTGGACTTTACGGTCAACATAACGGAACTGGACGACCGTCAGCGCAATTACAATCATCATCAAAATTACCGACTGTGCGCCGGACGAGCCGTAATCGAATGACTTGAATGCAGTCTTGTACACGTTGTAAACCAGTATGTTGGTAGACGTGCCGGGACCTCCCTGGGTGGTCGTATCGATAATCGCGAACGTTTCGAAGAAGGCATAGACGATATTGATGACCAACAGGAAGAACGTCGTGGGCGACAACAACGGGAACACAATGGTGCGAAAGCGCCGGAACGGGCTGGCGCCATCGATGGCTGCCGCTTCCAGCAACGAGGTCGGAATGGATTGCAGGCCGGCAAGAAAAAACAGAAAGTTGTAGGAGATCTGTTTCCATACTGCGGCGATGACAACCAACGTCATGGCATCGGTCGAATCTAAGCGCGGATTCCAGCTGATGCCAAGATTGGCCATGTATACGGCCAGCGTGCCCACGGCGGGCGAGAACAGAAATGCCCACAGTACACCGACGACGGCCGGCGCAACGGCATAGGGCCAGATCAGCAGGGTTTTGTATGCGCCGGCTGCCCGCACCACGCGATTGGCCATGACCGCCAGCAAGAGCGAGACCGCCAGGCCGATGGCAGCGACCAGGCCAGAAAACAGCAGTGTGACCCAGAAGGAGGAATAATAAGTACTGTTGCTAAATAAGCTGGTGTAATTGTCCAGACCAACAAATTGTTGATCACCGCCGAAGGCCGATTCGATAAAAAACGATTGCCAGATTGCCTGGCCGGCCGGCAGGAAGAAAAAAATAGCGGTAATAAGCAACTGCGGCGCCAGAAGCAGATAAGGCAGCAGTTTATGGCTGAAAACTACGCGTTTTTCCATGAGAGAGTTCCAATGCAATATCCGGGAAAAACGATGCAACCCCGGTATATGGCGACAGGCGGACAGCAGTGACGTCAGCGGCCGGGAAAGCAGGTCTGTTCAATCCGAAGACTGTAGAGCAGTTGCCATTGCGCCGGCAAGACCGGCAGAGTTTCAAGGCGAAAAATGATGACTGCGATAAAACAAAAACAGCGAAGGCAATGATGCTGTGCCCTCGCTGCCTGAACAGTCAGAATAGCTTATTTGTTGCCCTTTTCAAAACGGACCAGCAATTCATTCGCCCGTTTTTCCATGTCGGCTGCGCCGTCCTTGATGGAAATCTTGCCGCCGAACATGGATTCCATGACACCTTCCTCTATATCACGAATTTGTGGCAGAAAGCCCAGACGAACACCGCGCGATTGCGCCGTCGTTTCCACATTCAGTTGCTGGAACGGGACATCGGTACCGGGGTTCTTGTCGTAGTAACCGGAAGCCTTGGTCGCATCGTAGGCGGCTTTGACCACAGGCACATAGCCGGTGTCCTGGTGCCATTTGGCGGCAACTTCCGGTTTGGTCAGGTGATGAAAGAAAGCAGTCACGCCTTTGTAGACCTCAGGCGATTTTTTGGAGAATACCCACAGTGAAGCACCACCGATCACGCTATTTTGCGGGGCGCTCTTGACGTCCTCGTAATAGGGCAGTTTGGCAACGCCGAATTTAAATTTGCCGTTCTTCAGGATGTTGGCCCGCGTGCCACTGGATCCGGTAAACATGCCACATTTGCCGGAGATGAAAAGGGCGTTGGCAGCATCGCCGCGACCACCGTAGGTGAAGGTGCCTTCCTTGGACATCTTGCTCAGAAATTCAAAGTGCTTCAGGAATGCGTCCGATTGCAACTCGACTCGGGCGTCCAGGCCACCAAAGCCATTATCTTTGGAGGCGTAGGGCACATTATGCAGGGCGGCAAAGTTTTCGATCAACACCCACGCTGGCCATGAAGTGGTGTAACCGCATTCGACGCCGGCTGCCTTGAGCTTTTTCGCAAAGGCTTCGATATCTGCGTAGGTTTTGGGTCCCTGTTCCGGATCCAGGCCTGCTTTTTTGAACAGGTCTTTGTTATAAAACATCACTGGCGTCGAACTGTTAAAGGGCATGGAAACCAGTTTGCCGCTGGTATCGGAATAGTAGCCGGCAATACCAGGCACGAAGGCTTTCGGGTCCAGCGGATTACCGGCTTTCTCTGCCATGTCCTGTACCGGTTCGATAGCGCCCTGGGAGTACATCATGGTGGCTGTACCCACTTCAAACACCTGGATGATATCCGGTGACTGCCCCGCACGGTATGCGGCGATGCCCGCGTTCATGGACTCTCCGTAATTGCCTTTGTAGGTTGCCTTGACGACATAGTCTTTCTGGGAAGCGTTGAAGTCTTTGACAATGTCGCTGACCCGTTCGCCCAGCGGTCCTTCCATTGAGTGCCAGAAGGTAACGTCGGTAGCCGCAAGGGCGCTGAAGCTGGCAAAGGACATGGCGCTGGCCAGGGACAAAGTACGGATCGTATAGCGCATGGTTAAATTCTCCGGGGGGTAGGGGTGTCCCGATGCAAAACGGGACGTGATAAACGGCATTATAGTATGACTTGTTTGTTACAGAATAGTGACTATCCCTAACCCGCCTCGCGTGCGCGCGCTTGTCGCGAAAGTCCAGTAAAATCACCCGTTTGCTTGTCTTTTTGTCTGGCTCAGCGTATTTTCTGGTGTGCTGTCGGGCATTAGCAGAGTACAATCCCTGACCATGAAAAATTCACTCTCTATCGCTTTTATCGGTGGCGGAAATATGGCAGGCGCCATGTTGGGCGGCCTGCTTGGCAATTTGTGCGAGCCGCAGGACGTCCTTGTCGTGGATCCCAGCCAGACGACGCGCTCGGCATGGGAAGACAAGGGTGTGGCCACCGCAGCCGCAGCTTCCGAGGCGCTCGGTCAATATAAAGTCTGGATCTATGCCGTCAAGCCGCAAATCATGCAACAGGCCATCGATGCGTCACACCGGTTTTTGCAGGACGACACGCTGGTGATCAGTATTGCCGCCGGTCTTACAACGGCATCGCTTTCGGGCTGGCTCGATCAGGCAGAACCAGCGCGCGGCACCCGGCTCATTCGCTGTATGCCCAATACCCCGGCGTTGATCCGCCAGGGCATAACCGGGCTGTACGCCATGCCTGCGGTCCCTTCCTCGGACCGGGAACTGGCCCAGGAAGTGCTCAGTTCTGTCGGCGAGGTGGTCTGGGTAGACAATGAGGCCCAACTGGACGCGGTCACGGCGCTCTCCGGCAGCGGCCCGGCCTATGTCTTCCTGTTTATTGAATCGCTGATTAGCGGCGGCATCAGCCTGGGGCTGAGCCAGGCGCAGGCGCAGCGTCTTGCCCTGGCCACACTCAAGGGTGCGAGCCTGCTTGCCGCCGGTTCTGAGGATTCGCCGGCCCGATTGCGGGAGAATGTCACGTCGCCGGGCGGTACGACGGCTGCGGCGCTGAATCGGTTCACACAGGGCGATTTTGCCGGATTGGTACAAGCTGCCATGCAGGCGGCCAATGACCGGGCAGCCCAGATGGCGCAGGAGTCGGCCGCAGCCGACCAGCCCGCTCAGGATCCAGGAAAAAAATAGCATGAATACCACAAGATTTGACAAAATGACGATCAATCAGACGCTGCTGGCCGTTGCCATCATGGGGCTGATTATCGTGTCGTCCAACATTCTGGTGCAGCCGCAGTTCCATATCAACGCCTGGCTGACTTGGGGCGCCATCACTTATCCCATCTGCTTTCTGGTAACCGACCTGCTGAACCGGCGTTTCGGTCCAGCGCGGGCCCGTCGCGTGGTGTCTATCGGGTTTATCTTTGCCGTGCTGGCTTCCTATGTCGTGGCTGACTCGCGCATCGCGATCGCCTCCGGAGTGGCGTTTCTGACGGCACAGTTGCTCGATATTCTGGTGTTTGACAAGCTTCGCTACAAATCCTGGTGGAAAGCGCCTTTCATCGCTGGCTGGCTGGCCGCCATCATCGACACTTTCCTTTTTTTCGGCGTAGCGTTCGTCGGTACCGATGTACCATGGGTGACCCTGGCCACGGGTGACGTGGGCATCAAACTGGTCATCAACGCGATGCTGCTGGCGCCGTTCCGCGTCCTGATGTGGAATCTTGGCCGTCCACGCAGCGCGCAGGCGTAAAGCAGAAATAATTGCAGCATAAGGGAGCCAAGCGAGGTTGAAGGTTAACCGTCAGGCTTGCTCCTTCAGAAACGACGTAATCCAATAAGAGCAACGGGACCGCCATTCATTCCAGACAGATTTCCAGGAGGAGTGAGGACGGCACGAGGAGCGCATTATGCAGGAATTTCTACCTCAATTCATTCAACAACTGATCAATGGCATGTCGCTGGGTGCGATCTATGCCCTGATCGCCATCGGTTACACCATGGTATACGGCATTATCGGTATGATCAACTTTGCCCATGGCGAGATCTATATGATTGGCGCCTATGTGGGACTGGTGACGCTGTCGGCACTCGGTATTAATCACGGCATTCCGATTCCGTTGGTGATTATCGCCATGCTGCTTATTTCTGCGGTCGTTACCGGCTTTTACGGCTATGCGGTCGAAAAGATTGCCTACCGGCCGCTGCGCGGCAGTCCGCGGCTGGTCGCTTTGATTTCCGCTATCGGTATGTCCATTTTTTTGCAGAACTGGGTAGCGATCGGACAGGGTTCGCGCGATATGGCCGTCCCCAATTTGCTGGCTGGATCGTTCCAGTTCAGCCTGGGCGGTGACTTTGCGATTACGCTGACCTATTCCAGGCTGATGATTATGGGCGTGGTGTTTGTGTTGATGATTGCACTGACGCTTTTCATTCGCCATTCCCGCATGGGCCGTGCGTCCCGTGCCTGCTCCCAAGATATGCGAATGGCCAGTCTGCTGGGTATCGACACGAATCGTGTTATATCATTCACGTTTATTCTCGGTGCGGTGCTTGCCGCCGTCGGTGGCGTGCTCATTGCACTAACCATAGGCAAGCTGAATCCGTTCATTGGCTTCATAGCCGGTATCAAGGCGTTTACCGCGGCTGTGCTCGGCGGCATCGGCAGTGTTCCGGGCGCCATTCTAGGTGGCCTGTTGCTGGGGGTGGCCGAAACCATGGCAGCCGCCTACATCGGTTCGGAATACAAGGATATTGTGGCTTTTGGCTTGCTGGTGCTGATCCTGTTGTTCAGACCGACTGGGTTGCTGGGTAAACCGGAGGTAGAAAAAGTATGACGCAGAATTTGAAAAACGCCATTATTGCTACGCTGGTGGCCGGAATTCTTTTGACACCCATTTTCGGGCTCGGCCTGGTTCGCCAGGGTATCCGCATGACGATCGTTCCCGACTGGACGGTTGTCTTGATAGGCATGGCAATCGTGTTTGTCGTGCAACTGCTCAAGCCGCTGATCTTCAAAGGCAACAAGCAATCGCTGGCGAAAAAGCTGCGTTCGGGCAAGCATGCCGTCCTTGGCCAAAAGACCATGTTCAGCCTGTTCGCCCTGATGCTGGTCATTGCCGTTGTCTGGCCCTTTTTTGGCGATCGCGGCCAGATTGATATTGCCACGCTGGTATTGATTTACGTGATGCTGGGCCTGGGCCTGAATATCGTGGTCGGTTTCGCCGGGCTGCTGGATCTGGGTTTTGTCGGGTTCTATGCGGTTGGTGCCTATACCTACGCTTTGTTATACCATTGGGCAGGCTGGGGTTTCTGGGAAGCGCTGCCCCTTTCTGGGTTGTTTGCCGCGCTCTTTGGCTTTGTCCTGGGGTTTCCGGTATTGCGCCTGCGCGGAGACTATCTGGCCATCGTCACCTTGGGGTTCGGTGAAATTATCCGTCTGCTGTTGACCAATCTGACCAGCCTGACTGGTGGTCCTGATGGCATTTCGGGTATTCCCAAGCCATCGGTCTTCGGTTATGAGATGGCCCGTCGTGCGCCCGAAGGCGAGCAAACCTTTCATCAGTTAATGGGCTGGAAATTTGATACCGTGGATGTGGTGATTTATCTTTATCTGATGGCGCTGGTACTCGCGGTTATTACATTTGTTATATCCGCCAGGTTGATCCGCATGCCCGTTGGTCGCGCCTGGGAAGCGCTGCGCGAAGATGAGATTGCCTGCCGCTCCCTGGGTATGAATCCGACGAAAATCAAATTATCGGCTTTTACTCTGGGCGCCATGTTTGCCGGTTTTGGCGGCGCGTTCTTTGCAGCGCGGCAAGGCCTGGTCAACCCGGAGTCGTTTACCTTTATCGAGTCGGCGCTGATCCTGTCCATTGTCGTATTGGGCGGCATGGGCTCGCAGATTGGCGTAATTCTGGCTGCCATCGCATTGACTGTATTGCCTGAACTGGCGCGTCAGTTTGCCGAATACCGGATGCTGATATTTGGTCTGGTGATGGTGCTAATGATGATCTGGCGTCCGCAGGGCCTGCTGCCGGTCAAACGTCCTCACGTGGAGATTGAAAAATGAGTGATGTAGTCCTGCGTGTCGAATCTCTTAAAATGCGTTTTGGCGGTCTGCTGGCTGTCGACTCGGTCAGCCTGCAAGTCCATAAGAATGAGGTGTTTGCCATTATCGGCCCTAACGGAGCCGGCAAGACCACGGTCTTTAACTGCATCAGTGGTTTTTACAAGCCGACAGAGGGCAGTATCGATCTTCACGGCAAGGGGCTCACTGGTTTACCCAGTCACAAGGTCGCCCAGCGCGGGGTGGTGCGCACATTTCAAAACGTGCGCCTGTTCAAGACGCTGACGGCCCTGGAAAATCTTCTGGTGGCCCAGCATACACAGCACGAGTCCAATTTTCTGGCGGGTCTGCTCAATTTGCCGTCATACCGCCGGGCAGAGCGCAAGACGCTGGATACAGCGCTGTTCTGGCTTGATTTCATGGGCATTCGCGAGTTTGCGAATCGCGAGGCCGGCACCCTGGCATATGGCCATCAGCGCCGGCTGGAAATCGCCCGCTGCATGATTACCAAGCCGACCTTGCTGTTGCTCGATGAGCCCGCGGCAGGGCTCAATCCACAAGAGAAAAAGGCCCTGTCCGGCCTGATCAATCGCCTGCGGCACGAATTTGACCTGTCTGTCTTGCTGATTGAGCATGACATGAGCCTGATTATGGGTATATCCGACAGGATCCTGGTCATGGAACATGGCAAGCCGATCGTGACCGGGGCGCCCGAAATCGTACGCGCTGATCCACGGGTCATCAAAGCGTATCTGGGAGAAGAATAAGATGCTGAAACTGGACAATGTAAGTACACACTACGGCGCGATCCAGGCGCTCAATTCGGTGTCTATTGAAGTCAATGAAGGGGAAATCGTTACGCTGATCGGTGCCAACGGGGCCGGGAAGACGACTTTGCTGATGACTGTCTGTGGCAATCCCAGGGCTTCGTCCGGCACGATCCGGTTTCTTGACCGGGATATTACCGCTGAACCTACATCGTTGATCATGCGCCGGGGTATCGCAGTGTCACCGGAAGGACGCCGCGTCTTTCCAGACCTGACCGTGCTGGATAATCTGAAAATGGGTGGTTTTTTCCTGCCGCGCGAGCAGATAGAACAGGGGATTGATCATGTATTCGGATTGTTTCCCCGCTTGAAAGAGCGAGCCTCGCAACGGTCAGGCACTATGTCAGGTGGTGAGCAACAGATGCTGGCCATTGGTCGTGCACTGATGAGCAAACCACGCCTGCTGCTGCTGGACGAACCTACGCTTGGTCTTGCACCGCTGATTATTGCGCAGATTTTTGAAATTATTCAGACCATTCGCGACCAGGGTGTGACGGTATTCCTGGTGGAACAGAATGCGCACAAGGCGCTGAAGGTGGCCGACCGTGGATACGTACTTGAAACGGGTAACGTTGTACTGGCCGATACTGGCGCCAATCTGCTGGTGAATGATGAAGTGCGCAAAGCCTACCTGGGTCACTGATTCTACATGGCCATTGGCTAGTAGTGATGAGCGATGCGTTGTGTCGCGAATAAACACCCTTATCCTGCGCCTTGGATAACGCCATTCTGATGATGTCCTGCACAGGCAGGACGATCTGTGCAGGACAACTGATTCGGATGGGCCCGCCTGATGGCTGAGGTCAGCGGCCCGCTTCTGCTTGCATAAATCCGCTTCGACCGAGGCACGTCTTTTGAAACGGAGCTACAGAACTAGTTCTATCGGGTGGCGTCTGTGGGTGCTGATGCGTTGGCCGCGTCAACTGACGGTTCTACCGTGGGTTCCTGGGGATCATTTTTTCCTGGCAGGGACAGCGTCAGCAAGCCTGCCTTTTCTTTTGCGCGCTGATAGGCCGGCCGCAAGCGAATGGCTTCCAGAAATGCCTTGATGTTCAGCAGGTTGTCACCGATGAGGCCACGACCGTGCAGAACCTGTAGCGCGAATCCCATTTGGATGTCGGCGGCACTGAAGTGACTGCCACAGAACCAACCGGTATTGCCCAGTTCGGAGTCCAGGAAATCCAGTTTGACGTTCAGATCAGGCATGACAAAGCTGTCGAGTGTGCCGTTGACTGTTTTTTTCACAATGGAGCGTGCAAAAAAGGGCACCCGGGCATTGGCCATTTTGTTGAGCACCAGCGTAAGCAAGGCGGGTGGCATCAGCGAACCTTCGGCAAAATGCATCCATTGCGAATAACGCAGGTAGTCTTCGGAACTGATGGGTGGACGCAATCCACGATTGTCGTAGCGGTTAAGCAGATACTCGATAATGGCGCCGGATTCGATCAGGGTGAAGCCGTTGTCGCACAGCACGGGGGCTTTACCCAATGGGTGTACGGCCTTTAAGGAGCTTTGCGCTCGCATGGTTTCCGGATGACGCTCGTGACGCTCAATCTGGTAACTCAGCTCAAGTTCTTCCAGCAGCCAGATGATGCGGAACGAACGTGAGGCTTCCAGATGGTGTAGTGTGATCATAGCTTTCCCAGGTCAATTTGATTACAGGTAACTGCCAGTTTACCAAAATGCGTGAATTGTTGCCGCGTATCGCTCGTTGCAGCGATAGCCCACGCATGAATGCAGCCTGAATCGGGGCGATGGATGATGCGGTTAATCGGCGCGATGACGGCGTAGCGCATCACAAGGCGTGACCGAGCAGGTGCAGCGGCTGCGATTGCGCAGGCAGCTGGCCTACTACGCAACCACGATTGTGCCGTTCCCGGTCATTGGGTAGCGACAGGGAGCATGGCTGCAGCCGTAGCGGATTGATACTCGAACGGCTAGACCGAGAAAGTCAGGTTGTAACCAGAACGCAGGTAGAACGCAGGTAGTAGAGGCCTGCTGCTTTGGGCTCAGAGCAGAGTGCGAATTTTCTCCGTCACCTGTTCCGGCGTTTCGCTGTCGGAGGCCAGATAACGGGCGCGGCCGTCTTTGTCGAAAATATAGATACCGCGACCATGCATCACTTCGTATGCCTCTGGGTTGCTGGCATCCTTGGGTTTGCTGATCTGATAGGCAACACGGTAACGGCGCGCGACAGAGGCAATCTGCTGCTCGCTGCCGGTCAGCCCGATCGCGCCATTATTGAAGGCATTGACATACGCCTGCAGCACTTCAGGTGTATCACGGTGCGGATCAACACTGATGAAGAGAATCTGGGCTTCTTTGGCCTTGGGCCCCAGTTGTTGCATTACTTCGGACAGTTGCGCCATGGTCGTGGGGCAGATGTCCGGGCAGCTTGCATAGCCGAAAAACAGCATGACCACCTTGCCTTTTACTGCCTGTTCGGTCAGGGTTTTGCCTTCGCTTGCATTGAGCGAGAAGGACAGGTCGGGCAGGTGATTGGCTATCGGATAGATCGTTGTCGGACGCTGGCTTTGCGTCGCGCCGGGGACATCGGGAATGCCCTGGGCGACTGCCGCATGCAATACGAAAGGTGTGGCCAGGGCCAGCATCAGGGAAAGGCGAACGCGCATTATACTTCCATTAAAAATCAGGCGGCGGCCTCGGCCACAAGCCCGCTGTGACGCAGCAGGGCAACGGGTGAGGGGCTGCGGCCGCGAAATGCTTCAAATGATTCTGCAGCAGGACGTGAGCCGCCCACGGCCAGAATCTGCTCCTTGAATGATTGACCGATTTGCGGATTCAAAGTTCCCCGATCGCTGTCGGCGTGCTCTTCAAAAAGACTATACGCATCGGCCGACAACACCTCGGCCCATTTATAGCTGTAATAGCCTGCGCCATAGCCGCCGGCAAACAGATGAGAAAAGTTATGCGCAAATCGGTTCCACGACGGCGGCATAATGACGGCCACTTCCTGACGGACCTGATTCAGGATGTGCATCACGGTCTCAATCGCGGTCGGTTCTGCACGTGTGTGAATCAGCATATCGAATAATGAAAATTCGATCTGGCGCACCATTTGCATGCCGCTTTGGAAGTTGCGAGCCGATAGCAGTCGCTCGAACAAATCGCGATCCATTTGTTTGCCAGTTTCCCAATGCGCGGCCATGCTGCGCATGACCGGCCACTCCCAGACGAAATTCTCCATGAACTGGGAAGGCAGTTCGATTGCGTCCCATTCGACACTGGCAAAAGGCGAGGCTGCAGGTTCGTCTACTTTTGACAGCAGCGCATGCAAGGCATGGCCTGTTTCATGAAACAGCGTGATGACATCATCATGGGTCAGCAGGGCAGGCTTGGTCCCCTGGGGACGCGAGAAATTGCAGTTAAGGTAAACAACCGGCATGATACTGAGCGTGCTGGTAATGTGCCTGCTTCGCTCGCTGTCGACCCACGCGCCGCTTTGTTTTCCCTTGCGGGCATAGAGGTCGGTATACAGATGGCCGATGACACGTCCCTGTTCCTGCACTTCAAAAACACGTACGTCGGTATGCCATACC
The DNA here is from genome assembly GCF_014897675.1 of Advenella sp. FME57. Lineage (GTDB taxonomy): Bacteria > Pseudomonadota > Gammaproteobacteria > Burkholderiales > Burkholderiaceae_B > Advenella. The sequence continues at coordinate 266,304 of NZ_JABUXU010000001.1, read as the reverse complement.
GGGGCATCGAAGGGCACCAGATCTATATTGAATAGCGTTTTGATCACATCAAACAGCCCGCTCATGACGTTCGCTTCGCTCAGATATTGCCGGACTTCTTCGTCCGAGTAGGCGTATCTGGCCTGACGCAATTGTTCCGAAACGTAGGTGTAGTCCCAAGGTTCCAGTGTTGCCATGCCCAGTTCCGTGGCTGCAAATTCGCGTAAGGTTGCGACATCCTGTTGGGCAAACGGGCGGGCCTTTGCTGCCAGATCACGCAGGAATGCAATGACCTGGTCTGCCGATTGGGCCATCCGGGTTTGCAGGCGCATCTGGGCAAAGTTGGCAAAGCCCAGCAGGTGTGCATCTTCCAAGCGCAAGTCGAGCAGCTTTTCAATCACCGGCGAGTTGTCGTATTGCGGTTCGCCCAGTTCCGAAGCCAGTGTGGCGTAGCCGCGATAGAGCGCTTCACGCAAGGTAGCGCTTTTTGCATATTGCATGACCGGCAGATACGACGGCATTTTCAGGGTAAAGCGCCATCCGGCCTGCGCGGGCTGGTCGGCAGCATTGGCACTATCGGATCCATCGTCGCCTTCAACTTCGGCGGTTTGGGCAGCCGCTTCGCTCGCAGCCTGGGCAGCCGCGTCAATGACGTCTTGAGGCAAGCCGTCGAGCATGGCGGCATCATGGACCTGATAATGCCAATTGTCCATGGCATCGAGCGCATTTTCGGAAAACTTCTGTGAGGTCAGTGCAATGTCTTCATTCAATTGCGCGTAACGCTGCCTTGTTTCGCCTTCCAGTTCGACGCCGCTTAACCGGAAATCGCGCAGCGCCAGTTCGATGATGCGCTTGCGAGTGGGGGTATAGCTTGCGAATTCGGCACTCTTGGAGACCGCAAGATAACGCTCGAACAGATCCCGGTTCAGGCCGACCCAGGTGGAAAACTCAGTAATGACCGGCAACATGCCGTTGTAGGCATCACGCAGCGCCGCGGTATTGATAACGGCGTTCAGGTGCCCTGCAACCGACCAGGCACGCCACAGGCGGCTGGACAACGCCTCCATGGGATCAATGAAATTATCCCAACCGGGCTGTGTGCTATCGCTGACCAGGGCTTCAATTCCCTGGCGCGTTTCAGCCAGCAGCAGTTCGATGGCCGGCGCAATATGTTCCGGCTTGATCGAGGCGTAGTCGATCAGATCAGAAATGGGAGCGAGCAGTGGATTGCCGGTTGTGGCAATGGTCTGGACAACCTGAGTTTGCGTCATAGTTAAGTTTTCTGTTTCAGATTCTGTTGTTCGGCTGCGTGTACGGTATTGAGCAGCAACATGACAATTGTCATGGGACCGACGCCGCCGGGCACGGGTGTGATGGCAGCGGCCACTTGCCGGGCGCTTTCAAATTGCACATCGCCCTTGAGTTTGCCGTCCTGGCCGCGATTGATACCTACATCGATGACCACTGCGCCTGGTTTGATCATATCGCCCGTGATCATGTCGGGTTTGCCGGTAGCGACCACCAGAATATCGGCGCGTCGGGTCTGGGCGCCCAGATCGCGGGTTTTCGAATTACATATGGTGACGGTTGCGCCAGCTTTCTGCAATAGCAATGCCATTGGCTTGCCGACAATGTTGCTGGCGCCCACCACGACTGCCTCGGCGCCGCGAATAGTTACCTGTTCGTCTTCAAGCATTTTCATGATCCCGTACGGGGTGCACGGAATGAAGGTGGGCTTGCCGATCATCAATGCCCCGGCGTTGCTGACGTGAAAGCCATCGACATCCTTGGCCGGCGAGATCGCTTCGATAACGGTATCGGCATTGAAATGCGGTGGCAGAGGCAACTGAACCAGAATGCCATTGACCGAGGCATCGTTATTGAGCGTGCTGATACGCGTCAGCAGCTCGGCTTCGGTCATGTGTGCCGGATAGGTTTCGACCGAAGAAGTCAGCCCAAGCTTGTTGAACGTGTTGGCCTTGTGATTGACATAGACCTGCGAGGCAGGGTCGTCACCGACCAGAATAACCGTAAGCGAAGGAACAATACCCTGTTCTTTGAGCCTGGCCAGATGCGGGATCATTTGCAGCTTGAGTTTTTCGGCCAGCTGTTTGCCATCAATAATACGTGCTGTCATATTGTTTTTGCAGTCCTACTTTACCAAAGCCACTTTCATTAAATCGGCGACCGTGGTCACTTCGAGTTTTTCCATAATATTGGCGCGATGCGCTTCGACAGTTTTGATACTGATATTCAAATCGTCGGCAATTTGTTTGTTCAGCCTGCCGGCCACAATGCGTTCAAGAACCTGTTGTTCGCGGGCCGTCAGGCGGCCAATAAGTTCTTCATGGTTTTTGCGGGCTTGTTGTTCGGAGGCGTTGCTGACCGCCTGTTCCAGCATGCGTGCGATGATTTCGCGAAGGTCCGCTTCGTTAAACGGTTTTTCCAGAAAGTCGACAGCACCCCTTTTCATTGTGGACACTGCCATGGGCACATCGCCGTGGCCCGTAATGAACACCACAGGAATGGTCGCCTTGCGTGCCACCAGTGTCTCTTGCAACTCCAGACCTGACATGCCAGGCATACGCACGTCGGCGATCAGCACGCTGATGACGTTCGGATTGTAGCCTTCGAGGAATTTTTCCGCGCTGTCGAAGGCCACGACCTGATAGCCGTTGGCCTCGAGGAGCCAGCGCAGCGAATCACGCACTGCTTCGTCATCATCTACGATATATACAATGCTGCTTGGGTTATTCATACGGTTAATTCCTCTTTGATAGGTGTGTCATTGGGCTCTTGTGGAGCACAGGGCAGGGTGAAATGAAACAGGGTGCCTCCGTCTGGATTGGCCTGTGCCCAGAGTCTGCCATGGTGTGACTCGATAATGGTGCGACATATATTCAGGCCCATTCCCAGCCCTTCGGATTTGGTACTGAAAAAAGGCTCGAACAGTCGTTCGGGCTCCTGTATGCCATGGCCACGATCGGTCACGACAAATTCGACCAGCGGGTTCTGCTGTTTTATTTCCACGGTCAGCAGGTCATGCTCGGAGTGGTTCATCGCTTCCAGGCCGTTCTTGACCAGATTCAGCAGCACCTGTTCGATCAGAATCGGGTCTGCCAGCACATGGGGGACATGATCGGGAATAATGGCTTCGATACGAATCTGCCGCTTGCGCGCATCGATTTCGGCGAAGTCCAGTGCATGTTCGACAATCTCTTCAACCGGTACGCGCTGGCGGCGTGGTTCACTGCGTTTGACGAATTCGCGGATGCGACTGACAATTTTGCCGGCGCGCTCAGCTTGGTTTGCCGCCTTTTCCAGTGCTGAAAGCAGCGATTCGTTGGTAGCCCGCCCTGATTTGAGCATGGCCACAGCGGCCATATTGTAATTGGCAATGGCGGTCAGCGGCTGGTTCAGTTCGTGCGCAAGCGATGAGGCCATTTCGCCCATGGTGGTCAGGCGGCTGGTGAGCTGGATTTTTTCCTGCTGGTTGCGCGACTCTTCTTCATGTTTGCGTCTCTCGGTAATGTCGCGCGCCACCTGCAGGCGAACGCGCCGGCCATCGGTCCAGACCAGCATGCGATGCTGCACTTCAAACCAGCTGTTGACACTGGGCGCATATTGTTCGATCGAGTCTTCGGTAAAACGGCCGCGCCGGCCGGCCAGCAGTTCGGCATGGCCCTGGGGCTGGGAGCCGAAAAGGCGGCGATAGGTACGGTTGGCAAACAACAACTCGCGTCCGTTCACTGTATCTGCCACTACGGAGATGGCGTCATCAAGCCCTTCGAGAACCGTCATGAAGCGCTCGTGGGCCGCCGCCAGGGCTTCGCGCACACGTTTGGGTTCGGTAATGTCGGTCATGGAGGTCATCCAGCCGATCTGCTCGCCATTGGGATCGCGCAGGGCAGAGACGTACATGCGCGAAGTAAAGCGCGAGCCGTCGCGGCGCTGCGCCTCGACTTCCAGACCGGTGCTGGGCGTTTTTCCGGACATCAGGATATCGAGCGTGCGCTGGTGTTCGTCGTAGCGACCGGGCACCCAATAGGGAAAGGGCGTGCTTTTGCCCAGCAGATCAGCCTCGTTCCATCCCATCATGCGACAAAAGGCTGGATTCACGTAGGCAATACGGCCCTGCATGTCCAGCACGCGCATGCCGGTTGACATGGAGTTTTCCATGGCGCGGCGAAAACTGGTTTCAGCCTGCAGGGCAGCTTCGGCATGTGAGCGAAAACGCGTATAGCGCCATAACGCGAGCAGGCTGATAATGATGATCAGGGAGAGGGCGATGACGAAAAAAAGCAGCCGCTGCTGTCGGGTTTCTTCGTCCATGGTAATGAACATGACGCTTTGGCTGTGCAAACGCTGCAGCCAGAAAAAACCGGCCATAACCAGCAGATACAGCACCAGAACAAAAACGGGGGTGATCCAGTACAGGCCGCGTTTTCTGAATTTTGCGCTATCGTAAAAAGACGAGGTAAGCAAAGATTTGCTTGGTAATTCGGGCATGCTCATGATCACAATTCGTAACCTGGACATTTTAAAGGAGTTAAATGCAAATTCACAGCAACTGTGCAAATTTTGTCATTTAGTCATGTTGCGCTGCAATGTAAATTTCACATTATAAAATGCAATATCATTATATAAAATATTTCTTGTCAGAGGCGGCCCGCTCTTTTAGAATGGGCACCAGTCAGGTGTACAAACCCGCAAACCGGGTTGTCCTGCGCACCGAAAATGGTATGGTTACACAAACACGATAGTGCCGTGGCCAGCATAAAAAATCGATATGGAGAACTGAATGTCTACATCAGATAAACCTCAGACAGGCAAATCCACAGATGTGGATAGCGTAGAAACCCAGGAATGGCTCGATTCACTGGAAGCAGTACTGGACAGAGAGGGCCCTGAACGCGCGCACTTTTTGCTCGAGCAACTGACCGATCTGGCACGCAGGTCCGGCTCCAACATTCCGTATTCCCCCCATACAGCCTATGTGAATACCATTCCGCCTGGACTTGAACCGCGACATCCCGGCAACATGGCCATGGAAGAGCGTATCCGCTCTTATGTGCGCTGGAATGCCATGGCGATGGTGGTCAGGGCCAATAAACACAATCCTGAGGATGGTGGCGATCTGGGCGGCCATATCGCGTCTTTTGCTTCGCTGGCAACCATGATCGGTTGCGGCCAGAATCATTTCTGGCACGCTGCGACCGAAGATCATGGCGGCGATCTGGTGTATTTCCAGGGTCACTCTTCACCCGGTGTGTACGGACGCGCCTATCTTGAAGGGCGCCTGACCGAAGACCAGTTGGACCACTTCCGCCAGGAAGTGGGCGGCAAGGGTCTGCCTTCCTATCCGCATCCCAAGCTCATGCCGGAATTCTGGCAGTTTCCAACTGTCTCCATGGGCCTGGGTCCATTGATGGCCATTTATCAGGCCCGTTTCCTGAAGTACCTGCACGCCCGCGGCATCGCCGACACCAGCAAACGCAAGGTCTGGGTATTCTGCGGTGATGGCGAAATGGATGAACCCGAATCCCTGGGCGCCATCAGCCTGGCTGCGCGTGAAAAACTGGATAACTTGATTTTCGTGATCAACTGCAACCTGCAGCGTCTTGACGGACCGGTACGCGGCAACGGCAAAATCATCCAGGAGTTGGAAGGGGAATTTCGCGGCAGCGGCTGGAATGTGATCAAGCTCATCTGGGGCGGTTACTGGGATCCACTGTTGGCGCGCGACAAGGAAGGCATTCTGCGCAAAGTCATGCAGGAAACCGTTGATGGCGAATACCAGGCCTGCAAGGCCAATGATGGCGCCTATGTTCGCGAACACTTCTTCGGCAAGGACCCGCGCCTGCTGGAAATGGTCAGCCGCATGAGCGACGAGGAAATCTGGCGCTTAAACCGTGGCGGTCACGACCCCTACAAAGTATATGCTGCATTTGACGCTGCCAAGAATTCGGTCGGCCAGCCTACCGTCATTCTGGCCAAAACCATCAAGGGCTATGGTCTGGGCGCAATCGCGCAGGGTCAGAACCCGGCTCACCAGCAAAAGAAACTGGACATCAATTCGCTCAAGGGCTTCCGCGACCGTTTCAATATCCCGATAGCCGACGAACAGCTTGAAAACCTGCCGTATTACAAGCCCTCTGAAGATTCGCCTGAAATGAAGTATCTGCGCCAGCAGCGCGAGAAATTGGGCGGGTACTACCCAAGCCGTCGTCCCCTGGCGGACGAAAAACTCAAAGTGCCGGCACTGGATGTTTTCAAGGCCGTGCTCGAGCCGACCAGCGAAGGTCGTGAAATTTCAACAACCCAGGCGTTTGTGCGCTTTTTGAATCAGCTGCTGCGCGACAAACAGCTTGGTGAGCGGGTTGTACCGATTCTGGCCGACGAATCGCGCACCTTTGGTATGGAAGGGTTGTTCCGCCAAATCGGTATTTATGCGCCGGAAGGACAGAAGTACACGCCTGTGGATAAAAATCAGGTGATGTATTACAAGGAATCGGCCGACGGCCAGTTGCTGCAGGAAGGGATCAACGAGGCGGGGGCATTTGCTTCGTGGATTGCCGCGGCGACATCCTATTCGACCAACAATCGCATCATGATTCCGTTCTTCATCTACTACTCGATGTTCGGATTCCAGCGGATTGGCGATCTGGCCTGGGCTGCCGGCGATATGCAAAGTCGCGGCTTCCTGCTTGGCGGTACGGCCGGTCGCACCACGCTCAATGGCGAAGGTTTGCAGCACGAAGATGGCCACAGTCATATTCTTTCTTCAACCATTCCAAATTGCGTCAGCTACGATCCGACTTTTGCGCACGAAGTGGCTGTGATCATGCAGCATGGTCTGAAGCGCATGGTTGAAAATCAGGAAAACGTGTATTACTACATCACGCTGATGAATGAAAACTATGCCCAGCCTGGCCTCAAAGAGGGCGATGCAGAAGGCATTATCAAGGGTATGTACAAACTGCAGTCCACAAGTGGCGGCAAGCATCATGTCCAGTTGATGGGGTCGGGTACCATTTTGCGCGAGGTCATGAAAGCCCAGGAACTGCTCAAGCAGGACTGGGATATTTCTTCGGATGTGTGGAGCGTTACCAGTTTTACCGAGCTGCGCCGCGAAGGCCTGGACGTGGATCGTCACAACCTGCTCAACCCCAATGGCAAACCGCAAGTGCCTTACGTTACCAAGCAGCTGGAAACGGCAGAAGGTCCGATCATTGCGTCGACCGACTATATGAAACTGTTTGCTGACCAGGTGCGGGACTTTATGCCCAAGGGGCGCACATACCGGGTGCTGGGCACCGACGGATTCGGCCGTTCCGACTTCCGTTACAAACTGCGTGAGCACTTTGAAGTGGATCGTCATTTCGTTGTTCTGGCTGCGCTCAAGGCGCTGGCCGACGATGGTACGATCGATAAATCAAAAGTGAGCGAAGCCATTCAGAAATATGGCATTGACCCCAACAAAGCCAATCCTCACCACGCATAAGGCAGATCATTATGAGCAATGTAATCGAAATTAAGGTTCCGGACATTGGTGATTTCAGTGAGGTGGAAGTCATTGAGTTGCTGGTGGCGCCGGGCGATACCATCAAGGAAGAGCAAAGCCTGATCACTGTTGAGTCGGAGAAGGCATCCATGGAAATTCCTGCTTCGGCTTCAGGCGTTGTTAAAGAGGTCAGCGTCAAGGTTGGCGACAAAGTGGCTGAAGGCAAGGTTATTCTGACCCTCGAAGCAGAGCAGGCTGCGGACGACAGCAAGCCTGCCGCCGGGAATGCGGCGAACGATGCTGCAAGCGACTCTCAGGAACGCACCTCGGGCGCAGACGAACCTGCGCAGGCGGACAAGGAGGAGCCTGCTGAGCAGCAAGAGGCAGCACAGCAGGCTGGCGCCGAAAGTGGCAGCGCCACGCTGGAGGTGACGGTGCCGGATATCGGCGACTTCAGCGAGGTAGAAGTGATTGAAGTGCTGGTTGCGCCGGGCGATAAAGTCAAGCAGGAGCAAAGCCTGATTACCGTGGAGTCGGATAAGGCATCCATGGAAATTCCTTCGTCTGACGACGGGGAAGTTGAGGCGGTGCTGGTCAAGGTGGGTGACAAAGTGGCCAAAGGCACGGCCATTGTCAAGCTCAAGTCTGGCGGTGGTTCTGCCAAAGCGGCTGCGGCGCCTGCCGAGACAAAGAGCAAGCCTGCCGATAGCAATGTCGACAAGGCCCAGGGCGAGCTGGCTGCTGCTGCCAAGGCGCCTGCGCCACAGGCAAGCGGCGCTGCGCAGCAACGCGTTTCACCAACGGCTGCTTTCGGCTCTGCCGTATCTGCCCGCAGTTTGCCGCATGCTTCGCCATCGGTTCGGAAATTCGCCCGCGAACTGGGTGTGGATCTGACCCAGATTACCGGTTCCGGAGAAAAGCAGCGCATTACGCAAGACGATGTTCGAAAATTCGTCAAGGCCGCGCTTTCTGTGGCCACCAGTACGTCTTCTACGACCACCAGTTCGCAAGTTGGCGGTGGCGGTTTAAGTGTTCTGGACTGGCCGAATATTGACTTCTCCAAATTCGGACCGATAGAAAGCAAGCCTTTGTCGCGTATCAAGAAAATTTCCGGCGCCAACCTGCATCGGAACTGGGTCATGATTCCGCATGTGACAAATAACGAGCAGGCCGATATTACCGAACTGGAAGCCTTCCGGGTTGCCATGAACAAGGAATATGAAAAGGCCGGCATCAAGTTCACCATGCTGGCGTTCCTGATCAAGGCCGTGGTGTCGGCACTGCAGAAATTTCCGGAATTTAACGCCTCGCTCAGTGGTGATAATCTGGTGCTCAAGCAGTACTTTCATGTCGGATTTGCAGCCGATACGCCAAATGGTCTGGTCGTGCCGGTGATTCGCGATGCCGACAAAAAAGCGGTCAGCCAGATTGCCAAGGAAATGACCGAGCTGGCCAAACTGGCGCGGGATGGCAAATTGTCGCCAGCCCAAATGCAGGGCGGGTGTTTTTCCATCAGTTCGCTCGGTGGTATTGGCGGCACAAGCTTTACGCCTATTATCAATGCGCCCGAAGTGGCCATTCTGGGCGTCTCCAAATCGTCCATGCAGCCGGTATGGAACGGTAAGGAATTTGCACCGCGCCTGATGTTGCCGCTGTCGCTTTCCTATGACCATCGTGTGATCGACGGTGCCGCTGCAGCGCGCTTTAACGCGTATCTGGCTGCAGTTCTGGCGGATTTCCGCCGTGTCCTGATCTGACGGAGATACTGATGAGTCAAGTAGAAATCAAGGTACCCAATATCGGCGACTTCGATGCGGTAGAGGTTATCGAAGTACTGGTCGCCGAAGGCGATACGGTCAAGGAAGAACAGAGCCTGATTACCGTTGAGTCGGACAAGGCATCCATGGAAATCCCATCTTCGGCTGCCGGCAAAGTTGTGTCCCTGTCGGTCAAAGTGGGTGACAAGGTTGCCGAGGGCGACGTAATTTTGATGCTTGAAGCTGCCGCGGCAGGTGCACAGGCTGCCAGCGACAAGCCAGCGGCGCAGGACAAGGCGCAGCCTGCTGCAAAAAGCGATGCGGCTGCGGCTCAGAAAGCGGCTGATGCTGGCGACGAGGGCAAAACACGGGACAGTGCCAGTGATTCGCCAAGCAAGTCGCCAGCGCCGGATACGGGTGACAAAAAATCCACAGACGTTGCTGCTCGCAGCGAGGTCAAGTACGCGCCTGTGGCATCGGCGCCTGCGGACGGTTGCGACGTGCTTGTACTGGGCGCCGGTCCTGGCGGTTATTCGGCTGCGTTCCGTGCCGCCGACCTGGGACTAAACGTGGTGCTGGTCGAACGCTACGCCACACTGGGCGGCGTATGTCTGAACGTCGGATGCATCCCCTCCAAAGCACTGCTGCACAGCGTAGCCGTACTGGAAGAGGCGAAACACCTTTCTCAGAACGGCATCACCTTTGGTGAACCGACCATCGATCTGGACAAGCTGCGAGCCAGCAAGGACAAGGTGGTTTCCACACTTACCGGTGGTCTGACCGGCATGGCCAAGGCGCGCAAGGTCAAGGTGATTCAGGGGTTGGGCGAGTTTGCCGACGAACATCATTTGACTGTGAAGAAAGATGATGGATCAAGCGAAACAGTGGCCTTCAAGCACGCCATTATTGCGGCTGGCAGTCAGTCGGTGAAACTGCCGTTTCTGCCGGAAGACGAAAGGATCGTCGATTCCACCGGTGCCTTGAAACTGAAAAGCATTCCGGAAAAAATGCTGATTATAGGCGGCGGCATTATCGGCCTGGAAATGGGCACGGTCTATTCCGCGCTTGGCGCACGCCTGGATGTTGTTGAAATGCTCGATGGCCTGATGCAGGGCGCAGATCGCGATCTGGTCAAGGTATGGCAAAAGAAAAACGAAGACCGTTTCGATCAGATCATGGTCAAAACCAAAACGGTTGCGGCCCAGGCCAAGCCCGATGGTATCTGGGTCACGTTCGAGGGTGAAGCGGCGCCTGCCGAGCCACAAAGATATGATCTGGTTTTGCAGGCGGTGGGGCGTTCTCCCAACGGGGCAAAAATCGGGGCCGACAAGGCTGGGGTTCAAGTGTCTGAGCGCGGGTTCATTGAAGTTGATGAGCAGATGCGTACCAACGTGTCGCATATTTTTGCCATTGGCGATATCGTGGGCCAACCCATGCTGGCGCACAAGGCCGTGCATGAAGCGCATGTGGCTGCCGAAGTCATCGCAGGGCACAAGAGTTATTTTGATGTCCGCGTTATTCCTTCTGTTGCCTATACCGATCCGGAAGTGGCTTGGGCAGGTTTAACAGAGGAAGAAGCCAAGACGCAGGGCATCAAGTACGAAAAGGGCGTGTTCCCATGGGCGGCGTCGGGCCGGGCCATTGCCAATGGTCGCTCCGAAGGCTTTACCAAGTTGCTATTTGACGCCGAGACCCATCGAATCATTGGCGGCAGCATCGTGGGCACCCATGCCGGCGACCTGATTTCCGAAGTGGCCCTGGCCGTGGAGATGGGTGCCGATTCCGTTGATATCGGCAAGACCATTCATCCTCATCCTACGCTTGGCGAATCGGTGGGCATGGCGGCAGAGGTCGCGCATGGTACATGTACCGATTTGCCTCCGGTCAAACGCAAGTAGACCGGTTGGCTTGTGCGGCCACTGATGGCAGCTGCACATAGTATGCGCCGTTGTTGTCGCAGCAGGATACTGTCGTGTCATCTGGTTTTCTGCGGACTGCACAGGCTGCAGGCAAGTGAAGAACACTCTTATTTCCGGTTAACGCCGAAAATAGGGGTGTTTTTCATTTTGATGACTTAAAATTCTGCTTTCGGGTATTTCATTTTTATTATGTCTGCCGTTCCTACTAGTAAGCACTCGCTGGCCGATTGGCTAGCTTATCTTGAATCGCTGCACCCCACGGCAATCGAGCTCGGCCTGGACCGGGTCAGAACGGTAGCCCAGCGCCTGCAGGCCTGTGAGGGCGGCGGCGTCAAAATCATTGTGGGCGGCACCAACGGCAAAGGCTCCACCTGCGCCATGCTCGAGGCCATTTATCTGGCCGCCGGATACAAAACCGGCCTGTATACCTCTCCGCATCTGATCGATTTCAATGAACGCATCCGTCTTCGTGGCGAACTGGCTACAGACGAGCAAATCGTCCGACAACTGGCGCACATCGAGATGGCGCGCGGCGAAATATCTCTCACCTACTTCGAATACACCACGCTGGCTGCGCTGTTGCTGTTCAAGGAACACCAAACCGACGTGGCCATTCTTGAAGTCGGCCTGGGCGGGCGACTGGACGCAGTCAATATCGTGGATGCAGATTGCTCCATCGTTACCAGCGTCGATGTTGATCATATCGAATGGCTCGGGGATACCCGGGAGAAAATCGGCTGGGAAAAGGCGCATATTTTCCGCAAGGGAAAGCCGGCCATTTGCAGCGACCCGCAGCCGCCGCAGTCAGTGCTGGACTACGCCCGCGAGATTGAAGCGGATCTGTGGCTGTTCGGACACGATTTCAACTATTCGGCCGACAAGCAGCAATGGGCTTTTGCCGGCCGCAACCAGCGGCGCAATGCGCTGGCGTATCCCGCCTTGCGTGGCGCTAATCAGTTGCTCAATGCTTCGGCTGCGCTGGCGGCAATCGAGTCGTTGCGGGACCGGCTTGCTGTTCCACAGCAGTCGGTGCGCCAGGGCTTGATTCAGGCGGCGCTGCCCGGACGCTTTCAGATTATTCCCGGACAGCCTACCGTGGTGCTCGACGTGGCGCACAACCCGCATGCAGCGGCAGTGCTTGCTCACAATCTTGATAGCATGGCCTATTTTCCCTATACCCATGCGGTGGTCGGCATGGTCAATGACAAGGATTGCGACGAGATCATCAAAAAGTTCGGCCGCAAGGTGGATCACTGGTATTGCGCCAGCCTTGATGGCGAGCGCAGTCGTAGCGGCCATGATATCGCCGAAAGAGTGCGCGGGCAGTTGCCGGCCGATGCAGAAGGGTTACCAACCGTAACGGTTTTCGATTCTCCGGCTGCTGCCTATGATTCTGCGCGTTCAAAGGCCGCCGACAATGATAGAATAGTCGTGTTTGGCTCGTTTTTAACCGTGGCCGCAGTTTTACAGCATTTGGGGCGTCCAGCCGTCTGAAGCTTATCTTTATAAATAGTCGGGAATAAGTTATGGGTTTATTCAATTCACAAGATAATAATCGGCCGGGACAACGCCGTACCCAGTCTGAGCAGAACCAGGCAAATGACCTGCGGGTCAAGGCCAGAAACCGGCTGATCGGCGCGATTATTCTTGTTCTGGCCGCGATCATTATCGTGCCTATGGTGCTCGATACCGGCGGCACAGACAGTACGCCGACGCCGGCCCAGAAACCGCCCTTGGTATCGGGCGGGGGCAGCGACAGCAATTCCCTGTCCGTGACGACAACGCCGGGCGTTGAATCCAGCGGTCCAAGTTCCACATCACAGCAGGCTACCGTTGATGGCAGTGTGCCGCAGACTCCACCGGTGACAGGATCGGTCGCTGCAGGGACCGCTGAGCAGCCGCAGGACCCGGGAGTAGCGCCGGAAACCCAGGAGCCGGGATTGACAGGGCTGACCGAAGCCATTGATCCGAACCGATCCATCGCTTCGGGTACCGCAAACCAGCCGGTAACGCCTGAGGATCAGGCCGAGCAGGCAAAGCAGGAAGCTGCTGCTCAGGCTAAAGCCCAGGCAGATGCCAAAAGGGCGGCAGAACGCAAAAAGGCCGCAGCCAACAAAGCCGCTGAGCAGCCTAAAAAGCCTGGCGTGATCAGGGACAGCAACCGTACCGATGATGGCTCCCGTGCGCTGGCTATCCTGGAAGGCCGTGAACCTGCACAGGCGGAGAAAAGCAAACCCAAGGTCACCTCGGGAGATTATTCGCTGCAGATCGCTTCCTACGGCTCTGCGGATGACGCACAAAGCCGCCGCAGCAAACTGGCTACCGAGGGCGTATCCAATGTATATGTTCAGAATTCTGTCGTAAACGGCAAGCAGATTTATCGTTTGCGCGTAGGCCCGTTCAAATCACGTGAGGCTGCACAGGCAGCGCAAACCCGCCTTCGTTCACTGGGTTATGACAACGGTTTCATCTCGTCGAATTGATATCCATGCATCGAAGTGACCGAATTTGATTACACCTGCCTTGGGATTATCGCGATCTCGGGGCTCCTTGGATTAATGAGAGGGTTTCTTAAAGAAGCCTTCTCATTAATCGCTTATGCTGCCGCATTTATTGGCGCGATCTGGTGGGGCCCGGTGGTTTATCCCTGGGTGATGCAATACATCAACAACGCGCTGATCAGCATGGGCATCGGGTACGCGGTGGTATTTATCGCCATTTTACTGGTTGTCGGTCTGGTCAATGTGACGCTGGCAACCCTGATTGAGGCCACGGGCCTGGGACCGGCCGATCAGGGGCTCGGCATTTTGTTCGGCATCGCCCGTGGTGTCATGATTATCCTGATACTGGTTGTACTTGCTGGTTATACGCCATTTCCCAAGGAGCCCTGGTGGGTCAATGCCAGATTTTCACCCATGGCGATGATGGCGGTGCATGAAATCAAGCTGCGCCTGCCAGACAGCATCGGGTCGTATTTACCTTATTAGTTTTCTTCCCTTAGTTTTCTTCCCTTAGTTTTCTCTCTCGTATTTTTCAGGATAGGCTTTTTATGTGCGGAATTATCGGTATCGTCGGGCGCGGTCCAGTGAATCAACTGGTATACGACAGTCTGCTGTTACTGCAACATCGTGGACAGGATGCAGCCGGCATTGCGACCGCCTACGGCAACCACTTCAATATGTACAAGGCCCATGGCCTGGTGCGCGACGTATTTCGCACTCGCAATATGCGCGATCTGCCTGGCCATTCCGGTATCGGACAGGTGCGTTATCCAACGGCCGGCTCCAGCGATTCGCTGGAAGAGGCGCAGCCATTTTATGTCAACGCGCCTTTCGGCATTACGTTTGCCCACAATGGCAATCTGACCAACTGGCGTGAACTGCGCGAGTCGCTGTTCAATGTAGATCAGCGCCATATCAATACCAATTCAGATTCTGAAGTCTTGCTCAATGTACTGGCGCATGAACTGCAATCGGCTGCAAAGGGCAGCACCCTGGATCCGGCCGCGATCTTCAGCGCTGTGGCTGCATTGCACCGGCGAGTCAAGGGGGCGTACTCGGTGGTTGCGCAAATTGCCGGATATGGGTTGCTGGCTTTCCGCGATCCATTTGGCATCCGGCCGCTCTGTTTGGGTAAGTACGAATCCGAACTGGGCGCGGAGTGGATGGTGGCATCTGAATCGGTTGCGCTTGAAGGTAGCGGGTTTGATTTCGTTCGTGATATTGGTGCCGGCGAAGCCGTGTTCATTGACTTGGATGGTAATGCGCATGAGCAGCAATGCGCCGACAATCCGGTGCTCACGCCCTGCATTTTCGAGTATGTCTATTTTGCCCGCCCCGATTCCACCATTAATGGCGTAAATGTCTACAATGCACGCCTGAAGATGGGTGAGTACCTTGCCGATAAAGTGGCCAGGCAGTTACGCTTGCGGGAAATTGATGTCGTGATGCCCATTCCTGATTCTTCCAGGCCGGCCGCAATGCAGCTGGCCTCCAAGCTCAAGCTTGAGTATCGTGAAGGGTTCATCAAGAACCGGTATGTGGGTCGCACCTTTATTATGCCCGGGCAGGCGGTACGCAAAAAATCGGTCCGCCAGAAATTGAACGCCATGAGTGTTGAGTTTAAGGACAAAAATGTGCTGCTGGTGGATGACTCCATTGTACGTGGCACGACCAGTCGCGAGATTGTCGAGATGGCAAGGGCGGCCGGAGCCCGGAAAGTGTTTTTCGCCTCGGCCGCGCCTCCTGTCTGTTTTCCCAATGTCTACGGTATTGACATGCCAACCCAGGATGATTTGATCGCCAACGGCAGAACGCCTGAAGAAGTTGCAGCCGAGATTGGCGCAGACGGCCTGGTGTATCAGGACCTGGCTGACCTGAAAGCGGCCATTTCGGATTTGAATCCGGCGCTCACTCAGTTTGAAGCCTCCTGCTTTGACGGCCAATATGTTACTGGCGATGTTGATAGCGCTTATCTGGAAAGACTGCGCCTGACCAGGCATCAGGTCAAGGAAGGCCAGGCGGTTGGCGGCCTGCAATTTAATATGGGGTACGCAGCGAACGTTTAAGCGTAGTGTGCGCTTTAGTCCCTGTCTGTGCAAAGCAGCAGGGACGCTATTTATACCGTAGAGCCGTGTTCATAACGGGCGCTATGAATCTGACCAAACAAGTGCCGTTGGATTTAAAAGGGCGTCATTGCGGCGAACGTTAGCAGATCACAGAATTATTCCCAAGAATTATCCCATTTGCGTCGGTAATGCCGATTCATTGTCGTCTGGTGTGTTTCGGAATATAATTGACATATCATCTATTGATAAGTCACTTATGTCTCTCTCCAATACAACCACAAAACCTGATTGCGGACGAATGCTTCTCTCTCTTTCGGGACAAATCAATCGTCAGTGGCGCAGGGCACTGGATCGCCGCCTGCAGCCTTTGGGGCTGACCGAGGCTACCTGGTTACCGTTGCTGTACATTGCAAGGGCAGCGCAGACATTGCGTCAAAAGGATCTGGCCGCGCTGATGGGGCTCGATAGCTCATCGGTGGTGCGTCTGCTCGAGGGTCTGCAAACTGCGGGTTACATCCAACGTCTGGAAGGCACGGACCGGCGTGAAAAAATCATCCACCTGACCGATACCGGTCGGCAAACAGTATCCAGCGTCGAGCGGGTAGTGCATGAAGGCCGGCGTCGCCTATTCCTGGATATTGATGACGCAGATCTGGAAACAACCCGAACGGTATTGCAACAGCTTCTGGACACACTGGAATCACTGGACGGCGCGCTCTGGTCTGATACGGATGGCACCGATTCTCATGCCTGAAAAAATCGTCATACGCGCGCCATTGTGGCTGTTGGTGCTGGTAACGCTGAGCGGCACCCTGGCCATGCATATGTTTGTGCCGGCCATGCCGGATGCTGCGGCCGATCTTGGCGCCAGCATGAGCGCCATGCAAATGACGATCAGCCTGTATATACTTGGCCTGGCTTTCGGCCAGCTGATCTATGGTCCGCTCTCGGATGGGTTCGGCCGGCGCCCGATGCTGCTTGCCGGCCTGTCGATCTATGTGCTGGCCGGCGTGGCAGCGGCCTTATCGCAAAGCGAGTCTACGCTGGTGTTGGCGCGGCTGTTTCAGGCGTTGGGCGGATGTGCCGGCCTGGCGCTGGGGCGGGCCATTGTACGCGATACGGCGGCAGGCGATAGTGCGGTCAAGGACCAGGCGTTACTCAACCTGATCATGATGGCCGGGCCGGGTCTGGCCCCGTTGCTAGGGTCGTTCCTTACCTTGCAATTCGGTTGGCGCGCTGTTTTCTATGCACTCGTATTGCTGGGCGTCATTACTTTGCTTTCGACCTGGCGATTGCTGCCGGAAACCGGTGCGCCAACGGGTAAAGTGAGGCCGGCCGCTTTGGCCTTGGATTACAAATCGTTGCTGCGTTCTCCGTCGTTTCTGGCTTATGCGTTTGGCGGTGGCTGCGCCACGACTGCCATTTATTCCTTTATTGCCGCCGCGCCTTTCATCATTACGATGGATTTGCATCGATCCGTACAAGAAGTAGGCATATATCTGGCCCTGTTGATCGTTGGGCTGTCGGTAGGAAATGCGGCGACGCGGCAACTGATCGGTCGCTATTCGCTTGAGCGACTGCTGATTGGCGGCAATGCGCTAAGTGTTGTTGCGGCCTTGCTGCTGCTGGCCTCTACGCTGGCCGATCTGCTGCATATCGTTAGCGTGACAGCGCTGATGTTCGTATTTGCAATCGGCGCTGGCATTGCAAGCCCGGCGGCCCTGACCAAGGGGCTGAGTGTGGATCGTCATTTGATTGGCTCGGCAGCAGGCTTGTATGGTTTTACACAAATGTTGGTGGGGGCCATCTGTACGTCGCTGGTCGGGCTTGGAGATGATCCCGCGCTCACGGCATTTACGGTGCTTGCATGCACCGCTATCCTGGGTCAGGCTGGATTATGGTTCGGCATGAAACAGGACCGGCGCCTGTCGCATAACGTATTGGCCTCGGATGCGTCGGCGGGTCATCACTAAAACGGTCTGCGGCCGACGCCGGAGGCTGTTATGCTATATGCGGGAAGTGCGCTGTGTTTTCCCGAACAATGCGTAGCCACTCAACACGAGCAATACGACAAACAACAGTAACGCCCACAGGACATATTCAACGCCAAGCACACTCACTTTGGCGTCCATGCAGGTGGCATAAATGCCGAAAAGCCAGGGCGCCAGGCTATCGAGTCCGGTGGTTCTGGACATAAATATGTCAGCAAATGTACGGTCGCATGACACCATTTCTGCCGCAACCGTATGCTGATACCATGCTGCTACGATACCGGCGATGGACAATGCGAAGGACAACAGGGCCATCATGCGCTTTGCAGCCCCCGGAATCAGGTTGCCCAGCAGGCAGACCCCCGCGATAAGCAACAGAATGAGCCGCTGCAGCACACACCATGCGCAAGGCGGCATGTTGAAAACATGCTGGCTGACAAGTGCAACAGCCAATGCAAGCAGGCAGAGCAGGGCAATGAGATTCAGGCGAGACTGGGTCATAGAGAGGTTCTGGAGTAGGTTGAATAAATATCGGCAAACAGGCGCATGATCAGCTCATGTGCGCCGTCCCACATAATCTGGACGCCGATACACAGCAGAATGAAAGCGGACAGCCGCATGAATACGGCGGTCCCTGAAGCGCCCAGACGGGCAAGAAAGCGCGCGGCAAAACGCAGGCAGAAAAACAGGATAGTGCTGACGCTGATCACCGCCAGGATCATGGCGCTCACGCTCATGACGCCCGCGCCTGCGCTGATAAAATCAAAGGAAGCCCCAACGGTAATAGCCGCCGATATACTGCCCGGCCCGCAGGCGATCGGGAAGGTGAGCGGGTAGAAGGCGCTGGACTTTACTTTTTCCTGCGAATAATTTTCCACCAGTTTTTCATGGGCATCGGTATCCGGATCTTTCGCATTGACCAGTTGCCAGGCACTGGCCACGACCAGCAGGCCGCCACCGAGACGGACAATGGGCAGCGAGAGGCCGAAAAAACTCAATACCATATTGCCAAACAGCGCGGCAAGCGTGAGCATCACAAAAACGTTGATTGAAATGCGCTTGGCCAGCAGCTTGCGGGTTGAGGCGCTGGCCCCTTCGGTCATGGTCAGGAAGATGGGCGCAACTGCGGGTGGGTTTACGATAGGCAGCAGCGTGGCAAGGACAAACAGAAAACTGCGGCTGAAAATCAGGATATATTCATTAATGCTCATTGTTGTTTTATTTCTGCGCGGTCAGGTTGTTGATTGCGGTCAGCAAGTCACGTTTAAACTGCATTTGGGTGCGAGGATTATCCAGCGCATTGCCGCCGAGAATGAAAATATCCTCGACCCGGTCTCCCAGTGTCATGACCTTGGCCATTTGCAGGTTAATCTGGTGCCGCTTGAAGGTGTTGGCAAGCGCATAAAGAATACCAGGGCTGTCCATCGCTGTAATTGACAATCGCCAATACTGACTGTTTTCATCAGGCAAAAGTTCAATAAGAGGCACCAGCGGGAACGTGCGCGAGCGGCGAACATTGGCGCCCACGACATAGCGGTTGCTCTTTAAGGTCAAGGGTTCATTCTGTGCCGGCAGCGGCGTGTTCAGCCGGTTGCGCAAGCCGTGTTCGATCAGCGGCACATTGGAGCGGATGTCCGCGTCAATGGCTGCACTGTCCACCACGAAACTGTCCAGCGCGTAGCCCTGGCGCGTCGTGTGGATGCGGGCGTCCAGAATATCAATGCGTTGTTCGTAGAAATACGAGCAGATTTGCTCAAACAGATCGAGGCGATCGGGTGTGTACACCATCACCTGAATGCCTTCGTTATTTTCGGTAGGACGGGCGCGGACCTGGGCCCCTACCTGCGGTAGCATGCGATACAGAAGGCGGGTATGCCAGGCGATATCTCTGGCTTCGTGCCGTAAAAAATAGGCTACATCCAGGGTATTCCAGAACCGATCCCGGTCCTCGTCGCTGATGCCCGAAAAACGTACCAGCGCGATCGCGTCATTCTTGCGTTGCGTCAGTACCGATTGCCGGTCGAAAACGTTGGTTCCCAAGGCGGTCAGGGTGTAATGGTACAGGTCTTCAAGCAATTTGCCTTTCCAGGCGTTCCAGACTTTGGGGCTGGTGCCGCGAATATCGGCGACAGTGAGCAAATAAAGGGCGGTCAGGCGGCGTTCCGTGCCTACGATATCGGCAAACTCCTGGATAACCGAGGGCTCGGACAGATCCCGTTTCTGGGCGAACGCAGACATAGTCAGATGGTGTACTACCAGAAACTCGACCAGCGCGCGATCTTGCGGATCCAGATTGTGGTCGCGGGCGAATTTACGCACTTCCAATGCACCCAGTGTCGAGTGATTGCCGCCACGCCCTTTGGCGATGTCATGAAACAGGGCGGCCACATACAGCAGCCAGTGCTGGTCCATGTCGGCAATCAGCCGGCTGGCCAGCGGATATTCCTGGGCATGTTCGGGCATGGTGAAGCGGCGAATATTGCGGATCACCATCAGTGTGTGCTGGTCAACGGTGTATACGTGAAACAGGTCGTGCTGCATTTGTCCCACGATTTTCCGAAATACCGGAATGTACTGGGGCAAAATGCTGAGCATGGTCATTCGTCTGAAGCTGTGCACGATGCCGGTGGGCTGCTGCAGTATTTGTAGAAACAGCCATTTGTTCACCGGATTGCGGCGAAACTGTGCGTCGATCCTGTGGCGTGAGCTCCAGATCTGTCGTTGTAGCTTGGCCGACATGTCATTGACTTCCGGGTGCTGTTGCAATACCAGAAAGGCTTTCAGAAGCAGTTGCGGTTTGCGCTCGAATGCGTCGTCTGCGACAAGATCAAGCTGCTGACCAACGCGGCAGAAGTCTTCATCGATCATGACACTGCAATCTTTGACCGGGAAAAAGTACTCCCGGAAACTTTGCATCATGATGTGGTTCATCAGATAGACAATTCTGGCGGCCCAGTAATAGCGCTGCATGAGAATTTCGCTCGGACGCCGGGTATCGGTGGCCTTGATGCGGTATACCTCGGCCAGCAGCGGCTGATTATGGAACATCAGGCGGTCGTCACGTTTTCCCGCAAGCAAATGCAGGTCTATGCGCAAGCGCTTGAAAGCCTGCTCGGATTTGGCGCATTTGGCTGCTTCGTCGCGCGTCATCATGTCGTGCGTGACCAGGTCGCGCCAGGTGCCCGATAGCCCGGCAGCTAGACTGATCCACCGAATCATCTGTAGATCGCGCAGGCCTCCCGGTGATTCCTTGCAATTGGGTTCAAGCGAATAGGGCGTTTCACTGTAACGTGCGTATCGCTGCTGCAGCTCGAGCTGCTTGGCCAGAAAGAAATCCTGGGGATTCAACTGTTCGCGAAACCGCGCTTCAAGCGCGGACACAAGCTTGCGATTGCCCAGAATAAAACGCAATTCAAGCAAGCCGGTTTCAATCGTGATATCGGCGGCGCTCTCGCTCAGGCATTCGTCGATGGTCCGCACGCTATGGCCGATGTCCAGGCCCAGGTCCCATAAGGACGACACGAATTGCTCCAGAAGCGCTTTGTCGCCATCCTCGGGCGGTCGCTGCAAAAGGATAAGCAGATCGATATCCGAATAGGGAAACAGTTCGCCCCGTCCATATCCGCCGATTGCGCACAGGCTGGCGCCGGCGGGCAAGGGAAAACTGGCGGCCAGCTCCTTCATTGCCTGGTCGGTGTGTTTCCTGAGCGCTGCCAGCAGCGAATCCGGACGCGATCTGTGCTGGCGGTAATTGTCCACGGCCTGTGTTTTCTGCGCCTGCAGGCGGTTACGGATCGCGGTAGCCGGACTCACAGTGTTCATGAATGTCCTTCGGGCCTCATGGTGTGCAAACTGGCTGTCAGGGCAGGCTCTTGACGAAAGCAGGCGGGGCAGGCATGCCCGGCGAGCGCGTCAATACATCGTAGCCGCTCTCGGTCACGATCAGCGTATGCTCCCACTGTGCAGACAGACTATGGTCGCGGGTGACCACAGTCCACTGATCCGCCAATACCCGCGTTTCCCGGCGACCGGCGTTGATCATGGGTTCGATGGTGAAGACCATGCCCTGTTCCAGAGTGAGACCCTCGCCGGGTTTGCCATAGTGGAGCACTTGTGGGTCTTCATGAAAGCGCTGGCCGATACCATGTCCGCAATATTCCCGAACGACGGAAAAGCCGTTGCTTTCAGCGTGTTTTTGAATCGCGTGGCCGATATCGCCAAGCGTTGCGCCGGGACGCACTTGTTCTATACCGAGCCACATGCATTCATAGGTGATGTCGGTCAGGCGTCGGGCCAGAATGGACGGGGCGCCCACGTAGAACATGCGGCTGGTATCGCCGAACCATCCGTTCTTGATGATGGTGACGTCAATATTGAGCACATCGCCCGATTTGAGCTTTTTGTCACCCGGGATGCCATGACAGATGACATGGTTGACCGAAGTGCATACGGCGCCGGTGAAGGGCGGGTAGCCTGGGGGCTGATAGCCGATGGTGGCCGATTCGACGCCCATCTCTGTCATAAAATCGTGACAGATTTTGTTGATTTCGCCGGTGGTCATGCCCGGTTTGATTTGAGGGGCGACATGATCGAGGACCCGGGCGGCGTCTTCGCAGGCTGCCCGCATGGCATCAATGTCCTGCTGATTTGTGAGTGTGGCCATAACTGCTTGAGTAAATGAGTGAAATAATAGTAGAATTATAGGCTTTCCCGGATTTGTGTGGCGAATCTTTGGTAAAAGCAGCCAGTTATCAGGGTTGCCGGGGGGTGCCACACAGTGTACAGGGCAATGGCCCTGGCTTGCAAAGCCGTGCGTCAGAATTGGTAATGCCAAGTTGAGATTGCCTTTAATACAAAAGACGTTATTACCAAAGACGTGAATACTAACACCAAAGGCATTAATGCCAATCATTAATACCAAGATGTCAGGTATCCAAGGTAATGCGACGTCAAGGCATGACGACTCATAGGTAGGCCAGAGCGGGTGGCGGGAAAAAATGCTGGAAAGTCTCAGTGAAGTTTGTTTTTTATTTTAATAGCGCGCCGTTTTTCCTAGGGTGTTGATTATATACAACAAAATCAATATCAAGACGGTGCTGGAACTTAACCCTTTGGAGTTATAAATCATGTCATTAATGCGTGAAATGCTTGAAGCTGGTGTGCACTTTGGCCACCAAACCCGTTACTGGAACCCCAAAATGTCTCAGTACATTTTCGGTCACCGTAACAAAATCCATATTATCAATCTGGAAAAAACCGTTGCCAGCTTTCTGGAAGCCCAGAAATTCGCACGCCAGATTGCCTCTCGTGGCGGCAACATCCTGCTCGTGGGAACAAAACGCGCTGCCCGTGAAATTATTGCCGAAGAAGCGGCACGTTGCGGTATGCCCTTTGTAGACAGCCGCTGGCTGGGCGGCATGATGACCAACTTCAAAACGGTCAAAACGTCCATCAAGCGCCTCAAGGACATGGAAGCGGCTGTTGCTGACGGCAGCAAAGAGCGCATGAGCAAGAAAGAAGGTCTGATGTTCGATCGCGAAATGGATAAGCTGAACAAATCCATCGGCGGCATCAAGGACATGAACACCTTACCTGACGCGTTGTTCGTTATCGACGTCGGGTATCACAAAATCGCCATCCAGGAAGCCCGTACACTGGGTATTCCCGTTATCGCAGTTGTCGATACCAACCACTCTCCGGACGGTGTTGAGTACGTGATCCCAGGAAACGATGACTCTGCCAAAGCGATCGCGCTGTACGCAAAAGGAATTGCAGACGCAGTTCTGGAAGGCCGCGAGCAGAATCTGAACGGCGTGGTTGAAACCATCGTCGAAGGTGAAGAAGAGTTCGTCGAAGAAGTACCGGAAAACAACTAAGCTTTACTGCAGCACAATGCGCCCGTCGCTCACGGGCGCATTCGTCAAATCCGGCAATACTTGCAGCGCGGTTTGCCGCTATCATGTCATCCGCACCTGCTATTGTCACTATTTCGAGTGGCACGGGCCTGTTCCGCGTCGCATCTCTTTCCTGCCATAGCAGGATCGTTCAATAAATTTAACTGGAGTTATCATGGCTGTGATTACCGCCTCAATGGTCAAAGAGTTACGGGAAAAAACCGACGCCCCCATGATGGAATGCAAAAAAGCCCTCTCCGAAGCAGAGGGCGATATGGCGCGCGCGGAAGAAATTTTGCGTGTCAAGCTGGGTAGCAAAGCCAACAAAGCCGCGTCGCGTGTGACCGCCGAAGGCCTGATTGGCTTGTATATTGCTCCTGAAGCAACAACTGGCGCCGTTGTTGAAGTCAATTGCGAAACAGACTTTGTTGCCAAAAACGAAGATTTCATCAATTTTGTCAACAGCGTCGCCCAGCTGATCGCTGAAAAGAACCCTGCCGATGTTGCGGCCCTGGCCGACTTGCCAATGGGCGAGGGCACGGTTGAAACGACGCGCGCCGCGCTGGTAGGCAAAGTGGGTGAAAATATGGCCATTCGCCGTTTCACCCGTTTCGAGACCGAAGACCAACTGGCCAGTTATGTGCATGGCGGCCGTATCGGCGTTCTGGTTGATTACAAGGGTGATGCCGAAGTGGGTAAGGACTTGGCCATGCACGTTGCCGCAACCAAGCCTAAAGCGCTGGATGCCTCAGGTGTTGCCCAGTCTGATATCGATGCCGAACGCTCTGTTGCCGAGCAGAAAGCGGCCGAGTCAGGCAAGCCTGCCGAGATCGTTGCCAAAATGGTCGAAGGTTCTGTCGCTAAATTCCTCAAGGAAGTAACGTTGATGAACCAGCCCTTTGTCAAGAACGACAAGCAAAGCGTTGAGCAAATGCTCAAAGAGAAAAAAAGCAGCATCAATCGCTTCTCTCTGTTTGTGGTCGGTGAAGGCATTGAAAAGAAATCAACCGACTTTGCAGCAGAAGTTGCCGCTGCAGCTGCTGGTAACTAACTTCTCTTTATTGCGGTTGCGGTTTGCAGCAACGCATGCAGGCGCGACCGGCGATAAAGCAGTTGTCTAATACAGGCCACCCGTTCGTTTACGGGTTGTCAGTCCAAAGAATCCCCTTTTAAGGGGATTCTTTTTAATTTCCGTAATTGTCGTAGCCAGAGTGGTTACAATAGCGTGTCAATTTTCAAAGGTAGTTCGGCCATGAGCAGCAAATACAAACGTGTGCTTTTAAAACTTTCGGGTGAAGCGTTAATGGGCGACGACGCCTACGGCATCAACCGCAGCACCATCAATCGCATGACTGGTGAAATCGCTGAAGTCTCGCGCATGGGCGTCGAGCTGGCTATTGTCATCGGTGGCGGCAATATTTTCCGGGGCGTAGCGCCCGGCGCTCAAGGCATGGATCGTGCAACCGCCGACTACATGGGGATGATGGCCACGGTAATGAATGCGCTGGCGCTGCAGGATGCGCTCAAGGGGCATGGCGTGGTCACTCGGGTGCAATCGGCCCTGAATATTGACCAGGTCATCGAGCCTTATATCCGCCCCAAGGCGTTGCGCTATCTGGAAGAGAAAAAAGTCGTCATCTTTGCGGCAGGCACCGGCAATCCGTTTTTCACGACCGACACGGCTGCTGCGTTGCGCGGCGCAGAAATAGGCGCAGAGATCGTCCTGAAAGCGACCAAGGTCGATGGTGTCTACTCAGCTGATCCAAACAAGGATCCTACCGCTACGCGCTATTCCCGCATCAGTTTCGATGAGGTTATTACACGTCGCCTGGAAATCATGGATGCCACAGCGTTTGCGCTTTGTCGCGACCAGAAACTGCCTATCAAGGTGTTCAATATCAACAAACCGGGCGCGCTTGCCCGCGCAGTTTGCGGTGAAGATGAAGGCACGCTTGTACACGTATAAAGGAAAGAAATGAGTATCTCTGAATTGCAGAAGTCGGCCGAGAGCCGCATGAACAAATCACTGGACACCCTGAAAACAAACTTGTCCAAAATTCGTACGGGCCGTGCGCACGCCGGCATTCTGGATCAGGTTAATGTGGACTATTACGGCTCTGCAGTGCCGGTCAGTCAGGTCGCCGCAGTCAATGTTGTTGATGCACGCACACTGAGTGTCCAGCCTTGGGAAAAGCAGATGTCCGGCCCGATTGAAAAGGCGATTCGCGAGTCTGATCTGGGTCTCAATCCTGTATCCATGGGCGAGACTATCCGCGTTCCCATGCCAGCATTGACCGAAGAGCGTCGCCGTGATCTGGCCAAAGTGGTCAAGAGCGAAGGCGAGGATGCCAAGGTTGCCGTGCGCAATTTGCGCCGAGATGCGAATGACAGTTTCAAGAAATTGCTCAAGGACAAGGAAATATCTGAAGACGATGATCGTCGCGCCCAGGATGTTATTCAGAAAATGACCGACCGCTTTGTTGCCGAAATCGACAAGGTCGTTACACAGAAAGAAGCCGAAATCATGACGGTTTGATCGTGCCGGCATTATTCCGACGGCATTGTTTTTAACTGAATAGATCAACTCATGAATCCAAGTTCCACACTCTGCGTACCAGAGACTGGCAACATACCCAGGCATGTCGCAATCATCATGGATGGAAACGGGCGCTGGGCGACTCGTCGGTTCATGCCGCGGACAGCGGGCCATGCCAAAGGCGTGCAGGCGGTGCGGCGAGTTGTGGAATATTGCGGCGCCAATGGCATTGATTACCTGACGTTGTTTGCTTTCAGTTCCGAAAACTGGCGCAGGCCGCAGGAAGAGGTGTCGCTGCTGATGAAGCTTTTCGTGCAGGCGCTGGAAAAGGAAGTCTCCCGCTTAAACAGCAATAATGTCCGGCTGCGGGTAGTGGGTGATCTGTCGCCGTTCGAGCCTTATTTACAGAAGTTGATCCGGGATGCCGAAGCCACCACCAATGGTAATAGCGGCTTGACGCTGACCATTGCGGCCAACTACGGAGGGCGCTGGGATATCTTGCAGGCCTTTCGCAAAATGTTGCAGGTGCACCCGGAATTGACCCAGGATACAGCGCAGGTGTCCGAGCAGTTGCTCGGCGAGTATCTCTGCATGAACTGGGCCCCCGAGCCCGACTTGTTCATTCGCACGGGCGGCGAGAGCCGCATTTCAAACTTTCTTGTCTGGCAGCTTGCCTACACCGAATTATATTTTACCGACTGTTACTGGCCTGATTTCGGCGCCAGGGACATGGATCGGGCCATCGAGTGGTATCGTGGGCGTGAACGCCGATTCGGCCGAACCAGCGCGCAAATTTCGGATGATTCCCCGTCCGCCTGAAGGAGAGCGCATGTTATTGCAGCGCATCATTACCGCGGTCGTTCTGTTGATCGTTCTGCTGCTGGTCAGCGTTTTTCTTGCGCCGGTCTGCTTTCGCATCTTTGTCGCCATAGCGAGTGCCATTGCGTTGTGGGAATGGCTGCGGCTGACTGCCTCGGCAAATGCGGCGCGGATTATCGCCATTGTTTATCTGATTGTGGCGGGGTGGACCGCAATCGCGGGGTTTGATGATGCCGCTGTGAACACTGCTGGCGCCATGCCCGCAGATATGCCGTGGGCCGGCGGGATCTCGCCGGTTGCCGCTGCTGTTGCCACGCTGGGGGTGTTGTTCTGGACAATCGCGGTGCCGCTGATCCTGAACCGCGCCGATACGCAGCGTACACCTGTCAGTGTGCTCAGCAGCCTGGCCGGCATCATTGTCGTTGGCGGCAGTGCGCTGGCCCTGGCGATGCTGCACTTGCAACATGGAGTCTGGTTTATTTTCTCGTTCCTGGGTGTTATCTGGTGTGCGGATACTTTTGCCTATTTTGGCGGCAAGCATTTTGGCGGCGCCAGGCTGGCACCGGCTATCAGCCCGGGCAAAACCCGATCGGGTGCAATCTGCGGTCTGATTGCAGCGGTCATCTGGATGCTCGCCACCATGTATATCGACGGCAGCTTTGCCGGCTATGTGCACCAGTATTTCCCCGCGTTTCTTGTGCTATTGGTTGGGGCTGTGTTGGCAACGTATTCCATGATTGGCGATTTGTATGAATCCCTGATCAAGCGCCGCGCCGGCATCAAGGATTCAAGCAATCTTTTGCCGGGACATGGCGGAGTCTGGGACCGGTTCGATTCGATACTCTCGGTCACCCCGCTGGTTCTTGCCTTATGGATGCTGATCCGGCATTTTCATTAACGGCGCTTGCGCCCAAACACTTTTCCGGAAAAGAAAGTCCATGCAGAATATTACGATTTTCGGAGCAACCGGCTCGATTGGCGACAGCACACTCGATATTGTGCGCCGGCACCCAGACAGATTCAGTGTGTATGCACTCAGTGCCCAGCGACGCATGCAGAAACTGGCGCAGCTGGCGCTTGAGTTTTCGGCCAAAGTGGTCATTGTGCCGGACGTCGATGCCGTTGATGCGTTCCGCGAGCACTGGCCTGCCCAGCATGCGCTGCCAGAGATCAGGATGGGCGAACGCGGATTGTGCGAAACGGCCAGGGATCCCGAGACAGATTGCGTGGTGGCGGCGATAGTCGGCATTGCGGGCCTGGCGTCGGCGTTCGAAGCAGCGCAGGCGGGCAAGCGTATTTTGCTGGCCAACAAAGAAGCGCTGGTCGCCGCCGGATCGCTATTTATGCACACGGTGCAAACCCATAACGCGCAATTGTTACCCGTCGATAGCGAACACAATGCCATTTTCCAGTGCCTGCAAAACGGCAGGCAAAAGCAGCAAATACAGCGACTGATTCTCACTGCCTCGGGCGGCCCGTTTCGTGATATAGCCATCAGTGAGCTGGACCACGTAACGCCAGAACAGGCTTGCCGTCATCCGAACTGGAGCATGGGGCAGAAGATTTCCGTAGATTCGGCGACAATGCTCAATAAAGGCCTGGAGGTGATCGAGGCGCACTTTCTGTTCGGCCTGGCACCCGACAAAATCGACGTGGTCATCCATCCCGAGAGCACGGTGCACTCCATGGTCGAGTTTATCGACGGTTCGCTGTTGGCCCAATTGGGCAACACGGATATGCGTATTCCGATTTCCTATGTCATGGGGTATCCCGAGCGCATCGAAAGCAATACGCCAGCCTTCGATCTGCGCAAGCTGCAGCAGCTGAATTTTTCGCTTCCCGATTTTGCGCGCTTCCCCTGTCTGAAGCTGGCCTTTGATGCTTTGCAGGCAGGCCAGGCCGAGTGTATTGCCCTGAACGCGGCCAACGAGATCGCCGTGGCCCATTTTCTGCAGGGCGGTTTGCGTTTCACCCAAATTGCAGATGTGATTGATCGAGCGCTGGACTGGCAAAGCGGCCAGACCAACCCGATTACTCACATTGATGATGTTTTCCAGCTTGACCTCCTGATACGCGAACGCGCCAGGACGTTTTTACCTGCCTCGGTCTGACTATTATGCTTTCCAGTATTATTTTTTTCATTGTCACGATCAGTATCGTGGTGGTTTTTCACGAGCTGGGGCACTATCTGGCTGCACGCCTTTGCGGTGTTCATGTCGAGCGCTTTTCACTTGGCTTTGGTAAAGTGCTGCTTAGCCGGCGCGATACCCGCGGTACGGAATGGGTCATTTCGGCGTTGCCGCTGGGTGGTTACGTCAAGCCTCTGGCTGAACCCCAGGCGGGCCTCAAGGCACAGCCGGGCAGGGGAGCCA
This sequence comes from Advenella sp. FME57, assembly GCF_014897675.1. Taxonomy (GTDB): domain Bacteria; phylum Pseudomonadota; class Gammaproteobacteria; order Burkholderiales; family Burkholderiaceae_B; genus Advenella. The sequence continues at coordinate 236,966 of NZ_JABUXU010000001.1, read as the reverse complement.
TGAGCGAAAAATCTCCCTGGCAGCGCATGCTGATTTTTGCCGCGGGCCCGGGCTTCAGCCTGCTGCTGGGCATTCTCATTTATTCGGTCATGTACATGGCAGGCAGCAATGTGCCGCAGGCGATCCTGGGTGCACCGGCCGCCGGAACACCTGCCCAGGTAGCGGGCGTAATGAAGGGCGATCGGGTGATCGGCCTCAATGGCAGCGACGTTCATTCCTGGACCCAGTTGCAGCAACAATTGCTGGAACCCATGATTCTGGGACAGTCGGTCACATTGCAATTGCGGGATCAAAGCAATACCGACCGTGACGCTACGATTGCCTTGCTGGCAGCCCCTAAAGACCTTGAAGGGGTCAATCTGTCCAGGCTGAACGGGCTGGAAATTGATGCACCGCCGCCGAGTGCGGCGCAGGTTATTGCCGGCGGCGCCGGAGAAGCCGCTGGGATAAAACAGGGTGATGTGATTGTGCAGGCCGGCGCCCGTACAGACCTGAATGCGCGGGTATTTATCGAGGAAATCGAGAAAAACGCAGGCCAGGATGTGCCCCTGGTTGTGTTGCGCGATGGCCAGCGCGTCACACTCAATGTGACCCCGCGCCCGACCAAAGGCCCGGATGGCGTCTCGCAGGGTAAAATTGGCGTGGCGCTGCAGTCCGGCTACCCAATGACATTCGTAAGGTACGGGTTGTTTGAAAGTGTGGCCCTGGCCACGACGAGAACGCTCGATACTGCCTGGTTTTCGGTAAAAATGCTGGGTAAAATGGTAATTGGGCAGGTGTCCTGGAAAAATATCAGTGGGCCTGTCACCATTGCCGACTACGCCGGCAAATCCGCCAGCCTGGGATTCGAGCGATTCATTGAGTTCATTGCGTTGATCACCATCAGTATTGGTGTGCTCAACCTGATTCCGATCCCCGGCCTGGATGGCGGGCAAATGCTGTTTGCGTTTTTTGAAATTGTGCGGGGTCGTCCCTTGCCGGCATTTGTGCAGGAGAAGGGCCTGGCATTTGGCTATATGCTGCTGCTTGCCCTGATGGTAGTAGCATTTCTCAATGATGTCATGAGAATTGCCGGATAAGGCCGGTGATGCCGCTAACGTATTAACATACAAGGAAAATTGCTGACAAGACGCTGTGTTCTGACATACAATTTAGCGCTTATGCATATCCGAATCCACAAGGAAAGTCCGAATGTCTTTGAGACAGCTTAGTTCAATGAAAAAGAAAGCGATCCCGGTTCTGATCGCAATGCTCATTCTTCCGCAGGCATCTTTTGCATTTGCGCCATTCGTGGTGCAGGATATTCAGGTAAAAGGATTGCGCAGTACCGATCCGGCAACGCTGTTCAATTACGTTCCAGCCCGTGTCGGCAAACAGTTTACAGAAGAGCAGGCCACAGATTCGGTCAAGCGGCTTTTTGCCACTGGCCTGTTCAATGATGTCAATATTTCCACACGTAACCGTATCGTGTATGTGAATGTGGTAGAGCGTCCGGTCATTTCATCGGTCACGTTTGACGGAATGAAGGCATTCGATAGCAAAACCATTACTGAAACGCTGTCCGGTGTCGGCTTTGGCGCAGGGCGCGCCTACGATGAAGCCTTGCTTGAGCGCGCCAAGAATGAAATCCGGTCGCAATATGTTTCAAAGGGCCACTATGGCACCGAAGTGAATTCGGCCATTACGCCATTGCCTAATAACCGCGTCGGCATCAGCTTCACCGTGCAGGAAAGCAGTATCTCCCGCATTCGGGACATCCATTTTGTGGGCAATGAAGCCTTCTCCGAAGGCACACTGCGCGATCAGATGGACATGACCACACCCGGTTATATGACTTGGTATACGGGCTCGGACAAATATTCGCGTGAAAAACTGGACAAGGATAGCGAATCCATTCGTAAATATTACCTGGATCGTGGCTATTTGGATTTCTCCATGGATTCGCCCCAGGTCAATATCACACCTGATCGTGAAGATATTTCAATCAACCTGACCGTCAACGAGGGCAAGCCTTACAAACTGCGCAAGGTGCAGCTGGCTGGGAACCTGATGGGATTGAACAACGAGCTGCAGGCGCTGATCGAACCCAAGCCTGGTGAAACGTACAGTGAAGAACGGGCGCAGAAAACCACGGATGCAATCAAGAGCTATCTGGGCGGACTCGGCTATGCGTTCGCCAACGTCAACGCCAATCCGGTGCCTGACAAAGAAACCCAGGAAGCCGATCTGACTTTTTTTGTGGATCCCGGCCGCCGCGCGTATGTAAACCGTATCAATATTGGTGGTAATGTACGTACGCGTGATGAGGTTATCCGTCGTGAAATGCGTCAACAGGAATCCGGGTGGTACGATGAAAACCGTCTTTCCCAGTCCAAGGACCGGGTCAATCGTCTTGGTTATTTCAACAGTGTAGACGTGACCCAAATGCCGGTTGCCGGCGCGGATGACCTGGTTGACGTGAATGTGGACGTCAAGGAAAAGCCTACTGGTCTGATCAATCTTGGGGTGGGCTATGGGACCACCGACAAGCTGTCGTTTACTGCCGGTATCAGCCAGGAGAACGTTTTTGGTTCGGGCACCGATCTTGGTCTGCAGGTCAATACCAGCAAACGCTATCGTAATGTCAGCCTGACCCACACAGATCCATACTGGACAACCAGCGGCATCAGCCGCACGACCTCGCTGTATTATCGTACCGAAACACCGTTGAACTATAACGTTGAGCAGGACGAAGATTCTTATCGCACCCGTACAATCGGCCTGGGCATGAACTTTGGCGTACCCATTTCCGAAAATGACCGGATTATCATGGGCGCCACTTTCGAGAACAGCAAAATCACGTTGCCCGGTGAAAACTCAGGCTATCTGATTCCCAAGGCGTATCGTGATTTTGTAGATGATTATGGTGAATCCACCAATGTGCTGATGCTCAATCTGGGCTGGAGAAAGGATACCCGTGACAATGCGCTGGCGCCAACACGCGGCTATTTGAGTTCCATACAGGGTACACTGGGCGTGGGCGACCTGAAATATTATATGTTAAGCGCTCAGCAGCAGTATTACCTGCCACTGGGCAAGGACTACACGCTGGCGTTCAACCTGAGTGCCGACTATGGCCGTTCACTGTCCAACGACAAGCCATTCCCGGTCATCAAGAACATTTACGCCGGTGGTATTGGTTCGGTGCGCGGTTATGAAGGCGCTTCCCTGGGCGCGCGCGATCCCGTATCCGGAGACTATCTGGGCGGTTCAACCCGTGTTGTCGGTAATGTGCAGTTGTATCTTCCATTCCCCGGCACCCATAACGACCGTACATTGCGCTGGTTTGTCTTTGCCGATGCTGGTAAGGTGGGCACAACAGGCAAGGCAAGTTGCACCACCGGTAACGTAGATGAAGGCGGACTTGTCGAGGATCCTTGCGGTTGGCGCTATTCGGCCGGGGTAGGTCTGTCGTGGCAATCTCCGTTGGGGCCGCTGGAAATTTCCTACGCACATCCTATCAGTCCCAAACCTGGTGATAACAAGCAGAAATTCCAATTCCAGATTGGTACGTCATTTTGATTCTTTTGCCGTAAGTAGTCTGTTGTAACACGTCTGCAGTCGCCCTAAGCGGGCGACAGACGTCATCGCCTGCTTTTTAACGCTATAATCAATTTTTTCTCTGAAGGTTAATGTATATGAATTTTAGCTTGGCACATACGAAGTTCAACAAACGCACAATTAACCAGTTGCTTGTGGCTACTGTGCTCGGCGTTTCTGCATCTTCTGTTGCATTTGCACAAACTGCCGGCAAAGCTGCAGACAAAAAACCGGCGAATGCAGCATCAGCCGCGGCTGAAAGTGCTCCGGTTTCCAATATCAAAATCGGTTTCGTCAATACGGAAAAAATCCTGCGTGATTCAGCGCCCGCAAAAGACGCCCAGACTAAAATTGAAGGCGAGTTCAAAAAACGCGACTCTGAACTTCAGAAGCTGGCGAGCACGCTGCGCACCAAATACGAAAGTTTCGACAAGAATGCGCCCGTCATGTCCGATGCAGATCGGACCAAGGCTCAGCGCGAACTGTCCGATCTTGATACCGACCTGCAGCGCAAGCGTCGTGAATTCCAGGAAGACTTCAACCGTCGCCGTAACGAAGCATTCTCCGGCATTGTCGAGAAGGCAAACGCAGCGATCAAAAACATTGCTGAAAAACAGAATTACGATCTGATTGTGCAGGATGCGGTAACCGTCAGTCCACGTATTGATATTACCGATACTGTTATCAAAGCTCTCGACAACGGTAAATAGACATGGCGCAGGATCCTGAGACTGTTCACGCGGTAACGCTGGACCGCCTGCTTAGCGCAGCCGATACACAGGGTCTGGAGTGGGAAATAAAAAATCCACAAAGCAGGGCGATGCCGGTCATCACTGGCATCGCATCCCTGACGCATGCGACTGCGCAATCCATCAGCTTTCTTTCCAATCCCAAGTTCTTCGAGCAACTGGCTACCACAAAGGCTGCAGCGGTCATGCTGCCTGCACGGGCGCTCGAACACCTCCCATCGCAAACGCCGTACATAGTGGTATGTTGCGAAGACCCGTACCTGCTGTATTCTCGCCTGAGCCAATGGTTTGAGAAACAGCGCCTGGCAGGGCTGTCGCGCACCATCCATCCAACGGCCGTCATCCATGAAAGCGCCAGCATTGGCAATAATGTTGCCATTGGCCCTCATGTGGTCATCGAAGAAAACGTACAAATCGGCGATGGCGTCACCATCGGTCCCGCCTGCGTCATTGGCCGTGATAGCCATATCGGCGCAGATAGTCTGTTGCACGCCCGTGTGACGTTTTATCCCGATGTCCGCCTGGGCGAGCGCGGCATTGTCCATAGTGGTGCGGTATTGGGCGCTGATGGTTTCGGTTTTGCGCCGGACGCAACGCGCGAGCCGGGTGGCTGGTCCAAAATCGTCCAATTTGGTGGCGTCGTTCTTGGCAACGATGTTGAAATTGGCGCCAATACCACGATCGACCGCGGCGCGCTGGACGACACCAGCATCGGCAATGACGTGAAGTTGGATAATCAGATCATGATCGGGCACAACGTGCAGATTGGCGATCATACGGCTATGGCCGGCTGCGTGGGTATCGCAGGCTCCACGACCATCGGCAAGCGCTGTACCATTGCCGGCGCGGCCATGCTCTCGGGACACATTACGCTGGGCGATGATGTGCACATTTCCGGCGCAACCAGTGTTATGTCCGACATCAGCAAGCCCGGGCGCTATACCGGCGTATTTCCGTTGGCTGAACATACCGTGTGGCAGAAAAATGCAGCGGTCCTGCTGCAGCTTGCACAACTGCGCCGTCGCCTCCGAGATCTGGAAAAGGCATAATATCCCGTTCGTTGCCGAAGGCTCGCTATTTTCCGGCGAAATTGTCTAAAATACCCCCATCCCTATAACCATAGATTTTAATTACAGGATTATTCATGCAAGTAGATATTCAAAGCATTATGGCGCGGCTTCCACATCGCTATCCGATGCTGCTTGTAGACAGAGTCCTGGAAATGGTACCTGGAAAAAGCATTATTGCCATCAAGAATGTGACTATCAATGAGCCGTTTTTCAACGGGCACTTTCCCGGCCGACCTGTCATGCCCGGGGTGCTGATCATTGAAGCGCTGGCTCAGGCTGCGGCGATATTTTCTTTCACAGAGGAAGATGGCTCCTGCAAACAGGATATCTCGCGTAAGGCCTACTATCTGGTGGGTGTAGATGGGGCGCGCTTTCGCAAGCCAGTAGTTCCGGGAGACCAGCTTCAGCTGGAAGTTACTGCTGATCGTGTCAGCAAAGTCATCTGTAAATACAGTGCACGTGCCACCGTAGACGGGGCAGTTGTAGCTGAAGCTGCGATTATGTGCGCGATTCGTGATCTGGACGAGCAATGAGCAAACTTATTGATTCCACCGCCATTATTCATGATGGCGCAAAGCTGCATCCGTCCGTGAGGGTGGGTGCCTATTCCGTCATCCATGGCAATGTCACGATCGGTGAAGGCAGCGTTGTTGGCGAACATTGCGTCATCGATGGCTTGACGACAATCGGCAAAAACAACGTGTTCTACCGTTTTTGTTCGATCGGCGGCAACCCGCAGGACAAAAAATACTCTGGCGAAAAAACGTCACTGGAAATCGGCGACTGCAACACCATCCGCGAGTTTGTGACCATCAACACCGGCACGACACAAGATGTGGGTACCACCCGTCTGGGTGATGATAACTGGATCATGGCGTACGTACATATCGCCCATGATTGCCAGATCGGCAGTCACACCATTCTGGCCAATTGCGTACAACTGGCCGGCCACATTCATATTGACGACTGGGCCATTGTTGGCGGCAGCTCCGCCGCACATCAATACATTCATATCGGTGCCCACTCCATGACAGGCGGCATGAGCGCAATTCGCCAGGATATCCCCCCTTATATTCTGGGGGCTGGCCAACCCTATCGGCCTGCCGGTATCAATTCCGAAGGACTCAAGCGCCGCGGCTTCACGCCGGAACAGATTCACGCCATCAAAGACGCCTATAAAATCATTTATATGCGCAAGCTGAGCACCGCTGATGCAGCCGAGGAAATCATTCGCTATCAGCAGGATCATCCGGATACTGCCAGCGTGCTTGATCCATTTGTGAGCTTTTTCGAAACAGCCTCACGTGGCGTTAGCCGGGGATGAGCCTGGTCTTGTCGATGGTGGCGGGCGAGCCCTCCGGTGATCTGCTCGCCTCCAGGATCATCCAAGGGGTACGCGCGCGCGACCCGGGGCTGCAGGTCTCCGGAATCGGCGGCCCTGAGATGCAGCAGCAGGGAATGCAAGTGTTGTATCCGATGGACGATCTGTCCGTTTTTGGATACGTGGATGCGCTTAAAAATCTTCCCCGGCTTATTCAGACGCATTTGCGCTTTCGTTCCTCAGTGCTCAAGTTGCGACCTGACGTCTTTGTTGGTGTGGATGCTCCTGATTTCAATCTTCGTCTTGAGCACCATCTTCGCCAGCGCGGCATTCCTACTGTTCATTTTGTAGGCCCATCCATCTGGGCATGGCGTTACGAAAGAATCCACAAGATCCGTGCTGCCGTTTCCCACATGCTGGTGCTGTTTCCTTTTGAGGAAGAAATCTATCGCAAGGAAGGCGTGCCTGTAACCTATGTCGGTCACCCGCTGGCAGCGCAGATCCCGGCACAGCCCGACAAACAGCGGGCGCGTCTACGGCTGGGCATGGAGCCGGACGGAGCGGTGCTGGCCATTTTGCCGGGCAGCCGTGCCTCGGAAATTGCCGAACTGGCGCCGCGTTTTCTGCAAGCGGCGAGCCTGCTGCAAAAAGACGATCCGTCCCTGCGGTTTATTGTGCCGCTGGTCAATGAAGCCCGCCAGGCGCAGTTCAATGCGATTGCCCAGCGCTATCCGGTGAAAAATCTGCAGTGTTTTCGCAGTCGAGTGGCTGACCACCCCATCGCCTGGGATATTATGGAAGCCTGTGACGCCGCGCTTGTTGCCAGCGGCACGGCGACACTGGAAACGGCCTTGTTTCAGCGACCCATGGTTATTTCCTATGTGCTCACACCACTGATGCGCCGGCTGATGGAGTGGAAAGCCGGGCAGGATGGCCCCTCACTGCCGTGGGTCGGCCTGCCCAACGTACTGCTGCGTGAATTCGCGGTGCCCGAGCTGCTGCAGGAAGCGGCCACGCCGGCCAATCTGGCCACAGCATGCGTACGAGCGTTGACCGACACGACGTATATTGAGCAAACCGAAGCGAAATTTCGCCAGTTGCATCGTGAGCTCAATCGCGATACGGCAAAACTGGCGGCGGAGGCGATTCTTGCGACGGCGAACGGCTGATCTCTCTCTGTTTGGCAATCTGCCTATGCCGCGCATGACTGCCGGTATCGATGAAGCGGGCAGGGGGCCGTTGGCCGGGGATGTCTTTGCCGCCGCGGTCATTCTTGATCCCGGGCGTCGTATCAACGGCCTGGCCGATTCAAAAACCCTGACAGCTGCCAAACGTGACAGCCTTGCGCTGCGCATTCGTGACAAAGCCCTTGCCTGGTCCATCGCGAGCGCCAGCGTTGCGGAAATAGACCAGTTCAATATTCTGGGCGCAACCATGCTGGCAATGAAACGCGCATTCGAGGGGTTGGCAGTGTCTTGCGAGCAACAGCAGGCAGAATTGGTATTGATTGACGGAAACCAGGTGCCCAAGGGGCTGGGTGTGCCATGCCACGCAGTGATCAAGGGTGATGCCCTGCATGCATGCATTTCGGCCGCATCCATATTGGCAAAAACAGCCAGGGATGCGCAACTGCTGCAATTGCACGTGCAGTATCCACAATATGCCTTTGACCAGCACAAAGGGTATGGCACCGCGCTGCATCTGGAGCGCCTGAAAACCCACGGTCCCTGTCCGGTGCACCGCAGTACATTTGCGCCGGTCCGTACCCTTATGTCGTTACAGACAAACGAGGGCTTTTTGGCGTAAAATTAGAGTTATTCTCTCAACATACATGAGTGTAACTTGTTTGATTGAGCCTTTATTGTCTGTAAACTGGCTTCAGAATGCATCGAAAATCGGTTTTTTCTTCTGAAACGTGCACTAAATAGAACATTGCATTAAATTGACACGTAGCTGAAGCCTATTACAAGTACAATATGCACTGCCTATTTGCGGGGACACCCGACATGAAAATCACATAATGGAAACGAAATTTACCCCTATCGCGCCCGATGCAGAATTGCCGCACCGGAAAATCATACGCAGCTGGCTGATCCCCATCTCCCAACAGAATACGTTTCGCGCGTTTCTGCTGCTGTTTGTTGATTACACTTTGCTTCTGACCCTGCTGGCCGGCACCATCTTTCTGTCGGCATGGTGGCTCAAGCTGATTTGCGCGCTGGTGGCCGGTTTCGTGATTGGTCGCCTCTTCATTATCGGACATGATGCCTGCCATCAAAGTCTGACGCCTCATCGCAAGCTCAATAAATGGATAGGCCGTATCGCCTTTCTGCCCGCAGTGTCGCCCTACAGTCTTTGGGATGTAGGGCACAATGTGGTACACCACGGCTTTACCAATCTGAAGGGAATGGATTTCGTCTGGTGTCCGAAGACCAAAGAAGAGTATGACGCCCTGTCGCCCATGGGGCGCTTCATGGAGCGCGTCTATCGCGGTCCTCTTGGTGCCGGCATCTATTACATCGTTGAGATCTGGTGGAACCGCATGATGTTCCCTGGCAAGGGGTATATGGGAACCCAGCGCAAGGTGTTCTTCTGGGACGGCCTGCTGGTAAGCATTTTCGGGCTGGCCTGGCTCGGCGGGGTGGTCTACGCGGCACATGCAACCGGGCAGTCGGTACTCATGCTGGTGGCATTTTCCTGGCTGATTCCATTGTTGTTCTGGTTTTACATGATCGGCTTTGTGGTTTATATTCAGCACACGCACACGCGTGTGGTGTGGCACGATAATCGCGCGGTCTGGGCTAAAGCGCAGCCGTTTGTATCAACCACTGTCCACATGATGTTCCGACTCAAATTCGGCACGCTCATGCACCATATCATGGAACACACCGCGCATCACGTTGACATGAGTATCCCGTTGTACAAGCTGAAAAAAGCACAGAAAACGCTGGAAGACATGTTGCCAAGCCGAATCGTGATTCAAATGTTCAGTTGGTCGTGGTACTTTCGCACAGTCAAGGCATGCAAACTGTATAACTATCAGGAAAGGTACTGGACCGATTTTGACGGCAATAAATCGCCTGACGTCGTTTAACGAAAAGCGCAGGCCAGCATATTTGGTCTGCAACAGAAATACGTTAATATCCCTGCTGAGGCAGGGATATTTTTTATGAAACAGATTCAGTCAAAAGACAATTTAGTGGTCCGACAGGGCATGAAAGTAGCGGCAGGGCGGGACAAGACTCGCATCCTGCTTGAAGGCGTGCACCTGTGTGAAGAATGGCTGAAGCGCTACGGTCCGCCTGAGTCGGTTTTGGTGCAGGCTTCTGCAGTCGATCACCCTGATATCGTCCGCCTGCTTGCTGCAAACGACGCTGCGCGCCAATATCTGCTTGCTGACGTGCTATTTAACGCTATTGCCACGGTGCAAACACCGCAAGGCATCATGTTTGTCGCGACACGTCCCATTCCAGCGACCATTACCCGGCTTGCGACCACTGCCTTGTGGCTTGACCGCCTGCAGGACCCTGGCAATCTGGGCACTATTTTGCGAACGGCGGCCGCCGCCGGCGTCAGGGACGTATTGCTTTCGGCAGGATGTGTAGGCGCCTGGTCTCCCAAGGTGCTGCGCAGTGCGCAGGGCGCCCATTTTGCGCTGGAGATTTATGAGCATCAGCACTTTCCAGACATCAGGACCAGACTGGATATGCCGGTTTTGGCATCCTCGCTAGCGCCTGGCGCGCGCAGCCTGTATGCAGGCGCTTTGCCAGCTGCCTGCCTGTGGGTCGTTGGCAATGAAGGGCAGGGCGTCCAGCCCGGCATTCTGGCCGATGCCGATCAGTGCATTTTTATCCCACAGAGCGATGCCGTGGAGTCGCTGAACGCCGCGGTTGCTGCGGCAATCCTGTTATTCGAGCAACGGCGCCAGCATATGCAGACTTGATCAAGCCTGGCTGGCGTGTGTTCCACAGTGGATATCAATAGGTCGCCGAGGAGTTGGATTTGAGTCCCAGGATCTGGATAACCGTCGTAGAAATTTCCTCAATGGATTTAGTCGTTGTCGATAGCCATTGAATGCTCTCGCGTCTCATCAGGCGTTCTGCTTCGGCGACCTCATACAAACATTGTTTGATCGAAGCGTATTGGCTGTCCGGGCGGCGTTCGTTGCGTACCTCGGAAAGGCGATCGGGCTGGATCGACAGGCCGAACAGCTTGTTGCGATACGGTTGAAGCGTTTTGGGCAGCGCGCCGCGTTCAAAATCCTCGGGAATCAAGGGGAAATTGGCTGCCTTGATGGCGTATTGCATGGCAAGGTAGAGACTGGTTGGTGTTTTGCCGCAACGTGAAACACCAACCAAAATGACGTCGGCTTCCTTCAGGCCGTGCACGAACTGCCCGTCATCATGCGCAAGCGTAAAATTAATGGCTTCGATACGGTTGCGATATTGTTTGGAGCTGGCGCTCAAGTGGGACAGGCCAATGGTCGGGCGCGATTTGGTTTCCAGGGCGGTTTCAAGCTGGTTGACGCAGGCGCCGAAAATATCCAGAAAAATACAGTTCGATTGCTGCACCACGGCCAGAATTTCGGGCTTGACCAATGTGCTGAACAGCAGCGGCGGTGTATTTTCAGCCAGGGCCGCCGCGTTGATTTTTTCGGCAACCTTGGCTGCTTTTTCCTCGGAAGTGACAAAAGGCTCACGTAACAGCGTGAAATCAAAATCCGCGCTAAATTGCGACAAAACGGAGTGACTGAAGGTCTCTGCCGTAATGCCCGTGCCGTCAGATACGATGAAGACCGTCCGTTTTTTTTGTGATTCTGGCATGTTCCAATTTGATCCTGTGAGTGTAGAAAAAGACGGTACAATCATGATACTTTGTACCTGGCCGATAGTATCAGGCTTATTTGGTTAGAAAAGCATGCATTTTCTAACCAAATAAGCTTTCATTTTAATCTAAGGGTGACTTAAATGTCGTATGTTGTTCCATTCGAGAAACTCCGCATGTCGGATGTTGACTCTGTCGGCGGGAAAAATGCCTCGCTCGGGGAAATGATCAGCCAGTTGGCCAATGCCGGGGTTCGTGTGCCAGGTGGTTTTGCCACCACTGCCGATGCCTTCCGCGATTTTCTCAAGACCTCCGGGTTGGACAAGCGCATCGCTGATCGTCTTACCTCGCTTAACCCTGAGGATGTTCGCGAACTGGCACAAGCCGGTGCAGAAATCCGAGGCTGGATTACCGAAGCGCCATTCTCTGACGAATTCGAAAAACAGATCCGCCAATCCTACGCGCAACTTGATGCCGATGGCAAGGGTTCGTTTGCCGTGCGCTCATCTGCCACCGCAGAAGACTTGCCCGATGCCTCCTTTGCCGGCCAGCAGGAAACGTTCCTGAACGTCGCTGGTATTGACGATGTGCTGGATAAAATTCGTCATGTTTTTGCGTCACTATATAACGACCGTGCTATTTCCTATCGCGTCCACAAAGGCTACGCGCACGCAGACGTGGCATTGTCTGCTGGTATCCAGCGCATGGTGCGTTCCGACAAGGGCAGTGCCGGTGTGATGTTTACATTGGATACCGAATCCGGTTTCAACGACGTCGTATTCATCACTTCTTCCTACGGCTTGGGTGAAACCGTGGTGCAGGGTGCTGTCAATCCAGACGAATTCTATGTTTTCAAAACCACGCTGGCGTCGGGAAAATATCCGATCGTCGGGCGCCGCATCGGCTCAAAACTGATCAAAATGGAGTTCAACGGGGAGCGCAAGCCTGGCGAGAATGCCGTCAACACCGTTGAGGTACCAGTTTCCGAACGTAACCGCTACTCACTGACCGACGATGAAGTGATCGAGTTGGCCCGTTACGCGGTCATCATCGAGAAACACTACCAGCGCCCCATGGATATCGAATGGGGGCGCGATGGCATCGATGGCAAACTCTATATTCTGCAGGCTCGTCCCGAAACGGTGAAATCTCAGCAGACCGACAACGATGTCCAGCTGCGCTACAAATTGAAAGCAACCGGCAAGGTCCTTATTACCGGTCGCGCCATTGGTCAGAAAATCGGCTCAGGCAAGGTCCGTGTCGTCTCCGACATCAACGATATGGATCAGGTGCAGGCCGGCGATGTGTTGGTGACAGACATGACAGACCCGAACTGGGAACCCGTCATGAAACGCGCTGCAGCCATCGTCACCAACCGTGGCGGGCGTACCTGCCATGCGGCAATCATTGCCCGTGAATTGGGCATTCCTGCTGTTGTCGGATGTGCAACGGCCACAGAAGATCTCAAGGAAGGCGCCGAAGTCACTGTCTCATGCGCCGAAGGCGACGAGGGCCGCATTTACGACGGATTTCTTGAGACCGAAGTAGAAGAAGTGCGTCGCGGCGAGATGCCCGAGATTCCAGTCAAGATCATGATGAACGTGGGTAATCCGCAACTGGCGTTTGATTTTTGCCAAATTCCCAACGGCGGCGTGGGTCTGGCCCGTCTGGAATTCATCATCAACAACAACATCAATGTGCACCCCAAGGCGGTGCTGGACTATCCGAACATTGACGCGGAGCTCAAGAAAGCAGTGGAGTCGGCTGCCCGTGGCTATGCCAGCCCACGTGCCTTCTTTGTTGAGAAACTGGCCGAGGGTATTGCGACCATCGCTGCGGCGTTTTATCCCAAGCCGGTTATTGTGCGCCTGTCCGACTTCAAGTCCAATGAGTATCGCAAGCTGGTGGGCGGCTCTCGCTACGAACCCGAGGAAGAGAACCCGATGCTGGGTTTTCGTGGCGCCTCGCGCTACATTGCTGAAGATTTTGCCGAATGTTTCCGCATGGAATGCGAAGCGCTGCGATTTGTTCGCGATGACATGGGGTTGACCAACGTTGAAATCATGGTGCCATTCGTGCGCACGCTGAGTCAGGCGGAAAAAGTCATCGGCCTGCTTGCAGATAACGGCCTGAAACGCGGTGAGAACGGCCTGCGTGTCATCATGATGTGCGAAGTACCATCCAATGCCATCCTGGCCGATCAGTTCCTCGAATATTTCGATGGCTTCTCTATCGGTTCCAACGACATGACCCAGCTTACGCTGGGGCTGGATCGCGATTCGGGCATGGAGCTGCTGGCTGCCGATTTTGACGAGCGTGATCCTGCGGTGCAGTTCATGCTGCAACGGGCTATCCAGGCGTGCCTGAAAGCCAATAAATACGTCGGCATTTGTGGCCAGGGGCCCAGTGACCATCCGGATCTGGCTGTATGGCTCAAGGAGCAGGGTATTCTGACGATGTCGCTCAATCCCGATACGGTTGTCGACACCTGGCAGAAACTGGCCAAATAAACGCTGGCCAGCGCTAGCTCACTGCCGGAGGGCAGCGGCCGAGGCATTTGCGGGCACCTTTTTCTGATCACGGGTCAGGGCAGGGTGCCCGTTTTGTTTTGTCCTGGTGGTTCATCAATCGGGCTGGAAATTCAACAGAATCCTGTGCCTCGCACGGGGCGCAGTGCCGGTTGGCGATGTGCTGTCCCGTATTGTGCAGTCCAATCCCCGCTATGATCGGGTCTTTTTGTCGAATGCATCAGCGACTTACGGTACACTGGTGTTTTACCCCGTATTCAGGAAGATACACGTGAGCGAACTTATTATTGAAGATGTCACCGAAGGAAGTGGCGAACAGGCAAAAAGCGGACAGCAGGTGTCGGTGCATTATACCGGCTGGCTCAAGGACAATGGCCAGAAATTCGATTCCAGCAAGGACAGGGGGCAGCCATTCTCATTCCCGCTGGGCGCTGGCCACGTGATCAAAGGCTGGGATCAGGGTGTGCAGGGCATGAAAATCGGTGGCACCCGCAAGCTGACCATCCCGGCTGAGCTGGGCTATGGTGCGCGCGGCGCAGGCGGCGTCATTCCTCCCAATGCGACGCTGGTCTTTGAAGTGGAATTGCTCGGTATCAATTGATAGTGGTTTTGGGGGTACGGCAGTCACCTGATGGCTGCTGTGCTTCTGCATGCGGGCCATTGTGGCACGCATCTACTGCAGGAAGGCGATCATGTGGATCTGGTTTGTTGTTGCAGCCATCGCGCTTATTCTTGAGCTGCTCACAGGTACTTTTTTCCTGTTGCTGGTCGCGGTCGCCGCAGCAGGCGCGGGAGTAGTGAGCTGGCTGGGTGGCGAGCTTGCCTGGCAATTGCTTGCCTTCAGCGTGCTGGGCATCGCAGGTTTTTTTGTTCTCAAATCCAGCGGCTTTGTCAAACGTGGCTCGCGCCACGACGCCAGCCGAAATACCGATGTCAATCTGGATATCGGTCAGGCTGTGCATGTCACGGACTGGTCTCCCATGAAGACGGCAGTGATTCAATACCGTGGAGCGACGTGGCAGGTACGGCTGGATCCCGCCGTCAGCGGCACGCCGGTCCCCGGCAGCTATCGTATTACCGATATTGACGGCATCGTGTTTGTCGTCGCACCTGTATCGGGCCCTCTTACACCAAGCAGCTCGTAGTTCAGGAGTCAAACTATGGATACATCGATTATCTTTCTCGCCATACTGGTTGTGCTGGTACTGGTCTTCCTGGTCAAGTCCATTGCCATCGTACCGCAGCAGAATGCGTGGATTATTGAGCGGTTGGGCCGATATGATCGCACCTTATCGCCGGGCGCCCGTTTCATTATTCCCTTTGTCGATCGGGTTGCCTACAAGCATTCACTCAAGGAAATACCGCTGGATGTTCCCAGTCAAATCTGCATTACCAGGGACAATACCCAGTTACAGGTCGATGGCGTTATTTACTTCCAGGTGACCGATCCCATGCTTGCCTCCTATGGCTCGTCAAATTACATCTCGGCCATTACGCAACTGGCGCAAACCACCTTGCGTTCGGTCATCGGGCGAATGGAGCTGGACAAGACCTTCGAAGAGCGGGATGCCATCAACAGTACCATCGTGGCCTCGCTGGATGAAGCGGCGACCAACTGGGGCGTCAAGGTGCTGCGTTACGAAATCAAGGATTTGACGCCACCCAATGAGATCTTGCGCGCCATGCAGGCCCAGATTACCGCAGAGCGTGAAAAACGCGCCTTGATCGCCGCCTCAGAAGGGCGCAGGCAGGAACAGATCAATATTGCAACCGGTGAACGGGAAGCGGCCATCGCCCGTTCTGAAGGTGAGAAGCAGGCTCAGATCAACCAGGCCCAGGGTGAAGCGGCAGCGGTCATTGCCATCGCCGAGGCCACAGCCCAGGCTATTGAACAGGTGGCGCACGCAATCGAACAACCGGGCGGCATGGCAGCGGTCAATCTTCGCGTAGCGGAAAACTATGTTGATGCGTTTGCGAATGTGGCCAAGGAAGGAAATACCCTCATTCTGCCGGCCAATCTGGCTGATGTGGGTGGTCTGATCGCCTCTGCCATGACCGTAGTCAAGGCCACAGGACATGGCAATCAGGCCGGTGCTGGTCTGACCAATCCTGGGCAGACCCGATAGGGCGCCACCGGCCCGGTAATGGCGCTATCTTCCCGCGCCTGATAGGTTTCTCCGCCCTGATCCTGGCGGTCGGGTACGGCGATGTTAGTCGTTTCAATGGTAGAAGGGGGCTGTGCTGTTCAACAGGCTTGATTCAGGAATCGCGCTTGCGCGTATCGTGTTTCATAATACGCTCCTTCTCACGCAGCCAGTCTTTGTCGCGGGCACTGTCCCGTTTGTCGTGCAGCTTTTTGCCCTTGCCCAGACCAAACTCCAGCTTGATTTTGCCGTTGCGAAAGTGCAGATTCAATGGCACCAGCGTATAGCCGCGGATTTCCACTTTGCCAATGAGTTTGTCGATCTCGTTCTTGTGCAGCAGCAACTTACGGGTACGGGTGGCATTGGGATGGATATGCGTTGAGGCGGTTGCCAGCGGGCTGACGTGCATGTTCAGCAACTGTAATTCGCCGTCGCGCACAATGACATAACTCTCGCCCAGTTGCACGCGGCCAGCCCGGATGGACTTGACTTCCCAGCCTTCCAGGACGATGCCTGCCTCGAAGCGCTCTTCAATGAAATAGTCGTGGGTTGCCTTGCGATTGTTGGTAATGCTCATGTTTGATTTTATAAATGGATTTGACCCGTTAAAATAGGGGTCTGTTTAATCGCGCAAAATGCAATGATTTCACGCAATTGTAATTGAATCAAACTGCTTGTGCTGCTTGTTGATTACACTGCAAGCGTATTTTGCCTTGTCACTTACCCTACGTTGCCAATTAATTCATGTCCACTACTGTTCATCGTTCCGTTCTGCTTCCATACTCCGCTGCCGATATGTTCGCGCTGGTCGCTGATGTGGAGAAATATCCCGAGTTCATGCCATGGTGCGGCGGGGCGCAGGTTCTGGAAACGGATGATGCCGGCATGACGGCCTCGATCATGATCAGTTTTGCCGGACTCAAGCAAACCTTCACCACCCGCAATACTCATCACTTTCCCGATAAAATTCACCTGCACCTGGTCGATGGGCCGTTCTCTGCCCTCAATGGTACCTGGGAATTTATCGCACTGGCGCCGGATGCGTGCAAAGTCCAGTTCGCCCTGGATTATGCATTCAACAGCCGTTCACTTGAAATGCTGGTGGGGCCGGTATTTAACCGCATCGCCAACAGCTTTATCGACTCCTTTACCAAGCGGGCCGAGCAGATTTATGTCTGATGAGGATATGACCATTACGGTCTGCTATGCACATTCGGCAGGCCAAGTATGGCTGTCTGCGGTCACGCTGCCCTGTGGCAGCACCATTGAACAGGCCATCGCGGCATCGGGTGTCTATCAGGCATGCAATATTACCACAGCAGATATCGCGGATACGGGGGTGTTCGGCTTGCGTAAACCACGCGATTGTGTGCTTCGCCAGGGCGATCGGGTGGAGTTATACCGCCAATTGTCCTTCGATCCCATGGAGTCGCGACGTCGTCGTGCTGCTCATCGTAAAACCGGTATCCTCAAGCGCAAGCATTTGAAAAAAAGTAAAGTAGCGTGGCAGGAGTACATGGAAACCTCGCCAGCTGGCCACAAGAAGGGATCTGATTGACTGGTGGCTGCATATATAATGATTGCCATTCAGGTAAAGGCCGGATCTGCATCCGACCTGCCAGACTTCATGCGAATGGAAACATCAGCCGGATGATGCCAATCCGGCACCGGGTATAACAGGAGACATTATGACCGCCCCCGTTTTATTTCAGGAAAAGCCGTTGGCCAGCCAGGGTTGCTACGGCATTGCCACGTTGAACCAGCCATCCAAGCTCAATAGTCTGTCACTTGAAATGTGCCAGTTGCTGACTGAGCAACTAACGCTCTGGGAACAAGACCCTGCGATTGCATTTGTCATATTTGAAGGGGCGGGGGAAAAGGCATTCTGCGCCGGCGGGGATCTGCACCAGCTGTATACCAGCATGCAGCAGTATGCCGGTAAGCCGGCCGCCGATAATGCCTATGCAGCTCAATTCTTTGATGTGGAATACCGCCTGGACTATCAGATCCATACCTATAGTAAACCCATTATCTGTTGGGGCCATGGTGTGGTCATGGGCGGCGGTATCGGGCTGATGGCCGGTACTTCACATCGCGTGGTCAGCGAATCATCGCGACTGGCCATGCCTGAAGTCACCATTGGCCTGTTTCCCGATGTGGGCGGCAGTTGGGATCTGAATCACCTGGCAGGTCGTATCGGTCGCTTTTTTGCCGCAACCGGCGCCATTTTGAATGCTGCCGATTCGCTCTTTACCGGTATGGCCGATTATTGCGTTCGTCATGCAGACTGGTCTGCCATCATTGCTGGTCTGGAACGCATAGATGGCACGCAAATGGCCGACCGGCGCCAGCTTGATCAGCGCATTCATGACGTGCTGGCGCAGCACAGCGCAGCGGCAACGCTGGATGCCGGCCCACTGCAAACGAACTATGCCATGCTTACCGCGCTCTGCGCCAATCGAGACATTGTCAGCCTGTATCGCGCATTCGCTGCATTGGCCGATCATGCTGACCCTTGGCTTGCGCGGGCGGCGCAGACCATGCTCAAGGGCGCGCCGCTATCGGTCGCGCTCGGCCTGACCTTGCAGGAACGGGCACTTCACCTGTCACTGGCCCAGGTATTTCAACTGGAATATAAGGTCGCGCTCAATTGCTGCGCCCACGGGCAACTGCAGGAAGGTATCCGGGCGCTGCTTATTGACAAGGATAAACATCCGCAATGGCAGCCGGCGACAATCGAGCAGATCACACCGGCCGACATCGACGCATTGCTGGCTTCTCCGTGGCAGAACGCGTCGGACAATCCACTGGCCAGTTTAGGCCAGGGTCGGTTTGTCCAGTGAGTATGGAATAGTCAGCAGCGTTATCGGCGGGCCATTTTCGTCTCCCAGCACCAGGCGATTATGCTCCGCGGCTTCAAGCCGTACTTCAAACAGCATGTAGAGGGCGTCTGCCAGCGTTGCGGCATTGACGATCTGGCCACTGGGCTCCCGCGTGTTCGTGCTGTCTGTAATGTCTGTACCCGGCGCCACTGTTGTGGCTGGCGGGTTATCACATACGCCATTGAGCATCCGCCGCTTCAGTTTGCCCCGATAATGGCTGCGCGCGACAATTTCCTGGCCAGGATAGCAGCCTTTGGTAAAGCTGACTGCGCCTATAGCGTCCAGATTCAGATCCTGGGGAATGAACATTTCCTGGTTGGCTTTCTCCACCCAGGGCAGGCCAGCCAGAATATCCAGGACCGCCCATTGCCCGGGCTGTCCTGCTTGAGCCTGGCTGGTGTCAATGGCAGTGTCTGCGATCAGAATGCCACGTTGTATGCCGGCTGTGCCGGGCAGTCCGAGCTGCATCATTGATTCAGTTGCAATAATCTGCCACGGCTCGGGGCGTGCGAGTGTGGTGTCCGAGATCGTATTATCGCCAGCCCAGTACGCGTAGGGAGTGATGTCTGTTTCTTCTACCGTGACCTTGGCGCGCAACACGAACATCCGCAAGCGCTTGGCAAAGCTGTCGGCAACATCGCTGCGCACCATCACTTGGTACGCATTTTCCTGAGGGGCCTGTGGCTGCGCTTGCTGCCAGAAAATAAAACTGGCCAGCATGCGGCCCTTGGCGGAGCAATAGGCGGACAGCCGGGCCGACTCGGTAGTAGCGGCCATGACGTCCTGAGTGAACTGTCCCTGCAGAAACGCCTGGGCTTCAGCGCCGCGGATCGTCAGGATGCAATAGTCGGGCAGCGGCGTGATATGTAGCGGGGTATCCGGTGTGAATCCGGTAGGGGCTGTGGACATAAAATAGTTCCTTTTCATTGCTGCAGAACCCAGGCAACATGCGATCGGGTTCCGCTCAGATTCTCATGCCTGATATCGTAACGTATTGAATAGGTTTTTTGCTGCTAATCAATGAAGGGATCAGGGATTCCCGGGTATCAGGCGGCACTGGCAGCTGCCCGTGCCTGATACAATAGGTGCTCTGTAGATGTCGGGCCCGGCGGATCATTATTTCACCCATGAAACTGTTCAAATATATTATTTTTTCGTTCTTTATTTGTGTCTTGCTGCTGGCAGCCGGTCTCGCCGGCAAGGTATGGCACTGGACGAAAACACCTGCACCCATGAGCGCCGATGTCATCGATTACAGCGTGCCGCGCGGCAGTACGATAGCGTCTGTCGCCCAGAACATGGTTGCCGCGGGCATCCGGATCGAACCTTATCTGTTTGTCATGTATGCACGCTATACCGGCCAGGATCGGCAGCTCAAAGCGGGCGCCTATGAGGCCAAACGGGGCGATACGCCCGTGGATCTGCTCACCCGCATGGCCTCAGGGCAGACCAGCAAAAGTCAGTTCCAGATTATCGAAGGTTGGTCCTATCGGCAGATTCGCACGACATTAAAGAACAACCCGAATATTACGCACACGCTGGACAATTTGAGCGATGCCCAGCTGCTGGAAAAGCTTGGCGCACCCTACGACAGCCCCGAAGGCCTGTTTTTCCCGGACACCTATGTCTTTGTGCCGGGAGACACCGATATGGATATTCTGAGGCGCGCCTATACCGAAGGTCAGAAACGCCTTGCTGCGGTGTGGGACGCACGCGATAGCGACCTGCCCTTGAAAACGCCCTATGAGGCGTTGATTCTGGCTTCCATCATCGAAAAGGAAACCGGACACGAGCAGGATCGCAGCCGGGTTGCGGGCGTGTTTATCAACCGCCTGGACAAAAGGATGTTGCTGCAAACGGATCCGACCGTTATCTATGGAATGAAAGAAGCCTATCGGGGTGTCATTACCAGAAACGACTTGACGACCGATACGCCCTGGAACACATATACGCGCGGCGGACTGCCACCCACGCCTATTGCCAGCCCGGGCTTGCTGTCGCTGCAGGCGGCAGTCCATCCCGAGCGGCATAAGTATTTGTATTTTGTGTCGCGGGGCGATGGCACCAGTGAGTTTTCCGAAGATCTGCGCGGACACAACCGTAACGTCAAAACTTATATCCTGAAGAAGGGCATACAATGAAGGGTTTTTTTCTCACACTCGAAGGCGTGGACGGCGCGGGTAAAAGTTCGCATATCGGTCATTTGCGCGAGCTGTGCGAGTCACTGGGGCACGAGGTCGTGATGACCCGGGAGCCGGGTGGTACGCCCATCAGCGAGGCGCTGCGCGCCATGCTGCTCAAAGAGTCAATGCACATGGAAACAGAAACGCTGTTGATGTTTGCCGCCAGGCAGGAACATATTTTGTCTGTGATAGCCCCGGCCCTGACCTCGGGAAAAATCGTGATCAGCGATCGCTTCACCGATGCGACTTATGCTTACCAGGGCGGCGGGCGTCATTTCCCGGCGCAGCGGATTCAAATCCTCGAAGACTGGGTCCAGCAGCAATTGCAGCCGGACCTGACCATCCTGTTCGATGTGCCACTGGAAGTGGCGCGCGAGCGACTGGAAAATAGCCGCGAGCAGGACCGGTTCGAACGCGAGGATAGCGGTTTTTTCGAGCGCGTCCGGGCAGCGTATCATGCGCGAGTCAAGGCCGATCCGGCGCGGTTTTATATCGTTGATTCCAGCCGCCCCAAAGCCGATATTACGCAGCAACTGCAGGACATGTTAAAGACAAGGCTGGCGCAGCATGCCGCGCAAAGGTAATCATTCATGACGGCGATCACATCCTTTTTCCCCTGGCAAACGGCAAGCGCAGGCAACTGGTTGGGTGACCGCGAACGGTTTGCGCATGCCTGGCTGATTTACGGACCGCCTGGCATCGGCAAGCTTACATTTGCGCGGGCAGCGGCAACCAGCCTGCTATGCGAGCGGCCAAGCGGCGGGCTGGCTTGCGGAACGTGTCAGTCCTGCTCCTGGATTGCCAATGATGCTCACCCCGATCTGCGTCTGGTGCTGCCCGACAGGCTTGCCCTGCACTATGGCTTGCAGGAGGCGGCCACGGCGTCGGATGCGCAAGAAGGGGCGGCGACAAAAAAAGCCTCCAGCGAAATCCGTATTGACCAGGTTCGGCAACTGGATTCGCTACTGAGCGTTACCACGCATCGCAGCGGGATGCGCGTCATTATCCTTTTTCCTGCAGAGTCGCTGAACACTGCCTCTGCCAACTATCTGCTCAAGTCTGTGGAGGAGCCAGCGCCGGGGACGGTATTTCTGCTGGTCTCGCACGCGCCGGACAAAGTATTGCCAACGCTCCTGTCAAGGTGTCGTCGGCTGTGCCTACCCATGCCGACAAGGGACGAGGGGCTGGTCTGGCTGCAGGCGCAGGGGCTGCCCGAAGCGCAAGCTGAAACCTGGCTGCATGCCAGTGGCGGAGCGCCGGTGGGTGCACTGGCGCTGAGTCGCTCCAGTACTGAACCGGTCAGCTACTGGCTGGGGTCGTTTGCGCAGACGCTGGCTGATCGCACCATGCCTGATATGGCAGACTACCTGCCCAAACTGGAAAAACTGCAGGCCGAAGAATGGCTGGGGTCTTTGCAGCGCCTCTTTACAGACTTGATGTTGCAGAGCAACGGCCTGCCGTTGCGTTATTTCCCGCGCCTGGCCCCCTTTATCAAGGTCATGGCGGCAGAACTGAGCGCGACCAAGATCAGCCAGACTTCAGTGTGGCTCGCTCGACAACAGCGTATTGCAGACCACCCGCTAAATGCCAGATTGTTCATTCAATCCGTGCTGCAACGTGTGTGCGTAACCTGCCTGTCAAAAAACGGATAAATGGAACTCGCTTATGTATGTAGACTCTCATTGTCATCTTGATTTTCCGCAACTGCAGGAAGATCTGCCGGCAATTCTGGATAATATGAAACGCAATCAGGTCAGTCACGCGCTGTGCGTCAGCGTGAACTTGCCCGATTGGCCACGGATTGTCAGCCTGATTGAAGCCCATGACCATCTCTGGGGATCGGTAGGGGTGCATCCTGATTACGAGGATACACCGGAGCCCGATGTGGAGACCCTGAGCCGCCATGCCCAGCACAGGAAAATCGTAGCGATCGGTGAAACCGGGCTGGACTATTACCGTCTGTCAGAACCGCTGGACTGGCAGCGCAATCGCTTTCGTGTCCATATTCGTGCAGCCAATGAAACCGGGCTGCCGCTGATCATCCATACCCGTTCTTCTGCGGAAGATACGCTGCGGCTAATGCGCGAAGAAAATGCCGCCGGGTGTGGCGGCGTCATGCACTGTTTTGCCGAAAGCTGGGAAGTTGCGCAACAGGCCATGGAGCAGAATTTTTACATCTCCCTCTCAGGCATCGTCACCTTCAAAAACGCTGTTCAGTTGCAGGAGGTGGCGCGGCTCATGCCACTGGAGCGTCTCCTGATAGAAACCGACTCTCCCTATCTGGCGCCGGTGCCGTACCGTGGCAAGCGCAACGACCCATCCAAGGTCATTCACGTTGCCGAAAAAATTGCGGAACTGCGACAAATTTCCGTAAGGGAGGTAGCAGAGGCGACGACGAATAATTTTTTCAATTTATTCAAAAAGATACAATGATTATTTGCTATATTGGTTTAAGTTTGTAGCTTGCAGCTGAAATTCTCCAATAGTTAAACTATCTTAATGAATTCAAAGAAATAGGAGATATATATAATGTATTACATGAATAATGGATTAATCCTAAAAAAAGCCATGCTGGCAGCCGTGCTGGCTGTGACAGTAAGCGCATGCGCGGCAAATGCCGGCAGCAGCAGTGGCTTGTGGAATGATATAAAAAACAATCGCGCCAGTGAAGTAACACAGGCGCTGTCCCAGGGAGCAGATCCCAATGCAGTCAACGAAAACGGGGAGCCTGCGCTGATTCAGGCAATCCGTGACCAGTCTATGGGTGTATTCGATGCGCTGGCCGCCAATCCCAAGACCGATGTCAATGCGGTAAATCGCACGGGTGAAACGCCCCTGATGTATCTGGCGATTATTGGCGATCTGCCGCGTGCCAAGAAACTTGTCGCCCGAGGAGCGAAGGTTAACCGCCTGGGCTGGACTCCGTTGCATTACGCGGCCTCCAAAGGGCATGCAGACGTGGTCAAATTTCTGCTGGGCAAGGGCGCCTACCCGAATGCGCCGGCACCCGATGGCAGTTCGCCATTGCTGATGGCGGTGACGTCGAAAAATGCCGATGCGGTGCGTGCACTGGTGGCGGCGGGTGCCGATCCGCGGGCGATCAATCAGAAGAACGTAAGCGCTCTTGATATGGCCCAAAAACTCGGCAACACCGAGGTGCTAAGCGCATTGGGTACAAAATAAGGATATACGACCATGACCTGGTATTTGAAATCCCGTTTGGCCAGCAAGCAGTCCCTTTATGCGGTGATCGGCCTGGCGTGCGCGTTGACTGGCGGCATCGCTCATGCAGAGCAGAATTATTGCGACAGCCCCTGGCTGGCGCCCAATACGCGCCTGTCCGGTTCGGTCGATGGGGCAACCGCCAGATTTTCAGTACTGGTCAATCAGGTTAACCGCGTCAGTGCGAATCAATGTACGGCCCACCTGACGGTCGATGCGGATGCGCCCATTGCCGGGCAAAGAGTGCAGGGCACCGGACCCTTCACGCTGACGGTGGAGCAGGGCAGATCGACGCTTAACGGCTCCTTTGATGCCTCAGGGCTGATGAATACGCTGATGAAGACATCGGTGCAAAGCGCACTGACCGGCTACTTCCTCAAGCCTGCAGACACGGTCAACCCTGGCGAGACGCTTGCGCCGATTTCCGGGCATTCCAATGTAAATCTGGCCGTAACCCTGCAAAATGGCATCCCGCTGAACCAGATCAACGTCAGCAACGCATCCATTTCGACCGGCCCCAGAAAGGTCGAGCAACTGCAAAGCCGTTCCACGTCTGTCGGGACCTTGCAGTGTATGCCGGTCACCTATTCGGCGACCACATCCAGTGGTAATCTTAGCGGTGCGCCGGCCGGAAACGACAACGCAGCCAGATCCGGCACTGCACAAGTGACAGATTGGTATTGCCCCGAAAAAGGATTGACCATGGAATCGGTGATTACTCGTGGAAGCAAGACAACGCGCGTGGTGATCAGTTCCATCCAGTAATTCGGCCCAGGGCCAGCAAATGAGTGGCCGTCGGCATGCCGCAAAATGCAGTTTGCTATTGTTTGAAACATACATTTATTCTGTCCCTATTTAAATTTTTACAAGCAAAAATGGGGACAGATTGAGTTGGCGTTACACTTGTGCTTTGTCTGATCATGTCAAGGAGACGATTTTGAGCCAGGATACATCCAGCAACCGCCAGCATGCCTTACCTTCCTACCTGAATTCGGAAGATCTGGGGGCATGGGGCATTTACCTGCAACAAGTGGATCGGGTCACGCCGTATCTGGGGTCATTGCAACGCTGGGTTGAAACACTCAAACGTCCCAAGCGGTCAATGATTGTCGATATTCCTGTGGAACTGGACAATGGGACCATCGCGCATTTTGAAGGGTACCGGGTGCAGCACAATACATCGCGCGGTCCAGGCAAGGGCGGGGTGCGTTTTCACCAGGACGTCTGCCTTTCCGAAGTGATGGCGCTGGCCGCCTGGATGTCGATCAAAAATGCAGCAGTCAATCTGCCCTTTGGCGGCGCCAAGGGTGGCGTGCGCATTGATCCCCGCAATTACTCCAAAGCCGAACTGGAAAAAGTAACGCGCCGTTATACCAGCGAAATTGGCGTTATTATCGGCCCCGCCAAGGATATTCCGGCACCTGACGTCAATACCAATCCGCAAACCATGGCCTGGATGATGGATACCTATTCGATGAACGTCGGCGCTACGGCTACCGGCGTGGTCACCGGCAAACCCATTTCCCTGGGTGGCAGTCTGGGACGGGTTGAAGCAACCGGCCGCGGTGTATTTGTGGTCGGGTGTGAAGCCGCCAGGGACATCAACCTGTCCATCGAAGGCGCGCGCGTGGCGGTCCAGGGTTTCGGTAATGTGGGCGGTACGGCGGCGCGGCTCTTTTTCGAAGCAGGCGCCAAGGTCGTTGCCGTGCAGGATCATACTGGCGCGATTAGAAACACCAACGGCATTCAGGTGCATGAACTGCTCGCGCATGTGGAAAAACATGCCGGCGTCAAAGGCTTTGCAAGCGCAGAGGAAGTCGCTGTTGACGACTTCTGGTCGGTGCAGACAGACTTTCTTATCCCGGCCGCGCTGGAGAACCAGATTGATGCCCGTGTTGCCGATCTGGTCAACGCGAAAATCGTGGTCGAAGGCGCCAACGGTCCGACGACGCCCGACGCCGACGACATCCTGACCGAAAAAGGCGTATACGTGGTGCCCGACGTGCTTGCCAATGCGGGCGGTGTGACGGTCAGTTATTTTGAATGGGTTCAGGACTTTTCCAGCTTTTTCTGGACTGAAGACGAAATCAACCACAGGCTGGAACGTCTGATGCGTGAGGCCTATCGTGCGGTATCCGAGGTCGCCAAGCATAACTCGGTTACATTGCGCACTGCGGCCTTCATTGTGGCGTGCTCCCGGATTCTGGAGTCGCGTGAGGTGCGTGGCCTGTATCCCTGATTAATGGCAAGCAGGGCGTGGCGATGCTATCGTCCTGCTTGCCAGTTCAGTTGGTCGTGCATCGTTGACAAAAGCGCACCAGACGCGTGATC
Organism: Advenella sp. FME57; assembly: GCF_014897675.1. Taxonomy (GTDB): domain Bacteria; phylum Pseudomonadota; class Gammaproteobacteria; order Burkholderiales; family Burkholderiaceae_B; genus Advenella. The sequence continues at coordinate 210,133 of NZ_JABUXU010000001.1, read as the reverse complement.
TTGTCTGGTGCGCCGGCAACATGCTACTATTTGGGCCATGCGGAGATGGCTATCCTCCTGGCATTGCCCGAACTGCTGTCCCTCGGACAGATAATGATACCTGCGCAACCTTCTGCCTGCTGCTCGCATCCAGGCGTTGGAAACGCAGGTATTTTTATGTCCGCACATTATTCAACCTCTACGGAGTCGCTCCATGTTGCAATCTCTGGTCATGATAAGCGCTGGCGCCTCTTGCGGAGCGGTATTGCGATGGGCACTGGGCTTGGCGCTGAATAACGCCTTGCATCCTATTGCAATGGGTACACTGATTGCCAATCTGAGTGGTGGTTACCTGATCGGCCTGGCATTGGGTGTGTTCGCCGCCTTTCCCTCATTTCCTGCGGAATGGCGATTGCTTATTGTGACCGGCTTTCTGGGCGGGCTCACAACATTCTCTTCGTTTTCAGCTGAAGTCACGATCCTGCTGCATCAGGGAAAAATCCAGTGGGCCTTGCTGGAAATTGGTATGCACGTGCTTGGCTCGCTGCTGATGACGGCCCTGGGACTGTACACCGTTACCGCGATCCGTCGCTGGTATGAGTAACGCATGCCGGATAAGTTTGCATGTCTATCGGTAGGCAGGCAATGCTATTTTATGACCATTGGCTGACGTACTGCGAGCAAGCCTGAGTCGGTGTAGGCAGCGCCTGTGTCATTGCGTATGTAACTGTGTTTGTAATTGCTTAGGTGGATGACCCGTGCAATGACCCGTGCAATGACCTGAGCAATGCAAAGAGTGAGCTATGCCACATCAGAGATGGCATAGCAGTCAACGTATTTCTTGTCGGTCCGCGCATTTCGATCCTGGCAGTTCAATCTGCGCGGAGTAAGGCGGCTTTATTTATCGTCGTTGTTCAGGCCGAACAAAATCTTCTTGGCTTCATCGTCATTCGGCGGCTGTCCGGGGTTGATCCGATCAACCACAGCATAAGCACGCTCGGTCGCCGGGCGTGCGGCAATCGTTTCAAACCAGCGCTTCAGATTTGGAAAATCGTCTAGATTTTGCATTTGGCGCTCATGCGGCACCACCCAGGGGTAGCAGGCCATGTCCGCGATGGAGTAGTCACCAACGATAAATTCGCGATCCTGAAGGCGATGATCCAGCACGCCATATAACCTGCCCGTTTCCTTAACGTAGCGGTTGATGGCGTAGTCGATTTTTTCCGGTGCGTACTGGCCAAAGTGATGATTCTGGCCTGCCATGGGGCCGAGCCCGCCCATTTGCCAGTTCAGCCATTCAAGCGTCTGGATTCTGGCGCGCAGGTCTGATGACATGAATTTGCCGGTTTTTTCAGCCAGATATTGCAATATGGCGCCCGACTCAAAGACCGGGATCGCGTCACCATGATCGTTAGGGTTATTGTCCACAATGGCGGGAATGCGATTGTTTGGCGCAATCTTCAGAAATTCGGGCGCAAATTGATCGCCTTTGCCGATATTGATGGGATGGATGGTGTATTCCAGCCCGGTCTCTTCAAGAAACAGGGTAATTTTGTGTCCGTTGGGCGTAGTCCAGTAATAGAGATCAATCATTTCAATGCGTCCTTGATGTCCTGTTCAATGTCCTGCGGTTTTGCGGTTGGTGCGTAACGGTGCAGTACCTGACCATCGCGGCCGACCAGAAATTTTGTGAAGTTCCACTTGATCGATTGTATACCCAGCAGTCCTGGTTTTTCTTTCTTGAGCCAGGCAAAGACCGGATGGGCCCGTGGCCCATTGACCTCGGTCTTGTGGGTAAGCGCAAATGTCACTCCGAAGTTCATTGCACAGAACTCCTGAATTTCCTGATCGGTCCCGGGTTCCTGGTTACCGAACTGGTTGCAGGGAAAACCCAGCACTACCAGGCCCTGGTCGCGATATTGTTCATGCAAACGTTGCAGGCCGGTATACTGCGGCGTAAAGCCGCATCTGGAAGCCACATTCACTACCAGCACGACTTTGTCCCGCAAGGATGACAGCGGCAGAGGGCTACCATCCTGCAAAGTGACGCTCATTGAATAAAAATCACTCATTGCTTTTCCCTCTCGGTATCGGTCACCGGCGGTGCAGGTGAGGTGGTGGCGCAGCCGATCGAAGCGGCGACGATGAAGGCGATCGCCAGCCACTGGGCCAGCGTAAGCTGTTCATGCAGTATAACCAGTCCGGCCAGCGCACCCATGGCAGGTTCCAGGCTGAGCAAAATACTCATGGTCTTGCGAGGCAGCGACCTCAGCGAAATCATTTCAAGCGAATAGGGCACGGCGCTGGACAAAATGGCAACCAGCAGGCCCGAAATCATGAAGGCGGGCGTAAGCAGCGTTTCGCCACTGTGGGCAATACCAAATGGCAAGACAAATATGGCCGCCACCGTGATCCCCAGCGACGTCGCCTGGCCCGGGTGAATGTTACGCGTGCGCTGGCCGAAAACAATATATAGTGCCCAGAAAACGCCGGCGCCGATGGCAAACATCACGCCCACCGGATCGATGGCAGATACGTCCTGCTGCGATTGTGGGATCAGCAAATAGAGGCCCAGCGCTACAAAGCCGATCCACAGGAAATCAATTTTGCGGCGCGACGAAAAAATGGCCAGCGATAACGGACCCAGGAATTCAATGGCAATACACAGGCCCAGCGGCACAGTACGGATGGCCATGTAAAACAGGAAATTGATCAGCCCCAGGCATAAGCCGTAACTGGCAATGGCCAGCGCGTTTTTGCGCGAAAGAGGGAAACGCCAGGGTCGCCACACGCACCAGAGCAGCAGCGCGGAAAATCCCAGGCGGTAGGCGGTTGTGCCCTGAGCGCCCACGGCATCAAACAACGATTTGGCAAACGAAGTGCCGATGCACAGCGACGCCATGGAGCCGACCAGTGCGACGATCCCCATGGTTTGTGTGTATGTTCGTATTGAATTGCCCGCTGCCATGCCCTCTCATCCTTTGCGTCATTCTACCTGAAATCGGCCTTTGCATAAGGGTTTATACCGGGGCAGTTTGTGCAAGTACAAAGCCGTGCAATCGGACTGATGCACGGCATGAAGAAAACGCCTGAGCATTGCGTTATTGTTGCTCTGGTTCGTCAACTTCAGGCGAGGGCCAGACACATCATACAGCTATGCAGCCCAGGATGCGACAGGGTGTATATCATGTCGTCAATCCACCCGAGGTCGCGCCAATCAGTTGCGCTTCATCTGCAAATTGCCATTTTTTACGATAGCTTTGGCAATGTCGTATTGTTTTTTGATTTCTTCGGCAAAATGCTCTGGCGAACCGGGATCGGGGATGGCGCCCTGTTTTTGCAAAGCAGCAACCACGTTGGGAGCAGCAAGCGCTTCGGTCGCAGTCTTGTTCAGTTTGTCGATAATCTCTTTGGGTGTGCCTGTCGGGGCCAGCAAACCGTAAAATACGCCGTTGTTCAGGTCGGGGTATCCCTCTTGGGCATACGTAGGCAGATCCGGCAGCTCCTTGATGCGCTCAGGCCAGGCCAGCACGATGGGCTTGAGCTTGCCTCCCTGGATATTTGCCATGGAGGAGGGCAGGTTATCGAACATGACCTTGACCTGGCCACCCACCACATCGGTAAGCGCCGGGCCGGCACCCTTATAGGGCACGTGGCTGATTTCTACGCCCAATTGCTGTTTGAAGGCTTCCCCCATCAAATGGGCGATGCTGCACACGCCGGGCGAGGCATAGGAATATTCCTTGGGATTCTTTTTCAGCTCGGCGACAAATTCCTTGAAATTGCTGGCTGGAAAGGAGGGGTGTACCTCGACGACATTGGGCGTATTGACGAAATTGGATACGGGTGCGAAATCCTTGACCGGGTCATATGTCAGGTCATCGGGACGACAGGCAGGATTGACCGCCATGGTCGATACCGTGGCAATGCTCAGCGTGTAGCCATCAGGTTTTGCCCGGGCCGCTTCGGCTGCACCGATGGCGCCGCCTGCACCGGCCTTGTTTTCAATGACCATTGATTTGCCGATGATTTTCGACATTTCCTGAACCACGATACGCGCCACAATATCTGTGGAGCCACCAGGCGCAAAAGGCACAATGACCCGGATCGGTTGGGTTGGATAATCATCGGCGGCATACGCAGACGAAGCCACCAGGCCACTTATGGCGGCAGACAGGGCAATACGGGACCAGAGTTGCATACTCACTCCTGAGGTATATAAAAATGAACAGAGCAGCAGGTTATTAGAATTCCGATATGAAATATATGAGTGAATACCATTAGCGCATGCCGAACCTGCCACATTGCTGGTCAATGAGTAAGCTTGGTCACGCCTTTCTGACATGCGCTGATGCCCTGGTGCTGGCCAGCAATACGCCGGTGATGGCAACTGCCATACCCACCCAGCCAGAGGGTGCCATGGTTTCGCCAAGCATGAGCATGGCAACGACGGACGCGCATGCCGGCACCAGAAAGAAGAGGGCAGAGACTCTGGCCGCCTGCTGGCGTCGGACCATGGCCAGCAGCAGCGAGATGGTGATAATCGAATTGCACAACACCAGATAGGCCAGGGCACCGCCGAACTGCCAGGTCAGCTCGATATGATTGGTTTCCATGAGCAGGGCCAGGGGCAGGCAAAACACCAGGCCAATGGCACATTGAATGATATTGGCGGTGACCGGATGCGGCCCTGCACCGGCAGTACTGCTGACGCGTTCATATAGTACGCCTGCAGTTAAGGCGAACAGGGAGATAATGACCAGCACCAGGCCGAACCAGGAGCCGGCCTGCAAGGAAGACCCTGACGCGATGACGATGACGGCACCGATCAGGCCAAGACCCAGTCCGAGCCACTGAAGGTGACTTTGGCGCTCCCCGGTCAGTTGTGGGGCACAAATGCCAACCAGAACGGGCTGCAGCGAGACGATCAAGGCCACGGTTCCGGCGCTGACCCCCTGTTTCATGCCGACGTAGCTGAAACTGAAATACATGAACTGGATCAGCAGGCCGACGATACAAATATTGGTCCATTCCCGGCGTGTCGCCGGCCAGGACAGACCCAGCACTTGTTGTATCGGTAGCAGGGCAATCACCACGCAGGCATAACGCAGGGACAGCAGCGTCAAGGGCTCTGCATACTGCAGCCCGATTTTCCCGAAACTGAAGCCCGATGACCACAGCAGGATAAATACAATGGGCGCGCCCCAGGACCACCATAGGGTCGGGCTGGGAGAAGGTGCAGAGGTCATATTAATTGAACAGGTTCCGGGCGTACATGGCAATGGATTTGCTGATAGTACCGCGCGGGCTCTGATTTGACCATATCATGCCGATCTTGCGGATCTGTGTGCGGCCTGACAGCGGAACTTTTTGAATACTCTTTCCCAGGCTTTCCAGCGAAAATGAATCGGGAACCAATGCGACGCCGACACCGCGGGCAACCAGCGAGGCAATGGTAAGCAAGCTATCGATTTCCAGGCGTTGATTTGGCACAATGCGATGATCTTTCAGATAGCGATCAACCAACTGACCGCTATAAGAGCTTCGGGCATAACGGATAAACGGACTTGCGCGCAAGAGGTCATGGGCATGTGCAGTTGACTTTGTCGTTGCGTATTTCGGCGGCACAATCAGCGTCAGCGGCTCATCCTGGATCTTCAGCCAGGAACAGTTCTTGTAGATCGCAAATTGCGGCTCTATTGCAAGTGCAATATCCAGTGTGCCCGAATGTACTTGCTGGCATAGTTCTACCGATGGAGCATACGAAACAAAAATGCTTACGTCCGGATGATGTTCATAGGTTTTTTCCAGAAGCCGCGGCAGATGAGTGGTAAGCCCCGAAAAGAAAGAACCAAGTCTCAGTTCGCCCAGTACATTGCCGCTTTTGACCATGGCTGTCATATCGCGGGAGTCCTGAATCATTTGCCGCGCCTTGTCACAGATCAGCAGACCATGTTCGGTGGGCCTGACGGTATGGCCAGAACGCCTGATCAAAGGCTGGCCAAGCTCCTGTTCAAGCCCACGGATGCGCGCCGAAACTGCACCAGGGGTGATGTCCAGATAGCGCGCCGCGTCAGAGATGGAGGCGCAGTCCAGGGTTTTGACAAAAGTTTCCAGATAGTTCGTGTCCATGGCGTATCCTGCGGCTTCGAATTGAGGGAAGTGAAATGCTGAATATTTTTGCATTGAAAAAGCAAAAATATTCAGTATTTTTTTGGATTCTACGCCATAAAATCGTCTCAACTTATTCAGGAGACAAACAATGGTAGAAATCAGCATACGTCAGCGAGCCCGGGCCGTCAGCGCAGCACTGGTCAAATCCTTTGCCGCCATTCCGGTGGCCAATATCAGTGACGTGATGCAGCGCCTGACGGCCGGCGGCCCTTCACTGCGGCCAATGCATGCGGGTGGCGTGCTGGCCGGGCCAGCCTTCACCGTCAAATCGCGGCCGGGCGACAACCTGTTTGTGCACAAGGCCATTGCCATGGCTGCGCCAGGCGATGTGATCGTTGTGGATGCCGGTGGTGATACAACAAATGCAATTATCGGCGAGCTGATGGTTCGCACCGCAAGCCGCAAGGGCATCGCCGGCATCGTTATCAACGGCGCCATTCGGGACCTGGATGCCATCAGCGACGGCGCCTTTCCCGTATACGCAGCTGGTGTGACGCATCGCGGACCCTATAAAAACGGCCCGGGACAAATCAATACGGCCATCAGCCTTGACGGCATGGTCATCGAACCGGGTGATCTTATTGTGGGCGATGCAGACGGGCTGCTATGCGTGCCTTACGAGCAGGCTGAAGATATTCTTAAATGGGCAAGCGACAAAAACGCGCTGGAGGCCGAAATCATTCGTGATATTGACAGCGATCGACTGGATACCAGCTGGATTGACGTCGAGCTGGCAAAGCTTGGTTTCGTATCGAAAGATGCTGGTTGAACAGGGAATGTCATGAACGAAAAAGTCTGTGTGGTACGCACCAACTTGTGGATTGATCCGGTTTTTGACCAGTTGCTTACAGAGAACGACAAGGTTGACCTGCGAATCATAGATGTGGCGGCCCCTGAGCAGGAGTGGCACGAAACATTAAAGCACGCCCATTACTATCATGTCTCGGCGGCCAAGGATGAGCTGCCGGCCGGGTTGTTCGTCACAGAAGCACTACTGGCGCACTGTCCCGGGCTCAAAGGCGTTTCTTCGTCCGGTGCCGGCTACGACACAATTGACGTTGCAGCATGCAATGCGCGCAATATTACGGTGGTCAATCAGGCAGGGGGCAACGCCAACTCGGTTGCGGAAATGGCGCTAGGCCTGTTGTTGGCGGTGTCGCGGAAAATCGTGGAGTCTGACCGTACATTGATTGCCCAACAGGCAAGCAGTCGCGAAGCATTGATGGGTCATGAGGTGGCAGGAAAAACGCTGGGCCTGATCGGGATCGGCCACATAGGAGGCCGCTTTGCACAGATGGCAACCGGCCTGGGCATGAATGTGCTGGCGTACGATCCGAATCTGACACCCCAGGATATTGGCTTGCGGCAAGCGCAACCAGTGGCCTTCGACGTGTTGCTTGCGCAGTCTGATATTGTTTCGCTGCATTGCCCACTGAACAATGACACACGTGATATGTTCAATGCCCAGGCGTTTCGTGCAATGAAGCGGGGGGCTATTTTTATTTCGACCGCACGTGGCGGCATTCATAACGAAGAGGACCTGCATGCGTCTTTGCACGATGGACATCTGGCTGGCGCCGGCCTGGATGTCTGGCGCCAGGAGCCGCCGGCAGCGGACAATCCATTACTTGGCCATCCTCGAGTGGTTGCGACGTTTCACACTGCAGGGGTGTCTCATGAGGGCAGGCGCAATGTCGCCCGCATGGCCGCCCAACAACTATTGCTGATGGTAGACGGTAAAACACCACCGCACGTCGTCACTTCCTAGCTGTATCACCAACGGGCTGTCGGCCTTATTAACCAGTCGGCGGGTCGCACACTTATGCTTTTGCATTCTAATAACGGAGACAACTCATGAAATATACACTGACACGCGTCCTTGCCGCGACAGCGCTGGTCTTTGGCGCTACCCAGGCCCATGCCCAATACCCCGAACACGCCATCAGTATGGTGGTGTCGTATGCACCAGGTGGCGGCACTGATCTGGTGGCACGGGCCATTGCTCCCTATATACAGAAGTATCTGGGCGAAGGCGCCAATATTGTGGTGCTCAATCGCCCCGGTGCCGGTGGCGCCATCGGTTTTTCGGAAATCAAGCGAGCCAAGCCAGACGGCTATACCATTGGTTTTGTCAATACGCCAAATATGCTGACTATACCGATTGAACGCAAAGTCAATTACCATTGGCGCGAGTTCGACCTGATCGGCAACTTGATCGATGATCCGGATGGCTTTGCCGTCAGCGGTAAAGGCGATATCAAAACGCTCAAGGATCTTGAAAAATACGCCAAGGAAAATCCCGGCACGGTCACGGTAGGCACCACGGGTGTGGGTTCGGACGACCATCTGGCCATGATGAAATTTGAGAAGCTGACCGGCACAACTTTGAATCACGTGCCTTTCAAGGGCGCCGGCGAAGTGCGTAACGCAATACAGAGCGGGCAGATCATGCTGGCGGCCATGAACGTGGGCGAAGTACTGGCTTATCAAAAGGGCGGCACGGATATCCGTTTGCTGGGTTCGATGAGTCAGCAGCGCAGTGCGCTCGCACCTGAGGTTCCTACCTTCAAAGAGCAAGGGTATGATGTCATCATGGCTTCTTTAAGAGGGATTGCTGCGCCCAAGGGTTTGCCGGAAGAAATAACGACAAAACTCAGGGTAGCGGTGCACAAAGCATCCTCCGACCCGGAATTCATCGCGAAAGCAAAAAAACTGTTTGTCCCGCTACGCTATATGGACAACAAGACCTACCACGATGAACTTGATCAGGCCGAAAAGGAATTCAAGGCTTTGTGGCAGGCGAGTCCCTGGTCCGAGAAAACACAATAATCAGCGAGGGTAGTAATGGCACGAACAGATCGGGCACTTTGTCTGGACGATTTTGAAGCGATGGCGCGGCGGCACTTGCCCAGGCCCATTTTTGAATATATACGGGGCGGTGTCGAGACCAACGCGTCCGTTGAGGACAATCGCCGCGCCTTTCAAGAGTATGCGTTCATTCCCAGGTCCCTGGTGGATGTATCGGCAATCGACACGTCAGTCTCCCTGTTCGGACAGCAATACCGATCGCCGCTGGGCATCGCGCCAATGGGGCTGAGTGCGCTGTCTTCGTATCGGGGCGATCTGGTGCTTGCCCAGGCCGCAGCGCTTGCCGGTGTTCCAATGATTATGAGCGGGTCATCCCTGATTCGTCTGGAAGAAGTGGCGTCCATCGCGCCACAGGCCTGGTTCCAGGCCTATCTGCCAGGGGATGGACAGGAGATTGCCAAGCTTGTCGATCGCGTCGCCCAGGCTGGGTTTGCCACCCTTGTCATTACTGTCGATACGCCCGTTGCTGCAAACCGGGAAAACAACATCCGCGCGGGGTTCTCCACGCCGTTGCGCCCATCGCTGCGGCTGCTGCTGGACGGCTTGACGCATCCGAGCTGGGTGTGCAATACGTTTCTCAGAACTTGCGTCAAACACGGCATGCCACACTTTGAAAATAATTACGCCACCCGAGGCGCACCCATTTTGTCGAAAAATGTATTGCGCGATTACTCGGACCGCGGGCATATCAGCTGGGATCATTTGCGTACGATCAGGAAACAATGGAAAGGAACGCTGATCATCAAAGGTATCCTGTGCAAAGCGGACGCCGCCACTGCAATTGAGATTGGCGTTGACGGCATCATTGTTTCCAATCATGGCGGCCGCCAGCTCGATGGCAGTATTTCGCCCTTGCGTGTATTGCCAGAAATTGCCGATACCGCCGGACATATTCCGGTCATGCTTGACAGCGGAGTGCGTCGCGGCACAGATGTGCTCAAAGCGCTGGCGCTGGGCGCGCGCTGTGTTTTTGTTGGTCGTCCTTTTGCATATGCCACAGCGGCGGGGGGGCAAAATGGCACCGACAGAGCCATTCATTTAATCACAAACGAAATAACACGGGATCTGGGACTGCTTGGTGTTGCCCGTTTGCAGGACCTGTCCCTCGATTGTCTGCGCAGGATCCCTGGCACCTTCGGCTGATGTACTGTTGCGCTTGACATCATCCTGATGCGGGAATAGAGTGCAATTTTTGGAGGAGACAAATCGTGTTATCACAAATGAAATTAACTCGCATCAGCCGGCTTTGTATTGGCGTCAGTGCTGCGCTTGCAATGAGTGCAGCCGTTGCCCAGCCACAGGACGTCAAAGCTACATTGAGCTCGCTTAACGCGTCCAAAGAGGTCAAGGCACTCATGACAGCTTTGGAAAAAGATCATGACCGGACTATTGAAGACCTACGCAGCATTACCGAAGTTGAGGCGCCGCCCTTCAAGGAAAAGACCCGTGCTGAACATGTATTGAAGCGCTTCAAAGCTGTTGGGCTGACAGACACGGCGCTCGATTCAGCAGGCAATGTAGTAGGCATTCGCAAGGGTAGCGGCAAGGGGCCGACAGTGCTTGTATCCGCACACCTTGATACCGTATTTCCTGAAGGCACTGACGTCAAAGTCAAAGAGCAGGATGGCAGACTGCTGGCTCCGGGTATCAGCGACGATACGCGTGGCATCGCCGTCGTCATCTCGTGGATCAAGGCATTGAATGAACACAAAGTGGCTACTGTAGGCGATATTATGTTCGTGGCTAACGTGGGCGAAGAGGGGCTGGGCAATCTGCGTGGCATGAAAGCATTGTTCAAGGAACACAAGAATATTGACGGCATGGTCGGGCTGGAACCCGGTGAGGGCGACAAAGTGCTTATTCAGGGCACTGGCAGCCATCGTTATGAAGTGTCCTTCAAAGGGCCTGGTGGACATAGTTTCGGCGCCTTTGGCAAAGTGCCCAGCGCCATTCATGCAATGGGGCGCGCCATTGCCCATATTGGCGACGTTCAGGTTCCCGCCGATCCCAAGACGACGTTCACGGTGGGCACCGTGGGCGGCGGAACCTCAGTCAATACGATTGCCGGCGATGCAAAAATGGCGGTTGACATTCGTTCGAACGAAACTGCATCGCTTCTGGAAACTGAAAAGAACATTATGGCGGCCATTCAAAAGGGCGTAGAACAGGAGAATGAACGCTGGAAATCCGAGGGTAAAATCACATTCGATACGAAATTGATTGGTGATCGTCCTGCAGGGAAGACGCCAACCGACAGTGTGATCGTCAGGGCAGCGCTGGAGTCGATTGCGCTGGCTGGCGGCAAGGGACAAACCAGAGCCGCCAGCACAGATGCAAACGTGCCAATGAGTCTGAATATTCCTGCAGTCATTTTGGGTAGCGGCGGAAAATCCGGAGGCGCTCATTCCTTGAAAGAATGGTTTGATCCGACCGATGCCTGGAAGGGTTCACAGATCAGCTTTACCACCGTTTTGTCGCTGGTCGGTGTTGAAGGGGTCAGTGAACCGTTGCTCAAACGCGCTGCCAAATAATTGACGCATATGGCGTGCCGTGATTCGAACAACGTGTAGCGGCGGGGCACAGGCCTTTATCTTGATAAGCTAGACTTGACCTGCCTGAGTCATGCACGCCAGCGCCTATAGTAGAAGGTTACGCGAAAACCAGGCGCTGATGCACTGGACCCGGCTGTGCCGGATCGCAGCGGCAGCGTTTTGGTAATCGTTCATCGCATGATGTGAAAACCATGTTTTCCGGATGGAACAATCACCATGATGTTTGACCCGATCACGACATTCGTGTCGATCCTGCCCGGAATGAATGTGTCCTTATCCCGCAAATCGATGCTCGGGCAAGCCTCGCACCCCCAAACCGGTGATGGCGAACACACTGCCGCCCAGTACGCTGTCTGTGGGGAAGCGAGCAAGTGGTGGTTTTGACATGCAGGTCACATATAAAATATCCAGATCGGGCCCGCCAAACATGACGCTTGTCACATTTTTCACTGGCATGGGAATGGTCCGATCAATCGCGCCGTCGGGACGATAGCGAACCAGATTTCCTTCATAGACCTGGGCATTCCACAAGCAGCCTTCCTCATCGACTGTCGAACCGTCGGATGACTTGAAGTGTTCTCCCCGCAGGGTAGTAAACACGCGTTTATTGGATATGGCGCCAGTGCGCTGGTCATAGTCATAAGCCCAAATGTCGCCGCACCACGTGTCAGAGAAATAGAAAGTATTGCCGTCCGGGCTCCAGCATGGACCATTGGACACAATGATATTGTCTTCCAGTTTGTGCACCGTCATGTCCGGATCAAGCCGGTACAGTGCCCCATTGGGGCCTTCTTCCAGTGTGTCCATGCTGCCGAAAATAAACCGGCCCTGTGCGTCGACCTTGCCATCATTCAGGCGGTTATTGACCAGGTCCGGTTCGGGATCAGTAATCAATTGAACCTCACCAGTCTCAAAATCCAGCGCATGAATCCCTCGGGCCAGTGAAACAATGGCCCCGCCATTTTTGCGCAATGCCATCGATCCTATTTTCTGCGGCACCTGCCAGGCACGGATTTCATCTCCCTGAGCCGTTGCACGAAAAACCCGACCATCTGCACTGTCAATCCAGTACAGGCGCTGTTCCTGAACGTCCCAAAGCGGGCCTTCGCCCAGCGTCGTCTTGACATCTACCAGCACTTCAATTTTCATACCAATCTCCTTGGATAAATTGCTTTTTTTCTGTTGACTTCCTGTTCATATCAACCTTGAATGGTTCACATTGCGCTGTGCGCTATCTGGCCCGCTCACGCAGCATCGCGACAGCGCCCAATAACACGATGCCGAATAAAATAGGACGCACAGCATAGGGCAGGCCGCTGCCTGCGAGCAGAATTTGCAGGGTCGTCAAAAGCAGTGCGCCGGCAAGAATGCCCAGGTAGTGTCCGCGGCCGCCAGTAATCAAGCCCCCGCCGATCACGATGACAGCAATGGAGGGAAGCAGATAATCGTCGCCCATTCCCAGGCTGGCCTGCCCGGAAAAACCGGTCAACAGGATGCCGGTAACAGCGGCACACACTGACGACAAGATATAAACCAGAATAAGCACGCGGCGCGTAGGCACGCCGGACAGATAAGCCGCGTTCAAATTACTGCCGGTTGCGTAGATATGACGACCGAAGCGCGTTTTATTTAACAGGATTACGGAGCCGATCACAAATAAAATAAGCAGCACAATTACAGGTGTGATACCGGCAACGCGCGCGGTCATGAGCCAGCTGATCGATGGCGACGGGAATGCGCTGGGTGTACCGCCTGAGTAGAGCAGGGCAATGCCTTGAAGAATCCCGTTGCTCGCCAGTGTGGCAACGATTGGGGAAATGCCGAGAACGGCGACCATCACACCGTTGCTCAGCCCTATCAGTATGCCAACAAGCAGAATCACCGGCAGTGCATAAAGCAACGCTTCATTGGAACCCTGCGTTAACCCAGTAAACAGAATGCCTGACAGTGCAATGGTCCAGGGAATGGACAGATCCAGTCCCCCGGTGAACACCACCACGCCCTGACCCAATGCCAGGATGATCAGGAAGGTTGACAAGACCAGCATCGCGTTCCAGTACGACCATTCGTATACGCTACGCCCCAGCAAAAACTGAGTGGCCACGAGCAGGATCGCCAGGCCGGCGAGCGCGGGTAATGAAATACGCAAGTCCTTCTGATGCTTCTTGAGAAAACTGATGCGACTGTCCGGCAAGCCCGGGCTATTGCCACTCACATCAATGTATTTGGGCTGGTGGCCACGCTGCGAGGCGAGGCGCCCATTGCGCATTGCCTGCCACCGATGCCCGAGTAGTCGGAGAAATTTTCTGAGTTCAGCGTCCTTGCCCAGGCCGCCTATCATGACCGCAACAATGAGCACGACACCCTGGGCGATGGTGGAATAATAAGCAGAGATATTAAACAGCAGCAGAATATTGACAATCAGCATGAGCACAAACGCGCCAAGAACTGATCCAACCGGTCCGCCTTTGCCGCCTCCCAGACGGGTGCCACCAATAACAATTGCGGCAAACACGGAAAGCAGCAGCGAATTGCCGACCAGGGGATCGCCGGCACCGGTCTGCGCGCTGAGAAAAAAACCTGCCAGGCCGTAAAACGCGCCTGCCAGTGTGTAGGTCAGTAAATAGCTGCGCCCCAGCGGGATCCCAACGGCCCGTGCGGCCTCGGGATTGCCGCCGATGGCATACAGGTGCAGGCCAAATGGCGTTCTTTTTATCCACGCCCATACGAGTAGGGAAAGAATAATGAGAAACAGCGAGGCAGGCAAGCGTTCTGGCAACACATCTCCCATCAGATAGGTGCCCAGTGACGTTGGGACTGTCCCACCGGGTGAGTTCATGATCAGTAACGTGATTCCCTGAATGATGAACATGGTCGAGAGCGTGACGACAATAGGCTGAATCCTCGCATAGGCAACGAGCGCGCCATTGACGAGTCCGCACACTGCACCGATCAGTAAGGCCAGCGCAAACGAAACAGCAAAAGCTGCCGGGGTGCTGTCATCAATATAGCCGGCGGCCAGAACGACATTCACAAGTGAAATAATAGCGCCTACCGAAAGATCAAAGCCACCACTTAATATTACCAGCGTACCGCCAAGGGCAGCCAATGCAAGTGTCGTGCCTCCGCTGGCAAGCAAGGAAACATCAAAATAACTGAAACCGGCGCTTGTGGCGATGATGATGGCGAGCAATATCACCAGTACTACAAAGGCCGTGATCAGATTTCCATATTTATGCAACAAGGTGTATTGCTGATTCATTTAATGTGCTCCCGCCTGCCGCAAGTTCCCCATGGCAATGTCCATGATGCGAGTCTCGCCGATGTCGCTTCCCGCTACCGTTTCCCTGATTTCACCTTTGTACATCACATGGACGCGGTGGCTGAGATTGACCACTTCCGGAATCTCGGTCGAATAAAACAGTACAGAGCCACCCATTGCAGCGAAATCGGCAATCAATTCGTACAGTTCGTGTTTGGTGCCGACATCGATGCCACGGGTGGGATCAAACAGCAGGAGTATGCGGCTACGCGCAAGCAGCCATTTGGCAATGACAATTTTCTGCTGATTTCCTCCCGAAAAAGAGGCGGCATCCATCCAGAGTGCCCGACGATCAAGCTCGATCCTTGTAAATACTTTAGCCGCCGACTGCGCTTCATTTTTTTCATCGAGGGCGCCGTATACGCTAAAGCGAGAAAGTACCGGCAGGGATGTATTCTTCAGGCCGCTTTGATTCAAAAGCAGACCCTCTGTTTTTCTGTCTTCCGGCACAAAGCCGATACCGACATGCGGTCTGATGGCATCGACTGGAGACAGTAATGTGAGCGGCTGGCCATCAAGCAGCAATGTTCCGGAGTCCGGCTGTTCAATGCCAAAACACAATTGAAAGAGGTCCAGCTGACCCATGCCCTGCAAGGCAGCAATACCAAGAATTTCACCTTTTTTCAGGTCAATATTGATATCGTTCAATCTTGATGTATGGACATTTTTCAGTGTCAGCACAGATTCGGTCGTCAGCGGCAGTCGTTTCTCCGGATACACTTGGGAGATCGAGCGGCCGACAATTGACTCGACCACTTCCGTGTCCGAAAATGCATCTGCCGGGCGTGTGGCAATATGATGACCATTGCGCAGAATCGACAGATCATCGCAGAACTCGCGTACCTCTTTCATACGATGAGAAATAAATATGATCGTCACGCCCCTGGCCTTGAGTTTGCCGATAATGTCCCCCAGCCAGTTAACGTCCGAAGCAGTTAAGGTGGACGTGGGTTCATCCAGAAGCAGGATCTGTGGCTGGCGAAACAGCGCGCGGGCGATTTCCAGTTTCTGTTGCAAGGCAAGATTGAAGCGATTGACAGGCAGGTCCAGGGAAATAGGAAAACCCAGTTCTTCAAAATGCCGCTCCAATTGCTGGCGCAAAGCGCCGCGCTTGAGCATACCGCTCCGATTGGTTGCCGCGTAGGGCAGCATCATATTATCGAAGACCGACAGATCGGGCAATAGCGTCATTTCCTGAAAGGCGGTCTGTATCCCGGATGCCTGCGCGATGCGCGGCGAGGCAAGCTGCACCTGTTTGTCAAAGATTTCGATCGTGCCCTTTGTAGGTGCAATCAGGCCCGACAGCAGTTTGACGGTCGTTGATTTTCCTGCGCCATTTTCTCCCAACAGTGCGTGAACACGGCCGCGCTTGACTGCAAGGGAAACATCGCTCAGTGCTTTTATTGGTCCGTAGTTCTTTGAGATATCCGACAGACGTAATGCAATGGCGGACTCATTCATGGTGAGCAATTCCAGTATGTGTGTAAAAGAGGCGCACGCGTGGCATGCGCTCATATAAGCATTGGTTTATTGTGCGTCCGGCTCTGATTTGAGTGCTGCGTTAATCCCCAGCCCTTCCGTTTGCTCAGAATAGATCGAGGCGAACCAGCCTGGTTTGCTGACCAGTTCAGGAGAAAAAACGTTGCAGCCATCTTTCAGGTCGTTCCAGCTGCCGTCCTTACACAATTTGATCGTTTCGTTGGTCACTTGCGGTAGGGGCAGTGTGATTTTTTGCGGGAATGTCTTGCCCTCGATGGCCTGTACCGCCAGCTTCAGCGCCAATGCGCCTGAATAGGGCGGAGAGGCATAGGAAATTCTGGGTGCACCCAGAGGGCGATAGCTACCGGTAGCGCCCTCCAGCTGCGTGTCTGCCGGGAGCATCTGCACGCGACCGCCGTTGGAGCCTTCACCGGCACACGGTAGCAGATCCTTGGCGTCTTTGCCTGCTTCCAGCTGCATGGCGTTTGCCGTGTAGCAGCCCACCTGAAGCCACAGTCCATCTATCTGGTCCCAGTTTCTGACGGCGACAATTTTTGATAACTCGGTTCGGGCAACGGCCTGGTTCCACATGCCTGGTGTCTCTGCCACAACTTTCATTTCAGGATGTTTGGCAAAAACTTTCTTGGCCGCTTCGGTTCGATATTTGTCCACCGATGTGCCAGGCACACCCGTTAGCATAACGACGTTGCCTTTGTAGTTCATTTTCTTTGCCAGCCATTCTGCGGTCACCCGTCCGGCCTCGTGCTGGTCGATGGCCACGTTGCGCGCGCACGGCTCGGTGACCTCACCGTCGTAGGCAAAGACCTTTACCCCTTTATTGCAGGCATTCTTGATCACGCGATTCAGTGCAGTGGGAGAGATTGGAAATACGACGATGGCTTCGGCGCCCGCCTGAACCATGGCGTTGATCTGCTGAATCTGTTTTTGCGCATTTTCCCCGGATACCTGGACGTGAAGGTCGACCTTGTCCGCCAGCTCGGGGGTTTTGGCCATGGCTTTGACCATATTGGCCGCTTCAGCCTGCCAGTCATTTCCGATGAAACTCATGCTCAGATAGATCTTGTGCTTTTTTGCTGCCTGAGCGTGCGTCACCGCGCTCAGAGGCGCTAATGTCAATGCCAGCAATGATGCCAGTAGTACAGATTTAGTTTGCATCTTATGTCTCCGGTAAGATCCAACTTCAAATTGAATGAATGTTATTTTTTCGTTGATTTGCCCATTAATATCAGGCTATTGTATGATCTGTGATCACACTATGATTGGACGTTAGCATGAGATTTGCGATACTGTCAACATTTGCAGGGGAAGTATTTCAATGATGGAAATGAGCAATAAATTGAAAAAAGTGGATCGCAGCAAGCTCTCGGATCGGGTGCACACTGAGCTCAGTTCGCTGCTGATTTCAGGACAGCTTTCCCCTGGGGATATGTTCAGTTTACGTGGCCTGGCGGACACGCTTGGGACCAGTGCCATGCCGGTGCGCGAAGCCGTAGGCAGGCTGGTCGCAGAGAGGGCGCTTGAAATTCTCCCGAATCGCGCCATCCGCGTACCACTGATGACCGTCAGTCGATTTCTTGAGTTGCGAACCATCCGTATACAACTGGAGGGGCTGGCAACGGCGCGCGCAGCCGTCAACCGCAGCCAGAAGCAACTGAACCGGATGCAGGATATTCAAATGCAATTCGAGATGGCCCGAAAATCCCTGGAGCCAAATGGAAAAGCAGCAGTCAGGTTGAATAAAAATTTGCATTTTTGCGTATACGACGCGGCTGGCATGCCTATTTTGTTCGACATGATCGAAGTGCTCTGGTTGCAGATCGGTCCGGTTCTCAACTACGATCTGGCGGTCAATTCTGAAAGATTGATTAATCGGCAGGCGCATATTCATCATAAAAATATGGTGGAAGGGATAAAAATGAAGCAGCCTGAGCCGGCCCGTGCTGCCCTGGTGGCAGACTTGATGAGCGCGAGTGAATTGATCATACAGAAAAATGTGCTGTCGCCCGGATAGCTGGCATACTCGCACACTATTGGATTGTCGATTGATATGGTTTGGGCAGCCCTTTACAATTGATCTAGGCCAACCGGAGCACACCATGCCGATATTCCAATACGGAGACACCGAAATTGAATGGCTTAGCAAGCGCGACAAGCGTCTGGCCCAGGCCATTGAACGTATCGGATTGATCGAGCGCAATACGTTACCCGATCTGTTCGCTGCATTGATTCGATGCATTATCGACCAACAGATTTCAACTGCTGCTGCGCGTACGGTCAATGCACGGCTCCTGCAGGTGTGTGGCGGGCAAATGAGCGCCGAGGCTTTGCTGGCAGCGGGGGCAGAAAACCTGCAGCGTTGCGGCACAAGCATGAGAAAAGTGCAATACATGCTTGGCGTGGCCGAGGCGGTCCAATCGGGAGAACTGGATCTGCCAGCCATTGCGGCAATGGATGATGCGCAGGTGATCCAGACGCTTACAAGCTTGAAGGGCATCGGTATCTGGACGGCCGAAATGCTGATGATATTTTCACTTGGCCGCCCAGATGTGTTGAGCTGGGGCGATCTGGCAATTCAACGAGGCATTATGCGTCTGTACAATCACAAGACGCTGCCTCGCGAGCGTTTCGAGCGCTACCGGCGGCGCTATTCACCCTACGGCAGCACTGCATCGCTTTATTTGTGGGCCCTGTCAAAATAATTATTTGATGATTGCGTCTGCTGCTTTGACGGCGGCAGGACGCCTGCACATATTCGCCGAAACACCGGTATGGTTCAAAACAATCCGGCCTTCATCCCTCGGGAAAGTCCCTATATTGACGAATATCGATTAATCACATTAATATGGTTAAACGTTTAATCTAATCTGACGTTTTGTAGTGATTTGCTAGTTATTGTCGTTGCTTTCATCCGCTATTTTCACTAATTACTTAACGATTGCACTGGTTACCAGTCGCGCGCTTAATGCTTCACCTGCGTCATGCGTTCTCATGAACCCGGACTGGTGCTGCGGGCGCACCTTCGAACTGGTCGCGCGCATCCACAACACGAGGCCAATAATGAAAGAGCAGCAGTTTGATTTTGAGAATCTGAAAGGCAGGTTGTATACCGCTGTGCTGTCCGATGTGCTCGATAGCATGGGCTATCGGAACCAGGCAATGTTGCCGTTTGTGCGCCCACTGTCCGAAGAATGCACAATGTTTGGCCGTGCGCGAACAGGCTATTTCATGAACACCTTTTCTGTCGCTCCGGGCGAGAATCCTTATGAACATGAAATCGCCCTCATTGATGATCTGAAACCTGACGATGTCGTCGTACTGGGGTGCGATGGCCCGACAACCCGTATTGCGCCCTGGGGAGAATTGCTCAGTACAGCGTCTCAATACCGCGGCGCAGTCGGCTGCGTGACCGATGGCCTGATAAGGGATATTCGATATATTCGCAAATTGAATTTTTCTGTATTTCATGGCGGGATCGGACCGCTGGATTCGCAGGGCAGGGGCAAGATGATGAATTACGATTTGCCGATTCAATGCGCCGGGGTGACGGTGCGCCTCAATGACCTGGTCTTTGGCGATGCCGATGGGGTCATTGTGATTCCGATCGAGGTAGCAGCGCAGGTGATTGAACAATCATTGGAAAAAGTGGAAAGTGAAAATCACACACGCCAGGAGCTGGCCAAGGGTCTGCTATTGCAGGACGTCTATCAGAAATACGGCGTACTGTAATTTTCCGGGCTTAACCGTAACCTGGGCTTGATGATAGAAGCTGCGGCTGGCAACAGCCCGGCGTGTTTATGACGGTTTACGGCCCGGTCAAACTACCGCTGGCGTTCGGACTTCGGACGTAAACGGAATGAATTAAATGCCAATTGGCATGCAGGTAAGCTTGCAGCTCCTGTCTGGGGATAAAACAAGGACAGATCCCGGCGCAAGAGATGCTTTTTCGGCAGTAATAATGACAGACACGGCTGATATAGCAGGCATGGCAGCGTTAACGCAATGTCGTACCGACCGCCGGTAATACGGGCAGAACCAATGTGTCGAATTCGAAACGGCCATTTTCCAGTCTGGAAAGCAGGGCTTCGCCGCCGGTCTGGCCTAATGTATAGGCCGGCGAATGTACCGATTCCAGTACCGGTTGCAGGGCAGCATTGGCGTCGAATGCATTGAAGCCGGTAATACCGATCTCGCCAGGGACTGGATGGCCACTGTCGGTCAGATGTCGGTAGGCGACGTAGGCCAGCCGGTCATTGGTGCCAATAATAACATCGGGCACGCCGTGCGCTGCCATGGCGGAATCCAGCGCCTGCTGGATAGACTGATGCAGATTCTCGTCACTTGAAATAATCTGATAATTGCATTTGTGTTTATTCAGTACCTTGCATAGTCCTTTTACCCGTGCTTCGATTGCGTGCCACTGCAATTGCGGAGTCAGTATGAAAATCCGCTTTGGGTTACGCAATACGATTTTCTCTGCCAGTGTTTCTGCGCCACCCTGATCGTCCTGGTTGATAAAACAGCAGTCTGCGAGCGATTTTACGGGTTTCTCCTGAAACGCCACGACGGGATGTCCGCTGGCAAGTACCAGATCGAGATAACGCCGACGTCGTGCAATGGGTCCCGATAGCATCAGGCAGATGGCATCAACCACCGATTCCTTCAACAGAAATGATTGTTCGAAGTTCGTCGGCGCAATCCCGTGCAGCAACAGGCCATAGTTATGGCTGCCAAGAAAGTTCGACAGACCGGCAACCAGGTGCGTGGTATAGGGATCAGTAAGAAAGGTGGGCGAATCGTCGACGATCGCCATGCCGACAATATAATTACGCTGCGCGCGCAACTGGCGTCCCGTGCGATTTGGCCGGTAATTCAATTGCTGGATGATACGCTGGACGCGCTCAACCGTTTCTGCGGAAATGCCTTTGTTTATGCCATTGACCACTTTTGAAACCGTGGCAATGGAAACCTTGGCCTGCTGTGCGACGGTTTTTAGCGTGATAGGCTTCATGATCTGCTCGATATCAGAATGAAAAATTATAGCCTACCGTACAGATATGGGGTAGGGATGGTGCTTCCGCCGCGGCGCGATCACTAGATGATCGTCAACGATTATTTTTAGATTGAATTTAATTTAAACTGATTCTAAAAAGGTCATAAGACCAAACTATTGAATTTTAAGCCTGTTTGGATTATTCTCGTTCTACAAAAGGAGACATAAAAATGATCCACCTACCACGGATGCTGCGCGGCATCCTGCTTATGGCCATCATGGGCGTATCCCATGTTCATGCACAAACCTATCCGGAAAAATCGGTAGTCCTGATTAATCCATACGCGGCAGGTGGACCGGCCGATGTGCTTGCCCGTAAACTTGCCTCGGAACTGCGTATTGAACTGGACCATCCGGTTATTGTTGAAAACAAGCCCGGGGCAGCAGCGGCTGTGGGCACGGCCTTTGTGTCCAATGCCAAACCGGATGGCTACACGTTGCTCATGGGCACTTCTGCAGGCCATGTAGTGACGCCATTGCTGCAGAAGGTAGCCTATGACGGCATTGCCGATTTCAGCTTTATTGGTATTGTGACCCGGCAATCGAATATGCTGGTTGTGAATCCTGCGTTGAAGGTGGATAACGTCAAAGAACTGATCGCGTATGCACGTGCCCATCCCAGGCAATTGAATTTCGGCTCAGCCGGTGCAGGTGGTGCGACGCATTTGAGCGGCGAACAGTTCATGCGCAAAACGGGGGTCGAACTGGTACATGTACCCTATAGCGGGGCAGCGCCTGCACTTACCGATCTGATGGGCGGTCAGGTGCAACTGGCATTTCTGAATCTGTCGGCATCACTCCAGTATGTCAAGGATGGTCGTCTGAAAGCGCTGGCGTATGGCGCAGACAAACGCTCACCCTTGTTGCCGGATGTGCCGACCATGCAGGAGGCGGGTGTGCCTGATGCGCAGGTGGCAACCTGGTACAGTCTTGCCGCGCCGCATGGTACGCCAGGAGTTGTCATAGACCGACTGAACAAGGCGCTCATGACAATCAATCGCAAACCCGACTATCAGTCCTTCCTGCGCAACGTCGATGGCGAGCTATTATCGCTGACGCCAGCGCAGGCCACTGATTTCGTCCTTGACGACCAGCGTGTGATGGTCGATCTGCTGCGCGCTATCGGCAATGCCAAATGAAATAGAAAGTACGCCAAAAAGCAATGGCCATGACGATATGCGTCAGGATGCGTACTAGGTCATCCCTTGCAAATAAGACATATGGAGGGTTTATAAACAGACCCGGTGATAATATGCGGATCGCGAAAAGTGGGTAGCGAAAAATTCCGGATCATTGCTCGGCTTGTGCAACTACGGGCGCGGGTGTAGCCGCTTTTTTTGCTTCGTATTCCCGTTTTTTCTGAAGCAACAGGCAATGCAGCATTTCAGATGACAAGCCATGCAACACCAGCCGATGTCCGGCACGCAAGGTGGACATCGGCACCAGTGGGTGATGATTGTTAACCAGCATCAGGTGTTCCGGTGCCTGCAGGATCTGAGCCGCGTATATCCCGATAGTTTCATCAAGCTGCAACGAGTTGGCGGCTCGCCAGAAATCATTGTCGGTCAGCAGCAATTGATACAGCGGGGTAAACAGTTCAATGGCGCTTTGCAGGTCCAGTACATTGCTGCGTGCCCTGGGCATGTCCTGCAAGCGGATGGTTGGTTCATGCAACATTGAAAAATCCGGATCCTCGAGCGGCCCCAGGCGCTTGTCCGCATCAAGCAAGGCCTGATTCAGACGGATGACGAAGTTGTAGAGATTGATATCATGCTTGACGAATACGTGATCTTTCAGATCGTCTATTGTGTCGGGTTCCAATGGGCTTGTCGACACAGGAGCTGGTGAATTGGCCGCAATGAAAGCCAGGATCTGGGACCCAAGATGAAAATGCCGCAAGATCAGCCAATTGGCTTGTGGTGATACGAAACGCTTGAGTCCCCACACGAGGATGCGGTGCAACAGGGCAGACTGGGCCCAGCGCCTTGGCAGAAACGTCTTGACTACCTGGATCAGAATAATGCACAAGCGAGCCAGGGGCCGCAAAAAGGGCAGCAGATATTGGCGCGAACTTGAGCTGGAATCTTCCAGCCAGGCCTGCTTGACCTCATCGGGAAGCGGGGTACTTTGATCAAGGTAGGATGCCAGCCATGGGCTCGGGTCCTCAGGATTATGTTCTTTTTTGAGAAATTCAGGGTGGTCGTTCGTCACGATTCGTACTCTTTTGCATGATGAAATTGCATGAGATAAAGCGCAGCAGTGCGCCGGGCAGTATCCACGATCTGGCGCTCGGCACGGCCGCGATTGTCGCAATCGAGCGCAAGTGACACGGCAACCAGCCAGCGCTGCAGATGATGCTGATCATTATGCCCATGATATTCCAGAAACCGGAAGGCGTCGGCCGGCAGCGGCAGGCTCGCCCTGAGCAATGGGAGCAGGGCAGGGACAATTCGCTGTCCCGTCCCTTCAATAATGTAGATGGCGCCCAGCAGCCCGATGGGGTTGACAGTAGCGGCCAGGCCATGCAGATAGGCATTCAGTGCTTCGCCGCCGGGGTTGCGGCGTAATGCTTCAATATCGGCTACAGGTCCGCCCGCCTTGCGGTAATCTTCGAAAAGGATTTGAAAATCATTTTGCTCTTCGCCCGCATGCAGGTTGATCAGGTCTGCCAGCGGTGCGTACTGGCCCGACAGCGAACCGGTTGCCTCGCGCATCCATTTGGTGCCTTCGCGTACTTGTGGAATCCAGTGGGCCGTCCAGTTGATATAGTCCTGCGTGTCAAAGCGGCGTTCCCGTAATGCGCTGACAAGGGGCGTGCGCCAGACCCGGGAGCGGTAATCGTGCCAAATTGTGGCCAATTCAGTCAGCAACGGGGCCAGGCCTTGTGGCGCCTGGGCCGGGTCGTGAGGCGGGCCGATCGCTTCGGCGTCCAGGGTGTCCGAAAGCTCCTGCGATCGGGCCTGGCCAGCTATTCCGGTAGTGAACGCCGCAGCGGGTTCATCAGATACATATGCGTTGGTTGGTTGTGACCGCAACAGCATGTCCTGCCTTGATGCTGCATCGTCTGTCTCCACTTCCAGCAGCATGTAGGCAGTCATGAACCGGCCTGATTCGGGTACATAGCACAGGATCTGATCACCGGCAGTCAGCGTTTTGGTTTGTAGAAATTCAGCCAGCATGATCAGTATTGAAGCAGCGCCGGTATTGCCGCGCCAGGCCAGGTTACTGAACCAGCGTTCGCGGGCAATCGATAGACCAGCCTGATCCAGCAGATCTTCGACCACCGGGATGAATTTTTCAGAGGAATAATGGCACAGAAAGTGGCTGATGCGGGCGGGGTCGACCCACTTGTCGCGCACCAGCTTGACGTATTCGTGAATGCCGATATCGAACAGGTGCGGCAACAGTCTGATGTCCTGGCGCAGGGCCAGGGCGCCATCGGCTTCGGCATCTGCCCAGGACGGATAGTCAAGATGGCCACGCTGGCGATCGGCCGACAAGCCCAATTGCATGCAGACCGGATAGTCACCAGAGAAAGAGCGCTGGTGTATCCATTTGAGCCTGATGCGCAGGCCCGGCAGAATCGATTTGCCCGCCTGGTCGATGCCCGACAACAGGACTGCGCCGGCGCCATCGGATAACATCCAGCGCAGGAAATGCGCGTCAAAATCGGCATCATAGCCACGGGAGGCGAACCGGGAACGCTTGAACAGACGCGACGGCATTTCGCTGGCCACCGCGATGCCGTGCGTGTGAGCGCCGGCCTGTATACCCTGGGCAACTGCCTGAATGGCAGCAACCCCGGCCGCACAGATACCGTGGATTGATATCGTTTCCATGGGCGGGGCAGACAGCTGGCCCTGGATCATGTTGGCAAAACCCGGCATGAGCGTGTCGCCGCCGGAAGAGCCGCTGGCAAGCAGCGATATATCTGACAGCGTCAGTTGTCCTCGTTGCAGGCAATCTGTCACCGCCGCAGATGCAAGCATGGCATTGGAGTGCGTCGTATTGCCGTCGGAATCAATTGCGTAATAACGCTGCTTGATGCCATTTTCTGCAAGAATGCGCTGCTTGATCCGGCCGGAGATACGGTTAAGCGGTGCGATGTACTGGTCCATCGGCTCGTTCTCTACCGGGTCTCCAGGTAAAAAATAACTGGCTTGCTGCAAAAACACTTGGTCAAATTGAATAGGCATAATCAGGCCATCAGGAAGTGGGCGGGGGCAGGTGATTGGTGCGGGGACACATCAGCGATTGACTGCGAAAGCGCGGGTTGAGCGTTCCCTTAACAAAGGTGCGTATCATATAACTTATCAGCCCGCGTTCAAGCAATGCAGGATGAACCTGGCTGCGATACTGGTTTTTGTGCAAGCGCGTCAGCAGCGACCAGTGGGCGCGGGAGTGTTCGTGATGCGCGGTGTGCAGGCCGATATTAAATAGAAGGGGATTGACCCATCCTTCGAAATTTCGGGCGTAGGCAAGTGGCAATTGCGTTTTGCGACTTTGCACAGAGCCGTCGGCATGAGCGTGTTGCAGATAATTGGTGGCCAGTAACCAGTGTAGCCCGTGCAACTGCGGGATAATGACAAGCAGAATGGCTTTGCCCGGGTTGATCGTCAGCAGCGTTGCCCAGAGCAGGAACCAGAATGCGTACTGGCGCAAGCAATAGCGCCAGACGCCCGGCTGATGACGACGTAATCTGCCAAGCCAATGATAAATGGCCGGATACAGCACACCGATTGCCTGGAACGGATGCAGCACGTAGCCGGGCAGGGTATTGGTGTCGCCTGCGGCAAACCGATAGGTGCGCGCGATATCCCGTTCACTATGTTTATGCCGATGATGATTAGCCACATGCGTCGGGAAAAAGACGCAACTCGGATGTCCTTGCAACAGCGTAATAAGCAAATCAGTACAGCGGTTGGCTCGCTTGCCGTGCCACATGCGCAGATGGGTATGGTTGTGATGGATAACGCCAATGCCCAACGTTAGAAACAGCAGGATTGGATACAGCAGCACAGAAAAGCCGTAGATCCATTGCCAAACCACAAGTGCCGGTAATGCCAGCATGTACAGCAGGCTTTGCCAATCTCTGGCATATTTCAATCGAGGCAGGCCAGATTGCCGCTGGCAAGCGGGTCCACGTTTGGGACCGGATTGATCATGCAGCAGCGTCATCTTGTACCCGCACCCATCGAATCTGGCTGCTTGCGCTTTGCCAGTCGGTCAATGACAGTGCGCGCTGCATCCGCTTCAAGGCGTGTGCCAAAAAGTCGGTCCATGAACGTGAACTGAAAACCGTAATTGCCGTTATAGCAGGCGTGATGCAAGTGATGGCGGCGGCTCGCAGCAAACCAGTGCGCATAAGAGACGCCCGGGAAAAAATCGTAGTTGGCATGGCCAACACAATTGAAGAACAGGCTAAACAGCGGAACCGAAAACAGCGCCCAGAAACTGAAATCGTGTAAAAGCATGGGCAACAGAATCACATTGCCCAGCATGAGGGCTTCAATGGGATGAAAGCTATAGGTGGCAAACGGCGTTGTAACCACCGAGCGGTGATGCGGCAAATGAAACCGGCGCAGCCACCGAGTGTGCAGCAGCCTGTGGTTGAGCCAGAAATGGGCGTCGTTCCAGATGGCAAGAACGAGAATTTCAAGGAAAATCTGCCATCCGGAAGGATTCGGGTCCAAAGAGGCCCATCCCAGCTGGAGCAGCCCCCAGGGGAAAATCATGCCAATGCCAAAAATAAGAACCGACAACCCAGACCAGGTAAACTCATGGCGCAATTGGGCGGCAGTGAGTGCGCGTGGGTCCAGAGTGCGGCCAAGGCCCAGCGCCGGCAATAGATGTCGGGTCAAAGCCCAAGTGATGCTACCGAAGACCAGGTAAATACCGCCGAAAAACAGCAGCCCCCATAGGATAACTTGCGATGCGGACAGCGATTGAAAGACTTGACCCATAATTGATGTGAGGTGACTTATGTCACTTGTTAATTGACCGCGCAAGAACGCGTTGTATTTTAAGTTGCAATAATAATAGCCGGTATTCAGATGTTTGGTGCAATGCTACAGGTAGCCATCGGCATATACGCACCGCGTGCCAAGCAAAGGCGATCAATTGTTTTGAACCCTTGGGCTGTGTGATTATCGATCCGGCAGCGTTATTGTGCAGCAGCCGTGTACATGGCAAGCGCTTAATAAGGCACTTGGTGCAAATATCCGGGCAAGCCTCAAGGTTGTATCAGGGTTTTCTGTTGTTATACGCTAATGGGTTGGGGTTGATTTCGTGGCTCTAATATTCGCATAATATATATTATGTAAAGTTATATATTTGGTTGGGCCTACCGTGTGACGATGACGAGTGATTATTGACTTTCTACCCAATACACCAGCGGCCTCATCTGTGTCCTCTAGGACCATGTAGTTAATGCAATCCCGACTACACCGATTACGCTTCTTATCATTGATTAAAAATTACCGCCGCACCATGCGCCATACAAGCGGTCAAAGCCAAGCCTCATATTTTCTGCCTGGAGTGCATTGTTTTGCCCGATAACTAACAGAAACACCGACACCCGTTCTACTTCTTGCCAGAATCGGCGCCATTCATGAAAAAATCGAAGGCCTGGGCGAACTGCTGACTTAAAGATTGTTCCGGATCGGCCAGCCACTCCATTAACGCGGACAGGTAAAGATAGTGCAGATACCTGGCCAGCCGGTCTGCCGGAATCAATGAAGCGATTTCGTCCGTTTTTTGCGCGGCCTTGATCAATTGCGCATACACCGGAATGAGGTCTGATGGTGCGGCGCCCTGTCCTCCTGGCAAACCATGAAACCGGTATCGAATGTAGGGCGCGGCGAATGATTGATGCTTTTCCCACCAGGCGGCAGAGGCGTTCAAAATGATAGCCACCCGCTCCACAAACGAGGAACGAGTCAGCACCTGATTAACCAGAGGCCCGAGCGCGTCACTCAATTGGGTATGTATCCAGTAAACCAGTACGGCATCTTTGACAGCAAAATGGTTATATAGCGTTCCTCGCGCCACGTCAGATTCAGTCGCTATTTGCTCCATGGTGACCGATTCGTAGCCATGCTTTTCGAACAAAGCCACCGCGATCTGCGCGATGTGTGCTTGCGTCCGTTGGCGCTTACGTGTAATACGATCGGTCATTTTTGCACCATATAAATAAACAATGTATAGTATTGAACATTGTTTATTTATTGTCAACGCCAAATGCCCACATCTGTGAACGTTCCGACTGTTGTCATTGGCGCCGGTCTGGCCGGCCTGGCAGCCAGCCTGGCACTGGCCCGCGCTGGCCACAACGTCGTGCTGGTCGAAGCCGGCGAGACATTCGGCGGCTGTTGCTCTGCCACGCACATTGATGGTTTTACCTTCAATAATGGTGCCATGTATGTAGCGGTGCCCTCTTTACTGCGGCATGGTTTCCAACGACTGGGTCTGGATTTCGAGGCGCTGGTTCCGCTTCAGGGCATCACGCGTCCGATGCAATCACACCTGGATGATGGCACCGTTGTGCATCTGACCGACGCCAGCAATTCATGGGTTGCGGGTCCAAGGGGCGAACAACGCGAACAATCGACCCAGATTTTGCGAGTCGGGCTCAATCGTCTGCAAACACAGTGGGGGCCAATTTATCGCAAGCTGATTCACGAAATTCTGCCGCAAGAGCCGTCGTTGTGGCATTCGCTGCGCCACCTTGGGTTATATCTGCCGCGCATGGGCGGCCGCGTCGATTCACTCATCAAGACGTATTTTCCCGATGTCGGACTGCAGGCTGCCGTGAGTGCCACATTGTTGTACACCGGAATCGCTGCAGATAAGCTGCCTGCCACTCAAATCATCGGCCTGCTGGCGTTGCTCGAAGAGGGCTTCCATTTGCCCAGTGGCGGCATGAGCGCTATTGGTGAAGCGTTATATCGTCATTTGCCGCCGTCGAATGTGTCGATCCGTTGGGGCCAACGGGTCGTGCGCATAGAGATGGCGGCAGACAAAGTATGTGCTGTGGTTCTGACTAATGGAGAACGATTGCAGACGCAGCGTATCTTGACGACAATCTCTGGTTTTGATGTCGTGCGCAACCTGTTACCGCAAAATGCAGTACCGCAACCCTTGACCCGCATCGCAAACCGTACGTCGTTGTCCCACCGCGCTGTGTCGATCCAGCTGGGTTGCTCTGGTGTTGAGTTCCCCAACTCGTTCATGATTAATCACGTGCCCGGCATGGAACATCAAGGGCGGATGCACAGAACCGTAACCACGCGACCTGACTATTGTTCCTATAGCGTGCCTACGCAGGTGTTGCCGGATCTTGCTCCGGATGGAAAACAGATCATTGAAATGTTTGCACCGGTGTCGAGTGTGGATAGTGCCTCGGGCTGGACGCCGCAAATGACGGACAAGGCCGTGCAGCTTCACGTTGACGCTTTAAGGCATCGAATGCCCGGCATGCAAATTGAATCCATGCGCGTGATGGATCCTGATGGATTTGTTCGCCAGCGCCACCTATATGAAGGCGCACTCTATGGCGTCGCACCGGGAACCCCGCCCCATCATTTTTTTCCACATCGTTCTGGTATCGGGGGGCTTTACCTGGCGGGTCAGACCACATTTCCCGGATACGGCGTGTCCACCGCCGTTTGGTCAGGCATACAAGCTGCTCATGCCATGATTCAGGATAAACAACGCAGGCCACGACGCTGACAAAGCAAACTGTGGGAATCTGCGGAAGGATCCGCTTGCAGCATGGTTAACGAAAGCTCACACGAACCGCAACACAGCGGCGCGATTTCCGATTTCTACTGAATAAACCGCACTTTGATCCGGTGATACAAAAGTTTCAACTGAAATACTGTGTAATCATGCTACTATTTTTTCGGTTCGCCTGTTCTGTCTGTCGATGCTGGCCTGTGCCGTCGTAAAGGCGTGCTGTTTTCAGCAAAGCCCTGGTAAGCAGACATAGCGGCACGGGGACTGTGAATCCTCCCACCCCCTGCTCCGTTTTTTATTCGATGCCATGATTAAACCCGTCAGTATTTCAACATTGGATCCGCAGCGCCTTGTTCCGGCGCCGGTACTGACCTTGCTGATACTGCTTATGCTTGCCATAACGCTTGTCGGCTGTTCACCGGACGATGGCACGAACACACCCGCACCCAAGGCCGAAGGCCCGCCCGAAGTCGGCGTGGCAACGCTCTCATCACAACGTATCACCTTTACCACTGAACTGCCGGGACGCACCGTTGCGCCGGTCATTGCGCAGATCCGTCCCCAGGTCAACGGGATTGTCCAGAAGCAGCTGTTCACCGAAGGCTCGCAAGTCAAGGCGGGACAGGTGCTTTATCAGCTGGATCCCGCTGTTTATGAAGCCGAATACGCCGTGGCCAAAGCCAATGTGAAGAAGGCAGAATCTACCTATGCCAATGCCCGCACCGTCGCCCGGCGCAATCGCGAACTGGTGCGTATTGATGCAATCAGCGCACAGATAAACGAGACATCGCAGGCCGAATCGCAGCAGGCGGCAGCCGATTTGGCCGTTGCCAAAGCCCAGGAGCAGCGCGCCAGGATCAATCTTGACTATACCCGTATTGTCTCGCCCATTGACGGCTGGATTGAATTGTCCAATGTGACGCCGGGTGCGCTGGTCACTGCAAATCAGGATACGGCGCTCACGATCGTTCAGAAACTGGATCCGCTTTATGTGCATGTATCGCAGTCATCGGCGGAATTATTACAGTTAAAGGACGATATTGCCGCTGGCCGCTTGCAGGCAACGGCAGACAATGACGCAGTCATCCGACTGCGCCTCGAGAATGGGCGCCTGTATCCGCACCCGGGGCGCCTGACGTTTAGCGGCGTGACTGTCAATCCCAGCACAGGCTCGATTACATTGCGCGCCAACGTACCCAATCCGGATCGGGTGTTGATGCCGGGCATGTACGTGCGGGCCGTATTGGAAAACAATACGGGTAACCAGTCTGTCATGGTGCCGCAACAGGCCATCACCCGTCGGCCTGATGCCAGTACAGTCGCGTTAGTGATCGATGCCGACGATAAAGTACAGGAACGCGTTGTCGTGGTCGGGCGCGCGATCGGTGACAGCTGGCAGGTCCTGGAAGGGCTTGCTGCCGGCGAACGGGTCGTGGTGACTGGTTCTCTGCATGTCCGGCCAGGCACTGTCGTGCGCCCGGTAGAAACCGCAAGTAAACCGGGTTAGGAATCGGGGCATGGCACAGTTTTTTATCAGCCGTCCGATTTTTGCATGGGTGCTTTCTATCGTCATCATGCTCGCCGGGCTGGCTTCGATCCAGACCTTGCCGCTAGAGCAATACCCCGACATTGCGCCACCTCGGGTCGCGATCACAGCGACGTATACTGGTGCGTCGGCCAAGACCGTGGAAGACTCGGTGACCCAGGTCATTGAGCAGCAATTGAAGGGTCTGGACAACCTGCTGTACATGCGCAGCACCAGCAACGCAGCAGGACGGGCGCGGATCACGCTTACTTTTGATGCCGGCACGAATATTGATGTCGCGCAGATGCAAGTGCAGAACCGCCTGCAGCAGGCCATGTCGCGCCTGCCCCAGCAGGTGCAAAGCCGAGGCGTGACCGTCACCAAGGGCGGTGAAGAGTTTCTGATGATCGTCTCGCTCTACTCGGACGATGGCAGCGCCTCACCGGTGGATGTTGGCGACTACATTACCAGCAACCTGGTAGACGTCATCAGCCGGATCGATGGCGTCGGCGAAGTGCAGACGCTGGGCACGGGATATGCGATGCGCATCTGGCTGGATCCGCGCAAACTACTCAGCTATAACATGATGCCTGCCGATGTGACCGCAGCCATTCAAAAGCAGAATGTGCAGGTGTCCGCAGGACAGTTGGGCTCACTGCCTGCGGTCAGCGGACAGCAGTTGAACGCCACGATTACCGCACGCAGCATGTTGCAGACCGAAGAAGATTTTCGCAATGTGGTCCTGCGTGTCGCACCCGATGGCGCCGTTGTGCGAATCAGCGATGTGGCCCGGGTTGAATTGGGGGCAGAAAATCTGACAATCCGCTCGGCAATGGGCGGCCTGCCCGGTGCCGGCATGGGCATTATTGCTGCAGACGGCGCCAACGCGGTTGAAGTGGCTCAGCGAGTTCGCGATAAACTGGCCGAACTCGAACCGTTTTTTCCCAACAATCTGAAAACCTTTATCGGCGTTGATTCCACCCCGTTTATCAGCGCGTCCATCGATGAAGTGGTCAAGGTGCTGCTCGAGGCAATGGTGCTGGTGGTGCTGGTTATCTTTCTGTTTCTGCAGAATATTCGGGCCACGCTGATTCCTGCCATTGCGGTTCCCGTTGTATTGCTGGGCGTTTTTGGCATTTGGTCGATTGCTGGGTTTTCGATCAATACGCTGACGCTCTTCGGTATGGTGCTGGCCATCGGCCTGCTGGTTGATGATGCCATTGTGGTGGTGGAAAATGTGGAACGCGTCATGCATGAACAGGGACTTTCGCCGCGTGAAGCGACCCGCAAGTCCATGCGTGAAATTACGCCAGCGCTGGTTGGTATCACACTCGTGTTGTCGGCCGTGTTCATTCCCATGGCGTTCTTTGGCGGTTCCACCGGTGTCATTTACCGGCAGTTTTCCATAACGATTGTTTCGGCCATGGTGCTCTCGGTGACGGTGGCTTTGACGCTGACCCCTGCCCTTTGCGCCAGTCTGCTCAAGCCGGTAAAAAAAGGCGAGCATATTGATCCGTCGCACGCGCGCAAGGGTTTGCTTGGCTATCTGGATCGCTTTTTCGTTGGCTTCAATCGTCGTTTTGACCGGACGGCAGACCGGTATCAGACCACGGTGGCCGGGGTTGCCAAGCGACCCCGACGCGGGCTGATTGCCTATCTGATTATTGCGATTGTCATGGCCTTGCTATTTTTGCGTTTGCCCACCTCCTTTCTGCCGCCCGAAGACCAGGGTGCAGTGCGGCTGCAGGTGACCTTGCCTGCGGGCGCGACAGACGCAAGGCTGCAGCCGATTATGCGACAGATTGAGCAGTATTTTTTAAAGCAGCCGGATGTGCGCAGCATCACAAGCATTACCGGTAGAAGCGGTGACCAAAGTTCGGCCCGAGCCTACGTGATGCTCAAAGACTGGAGCTTGCGGCCTTTGCCGGAACAATCGTCTGCGGCCATCGCCAGAAAGGCCACCCGCGACCTGGCCCATATCCGCGATGCCCGAATTATCGCCACCCTGCCGCCTATTGTGCGCGGTTTGGGTTCAAGCTCGGGGTTTAACTTTTTTCTGCAGGATGTAAACGGCCTGGGTCACGAAGCGCTGATACAGGCCAGCCGCGACGCATTGCGATTGCTTGGCGAGCGCGCAGAATTGACGAACGTGCGTATCGAT
Organism: Advenella sp. FME57; assembly: GCF_014897675.1. Classification (GTDB taxonomy): domain Bacteria; phylum Pseudomonadota; class Gammaproteobacteria; order Burkholderiales; family Burkholderiaceae_B; genus Advenella. The sequence goes on along the minus strand of NZ_JABUXU010000001.1, from coordinate 176,266 downwards.
GCGCCGGAAGATACCGCGCAGTTTGCCGTGAAAATAGACGATGCCCGCGCCGGCGCCTTCAGCCTGGCGACCGATGCGATCGACAGCACCCTATCGACTGCCATGGGCGGAACATATGTGAATGACTTTCTGGATCGAGGCAGGGTCAAGCGCGTCTATGTACAGGGCGATACACCGTTTCGTATGCTGCCAAGCGATATCGATCAATGGAATGTGCGCAACACGCTGGGCCAGATGGTGCCATTTCCTGCCTTTTCCAGTACCAGTTGGACCTTTGGTTCACCGGAGCTGAGCCGCTACAACGGCAGCCCCAGTCTTGAATTCCAGGGTGATGCAGCACCTGGGGTGAGCTCGGGCGCCGCCATGCTGGCGATCGAGCAGGTATTGCAGCAAATGCCGGCAGGCATCGGTTTTGAATGGACCGGTGCGTCGCTGCAAGAACGTATTTCGGGCGCGCAAGCCCCCCTGCTCTACGCCGTCTCCATTCTGTTTGTCTTTTTGTGCCTGGCCGCATTGTATGAAAGCTGGTCCGTGCCGTTTGCCATTATTCTGGTCGTGCCCTTGGGCATTGTCGGTGCGCTTCTGTTTACGGCCTTGCGTGAATTGCATAATGATGTCTTCTTCCAGGTCGGGCTGCTGACTACTGTGGGGCTGACTTCCAAGAATGCCATCCTGATTGTCGAGTTTGCCAAACAATTGCAGGAACGCGGACACACGGTCCTTGAAGCAACGCTGATCGCGGTGCGGCAGCGCCTGCGTCCCATTCTGATGACCTCGCTGGCCTTTGGCTTCGGGGTGCTTCCACTGGCCATCGGTACCGGCGCCGGCGCAGGGGGCCGTCACGCGATTGGCACCGCCGTCCTGGGTGGGATGATCGTAGGCACTGCGCTCAGTCTCTTTTTTGTACCGCTGTTCTTTGTGCTTGTACGCAGCTTCAGACGCAAACGGCATTCGCATGACGACCACCCTGGCGCGCATGCACCGGACAGCACTTCAGGTACGACATCATGAACATATTTACAAACCCCCTGCGCAGATCAATTGCACTTGCCATACCTTTGCTGGGATTGACAGCCTGCGTAAACCTTGCGCCAGACTACCACCAACCGGCGGCCCCTGTTAGCGCAGCCTGGCCCCAGAACCCTGCAGCGAACGCCAGCCCGGTACAAGCGGCAGCAAACGATCTGGACTGGCTGACGTTTTTCACTAATGCACGCCTGCGCGACGTGGTCCGACTTGGCTTGCAAAATAACCGTGATTTGCGGATTGCGACCCTGAATATTGAACGGGCCCGGGCGCAATACGGCATTGCCCGCGCTGATGGGCTGCCCGCAATCGGCGTCGATGCCCAGGCCAACCGAAGCCGCACCCCAGCCAGTGTTGCCAATTCTGGTGAGACCACCCTTTCATCCCGTTATAACGTTGACCTGGGCTTGACCAGCTACGAGATTGATTTTTTTGGGAAGGTCCGCAATCTCAAGGCGGCGGCGCTGCAACGGTACTTGGCGGCACAGGAAACCCGGCGCAGTGCCCAGATCAGCCTGGTCAGCCAAATTGCCGCCGCCTGGTTACAGCTTGAAGCAACGGGCCAGCAGCTTGCGCTGGCACGCAGTACGCTGGTCAATCAGCGCAAGTCGCATGATCTGATCCGCCGCAGCCACGCGTTGGGCGCCGAATCGGGACTCACGCTGGCTCAATCGCAAACCACAGTGGATGCCGCAAGTGTCAAGGTTGCCGAATATGAGACCCAGCTGGCGCAGGATAAAAATGCCCTCACCCTGCTGACGGGTGCGCCGGTTCCCGACACTTTTTTACCTCCTACGGAGTTTGCGCTGCAGGCTCGAACTGCGACCCGACTGGTCATGCCGCCGGCGGGCCTGCCTTCCAGCGTATTGCAGCAGCGGCCAGATGTCTTGGCCGCCGAACATGACTTGATCGCCGCCCACGCAGATATCGGTGCGGCCAGAGCGGCCTTTTTTCCCAGCATTTCGCTGCTGGGATCTGCGGGCACGGCCAGCAGCAGCCTTTCCGGACTCTTTACTGGCGGCACGTTGGCGTGGAGCGTGGTTCCATCATTGCGTTTGCCTATCTTCGATGGCGGCGCCAATCGCGCCAGTCTGGATCTGACGAAAGCGCAAAAAGATATTCTGCTCGCCACCTACGAAAAAGCCATCCAGACGGCTTTCCGCGAGGTTGCCGATGCGTTGGCTGTGCGCACCACCATCGCGGCGCGTTTGCAATCCCAGCAATCGCTGGTTGCGTCTACCTATCGCAGTTTCCAGTTGTCCAGTGCGCTGTTTACACGCGGCGGCGGTTCGGGTTTTCTGGAAGTGCTCGATGCCCAGCGTGCCTACTATGATGCGCAGCAGGACATGATCACACTCGGGCTGCTTGAGCAATTGAACCGCCTGGCCCTGTTCAAGACGCTGGGAGGCGGCTGGCAGCCCCTTGCGACAACCCCATCTGCTTCGACGCCGTCGCGCTGACCCTATCTGCACCCGGCGCCCCGTACCGAGTCACTGGCACGGCGGATATTTCTGGCACAGCCTGAAGGCCTTTTTGCCGATCAAATGAAAACGGTTGCCCAACGCATTTTCCGGCACAGGCGCAGGGTCATCGCCCCATTGTGCAGACCGGGAGTGTTATAACAATAAGGCTAGTTCCTTTCACGCAGTTACCTATACAGGAGTCAGACATGGCGGTTGAAAAAGTACTTTATGTTGCACACGCAACGGCGACCGGTGGACGCGATGGACGTGCAGTGTCTTCGGACAATGTGCTGGACGTGAAACTGACCACGCCGACAGAACTGGGCGGCGCCGGTGGTACCGGCACAAATCCTGAACAGCTTTTTGCAGCGGGATACTCGGCCTGCTTTCTGGGCGCGCTCAAACTGGTCGCTTCACGCGAAAAAGTCAAATTGCCGGACGATACTCGGATTGACGGCAGCGTCGGAATTGGGCCCATTCCCCAGGGATTTGGCATCGAGGTCGAACTGAAAATTTCCGTGCCTGGGGTGGAACGCAGTGTCGCTGAAGACTTGGTCAATAAGGCGCATGTGGTGTGTCCCTATTCAAACGCAACACGAGGCAATGTAGACGTAACGCTGACAGTGGTGTAACACTGCGACGGTCACTTCTCAATGCTGCCGCGTCATCCATGTGATGTCGCGGCAGCATTGCTTAAATGATAACGCAATACCGCGCCCGCCCTGCCCGTCCGGTTTAACCTCCCGCGCGTCCCGCTCTTGCTCGGGCGTTCCCCCGTACTTTTGAATGAAACGCTCAAGCGCGTTTAATGGTGGCAACGACCCTCCTGCCGCATGCTGTGCCACAACCCGATGCATTGGCGGTGACAGCCTGCTCGAACTGCGCTGGCCAGCGGCACGATATGTTGACGATTACTGATTTTCGCGCAACAATTCTTTGTCAGCGTTGCTATTTTTCTTTCGGATTTGGCCTCTTATACTGTCTTTCGTACATTACCGCCTGGCGGTCAACAGCACAAGCATCACTGTCATCGCTGGAAAAGCACAATTACACGTGGCCGAAAAAAGCCTTCGGGTTTTCAACCTCACCGCTGGTCACAAGCAGTGACTTTTACGAGAGATATTCGAATGAGCATACCCACTTTTGGACTTGGCACCTTTCGCCTCAAGGGACAAACCGTCATCGATTCTGTAACGGCCGCAATCGGGCTGGGTTACCGGGCGATCGATACCGCGCAAATCTATGGCAACGAAGCGGACATCGGTCAGGCGTTAAGCGCCAGTCCTGTAGCACGTGATCAGCTGTATCTGACCACCAAAATCTGGACGGACAACTACGCCGCAGACCGACTTATCCCGAGTTTGAAGGAAAGCCTGCATAAGCTGCGCACCGACTATCTGGACTTGACGCTGATCCATTGGCCGTCACCGGGCAATGCAGTACCTGTGGTTGAATTCATGGGTGCGCTGGCGCAGGCACAGGATGAGGGGCTGACCCGCCAAGTTGGCGTATCCAACTTCACCATTGCGCTGTTGCGTCAAGCCATTGAGGCAGTAGGCGCCGGGCACATTGCCACCAACCAGATCGAATTGCATCCGTACCTGCAAAACAGGCAAGTGGTGGCGTTCGCGCGCCAAAATGATATTGCTATTACTTCCTATATGACGCTTGGCTATGGCAAGGTGTTGCATGACCCGGTGGTACACGCCATTGCGCAACGCCTGCAAGCCACCCCCGCCCAAGTGGTGCTGGCGTGGGCCATGCATAGCGGTTTTGCCGTTATCCCGTCGTCTACCAAACACGCACATCTGCAAAGCAATCTTGCTGCACAACAACTGCAGTTAGCCCAAGCAGATATGACGGCAATTGCAGCACTTGACCGCAATGAACGGATTACCAGCCCCGATAGCCTGGCGCCTGAGTGGGACGACTGAGCATATGCAAAAGGCTGGCGTTCTGATGACCAACTCCGACGATCTGCTGACGTTTGTTACCGTCATTGACAGCGGCTCCATCAGTGCGGCAGCCGAGCAACTGAACCTGACACCGTCAGCGGTCAGTCGGACCTTGTCCCGGCTTGAACAAAGCCTGGAGACCACCTTGCTTAACCGCACCACCCGTCGCATGCACCTGACCGAGGAGGGGCGTTTCCTGCTGGAGCATGCCCGGATCATTGTTGCGCGGATGCAGGCCATGCAGGAGACCCTTGCCACCAGGCGACAATCCCCGGCCGGACGGTTGCGGGTGAACGCCGCCTCGCCGTTCATGCTGCATATGATCGTGCCGTATATTGGCGCATTTCGGCAGCACTATCCGCATATCCAATTGCAGCTCAATACTCATGACCTGAATATTGATCTGCTGGAGCAAAGCACGGATGTTGCCATCCGGATTGGCACGCTGCAAAACTCGACGCTCCACGCCCGACCTCTGGGCAGCAGCGCGCTCAACCTGCTGGCCAGTCCTGATTATTTATCCCGCTGCGGAATGCCCCAGACAGTATCAGCGCTGGACGGGCACACCCTGCTGGGCTTTACTCAACCGGATAGTCTGAACCTATGGCCGGTGCGTCGTGCCGACGCTGCCGACAGACTGATGATTACACCGGACGTTGCCGCTTCCAGTGGCGAAACGTTGCGTCAATTGGCGCTGGCCGGACAGGGCATTGTCTGCCTGTCCAAATTCATGACGTATGAGGATATCCGCGATGGGCGCCTGGTACCGATTCTGCCCATGTTGACAGAAAAGCAGGTACAGCCGATTCATGCTGTGTATTACAGGAACTCGCCGCTGGCCCTGCGGATTCAAAGCTTCATCGATTTCATGCAGCAGACGCTGGCGGCACAACCCTGGAACCGCCGGTAAACGTGTCGTTATCCAATGGCAAGCGACAATTGCGCGCGCGGCCTGTCAGTGGCGAATGATCGTTCTGATACGGCCGGAACGCATACGCTGAGTCTGGCCACCTTTGATAACAGACGTTTTCTGGATACGGCCAATGCCAGCCGCACCCTGGCCGGTCAGCGGGTTGACTGCATAATTGTTATAGCGGATCTCGTAATGCAAATGTGCCCCGGTCACTTTGCCCGTATCGCCCAAATGACCAATGACTTCACCTTTGTCGACAACCCGGCCTGCAGCCAGGCGCGGGGCAAATTTCTGCAAATGCGCGTATAGCGTTGCATAACCCGAACCATGCTCCACGATCACGGTATTGCCGTAGCCGCCTTTGGCGCCCACGAACGATACCTTGCCGCCCAGCGTCGTTTTGACCTGGCTGCCTACCGGCGCCACCAGATCCACGCCAGCGTGAAAACGCAACTGGTTGTATATGGGATGCATGCGCAAGCCAAAACGTGAGGAGACATAACTCTTGTCTAGTGGCGAAGACAAAAAGCCCATGATCTTCAGGTCCAGTTTCAGGGAAGGCCCGCAACCCTTGCTGCTGCATCCCTTGGGCGGGTCCAGATCATCAGCCAGCCCACGTATGGTTTTGACATCGCCGTCTACGGTTGGTACTTCGGGCATCGTGTCCAGGTCCTCATCGGATTGGGCAAGCGAGGGCAGCGCGTGCATGGTGGCAGCAAGGCAGCCGAGCAGCACAAGCGTGTGCCTGCGGGCCCGACTCAGCGCGGCGCGCATGAAAGGAAGTGGGTGTGCATATACATGAAATTGCATTTTACTTATTTCAGCTCAATCGCAGCGCAAATCCGTGTATAGTTTTCGTTTCTACCCATTTTCCAATCGCACAGCGATGCCGGGATAGGCCTTTACTGAGAGGCGCCATTCGCTCCGAACGGCCCTTTTTTAGCCGATGCTATCCGGCAATACGCAGCGAAAACTGCCCAATGCTCAGACTTACCGTAATCCTTTCCCTGCTTGTTGGCCTGAGCGCCTGCTCGGACCGGCAGGACGACGAACGTCTGCGGTTGGCGCTGATGTCCGATTGCACGGTAACGCGTGCGTCCCTGTTGCTTAGCGCCAAGTACGTCGATAAACAAGCACTGGCGACCATACAGCAAGAATGCCGTGCTGCCTACGCCACATTGATGCAAAACGTCTCTGCGCAACGGCTGCGTGACCAGCAAACCGAGGTATATGACAGCTTTCAACGGGCATATCGCATGAAATATTCGCTGCACGATGTCTTCGATAATCTGCCGCCCACTTCCAAAACCACGTACGAGAAACTGGCAACCACGCTTTTCGGGCTGAAAAAAGAGGACATCGGCTTATGAAAGATATCCGTGATCGCATGCGCCTAATAAAATATTTGATTGCCGTCCTGTTCGTGTTGATTGCGCTGGCTTATCTGTGGACCAGCATGAGTGGACCCCACGAGACTGCTGACGACTACTCGCAGTTTGACAAGGAGCGGGCCATTATTGCCTGCATGACCGCCGAATACGCAACCAATTATATGGACGACCCGGCCGAAACCGATATGTTCCCCGAGTGTGAAGCTCGCTTCACAAAACTCAAGGCAACATTGCCTTACGCCGAATATGTTCGTATTCAGCAGACACCGGTGTCTGCCGAGACCGGCCCGGTGCACATGCAGCCCTACGAAGTGTTTCTACAGATTATGACCGGCATGGACCGCTGATTCGGCTGCCATCACGCTTATTTATAATTGTTCCAAAGGACGTGTTTAAAAAATGCAAAAGAACAAAAGAAAAACAATGATCGGTCTGGTCCTTGCTGGCCTGACCGCTGGCTCTCTGGTACTGGCCGCGCCTGCTGCTCATGCCGATGAAAGCAAATGGCCCGAACACCCGTTGAATCTGATTGTGCCTTTCGGCCCCGGTTCCACACCCGACCAGATTGCGCGCATCATTGCTCGCAGCGCCGAGAAAAAACTGGGGCAGGCTATCGTCATAGAAAATAAAGCCGGCGCCGGCGGCAATATCGGTACGAATCAGGTTGCCAAAGCCAAACCTGACGGCTATACCTTTGGTATTTCCATTACCGGCCCGCTGGTAAACAACCAGTTTATCTACAATAACTTGCCTTATGACCCTGAAAAGGATCTTGCACCGCTGACCATGGCAGTGACGCAACCAAATGTGATTGTTGTGACAAAGCAGTCGGGCATTAAGACATTGAAGGAACTGATCAGCAAGATCCAGGCCGAGCCAGACAAGCTGAATTTTGCGACATCGGGCAATGGCACCGGATCACATCTCTCCATAGAACTCATGCTGCAGGCAGTAAAAGGTAAGGCGACGGCTGTGCCGTATCCTTCTTCGCCCGCCGCGCTCAATTCACTGATTGCGGGCGATACCCAGTTTACTGCGCTGGCGCCCATTGCCGTTCTTCCCCTGGTCAAAGAAGGAAGACTGGTTGCATTGGCGCAGACCAGTGCGCAGCGCAACAGCTCCCTGCCGGATATTCCTACGGTGTCCGAGGCCGGTGCGCCTGGCATTGAAGGCGCAGCCTGGTCCGGTTTCATTATTTCGTCAAAAGTGCCGATCGCCATCCGCAATACGCTCACTGATGCGCTGTTGACCGCGCTCAGAGATCCCGATGTAGGTAAACAGCTCAAGGCGATTTATATGGATCCCGTACCAAGCACGCCGGAAACGTTTCGCGATTATATGAATCAGGAGAAAGCGCGCTGGCAACCGTTGATTGAAAAGCTGAATCTGAAAATTAATTGACCGTCAGAACAGAACGGACAGGCCGCCATCCACGGCAATGACCTGTCCATTGACATAGGCGGACAGGTCAGAGGCCAGAAACACTGCCAGTCCGGCAATTTCTTCGGGCCTGCCCCAGCGTCCGGTCGGATTGCGCGCCGCCAGCGTTTGCCCTGCCGCAGCATTGACCATCTCCAGATTCGTTTCTGTGGCAAAGGTGCCCGGCGCGATCGCGTTGCTGGTAATGCCGCTGGCTGCAAACTCCACTGCCAGCGCCCGCATCATACCGGTCAGGCCTTGCTTGGCAATGGGATAGACGCCGTCGCCGGGCCGGGCGATCTGTCCTGCCACCGATGTGATGGTAATCAGCCTGCCCCACTGCTGCTTTTGCATCAGAGCTGCCGCTTTCTGCGACAAATACATGGCGCCCAGCAAATTGACTTGCAGCATCTGCTGCATTTGTCCAAAATCAAAAGCGGCCAAGGGCTGGCGAATCCGGATTCCCATATTATTGACCAGCACGTCGCAACGGCCGTGTTGCTCTGCCAGGTAATCCATGCAGCGCTCGATATCAGACACAACGGACATATCGCCGACCAGCCCCTGTACCTTTACGCCGGTTTGCTGCAATTGGGCACAAGCCTGTTCGACAGACTGGGCGCTGCGGCCGTTGATATACACCAGCGCGCCGCTGCGCGCCATTGCCGAGGCCATTTGCAGGCCAAGCCCGCGTGTTGAGCCGCTGATAAAGACCACTTTATCGTGCAGCCCGAAGCCATCTGTGTATGAACCCTGTTGTTGCATTGCTTTCCCTGGAAATCTGCTGTGCCGCCCTTTGTAACACGGCCTGAACAATGTCAAACGTATGCAATGGGCCGGTTTACGGTTAAACTTGAATCTATTTTCACCCAATTGCCTGGAAAAAGTAAATGTTTGCCAGAAACACCCCTTTTAATTACGAGAAAATCTTAAAAGCGTGTGCAAAAGGACAGAAAAGTGCCTTGCAGACTCTGTTCAAACATGAAGCGCCGCTCATGGTTGCCCTGTCCCTGCGCGTATTGGGGAATTACAATCTTGCAGAACAGGCGGTCGTGTCTGCATTTGTGCTTATCTGGAACAATGCCGAGGCCTATGACGAAGACATGGGGCCGGCACGGGGGTGGATATTCTCCATCCTGCGCTATCGCATCAGTCAGATTTTCAAAGAACACTATGATGCCATCCAGATGGCCAGCAAGAGCCAGGATGAATCGATACTCAATGAAGTTTCCAGCAATCTGCATGCAGACGTGCGTGAAGACCTGCCGGTAACGCCGGCCTTTTATCTGCACCTGGAAGAGTTGCCCGAAGAGCCGCAAAAGGCACTGATCAATATGTATTTCAGCGGTATGTCGCAGGCGCAAACCGCGACCAAAGTCGGCATGCCGCTGGGCAGATTCAAGGAAAACCTGTTTCTTGGGCTGCAGCACCTGGCCAAGCATCTGCCTGAATTTTCTCCGCCGCATCATGCCACGGAAAAAATGGGCGAATATGTATTGGGCGGGCTGTCCGAAAATGAAGAAAAGCTGGTCTACAAATTGATGAATGACGATGCCAGCGTCTCGCGCATCGCCTTGTTATGGGAAACCCAGTTTACCCACCTGCTCAGTCAACTGCCGGCGCAAGTGGCCAGCAGCCGGGTATGGGAAAAAATAAAAAACGCTGCATTTGCCAAGCCGCCGACCAGCGTTGCGCAGGGTCCAGAGGCGGACGACGAAGACGGTGCCGAACAGCCATACGCGTCGGGCCTGAAAACCACCATGCGCAGGCTCTGGTTCATGCTCCCCTTGTGGCGCGCCCTGGCGCTGCTGCTGGCCATTGCTGCATTCACTTTCTGGTATGTGGGCACGCCTGCTTCGGATCTGCCCAGGAAAGTTGCCGTGCTGGACTCCTCAATGAGCAATGCGCAAACGGGCTGGGTGGTCCGTTTCAATGCTGCCGGCGATGCCCGCTTTTCGCCAGTGCTGCGCCAGACCGTATCGGACGGCCTGGTGCTCCAGGCATGGAAACGATCCAACGGTACCGACAGCGCCCTTGCCCTGATCCGTGACAGTAAAGCCTTTGTTCTGACCGCGGAACGGGTGGGGCCCATTGCTGCAGGCGATCAGCTGTTGATCAGCCTGGAACCCGATGGCGGTTCTCGCAATGACAGGCCTTCAGGCACCATTCTTTACAAAGGAACCGTCGCGGATCTGTAGCGCAGCGTCGCCACAGCCGGGCTTCGTGCAATACGGGCCCACCCTTAAAGGACCCAACTAAGGACCCAACTAAGGACCCAACTGCAAATTGGCACTGGCAGGTGGCACCCTGCCCTGTCTTGCGTACTTGTAATAAATTACCGCTCTGGTTATTTTCCAAACAGACATCGGTGCCGCTGTCGGTGGATCTAAGGCGAGCGCAGGCATTTTTCAGCTGAAATTCAGGGGTCGGCGAAAAATATCAGCGTCGATGTAAAAAGATAAAGTATGATTGTAATAATTCGCCATAATTCTTCATAAATAGCACTAAATGTCATTAATCCTGCTTCTAATTCTTCCATTTCTGGGTAGTATACTTGTCGGCCTGCTGCCCGTACACGCCAGATCCCCGGAAGCTTGGATGGCAGGTATTATCGCGGTCATCGGCGCCCTGATAACCTTGTCTTTTTTGCCTGATATCCTGCAGGGCAACACCATCGTCCATACCCTCGAATGGGTGCCATCCTATAAGTTGAATCTTGTCTTTCGCATGGACGGCTATGCGTGGCTGTTTTCGCTGCTGATTACGATCATGGGTGCGCTGGTGGTGCTGTATGCCCGCTACTATATGTCACCCAAAGATCCGGTTACCCGCTTCTACTCCTTCTTTCTGGCGTTCATGGGGTCGATGCTTGGTGTAGTGCTGTCTGGCAATATTATCCAGCTGGTTATCTTCTGGGAACTGACCAGTCTGTCTTCCTTCATGTTGATCGCCTACTGGAACCATCGCCAGGACGCCAAGCGAGGCGCCAGGATGGCGCTTACCATTACTGCAGCTGGCGGGTTCTGTCTGCTGGCAGCCATGCTCATGATCGGGCACATTGTGGGCAGCTATGATCTGGATGCCGTGCTGGACTCGGGCGACACCTTACGTAATCACCCATGGTATCTGGCCATCCTGATTCTGTTCGCACTCGGCGCCCTGACCAAGAGCGCACAGTTTCCGTTCCATTTCTGGCTACCCAATGCGATGGCTGCGCCCACACCTGTCTCGGCTTATCTGCATTCGGCAACCATGGTCAAGGCCGGCGTGTTCATTCTGGCACGGTTCTGGCCGGTGCTGGCCGGTACCTCGGCCTGGTTCTGGATTATCGGCATGGCCGGGCTGTGCTCGCTGTTTCTGGGGGCGTATGTGGCGACCTTCCAGAGGGATATGAAAGCGGTTCTGGCGTATTCCACGATCAGCCATCTTGGCCTGATTACGCTGCTGTTGGGCCTGAACAGCAAACTGGCGCTCATTGCTGCCCTGTTTCACATGATCAATCACGCCACTTTCAAGGCGTCGCTCTTTATGGCCACTGGCATTGTCGATCATGAAACCGGCACCCGGGACCTGGTACTGTTGTCAGGGCTGCGCAAGGCCATGCCGATAACCGCAACACTGGCCGTTGTGGCTGCGGCCGCCATGGCCGGGGTGCCCCTTCTCAACGGCTTTATTTCGAAAGAAATGTTTTTTGCCGAGACGCTGAACCTGCCGGACTATCTTGAAGTATCCACTTGGCTGCCAGTCTTTGCGGTATTGGCCAGTGCGTTCAGTGTGGCCTATTCCCTGCGGCTGATCATGCAGGTCTTCTTTGGCCCCAAGGCCACCGATCTGCCCAACCAGCCACATGAACCACCTCTGTGGATGCTCGTGCCCAGCGGCATCCTGGTATTGACCTGCCTGTTGATTGGCATCATGCCGCAAACCATCATTGGTCCAGTGTTGTCTTCGGCAGCGCACTCGATTCTCGGGCCCACTTTGCCGCAATACAGTCTTGCCATATGGCATGGTTTCAATTTACCGCTCACGATGAGCCTGATCGCCATGGGAGGCGGTATTGTGCTGGCCCTGGTTCTTCGACCCCTGCAGCGGCGTGCGCCAGGCCAAACGCCGTTGCTGTATCGGGTCGATGGACGTGTATTCTTTGATTTGCTGATGAATCTGCTTGATACCGTTGCCTATCAGGCAATGAATCTGTTTTCCACCAAGCGGCTGCAGCCTCAGGTATTGTGGATTGTCGTTATTACGGTTGTAGTCACCATTCTGCCACTACTGCTGTTTGAGGCCTGGCCGCAACTGGCCATGCGCAATATTGATCTGCCCTTTACGCTGCTCTGGATTGTCGGCTCATGTTGCGCTGTTGGCGCGGCCTACCAGGCGAAGTACAACCGTTTCCGGTCACTGGTTTTGCTTGGCGGCGCCGGCCTGTGCAGTAGTCTCACTTATCTGTGGCTGTCAGCACCGGATCTCGCCCTTACCCAATTGGTAGTGGAAATGGTAACCACGATCCTGTTGCTGTTGGGATTGCGCTGGCTGCCACGCAGGATGTCGACCGAACCGCCGTCGGACCGCGGCCGGGCCCTGGTTCGGCGTTTGCGCGATATGATGATTGCAGTGGTCGCTGGCCTGGGCATGTCCATTCTTACCTACCTGCAGTTATCGCGCCCCAGACCAGAAGGGATTTCTTCGTTCTATCTGGAAAAAGCCCTTCCCGAAGGCGGCGGCACCAATGTGGTCAATGTGCTGCTGGTAGACTTTCGCGGTTTCGATACGTATGGTGAAATTACCGTTCTCAGTATTGTCGCCCTTACCGTATACGCATTGCTGCGGCGTTTTCGTCCGCCACGAGAAAGTCTGAAGGCACTGGAAGACCGACGCTTTCGCCAGAGCGGCGATACCGCCAGCGTCGATGAGGATGCTGAACTGCCCACGGGTACAATGCTGGTGCCGACCGTGCTTTCGCGGTTTGTAATGCCGATTGCCACGCTGATTGCGTTGTTTTTCCTGTTGCGCGGCCATAATCTGCCCGGCGGCGGCTTTGTCGCAGGCCTGATTTTTGCTGCGGCCGTTATCCTGCAATATATGATGGGCGGCATCCGCTGGGTCGAAGACCGCTCGCGCATCTTTCCCCAGTACTGGATTGCGGGTGGTTTGTTGATGGCCGGCGCTGCCGGCATGTCCGCATGGCTGGCCAAACTGCCATTTTTATCTGCGATGGCCGCAGATATTGATCTTGGCCCGCTCGGACATTTGCATTTGTCCAGTGTCATCTTGTTTGACCTGGGCGTGTTCGCTGTGGTGGTTGGCTCTACTTTATTCATGCTGGTCGCGTTGAGTCACCAATCCTTGCGGTTTTACAAAAAAGTGTCGGCCGAGACAGCCGAAGAAAATACGAGCAGCGACAGCACTGCATCTGATCTGGGCAGCGATGCCGGCTTGTCGGCCAAACCCGCGCTGCCGCCGAATTCCCAGGGAGCACCATCATGGAACTGATTCTGTCTATCGCCATCGGCATTATGGTCGGTTCGGGTATTTGGCTACTGCTGCGACCGCGTACTTACCAGGTTATTATCGGCTTGACGCTGGTGTCTTATGCGGTCAACCTGTTCATTTTCGCTACCGGTAAACTGACGACCGGCGCCCCGCCGATCCTGAAAAAGGGTGTGGCGACAACGCTGGCCAATTATGCCGATCCCCTTCCCCAGGCGCTGGTACTGACCGCCATTGTGATCAGCTTTGCCACCACAGCGCTGTTTCTGGTCGTAATCCTTGCGTTGCGCGGTTTGTCCAATACTGACCACGTAGATGGAACGGAGTCGCAATGAGCCAGTGGATGAATCATCTTCCCATCCTGCCGGTTGCCATTCCGATGATCGTGGGTGCGTTCATGCTGGTGTTGCGCGATCAGTATCGGAACGCGACCATCGTCCTGGGCATCGTTTCCGTGCTTGCCCAGTTTTGCGTCGCGGTGGCGTTGTTCGGCATGACGACCGGACGTATTCCCAACGATTACGAAAACCATATTATGGTTTATCTACTGGGCAACTGGCAGGCGCCTTTTGCCATTGTGCTGGTGGCCGACCAGCTCAGCACGATCATGCTGATACTGACCGCAGTGCTGGGGCTGTGCTCACTGCTCTATTCAACCGCACTGTGGGATCGTGCCGGCGTCTTTTTCCATCCTTTGTTTCAGTTCATTCTGATGGGGTTGAATGGCGCATTTCTTACCGGTGACCTGTTCAACCTGTTTGTTTTTTTCGAAATCTTTCTGGCCGCCTCCTATGGCCTGGCACTGCATGGCTCGGGCATGGCCCGGGTCGCTGCCGGTCTGCACTACGTTACCGTCAACCTGATTGCCTCATTCTTGTTGCTGATCGCCATTTCAGTCCTGTACGGCATTACCGGTACGCTCAATATGGCAGACCTGGGATTGCGCGCCGCCACGCTAAGTGGCGACGACCGGCGATTGTTCGAGGCTGCCTGCGCCATCCTGGGTATTGCCTTTTTGATCAAGGCAGGCGCCTGGCCCTTGAACTTCTGGCTGACCAGCGCTTATTCGGCCGCAGTGGCGCCGGTAGCGGCGCTGTTCGCGATCATGAGCAAGGTAGGCATCTACGCATTGCTGCGCATTGGTTCGCTGCTGCTGCCCACAGGCGCGCCGGCGGCGTTCAGCGGCGACTGGATGTATGTCATCGGGCTGGCAACCTTGCTGTTTGGCACACTGGGCATCTTGTCGGAAAAAAACAGCGGTCGACTGGTGGGCTATTGCATCATTATGTCTTCCGGCACCCTGCTCTCTGCGCTGGGTATGCCAAGTGTCATTCTGACCGGCCCTTCCCTATTCTATATGCTCAGCTCCGTGTTGGTGACAAGTACGTTCTTTTACCTGATCGAACTGATCAAACGTACCGAATCTTTCGGGGGTAACGTGCTGGCGGTCAGTCTGGAAGCATTCAGCGCCGACGACCAGGACAGTTCCGATTATTCCGGAACCGTTGTGGGTAAACCGATACCATTCGCCCTGGCGTTTCTGGGGTTGGCCTTTTTCATCTGTGCCCTGGTCATTGCCGGTATGCCGCCATTCTCGGGCTTTATCGCCAAGTTCGCCTTGCTGTCCAAGGCGCTGGATCTGTCCCAGACCAATGCCTCTACCACCACCAGCGTATGGCTGCTGGTGGTAGCCATGCTGATTTCCGGCATGGCAACAGTCATTGCCCTGGGACGCGCTGGCATTCGAATGTTCTGGAGCAGCGAGAAATTAAAGCCGCCGGTGCTCAGTCGACGCGAAGCCTTTCCCGTTACCCTGCTGCTAATACTGTGCATTGCGCTGACCGTTTTTGCCGGTCCGGTGATGGACCAGCTCTCGCTGACTGCCAAGCAACTTGACAATCCGGGAACCTATATGAAGGCGGTGCTCAACAGCCGGCCGGCCGTCATATCGTCACATGGAGGTGCACAATGAAATCGTGGTTTTCGTGGGTACCCATGACCCTTTTTCTTGCGGTTATCTGGCTGCTGCTTGCCGATGCGCCGCTGAGCACCGGCACTCTGGCTTTTGCATTGGCGGCGTCCGTGATTATTGTCCTGATGTCGCGTCGTCTGCGGCCATTTTTGGCCAGGCCGCGACGCATTTGGGTAATATTGAAATTGACCTGTATTGTGCTGACAGATACGTTTCGCTCCAGCATGACGGCCATCAGGCTGGTTCTTCGCTATCCCAAAATCAGCATCACGCCCGGTTTTGTCACTATCCCCCTGACGCTGCGTGACCCGCATGGGCTGGCGATTCTGGCTGCTATTATCAACTATGCGCCTGGGACGCTTTGGGCTGGCTTTCCGGAGTCGGGAGATTACGTGCAATTGCATATTCTGGACCTGCCCCAGGAAAGTGATTGGGCAGCCTATATCATTGAACGCTATGAGAAACCATTGAAGGAGATTTTTGAATAATGGAAACCCTTCTTATCTGGTCCTGCTATTTCACCCTGTTCTGTTTTGCACTGGCAGGCGTTATTCTAAGTCACCCCCTGTTTGTAGGACCGACGCCTCAGGATCGGGTACTGGGCATCGATACCCTGTATCTGATTGGCATGATGATCGCTCTGACGCTAGGCATGCTATATCGCACGTCGTGGTATTTTGACATCGGCTTACTGGTCAGTCTTTTCGGTTTTCTGAGCACGGCGGCAATGGCGCGCTTTCTGTTGCGCGGCGAGGTGATCGAGCCATGATGGATACCCTGTCGCCCTGGATTGTTATCCCTGCTTCAGTCTTGATCGTGGCCAGCGGATTGCTGGTGCTGGCAGCCAGTATCGGGATGGTCAGGGTCAGCAGTTTCCTGCCCCGCACCCACACACAGGCCATCATCTACTCCACAGCGCTCTGGGCCCTGTTGCTGGCTTCGCTGCTGCTGACGTTCAGCCTCAAGGATCGCACCTTCCTGCATGAAATACTGATTGGTATTTTCATCTTCATTACTTCACCGGTCAGTACCATTTTGCTGGTGCGTTCCTTTGTATTGCGTGAAGAACGGGATAGCCCGCCCGATGATAGTGTCACGATTGCAGTCACGCCAGTTGCTGATGCTAGTGAAGAAGGAAAAGACCGTAAGGCCGCCAGCGACGTTGCCTCTATAGAGGCAGAACTGGAAATGGAACCGGACCAGGACCAGGACCAGGACCAGGACCAGAAAAACGAGCCTGATGCCCAGGCTACGCGACGTACCAGGCCGGCCCCCGATCTGCCGGACACTTGATGAAAATTGGAGGCAAGGCAACACGCTGGCGGCCTGTGGGCATAAGGCGGCAGTGATGTGGATGGATATCTGAAGTGCCCTGTGAGCGTCGCAGCGCCTTGCCCCATCGGCTTGTATAACGCCGCGCAGTTAGGTGGGTAGCAGAAGGCAGCGTTTGCTCAGCTTCCGTAACCGGTGCACGCTTGACCACCTCTCTTTGCTACCGTCTTACGCTGCAATACTGAGCAACCACCCTGCGACACCACTGCAAATGACGACCAGCCATGGTGAAAGTTTCCAGAACATCAATGCCACAAGTGCGATCAACGCCAGTCCGAAGTCCTGCGGGCGATAAATAGCGCTGGTCCATACCGGCTGATACAGTGCCGCAAGTAGCAGGCCCACGACGGCGACATTGACGCCGGCCAGCGCTGCACGGGTGCGTTGATGGTGACGCAATCGCTCCCAGAACGGCAACACGCCAATGACCAGAAGAAAAGACGGTGCAAAAATCGCCAGCAGGCAAATCAGCCCGATGATCCAGGCAGGCGCGCTGGCGTTCATGGTCGCGCCAAGGAAAGCGGCAAAGGTAAACAGTGGGCCGGGCACTGCCTGTGCAGCGCCATAGCCTGCCAGAAAGGCGTCATTGCTCACCCAGCCAGAAGGAACTACCTGCGCCTGCAGCAGCGGCAGGACAACATGACCGCCACCAAAGACCAGGGAGCCGGCACGGAAAAAAGCGTCCACCACAGCTATCACATGGGTTTGTACGAGTTGGGCCAAAACAGGCAGTCCTGCCAGTAAAACAAAGAAGAGCACAAGGCACAGGATTCCTGCCCGCCGACTTACCGCAACCGGCAATGCATCAAGCGTGGCGTCCCGAGCCGGTTTGAACAGCCACAAGCCCAGCAACGCAGCAACCATGATGATGCCTATCTGCCCCCATAGGGGCGGCGCCAGTAGTGCGACAATGGCCGCGAGGGCCATCATGGTAATGCGCATCGTATCTGTACACAACGAGCGCGCCATGCCCCATACGGCATGCGCCACGACAGCTACTGCTGCTACCTTCAGTCCCTGAAGTACACCGGCAGGCATGACCTCGGCATAGCTTGATATGCCCAGCGCAAACAGAATCAAAGCAATAGCCGAAGGCAGTGTAAAGCCGGCCCATGCCGCAATAGCACCCATATATCCAGCCCTGGATAAGCCCAGTGCAATGCCGACCTGGCTGCTGGCCGGTCCAGGCAGAAATTGGCATAGTGCGACCAGATCGGCATAACTGCGTTCAGACAGCCAGCGCCGTCGGCTGACAAACTCGTGATGAAAGTAACCCAGATGGGCGATCGGACCGCCAAAAGAGGTCAGGCCCAGGCGAAGAAAGATAAGGAAAACAGACCACGAAGCGGATTGATCGGTACGGGTTCGGAACTCGTTCATGGTGGTGCTTTCTTGATTTGATATCGAAAGCGGCCATCATAATTCAAATTTGATGACAAAGTCCTCTTTTACACTTCGATTGTGCTCGGCGCGTTTTTTTGACAGGCTGAACGCCTCGTTAGTTAAAGGTTTATGTGAAATACAAACAAACTCGCTATAGAAATGCCGCTCAGGGGTTACGCGCAGCAGCATTGTCACTGCGTGGCTGCCGCTGGTGATGGCAGGCACTGGGGAATAAGAAGTGCTGCAAGGCAGGCCTTCTTTGCGGCTATTGGCCTGGCATTGTCGAGCGCGCCACCGTTGCCGGCGCGTTCATCAGGCGGCTCTCAGCGGGAAAAACGCTGGCGCCTCTGATAGGGTTGTAATCGCAGCGCTCACCGGTGAATCAGACGTCCAGTGGTTCGGTCCATTCGTCGATGAATTGGGTGTAATGTGGACGTTTTTTCTGCGGGATGGACATTTTGGGCGTGCCGATGGCAATGAAGCCCAGGAACCGATAGTCGAGCGAATCAAAACCGAGTCCTGCTTGAAATTCATCAATGTAAGTGGCAATGCCCGTACTCCAGAATGCACCATAACCCAGCATATAAGCAGCATTCAGGATATTGGTGACGGCGGCACCGGTGGCGAGGACTCGCTCTGTCTCGCTGATGGCAGTGTTGCCATAATCGATATGGCAGGCTACAGCAATGATCATGGGTACTTCACTGAGCCAGGCACGGGTTGCCGCTTCTTTTTCGGGCGTGAACGGCGTGTCGCTCTGTTGGCGCAGCCCAATGGAAAAATCGGCGAACTTGCCGATGGCCGGGCCACGAATAATCTTGAACCGCCAGGGCTGAAGGCTACCGTGATCAGGCGCTGCCATGGCGGCCTGCAGAATCCGGGCCAGATCGCCATCATTGGGCGCAGGCGCCGTAACCAGTTTCATGGAACTGCGGGACAACAGAAAATTAATGGGTTGAGTCATGAACAATTACCTGAGTTGCAATACGAATATGATAGCGCAGCAGATCGAAAAATGGGCCGATGACCCTGACGATAAAGGAAGATCAGCAGGCCGATACACTCGTCTCAATTGCGCAGCAGCGCCTTCATATCCCGTACCGCCTTTTCCCAACCGTCAAATATCGCCTGGGCCACGATGGCATGACCAATATTGAGCTCGGAGATGCCGCCAAGTGCCACAATGGCCTGGACGTTCTGATAGTGCAGGCCATGGCCAGCATTGACTTTCAAGCCCTGCCGCAGTCCTTCCGCTATTGCCAACCGGATGCGCTCGAGTTCGAGCTGCTGCGCCTCGCCGCTGGCTTGCGCGTAGGCGCCTGTATGCAGCTCAATGACGCCGGCACCCGCTTGCACGGCAGCGCGAATCTGCTCAAGATCGGGGTCGACAAATAACGACACCCGTGCGTGTGCGTCGTGCAGTTTGCTGATGGCCTGGCTGACCGATTCGAAGTAGGTCTGGACATCGAGCCCACCCTCGGTGGTCAGTTCCTGCCGTTTCTCTGGCACCAGGCACACGTCATGAGGACGCACCTGACAGGCGATATCCAGCATCTCGTCGGTCACAGCGCATTCAAGATTCATGCGTGTCTTCAACAAGGGCCGCAAGGCATGCACGTCGCTATCCTGAATATGCCGGCGGTCTTCGCGCAAATGCAGCGTAATGACGTCGGCGCCAGCCTGCTCGGCAACCAACGCTGCACGGACCGGATCAGGATAACCACAACCGCGCTGCTGACGCAGCGTGGCCACATGATCAATATTTACACCCAGATCAATCATGATGCATCCTGCGCTATTGCTGTGTTGACGGCGTGATTTGTGTCGCGTTGCCGGAAACCGGTACTGGATTGGCTATGGGCGCATCGGGATTCGGACGCATCGAGGTATCGCGATTCCAGCCGCCACCCAGGGCCTTGTACAACTCCACTTTGTTCAGCAAGGATTCGAGTCCCACCTGGACGAAGCTCTGCTGCACGGTAAACAGATTGATCTGGGCAGTTTGAACCTGCAGGAAGCTGTCTATGCCATTTCTATAACGCAAATCCGACAGATTGAGCGACTCGTATGCAGATTTTTGTTGATCCCTCAGGGCTTGCAACTGGGCGCCGTAGGTGGCTTCCCCTGCCAGCGAGTCAGCAACTTCCTTGAATGCCGTCTGAATCGATTTCTCGTACTGCGCGACAGCAATATCCTTGCGCACTTCGCTCAGCTCAAGATTGTTGCGCAACCGCCCTGCCGTGAAAATTGGCATTGTGATCACCGGATTGAACGACCAGGAACCTTGTCCACCCGAAAAAAGCGTACTGAGACCCAGACTGGCCGATCCAATCAGTCCGGTCAGGGAAATGCTTGGGAAAAAAGCCGCTCTTGCTGCGCCGATATTGGCATTGGCAGCCAGCAACTCGTGCTCTGCGGCAATGATGTCAGGACGTCGCACCAGCAAATCGGAAGGCAATCCCGCCGGTATTTTCGTCATCAATACATCGCCTGCGAACGGGCTGGCTGCAGGCAGGCCGGCAGGAATTGGCGCGCCGATAATCAGCTGCAATGCATTTCTGGCCAGTTGCTCGCTGCGATCCAGTTCAGCCGAGCTTGCCCGCGCAGAGTCCAGCAGGGTCTTGGCCTGATTGACATCCAGCGCCGACGCTACGCCGCCGCGAAAGCGCGCCTGGACCAGGTCATAGGTAGACTGACGTGATTTGAGTGTCTTGGCAACCAGCTCTTTTTGCTGTTGCGCTGCACGCAAATTGTAGTACGCCGTAGCCAGTTGGCCGATCAGGTTGATCTGCGCCGTTTTGCGCCCTTCCACGGTTGCCAGATAGGACTGGAATGCCGCTTCGGACAAATTGCGTTGTTTGCCGAAGAAATCCAGCTCAAAGTCGGTAATACCGATGCCGGCCGTAAAGCTGCGCGAGACCGATGGACTATCCGGGCCGGCCTGACGCATATTGGGCGGCATGCGCTGGGCAGTTTCCTGCGCGGTAGCGCCAATTTGCGGGAACTGATCGCTGCGCGTAATGCCATATTGAGCACGCGCCTCATCAACCCGTTTTACCGCAATACGCATATCACGGTTGTTTTCCAGCGCCAGGCCAATCAGTGCCTTCAGGCGAGGTTCACGGAAAAACTGCTCCCAGCCCAAATCAGCTACGGATGTCTGATTGGCGTCGTCCTGCCCAGGGTAGGTCCCCGGAACCGGTGCGTCCGGCCGCGTATAGTCGGGTGACAATGAGCAGCCAGCCAACAGGACGGCCATGAAAACAGCGGAAAAACGGGGCAATGTACGTTGTGACCCTTGCATGATTATTCATTTCCTTTTGGAGGTGATCCGTCCTGACGTTTGCTGTCGCCACCGGCGGTCATGTCATCTGCCTCAGCCACATCGGTGTAGATGTGCTGAGATTCTTTTTCAGCCTCGGTGGCTTTCTCGTGTTCATCAGCCTGGCGACCCAGCAACCTTGGTTTTACCTTGAAGAAGGTCATCACAACTACAAAGAATGTTGGGACGAACAGCACGGCAAATGGTGTCGCAGCAAGCATACCACCAAACACCCCGAAACCGACGGCCTGCTGGCTTGCTGCACCTTCGGCGTTGGCCAGCATTAGTGGGATTACACCCATAATGAAGGCGAACGAGGTCATCAGAATTGGGCGGAACCGCAGTTTGGCCGCCTCAAGCGTGGACTCAACCAAGCCCTTGCCCGAAGCATAGGCGTCTTTGGCAAATTCCACAATCAGAATGGCGTTCTTTGCGGACAGACCAATAACGGTAATCATCCCCACCTGGAAGTAAATGTCATTTGACATGCCAACCAGAGTGACCAGACCGACTGTGCCCAGCATACCTAGCGGTACGATCAGAACGGCCGACAATGGAATCCACCAGCTTTCATAGAGCGCCGCGAGCACCAGGAAGACCACTGCAAAAGCCAGCGCCAGCATAATCGGAGCCTGGTTGCCTGCCTGCACCTCCTGATAGGAAAGGCCCGTCCACTCGTAGCCGATACCGGCAGGCAATTGACCTATCAGTTTAACGATCTCGTCCATCGCCTCGCCGTTGGCATAACCGGGATTGGCCTGACCCTGGATAGTGATGGAGTCATAGCTGTTGTAACGCTGGATCTGTGTCTCGCCATGCACCCAGTCAAGGGTCACGAACGAAGACATGGGAACCAGTTCACCACTGGTGTTATGCACACGCAGTTTGAGAATATCGTCCGGCGACATCCGCTGTGCGGCTTCGGACTGAATCCACACGTTTTGCATCCAGCCCTGGTTGGGGAATTGCCCCAGATAGCTGTTACCGATCGTACCTGACAGGACATTGCCCACTTCGGTCATATTCACGCCCAGCGCATAGGCCTTGATGCGATCAACCGTGACCTTCAATTGCGGACCAGGACCCAGACCCGAAATACGCACCTGGGACAGAATCTTACTCTGGCCAGACAGCTGTATCAGTTGGTTGGCCGCTTCACGCAGCTGGGTCTGACCCATGCCGCCCCGATCCTGCAAGCGCAGGTCGAAACCGGTAGCCGTACCCAGCGATGGGATGGACGGCGGCACAATAGACAGCACCATGGCATCAGGAATACCGAAAAGCAGTTGCCCCGTGGCGCGACCTGCGACCGACATAGCGCTGTGCTCTGCTCCTTTGCGTTCATCGAATTTCTTGAACGGGGTGAAGGCAATGGCCGAGTTCAGACCGGAGCCATTGAAACTGAAACCCTGCACGGTGATGATATTTTCCACCTCAGGCTGTTTCTTATAGTACTCCTCGACCTGTTTGATAACCTCTTCGGTCCGCTTGGCCGAGACGCCTGCCGGCAACTCGATGTTGGTCACGGCATAGCCCTGATCCTCTGTAGGCAGGAACGAACTGGGCAGACGCAGATACAGAAAGCCCAGCAGAATGACCAACCCCAGATAGATCAGCATCATGCGCCCGCCACGCTTGAGCAGGCTGCCCACGAAACCCGTATAGTTGTTCGTGATTTTGGCAAACGTCCGGTTAAACCAGCCGAAAAAGCCTTTTTTCTCATGATGCCCTTTGGGCACGGGTTTGAGCAGTGTGGCACACATGGCTGGCGTAAAGGTAAGTGCCAAAAATGCTGAAAAGCCGATAGAAATAATCATCGCAGCCGCGAACTGACGGTAAATCACACCCGCAGACCCACTCATAAAGAATAGCGGCGCAAAAACCACCATCAGCACAAGTGTAATACCAACGATCGCGCCAAAAATCTGTGGCATCGCTTTTATCGTGGCTTCCTTGGGTTGCAGGCCTTCTTCTGCCATGATCCTTTCGACGTTCTCGACCACCACAATGGCGTCATCCACCAGAATACCAATGGCAAGCACCATGGCGAACATCGTGAGCGTATTGATGGAGTAGTCCAGGTACAACAGGGTCGCCATGGTGCCCATGAGCGCCACCGGCACCACAATGGCCGGTATCACCGTATATCGTATGTTCTGCAGAAACAGGAACATCACCACGAACACCAGCAGCATCGCCTCAACCAGTGTGTGAACCACCTGGGTGATAGATGCATCGACATACGGAGCCGTGTTGTATGGAATCGTGTATTCAATATTATCAGGGAAATACTTGGCCAGACTTTCCATCTCGGCCTGGACCAAATTCGAGGTTTCCAGCGCATTGGCGTTGGGAGCCAGCGAGACGGCGAATGCGGCCGATGTTTGCCCGTTCAAGCGGGATCCGAACTGATAGGAATCGGCACCGACTTCGATGCGAGCCACATCGCGCAGCCTGACTGTAGAGCCGCCTGTTGTGGCGCGCAGAACAATATCGCCGAACTCCTTGACGGTGCTCAGTTGACCATTGACGATCACCGTTGCACTGGTGGTCTGGTCATCCGGCGTTGGCGGCGACCCCAGGGTGCCGCCAGTAATTTGCGCATTCTGCGTTTGCAGAGCAGTCTTGATATCGCTGGTGGTCAGACCAAACGAAGTCATTTTTGCCGAATCTACCCAGATACGCATGGCGCGTGGTGAGGCGAACAGCTGAAATTCCCCGACACCCTTGATCCGGGAGACCGAGTTCTGGATATTCCGTGTGATGTAATCGCCCAGGCCTGCATCGTCAAGCGAGCCGTCCGTAGAGGTCAGACTTACGATCATCAGGAACCCCGCCGTACTCTTGGAGTATGTAATACCTTGCTGTGTAACCGCCTGCGGCAACTTGGAATTCACGCTGGAAATACGGTTCTGGACGTCCACCTGGGCAAGATCCGGGTCGGTGCCTGGTTCAAAGGTCACGTCGATCTTGGCAGCGCCATACGAGTCGCTGGTAGAGGCATAGTAAAGCATGCCCTGGGCGCCGTTGAGCTCGTTTTCGATCAGGCTGGTAACCGAGCGTGCAACCTCTTCAGCGCCTGCGCCAGGGTATGTAGCACGTACGGTGATGGTCGGCGGTGCCACTTCAGGGTATTGCGAAATTGCCATATTGGGGATAGAAACGATACCCGCAAAAAATATGATAATCGCAATAACCCAGGCAAAAATTGGCCGGTTAATGAAAAAGTTTGACATGTTTTATACTCACTGTGCCGGCTTGTCGCCCTGCTGTTCAGGCTTGCTTTCCTGTGTCGGGGCTTTGTCACCCCCTTCTTTGGGTTGTTCCTGAGCGCCAGACTCTGGTTGCTGGTCCTTATTGCCGGCCGCCTTGTCTTTTTTCCATGGCTGAGGTTTGACCGGCGCGCCTGGACGAATTTTCTGGAATCCTTCAACAATCACTTCGTCACCGGCTTTAAGGCCCTGCGTCACGATCGTATCGCTCTTCACTTCCCCGCCTGTCTGGATGGTCACCGCAGCAACCTTGCCATCACGTACCACCATGACATTGCTCAGACCATCGGTAGAACGCTGGATGGCTTGTGTGGGAATCAGCAGTGCCTTGTCGTCCTTGCCCTGCTCCAGCTTCACAGTAACGTACATGCCAGGTAGCAGCAGCTTGTCCGAGTTGGGGAATGTGGCCCTGAGCGTAACCTGACCTGTAGACGGTTCAACGCTGACGCCGGTAAACAGCAGCTGGCCGTTTTCCGGGTACTGAGTGCCATCTTCCAGTTCAAGCTGAACCACTGCCGTGTTTTCGTCAACCTTGGTCAATTGCCCATCTGCCATGGCTTTGCGCAAACGGTAAAGTTCGGAGGTAGACTGGGTGAAATCTACATAGACCGGGTCCATTTGCTGCACATGCGCCAGTTCGGTGGCTTCGGTGCCGCTGACCAGCGCCCCTTCTGTGACCAGGGCACGGCCGATAATGCCGTCAATGGGCGACTCGACATCGGTATAAGACAAATTGATGCGTGCTGCATCCAGTGCAGCTTTGGCCGAAGCGATGGTTGCATCTGCCTGGTTTGCCTGCGCGCGCGCATCGTCATACTCCTGACGGCTCACGGCGTTAGATTTGACCAGGGTGGCATAGCGGTTGGCCAGTTGCCGGGCACTTCCCGCAGTCGCTTTGGCCTGATTCAATGCGGCTTCAGCCTGAGCGTACTGGGCTTTGTAGGTTGCCGGATCAATACGAAAGAGCACCTGTCCTTTCTTTACTTCTCGACCCTGCTCAAATTCAATTTTTTGCACGATACCGTTAACGCGGGCGCGCACCTGTGCATCGCGCACGGCGCTAACCCGGCCTGGCAGCGTTGTAAAGATGGTGGTAGGTGTCTCAGTCAATTTGACTGTGCTGACCGGTGTCGGCGGCGGGCCGCTTTGCGCGCCTGCTTGCTGATCTTCCTTACCGCAACCGCCTAGCGCAACCAGGCATGACAGCAAAACTGTTGCAACATAGCGCTTGTGTATAAAGAGTCTGTTTGTCATTGGGCTGGAAACCTTGAGAGCGAGGGCTGATCCTGACGGATAGCTGATTGAACGGTGTTGAAGAAAAGATTATAACCAGAAAATAATTGCCTAAGCAAATACTATTTAGTATAAACCCTTAAGTTCTAGGGTTTTTATCAGATCCTCGAGAATTTTGTGAGCACTCTCATCTGAGAAATGGGCTATAGATTGGCGAATCTGCGCAATGCGCTGGATCCGTCGATTATTGAAAAAGCACAGCCAAAGCGGCCCCTGCCTGCCCGGTTGGCTACGCAGGCCGCCGTATCAGCCGTGCCAATATCCAGTGCACTGTGGCTGAATCACCCACCGGCGCCGGGCTTGGTAAATAGCCCCGGTCGGCTACTGCTTGGCAAAGATGCAATAAAAATAACATGGCTGTGCCGGTTTTGGCGTCATCCGCCCGCCAGGGAGGATAAAAATCTGCTTTTGTGAGCCCGCACAGTGTCAATCGAGCAACAGGGCGTCATCGGTGATCTGTTCTCCCCTGACCTTCTCAAACATCTGCAACAGGTCGCTGACCGTCATGTCCCGGCGCTGCTCGCCGGCCACATCAAGAACGACCTGTCCCTGGTGCAGCATAATGGTTCGTTCGCCGATTTCCAGTGCCTGTTTCATACTGTGCGTCACCATCATGGTAGTCAGTTTCTGTTCCGTCACGATCTTTTCTGTGAGATTCAGGACAAATTGGGCTGTCCGTGGGTCGAGCGCGGCCGTGTGTTCGTCCAGCAGGAGTATTTTGCTGGGCTGCAGTGCCGCCATCAATAAACTTACCGCCTGGCGCTGTCCGCCCGACAACAAGCCGATGCGGTCGGTCAGCCGCGACTCCAGGCCCAGGCCCAGAATGGTCAGCCGCTCCCGGAATAACTGCCGCAGGTCACTGCGCAAAGCCGGACGAAGACCGCGTTGGCCGCCTCGACAATAGGCCAGCGACATATTCTCTTCGATCGTCAAGTCTTCACAGGTGCCCGCCATCGGGTCCTGAAACACCCGCGCCACATTGACTGCCCGCTGCCACACGCTTTTGCGGGTAACGTTCTCGTCGTTGATATGAATGGTACCCGAGTCGACCATCAGTTCGCCCGACACCGCATTCAGGAAAGTTGACTTGCCGGCCCCATTGGAACCGATCACTGTCACGAACTGCCCTTGCGGAATGCTCAGGGACAAGCCACGCAAGGCGCGGGTTTCAATGGGAGTGCCAGCATTGAAAGTAATATGCAGATTTTGTGCGTTCAACATATCAGGCGCGTCCTTTGATTCGCAGGCTACGGCGAAGCTTGGGCAGAATCAGCGCTACGGCTACCAGCAATGCAGTAATCAAATTCAGATCCTGAGCCTTCAGGCCGATGAAATCGCTGTTGAGCGCCAATGCAATGAAGAAACGATAAAGAATGGCCCCTGCAATGACGGCCAGCGTAATGAAAAGAAAACGCCTCGCAGGCAAAATGCTTTCTCCCACGATAACCGCCGCCAGACCGATCACAATGGTGCCGATTCCCATGGAAATATCAGCCCCGCCCTGAGACTGGGCAAACAGCGCACCGCCCAGACCCACCAGCGCATTCGATAGCGCCATGCCGATCAGCACCATGCGGTCTGTAGAAATGCCCTGGGCCCGCGCCATCCGCAAATTCGAACCGGTCGAACGCATGGCCAGCCCCGAACGGGTCGAAAAATAGGCATCCAGCAGGATTTTGACGACAACCACCACAATGAACAGCAATGCCGGGCGCCAGACAAAATCGTCGAGCGCTGCCGGTTGCGTGAGCGAAAACACAGTGTCGCTGGTGATCAGCGGGATATTGGGCCCGCCCATGATGCGCAGGTTGATCGAATATAGGGCTGTCATCATCAAAATACTGGCCAGCAGATCCATGATGCCCAGTTTGACGTTGAGCCAGCCGGTAATCATTCCAGCAAAGCCGCAAGCGATCATCGCCGCCGCACTGGCCACGAAGGGGTCGTAACCGCTGCTGACCAGAAGCGCAGACACCGCACCGCCCGTGGCGAAAGTACCATCAACCGTCAGATCGGGAAAGCGCAAGACGCGAAAGGAAATGAACACGCCCAGCGCAACCAGACTGTAGATAAAACCCAGCTCCAGCGCACCAAGGGAAGAAAAAAGAGACATGTTAAGAATTTGTGATCAAATAAAAAGGCCTGAGATGAGCCCAGGCCGGTGAAAATGGTGGCAACGGGTTATTTCACAACCACTTTGGCGCTTTTGACAAAGTCTTCGCTCAATGTGACCCCTTGCTTTTTGGCAGCCCCCGGGTTGACGAACAGCTCCAGCGTTTTGCTGGTCTCAGAAGCGATGCTGCCTGGCTTTTCGCCTTTCAGGATACGCGCCACGATTGTACCAGTCTGCATTCCCAGATTCTTGTAGTTTATGCCCAGGGCGGCAATGGCGCCACGCTTGACGCTATCGGTGTCCGAAGCGACCAGCGGGATCTTGGACTCATTGCCCACCTTTACCAGGGCTTCGTAGGCCGATACCACGTTGTTGTCGGTATTGGTATAGATCACATCAACCTTGCCCGCCAGACTGCGTGCGGCCGAGCCCACATCAACCGAGCGCGGCGCGGACGCTTCAACAAGCGTCATGCCAGACTTGGGCAGCAGCTCCTTCAGACGGTTGACCACCACGCTGGAATTGGCTTCGCCCGGATTGTAGACAATCCCTACGCGTTTGGCATCAGGCAATACCTGCTTGATCAATTCAATCTGCTTTTCCAGGACCAGCACATCGGAAACACCGGTCACGTTGGCGCCCGAGGCGTCCATGGACTTGACCAACTGGGCCGCAACCGGGTCGGTCACAGCAGAATACACCACCGGAATGGTCTTGGTTGCTGCAACCAGTGCCTGCGCCGACGGCGTGGCAATAGCAACGATGGCATCGGGCCTTTCACCGATGAATTGGCGTGCAATCTGGGCTGCCGTCCCGGTATTGCCCTGCGCGCTTTGATATTTCCACTTCAGATTCTTACCTTCTTCAAAGCCTTCCTTGGCCAGCGCTTGCTTGACACCATCGCGTACGGCATCCAGGGCCGGATGTTCAACGATGGATGTAACGGCCACAAACTTGTCTGCTGCCTGGGCCGCGCCAGTAAGCAGCGCAGTAGAAACCAGCGCAGCGGAAAGGCAGAAGGTAAACGTGCCCTTGATCATAACAACTCCTGAATGACATGTTCTGAACTCAGCGATTCTGTCACAGCAAACCGCTTTGTACCAGTGGTATTAACGAGAATAAGTGCGCCCGGCAACGCAATCTGTATGTGCAGCCAGGGTTGCCGGCGCTTAGAAACTGATTACTTCCCCAGCCTTGCCGTTTTCCTGGAGCAGCGTCCGAAGCCAGCCCGTCGCAGGCAGCCGGTACAGGCTCTGCACGCGCCTGGCTCGCTGCTGCAACTGCTCAACCGTTACCTGCAATGGCGGGCCGGTAAATGCAATGACGATACGGTTGCCATCAATTGTTTCCGGAAACAGGATCACGCGATCGTCAAAAGCCCGTTTGATATTGCGCATATTCTTGCGAAAACTGCCGTGATGGCCAAACAGGTTTATCGTGACTACCCCCAGATCGGCGCATACCTGCCGGCAACCCCGGTAAAACTGATCGGACGAACATACCGGTCCCTGCGCGGTGTAATCGTACAGGTCCACCATGAGCGCGCCGTAGCCGTTTTCATTGAGCGGATCCAGGACCCAGTCCTGCGCATCTTCATGGATCACCCGGCACGAGGCCGTTTGCTGCAACTCAAAAGCTGACTCGCATATGGCCGTGACCTGGGGATTGTATTCCACGGTCACGACATCGCTATCGAAATGATGCTGGCAAAACCGCGTCAGGGACCCGGCCCCCAGACCCAGAATACCGATACCCCGGTCAACCGGCGGCGCCAGAAACAACAGCCAGGACATCATCTGCTGCGTATATTCGAATTCCAGTTTTTCGGGACGGTTCACCCGCATAGCGCCCTGAATCCATTCGCTATTGAAATGCAGGTACCGTACACCCTGCGATTCGGAGATCATCGGCTCATCGTAGTCGGGGTGTGGTTCCCTTTTCTGGTGCTGCATGCGTCATCAGACCCGTTCGAAGATAGCGGCAATCCCTTGTCCGCCGCCTATGCACATGGTAACCAGTGCATAGCGTCCGCCAACACGCTGCAACTCGTGCAGGGCCTTCACGGTGATGATGGCCCCGGTTGCTCCGACCGGATGGCCCAGCCCGATGCCGCTGCCGTTGGGATTGACTTTGGCCGGATCCATTCCCAATTGCTGCGTGACTGCGCAAGCCTGGGCAGCAAACGCTTCATTGGCCTCAATCACGTCCATATCTTCAATCTTCAGCCCGGCCTTGGCCAGGGCATTGCGCGTTGCCGGAACCGGACCGATACCCATCAGCCGAGGGTCAACGCCGGCGTGGCCATATGCCACCAGACGGGCCAGTGGTTTCGCGCCGCGTTCCTTGATCATTTCACCGTTCATCAGCACCAGTGCGGCCGCGCCGTCATTAATACCTGACGCATTGCCGGCGGTGACTGTTCCAGCCTCCTTGACAAACACCGGCTTCAGGGTTGACAGCCCCTCGAGCGTGATGTCGCGTCGCACGTGCTCATCGGTATCGAACACAATATCGCCTTTGCGCGATTTCATGACCACCGGCACGATCTGGTCCTTGAAATAGCCCTGGTCAATGGCGTTCGCCGCGCGCTGATGGGAAGCGACGGCCAGTTCGTCCTGCTGCTGACGGGACACGCCATATTCCCTGGCCACATTTTCGGCCGTGACACCCATATGCATTTTTTCAAACGGATCGGACAGCGCGCCGGTCATCATATCCTGCATCGCACTGTCCCCCATTCTGGCGCCAAACCGATGTGCCGGTGCAATGTAAGGCGCGCGGCTCATGTTCTCGACGCCGCCGGCGATAGCGATTTGGGCATCTCCCAGCAGCAATGTCTGGGCGGCAGAGACAATGGCCTGCAGACCAGAGCCGCAAAGGCGGTTGACATTGAAAGCCGGCGTACCCTGTGCGACACCGGCCGTGACCGCCGCATAGCGCGACAGATACATGTCGCGCGGCTCGGTATTGATGACATGCCCCAGCGCTACGTGGCCGATATCGTCGCCCGTCACCGCAGCACGCTCCATGGCTGCCCGGATGACCGTTGCTCCCAGCTCGCCAGGGCTTGCATTTTTCAGACTTCCGCCAAAGCCGCCAATGGCAGTACGAACACCGGATACCACGAAAACGTCAGGCATGATAATTCCTTTTTTTGTGTGAAGAGAAGCGAATCATAACGCATCCGGCATACAATGAAAGCCCGCTGTTTGTGTTCAACGGAAAATCAGGACCGCTATGAAAATCGCTACTTGGAATGTCAATTCGCTCACTGTACGTCTGCCGCAGGTGCTGGCCTGGCTGGATCAGCACAGTATCGATATCTTGTGTATTCAGGAGCTCAAGCAGGTCAATGAAAAATTCCCCAAAGATGCTTTCCAGGAACTGGGCTACGACGCTGTCTGGACCGGTCAGAAAACCTATAATGGGGTGGCCATTTTGTCGCGTTCGTCACTGGAAGACGTGATCGTCAACAACCCGCTCTACCCCGATACCCAGCAGCGCCTGATCACGGCGACCTGCCAGACCAGCGAAGGCCCGATGCGGGTCATTTGCGCCTATTGCCCCAATGGCAGTGCGCTGGACAGCGACAAATACAACTACAAACTGGAATGGTATGCTGCGCTTAACCAGTTCGTTGAAGCGCAGATGAAATTATTTCCGAATCTGGCCATTTGCGGCGACTACAACATTGCGCCAGAAGACCGCGATGTACACGCCAAATATACCGGCGATATTCTGATCTCTCCCAAGGAACGCGCCGCCATGCAGGCGCTCAGCGGCCTTGGGCTCACCGATTCATTTCGTCTGTTTGACCAGGAAGAAAAACTGTTCAGCTGGTGGGATTACCGGATGATGGGATTTCGCCGCAACGCCGGGCTTCGCATTGACCATGTCCTGCTGACCCCGTCGCTGGCGCAGCATTGCACAGCCTGCGTTATTGACAAGGCGCCCCGTGGCAATGAACAACCGTCGGATCATGCGCCGGTTGTCGCCACGCTCTCCTTGTCATTTGCCTGACAAGGTCCTGACGGGCTGCGATTGCCTGATGACTGCAGAATGACAAAAGGCCGGAAGATTTCCGGCCTTTACTGTTTAAGGGGCATCGCTGACACTGGCAATGTACTGCGCAAGACCCTAGTGGCGCTCGGTGTATCGCTGGCTTTACGTGTCGTCAGCTTTACTACTCACCATCCAGAATCTGATCTTCAAAGCTGGTGGCTGCCTGTTCGCTGGACATGGGCACATACAGCACGCCCGAAGTAATGGGCTTGCCGATATTGATGATCGATATCAGACGGTTTTTCTGCGTGACCGCAAAGCTCTTGCCGATATTGTTGCTGGTCAGGCTGGCCAATCGTTGGCTGCCGGAAGGGGAAAATTCAAGTTTCACAAAAGCCTTGCCCGCACTGTTGCGGGTAGCCACAGCGTTCTGCAAATCGTTGCGGGTCAATGTCTGGGTCGGGTCGACATGCACAAGCACGCCGTTCTGGCGCACGGCCGTGTAACCCTGCGTTGGCGTGCGGGACGCGATGTACATGATGAGCGACGATGTAGCGACCGAGCTCGACGGCGCCGGCGGGGTTGACGTGGCCGGGGCCGGGGCCTGACCGGACGAAGGCGGTGGCGCTGTCGGCACATCACTGACTCGCGTGCCGCCGCTTGAGCGATTCTTGAGCAAGTGATCCATAGTGTCGCAGCCTGCCAGGGTCAGCGTGGCAGCGATTGCAACAAAAAGTACCCCTCTTTTGATGTGCATGGTCGGTTTCCTTGATTCTGGTAAAAGACTTATGGCGCCATTATAAGATATTGTTGGAAATTCGCATGGACACTTTTCCCACCCGATCACAAAAAGCGTTCATGGCTTTTGAGGTAACGCCATTTGCCCGGGGGCAGGTCCGCCAGCGACACATTGCCCATGCGAACCCGTTTTAAGCCGATCACATTAAGGCCCACCATTTGACACATACGGCGAATCTGCCGTTTCTTGCCTTCCTGCAAAATAAACTTGAGTTGGTCGTCATTTTGCCAGCTCACCTGCGCCGGACGCAGCACATCACCATCTAGGGACAGTCCGTTATTGAGCAATTGCAGCCCATTGCCGCTGATCCTGCCTTCGACGCGGACCAGATACTCCTTTTCCACTTCTGAGTCTTCGCCGATCAGCTGTCGGGCAATACGCCCATCCTGAGTGAGAACCAGCAAGCCTTGTGAATCGATATCCAGCCTGCCGGCCGGCGCCAGCCCTCTTAAATGTGACGGACTGAAGGTATGTTTGTCACGATCGTACTGCCGATCAGGCGTGATCAGCGTTACCGCAGGCCGATAACCCTCTTCGGCCTGACCCGAGACGTAGCCCACCGGCTTGTTCATGATGATGGTGACCCGGGCCGTCTGTCGCGCCTGGGCTGACTTGTCCAGCGTAATGGACTGATCGGGAAACGCCTTCTCGCCCAGCGTGGCGACCTTTCCGTCTACGCGCACCCAGCCGCGTTCAATGTAAGCGTCGGCTTCACGCCGGGAACACAGTCCGCGCTCGGCAAGCAGTTTAGATATTCTTGTCTTTTCCATTTGATTCCGTTTGCTTACGCAAATTTGCTATAGTGTGTTTCTTTGTCCGGACGCACCGGACGTTTCTGTTTGAGCGTGGTTATTACAAGACCACGATTTATCTGCAGGCTCTCACACCCCGCGACCCATGAAGCATGAACCTTATTCACCCGGCTGGCTGAGCCGGCCGCCACCTAAACTTGATCCTGTCCAGAAATACTGGCTGTCTCGCCCGGGCCCGCTTACTCAGGGTTTACGCAGACAAGGCGAGGTACGCATCCAGGTGATCGGTGAATTTGCCGAGGTGGTCAGCACGGATGAAGCGCGGACCATCAGAAAGGCAGCCAATACGATTGTCTGGGTACGGGAGATCTGCATGTCTATTGACGGCACGCCTGCGGTAATCGCCCGCAGCATAACGCCGCTGGATGCTGCCCAATCGGTATGGCAGGCAGTACGTCGGCTACGCACACGGCCACTGGCCGATATTCTGTATCATGATCCGGCTATTGTACGATCTGTGTTCGAGTCCTGCATAGCAAAATCGCCAATGCCAATATTTAAAGCCGTCGTGCGTGCAGGCCAACTGCCCTCGCCTGCACAGCCCAGACTGCCCACCCGTCGCTCGGTTTTCTGGAAAAACGGCCAGCCGCTGCAGGTGACCGAATGCTTTTTACCTGCCTTCTGGTCGCAATTGCTTAAGCATCCCAGGGTTTAACACGGCCGGCGGCGAGGAGTCAGACTGACTTTTTTTAAAGTAGATATGACTCTGGATTTTGCAACGGAATGCGTAATACAGCGCGATGCAGGAACGTTGGGGCCACCTGCGGCGGGTGGCTCTTACTTCAAAAACATTGCGTTCAAAATCGTTGCGTTTGTCGCTGCTGTGTCATAGAGATCTGATCGTATGAGGGTTACAGTGCGTTGTCGTCCTGCTCACCGGTACGGATACGAATTGCGCGTTCGACCGGTGTAACGAAAATTTTCCCGTCGCCTATTTTGCCAGTACGCGCCGCTTTGATAATGGCTTCAATGGCCGATTCAACCAGACTGTCTGCAATGACCACTTCTACCCTGACTTTGGGAAGAAAGTCCACCACATATTCGGCGCCACGATATAGCTCTGTGTGCCCTTTCTGACGGCCAAACCCTTTTACTTCCGCAACGGTCAGACCGCTGACGCCGATATCTGCCAAAGATTCACGAACTTCGTCCAACTTGAAGGGTTTAATGATGGCTGTTATTAATTTCACGTGGTTTCCTTTACTTTACGGGGCCAGGCCGCGCTTTTATTACTGGAAAAGAATAGCATATTTTTTAATAATGCAGCCTAGAATCGATAGCCGTTCGTTATTGGGAATCGCCAATCGCGACCAAACGCCCGGGTGGTGATTTTGGGCCCGGGAGAGCCCTGGCGCCGTTTGTATTCATTGATTCGCAGCAGTCTGGCAACCTTTTCCACATCCTCACGGGCCAAGCCGGTATTGACGATGGCTTCCACCGAATCATTGTGTTCCATCAGATGTTCCAGGATGGTGTCCAGCACCTCATATTCGGGCAGGCTATCCTGGTCAGTCTGGTCTTCGCGCAACTCTGCAGAAGGCGCTCGCGTGATGATCCGCTCCGGAATGATCGCAGACTGCGTATTGCGCCAGCTGGCCAGTCGATATACCAGCGTTTTGGGGATATCCTTCAGGGGAGCATAGCCACCCACCATGTCGCCATACAGCGTGCAATAACCCGTAGCCAATTCAGACTTATTGCCCGTGGTCAGCACGATGGCATTGAATTTATTGGACAACGCCATCAGCAATGCGCCGCGAATTCGTGCCTGCAAGTTCTCTTCGGTCGTGTCCTGGGGTAAGTCGCCGAAAATGGGCGCCAACGCCTGCAGGTAACTGTTGAACATAGGGGAAATGGCGATTTCGTCGTAGCGCACGGCCAGGCGTTGAGCCATGTCCTGTGCGTCATTGACCGAGATGTCGGCGGTAAAGCGCGACGGCATCATGACGGCATGCAGGTTCTCTGCACCAATGGCGTCAACAGCAATGGCCAGCACCACAGCAGAATCAATGCCGCCGGATAAGCCGATCACG
Organism: Advenella sp. FME57; assembly: GCF_014897675.1. GTDB lineage: Bacteria > Pseudomonadota > Gammaproteobacteria > Burkholderiales > Burkholderiaceae_B > Advenella. Next base: position 140,276 of record NZ_JABUXU010000001.1, on the reverse strand, counting down.
GCCTTTTCAAAGAAATTCTTGCTCAGATAGTCCCGCGTACCCATGACCAGCGCACGCCAGATTTCGGCTTCGACCGCCTCATTTTCCTGGGATTGCAGAGGCACCGACTGATCTGCCCCGAAAGGTAACGGGGCCAGGGCCTCAAACTGTCCCAACGAGATCTGAACGCCCCCCAAGGCATGGCAAAAACCATTGAGCTCAGCCACGACTGCGCCGTGTCGGTCTACTACGAAGGAGTGGCCATCGAAAACCAGTTCGTCCTGCCCGCCCACCAGATTGCAGTAGATGGCTCCCATGCCGGCATCACAGACGTTTCGACGTAACACGGCAAGTCGGGTCTCGTGCTTGCGCACCATATAGGGCGAGGCGTTCAGGATCAGCAGCGTATCTGCCCCTGCCTGCCGTGCGGCCGTGGCAGCGCTGGCAAACCACACGTCTTCGCAGATGGTCACACCGAAGGTATGTTCCCTGACGGTGAAGACCAGCGGCTTGCGCCCCGCTGTGAAATAGCGCTTTTCATCAAATACGGAATAATTGGGCAACTCCTGCTTGAGGTACGTGCCCAGGTTGTCGCCATTGAGAAAAACACTGGCGGCATTGAAGGTGCCCTTGTCCGTGCTGACAACATGCCCCAGCACCACATGCAAGTTCTGGAAACGCGATAGTGTTTCCTGCAGGGACTGCAAGGCAGCCTGCTGGTCCGCGAGAAACTGGCAGCGCAGCAACAAGTCTTCAGGCGCATAACCGGTAAGCGCCAGCTCGGGCAATAACAGGACGTCGTGCCCCTGCTCGTGAGCCAATGCTGCTGCCTGGACAATGCGTGCGGCATTGCCGGCCAGATCACCGACCTTCTGATTGATTTGTGCAAATGCGACACTGACCGATGGTTCCATTATCCCGCTCTGTTTCTTTTGCAAACCACCGATTATCACACAAGCATCTGAGATGAGCGTCTAAAATACCACTGATTAATGCAAAATACCGACATTGGACAGATCAGCACACACTATGACAGACAGCCCTAACCAAACCAATCAATTCGACAAAAAAGCTCAGGCCTGGTCGGCCCGTTTCTCTGAACCCGTATCCGAACTGGTCAAGCGCTACACCGCCTCGGTCGATTTTGACAAGCGACTGGCCCGTTTTGACATTCAGGGGTCGCTGGCCCACGCCACCATGCTGGCCGCAACAGGCGTCATCTCCGCCGACGATCTGGCCGCCATCGACAAGGGCATGCAGCAGATTCTTCAGGAAATCGACGCCGGCACGTTTACCTGGCTGCTGGACCTGGAAGATGTGCATCTTAATATCGAAAAACGCCTGGTTGAGCTCATCGGCGATGCCGGCAAACGCCTGCACACCGGCCGCTCGCGCAACGACCAGGTGGCAACGGACATTCGCTTGTGGCTGCGTTCGGAAATTGACGTATCACTGGAACTGATTACCTCGCTGCGTCGCGCCCTGGCGCAGGTGGCGCTGGAACATCATGACACGATCATGCCCGGCTTTACGCATTTGCAGGTGGCCCAGCCGGTTACTTTCGGCCATCATCTGCTGGCCTATGCTGAAATGTTTGCCCGGGACGCAGAACGCCTGGTCGATTGCCGCAAGCGCTGCAACCGCCTGCCATTGGGCGCGGCCGCGCTGGCGGGCACCTCATATCCCATTGATCGTGAACAGGTTGCTACGCTGCTGGGCTTTGACAGCATCTGCCGCAACTCACTGGATGCCGTATCCGATCGCGATTTTGCCATCGAATTTTGCGCCGCTGTTTCCCTGGTCATGACGCATATTTCCAGGCTTTCGGAAGAGTTGATCCTGTGGATGAGCCCGCGCATCGGCTTTATTGATCTGGCAGATCGTTTCTGCACTGGCAGCTCCATCATGCCGCAAAAGAAAAATCCCGATGTGCCGGAACTGGCGCGAGGCAAGACCGGCAGAGTCAACGGCAATCTGATTGCCTTGCTGACGCTGATGAAAGGCCAGCCCCTGGCCTACAACAAGGATAACCAGGAAGATAAAGAAGGCCTGTTCGACTCGGCCGATACCTTGCGCGACACATTGACAATATTTGCCGACATGATCGGCGGCATCCGGGTACGTAAACAGGCCATGCGCGACGCTGCCCTGCTTGGTTTCTCCACTGCCACCGACCTGGCTGACTATCTAGTCAAGAAAGGACTGCCCTTTCGTGACGCGCATGAGACCGTTGCCTTGGCCGTGCGCCATTGCGAAGAGCAACAGTGCGATCTGGCCGATCTGACGCTGGAAGAAATGCGCAAGTTCAATCCATCGATTGATAGCGATGTATTCAGCGTGCTCACCCTGGAAGGCTCGGTTTCGTCACGTGCACATATCGGTGGCACTGCGCCGACCCGTGTCAAGGCCGAAGCCGAGCGCGTTCTGGCCGAACTGGCCTGACCTGCATTAGATCCTAACTAAAAAAAGACGGCGCACCGGTTTGTGACGGGCGCCGTCTTTTTCATTGCTGCGCGCTGCTGGCCGACAGGGTTACAGCTGCTGCGGCTGTCGTCTTGCAGTGACAATGCGTCCATTGACCTGCATCTTGACCACCGTCGCGATCTAATCGTCCCGACGCTATCTGCCTTGACCCTATTTGGTCAGGCCGACTGTCTTGTCCTCCAGCCTGGCCTTGCGCCAGACTCTGCCGTTCATGCAGTAGCAGCAGTAGCCACCGCAACGTCGCCCGAGCCGCTTTCGAATACCGCAATGGATTCGACATGCCCGGTATGCGGAAACATATTCACGACACCAGCGGCACTTAATTTGTAGCCGCCGTCGTGCACCAGAATGCCTGCATCGCGTGCCAGGGTCGCCGGATTACAGGACACGTAGACGATTCTTGTTGGACGCTCTTGCGGTTCAAGTTGCGCCAGTGCAAGCGCGACTGCCTGCGCACCCTCTCTGGGCGGATCGATCAGCATGCGGTCAAAGTGGCCCAGGTCGCGCAGCCAGGCCACGTCTACCTCAAACAGATTCAACGTGGCAAAGCGGGTTTTCTCCTGCAGATTATGCTGGCTGGCCGCCTGCAGGGCGCGGTCTGTAAGTATGCTGCTGCCTTCGATGCCGACCACCTCACGTGCCAAGGTGGCCAGGGGCAAGGTAAAGTTGCCCAGTCCACAGAACAGGTCTGCCACCCGCTCATCGGCCTGAACATCCAGCAGATTGAGTGCCTTGGCAATCAGGGAACGGTTGATGAAATAATTGACCTGGGTAAAATCCGTTGGTTTGTATGGCATTTTCAGCCCAAACTGAGGCAACAGATAATACAGCGAATCAGCCTGTTCCTCATGCAACGGCCTGACGGTATCGGGTCCCTTCGATTGCAGCCACCACACCACGTTATGGCGCGTTGAGAAAGCGTCCAGCTGTTCGATATCGGCAGCATTCAACGGTGCCAGGTGTCGCAACAGCAGCGCAGTCGTGGCTTGCCCGACAGCCACCTCGATCTGCGGGATTTTATCATCAATGCTCAGGCTGCCAATCAGTTCACGCAAGGGAACCAGCATGGCGGACACATAGGGCGGCAGTACATGGCATTCAGTCATATCGGTCACATACCGGCTCTTGCGTTCGTGAAACCCGACTAGCACTTTGCCCTTCTTGATCACCTTGCGCACCGACAAACGTGCACGATAACGGTAGCCCCAGGCAGGTCCCTGCAACGGCGGCAAGACTCTGGGTATTGTCATTTTGGCAATATGCCTGAAACCGTCTTCCAGTGCCCGCTGCTTGATCGCTACCTGGGCGGTGATATCCAGATGCTGCATGATGCACCCGCCACAGGTGCCAAAACTGGGGCAGCGGGGTGTGACCCGCTGGTTCGATTCCTTGACGATCGATGTCATGCGGGCGATTTCGTATGAGGACTTGCGGCGGACAATGTCAGCCCTTACTTTTTCTGCAGGCAGCGCGCCTTCAACGAAAATGGCCTTGCCCTCGCGCCGGGCGATGCCGCGCGCTTCCAGATCAAGGGATTCGATGGTAAATGTTTCCTGCATGGCTGACCTCTGTATTCTGAAGGCGTTATTTTAATGACCCAGCCAGACAAGTTGGCGCGAAAAGGCAACATTGCAAAACAATTGTCGGCAAAACCACTGGTCCGGTCGGCTTAACACGACCTCTGGCGACACGATCCAGACTGAATGCTGCCCGGTCCACACGCCGCGCTACCTGTAAAACAGTCATTTTGGCAGGCTGCATCGTTGTGCATTACGAAAACACAGAGGCGCAATTTCCTGTAGTAACAGCATGGCTCGATACCGGATTGTCGTCAGGTCATCCCTGTATCGGAGCCTGTGCAGGCGCTATTACTGACCATAAAAGTATCGCTTGATATCACAAGCGGGGTTTTGCCAAAACCACCTGACATGGCGCCGCCGGTCGCGCCCAGCTCAGTCATCGCGCCCGCTGGCCACAAAAAAGCCCGCCAGCGCTTGCTGACGGGCCCACAAAACAGTGACGTCTTGCTGCCCTGCTCTGCCTTCACTTCCCGAAAAAGGCAGGCCAAACAGGCGCAACGTTTACTGTTTTAGTGCTGCTGGTGCCGGTTTGCTATCACTGGCTGGGACGTTCTTCTCAGGCTTTGGCGCTTCGGTCATTTTTGCGTGTTCCTGTTGAAATTTCTTGCGATGTTCTTCCCATTTGGCAGAACGGTCCTTGAAATATTTAACGACAGTTGCTTTCTGCTCGGCACTGAATGTGTCCCACAGATCAAGCCATTTGGCCTGATCATCTGCCATTTTTTTCTCAAAGCCCTCATGCATGTCTTTCTGTGCTTCGAGCAGCGCCTTCGGATCGACATTGCCGGAATCCAGTTGCTTGCGACGCTCTTCCAGGTATTTACGGAATGCCTCGTGATTAGGTTCGCGGGCAGCCTTATGTTCGTCCTTAATCGTTTTAAGCGTGGCTTTTTGTTCGTCGGTCAGCTGCAGGTCATCAAGCAGTGTCTGACTGCCTGCGCCCAGGCCCGGAATCACAATTGCCCCGTGACGCATATTGCCCTTGCGATGATGATAGCCATGTTTGTGACCGTCGCCTTTATGGTGCTTTCTGACGCCGTCCTGTGGTTTGGTTTCACCAATGCGATGGTATTCCATCGGGGTATTTTCACTTTGCACGGAAGGACTGATAGGGTTGGATTCCGTATCGGCCTTTACCGCCTGCGCAAATGCAGTGGTGGCTACCGCTGCGGACAGCGCGCTGGCCAGAAGGGATTTTACGAGGAAAGAACCTGAGAATTGAACAGCCATTTTATACTCCTTGTTTAGTCTGTCGGTGACGTCATAAGCCAGTCAGTGACGTGCCTATTCTGTGTCACAAGCGATTACAAGTGTGTTTCAATAGCGATGCAGATCTTTCAATGCATTTCCTGGCGGCAGGGCCCGATTCTTCCATGGCCCGTTTTGCCAGCCATGTGCTGCGGCAACGGCGCGCTAGCGATAATCCCAGGCCGCCAGGTACTCCTGCCATTGTGGTTTGTCCAGGGCAGTCAGGCTGCTGTGCACCAGGGCAACTTCTTCTTCATAGGCAGTCTTGTCCAGCTCGCCCTTCATAAGGCGGAAACGGCAATAGACCAGCCATGTATTGACCACATCCGTTTCACAGTATGCACGGACCTCATCGGCCTTGCCGTCGCGCCACGCATCCCACACCTGGCTGCCATCCATGCCCAACTTTCCGGGAAAGCCACAAAGTTTGGCCAGTTGATCCAGCGGCGCATTAGCGCGGCCATTGAACTTGGCAAGCAAATCCATCAGGTCAGTGTGACGGGTGTGATAACGGCTGATGTAGTTGTTATATTTGAATTCGCGGTCATCTTCACCCATATCCCAGTATCGCGGTGCAGACAGGCCGTGGATCAGGCAGCGATAATGCAGCACAGGCAGATCAAAGCCCGACCCGTTCCAGCTAACCAGCCTGGGCGTGTATCGTTCAATGGTCTTGAAGAAACCCGCGATGAGTACGGCCTCATCATCGTCCGGCTCACCCAGCGTACGCACACGAAAGCCATTATCATCGCGAAAGACACAACCGATGACGGCAATTTTCTGCAGATGCAAGGGAAAGAAGTCATTGCCGGTCTGTTCAATTCGAAGCGCCCTGGCCCGCTCAACCACTTCAGCATCGGAGAGCGTGTCATCCCAGTCATTCAACGCGCGTAGGCCCTTGGCATCGGGAATGGTTTCAAGATCGAAAACAAGCGTTGGAGTCATGGCGCGCGATATTTCCAGACGGGTTTTGCCACTTAGCGGCGTGGCAGGTAAGACAACGGATTGACAGGCTTGCCGCGACGGCGAATTTCAAAATGCAGGCGTGGTGACGAGGTATCCGATTGACCGATTTCGGCAATTTTCTGACCCTTGGACACTTTCTGCCCATTCTTGACCAGCAGTTTGCTGTTGTGGGCATAGGCCGAGATAAAGCCATTGCTGTGGGAAATCAGGATCAGGTTACCCAGCCCACGCAGGCCATTGCCCACGTAAGAGACTGAACCTGATGCCGCGGCGGACACCGGATCGCCAAGCTTGCCTTCGATGTCAATACCGCGTGTGCTTGCCGAGAACTGGGTAATGATCTTGGTGGTGGCCACTGGCCAGCCCCAGGACACGGCAGTGGCGTCGCTGGCAGGCGTGGCTGAGGTGCTACCTGAAGCAGTGGGCGTCGCGCTGCCTGCGACGGCCGAATCTGTGCCGGCCGAACTCGAAGATGCGCTTGCAGATACACGCAGCCGTTGACCTACTTCAAGTGAAGGAGAAGAAAGTTTGTTCATTGACATCAGCTGGGAAACGCTGACGTTATTTGCGCGGGAAATTTTATAAAGCGTATCGCCGCGCTGTACGATATATTCTCCTGGACCCGCAGGGCCGCCGGCTGAACGGCCGGAACCGAGCTCGGAGACCGGCGCACGTGAAGAGGTTCCGCAACCGGCCAGCGTTGCCGCCAATACCAGGGATCCAATTAAAACGGGGAATTTTCTTTTCATTGAGTGAATCTGCATATGTTTTACCTACCTGTTCAATGGATGCGTAACATGTACGCAAAACGGGTATTTTCTCCTGTCACAATTGTATGCCTGCACGCAGTGGAACAAAGCGTACAGGTTCAAGTTCCTTACGATCCCAGCTGTTTACGCCGGTTCTTTCGATCAGCACCAGTTTCTGCTGATCCGAACCTTCGGGCGCAATCAGGCGGGCACCTATGTCCAGCTGGTGCAGCAATGCGGTCGGAATCTGCAATCCGGCCGCGGCGATAACGATGGCGTCAAACGGGGCGACCGAGGGCATACCCAGCATGCCGTCACCATGAACCAGACGTATGCGGGACACCAGTTTGAGCTCACGCAGCGTACCTCTGGCCATTTCATACAACGGCTTGATTCGTTCAATTGTATACACTTCGTGGCACATTGCCGCCATCACGGCAGCCTGGTAGCCACAACCGGTACCGATTTCCAGCATTTTTTGTGGCTTTCGGCTCTCCGCGACAGCTGAAAGCATACGTGAAATGACCCACGGCTGCGAGATGGTTTGGGAAAAACCGATGGGCAGCGCCGCGTCATCGTATGCCCTGCTGGCCAGCCCCTGGTCAATAAATACATGCCTGGGTACAGAGCGCATGGCGTCCAGGACTCGCTCATCGGTAATGCCTTTTTGTCGGAGCCGCTCGACCATGAGTGCGCGCAGCCGATCAGAATTCAAGCCGATATTCTGGCCGGTCCGCCCCTCTGTGGCAGGTACGGCCGAGGCCGTGCGTGCCGTGTTTCCGGCAACAATAATACGGGTGTTGCTATTGGTTGGCGTAATTTTAATTTTGTTGGACGGAAAAGAAAGGCGTGTTCGGCTTTCGTTAACATCATTTACATTTCCGAAGTGCGGACCGGTGCCAAAGGGAGGTTTACGCATTACTCAACTCCACCCAGCTGCGCGCCTGGTTCAATTGCTTGTAGTGTGTCAAATCCAGTTGCAGCGGCGTCATGGAAATCAGACCCTGACTGGTTGCACCAAAATCAGTATCTTCGGCAAAGTCTGCAACCTCGCCCACCATGCCGATCCAGTAAATAGGCTCGCCTGCAGGATTGGCGCTTTTGATAACTGGCTGCGACGGATGGCGCCGGCCCAATCGTGTCACGCGCAGTGAACTCCAATGATGTTCCGGCAATGGCGGAATATTGACGCTGAGCAGAACAGGGGCTGGAAATGGATTGGCCAATTGATGCCGCACGATTTGCACGGCGATTTTCGTGGCCGCTTCCAGTTCTGGCCAGTTCTTTTCAGTCAAGGAAAAGGCAATTGACGGGATACCGAACAGAAAGCCTTCTGTCGCAGCTGCTACAGTGCCGGAATACAAGGTGTCTTCGCCAAGATTGGCACCGTTATTGATGCCGGAGACAACCAGATCGGGCCGGTAGTCGAGCAGGCCTGTCAGCGCCACGTGCACGCAGTCTGACGGGGTGCCGTTCAGGTAATAATCGCCCGATGGGGTACGCCGCACCGACAGTGGCCTGTTCAGCGTAAGCGAATTGGAGGCGCCACTGTGATTAACTTCGGGCGCAACAACCGTGACCTGGGCAATATCGCGTAGCGCCTCGGCCAGGGCCTGCACACCTTCGGCATTGTAACCATCATCGTTCGACACCAATATTCGTTTCATTCAGATCGCAACCAGACATTATTCCCCCTGTATTGTACATGGATCAACCGATACGCGGGACGCGATATCCTGTTCGGCATTACGAAAGGGAACTGTATATAATCGTGTCTTCTGGTAATGACAACGACGACGATGAACAACCTGCTCTGGACCATTCTTGCCCTGCTTGCCGCCTACCTGATAGGCTCGGTCTCTTTTGCCATGGTGGCCAGTCGCCTGTTCGGCTTGCAGGACCCCCGCACCTTCGGTTCCGGCAATCCCGGCGCCACCAATATGCTGCGCACAGGCAACCGCAAAGCCGCCCTGTTCACCTTGCTGGGAGATGCCTTCAAGGGGTGGCTGGCAGTTGCCCTGGCAATCTGTCTTGCCCCCATGGCCGGGTTTACGGACACCACCATTGCGTTGGTGGCCGTCGCTGTCTTTCTTGGCCACATCTATTCGTTTTTTCTCAATTTCAAAGGTGGTAAAGGCGTAGCCACAGCAGTTGGCGTGCTGTTCGCGCTGCAGCCGTGGCTGGCTGTTGCCACCATTGCGACCTGGCTCATTATGGCCATTTTCTTTCGCTACTCTTCCCTGGCAGCTCTGGTCGGAGCGGTCTTTGCGCCGTTTTATTATTATGTTGGCGGCATGGCGGCCTGGCCGTTTTCCATGCCCTGGTTTCTGGCCATTTGCTTTCTGGCGCTCGTGCTGATCGCCAAGCACAAGAAAAATATTGCGAATCTGCTGGCGGGCACCGAATCGCGAATTGGCCAGAAGAAAAAAAGCAGTAGCACACTCAGGCGCTGATATCTGCCAGATCCCAGCGCGGGTGAACGGCGGCATTGTCCGGGCGGCGCATTTTGTCCACCAGACCCGCCTTGACCCGTTCCGCTGCAGCATGGGCGATCATTGCGCCATTATCGGTGCATAGCGCCAGCGGCGGGAAAAACACCTCACCGTTTTGCTTTTGCATCTGGCGCGTCAGATATTCGCGCAGTTGCCGGTTTGCACCTACGCCCCCGGCCACCACCAGGCGGTTGCTGCCGCTGGCCTTGACGGCCTTGATTGCCTTATAGCCCAGCACTTGCACAATCGCGGCCTGTACTGAAGCGGCCAGATCCTGCCGTTGCTGGTCATTTAACGGCCCCTGCTGCTCCAGCTTGCGAAGCATGGTCAGAACCGCGGTTTTGAGGCCGGAAAAACTGAAATCCAGATCGCCGCTATGCATCATCGGTCGGGGCAGATCGTAGGCCTTTGGATTTCCCTTGTCGGCAAGCGCAGCCAACGCCGGCCCTCCCGGGTAAGGCAGGCCCATCAACTTGGCCGATTTATCAAAGGCTTCGCCGGCCGCATCATCCAGCGTTTCACCCAGTAATTCGTATTGGCCGATGGCCTTCACATGCATCAGCTGGGTATGTCCGCCGGACACCAGCAGCGCTACGTACGGAAAATCGGGAACGGCCTGCGCCAGCATGGGTGACAACAAATGGCCCTCCAGATGATGGATCGGGATTGTGGGTATATTCAGACTCCACGCCAGGGATCGGGCAACCGAGGCGCCAACCAGCAGCGCACCGGCCAGGCCAGGCCCTGCAGTATAGGCCACGGCATCGATGTCTTTGAGGGTCAGGTCTGCATGACGCAGCACTTCGCGGGTAAGCGGCAGGACACGCCGGATATGGTCGCGCGAAGCCAGCTCGGGCACGACGCCGCCATAGGCCTGATGCATGGCAATCTGACTGTGCAGCGCGTGCGCCAGCAGACCCGATTCGGTACTGACCAGCGCGACGCCGGTCTCGTCACAGGAGCTTTCAATGCCGAGAATGATCATAAATTACCTGTTCGAAGGCGCTGACTCGTGCCCGCTCGCCCCGTCACTAGCGCAAGGCAGAACCGCCGTCGGTGTGATTACATTACCTTTGTAGCAGGATAAAATGTTGCAGATTAAAGACGATACCGGATTATTTGCCGATAGGGCACGATGCGCGTTCGTCATTAACTATAAAGAATACGCTACAGTTGCAATTGTACACATGTATCTGTTTATTAGGAGTTATGTTCATGCTGGAATCACTGTTCAAGCTCAGAGAGCATGGCACGAATGCCCGTACGGAAATTCTTGCCGGTCTGACGACCTTTCTGACGATGTCTTACATCATATTCGTGAACCCTGAGATTCTGGGCACCACGGGCATGGACAAAGGCGCTGTTTTCGTAGCAACCTGCCTGGCTGCAGCACTGGGCTGCCTAATCATGGCCTTTCTGGCCAACTGGCCCATTGGGATGGCGCCGGGCATGGGCTTGAATGCCTTCTTTGCGTTCGGCGTGGTCGGGGCCATGGGCTATTCGTGGCAACAGGCGCTAGGCGCCGTTTTTGTTTCCGGCGTCATATTCCTGATTCTGTCGGCGACCGGTATACGCAAATGGCTGATCGAGGGGATCCCCAAATCGCTGCGGTCCGCCATTGTCGCCGGCATCGGTCTGTTCCTGGCGTTGATTGCGCTCAAATCGGCCGGCATTGTCGTGGGCAACGAGGCAACCCTTGTGGCGCAGGGCGATCTCAAATCGCCCACTGTCCTGCTGGCAATCCTGGGCTTTTTCATCATTGTGTGCCTGGACAGCCTGCGCGTCAAAGGCGCCATTCTGATCGGTATTCTGGCGGTCACCGTTTTGTCAGCGCTCCTCGGATTTAGCGCGCCCATCACCAGCATCGTTTCGGCGCCACCTAGTATTGCCCCCACTTTTATGCAACTGGATATTGCTGGCGTGTTGAATCAGGGCTTCCTGCATATTATTCTGGTTTTTGTGCTGGTAGAGATCTTTGATGCAACCGGAACACTGATCGGTGTTGCGCGCCGCGCCAACCTGCTGCCTGAGGGCAAACCCAATCGTCTCGGGCGCGCCCTGTTCGCCGACAGCACCGCCATCCTGGCCGGCTCTGCATTGGGCACCAGCAGCACCACCGCGTTTGTCGAAAGCGCAGCAGGTGTACAGGCGGGTGGGCGCACCGGCATGACCGCTCTGGTCGTGGGCTTGCTGTTTCTGCTGTGTTTGTTTTTCGCGCCGCTGGCCGGCGTCGTACCTCCTTACGCCACCGCTCCTGCCCTGCTCTACGTTGCCGGGCTGATGGTGCGCGAGCTGGTTGAAGTGGAGTGGAACGATATCACCAACGCCATTCCAGCCGCACTCACTGCGATTATCATGCCCTTTACGTACTCCATTGCCGAAGGGATTGCATTCGGTTTTATCAGTTATGTGATTATCAAAGCATTCACCGGTCGTTTTCGTGAGATTCACATTGCAACACTGATCATTGCCCTGCTATTTGTATTGCGCTTCGCGCTGGAATAGCCCAGTCACGCTTGCGGCGTTGGCCTGCCGGCGCAGCCGCAGCAAGTTTCGCTGTGAAATGGCACGCGGTTGCAAAAACCGCGCGAATGCCTCTGGAGCCGCAAGCCAATGGCTTGCGGTTTTATTTTACGTTCAGGTTTATATCGTTAACAATTGAATTACACTTGGACTTAATAGGCATTCATAATGAAAGCAATAAAAATATTCAACTAGTAATTCATGGTTGCCGCCCCTATATTCATTGAAGTACATCGGTCTGCAACTTAAACTGGAGAAAGAATTATGCCCATTACCGAACTGACCAAAGACACCTTCCAGCAAGCCATTAAAGAAGACAATACATTGATCATTGACTTCTGGGCGCCTTGGTGCGGTCCCTGCCGCCAGTTTGCCCCAACATTCGAGAAAGCGGCAGAGGCCCACCCGGATATCGAATTTGCCAAAGTCGATACCGAAGATCAGCAGGAACTGGCCGGTGCCCTGGGCATCCGTTCCATTCCTACATTAATGGTCTTTCGTGAACGCGTGATGTTGTTTTCACAGGCCGGTGCGCTCAGCCCCGGTCAACTGGACGAATTGCTTGAGAAAGTCCAGGCCGTTGACATGGAAAAAGTGCATCAGGAAATTGCCACGGCTGAAGCCAAGGCTGCTGAAGAAAACGCGTGATATCAGGCGGCTGGCCGATGATGCACAAATGAATCGGATCAGGCCGTCAACCGGGCTAGCAGGCACCCGCCAGCGTGCCCGCCCGGGTAGTTAACGATCCTGCGTTCTGAACTTTGTGCCCAACTGTGTCTGACCAGTCACCAGACGCCAACCGGACCGATGGCGCGGTGACACCAGCATACAATAGTCATAACGGGATCAAGGGACAGTCCACTGTCCCTTTCCTTTTGTCTGATCAGTATAAACTTCCTGCACCAGGTGCAGATCGCTCACCGGGATGACTAGCGTCCAGGTTACGCCCAGGGCACCGAAAGTTTCATTTGAAATAACGGCGCCGGCCTGCGTCAGGCGAACCCTGACTCTCTCGGCATCAGAGTAATTACATGTGCAATAGACGGTCGTTGAAGGCACGATGACCTTCTTTGGTGCCGCGTCCAGACACTTGGCGGCGCAACCTCCGTAGGCCCTTACCAGACCGCCGGTACCCAGCTTGGTGCCGCCAAAGTAACGGATTACCAGTACAGCGACATCGGTCAACCCCTTGCCTTCAATCGCCTGCAGAATCGGCCTGCCGGCCGTGCCGCCTGGTTCGCCATCATCATTAAAGCGATAACCTTCTGCCGTTCTGTAAGCCCAGCAATTATGCGTCGCCGTCGGGTCGCCCACCTCAGAAAAAAAAGCCAGCGCCGCTGCCGCATTGGCGGCGTGTGCGGCGTGCGCGATGAAGCGGCTCTTTTTTATTTCTTCTTCAAAACTGCACGCGGCCGTCAGTGTTGACAATAATTCGGCCATCGACTTGCGGATCTCCTACTGCTCAATACCGCGCGAATTGAGGTAATCATCGTAACCGCCCTGATAGTCGTTCAATGTTCCATCAGGCATGATTTCGATGATCCGCGTGGCCAGACCGGAAACAAATTCCCGGTCATGTGACACGAAAACCAGGGTCCCGGCATATTTTTCCAACGCAAACTGTAGCGACTCGATCGATTCCATATCCAGGTGGTTGGTCGGCTCGTCCATCAGCAAGACGTTATGGCGCCCCAGCATCAGTCGTCCAAATGTCATGCGATTCTTTTCGCCGCCAGACAGTACTGGGACATCTTTAACGATATCGTCTGCAGAAAACAGCAACCGGCCCAGTACTGAACGTATCGCCTGGTCTTCGTCGCCCTGTTTACGGTGCTCGCCCATCCAGTCAAACACATTGACGTGTTTTTTGAAATCCTCTGACACGTCCTGTGGCATATAACCAATATCGGCATTTTCGGACCATTTGACCGAACCGCTATCCGGTTCCAGATCCTGGGAGAACAACCGTAATAGCGTGGTTTTACCTACTCCGTTCGCACCAATAATGGCAATTTTCTGTCCGGCCTCTATCATCGCCGAAAAGCTTGTGATCACCGGCTTGTCATACGCCTTGCTTACCTTGTCCAGGGTGACGGCCAGGCGGTGTAACGGCTTGGTCTGTTCAAAGCGAATATACGGGTTCTGGCGCGACGAAGGCTTGACTTCAACCGTTTCGGCTTTGATGCGATCAATCTGTTTCAGGCGCGAGGTGGCCTGACGGGACTTGGACTTGTTGGCCGAGAACCGGCGGACAAAATCCTGCAGCTCGACAACCCGTTCCTTAGCCTTGGCGTTGTCCGATACCAGACGCTGGCGCGCCTGTGTTGAAGCCAGCATGTAGTCATCATAGGTGCCGGGATACAGGCGGATTTCACCATAATCCAGATCTGCCATATGGGTACATACCTGATTCAGGAAATGCCGGTCGTGACTGATAATAATCATGGTGCTCTGATAGCCATTGAGCACCCCTTCGAGCCAGCGGATTGTATTGATGTCCAGGTTATTGGTCGGTTCGTCCAGCAGCAATACATCAGGATTGGAAAACAGCGCCTGCGCCAGCAGCACGCGCAGCTTCCAGCCTGGCGCAATCTCGCGCATCGGCTGGTTATGCTGCTCTACCGGTATATCCAGGCCAAGCAGTAATTCGCCGGCGCGGGCTTCAGCCGTGTATCCATCATATTCGGCAAACTTGGCTTCAAGTTCGGCCGCGCGCATGTAGTCATCATCGGTCGCTTCCAGATTGGCATAAATGGCATCACGCTCGTGCATGGCCTGCCACATTTCCTCATGCCCCATCATCACCACGTCCAGCACCCGCATATCTTCGAACGCAAACTGATCCTGGCGCAACTTGCCCAGGCGAACGCCTGGGTCCAGCGAGACATTGCCCGAAGATGGTTCCAGATCGCCACCGATGATTTTCATGAAAGTGGACTTGCCCGATCCGTTCGCACCGATCAGGCCGTAGCGATTGCCTCCTCCAAACTTGACGCTGACATTTTCGAAAAGAGGCTTGGGGCCAAACTGAATGGTTAAATTAGCGGTAGAAATCACGACTGTATTTGATGCCTTGAATGGGGTTATAAAAAATGCCAAACGCGTTCATAACAGCAGAACGCGTTGTTCGTATCTTGCACGCACCGCCGTGTGCGGTGCCGGTAATCATCAATATTAATGATGATCGTGGTGGTGATCGTCAATCACCAGATAGGCCATATCTGCCTCGGTGGCCAGACCGACCTTTTTGCCAATTGGCAGCGTAACACGCACGTCGCCGTGGCCGTAAGGCAGTCCGCCCACGACGGGCAGGCCTGTATTGGCGCGCAGCCATCGCACGACCTCGGGCATATCAAAACCCTTGTCCTGAGCACTGAGTTTGTACTCGGTAAAATGCCCTAGCACAATCGCCTTTTGCCGGGCCAGTACGCCGGCATGCAGCAGCTGTGTCAGCATGCGTTCAACCCGGAAGGGGTATTCGCCGACATCCTCCAGGAACAAAATGCCGTTCTTGATTTTGGGAAGATAAGGCGTACCCACCAAAGACGCAACCATGGCCAGATTGCCGCCCCATAACGTGCCGCGGGTGTCGACCGCATCCGAGCCTTCGGACTCGAAACTGAGAATTTCCAACTCACCGTGCATGACCTCAAGAAAGATGTCATAAGTAAGTTCGTCTACCGTTTCCTTGCCGAAATCCAGCATATTGGGACCGGTATAACTGCTCATGCCGGTTTTTGCCAGCAAGGCAAGGTTGAAGGCGGTAAAGTCACTGAACCCGACATACCGCTTTGGATTGCGTTCGAGCAGTTTCCAGTCTATACGATGCAGTATTCGGCTTAGCCCATAGCCGCCGCGGGTGGGCATGACAATATCGCTCGAATGTTTTGCAGCACGGGCGATGGCAGCAAGCCGATTCTCATCGTCGCCACCAAACCGCATATCCCGCGACAGCGCAGCCTTGTCCACCGTGACTTTGACTCTGGATCTTTTCAGGTTCTTGACAGCGCGCTTCAATACTTCAGGGTCCTGCACATACCCTGACGGCGACATGGTATAGACCTGCAGTTTTTTCGTGTAGCGCGTCGGCTGATACGCAACATCATCGGCCTCATCGAACAGAATCTGGGCGTCATTCAACTGTTCTTTAATACTTTCCTTTTTGCCAAGGGAAGAAGCATTGTTCATGGTCACGATTTCCTGCGTTCCTGAAAAAAGCGGCGAAGCAACTGGCCGCACTCGGTTTTCAACACCCCCGACACAATGACGGTATGATGATTGATTTGTTTGTTGTCCTGCACCGCGATCACGCTGCCGCAGGCGCCGGTCTTCGGGTCTGCTGCACCGTATACCACCCTGCTTACTCTGGCGTGCGTTATGGCGCCCATACACATAATGCATGGTTCCAGCGTAACGTACAGGGTAATACCGGGAAGCCGGTGATTGTCCAGATCCCGGCCACACTGGCGCAAGGCGATGATTTCGGCATGCGCAGTAGGATCACGGTCTGTAATCGTTCTATTGTACCCTTTTCCCAGCACATTCCCTGATGAATCGACGGCAACAGCGCCAACCGGCACCTCGCCCAGTGCGTAGGCCATGTGGGCCTGATCCAGCGCCAGCGCCATGAACTGCGCGTGATTCAACGGGGTAATTTGCATATTTTCGCGACGGTTGCGACGATGATCGACATGCATGCATTTTATCCGGGTATGGACCCAAACATAAAGCAAAAGCCGACAGGCTGCGCGATAAGCCCTTTTATGAGGGCTCGCACAACAGGGATGGCGGCGCCGGCACGATGTGGCTTGTCAGTGTGCCGGTGTTGTGCCCGCACGCCGTCACGGCAGCCTCGGCTTTCGCGCCCGCAGCCCAGGCACAGGGCCGCCAGGCACGCTGTCCTTGCCCGTCAGGCTACCAGCGATGGGTATAGCTGACATTCAATACCGCCCCTGCCGCCGGCAGCCGACTGGTGTTGTTGCTATTGCGCATCAGTTGACTATACAAGGGATAGTAGTGGCGGTTCAGCGCGTTCTGGATGCCAAATGTCACTTTGTTTTTATCATCAATCGTCCATCGGCTGATCAGATCGACCGTTGTGTAGCCCGAGGTTTCCCAGCGGCCGAAACTGGTTTTTTCGTCCAGTCGATAGTCTTTCGACGCAAAATGCGTCGCCTGTATCCGGTGACTCCATTTCGCAGAGGGTGTGTATTCCACATAGGCGGTCAATTTCAATGGTGGAATGCGATACCCGGTCATGTTCTGGTAACTGCCCTTGCCTTCCGGTTTTTCTTCACCTTTCATCCATGTGAACGTACCACCCAGTGCCCACTGATTATCATCGCTGTAATAATCCAGTCCGCCTTCGATCCCATAAATGCGCTCTTTGGTTCGCAGCAGCGTCAGGCCATTATTGAAACTTTGCAGCGCGCCCAGATCCGATTTCGACTGAAATACGGTCAGGTTTGCAGCGACGTTGGAAAATGTCCCGCGCCAACCCAGCTCAAAGGTATCGGTTTTTACAGGCTCCAGATTTGAAGCGCCAAAATTGAAGGCCGGCGTGGCATTTCGCACCTGGACGCCCACGTCGGGAAGTTCAAAACCCTGGCTGAAGGACGCATAGAACTCCTGACCTTTGACTGGTGTATAAACGACACCAGCGTTATAGCTCCAGGCGCCATAATGGACCGTTCCACCGGATACCCGCCCCGGATTGGCCACACGCGATTGCGACAATGGGGTAAAGTCGTCAAAACGTACACTGGCGCGATCATACCGTGCCCCGCCCTGCACCGCCCAGTGTTCGTTAAAACGATGCTCCAGCTGGGCAAACGCGCCGATGCTGCGTGTCGTGATCGGCGGCATGTAGGTCAGCGAGTCGATTTTGCGAAAATGCAAACCGCCGCTTCTGTCATATTCGTAGGGATCAAACACGTCCAGCGGCATTTCACTGCGCTCTTCGTTGAAATCCAGACCCCAGGTCAACTGTGTCTTCTTGTCGGACGTCAATGGCGTCTTGATGGTCAGGCGACCGCCGAATACGCTTGATTTTTGCGTTACCTGGTCCACGTTGGCACCCCTGACAGATACGCCGCGTGCATCAAAGGGGGCAAAGCGTGTGAAAAAGTCGCGATAGTAAATTTGTGCGGCCAGGGTGCTGCCAGCAATGTCACGGTTTTGATACTCAAGGCTGGCCATCGTATTGCGGATGCGATTCTGCTGGTCCAGCTCCAGTCCCCGGATACTTCGCGCGCCGGTGCTGCCGGGCGGCTGCCGGGCGACACTTGGGTCGGACGCGTAGTCGGTATTCTGTTTTGCGTCATAGTGGCTCAGAGACAACTGCAGGCGTTGATTCTCATCAATTTGCAGACCTACTTTGCCGGACATATTGTAGATATTCGAATCAAAAAGATCGCCCTGGCTCGGTTCCGGAGCCAGGCGTGTACCGCGTGCATCGTACGACCCACCTGTATGGCTGGCGCCCAGACTAAGCGAATAATCGATTTTGTCATTGCCACCGGAAAAATAATGCTGCACGCCGCCGCCCAGGCCTGCTGCGCCCAGGCGGGACAATGGTGTCGTCGCCGAAACCGTGGTCTCGGCACGAGGCTCGCCGTCGTATCCCCTGGTGCGTATGGACACAATACCACCGGCCGCACCGCTGCCGTAGATAGCGCTACTGCCACGCAGTACTTCGATTTGCTCAATATCGGCAGGATTGATATTGGCAAGGTTACGCGAAGAATCACGGTTGGTATTCAAGGGGATACCGTCAACCAGGATCAGCATATTGCGACCGCGCAGGGTTTGGCCATAATCGGTAATGGTATGACTGGAGTCAGCCATGCCTGGCAGCACTTTACTCAATACGGTGGCCACACTGTCGGATCCGGCACGCAATGTATCCAGCTGCTCCCGGTCAATGACGGCAACCTGTCGGGTGGGCGACATCAAATCACTTTGTGTACGCGCGGTCACGGTAATGGCAGACAATTCGGTCACAGGCGCTGTTGTCTGCTGCACTGCAGACACGACCGGCGTGGCAGCAACAGGCGCCACAGCAGTGTCCAGCGTATAGTTGCCATCTCCTACCTTTCGTATGCGTAGGCCGGTACCGGCCAGCAGTCGCTCAAAGCCACCCTGTACAGAATGCTGGCCAGTCAGCCCTTGCGTTTTCAGGCCGCGGGTGGCATCCATATCGATGCTCAAATTGACGCCGGCCTGCCCCGCATAACTGAGCAACGCGGGTCCCAGTTCACCGCGAGCAATATTGTACGTGTTACGCGCCTGCGCCGTGCTGGGTTCGGCGGCCCAGACCGGTGCAGGCGCCAGCGTGGCGGCCAGGCCCAGCGCAGACAAGGCGCCCAGCACAGCAGCGCTAATGCGACGCCGTGCGCCACACGCACGTTCAAGCAAATTGGAATCTGAAGTCAGATCAGCCATGAAAAAAGTTCCTGTCACAAAGTCAGTAAATTGAGGTTCTTATAGACATGACAGGCCAGTTGTAAAAACAGGACAAAATAATTGAAATTTTTTTCTTTTCCGCAAAAACTACCGCTACCGTGCTGCAACGGTTACCCAGTAACGGGTGCGAAACTGGATCTGCACCGGCAGAGTCTGGGCAAGCGCCTCAAGAATTCGGTCCGTATTATTCAGTTGGAAGGCGCCCGATACTGGAATATCGGCCACAGACGAATCACATCGCAAAATACCCGGGCGATACCGTGCGAGTTCGGCCACAAAATCGGCAAGCCTCATTTGCTCGGCATACAGTACACCTTGCACCCATTGTCCGGCGCCGGGCAATGCGGGCACCTTGGCGCCCAAGCGATCTGCGCTGAAATCCAGTTCCTGCCCCGCCGGGACGATATGAGTCTCGGACCAATGCAGTGGCTGCACCTGAACGGCACCGTCCAGCACAGTCAACCGGGTACGGTCAGGCGTACAGCGCACGACGAAGCGGGTACCCAATGCCTGCAGGCTGCCTTGCTGCGTTTTGACCACAAAGGGACGCGCACCAGCCTGAGGGCCGTGTGCCGTCTGGATATGAATTTCTCCCGAGCGTTGCAACACCAGCCGCTGCCTGGCATCGAAGACGACGTCCACAGCGCTTGACGTATTAAGGCTGAGCTGGCTTCCGTCCGCCAGCGCCACGTCCCGGCGTTCGCCCGTGCCGGTGCGGTACTGGGCATTGAGGGAATCCCAGGGGATGGCCCGGTAACCGATCCACATCGCCGAAGGCGCTGTAATGGCCAGCGCAATAGTTTTGAGCATCATGCGACGATTTTCGGAAACGCGGGGCCGGTTCAATACTGGCATGGCCAGCGAGCCAGGCACGGAATCGAATTGTCGGTTCAGTTTCTCTACGCTTTCCCAGACCCGTTGATGTTCGGGGCTTTGCCCACGCCAGTGAGCGCAGCGCTGCGCATCGGCCTCATTGAAACGCCCGGAATGCATCAACACGAGCCATTTGACCGCCTCGTCCACCAATTGCGTTTGCTGAGGTTCGGCCATTCTTGTGGACTTCACGCCGCTTGCGCCAGCATCAAGGTGAGACATTGTTTGAAGCCCTGCGCCATGTAACGCGTGACTGTGCGCACACTCACCTGCAGATGCGCCGCAATTTGCTCGTAGCTCATGCCCTCGAGCTGACAAAGTAGAAACGCCGTGCGCACGCGAGCCGGTAATGCGTCCAGCAGCGTATCGAGCTCCTGCAGCGTTTCCAGAAGAATCGCCCGCTCTTCCACGGATGGCATGTGCTGCTGTGGCAGCTGCAATAACGACGCCTCGTAGGCGCGTTCCAGAGACTGCCGTTCATAGAAATTGATTAGCAGTCGCTTGGCAACGGTCGTCAGGTAGGCGCGCGGCTCATCCAATACCGGAATCGAACTCTGTCGATACCCTGCCAGTACTCGCGTAAACGTGTCATGAGCAAGGTCGGCCGCATCAAATCGGTTACCCAGTTTTCTGTGCAGCCATTGGTACAGCCATCCATGATGATCCTGATAAAGGATATGGATTTGCCGCTGCAAAACTGACTGGCTACCGCTCATGAGCCCCTCTTTCGGTAAAGTGCCGCCCCAACACAAAAAACAACGATAATGACATTCGTTCTCATTATATATAACAATTGACGATTATTGCCCATCAAATACCAGTCATCAACACAGAAAACCTCAGGATCGCTGCGCGCAGGCAATGCGCAGCAAGTCGCACGCCACGGACACCGTACGCCGCTGAAACTGGCCTGCGTTCGTCGTATTTTCAAGCATTGGCGCCGGACGGCGCTTATACCCCCGAGCCTTTTTCGCAAAAGCCAATGCGCTCAATGCAGGGTAAGCGTAGTCCGTGGGCGTAACAGATTCCGGTACAGACAAGGCCTATTGTGTAGCGGGACTTTCAAATACTTATTGTGGCTGCTGTTGGCGTCTGTTGCTCATTCTCTTGAACTGCCTTGGTGGATCTTTATTGCTCATTTTTTACTTGTTTTAAGGGTAAACCCGTAGTAATATACTTTGCATGCAAACTAAATATTCAGCGAACCGTCCTTCCTCGCATGAACCCTTCCAGGCTCGTAGCCGTTTTGGTTTTCTACTTGGTAGCGTATATAGACAGTGGCGCCGCCAGATCGATTTGAATTTCAAAGACCTGGGACTATCGGATGCCACGCGCATGCCGCTACTGGTGCTATACGTGCAAGACAAAGCCCTGCGCCAGAAAGACCTGGCCCAGGCTTTGTATCTGGACTCTTCATCCCTGGTACGCGTGCTGGCGCAACTGCAAAAGGCGCAACTGGTGCAATGGGATAACGACCCGGCCGACCGTCGCACCAAGTGCATTGCCCTGACACCGGCCGGTCGCAAGGTGGCGGCGCTGATCCTGGAGAAAAGCATGGAAATCGAGCAAACCATACTGGCCGATCTTTCTGCAAATGAAATACAAATCACCCGCCGGGCCCTGGAAAAAATTTCGGAGCGGCTCGAGTCCGGGGACAAATAAACAAATGACGCTGCACTTGCTTTCCCCCTGCACCAGAAAATATACGGTTGAAAAATGAAATTGAAAGTATCGCCCTTCGCCTGGGTGAGTTTTGCCATGATTGTTGGCGTGATGGGCACCGCACTCATCAGTCCCCTGTATGCGCTCTATAAAGAGGCCTGGCAACTGCAAACGAGCGATATCTCGCTCATATACGTCATGTACATGGGCGGTGCGTTGTGTGGTTTGTTGTTTTTGGGGCGCCTGCCTGACCGTGTCGGCTTTCGCCCGATGATGCAGTGGGGCCTGGCGCTGGTCCTGCTCGGAACAGCCATCAGCCTGATCGCATGGAACATGACCAGCCTGAATATCGGACGGTTCATCGTGGGGGTGGCCTCAAGCATGGTGACCACCAGTGCGACCCAGGGTTTATCCAAACTGTCCCGCCATGGCAGCGTACAGCGCGTGGCCATGATGACTGGTTTCTTGATGGCATTTGGCTTCGGCCTGGGACCTTTGGTGGGTGGCATCATTGGGCAATGGGCCCCCGTGCCATTGACACTCGCCTATGTTCCGACCCTGATCCTGGGCAGCCTGGGTTTAACGGTATTGTGCTGCCTGACCCTGCCCGACACCATTAAACCCAAGGCCGGTCCACGCCTGGCATTGAACGATATTTTGCCAAAGTTGACCTGGCCCGACGCAAACGGTTCGGGGGCATTTGTGCTTACCTGCTGCCTGCCTTTTCTTGCATTTGGCGTTTTCGGCCTGTATGCCTCCATGGCGCCACTGTTTCTGGGCAAACTGGTACCCTGGGACGGCCCAGTCGTCAGCGGTACCTCTATTGCATTGATCCTGTTTACTTCGGCAGCCGTTCAGGTGATTGCCGGGCGTATGTCTATTGACTGGTGCGGCGCTACAGGCACAATCGCATTGGCGCTAAGCAACGCGATTCTCATGCTGAACTTACACGCCAGCTCAGCCATTTTGTTTGCGCTGGGCGTATTGCTCACGGCAATCGGGCACGGCATGACCATGCTTGCCGGCATGAGCATGATCACCCGCCTGGCCGGACCTGGCAATCGCTCAGGACTGTTGGCTACTTACCTGGTCGCCGGTTACGTCGGCAGCATGATTCCCATGATGGGCATAGGCTGGATTGCCGACCATTGGGGCATTGAAGTAGCCATCTATTCGTTCTGCACGATGGTCATCGCCATTGGCGTGCCGGTGGCGGTACTATTTCAGCGCCATCCGCGCATTCGGCCAGCAGTGGCCCAGCCAGCGCATTAAGGGAAGAAGGCAGCACCCACTGCCCTTCTCCTTCAGATATGTGATGTTGCTTCACTTAGAAGTTGAAGCCAAGGTCAGTCTAGCCCTCGACAACGGTCGTCTGGTAATAAAACCGCAAGCACGGCCTCACTACGCCCTCGATAAGTTGTTGACTCAATGCAACACAGCGGTCGATTTCGCCCTTAAAGATCGGAAATGGCTTGATGCCAAGCCGGTCGGCGGAGAACTGTTTTAATGGAGCAAGGCAACATTTGGTGGCGAACAACAAGATTGCGATGTTCATTCTTGCTGGCCAGAAAAATGGCCCAGACATCGTTACACGATAGATTTCGCGCGCCCAAATCAATGGAGTCAGCGTCAGCCTTGCATCATTGAAAAAAATGTAGTAACGTTACAACATACAATCACGTAAAGATAAATGGGGAATCCCATGAGCATTACAACCATCTCCAGCAGAGAGTTGAATCAAGATATTGGTCGAGCAAAAAAGGCGGCGCTAAAAGGCCCTGTCTTCATCACTGATCGTGGCAAGCCAGCCCACGTATTACTTAGTATTGACGAGTACCAACGTATCACCGGGAAGCGCCGTAATATCGTTGACGTACTTTCTGTGCCGGGACTATCCGATATTGAGTTCGATCCACCACGGGCCAACATCCAAAGCCGGACGGCAGACCTGTCTTGATGTATCTTCTCGATACCAACGTTATTTCCGAGCTTCGCAAGGCAGGAGATGGAAAAGCTGACGCTAACGTAATCGAGTGGCTAACCACCGTGGATGCCGCGAAACTCTACATTTCCGCCATGACCGTGATGGAGATTGAAATTGGCATCCTGCGGATCGAACGGCGCGACTCAGCCCAAGGCGCGAAGCTCAGGGCTTGGCTTGAAGCTTATGTCATGCCGGAATTTGCCGAACGCTCATTACCGATAGATACCGCAGTTGCATTGCAGTGTGCTCGTTTGTATGTGCCAGATCCCCGCTCTGAACGGGACGCCCTTATAGCAGCCACGGCGCTTGTGCACGGAATGACCGTTGTCACGCGAAACTCGGCTGATTTTGAGGCTACAGGTGCGCCACTACTCAACCCGTGGACACTGTCAAACTCTCGTTAGGAACACCCGGAAGCGGCCCGTACGGGCCGTTTGCCAGGGCGCATATGACTAAGCCCGCAATGCGGGCTTGGTGGCTTTTTATGGCATCAGATGCCTGGCGGCGCCAGACGCGCAATCACTCTCACTCAGTTATAAACAAGAAGAAAAACAACTTTCAAATCAATACAACAATACAATAAATTCTGCTGATACCGCGAGAAATACCATGCTATCCCAATGGGCCCCCGCCAGGAGCATGCCACTGTCGAGGTCCACATGGCGTCGTGTTGGGCCGCTCATTAGGTCATCAGTCAGATTTTCTTCACGAACTCCGACTTCAAGCTCATTGCGCCGAATCCATCGATCTTGCAGTCAATGTCATGATCCCCATCGACCAGGCGGATATTCTTGACCTTGGTCCCCATCTTCACGACCCCGCCCGATCCCTTGAGTTTTAGGTCTTTGACGACGGTGATGCTATCTCCATCTTGCAGCACGTTTCCGGCGGCGTCACGGTGAACACGTTCGTCCGACTCAGCCACGGACTCGGCTTGAACCGGCCATTCGTGGCCGCATTCGGGACAAATGTAGAGCCCGCTACCATCTTCATAGGTGAGGCTGGACTGGCATTGTGAACAGGGGGGTAAAGTACTCATATCAAAGAATCCTAGAAACTTGCTCCGGCTTACCCGAGAGCCCTCCCAATACCGTGCCGGCATCACTAACACGGTGGTGGTACCGGTGTTTTTCTCAACGGTATACCTGCCGGACATCATGAAAAATACCTTTAATGATGTGCGAGATATAGTTATCGAGTCAAAATTTTTGAAGTTAAATCTATAACTTATAAATCGACCTCATTCCCACTCAATCGTCGCAGGCGGCTTGCTGGAAACATCATAAACCACCCGGTTGATGCCGCGCACTTCGTTGATAATACGAGATGACACACGACCCAGTAATGGGTATGGCAGTTGCGCCCAGTCAGCCGTCATGAAATCAGAAGTCTGCACCGCACGCAACGCGACCACATAATCATAAGTTCGGCCGTCGCCCATGACACCCACCGATTTGACTGGCAGAAACACGGCAAAGGCCTGAGAGGTCAGGTCGTACCAGGATTTGCCTGATTCTTCATCGGTTGTGTTGCGCAGTTCTTCAATAAAAATCGCATCAGCCTTGCGCAGCAGATCGGCGTATTCTTTCTTGACTTCGCCCAGAATGCGCACGCCCAGGCCGGGGCCGGGGAATGGATGGCGATACACCATATGATGCGGCAGACCCAGCGCCAGACCCAGTTCTCGCACTTCATCCTTGAACAGCTCGCGCAGCGGCTCCAGCAGTTGCAGATTCAGCGTTTCCGGCAGGCCACCCACGTTATGATGCGACTTGATGGCAACGGCCTTGCCGGTTTTGGCGCCGGCCGATTCAATCACATCGGGGTAGATCGTGCCCTGGGCCAGCCAGCGCGCGCTTTTGCGTTTGCCTGCTTCGTCCTGGAACACTTCCACAAATTCCCGACCGATAATCTTGCGTTTTTTCTCCGGGTCGGTTTCGCCGGCCAGCTTGCTCATGAAGGCGTCTGTTGCGTCGACATTAATCACATTGACGCCAAGGTGTTCGCCAAAAATCTTCATGACCTGCTCTGCTTCATTCAGACGAAGCAGCCCATGATCTACAAAAACACAAGTGAGTTGATCGCCGATGGCCTTGTGGATCAATGCTGCGGCCACGGATGAATCCACGCCGCCGGACAACCCCAGAATCACGTCATCGGTGCCGACCTGCTCACGGATGCGCGCCACCGCTTCTTCGACGTAGTCGGGCATGTTCCAGTCATTGCTGCAGTTACAAATGTCATTAACGAAGCGGTTCAACAGCGCCCGTCCCTGCGTGGTGTGAGTCACCTCCGGGTGAAACTGCACGCCATAGAAATGACGGGCTTCGTCGGCCATGCCAGCTATCGGGCATGAAGGCGTAGAAGCCATCAGCACAAAGCCGTCGGGCAGTTCAGAGACCTTGTCGCCATGGCTCATCCAGACCTTGAGCATGCCATGACCCTCTGGCGTGACAAAATCGGCAATGTCCTTGAGCAGTGCGGTATGGCCATGCGCGCGCACTTCAGCGTAGCCAAATTCACGATGATCGGACCAGCTGACCTTGCCGCCCAATTGCGAGGCCATGGCCTGCATGCCGTAACAGATGCCCAGCACCGGCACGCCCAGCTCGAATACCTGCTGCGGCACCTTGAGTGACGCTTCATCATAGGCAGACGAATGGCTGCCGGACAGAATCACGCCCTTGAGCCCCAGGCTCTGCTGTTCTGCAAGAAAAGCAGCATCGACATCGCCGGGGTGAATTTCACAAAACACCCCTGCTTCGCGCACGCGTCGCGCAATAAGTTGTGTAACCTGTGAACCGTAATCGAGAATCAGAATCCGCTGATGCATGCTATATCCGCCTGAGGACAAAAGAAAAGAAATTGGAAGACGACATTATAATGGCTGTGACGCCCAAAACGGTGTCAAAACCTGACTGCGTATAAGATGTGACAGTCAGGCTTGTTTCCCGTGCCGCCGCCCTGAACGCAAGCGCGATCGTTTGGCGCACGAACGCAGCAACGCACGCCAGGACAGCGTGTCTGTTTTACCCCTTGTTTCGCTCACCTAGCAAAGGCCCTGAATCAATGAAAAATACCCAGAATCAACCCTTTACCGATCCTGCTCCCTCAGCAAAAACCTTTGTGCTGGTCCATGGTGCCTGGCACGGAGCCTGGGTCTGGGACGAGGTTGCGCAACAGCTACGGGATCAGGGGCATATCGTGTATACCCCCACGCTGACAGGTCTGGGAGATCGCGCAGCCGAACTTTCAGCAACCATTTCGCTTGACACGTTCATTGAGGATATCGAAACCGCAATATTGCACCCGCAAACGGCGCCGGCGCTTGCGGGCTCATCTACTGATTTCAATTACAGTTGCAATAATGCCACAGCACCTGAACAAGACTCGCCAGGGCCTGGCGCGGCGATATCCGGAGCTCTTGCCAATACGTGTGAACCCGGCGCTGGCGAAGCACTTGCCAACGTAATTCTCGTCGGCCACAGTTTTGCCGGGTTGATCATCAGTGGCGTTGCGGATCGTATCGCAGATCGTCTGGACCGCCTGATTTACCTGGATGCCTTTGTGCTGCCTTCAGGTCAGTCCACGTTTGCGACTTTGCCCGATAAGGTGGTCAATGCACTGACTGCCTCTGCCCAGGCACACCATGGATATGGCATTCCCGCACCGGATCCGATTCATTTGGGCATTCCCGCCGATACTGAGCAATACACATTCGCACGAGGAAAATTGACGCCGCATCCAATCAACACCTATGCCAGTGCGCTCTCGCTGAACGCGCCATTAGGTGCAGGCGTGAAAAAAATCTATCTGGCCTGCACCACTCCACCCTATAAGCCGGTCGTAGCCTCGCATGACTGGGTAAAAGACCAGCCAGACTGGGTCTGGGCAGAACTGAACAGCTCTCATTCGGCCCCGTTACTGGCGCCGAACATGGTGGTTGAAAAATTTCTGGCGCTGTCCTCGCTGTGATAACGTGCAGCAACGTTGCCCGAATGAACATTGACCGTAGATCCATCGATACTGATTATTGCTTCATCGGTCAACTGAGATAATCCTGGCTGCATCACTTGCATGGTAGGCAGCTACACTGCCCGCAACAATCTGATGCAATCTATTGGGACAATAAAAACCCGGCGCTGTGATAAACAACGCCGGGTTTGGTTCCGGGTTTCGGTGCCGATCACGCAGTGTGCCACGGCATGCGTGGCGTCACTGGTGCGGCTGTACTTAGTCGGCGCGGTAGTTCGGTGCCTCTTTGGTGATTTGCACATCATGCACATGCGATTCGCGGACACCGGCAGAGGTAATCTCTACAAATTGCGGCACGGTACGCATGTCATCGATCGAGGCGCAACCGCAATAGCCCATGGAAGCGCGGATACCGCCTACCAACTGATAAATGATGGCCAGCACACTGCCTTTATATGGTACACGGCCTTCAATACCTTCCGGCACCAGCTTGTCGACGTTGTTGGCAGGATCCTGGAAATAACGGTCGGCAGAGCCTTTTTCCATGGCACCAAGACTACCCATGCCCCGGTAGGACTTATAGGAGCGCCCCTGGAACAGTACGACTTCGCCCGGCGCCTCTTCAGTGCCGGCGAACATGCCGCCCATCATGCAGGCAAAGGCGCCCGCAACCAGCGCTTTGGACACGTCGCCGGAATAGCGGATGCCGCCGTCGGCGATCAGCGGTACGCCAGTGCCTTCCAGCGCCTTGGCAACATCGGAAATGGCCGTGATCTGGGGAACACCCACACCCGCGACAACTCGCGTGGTGCAGATTGAGCCCGGACCAATACCCACCTTGACACCATCGGCTCCAGCATCCACCAGCGCCTTGGCGGCTTCGGCAGTGGCAATATTGCCACCAATCACGTCAACTTCCGGGAAATTCTCTTTCACCCAGCGTACGCGATCAAGCACTCCCTGGGAGTGGCCGTGTGCGGTATCAACGATAATAACGTCGACATCGGCTGCGGCAAGCTTGCGTACACGCTCTTCGGTGCCCTCGCCCACGCCGACCGCTGCGCCGACACGCAATTGACCGAATTCGTCCTTGCACGCGTAGGGGTGTTCCGTATTTTTAACAATATCCTTGACGGTAGCCAGCCCGCGCAATTCAAAATCGTCATTGACAATCAATACACGTTCCAGACGGTATTTGTGCATCAAGGCCTGGGCTTCGCGCAGCGTGCCACCTTCATGCATGGTGATCAGCCGTTCCTTGGGCGTCATCACAGAGGTGAGCGGCACGTCAAGACGGTCTTCGAAACGCAAGTCCCGATTGGTCACGATGCCAACCACCTTGCCGTTGTCTACCACGGGCAGACCGGAGATGCCATGCTTTTTCTGCAGGGCAATGGCATCGCGCACCTTCATGTCTGATGTGACCGACACCGGATCGATAACAATTCCGAACTCATGACGTTTGACGCGAGCCACTTCTGCGGCCTGCTCATCTGCGGTCATGTTCTTGTGGATGATCCCGATCCCGCCTTCCTGAGCCATCGCGATGGCCAGACGTGCTTCGGTAACCGTATCCATGGCTGCCGATACCAGCGGAATATTCAGTGTGATATTACGGGTAAGTTTAGTTTTGAGAGACGTGTCGCGCGGCAACACATTTGAGTACGCAGGTACCAGAAGAACATCGTCAAAGGTAAGTGCTTTTTGAATGAGACGCATGAAATAACTCCGGGCGCAAAGCAAAATTATACGCTTGCGCCCGAACGGAATCAACCGGGTTCGCCCACACAGCGAGAAATTCCCCGCTGCGCGAACCGTTTTCTATCCCATGGCCACACGGGCGTTCATGAACATCCGCATCCACGGCGTGTAGTCGCCACCCGTATCCTGGTCGCCCCAGCTGTCCGGATGCCAGGACATCATGACATTGCGCGTAACCCTTTCTGGATGGGGCATCATAATGGTGAACCGGCCATCTGCCGTCGTGACAGAGGCAATACCCTGCGGACTGCCGTTGGGATTGGCCGGATAGGCCTCTGATACAAACCCTGCGTTCGATACATAGCGCAAGGCTGTCTGGACGGCATTGATATCGCCTTGCAGGCCAAAATCGGCAAAGCCCTCGCCGTGCGCCACCGCGATCGGCAGGCGGCTGCCCTGCATGCCGTTAAAGAAGATGGACGGAGACTGGTCAATTTGCACCAGGCTCAGGCGGGCTTCGTACTTGGCTGACTGATTATAGGTAAACCGTGGCCAATCCTGTGCACCAGGGATCATGTCAGCCAGCGTAGCCAGCATCTGGCAGCCATTACACACGCCCAGCGCAAAGACGTCGGGCCGCGCGAAGAAGGCAGCGAACTGTGCAGACAACGCCGAATTAAACCGAATGGTGCGTGCCCACCCTTCGCCAGCGCCAAGCACATCGCCATAACTGAAGCCGCCAACCGCCACCATGGCCTGATAGTCGTTAAGCGAGGAGCGACCGGACAGAAGATCGGTCATATGCACGTCGTAGGCATCAAAGCCGGCCTTGTCGAAGGCCCAGGCCATTTCAACCTGACTGTTGCAGCCCTGCTCGCGCAATATGGCAATTTTAGGACGTATGCCACTTGAAATAAAGGGCGCGGCCAGCGGCTCCTGGGGATTAAAGCTAATAACAGCATTCAGGCCTGGGTCTTTGCGCTCGTCCCAGTTGTCGAACTCAGCCTGGGCACTGGCCGGGTTATCGCGCCGTTTCATTATTTCGTAGGTAACCTGGCTCCAGGCCTTACCCAGATCGACGCGATCCAGACCGAGAATACGGCGGCCATCACGGTAAAACTCGATCAGGTCAGAGGTATTCGGCGCTCCTATTACATTTGAAATGCGGGACAGCCCGGCTTCACGCAAGGCCTGTAGCACCTGATCACGCTGTTCGGCTCGCACCTGAATAACAGCGCCGGCTTCTTCGTTGAACAACGCCTTGACCGTCAATTCATCGCGTTGCACCGCCACCTGTTCGGGACGAATTTTATAATCCCCCCAATCGGCAGAGGTTTCGTCAAACGTCAACATGTCCAGATTGATGGAAACACCCACGTGGCCTGCGAAGGCCATCTCGGCTACCGTAGCAAGCAGACCACCATCGGAGCGGTCATGATAGGCCAGAATCAGCCCGCGCTCGACCAGCGAACGGATGGTCAGGAAAAAGGTTCTGAGCAACGCCGGATCGTCCAGATCAGGAACGTCGGAACCATACTGGTCAATCACATTTGACAATACCGAGCCGGCCAGGCGCTGTCGCCCCTGCCCCAGATCGAGCAGAATCAAAGTGGTATCGCCCTGGTCAGTTACCAGTTGCGGCGTCAGGGTTTTGCGTACGTCGGCCACCGGCGCAAAAGCCGTTACAACCAGCGAAATCGGTGCTACCACTTCTTTGGGCTCGTTTTGTTCGTCCCAGCGTGTCCGCATGGACAATGAATCCTTGCCTACCGGGATAGATAGACCAATCGTCTGACACAGTATTGAGACGGCGTTCACTGTATCAAACAGTGCGGCGTCCTGACCCTCGAAGCCGCAAGCGGCCATCCAGTTGGCTGACAGCTTGATGTCTTCCAGCGAAGCGACATCGGCTGCGGCAAGATTGGTCAGCGCTTCGGCAACCGCCATGCGACCTGATGCCGGCGCGTTGCCAATAGCCAGCGGCGTACGCTCGCCCATCGCCATGGCCTCTCCACGCACTGATTCATAATCGGCCAGCGTAACCGCGCAATCGGCCACAGGCACCTGCCATGGGCCGACCATCTGGTCTCGTGAACATAGGCCGCCCACGGTGCGATCGCCAATGGTAATCAGAAATGATTTGTTGGCTACCGTCGGGTGGCGCATGACTTGCAGTGAAATATCGGCAAGATCCAATCCCGTTACGTCCATTGGCACCAGCGTACGTGCCTTGTGTTCGGCCTGACGCTTCATGCGGGGCAGTTTGCCCAGAATAACGTCCATTGGCACATCCACCGGCGCAGGGCCCTCGGCCTGCGCTGCGGCTTGCGGCTCGGAAAATCCCGGCAAGCCCTGGCCATCAGAGACCTTCAAATGACGCTCTGTCGTGGTTACCCCCACGACGGCAAACGGGCAGCGTTCGCGCACAGCAATCGCCTCGAAACGCGACAGGTCTTCAGGCAGGATGGCCAGCACATAGCGTTCCTGCGCCTCATTGCTCCAGATCTCCGCAGCCGACAGGCCGGACTCTTCCAGATGAACCCGTTGCAGATCGAAAATCGCGCCGCGGCCCGCATCATTGACCAATTCAGGAAACGCATTGGACAAGCCGCCCGCGCCCACATCATGAATGGCAATGATCGGGTTGTCTTCTTGCAATTGCCAACAGCGATCGATCACTTCCTGGGCGCGACGCTCGAGTTCCGGATTGCCGCGCTGGACCGAATCGAAATCAAGCTGCGCGGTATTGGCGCCGGCGCTCATGGACGAAGCCGCACTGCCTCCCATCCCAATACGCATGCCGGGCCCGCCAAGCTGAATCAGCAGCGCCTGTCCCGGTATGACATCTTTATGGGTAAGCGTAGCGTCAATGCTGCCCAGGCCGCCTGCAATCATGATCGGCTTGTGATAGCCCCAGCGCACCCCATCGATCGTCTGTTCGAAGGTGCGGAAATAGCCCAGCAAATTTGGCCTGCCAAATTCGTTATTGAACGCAGCGCCACCGATTGGGCCTTCAATCATGATGTCGAGCGGGCTGGCAATTCGATCAGGCAGGCCATAAGGCTTGGCCTCACGCGATTCGGCGATATCAGGCAGATTCAGATTGGATACGGTAAATCCGGTCAGGCCCGCTTTGGGTTTGGAACCTCGCCCGGTTGCCCCTTCGTCGCGGATTTCCCCGCCGGCGCCGGTGGCCGCGCCTGGAAATGGCGCAATTGCCGTTGGGTGGTTGTGCGTTTCCACTTTCATCAATGTATGGGTCAGACGCATCTGGCTACCGTACCTGGGCGCCGCCGCATTGTGATCCTCTGCCGGCAAGCCAGCAAAAAACCGGCTTGCCGGCCCGCCTTCCATGACGGCAGCATTATCCGAATAGGCAACCACGGTTCCCTTGGGCTGTGCCGCATGTGTCTTGCGGATCATGCCAAACAGGGTATCCTCTTTTTTCTCGCCATCAATTTCCCAACTGGCGTTAAAAATCTTATGACGGCAATGTTCGCTGTTTGCCTGCGCAAACATCATCAACTCGACATCAGTGGGATCGCGTCCGAGCTCGCTGAACGAGGTCAGCAGATAATCTATTTCCACAGGCGACAATGCCAGACCCAGGTTCTCATTGGCCTGGTCAAGCGCCGTCCTGCCTCGGGCCTGAACCGGAATTTGCGCCAGCGGCTTGCCAGGCAAAGTTTGCATTAATATTGAGGCATCAAAGGCCGAATCTACCACGGTCTCTGTCATCCGGTCGTGGACAAGCGCTGCAATTTGCGACAGCTGCTCTTGCGTAAGCTTTTTGGCGCCCAGCAACCCTTTTTTTGGAACAAACCGGTATTCAATGCCCCGCTCTATGCGCCGCACCGCCGATAAGCCGCAATTGTGTGCAATATCGGTTGCCTTGCTGGCCCACGGTGATAATGTCCCCAGACGTGGCAGGACCCGCAGCACCAATGCATCTTGCGCCGGCACGCCTGCCTGGGCGGTGCCGTAGTTGAGAAGCTGATTCAACCGTTGTTGATCTTCCTGAGACATAGCGCCGTGAATGAAAACGTGGTGCTCGTAGCGGGCAGTCATGTCCTGCACAGGCAACCCGGCCTGGGCAAGCGCCACAAGCAGTCGCTCTTTCTGAAACGGGGTCAAGGCGGCACAGCCGTATGCAATTTGGTGCTGATGTTGAGTATCTGACACAATAAAAACCGGAGTAAATGAAAATTGCCTGAACAGGAAAGCGTTATTTTATCGCCCCTGGCCCCGTCTCATGCGCAATAACCATGCAATTGCGATATTTACCCTGACGCTTCAGGGAAAAGTCGCCTGCTTTTCTACCTATTTCCCTCAGGAAAACATTTGATACAATTTAGTGTGTTTTAGCCAAAAATAGCCGTATTTACGTCTATTATCTTCGTTCCTCGTTTATTTTGTTATTAAAATGCAAACCAAAGCTTAAGCTATCCACTTAACAGTAAATTTAGATATCGCCTCTAACCCATTAATAAATATATTTTTTTTCAAATCTTATTTATAATTGCGCTGACCCTGATCTAATTTGCCCGTGACGAACCTATGCAAAAATATCTTAGAAAAACCCTGACCGCATGTCTGGCCGTGGTGCTAACCACTGGTTCCATTGTACCCGTTTCCAGTTTCGCCCAGGAAGACGATGGAAGCCCAACCTATGACGCCCTGCCACTGGCCAGCACCGTTGTCGGCCAGGCCGATAACGGTGGTATTGTCCGTTCCCAGGTCGCCTATGTGGTCGATCTGACTGACAACCGTATACTTTATTCCAAAAACGCCGATGTGATCCGGCCCATTGCGTCGATCAGCAAACTGATGACAGCACTGATCATTACCACTGCCAGTCTGAACATGAACGAGCAGATCGTCATTACGGCGGATGACATTGACCGGGTCAAAAAATCATCTTCGCGGCTGTCCGTTGGCACTACATTGACGCGCCGCGAGTTGCTGCATCTGGCCCTGATGTCGTCGGAAAACCGGGCAGCTCATGCGCTAGGCCGAACCTACCCGGGCGGCATGAACGCTTTTGTGCGCGAAATGAATGCCAAGGCGCGCCAGCTGGGCATGACCCGTACGCGTTTTGTAGAGCCGACGGGGCTGTCGCCACAGAATGTCGCCTCTCCCCGCGATCTGGTGCGCCTGATGCAGGCTGTACATCAGCAGCCTCTTATTCGCGAATACACAACCAGCGACAAATACGAAATTGTAACCAGCAACGGCCGCGAACAGCGCTATCGCAATACCAATCGCCTGATCCGCAACAGCAACTGGAATATCCAAATATCCAAAACAGGCTTTATCCGTGAAGCGGGCGACTGCCTGGTCATGATGACCGAAATGGATCATCGCCCGGTTGCCGTCGTGCTGCTTAATGCCGATGGCGGACTAACTCGTTTCGCAGACGCGGTACGTGTGCGTCATATGGTTCAGCAGGATTACCCCACCTTGCTATAAAGGCCAGCCAGCCGGTCCGGACAGCAATGGTTTGCTGTCGGGCTGCTGCTCTAATGCAGAGACGTGGGCGGAGCCCTTCCCTCTTCTTGCCTATCGCTTTCAGACTCTGCGGCATAGCGCCAGTATCGCAATGGCACGCAGGTTTTCAGTCGTTCAAACATTTTTCCAATCAGCACTTCACTAAACGACTCGGCCGAGTTCATGGCAATGTCGATTGTCGCGTCCGCCTGCAGCAACGCCATCCGTTCATGCGCCTCGCGGGCCCGAGCCGATGAAATCGTTGTATCGCGATCGGCATGCAGCAGATGGACCGTTGTATCCAGAGATAACTCCAGTGGATAGGCAGGAAATTTCGCCCCGAATGTAATAAGCCTGCCGGCAATCGGCTGCTCCAGCAACGTCAGGCCCAACACCAGCGATCCAGCAGGGCCCACACCAATTACGGCTGTGGCTTCGCTCAGTACGCCGTGTATGTTCTGACCCATCTGAATATCATGTTCCAGCGATTTGATATTGGCCGCCAGGCGCGGCGCAAGTTGCGCCGTTTCCGGCGCGTCCGGTTCGGTGTCCCCGGCGTCCAGCCATGCCGTATCTTCGTCCAGAGCAACCACCGCGATCCGGATCACAGCATCAGGAAATTCAGCCCGAATGGTACCTAACAGAAATGGCATATTCGTCAATTGCTCGTTCTCTTCATGCAGTATGTAAAACAACTGGCCATGCGCGTCGCCTTCCGGGAGAAGAATCTGGGAAGTCTTTATTTCCGTCATATATGTCTCCGAAAAAGTTATGCCATAATATGAAACTAA
This sequence comes from Advenella sp. FME57, assembly GCF_014897675.1. Classification (GTDB taxonomy): domain Bacteria; phylum Pseudomonadota; class Gammaproteobacteria; order Burkholderiales; family Burkholderiaceae_B; genus Advenella. Next base: position 104,318 of record NZ_JABUXU010000001.1, on the reverse strand, counting down.
TCTTACCATTCCCGGAATAAATTCATGTCTTCTTCCCTCAAAATAGCAATATCAGATGGCGTCAAAGACGCCATGCGCGCCAAGCAGACGGCAAGGCTGGGTACACTGCGCTTTCTGCAGGCCGCTATCAAACAGAAAGAAATCGATGAGCGCATCGAATTGAATGACGACCAGGTGCTGGCCATCATTGAAAAACAGGTCAAACAGCGCAAAGAGTCCATCACTGCTTTTGAAAATGCCGGCCGCACTGAAACTGCTGAAGCCGAAAAAGCCGAGCTTGAAGTGCTCAGGGAATTCCTGCCGGAAGAAGCATCAGAACAGGAAGTGACTGAAGCAGTTGACGCGGCGCTTACCCAGGTGACTGCAGACGGCATTACCGGCCCGGCAGTCATGGGCAAGGCCATGGCCATTCTCAAGCAAAAGCTTGCCGGCCGTACAGACATGGCAGAATTGTCCAAACGTCTGAAAGATCGCCTTAAACCGTAAACCCTGTGAATTGACAATACGCGCCCGATCATTGGCGCGCAATACGGTTGCCGTTAGTACGCGATCGTGTAGACGCCAACACAGTGAGTGCCATGCCATTTTCCTGCCGGCCAACAGCCTGAAGAAAATGGCATTTTTCTTGTGCGACGCAGGCCCTTAAATGCCTCGTATATTCGTAACCCCGCATCTTCGATATCAGGCGTCTTCACATTCTCCTGCGTCCGCGCATGCGTGACGGTTAGTGCCAGACAACACACTGCCTACAGCAGCGATATTTGCACCTCAATCTCATCAACTTCGGCAAACGCGCTAATGCCCAGGCCAATGAGCCGATACAGCGTATGGCGTTTATCGGCTTCGACGCGCGCCAGCAGCGTGGCCGCGGCCTGCCGCACGTCATCCACCGAATACAGCGGACTGGAATAAGTCTGCGATCGGGTCACTATCCTGAATGAGGCGCTTTTGAGCTTAAGCGTGACGGTACGCCCGAACTTGCGTTTGCGCAGCACCTGCTCCCATAGTTTTCTGGCGATGGCGTCCAGTGGATCCTGTAGTTGCAGATAGGGCAAGTCCTGATCAAAGGTGGTTTCTGTGGAAATCTGCTGCGATTGCTGATTGGTGTCGACTTCGCGCAGATCAATGCCACGCGCCAGTTCGTACAAACGACGGCCATAGCGTCCGAAATGATGCGTCAGCTCCCATTCACTGCGCTGGCGCAAGTCAGCAATGGTTTTCATTTGCAGCCGATGAAATTTTGCCAACGTCACGCGTCCGACACCGGGAATCTTTTCCAGCGGCAGATCCTGCAAAAATGACATCACTTTGGATGGCGGAATAACACAAATTCCATTGGGTTTATTCCAGTCCGACGCAATTTTGGCCAGAAATTTATTGGGCGCCACCCCAGCAGACGCGGTAAGCGACGTCTCAAGGAAAATGTCCTCCTGTATCCGGCGGGCCACTTCTGTCGCAGACGCAATACCCTTGTTATTGACGGTGACGTCCAGATAGGCCTCATCTAGCGAAAGCGGTTCAATCCGGTCAGTGTACCGCTGGAAAATGCCGCGCACCTGGCGCGACACGTCGCGGTATAAGGTAAAGTTGGGGGCGATATAAATTGCATGTGGACACAGTTCGCGTGCGCGCCTGACCGACATGGCCGACCTCAAGCCATATTTGCGCGCCTCATAGGACGCGGCAACAATCACCGAACGAATGCTGTCCCAGGCAACAACCACGGGCAAGCCTTTGAGCTGCGGATTTTCACGCAGCTCGACAGAAGCATAAAATGCGTCCATATCAATATGGACAATTTTTCGTGTCATGGATCCGGGCGGTCAGTTCGTATTACAATTGCATTGTAGCGATTCCCGCTAGCTCTCATTCCAGGTACTTTAACTATCATGCAAAAATTTGTCGCATTGACTGCCCTTCTCATCGCCCTGGCCGGTTGCGGCGTATACCAAGGCCATTATAAGGGTGCACCGGCCGTGCCCAGCGATGCGCCGCCGCCAACATCTTTGCTTTCTGAATAAATCATGACGGTTGAACCTGGTATACAAACAAGCCTAGTTCGGGCGATCCATAACGGCATTCAGGTGTTGGCGCAAGCCAACGGTCTGGCACTGGACATCTATTTAATTGTGGAAGACGTAGACTTTGACCGGATTCCGGATATTTTGCCAAAAGCGCGTTTTGAGCAGGACGGCCAGATCCATGTCTCCAGCCTGGGCCTTGAAGAGGAACCGGTAGAAGATGAAATGGAATCCATTCTGGCCAATATGGACTCAGATGATACGGTTCTTTTTTTCTGTGCCAACCTCGATGCCTATGATACAGCGCTTGATTTTATCAACTACACCGGCGATCGGGCGTTTCTGCCGATCAGCTAGCGCGCTGCCGCGCGTGTGCAAGCGCCAGCCAGGCCGTGGGCCGCAAGCTGTTTTATCTGGGATGTTTGATGCGCTTGCGCCGCCAGAGGGCCTGTTCGCTCTCCGGCAGGCACCTCTTCTTGCATTGCGTAAACCAAAGCGGCGGACCACGGCTTTATTATCCTGCAGCAATTCCGTCACGAATACCGATATATTTTTTTTGTCTTGTGGCACCAGCAGCCACACATGCTTTCTGGCGCGCGTCAGCGCGACATAGAACAGCCGACGCTCATCGGCGTGCTCAAAGCCCTCCGGCTGCGGCAGAAAACGTTCAATCACAAGGTCCGATCGCCTGCCTGAAGGAAAGCCGTAATCCCCCTTCTCCATATTCAGAATCAATACATAGTCAGCCTCCAGTCCCTTAGATGCATGCACGGTGCTGACGCTGATCTGCAAAGCAGGATAGCGCACAGCGTACGCGTTCAGCCTTTCGCCATCCGGCAGCAGATGTGCAAACCGCGCCAAAATAAGCACCGATGCCTTCGGTGCCGAAAGCGGTTCTCCACGACAAGCGTCGGTCTCCATGGTTGTCGTTGAACAGGTAGAAGGATCGACTGAGTCGATGGTAACGGCTGCAGACAATAACCTGGCCAGCACCGGCGCCGCAAAACCAGCGCGTGCCGCGATCCGAGTCGTTCTCTTGACGCCTGCCGCCAGCAAGACTGGCGCAGCACAAACTCGCTGAACAAGCGCCTTGGCTGTGTGACCGGAGTCGTGATCTGCGTCTGCGCGCTGCTGCACCGCGTGCTGCAGCATTGATAAAATAACCGCCAGGCCGTCCTCCTGCCGAGCGACAGTCACCACCGGCCGCATGTCATTACATGCGGCGAACAACTGCTTGCGATTCTGGAACGGGTTTTTCATCAGGAACTGGCTGCTGATGTCGCACAGTGCCTGATTGAACCGGAAGGTGCAGCTCAAGGGCACCATGCGGGCCTGAGGATGAACATAATCAGAAAATTGCGTGCTGTATCGGATCTCACTGCCTGCAAAACGATAGATGGCCTGCCAGTCGTCACCCACGCAAAAAAGTCGCAGACCTGGCCGCTGCCGCAACATGGCAGCAATCAGCGCAAAACGCGGCAGCGAGATATCCTGGAATTCATCAATCAGTATGTCACGCCAGGGAACAACAAAGCGACCGGTGGCGACATACTGCGTTGCCCGGGCGATCATATCGTCAAAATCAATTTGACCATGCGTATGCAAACGCGCTTTATAGGCCTGCGCCAGCGGCTGCACCAATGCAGTGATATTCGCAATGCGGCGCCGTTCCCAAGCCTGCTTCAGTTGGGCACGCTTTGTGTCCGTAACCGTCTGTGCCTGCCATTGAAGGTATAGCGGCAGCACAGTGGCTAGCGCGTCCAGCAGCGAAGACCAACGCGCAGTGCCGACCAGCGGCCGCAGGCAAGCACGATACCTGTCTGCCCTGCCGTGATTATGCGAAACCCAGTTATTCTGAACGCTGCTCTGAGCAGCGTCGGCCCTGTCCGGCCACGCCGATATACCACACTCAATAAACTTGCGGCTTAGCAGCTTAACCAATTGCCAGATGTCGAGCACATAGCCTGGCGCTTCCCAAAGAATGATATGACGAGTGCCATATTGACGATGAATGCGGGCAAGCCGGCTCGCCAGCGCAACAGTGGCACATTTCGCGCTGGTCGGTCTCGAGCAATCGAACACATCAATATAAACGTCTGTATCTGGCAGATAAAAAGTACTCTGGTATGGACGGCGCCTGGCCAGGAATACGGGATGAGGATAATGTTTTCGATAGTCATACTCAATACCCATCAAGCACAGCGCATTGGCCACCAGGCAATCAAACGGACAACGCACGACTTCACCCCGAACAGCCTGTAAAAGGTGGGCCGAATACTCGGCCTGATAATTGCTGCGCTTGGCAAATTCGCATGACAATGCAAGATCAGGTTCGATCTTTGCAAAATACTCAAACAGCACGCCGGCAAAGTCGGCCGATCGCGCTGTCAACTGCAGCATTTGCTCGTGAATAAACGCAAGCAGTTTCTGCCGGTTACCGCACAGTTCGGTCAGCACGGGCGCGCTGCCTTCGACTTCGCGTACGATACGCAAACCCAGGCTATGAAAAGTGCTTGCTGCAAAGCCCTGTATCGGCCAGCGCGCAGCAAGCCGGCGTTGCAACCGATCATCAATTTCCAGCGCTGCTTCACGGGCAAACGCCAGGCAGAGAATGTCGCCAGGCTTAGCCAATCCATGTGCCATGAGAAACGCCGCGCGCCCGGTCAGCGTGCTGGTCTTGCCTGTTCCGGCGCCGGCCAGAACAAGTGTCGCTGGCGCATTCGAGATACACGCCTGGCGTTGCTCTGGCGTCAATGGCGTGCTTTCAATATTGTCGAACAAATCGGCATAGCGTGTCAGTAACGCTGCCGGACTGTCGTTGGTTGTCATTTTCAATGGCTGCATTCGGTGTCTGCGCTTATACCGAGCGAATGCCACCAGATTAATGAATGCAAAGCGTTAACGGGGTCATATGCGGACGTTTTTATCTCCTGGTATTTACCAGCCGCTTCGGATGCCGCGCTGTATATATCGGGTGTCGTTGCCTGAATGTCAGCGCCGATCGCCAATAGGTCGCCAGGTGGGCGCCCGACAGTACCCCTGCCCCTTATGCGTTACTTTGGATCTTCATTGACGCCGCGTATAATAATCAAACTGATTGCGCAATTGACCGGCTGTTGCAGGCACTGCGCGTACGAAGTCCACAACTGAATCCACGCACGATTAGAACAAAAAAACCGATAACGCAGCAACGCTATCGGTTTTCGTGTAGCCAGTAGTAGGCAGATCCTCATGATGGCATAAACAACAGCAATAATAATGCGCGCTATCTATATCTGCGGATCATGCCCATATGGCCAAGCGGCATTATACTGCCAAGCCACAAGCCATCAGGGCTGTGGACGAGACAGATCCTGAACAGGTGCGCCACTGGTACCTTGCTGCATTGGTACTGGCTGGCCTGGCGCAGCTGGCTGAGCAGGCTGCTGCATTGGCTGCGCAGGCTGAGAAACAGGCTGACCGTCAGGGCCAATCACTGTTGTCGTGGTGGTGCCTGTAGGTGGAACGGTGCCAGCAGGAACTGTCTGAACCGGTAAGTTTTGCTGCTGAGCTTGCTCCGGCGTGACTGGCACAGTTGTCTCTGTCATGCGCAGTGTGGGCTCAACATACATATCCTGAGATTTGGCCCAGGCCGAGCGGGTATCCTTTGCCTCGCCCAACGCATGCCGGGACAGATTGTCAGATGGCGTAGCAGCGTGTACGTTTACTGTTGCTGCAGTGGCGAGAACGATCATAGCGGGAACGAGAAATTTTTTCATAGAAGTACCCCTTTAAAAGACATAAACAAAACTTATACGACTCTCATCATAACAACAGAATCACACTTGAATGTAACGGAATGCATACAAATCAAACATATCACTTCCCACATTGGGGCAAATACAGACGTTCAATTCAATACGTTACAGGATATTGTTCTACTACTATAACTGAATTTAATTAAAATAAAAGTGCGTGATTAATAATCCGATACAATACAGCCACTAGACAATACAGCCCCAACAGGAGTTCGTGAATGAAAAAACTGCTATTGCTTCTTGTCCCTATCGTGCTGGCCGGGTGTGCATCCAGTGGGCTTGACGTGACAGATCGCGGCAATTATGGCGTCAAATGTTCACCCGATGCGAAAACGCCACCGAACTGGGAAATGTGTATGCAGACGGCCCAAAAAACTTGCGGCTACCAGAAACCTGTCAATATTTCACAACACAATCCCACCGGTACTGGTACGCCAGAAGACACCTACTTCATCAATTTTCAGTGTCAATAGGCGCCAGGCACCATAGTGATGTCGTCTCGTGTGCGCGTGCCTCATGCAACGGATCTGAACGATCTGCGGCACGGGCGTGAGTCGGCTTGGCTTCATAAACGGCAAGCACGCGCAGATCATTATCACTAAACAGCTGTGTCAACTCGTGCGCCGCACGCAAGCCCAGCAACTGGGCTAGGTCAGACATGATCAGCCAGATCTGACCACCCGGCTCCAGATGTTGTCGCGCTTTTTGCAGAAAACCTTTCAGCATCTGTTCGTTCGGGTCATAGACGGCCGCATCAAGTGACGAAGTGACCTTGCCGGGCAACCAGGGCGGATTGCACACTAGCAGGTCGGCCCTGCTCTCGGGGAAAAATTCAACTTCCCGCACGGTTACCTGATCGCCCAACCCCAGTCTGTCCACATTGTCCTGCGCGCAAGCGACCGCGCGCGGTGAGGAATCGGTGGCAATGATCCGCGCGATGCCCCGTTTGGCCAGCAGGACAGATAGCACACCCGTGCCGGTGCCGATATCGAATGCACTCCGGCAGTTTTCCGGCAATGGCGCCTGCATGAGCAATGCAAGATACTCGGCGCGCGAGGGAGAAAATACGCCATAGTGCGGATGAATCCGAAAATCACAGTCGGCGATGAGCATCCCTTTGCGGCGCCATTCATACGCACCGACTACGCCAAGCAATTCTCTTAACGATACCAGCATGGGCGGATGCTCGGCCCCGTATACCTGCAGCAGAGCCTGCTCCCAGGTTGGCGCCCGACGCAGTGCAATCGTATTATCAGATTCGAGCCGGATCAACAACAGACCAAGCAAGCGCGCCCGTTGTGCCTGCTGCATCCGGTAACGGTGAAAGCGCGCCGCCATAGGCTCATCGCCATGATCATTAGCGGCTTTAGACTTTCGGTCCAGACGGCGCCCCAAAGCCTGCAGCAGTTGTCTGCCATTCTGGAAGTCACCTCGCCAGAGCAATCCGATGCCGTTGCGCATTTTTTTCAAGGCCTGATCGGCCCGCATTGTATCGTCGGCATGCTCCAGAGAGATTGGCGCAGCGAAGCCGGCCTCGGAATGCCAGACAGCCGTTTGCTCGCCATCAGGCAGGATTTGGCTCAACCCCTGAGTGCTGCTCTCGGTCTGTTCGGTATTCATTTATTCAAATTCCTTAGATTGCATATACTGCTGTTTATCGCCGGCCAAACGACTTTTATGCTTGTTCTTACGTTGCCTGCATGCGGTTGAAGTGCTGGATGTGCTGGAAAGCGCCCAGATGGCCAATCCCCAATCAGCACGCCAAACCGGACAAACAAGGCATTGTGCCATAAAACAAGCCTGGCACTGCCTTTGTTACAGCACGCAGTGGCCCGGTATTGGCTGTACACCCAACAAAATTCGTCGAGCACGGTAACCGGTTGCATTTTGGATTTGCCTTCATGACGAAAATGAAGAATACCGAGGGCATGCCATTACTTACAGAGTACTGAATAAATTCATGATAAATTATCAGGAAGATTCGCACGCCAGGCACCAGTTTATCGCCTTGCCATCACTATTTTTTCGGGAGTATATTGAATGACCTTTGTATTATGTAACGCTGCTATTTCCGCAGCCCTGCTCTGCGGCATAGCTGGCACGGTCCATGCTGAAACGGCAAACTATGAAGTGGAACCGACCCACACATTTGTGACCGTGGAGGTCATGCATTTTAAGACTTCGACACTGCGCATTCGCTTTGATGACGTCCAGGGCACCATTGCCGCCGATGCCAAGCAAAACAAGGGAAACGCCGATATAAAAATAAAGGCCGGATCGGTCAATTCAGGCACCAAGGATTTTGATGATCATTTGAAGTCTGCTGATTTTTTCAACGCCGAAAAATATCCTGAAATCACGTTTGCCGGGAAGTCGTTTGAATACAAGAGTGACAAACTCGCCACGGTAGGTGGCGACCTTACCCTGCTGGGCCAGACTCATCCGGTGACGTTGAAAAATACCAATTACAATTGCTATTTCCAGCCCGTTCTGAAAAAGAACATCTGCGGTGGCGATTTCGAAACCACAATCAAACGCTCAGAGTGGGGCATGAACTGGGGCATCGACATGGGCATTCCCGACGAAGTCAAAATACTTGTCCAGATCGAAGCCATCGTCAAGTAACAGATGACACATTTTCCTGTTATTCACAGGAAAATGCACTTGCCGGGGCCTGGCGCGGTTTTTGCTTTTACCTGGCAACCCTGCAATAGCCGCCGGCAGCATCGGCGGCTAATTGTATGCACTGACTGTTCTCTGATTTATTCCGCTGTCATTCCCCTCTTTCTGACTCGCCTTATCTGAGTTCCCTTTTCTGCGCTTTTTCTGGCAGCTTACCTCTTCGGGTTCCTCTTTTTTATCCCCCACTGAATCACTGCCATTGCCTGGCGGCTGACCCTCCATGCGCCCGCCTCCCGTCAACCAGCCAACCAGCCAGCCAGCCACACACTAACCAGTTTTCTGCCCCCGGCCTCTTTCCGTTCTTACATTCTGGCATCGCCAACGCCATCCCATCCGGGAGAAACCTTTTTTCCAAGACGCGCAAATGGAGAGCATGAGCCTGGCCGCATTCACATTCCATTCATAATTTTTCTCTTTGTATCAATTCTAAAGTTGTATATACTTTTGCGCAGGCAGGTTCCCTTCTCTAGCTAACGTTTCTTGCTTCAGGAAAATTCGAACATGACTTCAATAGTGAAAAAGACAGCCGTTATCACAACCTTAATTATGTTGGCAGCCTGCTCGTTTACTCAGTCCGATCCCTATGCGGAGTTCACCGCACAGGAGCTGGAATCGGATAAAGCCATAACAGCAACTGCAACAGCCTTCGCCGATAAATATCCGCCCGCATCGGTGAGCCGCTGCGAGGCCATGACACATGAATCCTATGAGAAAGGAACGCGATGCTATCGGGTGATCAATCGCAATTGGGAGCGTGACTACAAGCACGCATATGACAATGCTGACAAGCGTACCCGCCCCATGTTAAAACGGTACTATTCCAGTTTCTCTTCGTATTACCTGGCTCCGACAACGCCGGCCAGGCAAAGAGCAGCTGAACGAGCTTATGAACAACTGCAGCGCCGAATCGGCTCCTGACCGCACAGGCCAGGCACGCTGAACGCGCCAAGCCACGCGGTCTGCCAAAGCCGGGGGTGCAATTTACAAGGGGCGATCAATGTCATATCAGGGAAGCTGCCACTGTGGCGCAGTCACTTTTACGGTCAATGCCGAATTACCCAGTCAGGCAATCAGTTGCAACTGCTCGATCTGCAGGCGCACCGGTTCATTACTGGCCTTCGTTCCCGGCGACCAGTTTGAGTTGAACAGCGGCAGTGAACAGCTAAAAACGTACGAGTTCAATAAACACAAGATCCAGCATCTATTCTGTCAGAACTGCGGGGTCCAATCATTTGCGACAGGCCGACAGCCGGATGGCACGCAAACCTACGCGGTCAATTTGCGCAGCGTGCCCCAGGCGGACCTGGGTGTCCTGGTGTTGCAAAAATATGACGGTGCCGCGGTTTAGCGTTTTATCGGGTTCTCACAACAGTGCGGTTGGCAACATCTGCCGCGCCAGCCAACAATGCCAGCGATAAGACGACAACCACTCATATATGATGTTGCGGCGTCGGCGTTGCAAAAAACAGGCAGGAACGCACTGATTATGGCGCACGAACCCATCAATCGCGGGCCAGATTTTTCATGGAACCTGCCTTGGACGATTGAAAAAAAATAGTCACAATGATATGATGCACGACTTAGCTTGGATCGTATCACTAACCTGCCATTTCCCCAGGGTTTAGTCGAATGCGATTTACCTCAAAACTGCTAAGCGACAACATCGTCGGGGCGTAGCGCAGCCTGGTAGCGCACTTGCATGGGGTGCAAGGGGTCGAAGGTTCGAATCCTTCCGTTCCGACCAACAAAATCAAGGACTTACAAGATGATCTTGCAAGTCCTTTTTTATTATTGTATGTAAGGGGTAAACGCGGGGGTAAACAGCTATTTGAAACACGTTAACTAACCTTATCGGCCTCCTCCTGTCCTTCCACGCTTGCACTTAATTTTACAGCAAGAAGATAGACGAAATTTTTCTGGCGTTTCTTCCTAAAGGCCACGGCTGGGTATTGCATACATGTAGGGGTGGATTCACTTCCCCCAAAGTGCGGATCGAATCGTCCAGGTTAGAGCATCGCCAAGAATGCGGCAACATTCTTTAGAATTTCAGCAGCTTGTCGAAACGCTTAAGGCATTTCAATTCTAAATCAGATGCTAACAATCGGCTGTCCTTATCGATTCCGTTACGGAATACATAAGAAATCAGATAGTCTGAATATGAGCCTACATCGTTTTTTTCCGACATATCTTCTTTAAACAACTGAATTGGCTTCCCTCTTTGTCGCAGCGTTTGAATTTCTCTAATAGCTGAACTTAGAGATTCACAAAATTTTTCTTTGCTTTCTCTTGATTTTTGATAGCCGGCAAAACTACGTATAGTGCTATCAACAATCTCATCATCGCACTTAAACTTATTGTCCCCAGAGTAAATCAAGTCACAAAGACTCGGGCGAGTTGTCTTAGGATCTAAATCCTTTTCTATGGCAAAAATCCGATTCCGGTAATGTTCGGTAGTTTCATCAGCCTTCACGTATACCTGCTCCATGATGAATTCCATGTCACTGGAGCTGGGAACCGACTTGGCCTCGGTTGCGTAAACAACATTTACTAAAGCGTATGACAATGCTGTGACTAGTATCCTGAAATTCGTTGTTTTCCGATATTTAACTTTCATAAATTCCTATCTCATATGAGCCGCCGCTAACGGGATTCTAACTACGATGGTGCCTGCATCAAGACATTGAGTCGTTGTCTTGTCTTGCATAGCACCTCATGAGAGGAACGTGCCTGCCACCAAAAAAATACGACAGCGAGTATGCTAGCCAATCCCATGCAAATTACAAGGAGGCAACTGCTAGTTGAGAAATGCTGCCAAACTACTGCACCAAGTCCAATAATGAAAATAGGTGATGCCCAAATCATTGCCAATTCAAAATAGAGGCTTGTAACTATCTTGGCCAAATACGAATACCCTATCGGCTTTGGTTCGAGCGCACTAGCCAAATAGATGTGCCAGTTCTTTTCGATCTCGTAATTCGTCATTCTTGGACAGTTGTCCCATGAAGCTTCAAAATGACTTCCAAGCCCTTCAAAAATCGAGCCTAATACCGCAGCTAGAGTGATCACAATTGCCGGCAGTAAAATTGGGTTTACAGAGCCTACTTGTGGGTTCGCATATTGATGTAAAAGGAGCAGCCACGGGCAGAGGGCAAACAAGCCAGGAATTAAAATTGTCAATATGGATCGCGTCAACGTATGTGGCACGGTTTACTCCCAATGTAACATTATATCTTATAATATTACCTTATATTTTCAATTCGGAGAACATGATAATTTTCTGGCTAAATTTTGAACAAAACTGGTGTGCATTCTAAATCGCCCGTAGTAGCAAGACACCAAGTTTCAGCTCAGCTACCATGCGGATGAATGCAGCAATGGTGGATGTTAATCGCTAGTGCCAGCGACAACGCCACAAGGCAGGCTCCCATTCTTCCGCTTAACGAGTCCCAATACAAATGATGGAAATTCCATCAAACCTAATTGGTTGCCCGTAATATCGCATTAATTCGATGACCTAGTTTCTGCCAGGCCTCCTGTTTTTCCTTAGCATAGTCATATTTCAGATAGTGTCGGCGCACTCTCGATCCGCCCAACACATGATTTTGGCACCGGTCAATAATATCTAGCGGCACGCCCAACTCCTGCATCAACGTAGCGCCGGTGCGGCGCAAATCGTGCGGAGTCCATTCCTCATCACCAATCACCAGCGTGTTGTCGTTACGGCGGCCCTTAAGGCCGTTTGGACGGTCCTTGAACTTCTCCTGACGGTCGCCGATCAGCTTGGATACCGATTTGACATCCACGTGATTTTCGCCATCACGCGCCGGGAAGCACCATTCGGTATTACCTGTTAGAGCCTCCAGGCGTTTGAACTGCGCAATGGCAAAATCATTCAGATAAATGTAGTGGTCTTGTTTTTTCTTCCCCCTACCCTTTACATTCTCGCGAGGAATTGTCCAGATACGACCGTCCAAATCGACGTGATCCCAACGAGACATTAGTAACTCTCCGATACGGCAAATAGTAGCAAAGCATATCCAGATAGCACACTGCGCTCTGGGATTAATAGCGCGCTGCGCCACGCGGCGATCTGGAGCGTTCAGATAGGCCGCGCTCTGTTCCCGAATCAATCGATCTAGCGTGCGAACTTCCTCATCACTCAACACTCTATCGCGTTCTTCCGTATAGTCGTCGGATATGAGCTTTGAGACATCCACCATCAAAGCCGGATTGCCATTCGCCAGTAACGTGCGCCAGGGCTGACGTTGCTCGGCCCATCTAAACAGTTGACGAATTGAGGCAGACAAATCCACTACTGTGCGATCCCGAGGGTTCCTTTCGGTCCCCCTAGCCAATACAGCGCGGTAAATGGCGCGGAGATCTTGCTCAGTCACGGCCCGCAATGGCTTATCGCCAATAGCTGGCAAAACGTCCTTTTCGAAGCCACGTTTCAAACCCGCATTATCATCCTGCCGTGACACCCCTCCATCGAGCCAAGCTGCAAACATTTCCCGAAATGTCTTATTCCGCTCTCGTTCGGCACGCTCTTCTGCCAAAATTGCTTGAGTCTGATTTTTAGCCTCAATGCGGTCGGCTTGCTTTTTCTCATTCGGATTGATTCCGTCATGAACCTGTCTTTTAGCAAGGTCGCGCCGCTCCCGAACCTCTGCCAGTTCGACCGTGGGCCAGGTGCCACACTGGAACCACGATATTCTAGTTTCCCATCGGAACGCATAACGCCATCGCACGGATACAGAACCATCGTTCACTCTCACTTCGCCTGACAAGCCACCGCCATCGCTCAAAGTATCCCCTTCCCAATCCACTGGGATGGCATTTAACTCACGTAGGGTCCATCGAGCACCCTTTCCTTTTTTGGGATAGCGCGTCATATTTTAACCTCCAAAGGGGTAAACATAGGGGTAAACAAATATTCAGCGCTGACTCTATCATGTCAAATTCAGTTAGACAATAGAGTTGTCTAACTATTTGATTATATGGACTTTAATTAAATTTCACAGTTCAAATAAAAAATTGAAAATATTTATAATAAATGCATGGGGTGCAAGGGGTCGAAGGTTCGAATCCTTCCGTTCCGACCAACAAAATCAAGGACTTACCGAGAAATCGGCAAGTCCTTTTTGTTATCTTACGCCCACAGCACCCGCTGCAGTACGCTAGCGACAATGCGGTCGCAGTTATCACCATCAAACTCAAACATATCGCGCGCAGTCTGATCCAGATCACGCGCCAGCAGTTTGCGCAATATTGCGTTGGCACGATGATGCCGGCTGCGCACCGTTGCTTCGGGAATGTCCAGGCACAGTGCCGTCTCTGCTACTGACATTTCCTCGACCGAGCGCAGCACAAATACGGTGCGAAACGATTCCGGCAACTGATCCAATCGCGCCTCCAGAAGCGACCGAAACTGTCTGCGTGTCGCTTCATGGTATGGTGGATTGCTATCGGTGATCAACATGGCATGTGTCTCGTTTTCGATATTGTCCGCCACTGAAAATAGCCTGCCACGTCGTTGCGTCTTTCGCAGTCGGGCAAAACAATCATTCAGCAGCATGCGAGAAAGCCACGTGAAAAGTGATGCCTCGCCACGAAAATTGGCAATGCCACGGTACGCAGAAAAATACGTATCCTGCAATGCCTCCTCGGCGTGCTCATCGTTGCGCAACGTCGCCCGGGCCAACCTGTACAGGCGCCTATTGTGGCGGCGCATCATCAACTCCAACGCCGCCATATCCCCGGCAGCGATCCGCTGCGCCAATGCGACATCTTCGCTGACATCATCAATAGTGGTTGCCAGTAACTCATGTATCATCTCTTGAGTCTCCCGCATGTTTTTATTGTGCCATCAATGTCGCCTGCATTCCAGGATGGTATCGGCAAACATAGCCGAGCGTTCCCTCCTTTTTGACAGTATACGCCCAGGATGCGCCCGCAGCGATAACGCCCGAATCAAATTGCGAACCAGCTGCGCTGGCCGTATGCGGCACCAGGTCTTTATTGACCCACGTCACTCTGTCACCAGGTCGGACCGTCAGCGCTGCTGGCACAAACTGCATGTTCTGAATCGTCACGACATGTACTGTCGCTGCAACCGCCACCCCCTTTTTCGCACCATGGGCCAGCGGTGCCTGCAGCAGGCATGCCAGCAGGAATGCTGTCGCCCATTCAAATGGTCGTCGAACGCCGGGTTTTCTGCTCACACCGGCCTCGGTCATGCACGGTTGGCCGTTCATTATTTCAATTGACCCTGAAGATGTTTTGCATGCGTCAAATGCGCGACAAAGGCAGGTCGCACTTTGATCAATAGCGCTTTCAAGTCGGCATTGTCTGCACTGGGAATCAGGGTTTTATCCAAGGCGTCGATCACCGCTTCATGATAGGTCACCTCATTATCGACATAAGCCATGTCAAACGCAGCGCCTTTCAACGTTTTGAGTTTTGCCAGGTTAGCGTCGCCGGCAGCTTGCAATTGGCCGCTGACAGCGCCTGGCTCCGGTTTCACGTTCAGTTTCTGCACCAGCGCCGTGGCCGAACGATTGACCGCGTTATGGTCGGTAACCATCAAACTCGCAAACGATCGCACATCCTTCGATCTGGACGTGGAAACTGCCAGTTTGCCTGCATCCACATCGACCTGATTGGCAGTGACTACAATGGCGGCAATTTGTGCGTCCGTGGGTCCGGTATCCTTTGCCGCCGATGCGCAACCAGACAGTGCCGCTACCAGAATCCATCCCATATATGTTGATTTCATTTTGCGTCCTTTGATGTATGGTTATGACAGAACGAATTGACAGCCCGTCAGGCCGCGACAGTTCTGTTCATTGCATTGGATGTCACCAGATGCACTGGCGTTCCGGATATTCTGAATGGTCAAGAATATTTCAGACGGCATCAAAACGGTCATTTTCCCGGTTTTTATGTTTACACTGATTTAGCTATCCAGGTTTTTATACGCGCATGAGAGTAATGCGTCTGGATCGCTTTATAAGGAGTATCAGAATGAATACACAGTTTCCCATCCGCCATATCCAAACGTTTCTGGCTACCTCTGCCCTGGCTTTGGGCCTGACGATAGGCTGCGCCAATGCCGTATTCGCACAGGTACAGCCGCAAAGTTATGAGTCGATCCAGTATATTACGGGTGGCATCGGCAACGCCGAGCAGAATGAAATGAAAAGCGCCGAAAAGAACTACAACCTGCATATGACCTTTTCGGCGGTCAAGGATCAGGCCTTCCTGTCCGATGTTGCCGTACAGATTGTTGACAAGGACAACAAAAAAGTATTTGATGCCGCAAACACCGGGCCTTACCTCAATGTCAAGTTGCCCGACGGCGAATATAAACTGACTGCCACGTACAAGGGCGAAGCCCGCAAGCTTGCATTTACGCTTGCCAAAGGCAAGACCGAAAAGGCTGTGTTGCGCTGGCCAACTGAATAAGCGCTGCAGTTTTCGTTTTTTTAATTTTAAGGGTGAAGAGACTGTGGTTTCTTCACCCTTGTCCGTATAATTGACGCTATTGTTTGTTTTCCTGGAAATGAAATAATGGCTGATCTTACCAAAATCACCTGCCTGGACGATCTACAACGCATCGCGCGGCGTAAAGTTCCAAAAATGTTTTACGACTATGCCGATTCGGGTGCATGGACTGAATCCACGTATCGGGCCAATCAGGAAGATTTCCAGAAAATAAAATTTCGTCAGCGTGTAGCGGTCAATATTGAAAACCGCAATTTGCGCAGCAAAATGCTGGGGCAGGATGTCACCATGCCGGTGGCTCTGGCGCCTACAGGCTCTACCGGTATGCAGCATCCCGATGGAGAAATTCTTGCTGCCCGTGCCGCAGAAAGATTTGGCGTACCCTTTTGCCTGTCCACCATGAGCATTTGCTCTATTGAAGACATTGCCGCACATACGTCTGCCCCTTTCTGGTTCCAGCAATACATCATGCGCGATCGGGACTTCAATGAACGTCTGATTGATCGCGCCAAGGCAGCAAACTGCTCCGCGCTGGTGGTTACACTGGATCTGCAGGTGCTTGGGCAGCGCCACAAGGATATCAAAAACGGGCTTTCCGCTCCGCCTAAACCAACCATTCCGAATCTGCTCAACCTGGCGTTAAAACCAGAATGGGTATGGAAAATGTCCAGAACCCAGCGCCGCACCTTCGGCAATATTGTCGGGCATGCCAAGGGGGTGGACGATTTATCCTCGCTCTCTTCCTGGACCGCCGAGCAGTTTGATCCCAGCCTGAATTGGAATGATATCGAATGGATTAAAAATCGCTGGGGTGGCAAACTGGTTCTCAAGGGAATTCTGGACCCGGAAGATGCACGACTGGCAAAGGAAGCCGGTGCTGACGCCATCGTTGTATCAAACCACGGCGGCCGCCAGCTCGATGGCGCCCCATCGGCCATTTCCATGCTTCCCTCGATTATGCAAGCGATCGGCACGGACGGTCCGGAAGTCTGGCTGGACAGCGGTATACGTTCTGGTCAGGATGTACTTCGCGCGATTGCGCTGGGAGCCAAAGGCACCATGATCGGTCGTGCCTTTCTATATGCTTTAGGGGCCTATGGAGAAGAAGGCGTCACCAAGATCCTGCAGATTATCCGCAATGAACTGGACATCACGCTCGGATTCTGCGGACAGACAGATATCAACAAAGTGACCGCCGATATCTTGTTGCCCCAGCAACGGTAATCTGCAAGCGATCTGTTTGGCAATTATGTTGCCAAATAAAAAAAAGCCGTGATTAACGTTATGTGAATCACGGCTTTTTTGTGCATGCAGTTATTGTAAATATAGCGACTGGGGTCGCCTGGACGCATGTGGTAGATTCATTGTTTAGACTGAATTGCTGCAACAGAGCAGTTTAACGGGACAGCTTAAACAGGACAATTTAAGCAGCAGAAAAGGTTTAAGCAGAACACCCCTGCACGGCAGGGTGGTCTAAGCAGCGATCGCATTGCATCAATGCCTTTTTTGCCTGACAAGGAATCAGGGCGCGACCATCTGGTCGAATATTTTCATTACGCTGTTCAGTTCTGAGCGGATGTATTGCAGATCCTGCGCAGACAGACGAACGGCGGCATCCTGATCGTGCTTGGCATCGCGACCGTCGCTCAAGCGATTGCGCGCGCCACTGATGGTAAACCCCTGTTCATAGAGCAGATCACGAATTTTGCGAATAAGCAGCACTTCATGATGCTGATAGTAACGACGGTTACCCCGGCGTTTGACCGGATTCAGTTGTGTGAACTCCTGTTCCCAGTAACGCAGAACATGTGGCTTGACGCAGCACAGCTCGGATACTTCACCGATGGTGAAATATCGCTTTGCCGGAATCGGAGGCAACGCAGTGATGGAAGGTATTTCAGTCTGATTCATGCGCAGATTGTAAACCCAAACCGTCTTTTAAGGAACTACTTTAATCGACGAGCGTAAGATCAGGATTATACTCATCACCCTGCTCTACGATACCCTTGAGCTTCTGGCTTGCGTGGAAGGTGACTACTCGGCGAGCAGAGATGGGGATGACCTCGCCGGTCTTGGGATTGCGACCCGGCCTAGCGGGTTTGTCTCGCACCTGAAAGTTGCCAAAACCCGACAGCTTGACCGGGTCGCCCTTGGCGAGCGACTCCCGGATTTCCTCAAAAAAGGTATCCACGATATCCTTGGCTTCCCGTTTGTTCAATCCGACGCGCTCAAACAGCAATTCGGCCAATTCTGCCTTGGTTAAGGTATTGTTTTCTTCCAACATGCTCTTTCCCTTCCTGTTCTATCTTTTACGAACGCCGTGCTTTTGAACCAGCAATTCAAGCACTGCGTTCATGCACTGGTCTACACGTGTATCTTCCAAGGTTGCCGCCGGATCCTGCAACGTAAACCGCAAGGCCAGACTGCGCTCCTGCTGCTCCGAATGAGGATCCTTCCAGACATCAAATAACGCAATATCCTTAATAATATCAAGGAATTGCCCATCTTGCTGATTATTCTCCAATGTGTCAAGCAAGTCCTGCAGTTTCAACGTTACAGGCGCCCATATGGCCAGATCCCGAAATACTGCGGGCTGCCGGGCCACTTCCGCGTAATGCGCGAACTGCATGTGCTGCAGCGCGACAACATCCAGCTCAAATACCACGGGGGGATGAACCAATTCATTGTCCTGCACCCATTGCGGATGCAGCTCACCGACAAAACCGATCAGTTGGCCGTTGAGCAGGACATTCGCACTGCGTCCGGGATGCAGAGCCGGGTGGTTCACCGGCTCGAAACGCAAGTGGTGTGCCTGCTGGCTGCACAGGCGCTCAATATCGTTTTTGATATCAAAAAAATCGGTCTGGCGTACGGGCAAACCCCACTGCTCCGGTTCCGCCGGACCCCATGCCGCGCCGGCCAGATGCAGTGGCTGGCGCACACCTGCCACGCTCAGATCGCCGTCGCTGACAGTACTGTCGCGAATAAAGATGCGCCCCAGCTCAAAAACTCGAACTCGATTCTGCTGGCGTTTTTGGTTATATTGAATATTGGCGACCAGACCGCCAATCAGACCCGAGCGCATCACTTCCAGCTGACTGGCAATGGGGTTGAGCAATACGATCGGGTCGGTATTGCCCATGTAATTGCTTTCCCAGTCTTTCTGCACGAAACTGAAATTGACCACCTCCTGGTAGTCCAGCGCGGCCATGAGATGGCGCAACTGGTGCTGGGAGCGACGCGTTTCGTTCGTGGGCAGCATCGTGGCCGACGTCTTTGGCGGATTGCTGGGAATATGCTCAAATCCGTAAATGCGGGCAACCTCTTCGATCAGGTCTTCCTCTATTTCCAGATCAAAACGAAATGATGGCGGGACAACGGAAAATACGCCGTCTTGTTCTGTGAATTGAAAATTAAGTTTGGTAAAAACGTCGCGCACGTGCGCATCGGTCACCGGAATACCCAGCACCTTGCGGCAACGGGCAAGACGCATAGCCACGGTGGGCCGGGCCGGCAGCGCAATGCTTTGATCACTGACCGGGCCGGCCTGGCCACCACAGATTTCGAGAATCAGGCTGGAAATATATTCAATGTGCTCAACGATATTCTGGAAATCCACACCGCGTTCAAAGCGGTGGCTGGCTTCGGAACTGAACTTGTAGCGGCGCGCGCGCCCGGCAATGGCATCTGGAAACCAAAAGGCGGCTTCCAGATAAATATCGGTTGTGTCCAGGGATACAGCGGTGGCGCCGCCGCCCATGATGCCTGCCAGGCTTTCGATCGTCTCGCCAGCGGTAATTACGCCCACATCGGGAGCCAGTTGCACCGTCTGATCGTTCAGCAACGTCAGGCTTTCCCCTTCTTTTGCCCAGCGCACGGTAAGCCCGCCATTGATCTTGGCCAGATCAAACACATGGGTGGGTCGGCCCAGCTCCAGCATGACGTAATTGGAAATATCCACCAATGCTGAGACTGAACGCTGGCCAGCGCGTTCCAGCCGGCTTTTCATCCAGTCGGGCGTGGCTGCCCTGGCATTGACGTCGTGAATGATCCGGCCCGCAAAGCGACCGCACAGATCCGGAGCCTGGACCGTGACCGGCAGTGTATCCTGATGCGTGACGGCTACCGGCTTGCAGATCGGCTCGGTCAGCGGCGCTCCGGTCAACGCACACACTTCACGCGCCACACCCAGAATCGACAGGCAATCGGCACGATTGGGCGTCAGTTTTATTTCGAAAATGGTATCGTTCAGGTCCAGTGCGCTGCGGATATCCTGCCCGACTTTTGCGTTGACATCCAGTTCCAGCAATCCGCCATGATCCTGGGACAGACCCAGTTCACGCGCAGAACACAGCATGCCGAACGAATCTTCACCGCGCATGCGCGCCTTGCTGATTTTGAAGTCCCCGGGAAGGACTGCGCCAATTCGTGCCAGCGGCACCTTCAGGCCCTCGGCAGCGTTCGGTGCGCCACAAACAATCTGCAACGGCTCGCCCGAGCCATCATCTACGGTACAGATGCGCAGTTTGTCAGCATTGGGGTGGGCGCGCACAGCCGTGATGTGGGCCACTACTATCCCCGAAAATGGCGGCGCGACGGGCGCAGTCCCTTCGATCTCCAGACCCGCCATGGTCAGCATGTGAGCCAGCTCGTCGGTGGAAATTGATGGGTTAACGAAGGATCTTAACCAGGATTCAGGAAATAACATGATGTCTTTTTCTAGGTTCAAATAGGGAGTTAAAGCGTGAAAATCAGCGATTGAACTGACGCAGGAAACGCAGGTCTCCCTCGTAGAACTGCCTCAGATCGTTCACGCCATAGCGCAACATAGTCAGACGCTCAATGCCAGATCCGAACGCGAATCCGATGTATTTTTCGGGATCCAATCCGAAATTGCGTACAACCTCAGGATGCACCTGGCCTGAACCGGAAATTTCCAGCCAGCGCCCCTGGTTGGGACCGGAAGTGAACATCATGTCGATTTCGGCAGACGGCTCGGTGAACGGGAAAAAAGAAGGGCGAAACCGTACGCTCAGGTCGTCGGTTTCAAAAAAAGCTTTCAGAAAATTCGTATACACCCCTTTCAGATCGGCAAAAGAGATGTCTTCTGCGATCCACAGGCCCTCGACCTGATGGAACATGGGGGAATGCGTCGCGTCGCTGTCCACGCGGTAAGTACGGCCGGGCGCAATCACTTTGATTGGCGGCTTGTGCATGCGAGCGTAACGCACCTGCATGGGGCTGGTGTGGGTGCGTAGCAGAAAAGGCAGGCCCCCGGCATCGTTCATATCCACATAGAAAGTGTCCTGCATGGAGCGTGCAGGATGATTCTCGGGATTATTCAAGGCGGTAAAGTTGGTCCAGTCGTTTTCGATTTCAGGGCCGTCGGCCACATCGAAACCGATGCTGTGGAAAATTTCTTCGATACGCTGCCACGACTGGATTACCGGATGGACGCCACCCATGGAACGGCCTCTGCCCGGCAACGTGACGTCAATGGTTTCCGCGGCAAGGCGCTGGTTCAATTGATCACGCGCAAACTGCTCGCGACGCGCGTTGAGCAACGATTCGATTTGCTGCTTGACCCGGTTGATGCGGGCGCCTTCGGCTTTCTTCTGATCAGGTGGCAGCTGTGCCAGCCCTTTCATGAAACCGGTTATGACCCCGTTTTTCCCAAGAAATTTTGCCTTTTCGTTTTCAAGCGAAGCCGAATCGATTGCATGCTCGAATTTGTCTTTGGCCTGAAGAATCAGATCGTCCAGCGATTGCGTCATGAAATTACCATTCTTGAAATAACAAACGGGACCCGAAACGAGCCCCGTTT
This sequence comes from Advenella sp. FME57, assembly GCF_014897675.1. Classification (GTDB taxonomy): domain Bacteria; phylum Pseudomonadota; class Gammaproteobacteria; order Burkholderiales; family Burkholderiaceae_B; genus Advenella. The sequence continues at coordinate 82,491 of NZ_JABUXU010000001.1, read as the reverse complement.
GTATACAGCACAAATTTAAATCGTCAGTGGATCAGGCGCCCAGGGCAGATTTGGCCTGTTTGACAACGGCGGCAAAACCAGCCTTGTCGTGGACAGCCATATCGGCCAGAACCTTGCGGTCCAGTTCAATGGCGGCCTTTTTCAGTCCGGCGATAAATACACTGTAGGTCATGCCGTTTTCACGGACCGCCGCGTTGATACGGGTAATCCAGAGAGCACGGAATGTACGTTTCTTATTGCGACGGTCACGATATGCATACTGACCAGCACGCATAACGGCCTGTTTGGCAATACGGAATACATTGCCGCGGCGGCCACGATAGCCTTTAGCTGCAGCAATAACTTTTTTGTGACGAGCACGTGCGGTAACACCGCGTTTTACGCGAGGCATAGTTTAACTCCTATCAAGCAAAAGGCAACATGGCTTTTATGGAAGCCACGTCAGATTTATGAACAGCTGTCGTGCCGCGCAATTGACGTTTGTTTTTCGTGGTTTTCTTTGTCAGAATGTGGCGTTTGAAAGCCTGACCACGCTTGATAGAACCGCTACCGCGTACGATAAAGCGCTTAGAAGCACCTTTCTTGGTTTTCATTTTGGGCATAACTGATACCTGCAAATGTGGATAAAAGGTGCCTAATAACCGTTTATTAAGACTTTGCTAACCCGTATCCGTTTTTCCCGTCATCATCCGCTCGAACTCCCCGGCCAACTGTTATTTTTACTGGTTACCCAGAAAACAATTATCCGTGGCGCCTACGGCCTGCGGGAAACCATTGATTATACGATGGTTTTTCTCCAACTGCCAGCAATTAAGTGGGAAAAACCTGAGAGAATTCGTTGAATCGGCAATAAATGTGGTCATCAGGCGACGGATTGTCAATGAAGGCGTCCATAACTTGCCCGTTTACCGGGTCCCCTATCTGGCCGTTAATGGGTCAATTGCTGGCGAAAGGACATGGCTTCGGTCAGATCGGCTGCGCGAATCGGCCCGACCCCTGCCATATCGGCGATCGTGCGGGCCACGCGCAACACCCGGTGCACAGCTCTGGCTGACCATCCCCAATACCTCCCGGCGCTGGCCAGCAATTGCGCCGCCTCTGGGTCTGTACGGCAGACCTGATCCATCAGATCCGGTGTCAGCCGTGCGTTCAAGCGCCCCTGGCGCTGCAACTGTCTTTCACGGCAGCGCACCACCCGCTGCCGTACGATCCTGGAAGCTTCGGATGGCGGCAACTGCTGCCATCCCTGCACCGGCGGCGTCAACTGTAACAGCATATCCATGCGATCCAGAAACGGCCCCGACAAGCGGGCGCGATAGCGCTCGATTTGCTCGGGCGTGCAACGACAGGATCGGTGTGCACTGCCCAGATAGCCGCAAGGACACGGATTCATGGCGGCAACCAGCTGGAAACGACACGGATAGCTCACCGAGCGATTGGCGCGGGCGATATGGATTTCCCCGGTTTCCATGGGCTCGCGCAAGGCTTCCAGTACATGTCGTTGGAATTCGGGCAACTCATCCAGAAACAGGACGCCATGATGGGCCAGGCTGATCTGGCCAGGCCGTGGATTGGCCCCGCCACCGATTAACGCCGCCGCAGAGCTGGAGTGATGCGGTGCACGCATCGGTACTTTCCGGGAAAACCGGGGCGTACGCTGCTGCAGGCTGTGAATCGCTGCCACTTCTATGGCTGCATTTTCATCCAGTGGAGGCAATATTCCAGGCAAACGCTGCGCCAGCATGCTTTTGCCGATACCGGGCGGCCCCGACATCAGCAAGCCATGGCTGCCGCTGGCAGCCACCTCCAGCGCACGACAGGCCACCTGCTGCCCACGCACATCTGATAAACAAAGGGTTGGCGTCTCATTGCTGCCCTGTCCTGTTAGGCTCTCCGGACATGCCTGGTCTGCCGCCGTAACCGGCGCCAGCGCTGCCGTTTCATCCAGGTGGCCTGCCACCTCCCGTAGCGTGCGGGCACCAATGACAGTCAGGCCGGGCACGGCGGCGGCCAATCGGGCATTCTCGACAGGCAAAATAAGGGTGGGACGACCAGCAGTCATTTCGGCCCTATTGACCCCACCGGCCTTCGCTGTGGCAAGCGCAATAACCAGTGGAGCGGCAACAGGAACCAGTGCGCCGGTGAGCGAGAGCTCACCCGCAAAGACGACGCCGGGCAGCACCTGCTGTGCCATTTTGTCGGATAAGACCAGTTGCCCCGAAGCCAGCAGCACGCCCAGCGCAATCGGCAGATCGAATCTGCCGGACTCTTTTGGAATATCGGCCGGAGCAAGATTTGCCGTTAATCGTCCGGCCGGGAAGGTATAGCCGCTACTCAAAATACCCGAACGCACGCGCTCCCTGCTCTCTCTGACGCCGGCATCAGGCAAGCCCACGATGGTAAAGGACGGCAATCCCTGGGCGAGATGCACTTCAACAAACACTTCTGGCGCGTGCATACCGCAAAGCGCCCTGCTGGACAACACCGCTAGGCTCATCTGATTCTCCTGAATGCACCAAAGCATTCTGGCAGAAACCTGGCGAGGCCGCCGTAATTGCAGGACAGATTGATCTATGGTGAGAACCGACAGTCCCCAGATAGGCGCTATGTACAGCGTGCCATACCTGGCAGCCAAGCGAACCCGGTCACCATGACCAACGCCAGCAGACCCGGTATCTACGGCCTCGTACATGCGGTCAAAAAAATGCGGCCACAAATGAGGCCTCATATGAGCCCTCATACCACCCGACGGATGACCTGACAGAGGATCTGATGATACCCGGGGGCCAGCATGAAGCGCTGGCCGCCTTTTTCGTGGGCAGCACCCTGGAGCGCTGCAATTTACTTTGTGGGTTTAGTCGACAACCGGGCCGGTATGGGCGCTTGTGGAAGACGGTGTTGTAATGCCTGCCTTGTCCTCCAGCAGACGAACCCGGGACTCCAGTTCGAACAGACGTTCGCGCAATTTTGCCGACAAGGCAACCTGCACATCAAATTCTTCTCGAGTAACCAGATCCAGCCGGGAAAATCCCTGGGCCATGAATGCCTTCACATTCTTTTCTATATCTGCCGCCGGGCTGTTCTTGATCAATTCCTGAATATTCTTCTGAAAATCTTCAAATAACTGATTCGATTTCATGATTGTGATTCCTGTATGCATACGGGCACCAGTGCCGCGTTCTGTTCTTCATATTGTACACATTTGCCATTGCAAACTTTGTACTGCACAGACTGAAAGCGACGTTCTACGTCCAATACACAACACAGTACGATAAAGCACAGCGCGGCGCACCGCACAAGCCATGGCCACAGTACAGTACCCAGCATAGCCCAGACCGACGGGTGCAGACGGGCACGCTCAGGCTACGCGCCTGCCACGCTTTTAGCGCCATCCGCACAACACATCCGCGCATGGTCCGCCCCAGAGCATCAACCCGCCTTTCGGCGGGTTGATGTAAGCAATGACTTATTGTGGTTTTGACTCAGTGTCCGGTTCGGTCGGCGCAGCAGGTGCACTCTCGGCTGGCGCAGTTTCAGTTGGCGTGGTTGTAGACGCGTCGCCTGCCGGTTGGGTAGCTCCGGATGTTTTCTCTTTTACCGCTTCCATGGCATCAGAGGCCGCCTGTTTGGCTGACTCTGCAGCTTCTTTGGCAGATTCCATAGCCGTGTCGGCATAATCCTTGGCTGCATCAGCAGCGTTTGAACCAGCCTCTTTGGCCGACTCAAGGGCACTGCTGGCCGCTTCCTTGGCAGATTCCATCGCGTTGCCGGAGGCTTCGCCCGCTTTATCTGCTGCGTCCTGGGTGGCATCGGCAGCTTGGTTGGCAGACTCCGAGGCCGCTTCAGTTGCTTTATCGGCTGCAATCTTCGCTTCTTCGGCTGCCTTGTCTGCCGCCTGCTTGGCCTGATCCACGGCCGAGTCGGTTGCAGCAGGGCCCTGCGTGGTCTGGTCAGTATCAGAACTATTATCACAACCAGCAATAAAAGCAGCGGCGGACAACATGGCTACAAGACTGAGTTTGGATACGTTCTTCAAGGCTTCACCTCTTTAATTGAAAATAGAATTTGTTTCACGATTTTACTGTAATTTCACGACCCGCATAAGCTGAATGTCTTCTGAATTGTCGCAAATCATTCCTCTTGGTTACAAACCATGCACTAAGACAATGAATGGCAGCACCGACCCAGGCGCATTTTGCAAGCTAAGCAAACAACACCGCGCTTGACGCACCAATATCGGGCACACGCTTATGGCCACCCGCATTTATGCATCATTAGCGTGCCCCAACATGCGCCTGCACGGCAGCGAAAACTGGCACAACTATTGCTTTTAAGAGGCCATGGACAATCGGTCCTTAAAGACAAATGTTATTTCTGGGAGAACATTGTGAAACTGATCACAGCCATTATCAAGCCATTCAAACTGGATGAGGTCCGTGCTGGCCTGGCCGAAATCGGAATTCAGGGGCTGACGATTACAGAAGTCAAGGGTTTTGGCCGGCAGAAGGGTCATACAGAACTATACCGTGGCGCAGAGTATGTCGTGGACTTCCTGCCCAAAATAAAGCTGGAGACAGCCGTCGCCGACGAGCAGGTGGAACAGGCAATTGAAACCATCTGCCAGTCAGGCACCACAGGCAAAATCGGTGACGGAAAAATTTTCGTGACTGACCTGGAACAAGTCATCCGGATTCGCACCGGCGAAACCGGCAATGCGGCGCTGTAAGCCCGTCGCTCCCTATCACCTGTATTGAAAGGAAATTGAAAATGCAAAGCGCCGATTTAGTCTGGGTAAGCGTGTCCACCATTCTCGTGCTGTTTATGGTTGTTCCCGGTCTTGCCATGTTTTACGGTGGCCTGGTTCGCAGCAAGAACATTCTCTCGCTGATGAGCCAGGTCCTGGTTACCTTCGCCCTGGTCACGATTCTGTGGTTTGCCTATGGCTACTCCCTTGCCTTTTCAGGTGGGAACGCGCTCTTTGGCGACCTGTCCAAGGCCTTCCTGTCCGGCGTGATTGACCTGCCCGCAGACTCCTATGCACTGGCGGGCACCATTCCCGAACTAACGTTCGTTGCCTTCCAGGCCACCTTCGCCGGCATCACCTGCGCCCTGATCGTGGGCGGCTTTGCCGAACGCATCAAGTTCTCCGCCGTGCTTATTTTCATGGCAATATGGTTCACATTTTCCTACATTCCTGTGGCCCATATGATCTGGGCCGAGAAAGGCCTGCTATTTGGCGATGCGCTGGATTTTGCCGGTGGTACCGTAGTTCATATCAACGCCGGTGTGGCCGCGCTCGTGGCCGCCTATGTCGTGGGACCACGTATCGGTTATGGCAAGGAAGCCATGCAGCCACATAACCTGCCCATGACCATGATCGGTGCAGCGATGCTGTGGGTGGGCTGGTTCGGCTTCAACGGTGGCTCATCACTGGCCGCCAACAACCAGGCAGCGCTGGCGGTGTTCAATACACTGCTTGCCACGGCTGCTGCCATCATCGTGTGGGTCCTGGTCGAGTGGAAATTCAAGGGCCAGCCGTCCCTGCTGGGCGGCGCCTCCGGTGCCGTAGCCGGCCTGGTGGGCGTAACGCCTGCCGCTGGTCTGGTGGATCCCATGGGCGCGCTGATTATCGGCGCCGTCACCAGCTTGTTCTGCGTCTGGGGCGTAAATGGCTTAAAACGCTTGCTTAAGGCCGATGACTCGCTAGACGTATTTGGCATACATGGCGTAGGTGGTATTGTCGGCGGCATCTTGACTGGGCTGTTCAACGCCAAAGCAATGGGTGGTCCGGGCCTGGATTCTGCAGGCATGATTCCCGGACAGCTGTTCAATCAGATTGAAGGCATCGTAATTGCAATCGTCTGGAGTGCCGTTGTAAGCTTCATTGCCCTTAAGATAGCAAGTCTGGTCACCGGCGGATTGCGTGTGGACAAAGACGAAGAACGCCAGGGCCTGGACATCAGCTCTCACGGCGAACAGGGTTATCACAATTGAATTGAGGCTGTAACAGGACAGCACTAATTTCCAGAGGCGCCTTAAATCCTCACCCGGGAAGCCAGCAAAGCCAACCGCTTTGCTGGTGCCCCCCAACAGCGCAGTTCTGGCCATGACCATGGCAAAGTGTGAAAAACCAATGGTTGCAATATGAAAAAAAGGACACGATGGTGTCCTTTTTCTTTTCCAGGGCGGAGCCTCGAGCGCTACCTGAATGCCCTATCTGAGTAGAGCCATCTATGTGGGGACCATCTGAGTGGGGACACGCTGGATGACATTGCCGGGCCGCTGGACTTGCTCATGCCCGGCTCCGACAAAGCTCAGTTGAGCTTGCAGCAAGCAAGAAAAGATACATGAACTAGATTAGAGACCCAGATTAATCAAATACCCAGGCTGTTCAAATCAATAGATTCGGCACGGTTGAGCGCAGTTGCGATCTTGGTACGCAAGGCATTGGTGTGCGAAGTCCTGACCAATTTTTTGACGTCCAACAATTGCTGCGGATGCATGGAGAATTCGTTCAGACCGAGCCCGAGTAGAAGTTTGGTGTAGCGGGCATCACCTGCCATTTCGCCGCATATGGCCACGCTCTTGCCAACGCGCTCGCCCGCCTGGATAGTATGTGAAATCAGCCGCAGCACAGCCGGATGCAAAGGATCGTACAGGTCGGACACCTCATTGTCGACCCGGTCGATAGCCAGGGTGTATTGAATCAAATCGTTGGTGCCGATGGAAACAAAGTCCAGCGATTTAAGAAAAGGTTCGATGGCGATGGCAATGGCCGGAATTTCGACCATGGCGCCCAGTTCGATATTGTCGCTATATTGCATGCTGGCGGCGTCCAGCTCTTTTTTTGCCGACTCGATGGCGTCACGCACCGCGTGCAGCTCGTGCATATGCGAGAGCATTGGAATCAGAATTCTGAGTCGGCCATGTACCGACGCGCGCAACAGCGCGCGCAGCTGGGTCATAAAAAGGTCTGGACGCGACAGGCAATAGCGTACCGCACGCAAGCCCAGCGCCGGATTGACTGCGACCGTCGCTTCGCCATCCAGGGTTTTATCCGAGCCCAGATCCAGGGTGCGGATCGTCACCGGTTTGTCAGGCATGGCACGCAATACATGCGCATAGGCCTCGAACTGCTCTTCCTCAGTAGGTAGTATTTTCCTGCCCATAAACAGAAATTCGCTGCGAAACAGCCCGATGCCATCGGCGCCCATATCCAGCGCTTGAGACACCTCATGGGGCAATTCGATATTGGCTTCCAGGCGAATGCGTTTGCCATCCAGCGTGATGGCGGGTTCATCCTTGGACAGAATCAACTCGGCCCGTTCCTGAATAAAGGCTTGCTGCTTGCGCTGATAGAAGTCCAGGATCTCCGAGGTCGGATTGACATACACCAGCCCGTTTTCGCCATCGACAATCAGCATATCCCGATCGTGTACCAGACTACGGACATTTCCCAAGCCCACCACCGCAGGCACATTCATACTGCGCGCTACGATGGCCGTGTGCGATGTGGGGCCACCAAGATCAGTCACAAAAGCAGCAAAGCGTCCGCCGCGCAGCTTAAGCATGTCTCCCGGCGAAATATCATGAGCCACCACAATGAGCGAATTTATGTCCATGTCGTTGGACATATCGGGCAGCATCAATTCACCCGAACCGGCCAGGATACGGATGACCCGTTCAATCACCTGATGAATATCGGCAACCCGCTCACGGATATAGTCATCATCCATGACCGCAAATTGCTCGGCCACCATCTGACCTTGGGTGCTCAAGGCCCATTCGGCATTATATTGACGGGATGCAATCAACGCTTTGGTTTGCGCGGCCAGCTCCGGATCGGACACCAGCAAGCTGTGAACCGTGAGCAGCGGAACCAGTTCTTTTGGCGCATCGGCCGGCAACGTATCTATGGTGTGCTGCAGCATGTCATAGACAATTTTCAACGCATGATCCAGCCTGGCGCATTCAGCCGGCACATCTTCAGATGCAATACGGTAGTGACTCACCTCAAGCGTGGCTGCACCCATCACGACCGCGCGACCAATGGCAAAACCGCGCACAACACCTTTTCCCTGTAGGGTAAAAACAGTATTTTGTCTTGTCGGTGTGTGCTCGTTATGTGTCATCGTGTATGGTCTTGTCCCTTGCACTTTTTACGTGCCTGTTCTCAGATGCAACTGTCGCTCATTGCCAGAATGGCCAATGGGCTGTCGTTATTCGGGTTCGCCAAATTTATTTTCAAACAGCGCCTGAATCTGGACGAGCGCCAGATCGGCGTCATCGCCTTCGGCTTCAATATTGACCGTGATGCCCTTGCCGGCAGCCAGCATCATGACCCCCATGATGCTTTTGGCATTAACCCGCTGGGAGGCCCGGGTGATAAAGATTTCGCTTTTGAACTTGCTGGCCAGTTGGGTAAGCTTGGCGGCAGCGCGGGCATGCAGCCCTAATTTATTACTTATTACTATATCAACTGAAGGCATATGAGCGCGGTCTTTATCAGAAAGGTTAATCGTTAGGAGCCAGGTCGACACATTTCATGCCTTTCTTGCCCCCCTCAAAAATGGATTGACATAATTCGTCCATCGGCTGATCCCGATATCGAACCGCATTGAGCAACATACAGGCGTTGGTGCCGGAAAGAATATGGGCTTTGACGCCGGCATCCTGCAACTGGCGCACTACACGGGCGCCAATATTTGCCGGTGTCGCGCCGCCCAGATCCGATAAGATCAGCACCTGCTGGTCCGGACCGAGCATCGCCTTCAATTGCGCGATCAGTTCCTGCGCCTTGGATTCCGGATCGACATCAGGCTCGATGTCGAAGAAAACGTAATTATCAATTTGTCCCAAGACATGCTGAGCACATTCGGACAGGGCCGAGGCCAAAGGCGTATGCGCTATAAGAGCAAGGGTGGTCATTTTTTGTACCTTCAGACTGCAGCAGCTTTCTCAAGCGCAGCAGCAAAATGGTCAGCAACATCAAAATCAGTCTGCTCTGTAATTTCCACAAAGCAGGTCGGGCTGGTCACGTTGATTTCGGTGACATAGTCACCAATCACATCAAGACCGACCAGCAGCAGCCCTCGTTCCCGCAGTATAGGGCCAATTCGGTTTGCAATGGCAAGATCGTGCTCGGACAGCTTGCGGGCAACGCCGCGCCCGCCAGCTGCCAGATTGCCACGGGTTTCACCAGCCAACGGTATCCGCGCCAGCGCGTAAGGCACGGGCTTGCCGTCAATCAGCAGAATGCGCTTATCGCCCTGCACGATTTCGGGAATATACTTTTGCGCCATGATTGTTTGCGTCTGGTCCACCGTCAGGGTTTCCAGAATGGCGTTGACATTGGGGTCGCCGTCCATGATTCGGAAAATACCCGTGCCACCCATACCATCCAGCGGCTTGACGATAATATCGCCATGCAGTGCATGAAACGCCTTCAGGCGCGACATGGTGCTGGTAATAAGCGTGGGCGCCGTAAATTCGGAGAACTCGGTAATCGCCAGTTTTTCAGGGTGATTACGTATGGCGCTGCCCGAATTGAATACCCGTGCCCCCTGCTTTTGCGCGGTCTCCAGCAAATGCGTCGAATACAGGTACTCCATGTCGAACGGCGGGTCCTTGCGCATGAGTACCGCATCGAAGTGACCGACCTCGGTTTCAGCCGCATTCTCTGGCTGCGTCCACCAGCTCTGGGCGTGCAAATCCGCCGTCATATCCAGCTGTATCGGCTGCGCACGTACTTTTACCCGACCCTGTTCGACATACAAATCGGACTGAAGCGCAATGCTGATGACATGGCCACGCTTGTGCAGGGCTCGCATCATCGCCACAGAACTGTCCTTGTATGCCTTCAGCGAAGGCAGCGGATCAATGATAAAAAGTACATGCATCTAATTTACATCCCACATTGACGACGGAAGCGTGTTGGCAGTCCGTGTTTATTTATCGTCGGCCTTGCCGGTCGGTACAGCCTTGCGCTTAGGCGCCAGAACCATGACCATCTGACGGCCTTCCAGCTTGGGCATGGCTTCAACCTGCACCAGCTCTGCCATATCGTCACGAACCCGTTCAAGAACACGCATACCCAGTTCCTGGTGAGCCATTTCACGGCCACGGAACCGCAGGGTAACCTTGGCCTTGTCACCGTCTTCAATAAAGCGCTTCAGGTTGCGCAGCTTGACCTGATAGTCGCCTTCATCGGTCGCCGGGCGGAATTTGACTTCCTTGACCTGAATAATTTTCTGCTTGGCCTTGGCTTCCTGCTGTCGCTTTTGTTCCTGATACTTGAACTTGCCGTAATCCATGATGCGGCATACGGGCGGTTCTGCGTTTGGCGCGATTTCAACTAAATCGATGCCTTCCTGCTCAGCCAGACGCAAGGCTTCTGCTGTTTTGACAATACCCAGTTGTTCGCCGTCTACGCCGATCAGTCGGACTTCCGGAATACGGATTTCGGCGTTGATACGATTGGTTTTTTCGGTTGCGATGTTAAGATCTCCTGAAATTAATAAACTACGCCGAAACGTCCTGACGTGTTGCAACGTCATGACGTAGGCGTTCTATAAATGCTTCTACAGACATGGTTCCCAGGTCCAGATTGCCGCGGGCACGAACTGCGACAGCACCGCTGTCCCGTTCTTTTTCGCCAACAACCAGAATGTAAGGAACCTTCTGCATACTGTTTTCCCTGATTTTACGGGTGATTTTTTCCCCGCGCAAATCAGATGAAGCGCGAAAACCGTGTTTTTTCAACTCTGTGACCACCTGGGTGGCGTAATCGGAGAACGATTCGGATATGGTGCAAACCACAACCTGCTCGGGGGCCAGCCAGGGTGGCATGGCACCGGCATGGTTCTCGATGAGCATACCAATGAAGCGTTCGAGTGAGCCCAGAATCGCACGATGCAACATGACCGGGGTCTTGCGCTGATCGTGGGCATCGACATATTCCGCGCCAAGCCGCACAGGCATTGAGAAGTCTACCTGGATCGTGCCGCATTGCCAGTGGCGGCCGATCGCGTCCTTAAGCGTATATTCGACTTTGGGACCGTAAAATGCGCCCTCTCCCGGTGAGATTTCAAACTCGCATCCAGAGCTGCGCAGGCTCTCCATCAAGGCATGCTCGGCCTTATCCCAAACTGCATCCTCGCCGATACGTTTTTCGGGTCGGGTAGCCACTTTGTACAGGACTTCGGTAAAGCCGAAATCCTTGTAGACTTTCTGCAATAGTGTTGTGAATTGGGCACACTCTGCCAGCAATTGGTCTTCCGTACAGAAAATATGTCCATCATCCTGCGTGAAACCACGCACCCGCATCATGCCGTGCAATGAACCGGAGGGCTCATTACGATGGCATTGACCGAACTCACCATAGCGAATAGGCAATTCCCTATAGGAATGCAACGCGGCATTATAAATTTGCACATGTCCGGGGCAGTTCATGGGCTTGAGCCCATAAACACGGCTCTCGGACTCGGTGGTGAACATGTTCTCTTTGTAATTGTCCCAATGTCCGGTTTTTTTCCACAGACTCAGATCGAGAATTTGCGGCGCCTTCACTTCCTGGTAGCCGTTATCGCGGTATACGTCGCGCATGTATTGCTCAACCTGTTGCCAGATCTGCCAGCCCTTGGGATGCCAGAAAATCAGCCCCGGCGCTTCATCCTGGAAATGAAACAGGTCCAGTTCACGGCCCAGCCTGCGGTGGTCGCGTTTTTCGGCTTCCTCGAGCATCGTCAAATAAGCGACCTGCTCTTCCTTGGTGGCCCAGGCCGTACCATAGACGCGCTGCAGCATTTCGTTCTTGCTGTCGCCACGCCAGTAGGCACCTGCCACTTTCATTAGCTTGAACACCTTGAGCTTGCCAGTAGAAGGCACGTGCGGACCACGACACAGGTCGATGAAATCGCCTTCCCGATACAGGGATATTTTCTGATCCTGCGGAATGGAAGCGATGATCTCGGCTTTATAGGCTTCGCCCTGCCCCTTGAAAAATGCCACGGCATCATCGCGCGACCATTCTTCACGAACTACTTTTTCGTCCTTTCGGGCCAGCTCAGCCATCTTTTTCTCGATCAATTCAAGATCTTCGGGCGTGAACGGGCGTTTGTAGGCAAAGTCGTAATAAAAACCATTGTCGATAACAGGGCCAATGGTGACTTGAGCATCGGGAAACAGGGATTTGACCGCATAGGCCAGCAGGTGAGCGGTGGAATGACGAATAATATCCACACCGTCAGGGTCTTTCGCAGTCACAATGGCTAGATCGGCGTCCCTGTCAATGACAAATGACGTATCCACCAGTTGCGGCTGGCTCCCATTGATTGCTACCTTACCAGCCAGCGCCGCCTTACCCAGGCTGGGCGCGATGGTCGTCGCAATCTCCCCCACCTGGACAGGTTGGGAAAACTCACGCTTGGAACCATCGGGTAAAGTAATTTGAAACATGCTGTTGCCTTGAATTGAATAAAAAAACGCGACTTCACAAGTCGCGTTCGCTGTTCTTTTGAAAAATACGTTTGGCAAGAATCACGAGCGCGCTGGTAGACCGATACACGTATCGGTAGTGGTCAGGCTCTGGGTTCGTGAAGCTTCGGACATCATCAAAACAGTCTCACCATTTCGTAAAATACCCCGTGATTTTACACCAGCCCCGGGCCCATAGCCAATAAATGGCTGCAATTTGTAAAAAATCAAGAGGTGCATGTCAGCAAAAAAGCACAGTAATCCCCCGATTGGCGTGCCCATTAACCTGCCGATTGTCGCGGGTTGTCCTAAAAAGACCTGTTGCAGTATATTAATGCTCATTATTTTTAGCCCGGGCTATGCTAGGCTTATGACCAAAATTTCACTACACGGAGCTAATATGCCTCAATTACGCCTATTGCGCAACGCGCTGGCTTTGCTTGCCCTCACGCTGCTCACCGCCTGCGCCGCGATGGGCGGCAATGACCGCAGCGGACTGCAAATAAGCCAGGATCCGCGCGGCGTCGCCATCGCCTCAAAAGACAGCAACCTGTTCTTGCCCGGCTCGGCCACCCTGCAACCGGACTCGGGGCCTTTTTTTGACCGGGTCAACCAGTTGCTGCGCGACCATCCGGAACGCAAAGCCCTGGTAGACAGCGTATCGGATAATACCGGCTCGGCTGAATACAACCAGGAACTGCAGGAAGTACGTGCCCTGTCCATCATGAAGGCCCTGACCAGCCGCGGTGTTGATCGCTCGCGTCTGGCCTATGTTACGGGATCCTCGGCTACATCAACACCCGGCACCATGCAACCGGTCGATACAGCAGCCCAGCAGTCAAAGATCATCATTCTTGGGGCCAGCACGGCAGACATGAACGTCAATACCATAGAACAGTTCTTCGACGGGATTTCCAATTTGGGTAAAAGCCTGTTCAATTGATTCGCACCTGTGCCAGCCAAGATATACTTATACTGTAGCCGCAAGCTGACGGTCGCCAAATTGGACCGGCAGGCATCCTGCCCGGCCTGAAACTGATAACGCCAAACTTATGTCAAAGTCTTTTATCTACAATCTGATCCTGACCATTGTCGCGATCGTCGTGTTCATCTTCATTGGTGCCTCCGTATACGATGCATTCACGCGCAATCCGGTCAATCGCACTGCAGATGATGGCGGCGCCAGCAGTGTGAGCGGCCAGATTGAAGCAGCAACGCCCGAAGCGACCCAGCCTGCGCAATCCACAGCGGCCAGCGATGCCCCGCCCATAGAGCAGCAGCAGGCAGAGGCTGCCTACGACCTGACCAATGAACCAGCCAGCAACAATGCTGCGCAGGGTAGCGCAAATTCAGCCCGCGCTTCTGGCAGTGAACCCGCCACAACCGGCACACCGCAGGAGGCTGCACCCGCTCCAACACCAACACCAACACCAACACCAACACCTGCGCCAGCCAGCCCAAGGCCCGAGACGAGCACCAATGCGGCACGCAGCAGTACAAATCAGCAGAATGCGCCAGCCAGTTCGCCCAGCCCTGCCAGCCCAGCCAAACCGGCAACACGCAGCAATCCGGATCTGCGAGCAGTCATTCCGCCGGTGCCCACAGCACCGCCACGGGCAGAAGGCGTGCCGCCGCCAAATACAACAAGTCAGGATATGTACAACGCCACGAATTCGGGCCTGGACAATGGCAATGTTTCCGATAGCTTCCCTGCCCCGGTATCGAACTTTCCTGCGCCGGTGGCCCCTGGGGCCACTGACAACGCACCTGGCGTCAACAACGACGAACAGCGGCGTCTGCAGGAGCTGCGTAACCAGAAACAGCAGTTACGCAGAGATCTCGGTTTCTGATTGCCTATCGGGCGCCTGCCAGGCGTCACGGCTGCCTGGCGATTGATCTCGACAATCGCAGATCCTGCCCGCTCCGCCCACACTGTAAACAGCAAAAAACAAACCCCGATGTAAGTAATTACACCGGGGTTTTTGTCTTGTGACGCCGTTCCTGAGCTGATATGCCAACTCAGCCAGGTAACGGTGTTATCAGTGCTTCACTGATTTGACATTATCTACTGGTGGCTTGGCTGCAGAAACCGCAGCCTCCTCTGCCAGTTTGGCAATTTCCGCCTCGGACAATGGCGTGAGCGGCCTCTCTAGTGCTACTTCCAGTACGCGGTCAATCCATTTTACAGGAATGATTTCCAGATGGTTTTTCACGTTATCCGGAATCTCTGTGAGATCCTTGACGTTCTCTTCAGGGATCAGCACGGTTTTGATGCCACCGCGATGAGCTGCAAGCAGCTTTTCCTTCAGCCCACCAATGGCCAGCACCTCGCCCCGCAGGGTAATTTCACCCGTCATGGCGACATCAGCCCTTACCGGAATACCCGATAGCGCCGACACCAATGCAGTTGTAATGGCGATACCGGCAGACGGGCCATCCTTGGGCGTTGCGCCTTCAGGAACATGGATGTGAATATCCTTTTTCTCAAAGACACTATCGGCAAAACCCAATGCATGCGCCCGTGAGCGTACCACCGTGCGCGCTGCCTGCATGGACTCTTTCATCACATCACCCAGCAGCCCGGTGTGCTGGATATTACCTTTACCGGAGACCACAGCGACTTCAATGGTGAGCAGATCGCCACCGACTTCGGTCCAGGCCAGCCCAGTTACCTGGCCGATCTGGTTGTCTTTTTCGGCCATGCCGAAAGAATACTTGCGTACCCCCAGATAATGGCTCAGGTTGTCGGCCGTCACATGAATGGCCTGCGCAGCTGCCGCTTTGCCCTTGGCTGTCGGTTTGGCGGCAGTCACGGCACTGCTCAGCAGCTCCTTGATAACTTTACGGCAAATTTTGCTTACTTCGCGTTCCAGCGCCCGCACCCCAGCTTCACGTGTGTAATAGCGCACGATATCGCGCAGCGCCGATTCTTCGACAACCAGCTCGCCATCTCGCACACCGTTGTTTTTCATCAGCTTGGGCAGCAAGTGGTCCATGGCAATATGCACTTTTTCGTCTTCGGTGTAACCCGATAGGCGAATGACCTCCATCCTGTCAAGCAACGCTGGCGGGATATTCAGCGTATTGCTGGTGGCCACGAACATGACATCTGACAAATCGTAGTCAACTTCGACGTAGTGATCCTGGAAGGTATGGTTTTGCTCGGGATCAAGCACCTCGAGCAATGCCGAGGCAGGATCGCCGCGAAAATCCATGCCCAGCTTGTCAATTTCGTCAAGCAGGAACAAGGGGTTGCGTACGCCCACACGATTCATATTCTGCAGAATCTTGCCCGGCAGCGCGCCAATATAGGTACGTCGGTGACCACGAATCTCGGCCTCATCACGCACGCCGCCCAGCGCCATGCGCGTGAATTTGCGATTAGTTGCCCGTGCAATGGATTGCCCCAGCGAGGTTTTACCTACCCCTGGAGGCCCGACCAGACACAGGATAGGCGCTTTGACCTTATCGACGCGCTGTTGCACCGCCAAATATTCAAGAATGCGTTCCTTGACCTTTTCCAGACCATAATGGTCGTTGTCCAGTACTTTCTGTGCATTGATCAACGAATTGTTGATCCGACTTTTTTTCTTCCACGGCAGACCGATGACCGTATCGATATAGTTGCGCACAACGGTTGCCTCTGCAGACATAGGCGACATCAGCTTGAGTTTTTTAAGCTCGCTATCAACTTTCTTGCGGGCTTCCTTGGGCAATTGTGCAGCTTCGATTTTCTTTTCGAGCTCTTCAATATCTGCGCCCTCTTCGCCTTCGCCAAGTTCTTTCTGAATCGCCTTGACCTGCTCGTTCAAATAGTAATCGCGCTGGCTTTTCTCCATCTGCTTTTTGACACGCCCGCGAATGCGTTTCTCAACCTGGAGAATATCGATTTCGGTTTCAATTTGGGCCAGCAACGCCTCAAGGCGGCCAGATGCGTCCAGTTCCTCGAGCAGCTTCTGTTTCTGTTCGAGCTTGAGCGGCAAATGGGAAGAAATAGTATCAGCAAGACGGCTGACCTCTTCAATGCCATTGAGGGAACTGAGTATTTCAGGCGGGATTTTCTTGTTCAGTTTGACGTACTGGTCGAACTGGGCAATGATGGTGCGACGCAGTGCCTCTATCTCAGAATTGCGCGTGTCACTCTGCTCGATGGGCAGAATCTGGGCTGAGAAATGCGACTCGGTTTCGATAATATTTTCTACGCGTGCGCGCTGCTGTCCCTCGACCAGCACTTTGACAGTGCCGTCGGGCAGTTTGAGCATTTGTAAAATTGACGCCACACATCCGATGTCGTACATATCATCGGGGCCGGGCTCGTCCTTGCTGGCCGATTTTTGCGCAACAAGCATAATCTGCTTGTCATTTTCCATCGCCAGCTCCAGCGCACGAATGGACCGGTGCCTCCCGACAAATAGCGGAATGACCATATGTGGAAACACGACCACGTCGCGAAGGGGCAACAGTGGCAATTGTGTTGATTCTGCCGGCAAAATCTGACTCGCTGACATAAGCTGATTCCTTGAAAAACGTTGTACTTCTACAGTAATTATGCTGTAGATGGAGCCTCTGGGGGCAATTTCAAGGTCGCCTGGATTAAATACCGGCGGTTTTTATGCAGGTCGCGCTGTGATTGTTGCGCAGGGAATCGATCCCCCTGCTTGCATCCTGGCGCGACCTGTCCAGGCTAACCTGACCCCGTCAGGCAGCAGCATCTTTGAGCTTTTTCTCTTTATTCTCCGAAGCTGTGTTTTCTTTGTCTTCAGCGAAAACCAGCATGGGAGATCCGGATCCTTCAATGGCAGATTCGTCCAGCACTACTTTCACTACATTGCTCTGGGATGGCAGGTCAAACATGGTATCCATGAGCGATGCCTCTAGAATGGAACGAAGCCCGCGCGCACCGGTTTTGCGTTGCAGTGCCCGGTAGGCAATGGCTAACAATGCGGCAGGACGCACTTCGAGCTCCACTTCTTCCATGGCAAACAGCTTCTGGTATTGCTTGATCAGCGCGTTCTTCGGTTCAGTCAGAATCGTAACAAGTGCAGCTTCATCCAGCTCTTCCAATGTGGCGACAACCGGCAAGCGTCCCACCAGCTCTGGAATCAGGCCAAACTTGATGATATCTTCAGGCTCGACTTCGGAAAAGACCTCACCGATGCCCTTGGCAGATTTACCCTGCACTGACGCGCCAAAGCCGATACCGGATTTTTCAGTACGATTACGAATGACCTTATCCAGGCCATCAAACGCACCACCGACAATGAACAGGATATTGGTGGTATCAACCTGTACGAAATCCTGGTTCGGGTGTTTGCGCCCGCCTTGCGGTGGCACCGAAGCAACCGTTCCTTCGATCAGCTTGAGCAGAGCCTGCTGCACGCCTTCTCCTGATACATCCCGCGTAATGGACGGGTTATCGGACTTGCGTGAAATTTTGTCGATTTCGTCAATGTAAACAATAGCGCGCTGTGCCTTGTCGACATCATAATTACAATTTTGCAGCAGCTTTTGCACGATATTTTCAACGTCTTCGCCAACATAACCGGCTTCGGTCAATGTCGTGGCATCTGCCATGACGAACGGGACGTCCAGCATGCGGGCCAGTGTCTGTGCAAGCAGCGTCTTGCCCGATCCGGTAGGCCCGATCAGCAAGATATTGCTTTTGGCAAGTTCGATATCATCTTTCTTGTTCAGGTCGCTGTGGCGTATGCGCTTGTAGTGGTTGTATACCGCTACTGCCAGATTGCGCTTGGGCTGATCCTGACCAATGACGTACTGGTCGAGAAACGACTTGATTTCGGCAGGCGAAGGCAACTCTGTCTTGATGGCCTCACGAGCTTCGTCCTGGGCACTGTCATGAATGATTTCGTTGCACAGCTCGATACACTCATCACAAATGAATATATTCCCAGGGCCCGAGATCAGCTTCTTGACCTCGTTCTGGTGCTTGTTGCAGAACGAGCAATGCAGGTTTTTGCCGTCGGTAGAACTTGGTTTATCTGCCATATCTGTAATTTGATTAATCTGATAAAAAGCAGGTCGACCTTCGTTAAAAGGTCGACCTGCACGAAACCTTTGAAAACAGTATATCAAATACTATGCAACGTCTGCCCGCGTAGCCAGAACTTTGTCAATTAATCCGTAAGTCTGGGCGTCTTCGGCCGCCATATAATTATCGCGTTCGGTATGCTCGCGGATGCGATCAATAGGCTGGCCGGTGTTCTTTGCAAGAATCTGATTGAGTCGCTCGCGCAAACTCAGAATTTCCTTGGCCTGAATTTCAATGTCGGAAGCCTGGCCTTGCGCGCCACCCAGCGGCTGGTGAATCATGATACGTGAATTGGGCAGGCTGAAGCGTTTGCCCTTGGCGCCCGAACTGAGCAGGAAGGCGCCCATGCTGGCAGCGAACCCGGTACACATCGTTGACACATCGGGTTTGATGAACTGCATGGTGTCGTAAATGCCCAGACCGGCATATACCGCACCGCCTGGTGAATTAATATACAGGGAAATGTCCTTGTCCGGATTTTCCGACTCAAGGAACAGCATCTGCGCAACGATAAGATTGGCTGTCTGGTCGTTTACCTGGCCGACCAGAAAGACAACCCGCTCCTTGAGCAGGCGCGAATATATGTCGTAAGACCGCTCTCCGCGCCCGGATTGTTCAATAACCATTGGAATATAGCCCAGCGCCGAGGGGCGCACAGACTCGTCTCCGTGGACAGACGCGTAAAAGTCGGTAAAACGATTCATTATACAGTTCCCATTAATTCTTCAAACGGCACTTTTTCTTCAGTAACCTTGGCTTTTGATAAGATATGGTCAACAACGTTATCTTCAAGGACTACGGATTCAATTTCTGCACGACGCTCACGGTCGGTCAGATAATACGTGACCACCTGTTCGGGTTTTTCGTAGTTCTGTGCGAACTCTTCAATACGCGTACGAACCTGCTCAGGCGTGACCTGCAGTTTGGCGCTGTCGACCAATTCGGCCACGATCAGACCCAGTCGAACACGGCGCTCGGAGTCGGACTTAAACGCATCGGCAGGAATATCCATCGTGTCGGCGTTGGGCATACCACGTTGCTTGAGATCTTCACGGGCGGCCACAATGCGACTTTGCACATCATTGTCAACCAATGATTTGGGCACATCGAAGCTGGCAGATTTTGCCAACGCATCCATGACGCTGTTTTTGGTGCGGGCCTGGGTGCGGTTTTTGACTTCGCGCTCAATGTTGCTGCGCACTTCAGACAGCAGTTTCTCGGTATCGCCTTCCGGCTGACCCAGCGATTTGGCAAATTCGCTATCGACTTCCGGCAGTACCGGTACGGCCACTTCCTTTACAGTGATCGTGAACTCGGCTGTCTTGCCGGCAACTTCCTTACCAGGATAGTCTTCTGGAAAAGTAAGTGAGAATGCTTTGCTTTCACCGGCTTTCAAGCCGCTTGCAGCCTCTTCGAACTCGGGCAGCATACGGCCCTGGCCCAATTGGAACGGGAAGTCTTCCGCCTTGCCGCCCTCGAACTCTACGCCGTCGATCTTGCCGACGAAATCAACCGTTACACGGTCGTCTTTTTCGGCAGCGCGTTCGGCGTCGGCGCTGAACGTGGCACGCTGCTTGCGCAGAATGTCGATGGTATTGTTCACTTCCTGCTCGCCAACCTCTGCATTAAAGCGCGTAACTTCGAGCGCATCCAGATCAGGAACAGACACTTCCGGATAAACTTCAAATTTTGCAGCAAAGCTTAACTGACCATCTGTAGCGTTTTCTTCCGTGGGCTCAATGGAAGGTGCACCGGCAACACGCAGTTTGGCTTCACGAATGGCTTCGTCAAACAACTGACCAACTTTCTGATTGATCACGTCGTAACGAACGCCAGGGCCGTGACTGCGCTCAATGACGGAAACGGGTGCTTTCCCGGGACGAAAACCCTGCACTTTGGCGGTGCGGGCAACGCGGGAAAGTTGGGTTTTGACTTCTTTTTCAACGTCGTCAATGGAAATTACCAGATTAACCTTACGTTCCAGACCTTCTAGAGTTTCAACCGTTGGCTGCATTCGTGGACCTTACTTATGAAATAATTTAAGAATAACCTCGTATTCTACCCAAAAATCGAAAAAAACATGCTTCGCGGCCGGCGTTTGAAAAAATTATGGGCACCATGAGCCCCACTTTTTGGTATATTTTTATTTTATCCGATTACCCGTTTGCCCGAATGCAAAACTAAACTGGTGTAATTTAGTAAGCTTTAGTAAGACGAGCGCGACTGCGCCATCTGCATTTGGTCTGTTATTTCAGTATATCGAAGGAGTTTACGATGTCCGACCCTATTCATGAGCCTGACAATGACCGTCATGGCACCCATCCGTCCGAGCCTTCGCAGGCCGCCCCTGACGACACTCCTGCCGGCAAATCGCCTGGCAAATCATTGTTCAGTAATGGCGGCTTTGTCATCGGCCTGATTATTTTCGGGCTTTTCACCGCGCTGATTACCTGGTCTGTCAGTTTTTCGGCTATGTTTTTTGGCGCTATCGGCTCGATGCTGTCTGTCGCCACCTGCGTTCTGGACCACGAACATATTCGCTTTTCCCGCGCCGAGCGCAATTGCAAGCTCGACGATGAAAACTGGGCCTATCTGGTCATCCGTGCTGTATTCGGCATGATCTTTGGTACCGCAGCCTATGTTTTTGCCTTCCAGAGCGTGCTAAGCGATACATCCTGGGCATCAGTGGCAACGATTGCCGCATTTTCCGGTTTTGTGTTCGATTACTTGCTCTTCAAACTCGGCAAATCCCGGAAATAATCCGCCAGGCCACCGCCTGTGCTCAGCAACTGAGACTCAGCCACACAGCCATGGCGGCACAAAAAAGGTTCACGGTTTATCCCGTGAACCTTTTTTCATGTGTGTTTGATTTTGATTCAACACAAAGGCGGGGACACGCAGCCTGAAGGCTGGCGCCCCTGCATCTTCCGACCCAGCATTGCGCGCCTCTGCTTTACTTACCTGCCGCTGCCGCCTGATCCCGGCCGCGCAACCGTCCGCCAGAGGGCACCGATTGGGCGCCCAGCACCACGCCATTGATTGTACGGCCGTACAGGTTGTCATCCGCTGAGTGGAACCGCTCGCGCGTTTCCTGCACGTTGCCGGTAAACCGCGGATCCTGTGGTCGCTCGTGCGAATTCATGAAATAGGCCACATCCCACGCCTGCTGATCGGTCAGGGTATTGTCTTTTCCCAGCGGCATATTGGCTTTTATGAACGCAGCCGCATTGGGCATCTGATGCATTCCCGCTCCCCAGTTGAACGAGTCGTCGCCCCACAAGGCAGGAAACACGGTCACGCCTGCCGTCTTGCGCCCTTGCCCGTTGGCGCCATGGCAAACAGCGCACTGCGCTGCGTACACCGCTTTGCCGCGATCAAGATCCATTGGCTGCGCAGGCGCAGGCAGGCGCTTATAGCCCTGCCCTGCAAGCTTGACCCCGGTTGGGGCTTTGCTGGCAAGCCAGTACATATAGGATGAGAGGGCGACAATCGCCTCGGAATCGGCCGCTGGCGCCTTGCCATTCATGCTGTACTGAAAACAGCCCTGCAGTCTTTCGGCCAGCGTATTGACATGGCCGTTTTTCTTGCGATACGCAGGATATAGGACATAAGCGCCCCACATGGGTGCCGAGTCGGCGCGTCGCCCCGCATCAATATGGCAATTGACGCAATTGAGCGAATTGCCCGTGTACTGCGGCAACAAACGGGAAGTATGTAAAAAATAGTCCTGCCCTTTTCTGACAACCTCGCCGAACTCGTTATCAGGTATTGCATCGGCCGCCGGTGGCGAAAATCCCGTGGTATCGGCCGAGATGGCTGCATTGGCTTGCCTTGGAGCAGCGGCTGTCGTTGCATGACCGTCTGCAGGCTGGCCAGAATCCGCGGGCGCTGCCACGGAACCAACAGGCATGATCAGGCAAATAACTGTTGTCATGGCCACAAAATGCGTCGTGCGAAGGAATAAAAGACGGTTCATTATTGCCCCCCTGCTTGTGCTGTCGTCGCGCTGGCAGCAGCAGCGCCAATATCGTTTCCGAAATAGGCACTGACGCCGTCGATCTCCTCATCTGTCAGTTTGCGTGCCAGATGCGCCATCAGACCATGCGCGTCATCGGCGCGCGTACCCGTTTTCCAGGCCAGCAATTGGTTTTTGATGTACATGGCAGACTGGCCCGCCAAAGCAGGGAACGTGGGCGCAACACCGACGCCGCCCGGACCATGGCACTGTACACAGGCCGGCAGCCCGCGCGACCAGTCACCGCGCTGCGCCAGCCAGGCGCCCATCTTGCCTTTGGGATAGCTGTCCTGCAGTTGCACCGCGTGGGCCGGATCGATTACCGGCTTGAGGGACGCATACCAGACAGCAACGGCCTTTTTTTGCTCGGCGCTCAAGGCCTTGGCAATCGGCTCCATCACAGCCTGCTTGCGCTTGCCTTGGGCAAAATCCACAAGCTGGGCTTCAAGGTACACGGCCGGCAAACCGGCAAGAAAGGGAAACCCTGCAGCTGCCATGCCCTCGCCATTTGCGCCATGGCAGGCCATACAGGGCGCCTGGCCGGTAATGCCGTTGGCTGCAATACTTTTACCCTGCGCGATATCACCGGCAGACGCAATTTCTGTGGGCAGCCAAAGTACGCTACAAGCGCTCACGATTGCTGCAGCGGATATTCCGCTACGCTTTTTTCGATTTCTGTTCATCTTCTACTCCTAACCATAATGCTACTGAATTCATATATCTATTACTTATTAGTATATATTTTTTAGTAATTTTATAGAATCGACTGGTCGGGGTAAAGCAGGCATGTCCAGGTATCACAAATTCACACGGACCATCACGGCGCATTGACGCACCGACATCATGCATCGACGACCGCCTTTGGTATCGAACGCACCAATATCGAATCAACACAAGCCAATTCAAATCACCATTCATGAATGGTAACGCCTTGCGCACCTTTTTATTCCCGTTGATGCTCCCTCGATGTGCTGTCCCACTGCTCCCTTAATGCGTCTCCCTGCCGGGGCGCGCAAGCGGGTAAGGCTAGCTCCCGCTTGAGTTGCTCGACCCACCGCAGCAACGAGATCTGTTTGCTGGCACGACTATTGCTTTAGCTCTATCGCTACTCACACATGCAATTTGCCTTTACTCATCCCGGAGCTGATAAATGAAACGTCGCAATGTTCTTAAAACCATGGTGTGCAGTCTTGCACTTGCATTTGGCTCTGGCGCGCTCAGCAGCAGTTGGGCCCAGGGTCAGATTGATCCATCCAAACCGCCGATCAAGATCGGCATACTGCATTCGCTGTCCGGCACGATGGCTATTTCCGAAACTGTGCTGAAAAATGTCGCGCTAATGCAAATCGACGCGATCAACAAGGAAGGCGGCATTCTTGGTCGCAAGGTAGAGGCCGTCATCGTGGACCCCGCTTCCAACTGGCCGCTGTTCGCAGAAAAAGCGCGTGAATTGCTCAGCCAGGAAAAAGTAGCAGCGGTTTTCGGTTGCTGGACATCGGTCTCGCGCAAGTCGGTGCTGCCGGTCTTTGAAGAACTGAACGGCCTGCTGTTCTACCCGGTTCAGTATGAAGGCGAAGAAATGTCGCGCAATATTTTCTATACCGGCGCGGCGCCTAACCAACAGGCCATTCCTGCCGTTGAATATTTGATGAGCGAAGAAGGCGGCGGCTACAAGCGATTTTTCCTGCTCGGGACAGACTACGTCTATCCGCGCACCACCAATAAAATTCTGCGCGGTTTCCTGCATAGCAAGGGCGTTGCCGATAGTGACATACAGGAAGTCTACACTCCCTTCGGTCACAGCGATTACCAGACCATCGTGAACGATATCAAACGTTTTGCTGCGGGCGGAAAAGCCGCGGTCATCTCCACCATCAATGGCGACTCCAATGTGCCGTTCTATAAGGAACTCGGTAACGCCGGCGTCAAGGCAATAGATACGCCCGTCATCGCGTTCTCCGTGGGCGAAGAGGAGCTGCGCGGCATCGACACCAAGCCGTTGGTTGGTCATTTGGCAGCGTGGAATTACTTTATGTCCGTGGACAATCCAGCCAATTCGGCCTTCAAAAAACAATGGGCGGATTACGCCGCTGCGCAAAAGCTGCCTGGCGCAGAAAAACCGCTGACCAACGACCCCATGGAAGCGACCGTTGTCGGGTTGCAAATGTGGAAAGCTGCCGTTGAAAAAGCGGGCAAGACTGACGTGGATGCCGTTCGCGCGGCCATGATCGGTCAGAAAGTGTCAGCGCCGGACGGCTTCGAAGTTCAAATGGGCAGCAACCATCATTTATACAAACCTGTCATGGTCGGTGAAATCCGTCCTGACGGGCAATTCGACATTGTCTGGCAAACAGAAAAACCCGTGCGCGCCCAGCCATGGAGCCCGTTCATTGCCGGCAATGAAAAAAAACCCGATGAAGTGAAATAAATGCGAACAATGACCCGGCCCGGCGGGCCGGTCATGCAACCGACAGCAAAAAATGGAAAGATCCGCATGAAACGCACCCCTTGCCTCGTTAAGGATTGGATTGGAAAACTGGCCATGATTGTCGGCGTTCTGCTTATGTCTGTAACGCCAGCCCATGCGAGCACGCTGACACCGGCCGATCTGAACGTGCTTGTTTCCGGCAGCTATGGGGAGCGCAAAGAGGCCATAGAAAAACTGGTGAACGCCGATCCTGCGGTCGCCCGTCCGCTACTGCAAAGCTTATCGCAAGGCACTGTGTTGGGCCTGCCCGATGGACGGCTCCTGATCAAGTCCGATCAAGGCTACACAGACCCCTTAACCGGTGAAAGCATCGCGCCTCCAACGGCGCCGACCCGTCAACCGATACTGAACAATGCGCTGCGCCGACTGATCCAGAATGCGCTGGCCTCGATGAGTCTGTTCTCCCAGGACAAGACAATCCGCCGAATGGCCATTGAAAATATGCTGAGTCGCCCGGACAGTCTGTCGGCACAGCAGCTGGACCAGGCACTCAAGGCAGAAACCGATCCTGCGCTGAAACAAAAGCTCGATATCCTGCATGCCTTTGCGGCGGCAGCCGATCACAGCACAGCGCCCGAGCAGCGACTGCAGGCCGTGCAATCGCTGGCCTCAGTCAACCTGCCTCATGCGCGCACCGTATTGAACAACATTATTTCCGAAGAAAATAATCCCCAGAGTGCAATCGCTGTTGCTGCCTCCGAATCGCTTTCACATATTGATGCGCGGCAACGCAATTCGGCCCTTGCCAATAACGCCTTCACCGGTCTGAGCCTGGGCAGTGTGCTGGTGCTGGCTGCACTGGGCCTGGCGGTGATTTATGGCCTGATCGGCGTGATCAATATGGCGCATGGCGAATTTCTCATGTTGGGCGCCTACGCCACCTATCTGACGCAGCGCGCCTTTCAGACCTGGATGCCCGAGTGGTTCGACTACTACCTGCTTGCGGCGCTACCCGTGGCATTTCTAACAGCGGCTGCCGTGGGTATCCTGATCGAATGGTTGATTATTCGTCACCTGTACGGTCGCCCCCTGGAAAGCCTGCTGGCCACTTTTGGCGTAAGCCTGCTGATGATGCAGACGGTACGCCTGATCTTTGGCGCGCAGAATGTGGACGTGGCCAATCCAATCTGGATGAGCGGCTCTTTTGCACCGCTTGCTGCGTGGTTACCGGCTTTCGCGGTTCCCTACAACCGGCTCATTATTCTCGCTTTTTCTATTGCAGTTGTCATTAGCCTGCATCTGGTCCTGAACCGTACCCGCCTGGGGCTTTTCATCCGTGCTTGTACCCAGAATCGCACAATGGCAGCCTGCGTAGGCATCCGGACCCGCAAGGTAGATGCTTACGCCTTTGCGCTGGGAACCGGCATTGCCGGCCTTGGCGGGGTCGCACTGTCGCAAATCGGCAATGTCGGCCCCGATCTGGGCCAAGCATATTTGATCGATTCATTTATGGCCGTGGTGCTCGGCGGCGTCGGCCAGCTTATCGGTACCGTGCTTGGCGCTTTCGGCCTGGGCGTCCTGAGCAAGCTTGGCGAGCCGGTGCTGGGAGCGGTATTGGTGAAGATTGTCATCCTGCTGCTGATCGTTGCCTTTATTCAAAAACGTCCCCAGGGCCTGTTTGCCCAGAAAGGCCGCAGCGCGGCGGAGGCTTAACGCTCATGACTACATCATTCGAACTGAATATTCCTGAACGAGCACCGCTGTTCTCGCGTACAGGCTGGCTGACACTATGCGCCGTGGTGATCGGCGTATTCCTGGTCACCCTGCTCGGTACGCAATGGGCCGCTCCCGGGAGCACGCTACATATCAGCGACTATGCACTCACGCTTGTCGGCAAGATGCTTTGCTATGCCATTGTGGCAATGTCGCTTAATCTCGTTTGGGGCTACTGCGGTATTCTCAGCCTGGGGCATGGCCTGTATTTTGCCCTGGGAGGCTATGCCATGGGCATGTATCTGGTGCAAGCACCCGTGCCCGGGCAGGAGTCGGCAGGGCTGCCGGCGTTTACGTTCCTGCTGAACTGGACCCAATTGCCGTGGTACTGGGCCGGCACCCAGACCCTGGCCTGGGTACTGATTCTGGCGGCGCTGGTTCCAGCAATCGTCGCGTTCATCTTCGGCTACTTCGCCTTTCGTTCGCGCATCAAAGGCGTGTACTTGTCCATCATGACACAGGCGGTGACCTACGCCGCCATGCTCCTGTTCTTTCGCAACGAGACCGGATTCGGCGGCAACAACGGCTTCACCGATTTCAAGTCCATCGCAGGCTACTCCATCAGCACGACCGAAACCCGTACAGTGCTTTTTCTGATTAGCTTTGCAGTGCTCGTCTTGGTATTTGTACTGGTGCAATGGATCATGAAATCCCGGTTTGGCAAGGTGATAACTGCGATCCGCGACAGTGAAAGTCGCGTCATGTTCATCGGATTCAATCCATTGCAGTACAAACTGGCGATCTGGACGTTGTCGGCCCTACTGTGCGGGATTGCGGGTGCTTTATATGCGCCGCTGGTGGGTATTATCAACCCAGGTGAAATGTCACCCGTCAATTCAATTGAAATGGTGATCTGGGTAGCCGTGGGCGGTCGCGGATCGCTGGTCGGCAGCATCCTGGGCGTATTCACGGTCAACGGTGCAAAAACGTTTTTCACAGCGTTCATGCCGGAATACTGGCTTTACGTCCTTGGGGGACTGTTTGTTGTGGTGACCCTGTTCATGCCCAAAGGGCTGATCGGGCTGTTTTCACGGCGTCGCAAACAACCGCTTACGTCTGGTTCGAACGCGGCTCCGGCCTCGGAGGCGGTATGACTGATATCCACGCTGACACTACCGGCGCCGGTGGCACGATCACCCATCTGGCCCATTTTGCCGAATCAGGAAAAATCGATACAACGCACGGCGTCGTGCTGTACGTAGAAAACCTGACCGTCAAATTCGATGCCTTCTGCGCCATCAATGACTTGTCCCTGTACATCAAAGAGGGTGAACTACGCTGCATTATTGGCCCCAATGGCGCTGGAAAAACAACCCTGATGGACGTGATTACCGGAAAGAGCGGCCATCGCAACGCGACTATCGAAGGCCAGGTCTATCTTGGCCAAACGCTGGATTTGCTGACCATGCAGGAACCGCAGATCGCGCAACTGGGTATCGGCAGGAAATTCCAGAAGCCCTCGGTATTCGAAAGCCAGCCGGTATGGGAAAACCTGTATCTGGCCGATGCCGGAGATCGTCGCTGGCACAGCGCATTAAACGCGCGCATAACCGCAGACGTGCGCCATCGCATTGAACATGCACTGAGCATTATGAAGCTAGAGAGCGTTGCCTATCGGGCTGCGGGTGAACTGTCGCACGGCCAGAAACAACGTCTGGAGATCGGTATGCTGCTGATGCAAAAGCCTGCGTTACTGCTGCTAGACGAACCAGTGGCCGGCATGACAGACCGCGAAACAGCCGAGCTTGCTGAAATACTCCATCGCATTCGTGGCACCTGCTCCATTGTCGTGGTGGAGCACGATATGGGCTTTGTTTCAAACCTGGCAGGCGATCAGGGCACCGTCACCGTCCTGGCTGCCGGAACAGTACTGGCGCAAGGGACCATGCAGCAAGTACAGCAGGATCCTCAAGTCATTGAATCCTATCTCGGCCGCTAATCAAGGAATGCGTACCATGCAGCTCAGCGTACAAAACGTCAATCAGTATTATGGCGGCAGCCATATTCTCCGCGATATTTCATTTGAAATAGAAGCAAATGCCCTGACCGCCCTGCTGGGTCGTAACGGCGCGGGTAAAACCACACTGCTGCGCAGCCTGCTTGGCGTCGTACCCATTCGTAACGGGCAGATCAGCTATGCCGGCAACGATATCAGTCGCATGGGGACCGCCGACCGCATCGCCCAGGGCATTGGTTATGTGCCACAGGGACGCGATATTTTTCCCCGACTGAGCGTAAAGGAAAATCTGCTGGTCGGCGCAGCATCACGCAAAACACCTAAAGGAATACCAGCCTTCATTTACCAGCTCTTTCCAGTGCTCAAGGAAATGGAACTTCGCAACGGCGGAGATTTGTCAGGTGGCCAACAACAGCAATTGGCGATTGCCCGGGCCCTCATGGGCGAACCACGACTGCTGATCCTGGACGAGCCCACCGAGGGCATTCAGCCAAATATTATTCAGCATATCGGCAGAACGCTCAAATTTCTTGTTGCAGATCATGGAATGACTGTGCTTCTTGTTGAACAATATCTGGATTTCGTCAAACTTATTGCCGACGACTATCTTGTCATGAACCGCGGCGTCATTATTGCCAAGGGAAAAGGCGTAAATATTGATGCAGACGGTATTGAACGTCACATTAGTGTGTAACCGCAAATGTCAGCTGTCATCCAAACCGAACGCTGGGCTGCAATTCTCGCATTGGCATTTTCTTGCCAACCGTCCGGGCGCAGTGCCCTGACCAGCAATGTCCATACCGGCCCATTGCTGGTGCAGAAGCCCCTTTATCCAGAAGGACCTGCCGTTTGCCATGCAACGATATTACATCCACCATCCGGTATTGCCGGGGGCGACGAACTGAACATTGATGTGACCGTGCATGATGCTGCCCATGCAGTACTGACCACGCCCGGGGCAACACGCTGGTACAAAGCCAATGGTAAACCCGCAAGCCAGACCGTAACGATCCGCGTGGAAGCCGGCGCAAGCCTGGACTGGCTGCCACTGGAAAATTTGATATTTGAACAGGCTGACGCCAGTAACGACACCCATATCCAACTTGCCGCCGGTGCGCACGCTATCGGCTGGGATTGCTATCAACTGGGCAGCGTCATCGCACAGGGACACTGGCAGGCTGGCCTGATCACCATCCATTCCACTCTACATTACGACGGCAAACTGATATGGACTGAAGCAGGTCAGGTCGATGCACAGCATCCGATCAGGCACCGTGGCGCAGGACTGGCCAACTTTCCGATCATGGCTACGGTCTGGAGTGTCGGTCCCGTAATTAGCGCCGAACAAATGGAGCAGCTTACCGCGAGCTTACCTTGGACCGACAGGCTGCGCGCAGGCGCCAGCCAGATTTCACTTGATGCATCCACCAGCCTGGTCCTGGTGCGCCTGCTTGGGACACACGCTGAAGCAGTCAGACAATTAATGATCGCGTGCTGGCAGCATTTGCGCCCACTGCATCTGGGCATTGCTGCGATTCCCTTGCGGCTGTGGCGCACCTGATCCAATAACCGGCCCGACTATTTAAATTTGTACTTGCGGAGAAAACCATGGATCTGACCCCCAGAGAAAAAGACAAACTGCTGATATTTACTGCAGCACTGCTCGCGGAGCGGCGCCGCAGCCGGGGCCTCAAGCTTAATTACCCCGAGGCGGTCGCCCTGATCAGCGCCGCCCTGCTTGAAGGCGCCCGCGACGGCAAGACCGTTGCCCAGCTCATGCATGAAGGCACGCAAGTGCTCACTCGCGACGATGTGATGGACGGCGTACCCGAAATGATTCCAGATATCCAGATCGAAGCTACTTTTGAAGACGGCACAAAACTGGTCACCGTCCATCATCCCATTGCCTGAACACTGAATCGACCAGCCAGCGGCGAACCTGCCCTGCTCCTGTTTCTAAATACAAAGGAAAATCCCATGTTTCATGCACCTGCCACCCAAATGCGAAAAATGCTGACAGCACTCGCGCTACTCAGCCTGGCTCAGCCAGTGCTGGCCCATCCCGGGCATCCTGGGCACACCGATACCATATCCATGCTGACAGATGGACTGCTGCACCCGCTGGCCGGCCCCGACCATCTGCTGGCCATGCTCGCTGTGGGGGTCTGGAGCGCCCTGGTGTACCCGTCTATCAAGCGCGCGGTCTACGTCCCTTTGTCGTTTTCAATAATTCTACTTGTAGGCGCGCTGATGGGTATGGCAGGGCTGCACATCCCCCTGGTCGAGCCACTGATCATGGCCTCGCTGCTGGTGCTGGGTCTGATGCTGGCCGGAATGACCAGGCTACCACTACCCGTGGGCTCCGTGCTGGTCGCATTCTTTGCCTTCTTTCACGGTGCTGCGCATGGACTGGAACTGCCTCAAGGCGGTACTGCCATCGTGTTTATTCTGGGCTTCATGGCCTCTACCCTGCTCATCCACTGCACCGGCATGGTTGCCGGCGCGATACTGACACGTCGTCATGTCTGGCCAGCACGGCTGGCCGGCGCAGGCATCGCTTCGTATGGAGCGATATTGATGCTGACCGGTCACTAAGCAAGGGGACAAATCATGATTCCAGGTGAAATCATTGCCGCCGACGGCAACATCGAAATCAACACGGGCCGAACCACGATTGTCCTTGAAGTGACCAATACAGGCGATCGCCCGATCCAGGTTGGATCACATTATCATTTTGCCGAAGCCAACGCGGCGCTGCTGTTTGATCGCCAGTTAGCCCGGGGGTATCGATTGAATATTGTTGCCGGCACAGCAGTGCGCTTCGAGCCGGGGCAAATCCGTACCGTCCAGTTGGTGGCATTGGCCGGCGACAGGCGCGTATTCGGCTTCACAGGAAAGGTCATGGGAGCACTGGAATGACAAATATATCAAGGCAGGCCTATGCCGAAATTTTTGGCCCCACCATCGCAAACGGCGTAGCCGACCGTGTTCGACTTGCCGATACCGAACTGTTTATTGAAGTTGAACAAGACTTCACCATATTCGGAGAAGAAGTCAAATTTGGCGGAGGCAAAGTCATTCGCGACGGCATGGGGCAAAGCCAGCGATGCACGACCGACTGCGCCGATACGGTCATTACCAATGCACTCATCGTTGACGCCATCGCCGGTATTATCAAGGCCGATATCGGTATCAAAAACGGCCATATAACGGGTATCGGAAAAGCCGGCAATCCTGACATCCAGCCCGGCATCACCATCGTCATCGGCCCTGGCACGGAAATTATTGCCGCTGAAGGTTTTATCGTTACCGCAGGCGGTATTGATACCCATATTCACTTTATCTGTCCACAACAGATCGAAGAGGCTATATCCTCTGGTATCACAACCATGATCGGCGGCGGCACCGGCCCCGCAACAGGCACGTTCGCTACCACCTGCACCCCGGGGCCATGGCATATCCATGCAATGCTCGGTGCAACCGATGCCTTTGCGATGAATATCGGCCTTCTTGGCAAAGGCAATGCCAGCGACCCGGCTCCGCTACTGGAACAAATACATGCCGGTGCCCTTGGCCTGAAACTGCACGAAGACTGGGGTACCACGCCGCAAGCCATCGACACCTGCCTGGGCGTGGCCGACCAGACCGATACACAAGTGGCCATTCACAGCGACACCCTGAACGAGTCGGGCTTTGTCGAGGCAACCCTGGCCGCGTTCAAGGGCCGCACCATCCATACCTTTCATACAGAAGGTGCGGGTGGCGGTCATGCACCTGATATCATTCGCGCCGCGGGCATGCCCAATGTGCTGCCCGCTTCGACCAACCCGACCATGCCTTTTACCCGCAATACGATTGACGAACATCTGGATATGCTGATGGTTTGCCATCATCTGGATGCATCCATCGCGGAAGACCTGGCATTTGCCGAAAGCCGAATCCGCCGGGAAACCATCGCAGCCGAAGACATCCTGCATGACCTGGGCGCCTTTTCGATCATGAGTTCCGACTCGCAGGCCATGGGGCGTGTTGGCGAAGTTATTCTTCGCACCTGGCAAACCGCAGACAAAATGAAGCAGCAACGCGGCAGCCTGGCCGGCGACCCCAGCCATGCAGACAACAACCGCGTCAAACGCTTTATTGCCAAATACACCATCAACCCGGCTATTGCACATGGCATCGCCCATAAGGTAGGGTCAATACAGAGCGGCAAACTGGCCGATCTTGTGCTGTGGCGACCTGCATTCTTTGGGGTCAAGCCAAGTCTTATTATCAAAGGCGGCATGATCGCTCACGCGGTCATGGGCGATCCGAATGCTTCTATCCCAACACCACAACCGGTGCATTACAGAAAAATGTTCGGCTCCTTCGGGCGTGCGCTGAAAACCTCGCTGGCCTTTGTGTCCCTGGCAGGATTCGACAACCCCGCCGTACACGCATTGGGTCTGAACAAAACGCTGTCCCCCGTCAGCGGCTGCCGCAATATCGGCAAGCGCGATATGGTGCGCAATGACTGGCTGCCCGATATACGGGTCGACCCGCAAACCTACCAGGTTTTTGCCGATGGCCAGATCCTTAGCTGCGAGCCGGCCAAAACATTACCGATGTCCCAGCGCTATTTTCTATTCTGATATTTCACCCTTCTCCCAGGAACCCGTTTGAAATGACGCGTACTGTACAAAAATTCCTGCGCCACAGCGGCCTGTCTGCCACGCTGCTGCAGCGTGCGCCGGTGGTACGAATGACGTTTGAGCAACGACGCCGCAGCCGCCAGCAACTGACCCTTGACAATGGCGAAACAATCCATTTGATCATCCCCCGCGGTCAGGTCCTGCTGCCAGGCGATGTGCTCGTAGCCGATGATGGCGGCATCATAGCTGTGCAGGCACAAC
The DNA here is from genome assembly GCF_014897675.1 of Advenella sp. FME57. Classification (GTDB taxonomy): domain Bacteria; phylum Pseudomonadota; class Gammaproteobacteria; order Burkholderiales; family Burkholderiaceae_B; genus Advenella. Next base: position 48,903 of record NZ_JABUXU010000001.1, on the reverse strand, counting down.
CGGAGAAACTGATTCGGGTCAAGGCCGATGCGGCCATCGACCTGACACGTGCAGCCTATCATCTGGGCAATCGCCATGTCATGCTGGAAGTTGGCGCAGACTATCTGCATCTGGAGCACGATTCTGTCCTCGTGCAGATGCTTCATCGCCTTGGCGTTCATACCTCGCTGGTTGAGCAACCATTCAACCCGGAAACCGGCGCTTATGGCGGTGGCCATAAACATGGCCACGACGAAACATTCGAAGAAGACTATTCACTGGCCCAGGCAGCGTACCATGCCCATGAGACCGGATCCGCCAGCAGCCATGATCATCGACATATGCACGCGACCGACAACCGGTCAGATCATGCACACCCGCTACAGCGTAATCAGGGACATGCCCATGGCAGCATGCACGACGCGGTTCCATCCCGCGGCAACCACGATTGTGATGAACTCAGCGCATTGAAGCGGTCATTGAGCTTGACCCATGGACATCCGCACAAATGACGCGTTCATGATGACGCCTGCGCAATACGCACAATTGATGCGCCTGTCTTCTCCGGCCCTGCCTGTGGGAGGCTTCAGTTATTCCCAGGGGCTGGAATCGGCGGTGGAACTAGGGATCGTGAAAAATGAAGGCGATGCACGCCTGTGGATCGAAGAGACATTGCACACGGTGATGACGGTCTGTGATGCTGCCGTGTGGCTGGTGCTTTCTCGCGCATGGCGTTTGCAGGACACCAACGCGATCCGACAATGGAACCAATGGTACTACGCAAGCCGCGAGACCGCCGAAGCCCGGGCTGAAACCACCCAGATGGGCATCTCGCTGATCAATCTTATAGATGCCCTGCACTGGGCACGCGAGAGCGAACGCACCGCACTCAATGACATGGACATTCCCTGCTTTCCCACAGTGCATGCGTTTGCCGTGGCAGCCCTGGATCTGCCGGAAGATGCCGGCGTCACTGCCTTGCTGTACGCATGGATGGAAAATCAGGTTATGGCAGCAATCAAAACGGTACCGCTGGGGCAAACGGCCGGCCAGCGCCTGCTATCGGCACTCGTGCCCCAATTGGATCTTGCCGTATGCGCTGCCAAAGACGCGGCAAGCCGCACGCCGCCCAGTATCAAGACGCTTGCCCCGCAATACGCCATTGTCGCTGCCCGGCACGAGAGCCAATTTTCCAGGTTGTTCCGATCATGAGCCCCGCCGCTACTGCTCGTATGCATACCAAGCGCCTACGACAGTTGTCATTACTGCCCACCATTGCCTCCGTTACAGGTAAGGAATTAAAGGTAAAGAACCCATGAACACTCTCAACAGAACCAAAACACTGCCAGCACTGCGTGTTGGTATCGGCGGGCCCGTCGGATCGGGCAAAACCACGCTACTCGAGGTGTTGTGCAAGAAGCTGGCAACCCGCTATGATCTGGTCGCCATTACCAATGACATCTATACCAAGGAAGACCAGCGCCTGCTCACCGTATCGGGTGCCTTGCCTGCCGAACGCATTATGGGCGTGGAAACTGGTGGCTGCCCCCATACAGCGATCCGTGAAGATGCGTCCATTAACTTGCGCGCGATTGACCAAATGCTCGAGCGTTTTCCTCAGGCCGATATTGTGTTTATCGAATCTGGTGGCGACAACCTGGCGGCAACCTTCAGCCCGGAGTTGTCTGATCTGACTATCTATGTCATCGACGTCGCGGGTGGAGAAAAAATTCCCCGCAAGGGTGGGCCTGGCATCACCAAATCAGATCTGCTGATTATCAATAAAACCGATCTGGCACCCTATGTCGGCGCCTCGCTGGATATCATGCGCCAGGATACCGAGCGTATGCGCCAGAACCGGCCATTTGTGATGTGCAATATGAAAACCGGCGACGGCATTGATGCCATCATTCAATTCATTGAAAAAGCCGGCATGCTGATCTGACGCTATTGCCGCAGCGTATCGGCAACTGCCTGACACCATGGCATGACGGCGCCCGGCGGCAACAGATATATATGTCGCCGGCCATCTGTAAAATACGGCTTGATCTTAGCCCACTCGGCAAAGTCGTTCATCCGTCTGAGATCGCTCAGAATCCAGCGTCGATCGCTGGCGGGAACGCATAATGCGCGCTGAAAAGCGACAGGCAAGGCGAAGCGATAGGCGCTATTTTCCGCATCGAACTGGTGTGCATCCCACAGTTCCTTGCGCCAGGTGTCCTTGACGCTCACCTGCCCGTCGGCCCAGTTACTGACCACAGTCAGCGCCGGATTGTTTCCCATATAAAACCCAAAATCGAACGGGTAAAAATCAAGACTGTAATATCGGTCCGCCTGCCCGAGCGCTGACGGCGCCTGCCTTATCGCCTTTGCAATACGGCTGCTGCCTGGCAGCGCGGCCGTGGACAGGTACACCAGGCCTGCTATACCTGTAACCAGACACAGGAGCATGCGGGCAATAAAATGACCCGATTCAGCTGCGCGCACACCCAGGTTCCGCTGCCGCTGTTGCGCAGGCCCGGCTTGAGTGCCAGTAACCGGCAAGCGGATGGTCGCGTCCCTGGCTGCGCCGGGGAAAAACTCCGCAAACAGGAATGCCAGCGGCGGCAGCACAGGGAGAATGTATCCAACCAGCTTGGACTGGGGAATGGAAAAAAAGACAAGAATGACGGCAAGCCAGATGCACATTAGCCGTCGTACGCTTGCATGATTTTCCTGGCGCCAATAGCCACGGGTGAAAACCGCAAGCATTACCCTGCGATACCATGGCAGCATGCTGCCCAACAGGATGGCAAGGTAAAACCACACAGGCATCGCATTATTGAACCCACCTTGCGTAAAGCGCGCCAATTGTTGATAGACCAGATAATATTGCAAGAACCCAGGGTAGCGCCATTGCATCAGCAACAGCCAAGGCACAACGATGGCAAAAAAAAGGACAATGCCCGGAATACGCAGCAATATCGCAATAGCTCTGTTACGACGTTCAATGATCAACCAGCACAGGAGCACGGCCCCCGGCAAAACGAAGCCGATTAGTCCTTTTGCCAGGAACCCCAAAGCGGCAAACAGATACATCGTCAGTACCCATCGCAGGTAAGATTGCCCTTGCTGATGCAACAATACGGCGCCTGCCCCGCACAGAATCGTGGTGCTGATCAGGGCCGCGACCAGCAAGTCCAAATTGGCATAATGTGCAGCGCCGAACATCAACGGCGTTGCCGCCAGAATGATACTTGCCGTCAGCGCGCGCGCCGGCGCCACGAAACGGCGTACAAAGACAAACAGCGCACCAACCATGGCAAGGCCGGCCAGCGCAGGCACCAGTCTTGCCGCAAATTCATTCTGACCGAACAGGGACAGACTGGCAGCGGTAAGCCAGTAAAACAGCGGCGGCTTATGAAAATAAGGCATGCCATTGAGCAGTGGCGTACCCCAGCGATTGGACAGCAACATTTCCAGCGCTACGCCAACGTACCGCCCTTCGTCTGGGTTCAACAGCGGCCACAGCCAGTTGCCAAGCACAAACCACGCTGCGGTTGTCAGCAAAAGTAACGGTAACAGCAAGGGTTTGGCGGCCAGTGACGACAACAGATCAACACGATTGATCGCAGACGCGGCGCCAGACCGCACAACAGCAGAAGAAAGCATGAGGGCAAACAGGAAATGAAATTGCATTCATCATAACGACCGGGATATCAAATAATCGTCAAATTCCCGCCCTGTGTCGCTGCCGCGCCATGACAAATGCATTGCCTGCAAAATTGCCATCACCGCTGGCCGATGAGCACCCATCACCCGTCGCCAGCCATCGGCCACGCGTCTTTAAGCATCTGCCGTGAGTCACTCACTATCAGCATTCAATGATGTTGACGGCCAGCCCGCCGCGCGATGTTTCCTTATACTTCGATTGCATATCTGCCCCGGTCTGCATCATGGTCCGGATTACTTTATCCAGCGACACGTAATGCGTACCATCACCCCGCAAGGCCATGCGCGCGGCATTGATGGCCTTGACCGCACCCATCGCATTGCGCTCGATACACGGGATCTGCACCATGCCTCCGACAGGATCACAAGTCATACCCAGGTTGTGTTCCATGCCGATTTCGGCGGCATTCTCCACTTGCGGGACGCTGCCCCCCAATACTGCTGCCAGCGCGCCTGCGGCCATGGAACACGCAACGCCCACTTCTCCCTGGCAGCCGACCTCGGCCCCGGAGATGGATGCGTTTTCCTTGTAAAGAATGCCAATGGCCGCAGCCGTCAGCAGAAAATCGATCACGCCCTGTTCATTGGCGCCTGGCACAAAATTCACGTAATAATGCAGGACCGCAGGAATCACCCCTGCCGCCCCATTGGTCGGCGCCGTCACCACCTTGCCGCTGGCCGCGTTCTCCTCATTGACTGCCAGCGCATACAGATTCACCCAATCGAGCATGGAAAGCGGATCCTTCAGCGACGCATGGGGCCGGCTGCACAGCTGTTCATGCAGTTGTCGGGCGCGACGCTTGACGTGGAGAAAACCCGGCAGGCTGCCGGTGGCCGAACAGCCGCGCGTCACACAGGCTTGCATCACTGTCCACAAGTCCAGTATTTTCTGCCTGACTTGCTGCTGCGGCCGGTAATGCCTTTCGTTCTCCATCATCAACTGCGCAATCGTCATCTGATGCCGCTGGCACAGATCGAGCAATTGCTGACCAGAATTGAATGGATAAGGAATGTCAATATCTGGGGTCAGATTCACCCGGACTCGATCGCAATTCATCACGAAGCCGCCACCAATGGAATAATATTCCTTCTTCATGAGTAATTGATCGGTAGCGTCGAAGGCCTTGAAGCGCATTCCATTCGAATGCTGGGGCAATGTTTCCCGCCGATTGAACTTGATATGGACGCTCTCGTCAAAGGCAATCTCGTGGCGATTGAGCAGCCTGACCACGCCACTGCTGCGCACCTGCTCGATCAGTGCCGGCACCATGTCCGGATCCAGCGTCTCGGGCTGGTAGCCATGCAGTCCGATGACAACTGCCATGTCACTTTTATGACCCTTGCCGGTCGCGCCTAGCGAGCCGAACATTTCAATATGAAGACGTTGCGTGTTTTCAAGCAATTTGGCTTCGTCCAGGCGGTTCACAAAACGCAGCGCGGCAATCATGGGACCAACTGTGTGGGAACTGGAAGGTCCGATCCCCACCTTGAAAATATCAAATACGCTCAAGGCCATTTTTCCCTCGACAATGTTGGTGGACCGCTTAATGGGTCCGGTACAGCTCATCCATTTTCCGTTCGGATTCACGACTTTTCAATTCGGCTTCGCTGGGCAGCGCCATGTCGTTGAGCAATGGCTTGGCCCAGTTTCCGGTGACATGATATTTTACCGTCAGGGCACGCTGCAATGGCGCCTGCAGCAGCCATTGCGTCAGGAAAGCGCCAACACCGACCGCCGGATTGACGATCGTTCCAGCCAGTACAGAGGCGCCGCTCACATCCAGCTTGGGCACGACCACAGCCTGAAAGTCCAGGCTTTCGGATTGCAGATCTGTCATCCCGGAGGCCACGATGGCCGATGAAGGGCCATTCAAGCGGAAATCCTCGACAAACAGGCGCCCGGCATCCAGGCGCATGCGGCTGCGAACCGTGTCAAATGTCAAACCAGACTGTACCGAGTTGCCCAGTGTCTCTCCAAATTTTGGCAACCGCCGGAACGACTGCAGCGACAAGAGTTCCAGTGCCTTGACCGCAGACGATTGTATGCTTTCCAGACGTCCCTGCCTGAGGCTGCCGCTGAGCGAACCATTGAGCGTGGCCAGATCCAGGTCCTGAACGTTTTTCCAATCAATTTCCGCGTCAATTTGCCCGTTGCCGTTTTTGATGACGCCGCCCAACTGGTAGGTTTCAAGAAACCGACCCAGGTCAGAGACCACGACTTTTCCTTGCAGTTGCAGATCCTTGGCCGTACCCTGCTGATGAATCGATCCTTGCCCCGCCAGCGAGCCACCCTCATTGACCAGACTGAAGTAATCCACCTTCCAGTCGTCCGAGCCGGGCAACTGGTAGCCTTTGAGTATCATCTGTCCCATTCGCTTGCCATAGACAGTCAGATTTTTCACTGACAGGTCAAGACGCGGCAAAGGCTGCGTCGCGCCGGCGCGCGCCTTCGCAGCGTCCCTTTCCTTTTGCAACGGGGTGCGCGTGTCGGCACGTTCATCGGCCGGTTCAATAATGTTCAGGGTATCGAGCCTGACGGTCAGGTTGCCCGGATCCCGTGAGCGCGTGCCGGGGATCCAGGTCCCGCTTCCCTGCGCCTGATCGGAATTCAGCTGCAGGTTCCATTGCGTGCCCGTCTTGGTGGCCGCCAGCGTGGCGTCCGTCAGCGTTTGGTTCTTGACCACAAATGCCTGGGCTTGTACGGTCACGTGTGACACATCCGGCAATATCTGCCGTTCGCGATCCGTCGTGGCGCTATCGGTGAACTCATCGACAACATCCTCCCACGCCTGCGCATCCAGCGCCGGGTTCTGCGCCAGAACCGTCAAGCCGGGCTGGCCCAGTTCTGCGACCTTGTTGACACCGATGGTGCCACGACTGAAATACGGTCCCTTGCGGCTGTTAACGTCGTGCTCAAAAATCGCTTGCGTACGGATGCCATCAATGCGGATATCCAGGTAACGCTTGCCATTATCTCTGGCGCCGTCGTTTGCCCGCCAGATAATGGTGGCCGGCCAGCGTGCCGACTTGGGCTTGGACAGACCATCGGGAAATCGCGTTGCCAGGCCCGCCAGATCGGACTTGAATTGAACCTTTACCCTGCCGCCCGGTGAAAAATGGACCAGACTGGTGTAGTCGGTGCTGCCGCTGATGCGGCGCATGCCCTGCACCGGTATCAATTGACGCAAGCCGGCAGCAGTCAGGGTGCCGTTAATGGATAGCGGCTTGCCCACGGTGCCGATTGGGCCGTCAAAGACGACTTTACCACCCAACATGACGCCCTTGACGGCATTGGCCTGCAATTGCGTCTCGGTAAACGGCATTTCTCCGTCAAGGTGCTCGGCCCACGGAAAATCCGGTGTGAGCCGGAAACGGCCATCATCCAGGTCAATTGAACCGGAGATGCGCGAATTGTCCGCGTCGAGCACCGGAATATGCAGCTCAATGGGAATGGTCCACTGGCCGCTGCCTTGTGCTTCATCCAGCACATTATTGATCAGATTGCCCAGCGGACTGATTCTCGTAAAGGTCAGGAAATCCTCGGCACGTCCCCTTGCCTTTGCCTGCAAATCAACCGTGGTGTTTTTCTCAAGACTGGATACAACGCCATGGAATGCATCAAGATCCAGCCGCTGCCCTTTGGGCATGGCATAGAATGCCTGAATAGAATCAATAATAATCTGATCATTCTTAAAATGAATCGTGCCGCTATCGGAATTGACAACCGGCCAGCGTTTCCCTCGAATCTCCTTCTGGTGATAATTGAGCAGCAGGTCTGCGTAAGTGCCGCGCAGCAGAAAGCTGCCCGAGTCAGGCGCCAACCCGAAAGGAAAATCGTCGACAACGCCCTTGAGTTCAAATTCGGCTGCGGACAGTTCCCCATTCTGGAATGCATCCTTGAGCCACTCACGCGCATCCGGATCCATCACATTGGGCAGGTAATTGTGCAGATGCGGCAATGACACCGCCCGCAGGGATCCGCTCAAATCCACGATACCGTTGTCGCTGTTGACATCGGAACGCCAGGTCCCGGCCCCCTCCATCTGCAAATCACGATTATGAACCGTAGCCTGGGTAAAATTGACTCTCGGCTCCTGCATAGAATTGCGACTGAAATCACCACGGACACTTGCCTCGTCAATCGAAAGCGGGTTTTCAAAAATCACCGGGTCCTTATAATAGAAGCCCTTGACACTGGACTCGAACTGCACCGGAGGGTAGCTGATGTTGTCGGCCATGCCGGAGTCATGCAAGGACAAACGCCAGCGATTAAACTCATTAATCACACTCGTGAATGACGAGTTTAAGCGGGAGTTCAGGCTGTCTGCCGCGATAATAAATTCATGATTGCGGATGTGATCTTCAACCCGAACCTTTTCCAGCCCATAGGCCACCATCATGTTCTGGGGCACATTGCTGTCAATCTGAAGATCGACCACCGCGTGAGAGACGATACCCGATTTTACTTTTTGCGGTATATCGAACCAGGGCCTGGCGGCCAGGACATCCATCTTGAGCACAGATACCCGCAAATTTCCCGACCAGGCCGGCATTTGTTCGCCTGCAACACCATCCTGCTGCAGGCTGCTCAATAACTGAATGGAATGACCCACCTGCTCCGGCATACGCGCGCTGGCGCTAAGCACCCGCTTTGTGCCATTTTTTGTCAACTGCAATGTGAAATCGGAGAGCGTAAACGGACCCGCCTGCGGTCGCGTCTGGTCAATCCAGCTGAAGCTGCCATTGAGCACGGTCATTTCGGGCAAGGCCTGCAGCAAGTCGGACAGCGGCGCCAGCGTCACATTACCGGCATCAACGGCCTCGGGCGCCGAATGCACGTTATCACTGTCCAGGCGCCTGCCAAGCAGCCAGATCCGATTCTGCCGGTCGCGGGTCATGTTCAGGTGAATCTGCTGGATTTCTACAGCGGCCGGCTCCAGTTGCAGCTGCATGGCACGCCCCCAGTCCAGGCTGGCTACTGCCTCACCGACAGCCAACATCGGTGTATCGGTCTGGTCGGAAATCTGTAGCGCCCGCAGTCGTAAGCGCGGCACAATCCCCGTCCAGTCAATCGCCAATTTTCCGATCGTGACATGCTGGCCAGTCTCCGCGCTCAGCCGCTGCTCAACCTGCTGACGAAAATGATCGATATTAGGAGCAAGAAGGAAGCGGACAGCCAGTGCCGCCGCCATGGCCAGGACTATAAGCGCTATAAGGACGGTGCCGGCGGATTTTAGCAGTCGGTACGGCAAATTCACTCAGTGATTCTCGTTGGACATCGGTCTGTTCATGGGTCGGTCGGGGTTCGGGTATTATTATATACAGCATCCAGTCATCACATCGGCAACTCATGAATTGTATCCAATCCCTGCAAAACGCTCTTTCCTGGTCCGGCTATCTGCGCCGCCGTCTTGATGCGCGCCCCGAGATTCAAAAGCAAATACTGGCAGACTCGGCTGAACCCATCACCTCTGCGCGTATCATGCAATGGTCGCAGGAGCTGGCCGCCGGCGTGGGCGCTCCCGCCACCCAGGTCTGGGAAATCGAGCACTGCCGAATCATCCTGCGCAAGCTGCGCAGCCGTCTGTTCGACACGCTGCTTGTGCGGGACACGGGCGGCGAGGCAACGCTGGAAGAAGTGACACACGCCATGTCCTTTTTGGCTGACTTCGCCGTTGCTCAGGCATATCGCAGCTTGATGACCGATATGGTTCAGGTCCATGGCGCGCCCATGGACCCGGCCACCGGCAAACCCATGGAAATGATCATTCTGGGAATGGGCAAACTGGGTGGATACGAACTGAATGTCTCATCGGACATTGACCTGATCATGCTGTACCCCGAAGAAGGTGAAACTACCGGACGGCGACCACTGAGCCACCACGAATTCTATGGTCGCCTGACCCGGCGCATGATGCCGATCCTGTCCGATCAGGATGCCGACGGTCAGGTATTTCGTACCGATCTGCGGCTGCGTCCGGATGGCGACGCCGGTCCCCTGGCCTGGAGCCTGGACGCACTGGAAAACTACCTGATTGCCCAGGGACGTGAGTGGGAACGCTACGCCTGGCTTAAGGCGCGCATCATTCAGGTACAGGCACTGGAGGGCAGCGCGCCCGCGCCTTACGCCCAGCAATTGGAAAGCCTGCGGCTTCCCTTCATTTATCGCAAATACTTCGACTTCGATACGTTGGCCTCGCTGCGCCAGTTGCGCGAGCGGATCCGCCTGGACTGGCAGCGACGAGCCCTGTCCAAAAGTGGGGTCGACACGGTTCACAATATCAAGCTTGGGGAAGGCGGCATTCGCGAAATCGAGTTTGTGGTGCAGCTGTCGCAACTGATCAAGGGCGGCCGCCTGCCCACCATCCAGGAACCCTGCCTGATCAAGGCACTGCACGCCGAAGTCAGCGCCGGCCTGATCGCCCCGGAAATAGGCAACAAGCTCGAAGAGGCATACCGCTTTTTGCGCCGGGTCGAACATTTTCTGCAATATAGAGAAGACGAACAGACCCATCTGCTGCCCAACGATCACGAACGCATGGCGGCACTGGCCACAGTGCTGGGTTTCACGGCAGCCGATTTCACCACCAAGCTGGCGGCCCATCGGCAGTTTGTTGCTGATACATTTCGCGATGCCTTTCGCATTGCCGGTCTGAACGACGACCAGAGCAACGGCCAGCAACCGCAAACATGCGACACGGAACACCGTGACGACAGAAACCTGGAAGACATTATCAAACAGCACTTCGCTGAACATGACTCAAACGATGTCGAGCACCGGCTGGAAGCATTGCTGAGCAGTTCACGTATTCGCAGTTTGTCCAACAGCAGTCGCGCACGCCTGGAAAAACTGCTGCCTGCAGTCATCCAGGCAGCCTCACGTACCCCATTGCCCAATACCGCCTGCGCGCGACTGTTCGATTTGATTGAAACCATTGCGCAACGCAGCTCTTACATTGCCCTGCTCGCCGAATTTCCAGACACCCTGGCCCGCGTGGCGCGACTCATGGCCTCCAGTCCCTGGGCAGCCAGCTATCTGACCGCCAATCCGATTCTGCTCGATAGTCTGATCGAATGGAGCAGTCTGATGGAGCCGGTCAACATCGCCCTGACAGCCGAACAGCTGGACAAGGAACTGGATGCCTGCGTCCTGCATGACGGCACTCCGGATGTGGAGCAGCAAATGAATGTCATGCGCGATGTGCAGCGCCAGGTCAGTTTTCAGCTACTGGCGCAGGACCTGGAAGGCGAACTGACAGTGGAAAAACTGGCTGACCAGCTCTCCGGCCTGGCCGATGTGCTGCTGCAGGAAAGCCTGGAGCGCGTCTGGCCGCTGGTGCGACCAAAACAGATACAACCGGACGATGCCCTTTATCACATGCCGAAATTTGCAGTGATTGCCTACGGCAAGCTGGGTGGCAAGGAACTTGGTTACGCGTCGGATCTGGATCTGGTCCTGCTGTTTGACGACCCAGGCGACTACGCACTGGAGGTGTATGCCAAGCTTGGCCGTCGCCTGAGTACATGGCTGTCCAGCATGACTTCGTCTGGCCGGCTGTACGAAATTGATTTGCGCCTGCGTCCCGACGGAGACGCCGGTCTGCTGGCGGTATCGGTGGATACCTTTGAAAAATATCAACGGGAACATGCCTGGGTCTGGGAACATCAGGCGCTGACGCGAGCGCGCTTTTCCGCCGGCGACCCCGAGATTGGCAAAACGTTCGAACGTATCCGCCGCGACATCCTTTTGCAGCAACGCGATCCGGACAAGCTCAAACAGGAAGTAATCGAAATGCGCGCCCGAATTCGTGCAGGGCATCCGAATAAAACCGAATTATTCGATGTGAAGCACGACCATGGCGGAATGGTGGATATTGAGTTTATTACACAGTATTGCGTCCTTGCCTACGCACACCAGCATAAGCAACTGCTGGAAAACCTTGGAAATATTGCCCTGCTCAATATTGCTGGTGAGGTTGGCATTCTGAATGCCGAGCATGCCCGCAAAACGGCGAACAGCTACCGTATCCTGCGTCGCATGCAACATGCCGTCAGGCTCAAGGGTGACGAAAAAGCCAGGATAGATCCTTCGCTGCTAACGGAAGAACGGGCTGCGGTATGTACGCTTTGGGATGATGTTTTCGGAGAAAACACTTGAAAATAAAGAGATTTTTAAAAAAAAACGTCAATCCGCCCGGGAAATATCCTAAAATAACGGATTAAGAAACGACTCATCTTTTATCGCCATGGTTACTGTTACCGATATCGAACGCCCCACCCTTGCCCTGCCCGAAGGTCACGGCAAAGTACTGCTGCATTCATGCTGTGCCCCGTGTTCGGGCGAAGTCATGGAAGCCATGCTGGCATCGGGCATCAACTACTCCATCTTTTTTTATAATCCGAACATTCATCCGGTTCGTGAGTATGAAATCCGCAAGGAAGAGAACATACGCTTTGCGCAACAACACGGCATTGAATTTATTGATGCCGATTACGACGTAGACAATTGGTTTGACCGAGTCAAAGGCATGGAAAATGAACCCGAACGGGGCATTCGCTGTACCGCCTGCTTCGATATGCGCTTTGAGCGCACTGCGCTGTATGCGCACGAACATGGTTTCGATACCATTACCAGTTCGCTCGGCATTTCGCGCTGGAAGGACATGAATCAGATCAACGGCAGTGGCGAACGTGCAGCCGCGCGCTATCCCGAGTTGGTGTACTGGACCTACAACTGGCGCAAAGGTGGCGGCTCGGCCCGCATGATCGAGATCAGCAAGCGCGAAGAATTCTATCAGCAGGAATACTGCGGTTGCGTCTACTCATTGCGCGACACCAACCGTCATCGCCGCACTCAGGGGCGTGATCGCATCACAATCGGGGTCAAATTCTACGGTAGGCAGCAAGAAACGCTTTAAATCAGGCATTTGTCTATAAGGCATGTTGTTTGCCGCAAGCTGCGACCCTGGACGGACAGTGAATCCCGCCGCCTGATTTCTCGGCCTTGTCCAATCCATACGTGTTGCCGCCATCAAACCCGGCCCTGCTATATTACAAGAAAGGACTGAACCTGATATCGCACAGGTTCAGTCCTTTTTTACCCTGGAACACCATCGGGCAGCGCGCATCAGACGCCACCTATCTTTATTGGGCAGGTGTTGCCGCTGCATCCGTGTCGGTTGACGCCGCCGCTGCACCCGCTTGCGGCTTGCCCGCACCGCTATCCCTGGCGTTTTCCGAACCGCCAACAGCACTCTCGCTGCCTGGTTGGGTAATAAAGCCGAGTTTTTTCAACCCTGACCCTTTTGCCATGGAAAGAACCTGCGCCAGTGCTTCGTAGCGCGTATCGGCATCCGCCCGGATCCGCAGCTCTGGTTGCGGGTCTTGCTTGCCTTCGTTGACGAACATTTCTCTCAGGTCATTCTGTTCTACCGGCTCATCATTCCAGTAAATGGTACCTGACTTGTCCATCGCCAGATCGATAATGACCGGTTCCTGCTCTACCGGCCTGCTGCTGACCTGAGGCAGATCGATCTTGATCGAATGCGCCATCAGCGGCGCTGTAATGATAAAGATCACCAGCAGTACCAGCATCACGTCAATCAGCGGCACCATATTGATTTCGGTCATGGGGCTGGCCGAACCGTTTTTCTGATCAAAACTTCCAAAAGCCATGGCTATCTCCTGTGTGACTAACGACCGCCGCCGCCACGCAAACTGCGTACTTTGGGGTTCTGGCTTTCAAATTGCTGGCCGGTTGTCACAAATGCGTACAGATCGTGGGCGAATGCGTCCAGACGAGCGAGCATCACGCGGTTGCGGCGAACAAAGGCGTTATAGGCCAGCACCGCCGGAATGGCAACAGCCAGGCCAAGGCCGGTCATGATCAGCGCCTCGCCTACCGGCCCGGCGATTTTGTTGATGGTAACGCCGGCTTCCGCCATGCCGATACCGATCAGGGCGTGGTAAACACCCCATACCGTTCCGAACAACCCGACAAACGGCGCAGTCGAGCCAATGGAGCCCAGGACTGACAGTCCGTTCTCGGCCTGAGCCGTTTCCTCATCAATCACTTTTTTCATGCGGCGGGCGACAAACTCCGCATTGGTACCCAGTTCGGCCAGATTGCTTGCGCCATAACGGCTGTGATGATCGCGCGCATGAAGGGCCTGGTCGGCAAGGCGCGAGAACGGATCGCGGGCACCGAACTTATGCAGATCCTGATCAACCTGATCCAGAGACTGCGAACTCCAGAAGCGTTGCAGGAACCGGTTTCCCTTGCGCGTTCCACTGATATTCATTAATACCTTGACCACGATCAGGTACCAGGTAACCAGTGCCATCAGAACAAGAATACCGAACAGGGATTTGCCGACAATATCGCTCTGCATTAGAAAATCCATAATGCCGGGGTTCTGCGGCGTAGTTTCCGTTGTCGCCTGAGCAAGGGCGAGCAATGTGGATGACAGCCAGGGGGTAGTCATGATTAATACATTCCTTTATTGAAAAACAATAGGTATATCGGCGATGGAGTCCCGGGGAACGCCATTTTCTGAATAGGGTTTGAAACGGGCGCGTCGTACCGCTCTCAGAGCCGCATCATTGAGCGAGTCATAGGGTAATGCCTGGCGCAGTGTCGCGCTTTTGACCGTACCAGCCGTTGAGATATGCACCCGTACGATAACAGTTCCCGATTCGCCACGCATTTTTGCTGCGCGCGGATAGGTCGGTTTAGGCTTGACCAGATAACTGACCGACGACACGACCTTGGGGGCCTGATTGGTCTGGCCGCCCGAAGGCTTGGCACTCGCACCATTGCTGACACCCACCGGCTTGAGCGAAATATTGCGATCAATCTTGATATTGGACAGATTGTTTGCAGGCTTGACCGCCGGTTTCGGTTCAGGCTTGGGTTTTGGCTTGGGCTTGGGCTTGGGCTTCGGTTTGGGTTTAGGCTTGGGCTTCGGTTTGGGTTCCGGCTTTGGCTCGGGTTTAGGTTCTATGACAGGCTTGGGTTCTGGCTTGAGCTCGTATACGGGCTCCGGCACAGGCTCTGGAGGTGGAATAATTTCTTCCTGAACCGGCTCAGGTTCAGGCTCAGGTTCAGGCTCAGGTTCAGGTTCAGGTTCAGGCTGGGGTTCCGGCTCGGGCTCAGGTTGTACCTCTGGTTCGGGGGCCGGCGCCAGTTCTTCCCCTTTCGGAGGTGGACGTACCGGTTCGTCGATAATCGTTACCATTACCGGGGTATCGGTCGCTTTGACAATGGGTGGCGTCAGATCCAGAGTGCCAAGCCAGGCCGCGCCTGACATTAATGCCAGCGCTGCAGCCAGGCCGGTGAGCCGAAAGCTCAGAGGAACTGCCGCGGGGGAATTTGATCCGTTAAACATGCTCAACATACGTGCCTTGTGCAGGCAATTACAGCAGACAACGCTTGAGGCGGGAACCGCATCCAGCGAAAAAACATTAGACAATATGAATGAAGTCAATGTTCATCTGCAGGTCAGCCTGTTATTGTAATAATAACTATTCTCATTTTCAATAAATTTCTTGAATTATGTGCACGGAGTAACGTTGAATACGTAACAATGGTTTTACAGTGTGGCTGAATCGTTCTCTGGTCGCATCTGAGAAAGAGCACACTATTTTTCATGGCCGGCACGCCAGGCAGGCGCAGCGCAGCATTTGCGTCTTTTTTTGTATCCTTATATAACAATGACGAAATTGGACACTATTTCGACTGAAATTTGTTGTTACTAGACCACAAACCGTCAGATACAGACGAAAAAATACCGCCCGTGGGCGGTATTTTCAGCACAGCGCAAATAAATTATTTGGCTGAAACTTCTTTAGCTTGAGGACCTTTAGGACCTTCAGCAACCACGAAAGTCACTTCCTGGTTTTCCTGCAGTGATTTGTAGCCTGTACCGATAATGTCTGTGTGGTGCACAAACAGATCTTTACCACCTGAGGCGGGCTTGATGAAACCAAAGCCTTTCTCGTTATTAAACCACTTTACAATTCCTGATTCTGTCGACATGTCGATTTCCTGATGTATAAAAAAAACTGAGATAAAATCCTATCTCTTGGGACAAGACTTCAAGGAGACGACACATGCAAACAGTACCGCTGTAACCAGAAGCCTATTTCGTTTAACCGAAGCACGGCTTCCTTTAACTTGAATATCTTATGTGTGACACTATGTCGGTAAAAAGAACCTGTGTCAATGAATATTTATGCGCTGGCGTCAATACAACTGTCATTAAATTTTAATTTATATAAAAATAGCCCGGGAGACACCCGGGCTATTTAGACAGCAAAGTAGCGGCTTTAGCCCGCAATATCACTGTTTTCGCGGCTGAACAAAAAAACGCCGTCCTTTACATCGACCAACACGGTGTCGCCCGGACCAAATTCTCCCTCGAGAATTTTTCTTGCCATGGCGTTTTCCACGTGTTGCTGAATTGCACGTTTCAACGGCCTTGCCCCGAATACCGGATCGAAACCGCTTTTTGCCAGCAGTGCCAGTGCTGCATCTGAAATATGCAAATGCATATCCTGACCCGCCAACCGAGCTGCCAGACGATCCAGTTGAATCCGCGCAATAGAGGAGATCTGCGCGCTATCCAGCGAATGAAATACCACCACTTCGTCAATACGGTTCAGAAATTCAGGCCGGAATGCCTGTTTCACGTCTTCCCAGACTACTTCCTTGATCGCTTCGTAAGACTCCCCAGCCATACTCTGAATATGATGCGAACCCAGGTTCGAGGTCATCACAATCACGGTATTGCGAAAGTCTACCGTTCGCCCTTGTCCGTCGGTCAGCCGGCCATCATCAAGCACCTGCAACAGGATATTGAACACGTCAGGATGGGCCTTTTCCACTTCATCAAGCAAAATGACGCTATAAGGCTTGCGACGCACCGCTTCGGTCAGGTACCCGCCCTCTTCATAACCGACATAGCCCGGAGGCGCCCCGATCAGGCGTGCCACGGAATGTTTCTCCATGAACTCGCTCATATCAATACGCACCAGGTGGTCTTCGGAATCGAACAGGAAGCCGGCCAAGGCCTTGGTCAGCTCAGTTTTGCCGACGCCGGTTGGCCCCAGAAACAGGAAGGATCCATAAGGCCTTGACGGATCCGACAGGCCGGCGCGCGAACGCCGGATTGCATCGGAAACCAGCGTAACCGCCTCGTCCTGGCCTACCACACGTTTATGCAGGAAACCTTCCATGCCAAGCAGTTTTTCACGCTCGCCCTGCATCATTTTGGATACCGGGATGCCGGTCGCGCGAGAAACCACTTCTGCAA
The DNA here is from genome assembly GCF_014897675.1 of Advenella sp. FME57. Classification (GTDB taxonomy): domain Bacteria; phylum Pseudomonadota; class Gammaproteobacteria; order Burkholderiales; family Burkholderiaceae_B; genus Advenella. Next base: position 31,900 of record NZ_JABUXU010000001.1, on the reverse strand, counting down.
TCTCTTCGGCCCCGACTTCGGTACGCAGCAGGCGTGGCTTGGCCTTGCTGGACTCTTCTGATTCTGCAGCCTTCAGACGACCTTCCAGTTCCGGCAGGCGACTGTATTGCAATTCGGCCAATTGTTCATACTGGCCCTTGCGCTGAAACTCAGCCATTTGCGCCCGGACCTTCTCGATTTCTTCCTTGATCGACTGCGCACCCTGCACCGCCGCTTTCTCGGTTTTCCAGATCTCTTCGTAGTCGTTGTACTCGCGCTGCAGCTTTTCCAGTTCATCCTCGATCACTTTCAGGCGGCGGGCAGATGCATCGTCGGTTTCCTTACGAACCGCCTCGCGTTCAATTTTCAGCTGGATAATCCGGCGATCCAGGCGGTCCATGACTTCGGGTTTCGAATCAATTTCCATGCGGATACGCGCCGCAGCCTCGTCGATCAGGTCAATCGCCTTGTCCGGCAAAAAACGGTCTGTGATATAGCGATTGGACAGCTCAGCGGCCGCCACAATGGCCGGGTCGGTAATATCGACACCGTGGTGCAACTCATAGCGCTCCTGAAGACCGCGCAATATGGCAATTGTGCTTTCAACGTCGGGTTCGTTGATCAGCACTTTCTGGAAGCGCCGTTCCAGTGCGGCGTCCTTCTCAATGTACTTACGGTATTCGTTAAGCGTGGTGGCGCCGATACAATGCAATTCGCCGCGCGAAAGCGCTGGCTTGAGCATATTGCCGGCGTCCATCGCCCCTTCGGCCTTGCCTGCGCCTACCATGGTATGGATTTCGTCGATAAAGACGATATTGCTACCGTCATCCTGCGCCAGTTCCTTGAGCACCGCTTTGAGGCGTTCCTCGAACTCACCGCGATATTTGGCCCCCGCCAGCAACGCAGCCAGGTCCAACGACAGCACGCGTTTCCCGCGCAAGGTTTCGGGCACTTCATCATTGATAATGCGCTGCGCCAGTCCTTCCACGATGGCTGTTTTACCCACACCAGGCTCACCGATGAGCACCGGGTTGTTCTTGGTGCGCCGCTGCAGAATCTGAATGGCCCGACGGATTTCGTCATCGCGGCCGATAACCGGATCCAGCTTGCCCATGCGCGCTCTTTCTGTCAGGTCTGTGGTGTATTTTTTCAGCGCCTGACGGTTGCTTTCGCCTTCCTGGTCTTCAACGGCTGCGCCGCCCCGAACAGCCTCAATGGCCGCCTCGAGCGCTTTTTTCTGCAGGCCGGAGTCGCGCAGGATGCGCCCGGCCTCGCCCTTGTCTTCGGCCAGTGCCAGCAAGAACAATTCACTTGCAATAAATGCATCCCCCCGCCGGGCCGCTTCCTTGTCCGTAGCGGTCAGCAGCCCATTCAGTTCGCGACTGATCTGCACATTGCCGTCGACCCCTTGAACCTGAGGCAGCGATTTGATGGCGCTGTCCAGGGCCGGGCCAACGCGATTGACCGCGACGCCCGCACGCGCCAGCAGGCTGCCGGCACCGCTGTCGGCATCGCTCAGCAAGGCGGATAGAACGTGAACCGGTTCAATGTACTGATTGTCGTTACGGCCGGCAAGACTTTGGGCGTCAGCAAGCGCCTGTTGAAATTTTGTGGTTAATTTGTCAAATCTCATGATTCTTCCCATGTCATTCATTACGGCCATGCATATATGGCCAGGTTGCTTAATACATAATGGCAACTACCCACATTTCAAGATGTAATACAGCACAGTTTTTGACCAATGATAAAGACTGCCACCCAAAGAACGGTACCACAGCCGGTACAATCAAATTTTAACCGCTCCGAAGACCGTTCAATGAATTCAGGCTTTCCCGACACCGCTGCCGAGCGCGATCCCCTCGCCGCCAGTAACCTGTTGCCCCAGCGTGTCGTGTTGGATACCTGTGTGCTGATGTCCACCATTCTGAAGAACCTGCTGCTGCGTCTGGCGCAATCGGGCATGTTCGAACCAGTCTGGGCCGACTACATCGGCCAGGAATGGCGCCGCAACGCCAGCCGCGTTTGGGCCGTACCCGAAGACGACATCGCAATCCAATGGGTGGACATGCAAGCGGCCTTTCCCCGGGCCGATATGGGAATAGTCAATGAATTCGAAACGGGGCTGTCCAAAAGCGACCCAAAGGATTGGCACGTCATTGCTGCTGGCCGGGCCGCGCTTGCCCAGTTTCGCGGCCAGTCTGTCTGCATTCTGACCCGAAACCTGCGAGACTTCAACCGCAGCGAACTGCGCCTGCTTGGCTTGTCTCTGTTCGATCCAGATCAGTTTCTGATCAAGTGCTATGAATTGAACCCTGATTTGTTTATGCAACTGCTGGCCCTGATTCCCGACGATGCCGTAAAGATCGGCCGTCCCCGAGAGCCCCTGGAGACGGTCCTTAAGCGGGAACGCCTGTTCCGCCTGAACAGCCTTATTGCCCAGGACGTGAATGCGGCTGCCTGATCAAACAGCCTCAGACCATTGTTTCATGAAGGATGCTTTCCATGTGCATTATTTATTTGTCCATTGCCAAAGATCCCGACTGGCCACTTTATATCGCCGCCAATCGTGACGAATTTCACACCAGGCCAGCTCAGCCGGCCGCGCCTTGGGATGCCAATCCTGACGTTTTCTCGGGATTGGATCTGAGCGGCGGCGGCACGTGGCTGGCGATCAACAGAAACGGCCGTTTTGCCATGCTGACCAATTTTCGCGAACCTTCCGGCTTTATCCCCCAGGCCCCCACACGCGGCCTGCTGGTGAGCAACTTTGTAGATGGGGATATGACCGCAGGCGACTACGCCGCGCAGGTGTGGAAAAGCGGCGATAACTATAATGGCTTCAATCTGATCGTGGGTGATGTCAGCGAGGTTTACTACACCGGTAATCGACAGGATGCGCCACCGCAAAAGCTGACGCATGGCAGCTATATTCTATCCAATCACTTGCTGGACACCCCCTGGCCCAAGGCCGAACGCCTGCGTCGCGGCCTGGATGCGCTCACGCCCGACTGCTGTCCCGATGCCCTGCAACAGGTATTCAAACTGCTTAAAGATACGACCCCTGCGCCTGACGACGCCTTACCCGCCACCGGCATTCCGCTGGAACGCGAGCGGCTGCTGAGCAGCCCTTTCATCATCAGCGAGAATTACGGCACCCGTTGCTCCTCCATTATTGCGGTCAATCGCGCTGGCTGCGCCACCTTCAGCGAACTGACCTACGCGCCCGACGCCAGCGAAACGGGACGTCGTGACTGGAGCTTCTCCATGCACACTGCCTACCACTACTGATTGCGCAGTCCGTCACCATTCGAAGGTACAATGACCGGATTGTTCATTCAACCAGACTCAAGACGCACAAGCCATGGATCGCTTCACCCAACTGGAAAGTTTTGTCGCAGTTGCCACGCTTGGCACCCTGTCGGCTGCCGCTAAGCAGCATAGCATCGCCCCTGCGATGATGGGCCGCCGTATCGATGCGCTGGAAGAGCGCCTTGGGGTGAAACTGCTGATTCGTTCCACTCGCAAGCTCACCCTCACGCCTGAAGGCCACGCCTTTGTCGAAGAAGCCCAGCGCATCCTCAAGGATTTGGCAGAAACCGAGAGCCAGATAACGCAGGGCAAGGTAAAAATTGCCGGTCCCTTGCGATTGACCGCGCCTGCCGGTTTCGGCCGACAGCATGTGGCGCCGCACATACCGGATTTTTGCCTGCTCCATCCCGACATCCGCGTCACACTGGATCTGACCGACAGAATCATCGACATGTTCGAAGAGCAATATGACTGCGCCATCCGCATCGGCGACCTGCCAGACTCCCAACTAATCGCATTAAAGCTGGCTGAAAACCGCCGGGTGGTGGTCGCCTCGCCCGCATATCTGAAGCGGCAAGGCACACCCAAGGTACCCGCTGATCTGGTCAAACATGAATGTCTCTCCTTCGGCCCGCAAGGCAGCCAAAGCAAGGGGTGGCTATTCCGCGAAAAAGGCAGCACGCGCGCCTTCAAACCTGCCAGTCGTCTGGCATGCTCCGATGGCAGTGTCCTGCACGAATGGGCATTGCATGGCTTCGGCCTGTCGTGGCGGTCCTTGTGGGAAGTACAGGCCGACCTGAATGCCGGTCGCCTGGTCACTGTTCTGGACGACTATGCAACCGCGCCCAACGGGATCTATGCCGTATTGCCAAACCGCAAGCACCTGCCCCAGCGCACCCGCAGCTTTATCGATATGCTCAAGCAGCACTACGCTTCAGACGGCTACTGGGACGCGGTACACACGCCGCCCGTAGCCCCGCTCTGAAGAAACGGCGCGCGCAACACGCCCGTTAGTTATTTGCCTTCAGCCAAGACGTCCTGCGGCAAATCGGTTGCATGATATTTTTTGAAGATGGTATTTAACTGGCCATTTTTCAGATTCTGGCGTATCAGTTCATTGATTTTTTCTTTCAATTCGGGATTGTTGCGGGCGACGCCGATACCCATTTTCGAGGTCGACATCACAACCTTGATATCCAGGGCTTTGGCCGGATCCTTTTTATTGAGCGCGGCAATAATGGAAGGTGCGGTCGAAAAAATATTCGCCTGTCCGCTGGTTATCGCGGTAATGGCTGTCGCATCGTTTTCAAAACGTACAATATTTGTTCCCGGTGGTGCCAGCTTGGTGACGTTCTGATCATTGGTGGTGCCCCTGGCCGTGACCACGGTCTTGCCTGCCAGATCCTTCATCTGCTTGATGGGTGCGTCCTTGGGCGCGCCTATCACAGACTGGATCACGGCATAGGGTATTGAAAAATCAATCACCTTTGCCCGCTCCGGCGTGATCGACAAACTTGAAATGACAATGTCGGCCTTATTGGTAAGCAGAAATGGAATACGATTGGCCTGGGTGGTCGAGACAACTTGCAGCGTTACACCCAGATCCTTTGCCAGCAGAGTGGCCGTTTCAACGTCCGAACCCACTTCCTTCATGGTTTCGCTTTTCATGCCATAAGGGGGCGCGCTCAGGTCGATGGCAACCCGCAACACTTTCTGCTGCATGATCTGTTCCAGGGTGTTGGCACAGGCGGGTGCCGCCGTGCCCAGCAGTGCCGTCGCAAGGGTGATTGCCGCAAGCGCGGGCTTGAGCGAATAAGTCATTATTGTCTCCTGTGTGGAATATTGTTTTCTAACGAATCAACAAAAATAAGGGGTACGCTTAATCAAGGGTACGTTTAGCTTCTTTTATAGCGAACCCGGATTACAGGCCGATATCCAGGAAGTGCTTCAATTCAGGGGTCTGCGGATTTCGCAGCATGTCCGGCCCGCCCTGTTCATGGATTTTTCCCTGATACATATAAACAATACGATGTGCGACCTTCATGGCAAATGCCATTTCGTGCGTTACCAGCACCATCGTCATACCTTCACGCGCCAGTTTTTCGATAACACGCAACACCTCCCCGGTTAACTGTGGATCCAGCGCAGAGGTCACCTCATCGAACAACATGAGTTTGGGACCCATGGCCAATGAGCGGGCAATGGCAACGCGTTGCTGCTGTCCGCCCGAGAGTTGTTCCGGATACATCTGGCTTTTCTCCGACAGGCCAACCTGCGCCAGTACGGTTTGCGCGATTTGCTTTGCCTGGCTCTTGCCCATCTTCTTGACTGAGGTTAGCGCAAGTGTGATATTGCGCTCGACGGTCAAATGCGGGAACAGGTTATAGCTTTGGAAAACAATCCCTACATCCTGGCGCAGCATCTTCAGGTCAGACTTTGGGATATCCGCGCCAAAAGTATGTCCGCATACCGTCACCGAACCCTTGTCGATCTGTTCCAGATGATCCATGCAGCGCAGTGCCGTGCTCTTGCCCGACCCGCTCTGGCCGATAATGGCAATAATTTCGCCTGGTTTGACGCTCAGGTCGATACCTTTGAGTACATGATTGTCACCGAACCATTTATGCACATTGTCCAGGCGCACGATATCGCCGGTTATCGCTTTACCGTCGCGCGATAAGGGCTGTATGCCTGCCTGTCCGTTGTCTGGCGGCACTGGTGCGCTGACAGGCAGCTCGGCTACTGATTGCTGCGAAGGCACTGAATTCATATAGGCTCCTTTGTGTAATTTTGCATTTCAGCCGCGAGATACGTTCAGCTTGCGCTCTAGCTTCAGACTGAGTCGCGACAGCGGATAACAAATGATGAAATACAAGACCGCGGCAAGCCCGAAGTAAAGAAATGGCTGGAAAGTTGCGTTATTGAGTATTTTCGCGTTATAGGACAACTCGGCAAAACCGATCACCAAAGAGGCAATGGAGGTATTCTTGACGATCTGCACCATAAACCCCACAGTGGGCGGTACGGCGATACGCAATGCCTGCGGCAAAATAACCTGGAACATGCGCTGAATACGGTTCAAGCCCAGGCACTCGGCCGCTTCCCACTGGTTTTTCGGCACCGATTCGATACAGCCTCGCCAGATTTCACCCAGAAATGCAGACGACTGAATGGTCAACGCCAGCACGGCAGCCGTCAGCGCAGGTACCGACGTAAAGCCCAGGATGGTCGGGCCGTAAAAACAGACGCCCATCAGCACCAGCAGCGGCGTACCCTGGATGGCCTGAATATAGGTAAAGGCTGCGCCACGGGCAATGGGATTGGCAGACACGCGCATCAGCGCGATCATCAGCCCCACTGCACTGGCAAACACAAACGTAAGGACAGACAGCACAAAGGTACCCCAGGCGCCCTGCAACAGAAAAATCAGCTGTTCATAATTCATATTTCAGCGCTCCAGTTCAAAGCAAGGTGCCCAGGCGACGCCTGCGTACAAAAAGCAATTTGGACAACATCCAGAAAATGGCGCGGACCATCAGAGACATGGCCAGATAGATTCCCCAGAGAATGACAAACACTTCAAAATTGCGGAACGTCATGGATTGCACCTGACCAGACACTCCAAACAAATCTTCGGTGCCCACCGCCGACAGCACACTGGTAACCAGCATCAGCAAAATGAACTGGCTAGTAAGCGCCGGGTATACACGCTCCAGGGCCGGCACCAGAATAATATGCCAGTACACCTGCAAAGGCGATAAGCCCAGGCACTCGCCCGCTTCCCGCTGGCTGCGCGGCACCGATTCGATTCCGGCCCGAACGATCTCACAGGTATAGGCCGTAATATTGATGACAAGTGCAAGTATGGCGCCGACCAGAATCGGCATGGTCAGCCCCACACTGGACATGCCGAAAATCAGAAAGTAGCTTTGGATGATCAGCGGCGTATTGCGAATCACCTCGACATAGGCACCGACCGTTTTGCTCAACCACGAAATGGACGAACTACGAGCGATCGCGCACATCACGCCAAGAATAAACCCGGCCAGCGTGGACCAGAACGACATGACAACCGTCGTACGCGCCCCTTCCAGGAAAAACTGCCAGTAGGCAAAGACAGAACTGAAATCGAACTCATAAGTCATGTCTGACCCGCTTTTGACTGTGATAAAAGTAAGACATCCTACACGGACTAATTGGTAAAACCACTTATAGAAAACCCTATAAAATGCATATTTACACCACAATTGGTTTGACCACTTAAGTTGAATCCCCTATATTGGATTTAATTTGATTTCAATTAAAAATATGACTTCCGACACACCGTCCCCATCGCGCAAAATGGCGGCAAGAGCCTATTTGCAGACCGCTGCGCAATTGCGCACGGTTATTGCGAACCTATGCATCGGTGCAGGCGCCCGCCTGCCTTCCGAAAGAGAGCTTGCCCAACAGCTGGGGGTGTCGCGGCCGACGCTGCGTGAAGCACTGATCGTTCTGGAACTGCAGGATGAAGTTGAAATCCGGATCGGATCGGGCATTTACGTAAAAAGCAGCTCAGCGCAAACCGGATCAACGGGACAGGTGGATCATGCCGGCGCCGACAAGATGCCGCGTATCGAACCCCAGCGTGAGGTTCAGGCAGAAACAGACGAGGCTGCCAGTAGTCAGCAAGCTCAGGCTGAAGATATGCCGGATGATGCTCCTAATGGCGCTCCCCTGGCCCATGCGGCCCTGATGCTGCATAGCATTGCAGAAGACAGCCCGAAAGAGGTCAACCAGATGCGCTATTTTCTGGAATCTGCCGTAGCTGCAGAAGCGGCCCGTTTCATGTCGCCCGGCCTGCGTAAAAAACTCAGAAAAAGCCTGACCGACATGCAGGCGGCCTTGGCGCAAAACGATCTATCCACCAATGCCCGCATGGCCCATGCAGATCGACTTTTTCATACAATACTGGCGCAAAGTACAGACAATCAACTGGTCATACAGACCATTACCAGCCTGTTCGACCAGCGCTACCGGCCGATTGCCCGCACCATGCACCGGCATTTTGACGATCAGCAGGCCTGGCTGGCGGCCATGCAGGAGCATGAGTACATCTGCCTGGCCATTGAAGAGCGCGACCCGTTGCAGGCGCAGGCCGCCATGCAACGCCATTTGACCCGCGCTCATCAGCGCCTGATGGCCATCATTGGCTAAAACAACATCCATTATTTCAAAGCGAAATCCAGAGGAACTCAATGAAGAAGACCATACGACTGCATGCCAATGATAATGTCATTATTGCAACTGAACAGCTGATGCAGGGCAACACAGAGGACGGGATCGCCATCCTCGGGCTGGTTCCAGCCGGACACAAGATCGCTACCGTGGATATCGCAAAAGACAGCCCGGTTCGCCGCTACAACCAAATCATTGGCAAGGCGACACGCGACATTCGCGCTGGCCAGCATGTCCATACACACAACATGACCATGATGGACTTCGAGCGTGATTACGATTTCGGCTCTCATGCAAAGGATGTGCCAGTCAACGAAAATACCGACCAGTTCATGGGTTACGTCAGGCCAGATGGCCGGGTTGCAACACGTAACTTCATCGGCATTCTCACCTCTGTCAACTGTTCGGCGACCGCTGCCAAAGCCATTGCAGACCATTTTCGCCGCGATATCAACCCCGCAGCGTTAGCGGACTTTCCCAACGTTGACGGTGTGGTCGCCCTGCCCCATGCCACCGGCTGTGGTCACGCAGCCGAGGGGCTGTTTGTGGAAACCCTCAGGCGCACCCTGGTCGGCTACGCAAAACACCCCAACTTTCATTCGGTGCTGATGGTCGGCCTGGGCTGTGAATCCAATCAGATCTCGGCGATTCTTGCGTCCGGCAACATGAAGGAGAGCGTCAACCTGCAAACCTTTACCATTCAGGATACCGGCGGCACCGCGAAAACCGTCGCCAAAGGCATTGCGGTGGTCAAATCCATGCTACCTGCCGCCAATGAAGTCCAGCGTGAGCCGGTCTCCGCATCGCATCTTACCGTGGGCCTGCAATGTGGCGGCTCTGACGGCTATTCCGGTATTACTGCAAACCCGGCGCTGGGTGCGGCGGTTGATCGCCTGGTGCGCGCCGGCGGTACCGCCATTCTTTCCGAAACGCCCGAGATTTATGGCGCAGAGCATCTACTGACCCAGCGCGCCGTCAGCCGCGAAGTTGGGGAAAAACTGGTAGCCCGGATCAAGTGGTGGGAAGATTATTGCGAACGCAATTTTGCCGAAATGAATAACAATCCGTCTGCCGGCAACAAGGCTGGCGGGCTGACGACCATTCTGGAAAAATCACTGGGCGCAGTTGCCAAGGCTGGCACCACCAATCTTAATGACGTTTACGAGTATGCGCAGCCCGTTACGGCAAAAGGCATGGTGTTCATGGATTCTCCCGGTTTTGACCCGGTATCGGCCACCGGACAGGTCGCCTCGGGCGCCAATCTGATTTGTTTTACAACAGGTCGCGGCTCGGCTTACGGCTGTACACCCTCGCCTTCGCTCAAGCTGAGCACCAACAACGCCTTGTGGCAGCGCCAGGAAGAAGATATCGATATCAACTGCGGCACGATCATCAGCGGTGAAGAAACGGTAGACAGCCTGGGTGAAAAAATCTATCGCATGATGCTGGACTCGGCATCCGGCAAAAAAACCAAAAGCGAATTGCATGGCTATGGACAGAACGAGTTTGCCCCATGGCCGTTGGGTGTGACAATGTAGGTACCAGCAACAAGGGGTTCAGCAATAAAGGCGTGAGCAAGCAATACATGGCGGTTGGCAGTCTACCTGCCGCCATGTATTGACCCTAAAAGCGCGCGACGTTGCCGCAGTACGACGTCACGGTCAGGGCCGTTATGTGACAGCGATAGCAAAGCAGGTGGTATTTCTCTTCGACATCGGCAGCCCATGGCGCGCCATGCTGCGTCATTGCTGCCACCTGAGACCGTCAAGCCATCGAGCTTAATCGAGCCATTCCTGAACCATGACTTCTATCGTAATACACACGGGTGAGCCGCCTTTGATAAATCTGCCGGCAAACACTTGGCCTGCATTGTTGGCCACAATCCCGTAGAGCTCCACTTCGGTTTTTCCTTCACGATCACGGCGCACGTGTCCGTTCATGCTCAGAATTTCCACCGCGAAGCCTTCCACATTGATACTGCGCAGCACGCCTTCATCGGTCATGATTTCCAGACTGGACTTGAACAGACTGCCAAGCCCGCCTTTGATAACGCCCTGAGCAATTTCGTGCTCGCGACAGATGTCCTCCATGCCGGTGATCAGATCGTCATTACAGAAAAACCGGGCATTGACCACACGCCCTACCCGGCAGTGCCTGATACTGGATTCCATACGTCTGTTCCTTTGCCGTTCTGGGCCAAACTTCAGCGCTCGTGCGCAGCAGACACCACAGCACGATCTGCAATGCCACCAATATGCTCTGCCAATTGCGGATGAAATACATACATACCGGAAGTGGCGTCCAGTCTGGCGACAAATTCGATCTCGCTTGTCGCCGTCACATAAATGCGTATCCCTGTCTGCCCCACGATGCATTGCTGCGTGTCCAGATGGCCGCCCTGTGTCTGGCCATTGCCGGTCACAAGACAACCATGGCAATGCAGCAGGGGCTTGTCGTCCCTATCCTTTCCGTATATGCCCATGGCTGAGATCAGTGTTGCATGGCCGGTGTGGTTAGGCGCACCATATTGCGCAATGCGCTTGCCAGCCGGATCAGGATATCCGGTATAAAAAATGGCAGAACGAAGATGCCCGCCCATCAAATCCAGATGCGCGCTTTGAATGTCGTACTGTGCGAAGGCGGCAGATACCCACTCCCAGAGCGATGCGCCTTCGGGCACATCAAGCACCCAGTTGCTTTGGCCCTGCCGGGCCAGAGATAGCACTCTTGAGTTAAGCCGTTGCATCATCCTGCACCATGCGTCGCAAGTCTTTTTTGACAATTTTCCCATAGCCCGATTTTGGCATGGAATCCCAGAAGTAATATCTGGCCGGATACTTGTACCGTGCCACTTTACCATTCAGGTGACGGTTCAGTGCTACGGCATCAGTCCTGCAGCCGCTTTTGCATACCACTACCGCGACACCGGCTTCTCCCCATTTTTCATCGGGCACGCCAAACACGGCCACCTCAGAAACAGCAGTGTGCGTCAGCAAAGCCTCTTCAATTTCCCTCGGGTACACATTGGAGCCACCCGAAATATACATATCTGACTGGCGCCCGGTAATATACAGGAAGCCCTGCTCATCCAGATGGCCCAGATCACCAGTGTGAAACCAGCCATAACGAAATGCTTTCTCATTGGCCGCAGCGTTGTTGTCATACCCCATGCATACTGCCGGACCGCGCACGCAGATTTCACCTGTCATGCCGGCATCGCAGCGCTGGCCTTGCTCATCCAGGATCGCTATTTCCATACCCGTTCTGGCGTATCCGCAGGTGCCGATCCTGGCGTCAGCGGCGCTATCATCCTGCTGGTGCATATGCGCCGGCAGCACCGTGATATTGCCTGTCACTTCGCCTAGTCCGTAATATTGCACCAGCACCTTGCCCAGTTTGCGCAATGCATGTTTCTGGTCCTCCCGATACATGGGCGCACCCGCATAAATCACGTATTTCAATGACGAATGATCAAACTGGTCCACCGCCGGGTCTTCAGTCAGCCGTTTGACAATGGTGGGCACGGTAAACATATTGTCAACGCGATATTGCTGAACCAGCTGCCATGCTTCGGCGCAATCGAGCCGTGCCGAGCCAGGCAATATGCTGGCTGCCCCCCTGGCTGTATTGGCAATGGCATGAATTCCTGCACCGTGCGACAGCGGCGCGACCACCAGGGACCGGGAATGCTGGTCAATACCAGGCAGCAGATCCGCCAGATGATTGGTAATCACAAACGCCATTTGACCGTGCGACAGCACGCCGGCCTTGGGGAGCCCGGTGGTCCCAGACGTAAAGAAGAACCAAAGGGGGTCTTCATAATCCACATCAATCGCTTCGAAGCGACCGTCGCCTCTATGCTGCGCCAGCAACGCCTCGTAGCTGTGCTCGTCCTCTTGCGGCTCGCCTATGGCAATCACATGCCTGACAGAATCTGCGGCGTGACAGCAACTGTTGGCGTGACCCGCATACCCATCGTCATATATGACGATCGACGCGCGGCTCGCAGAGGCTAGATAGGCAATTTCCGCCTCGGTAATCCGCACGTTAGTGGGAACCCAGATAGCGCCCAGCTTGAAGGTTGCCCAGCAGCTTTCGAACAACTGCACGTTATTGGAGGAATGGATCAAAATACGGTCGCCCTTGTCTATGCCAAGTTTCCTTAAAGCATGAGCAAGCGCATCGACCCTGGCGTTAAGCGTACCCCAGCTATAGGTACGGTCACCATGAATAAGACCAGGCAGTTCCGCAAAACGCAAACTGACATCAGTCAGAAAGTTACCAATATTTTTTACCGGCTTGAGCATGACACCATTCCAGATTGACCCGATACCTGCGTTTATCGCGGGATCGCGGGCATATCACACGCGCATCAGGCGCGCTCAAGAATACTTACATAATTGGCGACTGCCGAGCCGCCCATATTAAAGACACCGGCACGATCCGCTACCGGCAACTGCATGTCCCCCGCCTGCCCGCTTAGCTGCATGGCGGCCATGACGTGCATGGATACGCCGGTCGCTCCAATGGGATGCCCTTTGGATTTGAGACCACCCGACGGGTTCACCGGCAAGCGCCCGTCCCTGGCACTGATGCCGTCCAGGATGACACGCGCGCCTTGCCCCGGGCGGGCCAACCCCATGGCCTCGTACTCAATCAACTCGGCAATGGTAAAGCAGTCATGGGTTTCCACAAACGACAGCTCGCCCAGGCTCAGGCTGCTGTCAGCCAGCGCCTGCTGCCAGGCACGCGTTGCCCCTTCGAAAGCAATGGGATCGCGACGGCTCATGGGCAGATAATCATTGACCTGCGATGTTGCAAGAAAGCGCACCTGATTGTCGCTATTGCGAACGTCATCATCCCGACAAATAATGATGGCCGCTGCGCCGTCAGATACCAGTGAGCAATCGGTACGCTTGAGCGGGCCAGCCACGAAGGGATTTTTTTCCGATTCCGTGCGACAAAACTCGAAACCGAAATCTTTTCGCATATGTGCATACGGATTGGACAGGCCGTTATGGTGGTTCTTGGCGGCAATCATCGCCAGCGCGTCAGACTGATCACCATAGCGATCGAAATAGGTTTTGGCAATGACATTGCCAAACAGGCCGGCAAAACCACCGGCAACCGTCGCCTCTTCCCTGGCATAGGAACATTTGAGCAGAACGTCTCCGATTTGCGGTGTAGACAGTTCCGACATTTTCTCAAAGCCAAGCACCAGCGCATAACGGCTGCGTCCACTGGCAACCGCATTGAGCGCAGAATGCAGCGCCGCCGAACCGGTGGCGCAGGCATTTTCCAGCCGTACAGCCGGAATGAATCGCAATGCCGGAATCGCATTGAACAACAGCGAGGACGGAAAATCCTGGTATAAAAATCCACCGTTGTAATGGCCAACGTGCAGCGAATCTATATCACTATGCTCCAGACCGGCATGGGCAATAGCCTGCAGCGCCACGTCGCCGATCATCTGTTCAGGATCAACGCCATCCATTTTTCCGAATTTCGAATGGGCCCAGCCCGTCATTGACACACGCATTACAATCGACTCCCTTAAATTGAAACTATGACAGTTGACATAAGCAGTCAATGTCCGATAATGCCTGCAGCCAGAAAACCGCCATCGACCGGAATCACATGACCGTTGATATATGATGCAGCCTCGGACGCCAGGAACAGGCAGACCTGGGCAATTTCCTGCGGCGTACCGTAACGTCCCATGGGGATTGAGCCAATGAACTCGTCCCGGGTGGCCTGTGTATGCAATTGCTGGGTAAGCGGCGTATCCACCGGACCCGGCGCAATCCCGTTGGTCGTGATGCCAAATTCGGCCAGCTCCAGGGCCATCTGCCGCGTCAGCCCGAAAACAGCGGCCTTCGATGTACCATAGGCCGCTCGACCCCAGCTTGCGCGCTCACCACTCACAGATGCGATATTAACGATACGCCCCGAGTGCCTTTTTTGCATCAGCCGCCCAGCATACTGTGACATCAGAAATGGCCCGGTTACGTTCACCTGCATGACCTTATCCCAATGGTCCTTCGGATAATCCAGATAGGCCACAGTTTTGGCAATGCCTGCATTGTTCACCAGGACATCGCAGCGGCCATAATCGCGCTCTACAGTAGCAAAAAACTGCGCAATGCTGTCCGCGTCAGCTACGTCCAGCCTGAGAAAGCGCGCCTGTAGCGATTGCCCGTTGAGCGAAGTCTCCAGCGCCTGCGAGTCTGCCTCGTTGAGGTCGGCGATCATGGTCTGATAACCGGCATGCGCAAAAGCCTCGACAATTGCCCGGCCAATGCCATTGCCGCCACCGGTAACCACCGCGACGCGCAAATCACTTGCAGAACTATCACTCATACTGCACCACCTATACTGAATAAGGGATCAGAGCGGACCCATCAAAGGAACCCGATAGAAAACCAGGGTACAAACGCAATGACAAACGTGGTTACCAGCAGAACAGCCAGATACAGCCACATTTTTGGAATGACCTTGTCGGGATTGACCTTGCTGATCGCGCAGGCCGAATAAAAGCCCACGCCCAGCGGCGGAGCAAACAAACCAATACCCATGGCAAGAATGACCACAATGGCGTAATGCACCTCATGAATGTGCATGGCCTGAGCCGCCGGGAAAATCAACGGGCCGAACAGCACAATGGCGGGAATGCCTTCCAGGATGCTGCCCAGCAAAACGAAAAGCACAATACTCACCGTCATGAAACCGAACACCCCGCCCGGAATATGCGTCATGAATTCAACAAGCGTCGTGGAAAAACCTGATTGGGTCAGTGCCCAGGCCATGGCAGTGGCAACGCCAATAATAAGCAAAATGGCGCCCGAGAGCGAAGTCGCCTCAATCAGCATGGGATAAATGCGCGATTTGTCTACACCACCGATAAGCATCTGCACAATGATTGCGTAAATAATGACATACACGATGCCAATGGAAGCCACCTCAGTCGCCGTTGCAACGCCTTCGACCACACACACGCGGATAATGATCGGCAGGATCAGCACCGGCAGCGCCCACACAAAAGTGCGGCCAATCTCGGCAGCATTGGCGCGTTCAAGCGTATCCTGCGCGTTTTTGCGGGACTTCAGATAGCACACCAAAGCAATGGCCAGCGTACACACCAGCGCCGGCACCAGCCCGCCAATAAAAAGCGCACTGATTGATACGCCGCATACGGCCCCAATCGTAATCAGCACCAGACTGGGCGGAATGGTTTCGGTCATCGCGCCGGTGGCCGACAACAGTGCCGCCAGGTCATTTTCGTCGGCGCCCTTGCGTTTCATTTCCGGAAACAGTGCCGGCGCGACCGCGGCCATGTCTGCCACCTTGGAGCCTGAAATACCGGAGACCAGGAACATGGCGCCCAGCAGTACATAATTGAGCCCACCACGAATATGGCCCAGTATAGATGACATAAAATCAATCAGCTTGCGCGCCATGCCACTGATCTGCAGCAATACGCCCAATACCACGAACAGCGGCACGGCCAGCAACACGAGATGCGAAGCCCCTTCATCAATGCGCGTCACGACAATGGACGGCGGCACTTCCGCAATATTGACGATATAGGCCAGCGTGGCGATACCGAAGCAAAAGGCAATGGGCACGCCACTCATGACACATGCGCCCAGCACCAGCACAAAAAATACGATAAGGTTAAGATTGCCTATGTCGTACATAAAATCGGCAAAATACCAGAGCGCATAGCCCACCACCGCGACAACGGCCGCCGCAGAGATAATGTCCTGCCAGCGCGAGTGCGCCAGCAAATGGCTCAGGGCAATAAAGGCAAACAGGCACATGCCCACCGGAATCGCAAGCGCCCTATAGCCATCGGGAATATTGAGCGCCGGCGAGGTGACCACCATCTGGCTGCCGGCATGATGAAATCCGGGCCCGATCAGATACGCGGCAAACAACAGAATAATCACCAGCCCCAGTGTTTCAAACCAATTCTGGGCCCGCCTGGAAAAGCGCGCTACTACGGCAGTCAGCCGCATATGTTCGTGCCGGTCCAGCGCCAGCGCGGCGCCGAACATGCACAACCAGATAAATACAGACTGCGCCAGCTCGTCGGACCAAATAATGGGTTTATGCAGGAAATAGCGAAACACCACACCGGTAAAGAGCAATGCCGATTCGAATACCAGCATTGCCACAGCCAGCAAACCGACCAACCGCATCACTGCGGTCTTGACGGCGACGACACTTCTGGAAAGCATATGGGTATTGACGCCAGCCGATTGGCTGGCAATGCTTACATTCAAGACAGCGCTCCGGTAAATTGCTCCAGTTTTGACCAAAGCGGATCGCCAAAGGATTTCTTCCATTCTTCGTAAAAACCGGCATCCTTCAGTTTGCCACGGAAAGCGTTGGTGTCTACTTCATTAAAGACCATACCCTCACCTTCCAACGTCTGTTTGACAGTCAGGCTCAATTTGGCAAGATCGTCCCGCTCTTTGAGGCTGGCGCCCATCACGTGCTTGCGAATCACTTCCTGCATATCCTTGGGCACCTTGGCCAGGTTGTCCCGGTTCGCCAGGAACCAGAATCCATCCCACATGTGATTAGTAAGAGAGGCGTATTTCTGTACCTCATACAGCTTGGCTGTCTCGATCAGGGTGATCGGATTTTCCTGGCCGTCGGCGATATGGGTTTGCAGTGCTGAATAGGTTTCGGCAAAGTTGATCGTGGTTGGCGATGCGCCCAGGCTTTTGAACATGGACGTCCACAGCGGGCTTGGCGGCACACGCAGTTTGACACTGGTCAGATCATCAGGCGTTTTGACCGGCTTGGAGCTGGTGGTAATAATCCGGAAACCATTGTCCCAGATCTTATCGAAAGCGGTCAGGTTCGAACCCTTCTCGATTTCTTCGCGCACGGCGGCGCCCAGTTCACCGTCCATGGCCTTCCAGACCTGGTCGTAGTCCTTGAAGCCGAAACCAATACCGGAAATCTGCGTTTTGGAGATAAGCGTCCCCATGATAATGGGCGAAAGCGTAAAAAAGTCTACGGCGCCAGCACGAATTTGAGAGAGCGTGTCGGTATCATTTCCCAGCTGGCTGCTTGGATATACACGAATATCTACAGCGCCGTCCGTTTCTTTCTTGATGGCATCAACCATTTCCTTGGCACGGATATTCATGGGATGGGACACCGGCAGGTTATTGGCAAATTTGAGCCGAAAATCGGCGCGACGCGCCAGAATCACATCAGAATAGCTCAGTCCAAAAGCCGATGCCGCCGTGACAGCGGACATCGATTTCAAAAAACTCCTACGTTTTACACCAGCCATTATTCCCTCCTCCAGGACTAAATATGCTTGTTGTCTCAAATTGCTTGTTATCTCGAAATGCCTGATATCTTGACCTGGTTGCGACTCTCCTGCGAATGATCGCGCTTACCTCGCTTGCGGGCCTGGCCATCTTGTCTGTTGTGTGATCACATCTCTTATAGCACAGATATTGCATTTATTTCGATGAATTTTCAACAGGGGTATGCCCGAATTGCTCCAGGCAAAATACAAAGCCGGCTGGCCGTTGCTACCCTGCCGGCCTGCCGAAATTCCCTGTGGCAACCTGCTCACCCGAATCAAACATGAGCGTGCGCTCGGGCCAGCGCATGGCGGCAAGTCGGGTTTGTCCCTGCGCCATCACGCCGGATCGTTCCAGGAACCGGGCGCCGACACAATAATCCACACAAAACACATTACCGCATGCGCCGTGCCAGTCGTACGGCGCCACACCTGCGAACAGGTCGCGACCTCGAGACAATGCGCTGACTGGCTTGTCCTGCGGGTTGCGCCAGTAGTGCCCGATCAGGACCGGCACCGCTTCGGTATAGGTGTCCCACCAGCGCGCCCGTTGTACAAAACGCCATTCTCCCCCGCTGAACAAGGTCCCGCTATCGGCCGTTTCCACGCCGGAAGTCAACACCCGGATCGGATTGGCCATTTGTCTGAGTTCACGCATATAGGCCGTTGCTCCCAGGAAAGGGACGGCTTGCGCCTCGTCGGAAATATGCACACGCCATTGCTTCTGCTCCGCAACATAATACTGAAACCGGCTATCGCTGTGGATAACATCGTTGGTCTGCCTTTCTCGTGCGTCAAAGTATTCAACGATGGAAGTCAGCGCCTGCGAGCCGATCTCGTTGAAAGAAGGCGTATGCCAGGCCGCATGTACCACCCGCAATTGACTGTTGCAGGCGACAATGGGCAGGTTGGTGAAAAAATCCAACACGGACTGTCGCTCGGCCATGGGAAGGACGCGCATTTTGCCAAATTTCCCGTCACCGTCTGCCGTTTCATTCCAGAACCAGCTATTGCCATCCTTGCGCAGCCCCCGCAGGATATTCAATTCATGATTACCCAAAACACAAATGGCATTCCCGGCATTGACCATGCCCTGCACCAGCCTGACCACCGCAGGGCTGTCGGGCCCGCGGTCACATAAATCACCAATAAAGACCAGTTTACGCCCCGCCGCATGACGGCCAAGGCTGTCATAACCCAGGTAATGCAACAGTAGTCTAAGCGCTTCATATTCACCATGAACGTCCCCAATAATATCCAGGGACGCAGACGGGAGCGTCACGATAGGTTGGTAGGAATGGAGCAAGTTCATTGTGTTTTTACTGCCTGTGAATAAAAGGATTCTTTCAGAAATCGACACGAGATTGCACATATTCATGGGGACCAATGGGCATGATCAGGCGCAAACAAAGGCTGATTGCTCCAAAATTTTGCGCCACGCGGTTGCGATCGCGTCGTTCCCAGAACGCCTATTTTACCGATTTCATATCGCTTATCGGCAGCGCCGGAACAAAGCCAGCACTGCCCTGCTTCGGGTAACAGGCCGTGGGCAATCAATCCCGGCCACTAAATCCTGTAATCTGCAGCACGTGCCTCTGGCATTATCACAGGGACGCCCGTTCAACCGATCACAACTGAAATGGCATTGAATCCCGGCGAAATATCCTGAAGCATGCACACTCTGCAGTCGGTTCGCCAAGTAACACGCTGAAATGTCGTTAACGGTTTAGAAAAACGCTTACCCCGCATCTTGCCTTATGATCAAAGCGGTAATAACCTGTGTTCGGGGGTACAAATATGAAGCTGCTTAGCACAACCGCAATTTTTTTATCACTCATTCTTCTGTCGGGCTGTATCGTTCACGATCACGGTCGAGGTGGACGAGGGTATGACCGCGACGGCTATTCTGACCGGCATTCCCATTATGATCATCGAGACCGTGGCTATCGCGGCCGGGGTCATCACCGCTGGTAACGCGAAGGCGTGGCAAGGTTTCAGAACTGGGTGATAACATATCGGCGACCGCAGCACTGCCAATGATTCCGCCAGTCGGGCACAGACAGTGCTGTACCAACGCACAAACACTACACCTCGTCTTAGTCGTGAAGCATCACTTTTATATAAATGGCAACCAGACATACGTCCTGTTGCGGTAAGCACGGTGATGCGCTACGTGCCCCTCAACATTTTCAAGATGAACTATTTGAAGCTCATCAATTAGCGTCTGATCTCGTTGTCGACCAAAAAACAGATTTTATGATCCACAACAGGATTTACGCTGCGCGACTCAAAGGTTAATTTGGGTCATTCCGGGGGATGAATAATGGCAATTTTCCCTGAATATAATAATTAAATTAATAAGTTAAAAAATAGCTTTGCTATTGCATACGCGCAGCCACGATCTGGGGGTCATTCAATAAGATCTGGGCAAACTCCCTTACCAGTTCATTTTTTTCCGAAGCAACGGTTCTGACCAGATACAAGTGGCGAACTGCCCAGGTATCGCTTATGGCCAGCGGCACCACACGCCCATTGCGTTCGCTTTCGGCCACGACACTGGCTGGCACAACGGCTGCGCCCACACCCGACTCAACCATATAAATTGTTGAACTGAAGTTATGGACATGCACCCGGGTTTTCATGGGCCTGCCCGTCAGCCTGGCCTGATTGGCCAGAAAGTGAAAATTGCTGCTGCTATGATCCATACTGACCAGATCGTAGGTCAGCACATCCTCAAAGGCAACGGTTTTCGCGCTTGCCAACGGATGGTCAGGAGAAACCGCGCAGACGAGCCGGTCAATCGCATATAGCTCGCGCATCAGACCCGGCAATTGTTCCAGATCAGCACCCACGCCTATATCGGCCTGGCCCTCGACGATCGCATGGCTTATTGTCAGGCTTTCTTTTTCTTTCAGATCAATATCTATGCCTGCATTTGAAGTGAGAAATCGCGTCACACTGGGGATGATGAAACTATTGAGCGCACTGCTATTTGCCAGAAGTCGGATACTGCCCCGCAAATTACTTGCATAATGACTTAACTCTGCATGCATTGTTTCAACTTCTGCAAGCAACTTCTTGGCGTGCTTGGTCAGTACCTCGCCCGCTGGGGTGGATATCATGCCTTTGGGGGTACGCAAAAACAGCGCGCTGCCCACTGTATATTCCAGATTCTTAAGCCGATAACTGGCTGACGATGCAGTCATATGCATGCGTTCAGCACCGGTAGACAGGTTCTGCGCTTGCACGATAGCCAGAAAAAGACGGAGATCTTTTAATTCGTAGCGCACAAGCGCTCCTTTTCGTTTGAAATATGCCAGTTAACATATTATTGTACTGGCTACGTCAAACCAAAAAGAGAAACTCGGTATCAGGTGGCCCGATGGCAGACCGCGACATCAGCTACGCAGACTTGCCTTTCTGTTTGTCTTTTACAAATTGGCCCATGTATTTTTGTGGTTCGCCGGTATCGAACGCTTCTCCGAACTCGCGAACGCTATTTTGTATTGACGTCTGCAACGGTTCGTTTTGCCATTCGCGCAGCAAGCGCTTTTGTTGGGCAAGCACTTGCGGCCCGCATTGGGCCAGGCCAGTCGCTACCTGCAACATGTGCGCGTCCAGATCTGCAAGCGCGACCGCTGCGTCAACCAGACCCATGTCCAGCGCCTGCTGCCCGTTCACCACTTCGCCGGTCAACAGCAACCAGGACGCCCGTGCGCCGCCAATCAGGCGCGGTAGCAGTGCCGCATGAATAATGGACGGGATACCCACTTTGACCTCCGGCATCCCCAAATTGGCGCTGGCGGCGCATATACGCAAATCACACGCCAGCGCCAGCTCCAGGCCGCCGCCCAGGCACCAACCCGGAATCCGTGCAATAACCGGCACAGGAAGAAGTCGTACCGCCTCACACAGTTGCCGCAGCAGGTCAATGAATGCTACCGCATGCTCTTTGTCAAACGTTGCCATTTCCTTGATATCTGCGCCGGCTATAAACGCCTTGTCAGCGTCGCCACGCAGAATCAGCACGCGAAGGGTTTGGTTGTTTTTCAAATCAGAAAGCGCCTCCAGCAAAGATGCAACGACCGGTGTTCCTAATATATTGAGCGTACCGGCGTTTTTAATACAAAGCGTGCCTATCCCCTGCTCGTCTATCGAAAAAGAGGCGTGTGCGTATTCGGTTGCTGTTGTCATTTCAGGCTCACAGTTTTTCAAAATTAATGTCATTTACAATGGCCCGCCACTGCACGTTCGAATCACGGATGATGTTCGCAAACTCCTGGCGTGTCGTATAAGCTGGAATCGCTCCTTGTTTTTGCAAGGCAGCAATAACCTGCGGATCGGACAGCGTCTTCTTCACTGCACTGTTCAATGTATCCAGTGTCGCGTCGGAAACCCCGGCCGGCGCGGCCAGACCAAACCATGATGGCGTGTTCAATTGCGGATAACCAGCCTCTGCATAAGTAGGTGTATCTGGCAATTGTTTTAACCGGGTGGGTGAAGCCACCGCAAGCGCACGGATTTTTCCCGCTTCCAACTGGCCGGCCGACGATGGATAGTTATCAAACACTACATTTATCTGACCTGCCAGCAAATCCGTCAGCGCCGGTCCCAGCCCCTTGTACGGAACATGCAGCATTTTGCTGTTGGTCGCTTTAAGAAACCTTTCTCCGAATAAATGGCTGTATCCGCCATTGCCGGATGAACCAAATGAGAATTTCTCCGGATTGGCCTTCAGTTGCTTGACCAATTGATCGAATGTCTTTATATCGGTAGACGTCCTGATATCCAGTACACCAGGCACATTGGCCAGATTGCTGATCGGTGCAAAATCCTTGATCGGGTCATACATCTGTTGCTTCTGGACGCTTGGATTCACGCTATGGGAGCTTTCTACCGCCATCACCAGCGTATAGCCATCCGGCGCCTCACGGCTGGCCGCCGCACTGCCGATCGCCCCGCCCGCTCCGGGCTTGTTAAGAATGACCACAGGCTGCCCCAGAACATCACCAAGCCCGGACGCCACAATTCGGGCGATTAGGTCGGTCGTGCCGCCCGGCGCATAGGGAACGATGAGCTTGAGCGGCTTGTCCGGAAAAGCGGCCATGGCTGGCAAGGCTGCCGTAACCAGGCCTGCACATAGGCCGTATGTCAAAATGGATATTTTCACTGTATGTCTCCTTAACTGTTATCTGTTTCGGTTTAGTCAAATACTGCTTTGGTGTGCTCGCCCAACAAAGGCGGTGGGACGGAACACGATGTTGACCCGGGTGCAAGCATAGGATTCCTGATCAATGGAATCCGCCCCAGCTGGGGGTGAACAACGCTCTGCTGCATTTGGCGATGGCGGACCTGCTCATCCGCGAAAACGTCTTCAAGCGTATTGACGGCTCCCCAGGAAATGCCAAGATTATCCAGTGCCGCAGTCCAGTAACTTCTGGGTTCGACAATCAGAATGTCTGCCAGTACAGCTCTGAGCGAAGGCAAATTTCGGATGCGTTCGCTATTGGTCGAAAACCGCTGATCCTCTGCCAGCTCGCTTCGGTCGCAGAATGCGCAGAAGCGCGCAAACTGGGTATCATTGCCAACGGCAAGAATCAGATAGCCATCGCTTGCCCTGAAGACCTCATAGGGCGCCAAATTCGGATGCGCGTTACCGCTACGAGCGGGGTTTTCTCCAGAGATCAGATAATTGGCAGCCTGATTCGCATTCATGGCCACTGCCACATCGAACAAGGCCAGGTCCAGCCACGTGCCCTGCCCGGTACCATGGCGTTGAAACAGCGCCGCCAATATGGCGGAGGTGGCATACATGCCAGTTGTAATATCGACGACAGCAACGCCGGTGCGTAGCGGACCTGCACCTGGCTCGCCATCAGCATGCCCGGTATAACTCATCAGTCCGCCCAGACCCTGAAATATATAGTCGTAGCCCGGCCTGGCCGATTTCGGGCCCGTCTGGCCATAACCAGTGATTGATGCATACACCAGGCGCGGATTGATGTGCCTGATACTCTCGTAGTCCAGGCCGTATTGCTTTAGGGTACCAACCCGATAGTTCTCAACCAGGACATCGGCGCCACGAATAAGCTCCAGGAGCTTTTCCCGGTCAGGCGCATTTTTGAAATCCAGGCATATTGATTTTTTATTCCGGTTGCAGCACATAAAATAGGCTGACATCGACTCACCGGATTCGGCTTCAAGGTACGGTGGCCCCCACTGACGGGTATCATCACCCGACTCGGGCCGCTCCACTTTAATGACCTCTGCCCCCAAATCGGCCAGATTCTGAGTACACCAGGGTCCTGCCAATATCCGGGACAAGTCGACAACCCGAATACCCGTTAACGCGCCAGCCAGCATAAAAGTTCTCAATCCACAAAATCAAACGTGGATTCAGTCTAGCGTAGCCACTCACGTCCGATCCAGTTCAAATTTTCGACAGGGGCGTTCGAATATTTCAATCCGGATTCAATCAAAGCCAATTTGTCACCATCGGCCAGGATGTGCTGCGCGAAATCACCAGCCGATATTTAACTAGCCCCAGAAAACAAAGGATAAAGGTGAACACATCGTTCACCGGGCAGTTGTGGGCTAAACAGCAAGACACTTGCAGCAATACATTGATTGAAACAAAAAGGCTCAATTGCAATAACCTTGCAATTGAGCCTTTTTGTTCTTAACTGGCCTATCCTACACGTCCAGCCTGCCACGTTCAATATCCAAGTACACGATCGCTGGTGTTACCCCGGTTGTCTACCAACAAAGTGCCTTGCGTAACGATTGCCGGTAGTCACGCTGTGTAAGCGCCTTGTGGCCTGTTTGCTCGCACAGATCGCTATTTGGCAGCGAGTGGATTCGCAGCGCTTGTAACCTTGAGCGTTACCCTACGGTTTGGCGCCAGGCAAGTAATCAACGTCACCTTAGCCATACGCTTGTCGCATTGTGCAAACATCGTGGTTTCACCGGCGCCTCGAGCAATCATCACGCCGGCAGGAATGCCCAGTGTCTCCAGATATTGCCTGACTGTCATAGCCCGCTGCTCAGACAGCATGCTGTTGTGGGCTGCTGAACCGAGAGGGTCGGTATAGCCTGTTATCAGAATAGACTCTATAGCGCCCAATTGTCCAATTTCGCCTGCTATCTCCTGCAACCTGCTCTTGCCGGAGGCAGTCAGGTTCGTCAGGTCTGCTTTATTGAAAGCAAACACGCCATCGGCAGAAAGATCAAACTGCTGCATCTGTTTATCAGAGTTGAGCGTGCACATATCGTTCGGATCGCCAACAGGACGCATAAAGAAACTTTGTGCATGATAATCTTTATCGAAAATCACCTTGAACTGGCAGGTAGTGACCCTGTTCCTGCCATTTCCGGGGGTGCGGAAATGAAACAGATAATCCCACTCTCGTACGCCGAAGAATCCTTCCTGGAAATGTGGGCGTCCCAACAGGTGGTACAGCTGGTCTTTGGTCATTCCTGACTTGACCAGCTTGAGTGAGTCACGATTCGGGAATGTACCCTGATCATTGTCGAAAGTTACTTTACGTGGATCTGGAAACACGGGCTTTTCCGTTGTGCCGTCCGCCGTGACTTCACTCAGCGAGGAACATCCGCCCAGAACAAGGCTGGCAACCATCACCATTGCTGCAACTACACGTTTGCTTGTGGAATATTTCATCTTCATCCAACATCATCCATCTGTTAATCTGCAGCCCCGGCCGAAACCGGGACTGTCCCAAGATTTACTGGTTTACCATTGATACCCGATACCCGCGCCAACCATCGTCTTGCCACGTGTATTGCCACTTACACTACCCTTGATAATCCAATTGCCGTTTTCGGATACCTTGGATAAACCGGCCGCAAAGCCTTGCTGGCCAACGTATCTCGCGGTTGCCAGGGCAAACATGCTCTTGCCTGGCAAGTAGGCTTGTGGCAGATTTGCCATGGCACCCGCTGTTGCACTGCCAGCATTGGCATCCTTGGCTACACGATCCAGATTGCCTTGCAGACGATTAAGGGCCGCAGCCGTACCACCTGCCAGACTATGCAGTTGGCCGCCAGTGACCGCATCCGTACTACCCTCGGCAATCTCACCTGGCTTCAGATTTGTGATCGGTTTGCCGGCTGCATCAATGCCAGACTGGGTCAAAGCGGGGCCATCAATCACGCCCAGGTATGATTTGGCAGAGATCGTATCGCCTTCCACCCGGTCGGTTTTTACCGACTCGAACGTCACATTCGGCACTGTGGCAACCGTAATCTGGTTACCATCGCGCGTCAGCTGCATATTACTTCCCTGGTTGAAGCCAACCGTAGAACCCGCTGCCACATTCTGCGGCGTATCGTTATTCAGTTGCAATTGCCATCCGCGATCGGCAGCTTCGCCAATGCTACTGAGCGCATCCGCTACGTTGTGGTAGGAATTATTACCAATACGAATTGTCGTATCAAGCTGCCCGGTTTCAGCATTAAAGCGTGTCTCGCCACCCAACGTGCTTGCAATACTTTGGCCAAGGCCATAGAGTTGCTGCCCATTGACTGCCTGCACGCTGTCAGCCGAAAGCGTAGCCCTGGCCACATTGTTCAAGCTCACTGGCGCAGTTGTGTCCTGCCCAACCAATGTTACGGAATTGGTCTTGATAAACGGATCGGCGATGGGGTCGTTTTTGCCATTCGCCTGATTGGCCTGCGTATACTGTAATGGCGAGCTGGCAGCAGACACACTCACTGTGGACACACCGTTATCCTGAGTTACGCCCACTTTGGTATACTCATTGCCCGCAACAAACCGAACTTGTCCGCCGGTAGCCACATTCGCAACAATCCCGTCGGCGCCTGCAATGTCCCAACCGCGTCTGGCGACTGTGCCAACATTATTATTGATCGCGTCCAGAGCACTATTGACGCTCGTGAAAAGTTTATCGCCGATCTTCAATCCGGCTTTGACCTCGCCCGTTTCAGGATCGAAGGTACTATCACCACCGAAGGCGGCCGCTGTGCTACTACCAGCCGCAAACAGCTGGCTGGCATTGACACCATCCTTGCTGTCTGCTGACAGCGTACCTGCTGCCACATTAGTTAGCTTTTTGTCGCTCAGGTCAATACCGGTGCTGCTCAACACAGGACCACCGTTGTTGAAGGTCAGGCTATCTGCGGTGAGGTCTGCTACCGTTGCGATGGTGATCTCATTACCGTTTCGGATAATATCGATGTTGGTGCCATCAATGAACTGCACGGTATCGCCAGGCTATCGGCCGTCAGATCTGCAGCCGTTGCAATGGTGATGTCGTTACCTACGCGAGTGATATCGATGTTGGTACCATCGATGAACTGAACGGTGTCACCTGGCGCTACTTTCGTTGCCGTATCGCCATTAGCTTGCAGGTTCCAGCCCTTGCTGGCTTCAGTTAATGCATTGCCAGCCTGAGTCAATGCATCATCAGCCCTGGACTTAACCCCGTCCAGTTGAGAGAAGTTAACTGCGTCATTGGGTGCCGCACCATCAGCTAGACCAGTAATTTTTTTACCGCCCATGACAATGCCGTCTGCATTGAGTGCAGGGCCGCCATTGTTAATGGTCAGGCTATCCGCTGTCAAATCGGCTGCCGTTGTAATGGTGATGTCGTTGCCAGCACGATTGATATCGATGTTTGCACCATCAATGAACTGAACAGTATCACCAGGGGAAACTTTCGTTGCCGTGTCACCATTAACTTGAAGATTAAAACCTTTTGATGCCTCAACCATCGCACTGTCGACCACGGTTTTAACGCCGTCTAGTTGCGAGAAACTTACAGCATCAGTGGGCGCAGTGCCATCAGCCAGGCCAGTGATTTTTTTGCCACCCATATCAATGCCACCGGCATTAAGGACTGGACCACCATTGTTAATGGTCAGGCTGTCGGCCGTCAGATCTGATGATGTTGCAATTGTCAAATCATTACCGTTACGAATCACATTAATATTGTTGCCGTCAATGAATTGAACAGTATCACCTGGGGCGACTTTCGTTGCGGTATCACCGTTAGTCTGTAGATTAAAACCTTTTGATGCCTCTGCCATGGCGTTGTCGGCCACGGTTTTAACGCCATCCAGTTGCGAGAAGCTCACCGCATCAGTAGGCCCAGTACCATCAACCAAGCCGGTGATTTTTTTGCCGCCCATGTCAATGCCGCCAGCATTAAGAACTGGCCCCCCATTGTTAATGGTCAGGCTATCTGCTGTCAGATCTGCAGCCGTTGCAATTGTGATGTCATTACCTGCACGAGTGATATCGATGTTGGCACCATTGATGAACTGAACGGTGTCACCTGGCGCTACTTTGGCCGCGACATCGCCATTAGCTTGCAGGTTCCACCCTTTACTCGCTTGAACAATTGCACTGCCTGCCTGAGTCAATGCATCATCAGCCACGACCTTAACGCCGTCAAGTTGCGAGAAGTTAACTGCGTCATTGGGTGCAGTGCCATCAGCCAAGCCAGTGAGTTTCTTGCCTCCCATGTTAATGCCACCGACATTAAATACAGGACCACCATTGTTAATGGTCAGGCTGTCAGCTGTCAGATCTGCCGCTGTTGCAATGGTGATGTCGTTGCCAGCGCGAGTGATACCGATGTTTGTACCATTAATGAACTGAACTGTATCGCCAGGCGCAACTTTCGCTGCCGTATCCCCGTTAGTCTGCAGATTAAAACCTTTTGATGCCTCAGCCATGGCATTGTCAGCAACGGCCTTAACGCCATTCAACTGCGAGAAGCTCACAGCATCAGTGGGCGCAGTGCCATCAGCCAGACCAGTGATTTTCTTGCCACCCATGTTGATGCCACCGGCATTGATGATTGGACCGCCATTGTTGATGGTGAGACTATCGGCCGTCATGTTCGAAGCAGTCGCAATCGTCAGATCTTTACCGTTACGTGTCACATTAATATTGTTGCCGTCAATGAACTGAACAGTATCACCAGGGGCGACTTTCGTTGCGGTATCGCCATTAGCTTGCAGGTTCCAACCTTTACTCGCTTCAACAATCGCATTGCCTGCCTGAGTCAATGCATTGTCAGCGCTGGACTTGACCCCGTCCAGTTGAGAGAAGTTCACTGCGTCATTGGGTGCAGCCCCATCAGCCAGGCCAGTGATTTTCTTACTGCCCATAGCAATGCCATTGGCATTGAGGACTGGACCACGGTTGTTAATGGTCAGGCTGTCAGCAGTCAGAGCCGGTGATGTGGCAACTGTGACGTTACTGCCCTGGCGGGTAATGTCGATGTTTGCACCATCAATAAACTGAACGGTGTTACCAGGCGCCACTTTGCTTGCCGCGTCACCGTTGGCTTGCAGGTTCCAGCCCTTGCTAGCTTCAGTGAACGCATCGTGTGCCTGAATCAATGCATTGCCTGCCTGGATCAATGCATTATCGGCCCTGGACTTGACTCCGTCCAGTTGAGAGAAGTTCACTGCGTCATTGGGTGCAGTGCCATCAGCCAGGCCAGTGATTTTCTTGCCGCCCATGGCAATGCCAGTGGCATTGAGGACGGGACCCTGGTTGTTAATCCTCAAACTGTCAGCAGTTAGATTTGAGGATGTCGCAATTGTGACATTGTTTCCCTGGCGAGTGATATCGATGTTTGCACCATCAATAAACTGAACCGTATTGCCGGGTGCCACTTTGCTCGCAGCATCACCGTTGGCTTGCAGGTTCCAGCCTTTGGAGACTTCAGTCATCGCATTGTCTGCAGTGGCTTTAACGCCATTCAATTGTGATACATTGACCGCGTCAGTGCCAGCCGTTCCTGGACTGAGCCCGGTAATCTTTTTGTTATTCATATTAAGACCGATATTGCTCAAATTCGGACCGCTGGTGCCAAAATTCAGACTGCCATCGCTCCCAAGATTCAAGTCCTTTCTGAGCCGGACGTTCAATGTTTTCCCGGCAGGATCTGCCACTACGCCTATCTGGTCATTTAGCAGGTTGGCAGGATTGGTAACGCCACCTGTGATATTCAGATTTCCACTGGAAGGAATTTCGACCTTTCTGTCGTTTTCCACGGTCGACCCATTGGTATTGGCATCACCCGAAAAATTCATTCCGCCGCCCTGCCTTGACGCAATCGCATAGAGCTGGCTGCCATTGACTGCATCAGTACTGGTAGCTGAAATTTCTCCCGATCCCACATTTTTAATCTGGCGTTCGGCACCTGCCGCGCCTACTGACAATACCCTGTTTGGATTGCTGACAACACCGGCGAACTCAGTATAAGCATGTCCGCCTACGGTGGCGTTATTAATGGCAGTCGCAGCCGCATTCGTGTTCGAAGCACTGCCTAAAGCCACCGCATCAGCCCGTGTTGCCTGAGCGCGTTCGCCGAGCGCCACGGCACGATCCGCCGTTGCACGCGCGCCACCGCCCAGGGCGATCGAGCCACTGCCCTCCGCCTTTGTCAGTGATTGTGCTTGATAAGTAACGCCGCGTTGCCCTCCCACAACTTCCGAACCAGGATCCGCCCCACCAATGGCGATAGACCGTGAACCCGTTGCTGTAGCGGAATGGCCGATTGCCAGGGAGGACGTGCCAGTGGCTGCCGAAACATTACCGATCGCCTGCGCAAAATCTGCGTTTGCCACAGATTCCCGCCCCAGCGCCAGGCTTGTATTGCCGGTGGCCAGAGTCCTGGGGCCAATTGCCACTGAAGATTTTCCCTGCGCGCGCGCCCATACGCCCATTGCCGTTGCGAAATCGTCTGTGGCGTTGGATCGACCACCCAACGCAATCGCCGATTTTCCTGCGTAAGAAGCTTCGCCGATCGCGATCGATTGTGTTTCGAGCAATCCGCCATTTGACGTAGAAAACCTCAGATCATTGCGGTTTTCAAACGGATTTCCTCGATCCAGGACACTGACGATACCGCTAACTGCTTGAGCGCCACAACCGACGGCGATCCCAGCCACATTCGTGGCATTGGCGCCAGTACCGCATCGACTGCTCGCAACTTCAGTACCCGGATTGAAACTTGCCTTGAGC
Organism: Advenella sp. FME57; assembly: GCF_014897675.1. Classification (GTDB taxonomy): domain Bacteria; phylum Pseudomonadota; class Gammaproteobacteria; order Burkholderiales; family Burkholderiaceae_B; genus Advenella. The sequence goes on along the minus strand of NZ_JABUXU010000001.1, from coordinate 1,043 downwards.
GCTGCGGCCAAGGCAGGTGATGCGACAGTCCATAATCCAGCCAGGCAAAAAGCAATGGCCAGCTCGGTCAGTTTCAAGCGGCCTGAGCCGGAGGCCACAGATGCCAGAACATTGTTTAGCTGCTTTTCTGGTGCATAAACACTTCCTGGTTTTGAAATCGCGGCTTTGCTAATTTCCGAGACTACTACCCAGTTGCCGGTGGCTGCGCTCCATATAACGCGAAAAATCTTATTCACAAAAGTATCCTTAACTCAAATCGTAATCTGACTATTCATTTGGACCTACGGTTATGCCGTGATCATCATGTGGACATAACGATCCCACGAATCGATTACCAATCGCGATCTGATCATTACGTGCAGAGAAATACATCCGGGTCGGAATTGTGTATTTTTATCTTCGAAAAAAACTTAATCGAAATCAATTTTTAAAGTTAATTCACCAATATTTGCGTTTTAGAATCCGACGCCTGGCGCAGGCCGCTATAGCTGTTGCTTTTCGGCTATATCCATTGCCCTGAGTACACGTACGTACCGCAAGCAAACGTGACCAAGGGCATGGATGAGGCTGCCATTTGCGGCCAGAATGAGCTATTTTTCTAACTATGCGGCAGCATGTACTGAATAATCCGCTGCCCTGCAGAACGGGCCGGGCCGGCACAGACCGACACCATCAGCTATTTAAAATATGGTCAAAGTGGAAATGCACCGATATAACAAAAGTGCGCATATAAATCAGCATTCCTGCGTGCAAACCGCCAGGGAAACACCTCTTTGACATCGACCAAATGTGCTGAGTGCTCGCTCGCCGCTTATATGCCCATAGTCCTGGTCGATACCAACGCGGCCCATTGCGACGCCTGCGGCGTTTAAGCAAACCACGACGCTTCCTCGCTACGCAGCGTCTGCTTTGAGTTCAAAAGAAACAAAACCAATTGATACATTTTGTTAATCTTTGCGGATCCAATTGACTGAAATTTAATTGTCTGTGAATCGACCAGATTTTTATAGACAGTTCGTAGCCTCAGAAAAGTATTGCTGTTC
>NZ_JABUXU010000011.1 GCF_014897675.1 Advenella sp. FME57 | reverse complement strand
ATCGCGCTGACCGATGCAGGTCGCTACTTCCTGGACCAAACTGAAAAAATGACGCAGCGGCTGCAGGAAACGGTTAACGCCACGCGCCGGATCGGCAAAAACGACCGCATCTGGTTCGGTGTCGGCTTTGTACCGTCCACGCTGTATGGACACATGCCGGCCCTGATTCGCCAGTTGCGCCAACTGAACACCCAGGTGGAAATCGGGCTGGTGGAAATGACCACCCTGCAACAATTTGAAGCGCTCAAATCGGGCCGAATCGATATCGGGGTCGGACGAATCCTGCTCAAAGACGACGAGATCGAGCGACTGGTCTTGACCGATGAACCGCTGGTTGTGGCGCTGCCCATCACGCACCGACTGGCCGATAACGCATCGGTCCGGCTTGCAGACATCATGGATGAACCGCTCATTCTGTACCCGACCAAACCGCGACCAAGCTATGCGGACCACGTGCTCAATCTGTTCAGGCAGAAAGGATATTCACCGCAGGTCATTCAGGAAGTCAATGAATTGCAGACGGCCATTGGCCTGGTGACTGCGACGATCGGCATTGCGATTGTGCCCGAATCGGTGCGTCGCCTGCATCGTGATGATGTCGTGTATGTGAATCTGGACGAACCGGGGTTCACTTCGCCCATCATGCTTAGTTGGCGCAAAAACGATCACTCGGCGTTCCTTAAGCAAACCATAGGCCTGTTCAAGCGTACCGCCATCTGAACATAGCTCATGCGGTTCACCTGCAGGCAACCACGATTGGTATCCCGGTTGTCTCCGTTGTCTCCGTTGTCTCCGTTGTCTCCGTTGTCTCCGTTGTCCGTTGTTTCCGCTATCTCCGTTACGCCAGCAAGTGCGGGCACGGCCGCCCTGAAACCACCTGGCGGCAAACTGCGGTATCCGTTCAAAGTTCAAGCCGGTATCCGACGCTGGTTTCAGTCAGAATAAACCGGGACCGGGCCGGATCCTGTTCCAGCTTGTGCCGCAGATGACCCATGTATATGCGCAGATAGTGTGCTTGATCCAGAAAAGCCGGCCCCCGTATAGCGGTTGTTGGCAGATAGGCCGGCGAACGCACTGCCATTGTTATTGGCCGCAGAGGTAAAGGCGTACAGCACTTCTGACAGGCCATGCGCGCCCGGGCCAAGGCAACCCGCAGCCGGCATCGGGTTTATTCGGCGTGTACCAACTTTGCAGGCATCAACATGCTGGTGCGCCGCCAGATTGGCCATTCCCAAGGGTCAGTCACCGCTGTGGGCTGCCGACAGCCGGTTTGGCAATCGAATATGGTTTATAAAGGAGCATGTGAGCGTTGCGGGTGCAGTATCTTGTTATGAGCGTTGCAAAGCAAGGGCTACTATGCCCTGGGCACGATCCCTGTTCAGCCGACGCTCATATTGTTATGAACGAATATTGATGAGACATGAAAAAACACGGTGCATTTGAATCTGGCTGCCTGGGATGGGTAACGCGAACGCTGGGGATTGCCGCCCTGGCACTGGTGATCGGCCTGTTTCCCGGCCTAGCCCGGGCGCAAGATCAAGGCGCCGCATCCAAGCCGGTGACGGTCGGTGTTTATGAAAGCCCGCCTTTTGTCCTGCGGGAAAATGGGCAATATGCCGGCATGGCAATCGAGCTTTGGCAATCTCTTGAAGACAAGCTGCAGCTGTCGTCAACCTATCGAAGTTATCCCTCTTACCGCAAACTAATAGAAGCGGTTGGCAAGGGAGAGATAGATGCTGCAGTAACGAACCTCACCATTACCAGGCAGCGGGCGCAATCGATCGCATTTACACAACCGTGGTATGACTCTGGCCTGAGAATCATGACGCCGAGCACGGGCGCGGGCTCGTTTCAGGATATTATCGATGGGCTGTCGGACAGTGGGCATTTGACCACCTTTGCCTGGCTGCTGATTATCACCCTGTTTGCGACGGTCATCATTACGTTGCTGGATCGCAGGCTGGATCGTGAATTTCCGCGCAGATGGCGGGAAGGCCTGGCTGACAATTTTTTCCATACCATGTCGATCATGACCACGGGCAAGACCACACACAAAAACCTGTTTGGATGGATTGGCCGTATATGGTCGGCATTATGGATGGTGCTGGGCGTGGCCATCATTGCCTATGTCACCTCATCGATCACAAGCGTCATGACAACGACGTCGCTGACCAGCCAGATTCATTCTCTGTCGGATCTGTCCGGCAAGACCGTTGGTGTCCTGGGAGGCAGCGTGGGCGAAGATTATGTGCAGAACCTGGGAATCCGGACACAAAACTACGACACGCTGGACGCGTCGATCGAGGGTTTGATATCGGGCGAGGTTGATGCGCTTGTAGGGGATGCGCCCGTCCTGGAATACTTTGCCCATTCCCAGCCAGGCCAACCCGTTCGCCTGATCGGCGCCGTGTTTCATCCGGACAAGTACGGGTTTGGTTTTCCCTTGCAAAGCGAGTTGTTGCGGCCTGTCACCCTGGAATTGCTTGGCTTGCACGAGCGCGGCGACATACACAAGTTGCGCATGAAGTATTTCGGCAATACGCGTTAGCCGGCAGATGCCCCTGCCGGCAGGCTTGCGCTGCTTTGTGCTTATTCTGAATATGCCTTGAACTGGCCTGATTGCTCGTCGCGGACAAACAGCACGCCGGTGGCCACGCCAAAATAGGCGCCATGCAGTTTCAGCAGGCCCGCTTCTACGCGTTCGCGAACGGCAGGAAAGGTCATCAGATTGGCCAGGCTATACTCGACAACGGCCCACTCCAGTTGCCGGATCCAGCCCTGGCGATCTTGCGTCGGCGGTCCCAGACGCTCGACAACCGGCGCGATCTGCGACATCCATTTACCAATGAAATCCCGCTTGGACAAGGGCGCCGCCTTATTGGCAAACGCCGCCACGCCACCGCAACTGGCATGGCCCAACACCACAATGTGCTTGACCTGCAGTGCATTGACACCGAACTCGATGGCGGCACTGGTGCCGTGATACGACGAATCGACGTCCGGTTCACAGGGCGGCACCAGATTGGCAATATTTCGCACCACGAACATTTCACCCGGCCCCGCATCAAAGATGATTTCGGGCGCAACGCGGGAATCCCCGCAGCCGATGACCATGATTTCCGGGTGCTGGCCGCGTTGGCCCAGCTGTTCATAGCGCGCGCGCTCGCGTTCGAGCCGGCCATGAAGAAAAGAAGCGTAGCCATCGGTTAACCGTTGGGGGAACATATTCGGGTCCTGAATTCAAAATTTAAGCCGTTTATTTTACTCTTATTTTTTTCGACCCTGGCGACCGGACCATCCTTAGTCCAACCTGAGTTAAAACGGCGACATTAGCGGTGAAAATCACATGAAAAAACGCAAAAATCGCCAGAAATATCTTGACAGCGCACCAATCATCGCTATACTTCAAGCATCAAGGGGAGTAGCTTTCTTCCGCCGCATCGTCATTACGGCTGTCATGCAGTTATCTGCAGACGCCCGGTGCCCGGGCAACACATCCATGTTGCAGCAAGACCTTGCCACCAAGGGCAAGGTGCATCCTCAGATAAATGATGGCCTGTGTCCTTGCGGATCAGGCCGTTTTGTTTTGTCTGATGCTCCTCTCAGACTCTTCGTGCATCCTCTTGGGATTCACGAGCCCGACAGGCGTCCCGATCCGTTTTATTCCAACATTCAATTAGACGGATTCATGGTGAATTATGCTTGAACTTTTACAGACACTAAGCTGGGCAGCGGTATTTCAAATTATCCTGATTGATATCCTGCTGGGCGGCGACAATGCAGTTGTCATTGCGCTGGCCTGCCGCAATCTGCCGAAAAAGCAGCGGATGCAGGGCATTCTATGGGGCACCGCCGGTGCCATTATCCTGCGGGTTGCATTGATCGCTTTCGCGCTGACACTGCTAACCGTGCCTTTCCTGAAGATCGTAGGCGCACTGCTGCTGATTTGGATCGGTATCAAATTGCTGATCCCGGAAGATGATGCTCATGGCAACATAAACGGCGGGACAACGGTTTTCTCGGCGTTCAAAACCATTCTCATTGCTGATTTCGTCATGAGCCTGGACAACGTGATCGCCATCGCCGGTGCAGCCCAGGGCGCAAATCCGGAGCATCAGCTTGGTCTTGTGATCTTCGGCCTTATCGTCAGCGTTCCGATCATTATCTGGGGCAGTACGCTTGTGCTCAAGCTGATCGACCGTTTCCCGAGCGTAGTACTGTTTGGCGCCGCACTGCTGGGCTGGATCGCCGGCGGCATGCTGATCACGGACATCTTCATTGTGGAAAGATTTGGCGAGCCTTCTACTATGCTGAAGCTGACTGCAGAGATTATCGGCGCCCTGCTGATCGTCGTGGTGGGGCGCACAATCGCCCAGCGTAAAAAAACCGCGGCACTGAGCAACACGTGATGCACCGTCGTGCGCGCACCGGTCTGACCGATGCAGGCGCACGACGCAGCAGAACGAGATACATCAGCCGCGCTTGAACACCGGACCGCCAACAGGCGAGAACCCGGCCAATCGCGGCCGTTTTCTGAGAATTACATATGCGCTAATGCATGTGTAATTTTTTTTGCCTGAAGCCTTTACGAACAACGGCCCTGGCCGGCGAGGTGATTATTGAACAATCGCCAGGGTTATTGGCGCATGCCGATTGCCAGGCGGTTGAATGCGCTCATCAAGGCAATGGCAAAGGTCAGGTCGGAAATTTCCGCATCGCTAAAATGCGGCTTGAGCGGCTCAAAGTCTTCATCCGGCGCGCTGGTCTTGTCCACATGGGTGAGCGCCTCGGCCCAGGCCAGTGCCGCACGTTCGCGCTCGCTGAAGCGCTCGCTGGCACGCCATCCGGCCAGACTGTCCAGTTTGGCATCGGCGATATCGCCGGCACGCAGTTCCCTGGTATGCATTTCCAGGCAGAAAGCGCAGCCGTTAATCTGCGACATACGCAACCATACCAGTCCGATCAATTGCTTGCCAAGGCTGCTCTTTTCCAGCGCCTTCTTGGTTGCACCCAATCCCTGATAGGCCTCGGGCGACAAGGTCCAGTAAGGTAAGCGAAGGATACTCATATAAAAAATCTCCGGTTAAAGACGGGTTAGGTTGGATCGAGCGGCCACGACAAAGAACGCAAGGGCAAAGAGTCGATCTGTTCTTTGTCCGGTCGGCAAATCATATGAGCAATAGTAGAGTAATAATGGCCCAGCAAACAGGTGCAAGAAGCAGCTAATGATATGGTCCATAAATTGAACAAAGACATGTAATTTTTATGTAATTATGCCTTCGGTTGCATATTCACTTGAAAGCATATATTATTGAGGCCACAAAATGCAGATCTGATTCATCTTTTGATGCTGTCACCATGTACAGTTATCTACGTGACAGACCTGTTATCCAAGCGAATTCGCATCCAATTTACGCATTTCATTCATGCAGAGGCCAGAATCATGCCCAAAAAATCCAGCAAAGAATCGATGCCCCGTACTGATCGTGATGCCGACAAAAGCGGCAAGCGTACACGCACCGCAGCCGGCCAGGTATTGAAAGTGGCAACGCTCAAAGATCTGCGCAAGGCCACCGGCCACACCCAGGAAGACCTGGCCATTGCGCTGGATATTGGCCAGGGCACCATCTCGCGCATAGAAAAGCGCAGCGACATGTTGGTGTCTACGTTGCAGCATTACATCGAAAGCCTGGGTGGCAAGTTGCAAATCGTGGCTGCGTTTACCGACCGTCCACCCATTGTGGTGGAGCGCCTGGGCAAGAAAATACCGCCTCATCAAAAAAACACTTCTATGAGTTCTTCACAAGTTATGACATCTGTTGATACCTGATACACCATGCAAACGCCTTCTACCCCTTACTACCTGATCGATAAATCTGCGCTGTTGCGCAACCTGCACGTCATCGACTACATCCGCCAGCAGTCTGGCGCCAAAGTATTACTGGCGCTCAAGTGCTTTGCCACCTGGTCGGTTTTTGATCTGATGCGCCAGCATATGGATGGCACGACGTCTTCATCCCTGTATGAAGTCAAACTCGGATTTCAGAAATTCGGCGGTGAAACGCATGCATATAGCGTGGCCTTTGCCGATCATGAAATTGACGAAGTGATTGCCAACTGCGACAAGATCATCTTCAATTCCATCAGTCAACTCACGCGCTTTGCCCCCGCAGCGGGCGACAAACCTGTCGGCCTGCGCCTCAACCCAGGCGTCAGTTGCGCCGGCTTTGATCTGGCCGATCCTGCCCGTCAGTACAGCAGGCTGGGCGAAAGCGATCCGGCACGCATTCTGTCTGTGCTGGACAGGCTCGATGGCATCATGATTCATAACAATTGTGAGAATGGCGATTTTGCACGTTTTGATCAGTTGCTTACCCAGGTTGAAAATGACTACGGCGCGATCCTGCCTCACCTTAAGTGGGTCAGCCTCGGCGGCGGCATCAGCTTTACTGCACAAGACTATCCGCTGGATACTTTTTGCGAGCGCCTGCGGCGATTCGCACAGCAATACAACGTGCAGGTGTATCTGGAACCAGGAGAGGCTGCCGTGCGCCACAGCACAACGCTGCAAGTCAGCGTCCTGGATATCGTCGTCAACGAGAAGCAGTTGGCGATTGTGGACAGCTCCACCGAAGCCCATATGCTGGACCTGTTGATTTACCGTGAAACCGCGCCGGTTGGCGATGACACCGGCGAGCACACTTATATGGTTTGCGGCAAAACCTGTCTTGCAGGCGATATTTTCGGCGAAGGCCGCTTTGCCCGGCCACTACAAATCGGTGACCAGATTGCCATCGGCGATGCCGGCGGCTACACCATGGTGAAGAAAAACTGGTTTAACGGTATTCATATGCCTTCCATCGCTGTCAAAGACGAGGATGGCTCCGTGCGCGTCGTGCGCGACTTTTCCTTTGACGACTACGTCAACAGCCTGTCCTAGGACAGGCTGCTTGTATTTAACAATTTGGGGGATTATCCAATGAAACGCAACGTTCTGATCATCGGCGCCGGCGGCGTCGCACACGTGGCAGCACACAAATGCGCACAGAACAATATTTTGCTTGGCGACATACATATTGCATCACGCACCGTGGCCAAATGCGAAGCCATTATTGCCTCTATCAAGGACAAAGGCAGTAAACACGGCCCCGGCCGCCTGCAGGCACACGCCCTGGACGCGCTCGACATCGAGGCCACCAAAACACTGATCCGTGAGACCGGCAGTCAGATCGTCATCAATGTTGGCTCGCCCTTTCTGAATATGTCCGTCATGGCTGCATGCATAGACACCGGCGCAGCTTATCTGGATACTGCCATTCATGAAGACCCGGACAAGGTATGTGAACCGCCACCGTGGTACGGTAACCATGAATGGAAGCGACGCGATGCCTGCAAAAAAGCCGGCGTGACCGCATTGCTAGGCGTTGGATTCGATCCTGGCGTGGTCAATGCCTATGGCCGTTTTGCCCTGGATACCTATTTTGATCATGTCGAGTCCATTGACATCATCGACATCAACGCCGGCAGCCACGGCCGTTACTTTGCCACCAACTTCGACCCGGAAATCAACTTCCGGGAGTTCACCTCTACCGTCTGGTCCTGGGAGCAAAATCGCTGGAAAGCCAGCAAGATGTTCGAGCATCGCCAGCAATGGGAAATGCCTGTAGTTGGCAATCACACGACATATCTGACCGGCCATGACGAGCTGCATTCCATGTCGAAAAACCTGGGCGTTCCCAACATCCGGTTCTGGATGGGTTTTGGCGACCATTACATCAATGTGTTTAACGTCTTGAACAGCCTGGGCCTGCTCTCTGAAAAACCCGTGCGTACGGCTGAGGGTGATGAAATTGTGCCGCTTAAAGTCATCAAGGCTGTGCTGCCCGACCCGGCGTCACTAGCCCCTGGATACACGGGCAAAACCTGCATTGGCGACCTGGTAAAGGGCACGAAGAATGGTATGCCTCAGGAAGTGCTTATCTATAACATTTGTGATCATGAAGAGAGCTACGAAGAGGTGGGCAGCCAGGCCATTTCGTACACTGCCGGCGTGCCGGTTGTCGCCGCCGCCATGCTGATTGCCAATGGCATATGGGATGCCGGACACATGGTCAATGTAGAAGAACTTGACCCCGCACCGTTTATCGAACAAATGAACCGGATGGGGCTGGTCACGCGCGTACGTGACGACAAAGGCGATCGGGTGCTGGAGCCGCAAAGGGAGCTGTTGATGCTGGCCCCGCAAGAGGAACCGAACAGCACGGTGGCATTCGACTATTTTGCTCATGACCAGGCCGTGCTTGCAAAAAGCCCGCCATCCCGACAGCACGATATGATGGCAGAGCGGCAACGCCTGACCGGCTGATTAGCCGGATTGTTTGCCGCAAATCGTGAATGGATAGTGAAAGCATCAGCCCCTGCCGCGCAAGCCGGGGTTGACGCTGCCATGCAGAGGCACCATTGCCCCTTCGCTTAAAGCGCGAGTTCGGCCTTCAGTTCTTCATATTGATCGGGATACGACTGCTGCACGAGCGCCAATTGATGCTCGATAGACTCCAGTTCCTTTTGAGCCGATTCCAGATACCCGTTCCGCTTTAGCCTTTTGTAGATGTCAATCTGATTTCTCAGCACATCGCGATCGAATGACAATTCAACGTTCACCAGTTTACTCTCCGCCATATATATTGATACCGAGCACAAAGTCTATTGCATAGACAAGTCATATTTATTACAAGGCCAGCGCTTTGTGTGCCTGTAGACAACTTGTCGCCATAAACAACTGTCCCTCGCCGATAAAAAGTATAAATCATCAAAAAAACCCATCCTCGGCAACATTGGGCAAGGCTGGCAAATCACGTTATTGAATCTGGTATTTTCATTTTGATATTCGATCTTTGATGCGTTTTTCTTTTACCAAAAAGAATAGATCAAGGCCGCTCATTCACCCGTGAACGCGGGCTGTTGTATTGTCGGCGGCACGGACGCGTCCCCCGGCAGTTGGCTCCACCAATCGCCCAGCGCATCAATCAGCGGCACAAGCCCCTGCCCGCCCGCCGTCAGGGAATATTCCACACGCAAGGGATAGCCTTCAAACACCTTGCGCTGGACAATGCCGGCATTTTCAAGTTTGCGCAATTCAAACGTCAGCATCTTATGCGAGACCGTTGGATTATCCCGCTTCAGATCGCTGAATCGCTTGACGCCGTCTTTCAGGTAATAGACCAGCAGCGTCGGCCAGCGCCCGCTCAATACCTGCATGACCTCCTCGATGGGACAGTAAGAGACCAGATTTTTCATAATGCTCCCGATGATGGTTACCAAAAAGTGCGTAATTTACTTGGAACTGAATATGCAACGATAATGCATGCGCAAGCCGCACTGGCTATCACACATGAATTATGGAGAATATTTTGATAGAACCGATTTTACTCTATGGCGTTCCCGCCGGCAGTTCCATGGGACTGATTGCAGCCCTGGAATGGCTGGGCAAACCCTACCGCCTGTGCCGCGTAGACATGCTGAGCGAAATGCTTGAACCGGCTTACCTGCGTATCAACCCCAGACGGGAAACGCCGGTCCTGATTACCGATCAGGGACAGGTCCTGACCGAGACAATGGCGATTGCCAACTGGCTGCAAGACCGGGACACCGAAAGACGTATCAGCTTTGCGCCAACCTCGCCTGACACTGATCGCATGCATCAGCTCATGGCCTTTATCAACACGGGCTTCACTGGCGCTTTTGTCCCGCTATGGCAGGCATGGGAGATGGAAAATCCGGACCCTCAAGTAAAAAAGATATTACAGCAGGCGGGCAATGCCGGCGTCATCAATCGTCATGACAAACTGGAGCAAATGGTTGGCGACAACCCCTTCCTGCTAGGCGCACAACCTTGCCTGGCCGATGCGATCTTTATAGGCGTCGCCCGATGGCTGGAGATCCACCAGGTGGCCGATCCTGCACGATGGCCCAAAATTGCAGCCATGCGCGAGCGCATAAGCTGCACGCCTGCTGTCGCCTTTGCAACTGCCATAGAAAATGGCGATACGCTGGCCGGATCCGATTCGTTCCTTGGACACCTGCCACTGAATGAAGTGATCGAACGATTTGGTGCGTGATTGAAGCGAGGCAGGAGCATGATACGCCGGCACGCTTCGCGCTCCTGCTCAGATTACCGGCTGTGGGTGGCGCACCTGCAATATCCATAATGACATCATGTGGCTCACAAGGCTGAACGGATCGTAGACCCCGTGCGCCGCAATGGCCCCAGATACTTTTCGACGGCCTGTTCCCGGGTAATCTGGCCGGCAGGAAGACTTATATTGATCGCCGCCAGCGCTTTCCCTTCCAGATCTTTCACGGTAATAGCCAAACCGCAAATGGCTTCATCCAGCTCTGCGTCTACCCACGCATACCCCTGCTCTCTGGTTCGCTCGATTTCAGTGCGCAGCTTTTCACGGTCGGTAATAGTCTGGTTCGTCAGTCGCTTAAGCGCTGCGGTTGCTAGAAAACCGTCGATGACCTCCTGCTCCGATTCCGCCAGAAGCGCCCGCCCCATGGAAACCGCATTGGCTGGCAGGCGGCTGCCCAGTGTCGGACTGGATCGAAGAATTCTATAGGTTGGGATTCTGACTACATAAACAATCTCGTTTCCATCCAGGATCGACATCGCACATGACTGCTGAATGGATTGCGACAGCTCTTCCAGCTCCAATTGTGCCTGCCGCCAAAACGGCAGCGAGTAAAAATAAGAAAGCCCAAGATTGAGCGCTTTGGGAGTGAGCGCGTACCCGCGCCCTGCGGCATTTGTATAGCCAAGGTCAGTCAGCGTGAGCAGGTAGCGCTTGACGACTGACCTGCTCAATCCGGTATCTTCGGCAACACCCGCGATATTCATACCCAGTTTGCTGCGACCCAACGACTCAATAACCTGCAATCCCCGAGCAAAGGTGCGCACGAATGACTCACTGTCCGGACTGGCCATATTTAACTCTCCTGCTTATTTATATAAAGCCGTCTAGCATACCCGACGGTCCCGCCCAATAGAAGCGAATACGTCCATGTGTATTGTCATATCAGGCTTCATATCGTCCATTTGTTTCTTGAAACGCGAACAAATGTGTATTTATACCATTGACACGTCCGGTAAAGCTATCTAGAATAGTTCGTACAGCGGTTATTAACAACCGCTTAGCGGTTGTTTTAAATGACAGCAAATTTGGTTTATTTATATCGGAGGCATATATGGAATATAAGTACGACACCGATTTCTGGGCAGGCAATACTGCCCGGAAAATCTGGGACGATATCGTCCCCGGTGCCCCACGCGAGACAATCCCCTACACCCTGACAAAGGAAGCGATCCACAAGTTATGCAAAGCAACGGGCGACATGAATCCTCTGTTCATTGATGAGGAATACGCCAAAACGACCAAATGGGGTGGCCTTATCGCACCGCCCTCCATTCATGTATTGCTCATGTTTTCATGCACGCCCAACGATGATTGGATGCGCAGTCCGGGAACGATCAACGCAGGCCAGTCCTGGAGTTACAACCAGCCGGCCCGCCCGGGAGACGTCATTACGTTGCAGGCACGCGCGCTGGACAAGTTCATCAAAGGCAACCGCCTGTTTGCCGTTCATGACAACGTCTTCTTCAACCAAAACAACGAAGTTATTTGCTCCGGCCGCGGCTGGACGATTCGGCCGATGTAAGGAACAAGACATGGAAAATACATTCGAAATCAAAGAAGGCCTGCAAATCAAAGGAGTGCCCTTTGAACCCACCCGTGAAACGATCTGGGAATTTTGCGAAGCGTCTCTCGATTACAACCCGCTGCACTGGGACGACAAGTACATGGAGTCAGACTTTGGCAAGACAAATTTCGGCGGAATTATCATGCATGGCATGTCCAACTTCAGCCTGATCACCAAAATGATGACCGATTGGGCATTGCCACTTGGAGGTACTCACCGACGTTTGGAAACCCGCTGGAAGTCTCCAGTCAAGCCTGGTGACACGATAACCCCCAATGGGGTTGTCAAAATCGTCAAGAAAACAGAAAAAGCCCACTGGGTTGTTGTTTCAGTTGCAGTAACGAACCAGCAAAATACGCTCGTGGCTGAAGGAGAAGCCATGGTGGAATTTTCTGACGCCTAGAAGTGTAAAACCTGTGCCGTCTACACCGACGGCCCTATTCTTATTCTGGAGACAAGTCATGAAACATATAATTCGCGTAGTTACCGGGGTACTTGCTGCGTTAGCATGCACCCCCGCAGTGGCAGCCAGCTATCCCGATAAAGCGGTGACCATCGTTGTTCCGTTTCCGGCCGGCGGCACCACCGACGTGCTTGCCAGGCACTTGGGCAAGGCGTTGTCCGAAAAATGGGGTCAGCCCGTCGTCATTGAAAACAAAAGTGGCGCCAGCGGCACGATTGGATCTGCGGATGTTGCCCGTAGCACCCCAAATGGATATCGATTACTGGTGACTGCGACGCACCATATCATTAACCCCACTTTGCTCAAGGAAACAATTGCTTATGACACTAAGGCTGCATTCAGCAATATAGCCTTGGTAGCGTCAGTGCCCAACGTTCTAGTCGTTAATAAAAATTTCGAGGCGAAAAACGTACAAGACCTGATTAAGATGGCCAAAGAAAAGCCTGGGACGATCAATTTTGGTTCCGCCGGGATCGGTGGCGCCAACCATCTATCCGGTGAGCTCTTTGCGCACATGGCGGGGGTTAAATTAACCCATATCCCGTACCGCGGCGCAGCTCCATCCCTGAATGATTTGCTGGCCGGCCAGATACCGGTGATGTTCGATTCGGTGCCGGGTGTTCTGGCGCATATCCAGTCCGGGTCCTTGCGTGCTCTTGGCGTGACCTCTAAAGAGAGGGTCCCTCAACTTGAAGACACCCCCACGATTGCCGAGGCTGGCGTGAAAGACTTCGAGGCCATCTCAATATTCGGCTTATACGGACCAAAAGACATTCCCGGTGCTGTGCTGAAGCAAATCTCAAGCGATGTCAGAGATGCCCTTCAATCAGCAGACATCAAAAAGAAATTTGCCGCACTGGGCGCAACACCCGGAGACCTGTCTCAGCCGCAATTCGATGCTTATGTAAATAAGGAGATCGATAAATGGTCTGAAGTCATCCAGCAGGCCAATATCACGCTTCCGAAATAACAGAATAGTCAGTATTAACAGGATAAAACACCATGTTGGAGAATATCTTTAATCAGTCTGGACAAGGCAGCGACGATAAGGCGCTATCGAATATCCGAGTGCTCGATCTGACGCGTATCCTTGCCGGGCCTTGGTGTACACAGAATCTGGCTGACCTGGGCGCCGAGATAATCAAGGTCGAACGACCTGGAAACGGCGACGATACCCGAGCCTGGGGCCCTCCCTGGTTACCCGGTCAGCAAAAGGATCTGCCTGCAGACTCTTCATACTATTCTGCTGCCAACCGGGGAAAGCGCTCGGTGACAATTGATATCACCACGGAGCAAGGTCAGGCGCTGATTAAACGGCTGGCCAGAATAAGCGATGTGTTTATAGAAAATTTCAAAGTCGGGAATTTAAAAAAATATGGGCTCGATTACGAATCCATACGTAAGGAAAACCCCCAAATCATCTATTGCTCTATAACAGGCTTTGGTCAGGACGGCCCCTATTCACATCGCCCCGGTTACGATTTCGTATTCCAGGGAATGGGGGGAATGATGAGCATCACCGGTGAAAAAGACAGCCTTCCCGGTGGGGGCCCTCAGAAGGTGGGAATCGCCCTGGCCGATATCATGACCGGCATGTATTCCACTATCGCGGTGCTGGCGGCAATCAATCACCGGAATAAATCGGGTAAGGGTCAATATATCGATATGTCGTTGCTCGATTGCATTGTGGCCCTGGGCAGCAACCAGATTACGGGCTATTTTTCCAGCGGCAACGTGCCTGCCAGAATGGGGAATGCCCACATGAGCCTGGTTCCCTATGGCGTTTACCCCACGCTAGACGGGCACATCATCATCGCTATCGGCAATGACGAGCAGTGGCAACGCTACTGCTCGGTCATCGACCGTCATGATCTTGCCAGCGATGAGGATTTCACCAAGGTCACAGGCCGCATCGTCAATCGGGAACGCCTTGACGCCAATCTGAATCAAACCATGCAAACCCGCAGCTCTGCCGATTGGCTGGAAGTGCTGGAAAAAAATGGTGTTCCTTGCGGCCCCATCAATAACTATGAGCAGGTATTTCAGAACGAGCAGGTCATCCATCGCAAGTTAAAAGTCGATCTGGAACGCGAAGACGGCGCCCGTATCAGTGCAGCGGCTTCCCCGCTGCGATTGACAAGTACACCGCCAACATACGACCTGCCTCCTCCTGTCGTCGGGCAACATACAGATGAGATATTGCAACAGGTGTTGAACGTCGATGATGGTGAGCTGGCTCAATTGCGTAAATCACGCGTGATATGACTATTGTGTAAATCAAATTATAGTAAAGAGAGTATCCATGAACAATCTGATGCAAGACGCCTTTATTTGCGACGCTATTCGTACGCCCTTTGGACGCTATGGGGGTGCGCTGTCCACGATCCGCACCGATGACCTGGCGGCAATGCCCATTTCGGCCCTGATGAAGAAAAATGAGAAGGTAGATTGGTCGGCAATCGACGATGTCATCTTCGGATGCGCCAATCAGGCCGGCGAAGACAATCGCAATGTCGCCCGCATGGCCACATTATTGGCAGGTCTTCCGGTTCAGGTGCCTGCCTCTACACTGAATCGCTTATGCGCCTCCGGCCTGGACGCCATCGGCACTGCGGCGCGCGCGATCAAAAGCGGTGACGCACAAATGATGATTGCCGGTGGCGTCGAGAGCATGTCGCGTTCACCATATGTCGTTGGCAAGGCGTCTACCCCCTTTTCCCGTCAGCAACAAATGTTCGACACCACATTGGGCTGGCGATTCGTCAATCCGCTGATGAAACAGAACTTTGGCATCGACTCGATGCCTGAAACTGCCGAAAACGTCGCAACGCAATTTGGCATCTCGCGTCAGGATCAGGACGCGTTTGCCTATCGCAGTCAACAGCGCGCAACGCAAGCGATCGCCGCCGGCCTGTTCGACGACGAGATTATGCCCGTTACCATTGCCAACAAAAAATCTGAACAGACCATTGTCGCTCGCGATGAACACCCGCGGCAAACAAGTTTGGAAAAACTGGCACAACTCAAGCCGATTGTCAGGAGCGATGGCACCATCACCGCCGGAAATGCCTCCGGCGTCAATGACGGCGCATGCGCCGTGCTGCTTGCCACTGGCGATGCAGCAAAAAAATATGGCCTTGAGCCCAAAGCCCGTGTCGTTGGCATGGCTTTCGCAGGTGTAGAACCCAGAATCATGGGCTTTGGTCCTGCGCCTGCCGTGCGCAAGGTGCTTGCCCTGACCGGTCTGCATATCCACGATATGGACGTGATCGAACTCAATGAGGCATTTGCCGCGCAGGCGCTGGCCGTGACACGCGATCTCGGCCTGGCTGATGATGCAGCACATATCAACCCAAACGGAGGCGCTATTGCCCTGGGCCATCCGCTAGGCGCGTCCGGCGCCAGATTGGCAATGACAGCTGTCAACCAACTGCACCGGACCGGCGGACGCTATGCACTGTGCACCATGTGCATCGGCGTAGGACAAGGTATTGCAATCGTGCTGGAACGGGTGTGAGCGATCGCAGCGACATGGGAGCGGACCGTGATTAACAAACTATGCGACAGCGCGATTGACGCGGTCAATGACATTCCCGATGGGGCGACGATCCTGGTGGGTGGATTCAGTGGCGCAGGCGTACCGGACGTGCTCATCAGCGCATTGCTCGAGCATGGCGCGAAAGATCTCACACTGGTCCACAACAATGCCGGCAATGCCTTGCTGGGCGTGGCCAGGCTCCTGGACGCGGGCCGTGTCAGAAAAATGATATGTTCATTCCCCCGCTCCTGGGAATCCCACGTGTTCGAAGGCCTGTATCGTGAGGGAAAAGTTGAGCTGGAGTGCGTGCCACAAGGCACGCTCGCTGAACGGCTTCGTGCGGGCGGCTCAGGCCTTGGTGGAATATTTACACCGGCTGGCTTCGGCACTGATTTGGCACGCGGCAAGGAGGCCCGTGTGATCGGGGGCCGCGGCTACATTTTTGAACACGCGTTAACTGGCGATTTTTCTTTGGTCAAGGCACGTCATGCCGACCGGTGGGGCAACCTTCAATACCGCATGACCGCACGCAACTTTGGCCCGGTCATGTGCATGGCAGCAAAAACCACCATCGTAGAAGTAGACGATGTGGTTCCCTTGGGCATGATGGACCCTGAAACCATTGTGACATCGGGCGTTTTTGTTCAAAGAGTAATCAATCTTAAAAAGGTAACAAAATGAGCGAGTGGCAACCTGTTTCTCGAGAACATATGGCAAGACGCGTCGCACAGGATGTTTTCCCCGGCGCAGTGGTCAATCTCGGTATTGGGATGCCTGAACTGGTGGGAAACTATTTTGCGGCTCAGGACGAGATCATCGTCCATACGGAAAACGGCATTGTCGGATCAGGTCCGATTGTTGATGGCAGCCTGCAGGACTTTGATCTGATCAATGCAGGACGCAAGACAGTCAGTCTGGTCTGCGGCGGCCATTTTGTGGATCATGTGGATTCATTTGCTCTGGTGCGGGGCGGGCACCTGGACATCACTATACTCGGCGCGTTTGAGGTATCCGCTTCGGGGGATCTGGCAAACTGGTCCACTGGCGCAGACGCAAATTTGCCTTCCCCTGGTGGGGCAATGGATCTTGTCGTGGGCGCGCGCAGTGTATTTGTCATGATGAATCTTTTTGGAAAGAACCAGCAAGCGCGGCTCGTTGAGCAATGCACGCTGCCATTGACAGGCGCGCGCGTTGTAAAACGTCTTTACACCGATCTTGCTGTCTTTGAGTTTTCAGATGCTGTTCCCACCGTGCTGGAACTGGTTCCCGGAACAAGCCTGGATGCGTTATCGCGGCGATTAGGGCTTTCACTGCAGCCGGCGCCCGCTGGTATTGGCAATTACAGTTGCTGAACCAGGTCCCGCAGTAAGCCGGCCGGCCGCGTCTATTTTGTGGCTGCCCGCAATTGTGAAGCGCTAGCGTGAAAATTTTGAAGGAACCTGATCAAATTTCCAGAAACAACTCGGCTAGCGTAGAGCGAAGCCAGCGGTTCCCCGGGTCCTGGTGATAGCGCTCGTGCCAGTGTTGCTTGATGGAAAAGTCCGGAAACCTATAGGGAGGAGCGAGCGCCTTGACATGCGCAATTTTGACCAGTATTTTGGCGACCCGCCCGGGGAGCGTGGCCATCAGATCGGTATTGGCCAGCAAATTGCCGACACCCGGAAGGGTAGGTAACGACAGGGCAACTTTACGCTGTGTTCCTTGACGTTTCAGTTCCCGTTCAACAATCTCGTTTCCGGTACCTGGCGCTATCAGAACAACATGCCGTTCACTTTTGAACCTGCTTTGGGTCAGTTTGGTCTCAATACGCGGATGGTCGCGTCGCACCACGCAGGCAAATCCATCTTTGAACAACTTCTGTTGGTAGAAACCCGCCTCAAGCTCGGGCATATAACCTATGGCAAGATCTGCATCCCCCGATTCCAGTAGTTTTCCTGTATCAGCCTTGATACGCAGAACTTCAATCTGGACATTGGGCGCCACCCTGGCCACCTTATTCATCATTGCCGGCATAAATTCAAGATGACTGATGTCCGTCATGGATATTCTGAACGTCCTGAACGACGATGCCGGATCGAATTCAGCCTGTTGCTCAGTGGCCAGCTGCAGCAATTGCAAAGCCTGACGCAATTGTGGTACGAGCATAGCGGCCCTTGGGGTTGGCATCATCCCATTCCCAGTACGTACGAACAACTGATCATTGAAACGACGCCGCAACCGCGCGAGCGCCAGGCTGACCGACGTTTGCGGAATGCCGAGATTTTCGCCGGCCCGACTGACGCTGCGAGTCTTGTATATTTCATCAAAAACGGCTAGTAGCTTCATGTCCATTATTTAATTTCCTGCTAGCGTGTATTACCTGTCCTCGATCGACGCAATGATACCCGGTCCCTAAAATGCACACAAGAACCAGACATAACTGGCACAACCCGCACATTCCAGGAGACATCACATGAAATCGATCGCGTTTCGACTTTTTTTTCTTGCCACGCTCACGATCACCGGCACAGGCGCCCTTGCAAACAATTGGCCTGCCGGGCCCGTAAGTATCGTCGTCCCTTTTGATGCCGGCTCTACCCCTGACTTTACCGCTCGCCTTATCGGTGAACGCCTGGCGGCAAGACTACACCAACCCTTCGTAGTGGAGAACAAGAGCGGTGCAGCAGGCAATATCGGGACCAACGTCGTTGCCAAAGCAGACGCCGATGGGCAAACGATCGGGGTGAGCATTGCTGGAGCGCTGGGCGTCAATGCCCTTTTGTTCAGGAACATGCCGTACGACGTAGCCAGGGACATCGAATTGGTCACCGTGGCCGTGTCGCAACCCTCGGTGCTGGTGGTCGGATCCAAACTGGCCACGACCGATACCAAGCAGTTGGCCGCTTTGATGAAAGCCAACTCGAAACTCAGTTTCGCGTCTATCGGCGCGGGGTCCATTTCGCATCTGGCAATGGCGGCCCTGGTGGCCAAAACGGGCGGAGATGCCGTACATGTGCCCTACCGGGGATCGGGTGCGGCGGTCACTGCTGTTCTGTCGGGTGATGTCGACATGGCGTTGCTGCCCGCAGCAGCTGTAATGCCCCATGTTAAAGCAGGCAAGCTGCGCGCATTGGCGGTTGCCTCGCCTGCCAGATCTCCTTCGCTTCCCGACATACCCACGTTGGCCGAAAGCGGTCTGCCGAACATAAAGGGAGACGCCTGGATCGGCTTCATTGTGCCGGCCAAAACCCCCGCTTCCATTGTCAATGCCTTGCATGAGAACCTGGTTCAGATTCTGGCCGAACCGGCGGTCCAAAGCAGACTTCGCACCCAGTACATGGACCCGGTGGGTAACTCGCAAGCCGATTTCGGCAAGCTGCTGCAAGCAGATTTAGCACGCTGGAAACAGGTAGTCGAACAAAACAATATCAAACTTAATTAACACTTTGACAAGGACAGCATCCATGACAACCTTACCATCGACCTTGTTAGAGCCATCACGAAATCTGCCGGTTTTTGGCGAGTATGACGTCGTTGTCATCGGCGGTGGTCCTGCTGGACTTGCCGCTGCAGCCAGCGCCGCACGCCATGGCGCCCAAACGCTACTGGTGGAGTCCTATGGCTTTCTCGGAGGCATGGGCACCGCCGGCGGCGTAACCAACTTCGCAGGCCTCTACGGTCGCCACAACGGTCAAATGCAGCAGCTGGTACGCGGTGCAGTAGATGATCTGCTGTCGCGCCTTGAAGCGCTGGGCGGCCTGAACCGGCCTCAGGATGGAATGCAAGGACGCATCAGGGTTCGCTCGTACGATACGTCCATATACAAATGCGCGGCCGACCAATGGATGCTGGCTTCAGGCGTGAACTTATTATTTCACGCCAGTGCCTGCGCAGTGCTTATGGACGACACCCGCATCAACGCCCTCGTGGTCGAGACCAAATCAGGCAGACAGGCGATCCGGGCCAACGTTTTCGTTGACTGCTCAGGCGACGCAGACGTGGCAGTATTTGCCGGTGTCCCCCATGAAATAGGTGACGGACACGGCAGCGGACTCTTTCCGACGACGATGTTTCGTGTCGGTCACGTGGACGCCTCACAAGCACTGCCTGCAGTGGGTGAGTTCAAGGCCATCAACGACTTTATGGAACGTGCACAAAGGGAACACCCGGGACGGTATCGCTTCCCGCGAGATGGCGCCATCCTAAGACCGCAAATCCATTCTTCCGAATGGCGAGCCAATGTCACTCAAATTGCCAACGCCGATGGTCGCGCCTTGAACGCAGTGGATGCCAATGAGCTGAGCGCCGGAGAGGTAGAAGGCAGACGCCAGGTTCTTGAATACTTTCAATTTCTTCGCGAACAGATTCCGGGTTTCTCTGAAGCGCGTATCGTCGAAATCGCGCCACAAATCGGCATTCGTGAGACTCGTCGCATTCAGGGATGTTATGCGTTGACGGGTGACGACATCCTCAATTCTGCCCGCTTTGACGACAGGATCGGCATGAACGCCTGGCCCATGGAATTGCATCAATCCGGCGGTATTTCATGGGGATTCCCATCGGATCCAGACCGGGCATACAACGATCTGCCGTGGCGGATGCTGGTGCCGGTCCAGGTGCAAAATCTGCTGATTGCGGGACGCTGTGCCTCAATGACTCACGAGGGGCAGTCTGCAGCCAGGGCCAGCGGCGCATGCTTCGTTATGGGTCAGGCGGCCGGCACCGCCGCCGCAATGGCAGGCACGACACCGTTGCAATCGTTCGATCCAGTACATCTGCAGCAGACCTTGCGCGCGGACGGATGCCTGCTGGAGCCATGAAACCAAGATGGACATCGCCACTTGGTCCATGCTCCAGTCATGACCGATGCGGAGCAGATCCACGCAACGGGCGACGCGCTTATACAGTGGCAGCAAGATTGGACACCATTGAAAACTGGAGGCTACACCTCTGATGCACTATCATATTCATGCGCGACTTCTCGCAAGCAGTTCATGGCCAGGCGCAAGGCATGCGACATGAACGCTTCCTTGCTCCAGTACATGGCGACTGCCCCTGATCCGGACAAGCGCATTGGCAGGATCCTGAGTACATTCATTTGCGCCAGACGCAGGGAGGCTCGAACCGAGGCCACGCCTATCATGTCGCTATTGTTCAGGAACATGAGATTGGCTGTAACGGAATTGGTCTCTATCGTATCCTGCGCCAGGTTCTGCCCTGCCGCTGCCAGTGCAACATCCAGCGCATTGCGCACCGGCGTGCCTTTTGGCCAGACTAACCAGCGATAAGCATGCAAATCCGACCAGCGCAGGCTGCTGACTTGCAAAAGCGGGTGCCCTGGACGTACGACGAAGTGAATACCGTCAAAGAACAGGTTCTCGGTCTCCAGATTCGGGCTGCCCAGATCCGTATCGGCTCGACCCAACACAATATCCAGCGCCCCCTGCTCCAGCTGAGAAATCAACCGGTCAGTGGTTCCTTCAACAAGATTCACCCGGGCCTTTGGCATATGTGTCAGCAGACGCATGATGGCCAGCGGGACAGTGTCAGACGCGGCAACACCGCTTGCGCCGATCATGACCCGTCCGCTACCGCCTTCACGCAGCATTTCCATATCACTGCTGGCACGATCCAGCTGAATGTCGATTTGCCTGGCGTGAGCAATCAGCATCTCTCCATAGGGCGTCGGAATCAGGCCACGCGCATGGCGCTCGAACAAGGGCAAGCCAATATCTTCCTCAAGGTCTTTCAACCATTTGGACAGCCCTGGCTGAGTAGTATGCAGTCTTGCTGCAGAATGACTTATGTTGTGCGTTTGCGCCAGGCTAAGCAGCATTTTTACGTGGCGCAGCCGCAATCGATGTGTCCAATCCATGATAGGGCCCAGGTATATTGTTTTTTATATGAATGATAATAATATTTCATTTTAAATTATATGCCTGTACATCCATAATGGGTGGAAACCGGGCAATAGAAGGAGACAACCATGACGACAAAAAAAACCCAGAACGCCATTATTGTGGGTGGCGGCATCGGTGGCCTTGCAGCCGCGTTGGCCCTGACCCGCCAAGGTATTCAGGTGCAGTTGCTGGAGCAGGCTTCACAGATTGGTGAAATCGGCGCCGGCATCCAATTGGGGCCCAATGCCTTTTCCGCGCTTGATGCACTGGGTGTGGGCGAAGCGGCCAGGCAATGCGCCGTATTTACCGATCACATCATTATGATGGACGCCGTCGACAATACCGAGGTTTTGCGTGTCCAGACTGGTCAGCAGTTCCGAGAGCGTTTCAACGGCCCCTATGCGGTAATTCACCGGGCTGACATCCACGGCGCCATTCTGAACGGGGTACGCAACGATCCGCTGATCTCGTTTCAAACATCCACGCAAATCAAGACCTTTACCCAGACAGATCAATACGCCCAGGTGACGGACACGGCGGGCAACGTTTTCCGGGCAGATGTCGTTATCGGCTGTGATGGCGTTAAATCCGTGGTGCGTGATCACCTTATTGGTGACGCCACTCGTGTGACCGGCCATGTGGTGTACCGTGCTGTAGTAGACAAAGAAAACATGCCGGACGACTTGCGTATCAATGCGCCGGTACTCTGGGCGGGGCCCCGGTGTCACCTCGTGCACTACCCATTACGTGGCGGCGAGCAATACAATCTGGTCGTCACCTTTCACAGTCGACAACAGGAACAATGGGGTGCGCGCGACGGTAGCCAGCAAGAAGTGCTTTCCTATTTCGAAGGCATACATGAACGCCCCAGGCAGTTACTCGATCTGCCAAACTCCTGGCGCCGCTGGGCTACTGCGGACCGCGAGCCGGTCCAGCACTGGAGCGTTGGTCGCGCAACCCTTTTGGGCGATGCTGCACACCCCATGTCGCAATACATGGCTCAGGGCGCGTGCATGGCACTTGAAGACGCCGTCACACTCGGCTTGTCCATTGAGCAATGCCGCGGGGATTTGCCTGCCGCTTTCACGCTTTATGAGTCGTTGCGCATACCGCGCAGTGCCCGTGTCGTGTGGTCCACGCGCGAGATGGGACGGATCTATCATGCGGCAGGTGTAGAGCGTGCTGTTCGAAACTCGCTTTGGAAAGACACGCCACAATCTCGCTTCTATGACAACCTGCAGTGGTTATACGGATGGAATGCACAAAACTGCATGCAAGGCTATCGGCTTTGACGGCCACCTTCAACAAATAAATATATTCCAGGAGACACACCATGTTTTTTCGCAAACGCCGTACCCTGATGGCAGGTGCGCTTGCTCTCAGTTGCCTGGCCAGCACTGCATGGGCGCAGGCATCCGATTATCCTCAAAAAACCGTGACGTTGTACACCGCCTTCTCCATTGGCAGCGGCCCTGACGTGGTGCTGCGCATCCTGAGCCAGGCGCTTGGCAAGAAGTGGAAGCAGCCGGTGGTGGTCGAAAACCGCCCCGGCGGTGGTGGCTTCATTGCATTGGAGGCGGTAAGTAAACGGGCGCCTGACGGCTATTCCCTGCTACAACTGGATAGCGAGCATATTGCGGCGCTCCCGCATTTATACAAGACCCGTCACTACTTCCCGCTGGAGAAATTTGACCTGGTCGCGCCCTTGTTTTACACACCGTTTATGATCGCAGTCAGTGAAAAATCTCCCTGGAAAAATCTGACCGAGCTGATCGACGCGGCTAAAAAAAGCCCCGACAGCGTCACTTATGGGTCCTGGTTTGTCGGCAGTCCTGGCCATCTGGGCGGGCAATGGCTGGGCTCGCTGACAAATACCAAAATGCTGCACATTCCCTACAAGGAAGTAAGCCAGCTGTACACCGCGGTAGCCAATGCAGAAGTGGACTGGGCGTTTGGCACCATCCCGTCCACACGGCCGGTGTACGACAGCGGCAAACTGCGCTACCTGGCCATTGCCGCTCCCGAACGGCACAGTCTGTATCCCGATGTGCCCACCGTGGCACAAGCCGGTGGTCCTGGCGAGCTGGACGTCAATTCGATCGTATCGCTTGTCGCACCCAAAGGTATTCCTGTAGAAATACGTGACAAGATCCATGCTGATATTTCAGACATCCTGCGTGATCCCCAGGTACGCAAGCGTTTTGATTCCTTTGCCTTCGAGCCGTTGAACTGGACCTTGACCCAATTGCGCGAACGCCTTGATCAAAAATCGGCCACGTATAAAGACCTGATAGACAGCGCCAACATCAGTTTGGATTAAAAAACATAGGAACCATTGCCATGAGCGTGATTAATGCCATTCCCTCGCCTGTCCGGTTAACCGCCGTCGCGTCCCCGGGTCAACCGGAGCCGACACCAGAACTGGAACAGCTATACCGCGGTTTTGAGCGCGAGATGCTGGTGCCGCTGTGGACAGAAATTGGTGATCTGATGCCGATGCATCCAAAAAGCAAGGCCAGCGCCCACGTGTGGCGTTGGGACCGGCTGGTGCAATTGGCCGACGAAGCAGGCCGTATTGTACCGGTAGGCCGCGGCGGGGAGCGCCGTGCCATTGCGCTGGCCAACCCCGCGCTTGGCGGGCGCCCCTTTGCCACACCCACCCTTTGGGCCGCCATTCAGTATCTGATGCCTGGCGAAGATGCGCCAGAACATCGCCATACCCAGCACGCCTTTCGGTTCATCGTAGAGGGCGAAGGTGTCTGGACCGTAGTCAATGGCGATTCCGTGCGCATGTCGCGTGGCGATTTTCTGCCCCAAGGCGGCTGGAACTGGCATGCCCACCATAACGCGTCGATCGAGCCAATGGCATGGATTGACGGTTTGGATATCCCATTTTCCTCCTACACGGAATCGCAGTTCTTCGAAGTCGGACGCGACAAGCTCGATCCTCAGGAATACATCAAGCCAGAGAGGTCGCGCTCCGAACGCCTTTGGGCCCATCCGGGCTTGCGTCCTGTATCGCAACTGGACGATCAGGCCGCCACACCCTTGCTGGCCTACCGCTGGCAGGACACGGACCAAGCACTGAGCGAACAGCTCGCGTTGGAACAAGAAGGCTACAGCGCGACGCTAAGCCCAGGCCATGCAGCTGTGCGCTACACCAATCCGATGAATGGCCGTGACGTGCTTCCCACCATTCGCTGTGAGATGCATCGCATACGCAGCGGCGCACATACTCGAACCAAACGCGAGGTAGGCTCATCGGTGGTTCAGGTATTCGATGGGCAGGGAAGGGTCACCGTCGGCGAACACCAATGGGAGGTAAAGCGTGGCGATATGTTTGTTATACCCTCGTGGCAGCCTTTTACCGCCCTATGCGCTGCAGACCATTCATCGCTAGACCTTTTCCGCTTCAGCGATGCCCCAATTCTTGAAGCAGTCCATGCCTATCGCGAACAGTTCGACACGCCTTGACGCGCCGGGCCCGGCGCCCTCCTGCCCTCTTCACTCTCGCTTTCACCATTCCAGACTTCTGGATTGCATCCTTATTTCAGATCGGAAACACCATGACTACAATCAACTATCTTTGGACACCTCCTCCCGTACAGACCCTGCCCGTACTTGGCACTGAACAGCACGTCCCCATCAACCGTCTGTTCTTTGTGGGTCGCAACTATCACGCACATGCCACTGAGATGGGCAAACCCGTAGACAAGCGCACAGAACGCCCTTTTTACTTTACCAAGAGTGCGCAAACCTTGACACTGTCAGGCGCTACCCTCCCATATCCATCGGAAACCAGCAACTACCATTTTGAAATGGAACTGGTGGTCGCCATTGGCAAAGCGGGGTTCCGTATTTCTGCTGACCAGGCACATGAGGTTATCTATGGCTATGCTTGCGGCCTGGACATGACTCGCCGGGATCTGCAATTGCTCGCGCGCGACAAGGGACGCCCCTGGGATCTGGGTAAGGACGTGGAAAATTCAGCCGTTGCATCACCAATCCTGCCAATGCCAGGCAAGATCATTGAGCAAGGCGCCATTGAGCTATCAGTAAACGGTACAGTCAAGCAACGTTCCAATATCGACAAGCTTATCTGGAATATCCGTGAAATCATTGCAGACCTGTCCCTGTTCTACCACTTGCAACCTGGCGACCTGATTTACACAGGCACCCCGGAAGGCGTGGGTGCCGTCGTACCCGGCGACAAGATATCCGGCAGCGTTGACGGCGTGGGTGAAATTGAATTGACCGTAGGCCAGCCCGCGTAACGCGTTGCAGGATCAGCACAGAAAAGAAGGAATGAATGAACATGCAGCTTTACAGCTTTTTCCGCAGTGGGACATCTCACCGCCTGCGCATCGCGCTCAACCTCAAGGGACTTGCACCGGACTATATACCGGTGGACCTGCGGGTGGACGAACAAGCCGAAAACCCGTACAAGGCCATCAATCCGCAGGGACTGGTCCCCGCCCTCACCATGGATGACGGCAGAACGCTGATTCAGTCTACCGCCATTATCGAATGGCTGGAGGAGTGTTACCCCCAGCCGGCGCTGTTGCCAAAAGACCCTGAGGCGCGCGCCCATGTCCGTGCGCTGGCGTCCATTGTCGGTTGCGATGTACATCCTATCAACAACCGTCGTATTCTGCAGTATCTGCGCAAAAATTTCAGCGGCGACGACACGGCCATCAACGCCTGGTGCGGCCATTGGATAACCGCCGGCTTTGATGCCATAGAGACGTTATTGGCAAAGGACCGGAATCGCCAGGGATTTTGCTTCGGCGATGCACCGTCCATTGCCGATGTCTATTTGATCCCTCAGATAGAAAGCGCCCGCCGTTTTAACGTTGATATGACTCAATGGCCATTGATCTGTGCTGTTGAAAAAGCCTGCAGTGCCCTGCCCGCTTTTGCAAAGGCGGAACCCATGGCGCAGCCGGATGCCTGAAGAGTTCACCGGATAGTCTGCACGATGCCTTGTGCGAACTATCCGGCTTCAACTTTATCTACATTGCTGCTTGCGAGCCAATCTCACCAATCCGACTGTCGTAGGCCGCCAGTGATTCGCCCCGCGCTCGTCCCAGCCCTCAGAAATTGCTGACACGGCAAGACGGATCTGTCCTTAATGCCGCACGCGCATGTGCCCTAGCCCAGGCCAAGCAGGCGCATCGCCTGCTCGCGATCTACTACTGTCGCGTACTTCTGCTTCATATCGAACAGGTTTGCCTCGTGCGGCGCCAGAGCCCTGTCGCCGACACAATCGGTAACGACCAACGGGCGAAAGCCCAGTTGCATGGCATCGACCACCGAGGCCCGTACGCAACCGCTGGTGACGGCGCCGGCGACCAGCAGGGTTTTGACGCCGCGCTGTGTCAGCCAGGCTGCCAGCGAGGTACCGAAAAAGGCCGATGGCACATTCTTGCGAACGATCAACTCACCCTGGACCGGCGTCAGTTGCGGCACAATCTGGCTATTGGGTTCGTTTTCCAGCAAGCCCAGCATGCCGGGAACCTTGATACTGAAAATATTGTTGTCGGCGCCATCGTCCGCATACACAATGCGTGTGTGCGCCACGGGCCAGCCCTGTTCGCGTGCCGTTTGCAGCAGTTTTTCCGTATTGTCTATCGCCTGGGCAATATTGCCCCCGCCAAAGACCTCGGGGTCGGCAAAACCATTGACCAGGTCGATAATCAACAGGCCATAGGGCGCCACCGGTTCCAGCTCGGCGCCAAAGCCCTGCTGCTCATAAACTGCGTCTGCCTTACTCATTTGCACCCCCGTCCAGAACCTTGCCGTTACGTACGACATCCACACCGTCCAGTTTGACCGTGCAGTGACGCAAGGGAATATCAATATGGCATGCCGTGGTTCGGCTGCCGCCCGCTTCATTATTGGGTCCCAGAGAAAACAGGAAATTGCCCTCGAACGCGCGTGCATCCATGCCGATGGTGTTTTCCCTATCGTACAGGCCCAGCGTGGACCAATAGGCACGCGGTTGCAGCCCCCAGCCGATATGGGAAATGGCATAGCCTTCCGGGTCGTTGAATGACTTCATGTACTCGTCCAGCAACTGGGCATCAATGCCGCCATCTATACGGGTGGCATAACCATTCTCGACTGTCAGGGTAATGGGTTCGGCAACGTATTTTTTCTGCGGCAATAAAATATCGCCTTTATCAATCACAATACGTCCTGTCGCGCCGCCTTCGTTCGGCCATGTGAGGGTAAAGCCGCTGGGCCAGTGGTCCCAGCGCCCGGGCTCGTCAACATAACCGTACTCGCTGATGGCCGGAAACTCACCCAGGGGGCAGCGCAAATCAGTGCCGGCCTCGGAAGTGATTTGCATTTGTTTTGATTTGGCAATTAGCGCAGAGGCCGCTTTGACGCGCTTGCGGTCTGCTTCGAGAGGCACTGTACGCACCAGAATTTCCGGCGGTTCCACGGCCAGCAGGATTTTGGTGCCGCTTTCGAGAATTTCATGTTGTTCCGGTGAAAACAGCAATGTCATCAGATCCAGCACAAGATCGCTGGCCTTGAGCGCGGCAATGGCCGCCTTGTTCCCAGTCAAGGGCGTCGTGCCCAGATACGCCAGCGCATCCCGGCTTAATGCCTTTTCAGCATTGACCGGCGGCAGATCCAGCCGATTGACAATGGCGCCTTTGGATTGCGCGGCAATGGTTGCGCATAACAGCGTTTGCGGATGCGTTGACATACTGGTCAGGATCGTAACAGTCTGCCCGGCTTCAAGATTGGACAGGGTCAATACCTTCTGCCATGCCTCGATAAGTTGATAATCGCTTACTGCCATAATAGTCCTCATGAAAGTGCTCTGCTGCGGGCAGCAACCCGCAGCGCCGGCGCGACAGCCTTAATCGAGCCGGGCGCCAAGAAAGTCGCCAAAAGCGGCATAGAATCCGGCTTCGTTGTCCCAGGGGATCATGTGTCCCGCATCGTTCACTTTTGTCACGGTCAGACCGGGAATCAGGGTCGTGATTTCCTGAACGTCCTGATCAAGGACCACATCGCCGCGCTCGGCCGTCATCAACATGACGGGCACCTTGATTTGCGGGAAGTTGGCATGGACATCGTCGTTCTGAAAGTCATTGAAGCTCTGGATGATGGCGCGCTCATCGCATGTATGCAGCCACTGCGCACGAAGCTGCAGTTGCTCTTGTGTCCAGGTCGGACAAAAGGCACGCATCGCTTCGGCATCGCACCCCTTGCGTGCCAAGGCCATGGAATCAACATACCAGGGCAATTTGGCAGGATAGGCGCGGCGGCCCGGGCCCGAGACCGGCGGGTCTACCATGACCAGCGCTTCAAGGCCTGCAGGCGCGGTGCTCGCCGCACGTGCGCCGATACGCCCGCCCATGGAATGACCGACCAGGATATAACGGCTCAGGCCCAGGGCCTTGGCAAACGCAACCACATCGGCAGCCTGGGCGTCCAAACCATAATCCAGCGTATCGGACGCCTCACTCAGGCCCCGACCCCGGACGTCCAGGATGTATGTATCGAACTGGCGTGCGAAACGCTCGCCGACAAAGCCCCAGGTCACCGCCGGACTGGTAATGCCCGGAATGATGATGACAGCAGGACGATCCGCCCTTTCACCTTCGTTACCGCCATAGCGCAGATAATGCTGCCGGATGCCATTGGCCGATATATTGGCGCCATATAGATAGTGACTCATTCAATCTCCCTTAAATAAAAGTTACGTGCCGGCCTGCGCAGGCATTGCGCCATCGATGCTGGCCAGTTGCAGCGCCTCGCGCACAGTCTGTGGCGTAAACGGCGCCTGGTAAAAGCGCAAGCCACAGGCATCAAACAAGGCATTGGCCACGGCCGATGCACAGGGCACCGAAGCCGATTCGCCTGCACCCATGGGCTGCTCATCCTGCCTGTCCATCAATACGACATCAATAGGTGGAATGGCAGTAAAGTCAATAATCTTGTATGCGCCCCACTCGGCCTGTACCGTGCCGTTGGCATCGAAACTGACCTGCTCGTACAGGGCCCGGCTTAATGCCTGGATCACATTGCCGTGCAGTTGGTGGCGCACACCTGCAGGATTGACCATTTGTCCGGTGTCCTGGCCAACCACGATGTGGTTCAGTCGAATTTCTCCGGTACGGGCATTGACGCTGATATCTGCAATCCATGCCGACCAGGCCGCGCCAAAGCCGGGGAATTTGGAATGTATATAGCGGGCGTAAGAGACGCCTCGCCCGTGCAGCCACCCGTTGGCATCGGGCGTTCCCCGGCTACCGGGCCTGCCGGGTTGCCAGTGCGCCCGATCGCCCACGGCCAGCAGCAATTGCTGGGCGCGCTTATCGGCCGCCAGGTTTTGTACCCGAAATGCCAGCGGGTCGGCCTGCGCCTCAAACGCCAGCTCATCAATAAAGCAATCATGGGCAAATGAATTGGGCAGCGCCGAGACCCCGCGAAGCCAGGAGGCACGCACAATGGTCGCCATATCGTTGCAGACAATTTTCTGGCTTGGGTAGCCATAAGGTGGCACC
Organism: Advenella sp. FME57; assembly: GCF_014897675.1. Classification (GTDB taxonomy): domain Bacteria; phylum Pseudomonadota; class Gammaproteobacteria; order Burkholderiales; family Burkholderiaceae_B; genus Advenella. The sequence continues at coordinate 153,132 of NZ_JABUXU010000011.1, read as the reverse complement.
GCGGTGCGATCGCCCATTTGCAGGCTGCGCGGCAACGCCGGCTCTTTGCCTGTAAGCAGTAATGCCAATAGCGGCCCATCGTTTGACGGGTAATGGGTACTGAACTGGTAATGCCGCAAATTGCCTTGCGCATCAATCGAGCCCTGCACGTCCATCAACTGCGCAGCACCCTTGGGTTCCCAGCCATGTTCCTGCTCGCGGCTCAATTGCACACGAACCGGCACACCGGCGTGCTGTGAAAGAAGGAGCGCGTCGGCACATACATCATCGGCACAATTGCGGCCGTAGCAGCCGGCCGCCTGCAGACGGATAATCTCTATGTGCGCTTCATCCAGGCCACTGAGCTGGCTAAGATGCACTCTCAACATATGCGGGTTTTGCGAACCGGACCAGACTCTGACATGTCCAGGCTGGTAATCTGCAACGGCGCATGACGGCCCGATGGAGGCATGCATCTGGTAAGGCCACACATAGGTTCGTTTGATATCGACCCTGGCCGGCGGCAGGTCGGGATGGTCGCTACGGTTATCCTGCAGGATACGTTCGTTCATGGGCTGGCGTCGAATGGCCGCTTCCAGATCCTGAAGATCTTCCAGTGGTGCAACAGGCTTCCAGGCTACCTTAAGCTCACGTGCTGCGCGGATCGCATGCTCTTCGCGGCGGGCCACCACTCCGACAAAATCGCCCTGCACGATCACTTTGATGTCACGACAGATATGATTTACGCTGGCGGTATCGACTGAAGCCAGGCTGTGGCCGATGAAGGCGCCCGTATCTCGTCCGACATAGAGAGGCCGTACGACCCGGCCATGCCACATGCCAGGAACCCGCATATCATGGACATAGACAAACTGGCCAAGCGCCTTGGCGGGGATATCCACACGAGGCTGGGAGTGGCCCACGATTTTCAGGTCTTTGGCCGCCTTGGTCTTCACCTCGTCCTGCAGATATTCGCGATATTGCTTTCCCGCCAGCAATGTCCAGTAATCAACAGCGTGCCCATGCGCGGAAGATATCCGGCCGTCCTGAACAAACAAGTGCGCCGCATCGACATTCCACATGCCGGCAGCCAAATCCACTAGAATATGGCGGGCCTGAGCGGCGGCCTGGCGCAAAGGCTGGGCTGTGATTTGGATTGATGCACTGGCAATGGTGGGGCCCTGATTGGGCGAAGCGTCGGTGTGGCCCAGCACCATCTGCACGGCAGACATCGGCACATCCAGCTCGTCGGCCACAATTTGCGCCAGCGCGGTCTGAATGCCGGTACCCAGATCAACGTGGCCGCAAAAAGCCCGGACCCATCCCTGCTCGGATATCGCCACGAACACGTCGTCATAATCCTGCAGATACACAGACACAACGCCGGGCTGCCCCGGTGCAGGCGCAGGCGGCACAACCGGCGCACGCAGCACCAGCAGAGTGCCGGTAGACTCCAATAGCGATTGTTGCTCGGTACGAGGTGCCATATACGTCATTAACGGGTATCCGGTTCAGGCGTGTGTTGGACAGGAAGATTAACTACAGTGTACACGCTATATTAAAATGATAAAACATCAAAAGCACATCTTCGAAAAAATGAAAATAAATCTGCAGTTTGCAGTGTAAACTCTGGTTATGATCAGAAAAAACTAGTAAAAACCCGCAGAATGACGAGTTGATACACTCTTGTTCATTTTCATGAAATTCTTTGTTTGCTCAAAAAACTAAAGTGTGTAAACTTATTATTAGTTGACACAATTTTACGCCCTGAACATGAATCCTATTGCCCCGCGCCCCTTCACCCTATCGGTCAATAACGAACGCCACAACATCACCGTTGAGCCCGACACGCCGCTACTTTACATATTGCGCAATGACCTGGCTCTCAATGGTCCGAAGTTCGGTTGTGGACTCGGCGAATGCGGCGCCTGTACGGTATTGGTAGATGGGGTAGCGGCGCGCGCCTGCGTGATACCGGTCAGCGTGATAGAAAACCGCAAGGTCACCACCCTCGAAGGACTTAGCCAAAACGGCCAGCCCAATAAGGTCCAGCAGGCATTTATTGATAACCAGGCTGCGCAATGCGGCTACTGCCTCAACGGCATGATCATGACAGTACAGGCACTATTGAACCGCAATCCCAATCCCTCGGAAGCACAAATTCGTAACGAACTGCGTCACAACCTGTGCCGTTGCGGGACCCATGTGGAAATCATGGCGGCCGCAATCTCAGCGGCCAGGGGACGACCATGACCACGGATCTGACCGCGCCCACCGCTACCGGCATAAGCCACACGTCAGAGGACAGCGCCGGCATGGACCTGTCCGTACCAACCGACAGCCAACTGCTGCATGGCGTTGTATTGCGTCCGCCACAGTGGGAACTGGGCATACAAACAAACCGGATTGCGCAGTTGCAGTCGCTCGACAGCGATCGGGCGGTTAAAGTGCCAGGCGTGGTCAGTTGCATCACCCGCGGCAGCTTTGTCGGGATTGTCGCCGTGCAGCGCACGCAGGCGCAGCAGGCTTGTGCCTTGCTTAACGCCAGCTGGCTGACGCCCGTTGCTGCCAGCGCCGATGTGCAACACTTAACAAACCAGGCAGCAACGCCAGGCACGGTCCATTCGGCAACCCGGTATGAATGGAATAACCACCTGGCCGCCGACGCACCGGATTGGGCTATTGCTTGGCACCGGGACAATCACCTCACGGTGTGGGTCAATACCAAACGCCAGGCGGCCCTCAGGCAGGAACTGTGCGCGCTGCTGGGGCTGGCGCCAGAGGCCGTCCGGATTGTGCAACATGGCCAGCATACACAGGACGGGCTGGAGACCGCCGTCGAAGCCGCGCTTTTGGCCTGGGATTTACACCAACCGGTACGGGTACAAGCCGCCTACGCACCAGCCGCATTAGCGGTCAAGGTTGAGCAGAACCAAACGGCTGCGAGCCAGGACCTGCCAGACCGGGGGCAGTGGAGCATCAACGCGCTTGACCCGCGTCGTCCGTCCATTGCCGGCCGCTTGTGTGGACTGGACTCGACCTCGACAACAGGGATGGCACTGCAGACGGAATATGCCAGCGCCCCCGTTCAAAAAAGCGGCAGCAGCCTGGTGGCCACGGATTCCTACAGCTATACAGCCGCCACGGTGTTTGCACAGGAATCGCACTTCGATGAATATTGCGAAAACCATCAACTGGATCCGGTACAGAGCCGCCTGGCACAAATCAACAGCGATCGCGGACAACAACTCTTAAGAACTGTTGCGCAACAAAGCGGCTGGGATCAAGTTGCATCCGGCCCGGCGGCCAAGGCTGCCGGGCTTGGGCGTGGCATCGCCTACAGTCATATTATTGATAACGACAGAAATCCCCCGCAGGAAGTATGGTCGGTCTGGTCGGTCGAACTGGCCGTGGATGCGCGCAGCGGCGGCCTGTCGGTCAGCAAGCTGACCGTGGGACATGACGCAAGCCATACCGAGAACGCACCGCCCACCCCACCGGAAACCCAGCGCGCCCTGAAAGATCGCCTGGGCAAATGGACCCAATCCCTTTTGGGACAGGCCCAACAGGGCGTCAATAGTCCTTCTGAACAAGACAAACCGCGCCCGTTGGCGCTGCCCGAGGTGCAGGTCATCAATAGCGCGCGCTCGCTGGATCAGCCCCTGGCCTGGGGGCCGGGTGTTGAGCTGCCTGCAGCGGCTGCCATTGCCAATGCGATATACAGCGCGACCGGACTGCGTATCCGTGAAACGCCATTTGCATTGCCCACCCTGTCGCCGGATCCGCCCCTGACAGCAAAACGCAGCAGACGCTGGCGCAACAGCTGGCTGGGTGGACTGATGGCTGCCGCGACCGGCGCCTTGGTGGTTGCCGCCCCCTGGCGCACCAGCATTCCACCCGTTGCCCGGGTAGATACATCAATTTTTTCCGCGCAGGCAATTGAGCGCGGCCGACTTGTCGCGCTTACCGGGGACTGCATGGTCTGCCACACGGCGCCGGACGGCCAGACCAATGCCGGCGGCCTGGGGCTGGATACGCCATTTGGCACAATCTACACGACCAACATTACGCCGGACCGGGAAACCGGCATTGGCGCCTGGTCATATAAAGCGTTCGAGCGTGCCATGCGTGAAGGCATCCATCGTGACGGCAAGCATCTGTACCCCGCCTTCCCCTATACTGCCTATGCAAAAATGTCCGACGAGGATTTGCAATCGCTTTATGCCTATTTGATGGTCCAGCCAGCCGTATCGGCGCCAAATAAGGAAACGCAATTGCCCTTCCCCATGAACCTGCGTCCCCTGGTCGCAGGATGGAACACGCTATTTCACCGGGACCGGCAAGCCTATGCACCCGATCCGGAGAAAAGCCCGCTTTGGAACCGCGGCGCCTACCTGGTAAACAGTAGCGGACACTGCGCTGCCTGCCATTCACCTCGCAATGCGCTGGGCGCCGAAAAATCCGGAAAAAACAACTTTCTGGCTGGCGGCTTTGCCGACAACTGGGAAGCTCCGGCGCTCAACACGCTCTCTTCCTCGCCGATTCCGTGGACCGAGCAGGAGCTGTTCCAGTATTTGCGCACGGGTTACTCCCCTTTGCATGGCGTTGCCGCCGGCCCGATGGGACCCGTTGTTGCAGGGCTGGCGCAATTGCCCGAGGCCGATGTCCAGGCCATGGCTCATTACCTGGCCAGCCTGAACCCTGCCGCAGCCGAATCAAAAGACAACCAGGCCGTATTGGCGGCCAGACTGGAGGCAGACAGTCAGGCGAACCAGAAGGCACGACTGCTGCCTGGCGAGACCCTGTTTAACGGCGCCTGTGCCGTTTGCCACGATTCGGGCAGCGGACCGGTCCTGTTCGGCGCACGCCCCTCGCTGGCACTCAATAGCAATCTGCACAGCGACCATCCCGATAATGTGATCCAGGTCTTGATGCACGGCATTACCCGCCCGGCCCAGGCAAACCTGAGCACGATGCCTGGCTTCAAAAACAGCATGAATGACGCGCAAATGGAATCGCTATTGCAGTACATGCGCACGCGCTTTGCACCGGACAAGCCGGCGTGGAACAATCTGCGTAAAAAAATTGCCCAGATCAGGCAGCAGCAGGGTCATCCATAACCACCGGGAAAGTCCTTGCAACTGCCCAGCAAATCTATTATTCGCCCTGAAGATCGCTGGCGTTCATTTTTTGCAATAGATACAAAATAGCGACCTGTTCGGCAGGGTTAAGCTGCCCCATGGTGAGGCGGCTAATTTCCTGCGCACGTGGAATAGTGCGGGACAGCAGCGCCTGCCCTTCGGCTGTCAGGCTGGCAATCACCTTGCGCTTATCCAGCTTTCCTGGCGAGAGCGCGATCAGTCCGCGCGCCTTTAAACGATTGATAATGCCGCGAATGGTTGCCTGGTCGATCGCCGTCGCCTCCACCAACTCAGCCTGAGAACTGCGCCCGCGATCACGCAAAGCGCACAAGGTAACAAACTGGATGGCCGTCAACTGCTCATCGCCCACGTTCTGCTGAAAAATGGCCGTATGACGCTGCACCGCCTTGCGCAATAAGTGTCCAACCTGCTGGGTGACATCATACGGCGCGCGGCAAGGCCCTGCTTCTGTTTCAGGTTGCTCGTTTTTTCTGGACATAGTTAGGCTGCTCGTTTGTTGACATGATTAAGCTGTAATGAGGACGCATCTATAACTTTTACCCGATATTTTTGACTATAAGTATACCTGCTGGCAATGCGCAAACCTTGTAGCACTTGTTCTGGCGTATGAAGCAATGACGCTGAAAATGTCCTCGTCTGTGGCATGTAGCCAACGCGCATTTATAGCCTATACACTATTTAATAGTATATAACAATCATCATTGATCAGGCATAAACAACTTTAATAATGACATTATTTGGTGCACCGTTACCCATTCACCCTCTTCTGGTGCAGGTGCATCGATCGCCGAATGGCAAGCTGCAAAGCCACCAATGACAGCGCCAACAAGCATGCTAATCTCATTGATAATCATCAGAAAATTTCAGTTGTGAACCAAATTGGGGCAACACTGCATGAAGCACTTTCCCCGCGAGAATCACAATCGACATCATCTGTTTATTTTTCTTACATCAAAATCACTCGCCTGCTCGTAAACCCCAATTCGTTTTTATTTTAATTCACAAAATAAGTGTGTACACTCTTATTTTATCGAAATGAACGTGAATTGGATAGTCAGGAGATAAGTTATGAAAGATACAGTCAAAATTGCGATCGTCGGCGCCGGCCTGGGCGGCGCTGCAGCCGCGACCCTGCTGCAGAAAGCGGGCTTTGAAGTCGAAGTATATGAGCAGGCGCCAGAGTTTTCACGACTGGGCGCCGGCATCCATGTCGGCCCCAATGCCATGAAAGTTTTCCGCCGCATGGGGCTGGAAAAAGAGCTGGAACAAATGGGTTCGCATCCGGACTTCTGGTTCAGCCGGGATGGCAATTCTGGCGAATATTTGTCCCGCATCCCCCTGGGTGCATGGGCAAAAAAAGAATACGGTGCATCCTATATCACCATCCATCGCGGCGACATGCATGCCCTGCAGATGTCCAGCATCAAACCAGGCACTGTTCACTTTGGCAAGAAACTGGAAACGCTTGAGGACGATGGCGATAAAGTTCAGCTGGGTTTTGCTGACGGCACCCGCGTCACTGCCGATATTGTGATTGGCGCCGACGGCATTTATTCAAAAATTCGCGAAACCCTGCTGGGCGTTGAAGCGCCTACGTATAGCGGCTGGGTAGCGCATCGTGCACTGATTCGCGGCGAGAATCTTGTCAAGTTTGCCGATGAATTCGAAGACTGCGTCAAGTGGTGGACCGAAGATCGGCACATGATGGTTTATTACACGACCGGCAAGCGTGACGAATACTACTTCGTGACCGGCGTCCCGCACGAAGCGTGGGACTTCCAGGGCTCATTTGTGGACAGCTCACAGGAAGAAATGCTCGCTGCATTCGATGGCTATAACTCGACCGTACAAAACCTGATTCGCTCTACAGAAAACATTACCAAATGGCCCCTGCTTAATCGCAATCCCCTGCCCATCTGGAGCCAGGGCCGCCTGGTGATGCTGGGCGACGCCTGCCATCCCATGAAACCACATATGGCTCAGGGCGCCTGCATGGCAATTGAAGACGCTGCCATGCTGACCCGCTGCCTTGAGCAAACCGGGCTTGGCGACTATCGGGCAGCCTTCGAACTGTATGAAGCCAATCGCAAAGAGCGCGCTTCCAAGGTTCAGTCGGTCTCCAACGCTAACACCTTCCTGCTCAAGCAGGAAGACCCAGGCTGGGTTTACGGCTATGACCTCTATGAGCAGGATCTGACGACACAAAGCGCCAGTGTCAGCACCAACCCATAACACCCTACCCGGAACCGGATGATCCAATCAACGCCTGTCATCCGGCTCTATTGTCCCGCGCGCGGGGCCCCTACCTCCAGGAGACATTTGACGTGAACTCGACCACTTCAAACCCACCACTGCTCCAAACCGGCGAAACAAACCAGGATCTCTATACAAAAATTACCTGGCGCCTTATTCCCTTTCTGTGTTTCTGTTACCTTGCCGCATACCTGGACAGGATCAACGTCGGTTTCGCCAAATTGCAAATGGTGGAAGATCTGCAATTTAGCGTTACCGCCTACGGTCTGGGCGCGGGCCTGTTTTTTGTCGGCTACATTATTTTCGAAGTGCCCAGCAATCTGATCCTGGAAAAAGTGGGCGCGCGAATGTGGATCGCCCGGATCATGATTACCTGGGGCATTCTGTCTGGTCTGACCATGTTCGTGACAACGCCCACGCAGTTTTATACCCTGCGCTTTTTCCTTGGCGCCGCCGAGGCGGGCTTTTTGCCTGGCGTTCTGTATTACCTGACAACCTGGTATCCCACCTATCGCCGCGGAAAAATCATTGCCCTGTTCATGATTGGCCTGCCGCTATCGAGCGTGATTGGCGGCCCTATTTCAGGCTGGATCATGAACCACTTTGATCAGTTGCATGGCCTGCGCGGCTGGCAGTGGCTATTTTTGCTCGAATCCATTCCAAGTGTGCTGCTGGGCATCCTGACGTTCTGGGCTTTACCGGATAATCATCACAAAGCCAAATGGCTGAATAATGAAGAGCGGGCGCTGTTGCAGCGCGATCTGGATCACGACAACGCCGAAGGAAAACATAGCAAGCATTCATTCAAAGACGGTTTTTTCAATATCAAAGTGTGGATGCTGGGCAGTATTGATTTTTCGATTCTACTGGGCGCCTATGCCATCGGCTTCTGGATGCCGACGTTCATCCGTAATGCCGGGGTCGCAGATACCTTTGACATTGGTTTGCTCACGGCCATTCCCAGTATTGCGGGTGTGATTGGCATGCTGGCTATCGGCGCCAGCTCGGACCGCCGTCGTGAGCGCCGCTGGCATTTATCGATCCCGCTCACCGTAGGCGCGATCGCCCTGACGTGCAGCACATTCGTTTCAAGCAACCTGATCCTGACTGTTGTGACCTTTACCGTTGCCTCCTGCGCATTGCTCGGTGCAGTACCGGTCTTCTTCAGCCTGCCTGCAACGTTTCTTAAGGGCACCGCTGCGGCCACCGGTTTTGCCCTGGCCTGCTCGATTGCCAATATTGCCGGTCTGGTCAGCAACTCGCTGATTGGCTGGGCGACCGATTTGACCGGCACTGCACATGCCGCCTTGTGGTTCTTTGCCGTGTGCCTGTTGCTCAACGCCGTGCTTGTGATGGCGGCCTTTCCGGCCAAATTGGTCAATCGCTAACCCTGCTATAAAATTGTGGTGCCGTCATAAAAGCCTCTGCGATCCGGACATGATCGCAGAGGCTTTTTGCATAAGGGCGACGGCGGCTGCATGCAGGCGTAGCTGCCCACCATCATGGCGTCCCGTACCGGGCCGCCATAAAGAAAAGGCAGCACCGCTGAAATAACGTGCGCTGGTCTGAACAGTTGCACGGTATTGGTCATCAGCGGTGCTGCCTCTGCATCAGCAGGATCAGGACCTCAGGCCCTGACGTATTCATCCCAGCTTGAACGGAAGATTACGCAATGGCTTTCCGGTAATGCTGGCAATGGCGTTCGCAAAGGCAGGCGCCAAAGGCGGCAGTCCCGGCTCTCCCATACCGGTAGGCGGTTCGGCACTGGGTACAATATGCACGGCGATCTCTGGCGCATCGGTAATACGCGGTACGTTAAAGTCGCCAAAATTGCTCTGCTGCACCTCGCCGTCCTTGAGGGTAATGGCAGCGCCCGGCAGACACATCGACAGGCCCATGATGGCAGCGCCCTGTACCTGCGCTTCCACGCTGAGCGGGTTGACAGCAAGATTACAGTGCACGCCAACAGTCGCGCGGTGCAGCACGGGTTTTCCATCTTGCACCGAGGCCTCGACTACGTACGCCACCACTGAGCTGAAGGATTCATGCACCGCTACGCCCCAAGCATGCCCGTCGGGCAAGGTGGTCTTGCCATAGCCGCTGCGCTCTACCGCCAATTGCAGGGCAGCCTTGTGGCGCGGGCTTTTGTCGCCAAAAAGCCCCATCCGGTAAGCAACCGGGTCCTGTTTGGTCGCTCGCGCAATCTCGTCTATCAGCGTTTCCATGACAAAGGCCGTATGTGTGGACCCGACACTGCGCCACCATAATACGGGGACATTCACTTTGGGGTGATGCACTGTCAATTGCATCGGCAGCGGGTACGGGTCGCGCATCCCTTCGGTTGCAGTGGCGTCAATGCCGTTTTTGATCATCGATTCAAGCGGCGTACCGGCGACGATGGATTGACCCACCAGCACATGGTCCCAGGCCAACACCTTGCCGTTGTCGTCAAAGCCAATACGTGCGCGGTGCAGATGCACGGGCCGGTAGTAGCCGCCCTTCATATCGTCCTCACGGCTCCAGAGCGTGCGGATCGGTGCATCGATGCCGGCCGTTTTTGCTGCCTTGGCCACCTCGCAAGCCAGCACCACAAAATCGCTGGTACCCACGCCGCGTCGACCGAATCCGCCACCGGCGGTTTGTACGTTCACCTGAATCTGCTCGGGCTTGAAGCCCAGCACACGGGCTGCGGCCGCGGCATCGAAGCCAGGCATTTGCGTGCCAACCCACAACTGTGCGCCGCTGTCTGTCACCTGAACGGTACAGTTCAACGGCTCCATGGGTGCGTGGGCCAGATACGGGAAGAAGAATTCGGCATCCAGCTTGTGGGGCGCCGAGGTCAGCGGCGACATATCCGCTTCGTACAGACGAGGACCGGGTTTGTCAGCCATTTCCCTATACTGAGCCAGTTGTTTTTCGCTGTCTACCTTCTCCACGCTGGCCGTATCCCACTGCAGCTTGAGCGCGTCGCGCCCCTGCTTGGCTTGCCAGTAGCCATCCGCAACAACCGTGACGCCTTGTCCACCGCCATCGACGGGGACCCGCAGCACCGCTTTGACTCCTTTGACGGCGCGCGCGGCAGCATCATCCATGGAAGCCAGCTTGGCGCCGAATACCGGCGGATGCGCCACCACCGCGGTCAATTGACCCGGCAGATTCATATCGATACCGAAATCCTGCTGCCCACTGCTCTTGGCTTTTGCATCGATGCGCGTCGTAGCCTGGCCAATGATGCGAAACGCTTTCGGGTCCTTGAGTTCGACCTTCTCGGGCACGGGAAGCGCCATGGCGGCTTCAGCCAACTCGCCATAACTGGCCTGGCGGCCCTCCGGGCCGAGCACCGTGCCTGCTTGTGTGCGCACACTGGCTACGTCCACTTTCCAACGCTGAGCCGCGGCGGACATCAGCATGGCCCGCGCACGGGCGCCAAGTTCGCGGTATTGGGTATAGCTGTGCTTGATTGACGTTGATCCACCGGTCAGGTGCATGCCAAACAGTGGATCCTGGTATGCAATATCGTTGCTGCCGTTGCGGCTGCGCACAAGGCTCCAGTCAGCATCCAGCTCTTCTGCCAGAATCATCGGCAGGCCCGTTTGCACACCCTGGCCAAATTCCAGGCGGTTGATCGTTACCGTCACCTCGCCACTGGGGGCGATGTGCACGAATGCAGATGGCTGCTGGCCCGGCTTGAGCGCTGGCGCTGCAGCCTCAGCCCCTTTTGCGTCTTGCGCCATGAGTACATGGGGGAATGCGCCTATTGCCAGGCCGCCTGCACCCACCATCTTCAGAAAACTGCGACGGGCGAGAGGAGGACGGCTGGCTGCCTGCCCTTGCTCTAGAATATGTTGCAGTGCGCGGGGCAATTCACTATAAAAAGTATTGTTCGACATGCAGGACTCCGTTCAGGCAAGGGTTTGGGCAGCATCGGCAATGGCAGCGCGAATGCGGGTATAGGTGCCGCAGCGGCAGATATTGCCGGCCATGGCTGCATCTATCTCATCGACAGTAGGCTGATTGCCCTTTGGCCTGCTTTTGAGAAAGGCGGTCGCGCTCATGATCTGGCCACTCTGGCAGTAGCCGCATTGCGCCACATCATGTTTGACCCACGCCGCGTGTACAGCGGCGCCTACCGGGTCGCTGCCGTCTGTCACCGCTTCGATGGTTGTGATTTTTTTTCCCTGGACTGCCGAGATTGGCGTGACACAGGAACGGATGGCCTGACCGTCCAGATGCACAGTACAGGCGCCGCACAGCGCAGCGCCGCAGCCGAATTTCGTTCCGGTCATATCCAGCGCATCGCGCAACGCCCAAAGAACCGGCGTACCAGGATCGACGTCAACTGTATGGTCACTGCCATTGATATTGAGGATACTCATGATGAGATAGCTCTCCGTAATTAAACTGCATCAGGAATTCGCAACGACTTGCATCGAAGGAGGAAGGATTGAGAAGGGAATACAACAGGATTGAGCACATCGCCAGTCTTCGCGTGCCGAACAGACCGTCGGTGCCCGGCCTGCCCCTGCCCGAGGATCGGGAGAACAAGCGACGCAACAGGCGTTGGCTGTCATCCGGACCCGGTGTCAGAGCAGGCAAGCTGCCTATGATGTCAAGCCATTATAGGTTCGGAATTACCGGACAAATTGCCCAATTCTCCGTAATTTTTGCCTAATTCGCTGAGCCGGCCAGGCACAGTTGAGTTTCCGGCGCCTTGCAATAGTGCCCAGCGAACGCATGTTGGGAGGTCGTGGATATTACCTTTATTGCCCGAATTCGAACGCAGGGCGTCTGCCAATTACACATGGCATACAGTCCGGAGGTCCCTGTGCAACGACAATTGGCATGCAGCTGCGGTCGCGCCTGGCGCGCACGCCTGGTGCCTTACTGTGAGGACTGGCTTGTGCTTACTCGCATACGCCTGACGTCGCGCTGGGGCGGCGCGCCAAAAAGGCGACTGTATTCGCGATTAAATTGCGAGGCGCTTTCATACCCGACCAGTCCGCCCACGTGGCCGGCATCCAGATTCTGGTTGAGCATCAATTGCCGGGCTTGCTGCAGCCGCAATTGCTTTTGAAATTGCAACGGGCTCATGCCGGTAATGGCGCGAAAATGGTGTCGGAATGTAGACGAACTCATTCCCGCACGGGCCGCCAGCTCATCGGCATGCATCGGTTGCGTGTAATTCTGTTTGAGCCAGGCCACGGCCTTGGCAATTTTCTGGCTGGGCGAACCGGCCGCCACCAGATGCAGCAACTGCGGGCCATGCGGGCCGGTCAGCAGACGGATCGTAATTTCCTGTTGAATCAAAGGCGCCAGGCGCGGCGCCAGCGCAGGCTCGTTGAGCAGATTGACCATGCGAATCAGTGCATCGGCCAACGCATTATCGAGCTTTTGTACCGTCACGGGCTGACAGGCAGTATCCTTGGCCGGCTGAAGCAATTGCATTTCAGCGGCAATCTGCACGATCGAATGGGTATCCAGCGCCAGCATCAAACCAAGATATGGCTCTCGCATACTGGCCTGGGTCACGCGTGAGAACACCGGCAGATCGATGGTGGTCAACAGGCACTGGCTGGGCCCATATTCAACCACCCGGTCGACAAGCGTGACTTGTTTGGCGCCTTGCGCGACCACACCCAGGCCAAAACCATAGATGCAATGCAGCGGATCAGTAGGCGACTGGCGGCGATGGAACGTGAGCGATGGGATAGGCGTGACGTGATCCCCATCCGCGGGGGCAAAGGCATTGATCGCATGTGCCAGGGCACTCATGGTGTGACCTCTGAAATTGTTGATATCTTGTAAATGAAGTGTACACGACGAAAATGTGTTTACACGAATGGTCAATATACACTCGTCTATTGCGCAGGCACAATGTCGCATGTTCCTGGTGTACAACCGGGCCGTGGCTACAGGTGCCTTTACTGCAATGCCGTGGCGCTACCAAGCCGCGTTCGCCGCACCCGTCAAATAACGCCACAAATCACTACGCCATATCAGCCAGGGCAACGCGCCCTGGCTTGCGCACTCAGAACATGCTCAGAACTTGTCCAGCACCGCGCCGGTGCTTGCGGGCGACGCATTGAACGCAAACTTGGCCTGAACGCCTCGCAAGTAACGGGGTTTGGGCGCCGTCCACTTTGCCCGACGTGCATCAATATCTGCCTCAGGTACATTCAACTGCAATAACAATTGGTGCGCGTCGATCGTGATGGCATCGCCTTCCTGAACCAGGGCAATGGTCCCGCCCACGGCAGCTTCGGGCGTCACGTGGCCCACCACCATCCCCCAGGTCCCGCCCGAGAATCGCCCATCGGTGATCAGGCCGACCGAATCGCCCAGGCCCGCACCAATCAATGCGCCCGTGGGAGCCAGCATTTCGGGCATGCCCGGGCCGCCCTTGGGGCCAAGGTAACGCAGCACCATCACGTCGCCTGCCTTGATCTTGCCATCCAGAATGGCTTGCAGTGCAGATTGCTCGTCATCGAACACGCGCGCCGGGCCGGTAATGACGGGGTTTTTGAGGCCGGTTATTTTGGCTACCGCGCCATCTGGCGACAGGTTGCCTTTCAGGATGGCCAGGTGCCCCTGTTTGTACAAAGCCTGATCGATGGTCTTGATCACTTGCTGGTCTGCTGCGGGCGTGTCCGGCACGTTTTCAAGCATCTGTGCAATCGTCTGTCCTGTAATCGTGATGCAGTCGCCGTTAATCAGCCCGGCGTTCAGCAGGAGCTTCATGACCTGCGGCACCCCGCCCGCCTTGTGAAAATCTACGGCCAGGAAGTGGCCGCTGGGTTTCAGATCGCAAATAACCGGCACGCGCTGGCGCACGCGCTCGAAATCGTCGATGGTCCACTCGACATCGGCCGCATGAGCAATGGCCAGCATATGCAACACAGCATTGGTAGACCCGCCGGTCGCCATGATGACGCTGACCGCATTTTCGATGGATTGGCGGGTCACGATATCACGCGGTTTCAGATCCTGTTCGATCGCCTTGATCAGCACCCGGGCCGATTCACTGGCCGATTCGGTTTTTTCATCGTGCACATTGGCCATGGTCGATGAATACGGCAGACTCATGCCCATGGCTTCGAATGCAGAGCTCATGGTGTTGGCGGTATACATGCCGCCGCAAGACCCGGGGCCAGGAATGGCATGCAACTCAATCTGCCGCAGCTCCTCGTCGCTCATGCGGCCCGCCGCGTTCTCTCCCACCGCCTCAAAAACGCTGACAATATTCAAATCTTTATTGTTAAGGCGCCCTGGCAAGATCGTGCCGCCGTATACGTAGATGGAGGGCACATTGGCGCGCAGCATGCCCATCATGCCACCGGGCATGTTCTTGTCGCAGCCGCCGATCACCACGACGCCGTCCATCCACTGACCCTGCACGCAGGTTTCAACGCAGTCTGAAATCACTTCACGCGAAACCAGCGAATACTTCATGCCTTCAGTCCCCATGGCCATCCCATCGGAAATGGTGGGCGTGCCAAATACCTGGGCATTGCCTCCCGAGGACTCAATGGCTGCGATCGCCGCATCGGCCAGTTTTTGCAAGCCGCTGTTACAGGGCGTGATGGTGCTATAGCCATTGGCCACGCCGACCATGGGCTTGACGAAGTCTTCTTCCTTGTATCCCAGCGCGTAATACATGGAGCGGTTCGGCGCACGCGCCGGGCCTTGTGTGATGTTTGCAGAGCGCAGACGTTTGGACGAGTTCATAGCTTTCCTTGAATCGGACGAGTTGGACAGAGACCGGCATAACCGGCACAAATCAGTAGCGTGGGGTCAAGTTTACATCCTTACCGGCTTCGCGTGGCCCCAGCGCATCGGTCCGCCGAGCGTCGGTAAGAGATTGCGATTGACATTTTTTGAATTCTCGTCAAAGAGACGCTGCAAAAACCATGCGAATAGTCAAAAGGGGTAATGACAAACCAGAAACAGCGCCAAACAGTGATGCGGTCTGCGACAGGCCGGCAGGCAATGGCATCAAGCGCCATGGCCCGCAAATAGCTAAAAGTAAGGAACGCTGAGCACAACGCCCTTTTGCCGGAGCCGATTGTTCGGTGTTGGCTGATGATTATTTTATTTTGGACGATGCGTATTGGTTTATTGCTCTAATACACTGACACTGAATCGAGCCGTGGGATGTCTTGAGAGAGAACCCGAACCGGACATGGGCGTGTCACGAGATATGGCATTGAGTGCCATATCTCGATCAATGTCTTGCGCAATAACGCATTGAGGACTAACGGATATTGCTATCGTCAGACGCTGCTATTGGCCTTGCGCGGGACATTTCAGGGTTGTGCCGTGGGCGCGGGTGCGGTTGGCGTGGACTGAGTCGTTGGCGCTGGCGCAGTTTGCATAGAATCAGTTGTTGGCGAGCCAGACGTCATGGGCGCTTGCGCACTGGTGTCCGTTGAGGTTGAGGCTCCGGAATCGTAACCACTGCCTGCGCAACCAGCCAGTGCGGCCACGCCGGCAAAAGTGGCAACCAGAAACAGCGAGCGAGTCAATCTTTTCGTCATATAACCTTCCTTTGAAGATGGGTTTACAAATCTAGCGCTTTCATTCTTCGCGTTTTCAAAGGGAAGGTCATTACAGAGCATCATTAAATACGTGATTATGTAATCGCAGAACGTACCGATTTTTGCCCCTTTTACTTTCTATATGGATGATTCGCAACGAAAAAACCGGCAAGACACCTGAACCCGGGTGTCTTACTCTTTAACGATTTGACAACGAATAAGCGTAACATTAAGCGTTTAGCGCGTTGGCTCGACGTGCAAAAGATCATATTGCTCAACGGACGCCCGTTGTTTCGGCAAGCCATTTTCGTCGGGACGTGAAACATGAATACCGAAACCGACCTCTCCCTGGGCCAGCTCCGAGCGCAGCGTCAATTGCGGAATGCGATAGTCCCCGGCGTTTTGCTTGCGAAACGCTATGGGCGCTGTCGTCCAAAGCGCATCCAGCCGCTGTCCAAGCTCATCGCACACGTTGGCATACGCCGCTGCATCGATTTTGCCCGTGCGGTAGATCACATGCGGTGGCAACACATCAAAGCCCGGATAAAACAGGATACCGTGCTGAATGGGAAACAGGATGTCATTGATCGGGCCATTAATGCCACGCGGCTCATAGTGCGACGACCAGCCACCGGCGGTTACCACCAGCATGGCGCGTTTGCCGGCCAGCACCCCTTGCCCAAAACGGTCGCCCCAATGCGTGTCCGAGTGCTCTCCCACGCCATAGGCAAAACCATAAGCATAGACGCGATCCACCCAGCCCTTGAGAATCGCCGGCATTGAATACCACCAAAGCGGAAATTGCAGGATGACCGCATCGGCCCACAGCAATTTTTTTTGCTCCTGTTCGATGTCGATACTCTGCGTACCGTTCTCGAACGCCAGCTTGGAATCAAAAGAAGGATCAAAGCGCGCCCCCGGCGTCGGTGAGCGATTGTCCTGGGGATCCAATGCGCTCTTCCACTGCATGGCATACAGATCCGAAACCCGGACCGTATGGCCTGCAAGCTCAAGCCGCTGGACAATGAAATTTTTTATCGACCCGTTCAGCGAACGGGGTTCGGGGTGCGCATAAACGACAAGCACATTCATGATGCAGTCCTTTTTGGAAAATGAATATGCATACGATACGTTTTTCTGCAGTATATTAGAAATGAATTTCTAATATTTCAGGTATTTCCATGGACAATCCCTTGCGGCGTCTGGATCTTAATTTACTGGTCACGCTAGACGCCCTGCTGGCCGAGCATAACGTCACCCGGGCAGCCGAGCGCCTGCACCTGGCCCAGCCCACCGTCAGCCTGCAGCTTGCCCGATTGCGGGAGACCTTTGGCGACCCATTGTTACTGCCCGGACCACGGGGCATGCGACCCACCGCCCGCGCCGACGAACTGCGCGAGCCGCTAAGACAGGCGCTCGAAGCCTTGACGCAGGCGGTGACGCCGTCGGGTCCGTTTGACCCGGCCAAGAGCCATCAAACCTGGCGGGTCGCAGCGTCAGACTATGGCGAAACCAGCATTTTGCTCCCGGCGCTGGCAGGGTTACGTACAGAGGCGCCGAATGCGCGCATGGCTATCCTTGCGCTCAATCCCCAGGCGCTGACCAGCCAGGCGGAACAGGCGCACATCGATCTGGCGTTTCACATCAGCTCGGAAGCGCCTTTGCAACTGCGTCGCCGGTCATTGTTTAATGAAAGCTATGTACTGGCAGCGCGCGCAGGCCATCCCGCATTACAACGCACGCTCACCCTAGCGCAGTTCTGCAAGCTGGACCATGTCATTGTGTCACCTGACAATGGCGGCTTTCATGGCGTGACCGATACGGCCCTGGCCGCAAGAGGGCTTGCCCGACGCGTCGCGCTGTCGGTGCCACATTTTCTGTTTCTTGAGGCAGTGCTGAGCAACACCGATCTGGTGGCGATGGTTCCATCCCGGCTGGTCAAACACAATACTGCGCTGCAAGTGGTTGCGCCTCCGCTGGAGATACCGGGCTTCGAAATGCTCATGCTCTGGCACGACCGCGTCCATCGCGACCCATCCCACCAATGGTTACGTGAACATATCATCCGTTTTTTGTAAACCGCGCAAGGCCGGGCACGAATTGGCTCGGGCCTGACACACACCACAGCAATATCATTTGCTGTCATTCTGAAAATATATAATTTGCAGACACTCTTTTTCCTGAGGATTTATGTTCAATATCTATCTTATTCTTGCCATCTCGATCTGTGCCGAGACCCTTGCCACCACGATGATGAAAGCATCTCATGGATTCACCCGATTAGGCCCGAGCATGGTTGTGGTGATCGGCTACGCCATTTCCTTTTATGGCCTGTCTCAGGTTGTAAAAACGATGAATATCGGCATAGCCTATGCAATCTGGGGCGGCATGGGCATCTTTCTTGTATCGATCATGTCATTCCTGTTTTATAAGCAGCGGCTTGATCTGCCGGCAATTGTGGGCATGCTGTTTATTGCACTTGGCATTGTGATCATTCAGCTTTTTTCCAAATCTGTCACCCATTAATACCTGGTGGACAAGGCAGGTTCGAACGCTCGCGTAACACGCGGCGTGTATCTGTCTGGCCAAGATTTCCCAAGGCATTGAACATTCTTTTTTCGAAGCTGGTCTGATCCAAATAAGGCCGGTTACGCATTCTGACCGCCAAATATCACCCTGCCTGCATTTGCCTTGAATCCGATGTCAATTGTGATTGCATGCAGAACGCCGTTGAATGCCTGGTCAATACGGATCCATTTGCAAGCAAAGTTATTTCGACCCCTTCGCTATAATACCGAGTCACGCATGGAGCAACGACTTGATAGAAGCTGATAAAAACGTAAAGCTACTGCAGATCCCCGGCGTTGCCTCGCTGCTGCTGGTCGTCGCGCTTGGGATCGGCAGTTTCAGCATCCTGCTGCCACTGTCGCCGGACTGGGCGATCAGGGGCGGAGCCAGCGAAGCGGCTGCGGGCAGCGTCACGGCCATTCTGATGGCCTTTACCATCCTGACCCAACTGTCGGTTAACCGTGCGCTCAAGCGATTCGGTTGGGGACCGGTATTGGCCACTGGCCTGTTGTCGCTGGGCGCCCCCGCCATGTTGCAGGCGACATCCTCTGCGCTGCCTGTCATTCTGCTATCGAGTGCGGTGCGCGGCATCGGCTTTGGCATATTGACCGTGGGAGGCGCAACCGCCATCGCCCTGCTTGTACCTGCGGCACGCCGTGGCGCTGCCGTGGGCATCTATGGCCTGGCGGTGGCGGGGCCGCAACTGGTACTTGTCTCATCGGCGCCCATCCTTGAGCAGCATTTGGGCAAACTCGTGGTGACGCTGATCGCCACCCTGCCCGTACTGGGCCTGTTCTGGACGTATTCCCTTGGCCGTCTGCTCAATGATCACACCAGGCCGGAAAACGCATCCGCCGCGCAAGCGAGCACACAAAGCAAATCCACCCTCCGGGTGATCTCGCCGGTCTTGTTATCGCTCGTGATTGTGACCAGCAGCGGCGGCGCCATCCTGACGTTCGCCAGTCAGATTACCGCTGATGCAGCCTCTGCCACGATTGCCTTGCTATGCCTGACCGGCTTTGCGACCCCGACCCGCTGGGCCTTTGGCTCGTTAAGTGATCGCTACCCTGCCCGGTATCTGATCTGCGGACTGGCTTTGGCATGCTGCCTGGGCATGGCGGCGCTCGGCGCTTCGGTGCTAACTTCAAACGCGGTCTGGAGCCTGGCATTGCTGTATCTTGGCAGCACCCTGCTGGGTGTTTCCTACGGAGGCATGCAAAGCGCAACCCTGGTCTGCGCCTACCGGCTCGCCGGAAACAGCCGGTTGGCGCAGGTCTCTGTCTTGTGGAACGTCACCTTCGATTTGGGGACAGGAGCCGGCGCAATGTTAACAGGCATTATTGCAGCAACAACAGGATTCGCAGCTGCGTTTGGCTTTCTGAGCATTGCAGCGGTGCTCAGCGCAGTCATTATCCTGACAAGCCTTCGGTCGGCGAAGGCGTAAGCACCGTCGCATCGGACAAAGGACTACTGCCATGAGCACGACGCCAGAACGACGCTTGAACACAGCGTGGTTGGAAACGGCGTAGCAGCTATTTCGGTTACATCAGGCGCCAACATGTGTCGAACCGAGCAACCGGCATATGCAGATCAGGTGTTACCAAAACACCAAGGCGCTTTGGCAAACACATACCCTCGCCTTTTACCAGCGCAGTAGTCTGGGAGCAAGCAGCGCGCCAATGGCGGTCGGAATCAGCATGCCGGCGATGTACCAGACAGCCCAGAAAGCGACTTCCATTTCCGGACAATGAAGACAATAGATCAGCGTTGCCACTGCACCCGATAGTAGCCCGGCAGCAGCACCCGCCGTGCGCAACCGGGTGGGCGCCATGCCTTTCATGGCCCAGAAGGTCGCAACAAAGCCGGGGACAGCCAGATAGGCGATGTTAAATGGGCAACTTTGCCAGGAGACGCCCAGCACCATCGCCAGGCGTTCCGAGGCAGGCGCAAACCCCAGCGTCAGCACAGCGGCGACCACCACGGCCACAACGGGTATTGCCATGGCCGTCCAGCGCCGACCAACGGGTGTGCCCGGTCGCGCAAGACGCGCCACCACCAGGAATGCGCTCACGGCCATCAAGGCCGGAAATGCCAGCTTGGCCCAGAAAAGCGGTGTACCCAGCATGACCGACAGGTCCGGCCTGACTCCAAAACCGGTCAACAGCAGCACAACTGCGCCAACAGCGCTGATCACCATTGCCCAGCTGTAGCGGCGAACCATCAGGGTGTGGTCGGCGGGTTCCGCGTTATTGGTTAACAGTGCGACCAGATCGTCTGTTTTCATGTTGTACCTCGTATGATGGCGGCCAATGCTTTAAGGCCCCTGTGGATTCCGACTTTAACGGCCGATTCGGACAAGCCAGTCAATTGCGCGGTCTCTGCCACGGTCAGGCCCTTGAGCTTGACATGCAGGATAGGCAGGCGATAGCGATCCGGCAATTGGGACAGCAGCTTGTCCACGTCGCGCCGCGCTTGCGCGGCCTCCTGATCGGATTCTGCAAACAGTTCCTGCTGCTGGCTGTCCAGCGGCTCGTTCCATGCCTCGTAGCGATAGCGGCCGCGCAGATAGTCGGCCATTTTGTATCGGGCGATGGCATACGTCCAGGCAGTCAGCGGCTGATCGGGCAAATAAGTATGGCGCGCGTTGTGCACCGCGATCAGAATCTCCTGGACGATATCTTCAATTTCGTCAGGGATATCGCTCAGTCGCCTGCGCAGGAACGCACGCAAATTCCCTCCCAGGGCTTGCAGGAAAGCGTGATAGCACTGCGTGTCCCCGTCGAGCCCGGCCAGAAACAACGCCTTGAGTTGGCGCTCGGTCTCTTGCGCTTTCGCGCTTTGGGCGGCGCGGGCTGCGCTTTGCACGCCGGACCTCACCATCTTATGCAGATCGGGCCGAGTGCCGCGCCGATCGCTGTTGTCATAAACATGGCCGCGATCTGCAAAGTGCTCCAGTATGGCACAGGCATCTCCGGGCAATACAATGCATAGATGAGTACGCCCTGCGCACCGGCCAGCAAGCCCGCTGCAGCGCCGGACAGTGCAAGGCGGGTCGGCGCAAGCCCATTCATGGCATGGATCATGGCAATAAAGGAGGGTAAGGAAAGTAACATAGTATTGCCTATTGTGGTACTCCACAAGCTTGCGCTGGAAACCAGTTTCAATCGAAATTCCGGCGGCGCTGCCAGAATGAACAATATCGTCCCCAACATCATTGTAACGATGGGCAACATCGTCATCAGCCACGCCGATGTCACTGCCACGCCAGGCCGCACCAGGCGCTCGACCAACTTGACGGCGGCCGCGATGACCGCCAGGGGAAACGCCAGGCGCAACCAGAACCCAGCGGTCAGTATCTGTTCCGGCATATCACTGCTGACGCCGAACACCACGACCAGCAGGACCGCGCCAGCGATCAACCCCTGCAGTTGCGCCCGGCTCAGGCGTTTGCCTACTGCATTTGCCTCTACCAGCGAGAGGTTCTGCACCAGTACAGATATCAGATCGTGGGTTCTCATGCGCGCGGCATGGTCATCAAGACCGGGGATTGCGGTCGCCCAGCCAATAATCGATGGAAAGCCGCCCCGGCCCCCAGGCCACAATGGCCAGGGCAATCGCCACCCAGGTCAGGTGAACTGGCCAGCCTTCCGGCACGGTGAACTGAATCACGATTGTCATCAATACAATACCCAGCGCGGCAAACCGGGTGCCAAGACCCAGGATCAGCAATGCCGGCAACAGGACTTCGCCACACGCGGCCAGAAAGGCGACCAAAGCGGGTGCCGGAAACGGATAGGGACCACCCGGCAGATGCAATCGAAACTCATCGGTGAACAGGTAAATGGCCGTCTCGTTCAGTTGCAAAAATCCTTGCCACTTAAGCAGCCCAGAATTCAGAAATGGCACGGCGATGGCCAGGCGCAGCAGCAGTTGAACCAGCCAGGGTTGCGCGAGCCATTGCACCCGCTTGACGGCGCTGGCCTGCCAACTTGCAAGCAGCATCGGCAAAGTGACAGATTCATGTTGATGTTCTGACATTGTGGTCAAATCTCCGTATCAATGGTGGTGAACACGCCCAACGTGATCATGTCGGCCAGATTGGCCGACAGATCAAAGTCAGGAGCGTGTTCGAATGCGGTGTCTGCGGCCATGCCCAGTGGCATGCCTTCGAGCAATGCCAGGAGAAAGACAGCGCCGCCCGCGGGCAGGCGCGAGACCATGACATCCTGCTGGGGGCGCGTGATCAACGCATCTTCGGCCGCGCCCGATCTCAATGGAGACACCGGTCCATCGCGCTTGTTCATAACAAAAATCGCCACAGCCGGATACACCGAGCGCACGATCCGGGTGGCCGGATGCGCGCAAAAGCGCAACTGCGCCAGTGCCTCAGCAGGCACAGCGGCCAATTCTTGCGCGGTCAGTACCGGCTCGTCGGCGGCGTGATAGGCATCGAGCCAGGCGCGTTCGATGCGTGCCGTATCGGCCAGCCAGGGCATGCCCTGGGCAAACTCATAAGATTCGATAAAGGCAGGAAAATCACGCCCGTACTCGAACAACAACGGTGACACAGGCGGCGTAGCCCGCACATAAAAGCGCGCCATCGCCCGGAAAAACTCAGTGCCGGTGATACGCTGCACCGCCGGGTAGATGGCCGCCATCGCATCAATCAAGCTCACCGTCACATTGTTTCGGTAAACGTTGTAGCGCTTCTGAACGCCCTTGCCTGCCCCTGCCGTGATATTTTCGGGGACGGGATAGTCGGGCTTGATCAAGCCGGGGCTGAACGCTTTTGCATATTCATACATCACCGACCCCTTCGTGCGACTCATGTGCAGCCTGCGCAGCGCATTCGATCAAGAAGTCCCGGACCCGCAGCCCTTGCGCTTTCAGAACAGACCAGGCCGGCAAATTGCTGTCCCACTCGATCAGGGTGGGGATGGGTCCTGTCCTGGCAATCACATTCGCATACAGGTCCCATACCGCAGGGCTGACTTCACCGTCATGACTATCAATAAGCAGTGGCTGCCCTTCATCATCCTGCTGCACGCTATGGCCGGCCAGATGGATCTGCCCTACCCGATCTATCGGAAAATCATCAAGATACTCCTGTGCGCTAAAGCCGTGGTTGGTTGCAGAAACATAGACGTTGTTGATATCCAGCAGTAGACCACAACCGGTCCGGCGTGCAACTTCGCACAAAAACGCAGTCTCGCTCATGTCCGAGCAGGCAAACCGAATGTACGTCGCCGGGTTCTCGATCAATAGCGGACGTTTAATCGCGCGCTGTACCTGATCGACATGCGCACATACGGTTTGCAACGTTTGCATTGTGTAAGGTAGGGGCAGCAGATCGTTGTAAAACGTATTGCCATAAGAAGACCAGGCCAGATGTTCTGACACCAATGCCGGCTCGCAGCGCCGAACCAGATCGGCGAACCGGCGCAGATGCTGAGGGTCCGGTGCTTGCGGGCCACCAATCGACATGCCCACACCATGAATGGACAGCGGATAGTCCCGGCCAATGGCCGCCAGTGCCCGCTGCGGCGGCCCGCCCGCCCCCATATAGTTTTCCGCGTGAACTTCGAAGAATGCATCGACCAGTCCATCCTCCTGTATCGCGCCTAAATGTTCATGCTTGAAACTGACACCGGCCAGCAGGCGCGCCGCAGCACCAGTAAAAAGGGATCGGCGGTGCACGCCGTCCGGTGTGACTATCGGGCAGTGGTACACGGTCACCCTCTCTGGCCGCTAAAATCAGGCCTTGCCAGGCATCGTCGAACCCTGGCCGCCGCCTGGGATCTGGATACTACTGCAGGTACCTGCCTGAACGAACTTCCAGGCGTTGCCCTGAAAATCCTTGGTAGAGGTGCCCTGGCAGGTGGTGCCAGGACCGGCGGCGCAGTCGTTCTGGCCCTTCAGGGCAACACCGTAGCATTTCTCCTTTTTCGCAGCGACCGCTGCATCGGCTTCAGCCTTGGTGAGCGGTGCGGCATGGGCGGTGGACGCAAGAATGCCGGCAACGGCGCTGGCGAGCAAGGTCGAAGTAACCGTAAATTTGGCTGACATGAATTTCTCCTGTAGTTAAAGTAAGGCGCATCCTGAGCGGACACATAAGTTAGTTCGGCCGCCTTGATGATTCGGTTACACCACAGGAAAAATATTTTTTCTATGGCTCAGATAATGATCTGGAACTTGTCTCAAGCTGATTGTTCGCGCGACAAAACGTATGAAATACGTCACGTGCAGTCCTGGAGCGTGATCTGTCTCGGCCAGGTTAGTACTAGCACGGGGCGGACCATCCCTTCGGGCAGTGCTCGCGTGCGGACCCCAATCTGGGTTTCAATTACGAACCAGCGTCCGCCGTTGCCCAGGCCATCGTCGACGGCATAGAATCCAAAACCTTACAGGTGATCCGTGGAGGCGAGGTCCGCGAGGCAATCATTGCTCAGAACCGCGAAAATGCTCTGGCCCTGGACGACAGATTTGCGTTGCTCAAACCGCAGTTTGAGAAGGCGGTAAAGGACCATTGCGCCCTATAATGAAGCAATCTGAGGGGGGATTTAAGAACCAATGGTCAAATCGCTCCGACATAAATTCAACAATGATGGAGAGGTGAAATGTCGAAAATTGAAGTATTGTTCTTCGATGTTCTGGGAACTGTCGTCGATTGGCGTGGCAGCATAGCAGCAGAGGCGGGTGCCTTTTTGAAGCGACACAACGCTTTGCATATCGACGCAGGTGCCTTCGCTGATGCCTGGGTCGGGCGCTATGACGCCTCGGTTGACGCTGTTCGCTGCGGTCAGCGACCCTTTGCGCCACTCGATCTCCTGAACTTGGAGAACCTGGAAGCATGCCTGAAAGGCTTCGGGTTGACACCCTCGACTTTACCGAGAGCCGAACTGGCAGAACTCAATATGGCCTGGCACCGCCTCAAGCCTTGGCCGGATTCGGTAGAGGGTCTTTCCAGCTTGAAGGAACGCTTCATCATCTCACCGCTGTCCGACGGAAACACCCGACTGCTGGTGGACATGGCAAAACATGCGGGGCTGCCATGGGACACTATCCTTGGCGCTGATGTCTCAGGGGCCTATAAACCGATGCCACAGGTTTATCTTCGTGCTTGCGAGCTGATGAGTGTAGACCCGGATAGAGCGATACTGGTCGCAGCCCATGACTACGATCTGGACGCCGCGCGCCAATGCGGATTGAAGACCGCGTATGTCGTTCGCACGAATGCGCATGACCCGTCAAAGACTGAAGTTGTCAAATCGCTCGAAGCTTGGGATTACATGGCAAACGATTTAATCGAACTGGCTGCGCTTCTGAAGTAGGTTTCCAGGGTGCTCACCGGCGGCCCTGGAAATCCTAAACACCGCACTGCAAGCGCCAATACTACTGGCTGGCCGCCGTGACGCGCCAGACTGTATTGCCCACGTCGTCCGCAAATAGAAGTGCGCCGTCTTTCGCCTGGGTCAGACCCACCGGTGCGCCATAAAGACGCTCTTTATCCTCGGACAAGAAGCCCGAAACAACAGCCTCTGCCTTTCCCGCCGGCTTGCCATCACTGAACGGCACATAGCTGATCCGATAGCCGCTCAATGGCGAGCGGTTCCAGCTTCCATGTTCACTGATAAAGGCACCGCCCTGGTATTTCTCCGGAAGACCCTGACCGGTGTAAAAATGCACGCCCAGCGGTGCGACATGCGAGCCCAGGGAATAGTCGGGCACGATCGCCTTACTGACCAGATCGGGACGCTGAGCCTTGACTCGAGGATCAAGATACTGGCCGAAGTAGCTATAAGGCCATCCGTAAAAACCGCCTTCCTTGACTGAAGTGAGATAGTCCGGAACCAGGTCCGGCCCGATCTCGTCCCGTTCGTTCACGATTGCCCAGAGCGTTCCGGATTGTGGCTCCCAGGCCAGTCCCGTGGGATTGCGCAGACCAGACGCAAAAATTCTGCTGGCGCCGCTATTGACATCTACCTCAAGCACTGTTGCGCGGCGATACTCAATGGCCATCCCGTTCTCACCGACATTGCTGTTGGAGCCCACACCCACGTAAAGTTTTGATCCATCGGCACTGGCAAGCAGCGCCTTTGTCCAGTGGTGGTTGACGGTATCCGGCAAATCGGCCAACTCCGTGCCGGGATCCGTGAGGCGCGTCTGCCCCGGTTCATAGCGGTATTTCATGATATTTCCGGTATTGGCAACATACAAGTCGTTACCGATTAGCTGGACGCCAAAGGGGGTATCCAGATTCTCCAGAAAAACATGTTTTTCCCATTCACCGGTTCCAGCAGTCTGTCGCAGCAAGGTGATTCGGTTTCCGCCTTTGCCCCCCTTACCGGATTGTCCCTTCACGATACCGCTGAAAAATTGTTTTGGTGTTGTAACAGGCGCTGTTCCAGGCGAATTGGCTTCGACAACCAGAACATCGCCGTTGGGCAGCGTATAAAGTTGTCTGGGATGCAGCAGATCACTGGCGATTTTTTCAATTTCCAAACCGCTGGCAGCGACGGGCTGCTTGTCTTCTGACCAGCCTACACCGTCAGGCACTTGAATGGGCGGCGAGAAAAAGTGTCGCGGTTCGGGCAGCGTAGGGTTGGCACCGAGCTGTTCGTCGGGCTTCATTGTCGCGTTATCATTACACCCGACCAGAAAGATGCCGGCCGCGAAAACAAGGGGCAAGCCCCATTTGACCTTAGACATTGTGCGTCCTCCCGATTGCGTAAAAGGTGGACGCAATGATCGCAGCCACAGCAAAGCAGGCGACCGTTACGACAGACAGGATCAGTCCCGAAGGCATGACGGCATACGCGTCCCTACTATGGATAAACGCGTTGAAGATGGCAGCCACGATGCCGATGAAATTGAGGCCAAAATCAAGTTTTTCAGCGGGAAGAACAACCCTGCCTCGCGGGATCCACACATGCACCAGGTTGATCAGACGCGGAATAATGGCAAAGAACAGGCCGATAGTAATGAGCCATGCTGCGCTTTTGCTCCACATCATCTGGGCAGTCTGGAAATACACGACGTCAAAGATCAATGCCGCAACGAAAAATCCGAATGGAATGGGATTGAATAACTGATAGATGCAATTAGCCAATGACGACTGTCGCCGCTGTGTAGGGGCAGTCATAAACACCTCCTCTTTGCAGATAAGTGCCGCCAATGCTCCGGCGGTAAACAGAAACAGGAACTGGCGCGACCACATATTGTAATCACAACTGTCATTCGAACACACTTGACCGAGTTAATCAACAAAAGAGGCGTTGAATATATTTGTTTACCGAACCCAACCAGTATCGCCATATTTGCATCCACAGACACAGATCTGTAGATTGAGGCTCAGTCTCGCATTCAGCCTTGATTCAGGCATCTGAATCAACTTGCAGTTATATGCCGCAGTTTGATCGCCGCCAACACCGCCAGGCACGCAATGCCGGCAGCGCTCGCTGTAGCGGATACATTGAACCCTGCCATGAATGCCGCTTGCGCCTGTTCTAACAGGCCGGCCGGCAATTGGCGCGAGACAGCGACACTTCCGGCAAGACTATCTGACACGGCGTGCCGAATGCCGTTGGACAGCGTTTCAGGCACTTGATCGGCCATCCGGGTGCGATAGACGGCAGTCGTCATGCTGCCTAATATGGCAATGCCCACGGCCAGACCAAGCTCCTGCACGGTCTCGGACATGGCCGATGCTGAACCTGCCTTCTCAGCCGGCGCCGCACCCACAACCATTTCTGTCCCGAGCGCGGCAATGGTGCCCAGGCCAAGATATACCAGCGAAAATGCCGCAGTGACCAAAGCAACGCCATGCGACGAATGATTCAGTTGCGTCAGCATCAGGTAGCCAATGACCGACAGCCCCAGCGCCCCAGCGATTACATAACCAGGGCGAATCCGCCGTGCAAGCAGTGGCGCGCCAATGCCTGCCGCCAGCATGGCAAGCGCCGGGGGACCCATCCACAGCCCTGCTGACAACGGCGATAATCCGACAACCAATTGCAAGTACTGGGTAACCAGCAACATCGTCCCGCCGACACCCACCAGGCCCACAAGGAGCACCACCAGGGCAATACAGAACGCCTGGTTGGAGAACAAATCAAGATCAAGTAACGGACTGGCCAGTCGACGCTGGCGACGGACAAAAAGCGCCACGAAGAACAGCCCACTGGCCATCGCTGACGTGGCAATGATATCGATCCCGTCCTTGGACATGTGCTTGATGCCGTAGACGATAGGCAACAAGGCAAGCAAAGACAAGATGACGCTGAGTATGTCCAGGCGCCCCTGTTGCGGGGAGCTGTACTCAGGCAGGAGAAACGGAGCGGCAACGAGCAAAAGCCCGACAAATGGAAGCGCAACCAGAAAGGCGGCGCCCCACCCATAGTGTTCCAGCAACACGCCACCGACCACAGGCCCGACCGCCATGCCTAGCGCAAACATGGTCGCCCACACGCCTATGGCCAGGGCGCGCTGATGTGGATGAAAAAACATATTGCTGATGAGCGCCAATGTTGACGGCATCAGGGTGGCGCCCGCAACGCCAAGCAACACGCGTGCGACAATCAGCATGGAAGCGCTCGTTGAGCAGGCCGCCATCACGGAAGCCGCGCCAAAGGCGGCTGCGCCCACCATAAGTAGCTTGCGACGTCCGATGCGATCGCCCAGCGTTCCCATTGAAACAAGCAGGCCGGCAATCATGAAACCATAGGCATCGATAATCCAAAGTGCCTGTGTACTTGTCGGGCGCAAGTCTATCGCAAGTGCCGGCAACACCAAATGCAATAGCGTCAGGTCAAGCCCGAGCAGGATGGTCGGCAGGGCCAGCAACGCGAGTCCGAGCCACTCACGAACGCCGGCACGTCTTTCAGACAAGGGAGATGAATCATCAAATGCAATCACAAGTAGCTCCAGGTTTACTGCGTTTGTTGCAGAAACCACATTTTCAGCGCAAAATCATCCCATTACAATTTAAGTAATTATCCTATTACTGGTAACAATAGCCATGATCGAGCGAAGCCTGCATCGCACCAAAACCGAGTTATCCGAATTTCTGATTCGACACCGCAACAAGCTGACGCCGGCCGATGTGGGCCTGCCCGATAATGGACGACGCCGCACGCCGGGTCTGCGACGGGAAGAAGTCGCTGCGCTGGCCGGCGTAGGACTCACGTGGTACACCTGGTTTGAACAGGGGCGCGACATTCAGGTATCGGAGGCATTCCTGCTAAGTGTGGCGCGCACGCTCAAGCTTGGCGACAGTGAATGCAGCCATTTATTTCTTCTGGCGCATAAGCGACCGCCACCACCTGAAGCGCATCATGGGCTTGCAGTCTCGCCCCTGGTCCAGCAGTTAATGGACGATCTGACAACAAGGCCCGCTTACGTGGTTAACCTCAGTTGGCATGTCATTGCCTGGAATACTGCCGCTGATGATTTATTCGGCTTCAGCACGCGGGAATATGAGAGAAGAAACATACTGCGTATTGTCTTTGCCGATCCGGATATGCGATGGCGTTTTGGTGCCTGGCGTGAAGACGCACCAAAGCTGGTGGCGCAGTTTCGCTACGATTTGGCTACCGCGCCAGACGATCGCGCCATGCTGGCTTTGGTCGAGACACTTACGCAGGTCTCGCCGGATTTTCGGCGCTGGTGGAAAACCGCTGACAGTGAACCGCCGCGGCGCGCCATGCGATCTTTCATGACAGCCAACAACACGCAGCAGGATTTCAATCATGAAACGCTTGTAGTGGATGAACACCGGCATCTCAAAATGGTGGTGTATTTTGCCGATCAAGCGCCGTGCTGATAGGTGCCACGGCGAGCCGCTGATGCCGGGCAATAGCGCTGGTGGCTTAAGAATATCTGGTGCGCTATCCGAAATCACGCTCAACCGACCGGGGTACGCGTGGCGCAACCGGGGTCAGTGAACATGATCAGCGTTTTAACGCATCACTAATGAAAACGGAGCTGCAACTGCAACCCCTCTCCGCCTTGGAACGACGCAAGGCAATTGAATACGAGCCTGCCTGATCAGCTGTAGCGGCTTTCCAGCTCGTCCCATTCAGGCTTGCCAACCAGGCGTTGACGTTCGGAAAAAGAGGCCACCAATCCACTGGATTCCTGCACTTCTTTTTCGTCGCGCAGCACCGTCAGTGTTTTCTGCATGCCCGCTACCGCGCCCTGCAAGGCAGCGTTGGCATACAGTACGATGCCATAGCCCAGCTCGCCAAGTTGATCGGCATTGAAAATGGGCGTACGACCACCGATCACCATGTTCATAAGTTGAGGTTTGGCAAGACGCTGGGGCAGCGCCCGCACTTGCTCAGCCTCTGTTACTGCTTCCACAAACAGAATGTCGGCGCCGGCCTCGGCAAATTTCTCTGCACGCTCTATGGCCGCCTCAAACCCGAGCGTGGCTGCCGCATCGGTGCGTGCCATGATCAAAAAGTCCGGATCCTGGCGTGCATCGACCGCAGCCTTGATCTTGCTGACCGCCTCTTCAGTGGATATCACCTCTTTGCCTGAAAAATGGCCGCAGCGCTTGGGCGCAACTTGATCTTCCAGCTGGATGCAATCGGCGCCCGCACGCTCCAGAACCCGCACGGTATGGCGAACGTTCAACGCATTGCCAAAGCCCGTATCGGCATCAACGATCAATGGGACATCCACCGCATCGCGAATCCTTGCGGTGTGATCGGCAATCTCGTGCAAACCCATGAACCCCTGATCCGGCATACCAAACCACATGTTGGTTACGCCCGCGCCTGTTACGTAGATGGCTTTAAAGCCAAGATCGGCGATGACTTTGGCAGACAAGGCATTGAATGCGCCTGGAACGATAATGCCGCGGCGAGCTTCGACGAGTGATCTGAGTTGCTTTCTTGTCGACATGCTGTAAATCCTTTTTTATCTTAAGATATTAAAAATGAAATGTTCTTGTACACTTTTCAAAGTGTATCTGCTGGAATCCGGACATAGCCTTCCATTAACACGCGGGCGCTGCGACTCATGAGCACTTTTTTTACTGTCCATTGCCCTGCCTGTTCAATGGCTTGCGCCCCGACCCGCAGCGTGCCCGATGGATGACCGAAAGTCACGGACTCGCGCTCGCTCCCGCCAGCAGCCAGATTGACCAGCGTGCCAGGAATAGCCGCTGCCGTACCAATAGCCACTGCAGCGGTGCCCATCATCGCATGATGCAATTTGCCCATGGACAGCGCCCGTACGACCAGATCAATGTTGCCGGCAGAAACGTGCTTGCCGCTGGATGCGGTGTAGTCGGCAGACTGACCGACAAAGGCCACTTTGGGCGTGTGCTGACGATGTTCGGCCTCTTCAATGTTGGCAATGAGTCCCATACGCAGTGCCCCATGGGCGCGTATGGCTTCAAACATGGCCAACGTCTTGGCGTCGCTGTTGATCGCATCCTGCAGCTCTGTGCCGGTAAAGCCGATATCACGGGCATTCACAAAGATGGTAGGAATACCGGCATTGATCATGGTGGCCTTCAACTTACCGACACCGGGCACGACCAGTTCATCGACCAGATTGCCGGTTGGGAACATGGCGCCTGCTGCACCCTCTTCGTCTGCGGCCGGGTCCACGAATTCGAGCTGCACTTCGGCTGCGGGAAAGGTAACCCCATCCAGCTCAAAATCGCCGGTCTCCTGTACCGCGCCGTTGGTGATGGGCACGTGCGACACGATGGTCTTGCCGATATTGGCCTGCCATATGCGCACGGTGGCAACGCCATTTTGCGGGATGCAGTCGGCGTCGATCAATCCGTTGCTGATGGCATACGGCCCCACGGCGGCCGAAAGGTTTCCGCAATTGCCGCTCCAGTCGATGAAGGGTTTATCAATGGAGACCTGACCAAACAGGTAATCCACATCATGCCCGGCGCGCTCGCTTTTGGACAAAATGACAACCTTGCTGGTGCTCGATGTGGCGCCGCCCATGCCATCGGTGTGCTTGCCGTAAGGATCCGGACTGCCAATCACACGCAACAAGAGCGCGTCGCGCGCGGCGCCGGGTGTCTGCGCAGCTTCGGGCAGATCATTCAACCGAAAAAAAACCCCTTTGCTGGTGCCACCACGCATATAGGTCGCGGCAATTTTAATCTGTGGTGCTTGAGTCATTGGTTTTTCCATGTCTGTCATGCGCCCTGGCTGGCTGCCGGCATCTCAATGAAGTCCTGCGCAAAGCGTTGCAAGACACCGCCGGCCTCATAGATGGACACTTCTTCAGCGGTGTCCAGGCGGCAGGTAACCGGCACTTCCAAACGTTCACCGCTTTTACGAAGGATCACCAGTGTGAGCGTGGATCGCGGTTGGGGCGTTCCAATCACATCGTAGATTTCCGTACCATCAATGTTAAGCGTCTGGCGATTGACGCCGGGTTTGAATTCAAGCGGCAAGACACCCATACCGACAAGATTGGTGCGGTGGATGCGCTCAAAACCTTCTGCAACAATGACCTCTACGCCAGCAAGACGCACACCCTTGGCCGCCCAGTCTCGCGAAGAGCCCTGGCCATAATCTGCCCCCGCCACGATAATCAGTGGCTGCTTGCGTTCCATATAGGTTTCGATGGCCTCCCACATGCGCACAACCTTGCCTTCCGGCTCAACGCGAGCCAGGGAACCTTGCTTGATAACGCCGTTTTCCTGCACCATTTCATTAAGCAGCTTGGGATTGGCGAAGGTGGCCCGTTGCGCCGTCAGGTGATCGCCGCGGTGCGTCGCATAAGAGTTGAAGTCCTCTTGCGGCAGGCCCATCTTATCCAGGTATTCGCCTGCTGCGCTGTTGAGCAGGATGGCGTTGGACGGTGACAGGTGGTCTGTGGTGATGTTGTCCCCCAGCACAGCAAGCGCACGCATGCCCTTGAGCGCACGCTCGCCTGCCAGCGCGCCTTCCCAGTATGGCGGACAGCGAATGTAGGTACTTTGCGCTCGCCAGTCATACAAAGGACTGACCGATTTGCCATCATCAACGCTGACCGCAAACATCGGTTCGTATACGCTGCGAAATTGCTCGGGTTTGACACTACTGGCGACAATGGCGTCGATCTCCTCGTCACTGGGCCAGATATCTTTAAGCGTCACCGGCTGGCCGTTCTGGTCCGTGCCTAACACGTCTTTCTCTATGTCAAAGCGGATGGTGCCGGCGATGGCGTAAGCCACGACCAGAGGCGGCGATGCCAAAAAAGCCTGCTTGGCGTATGGATGGATACGGCCGTCGAAATTGCGATTGCCTGATAGAACCGCAGTGGCATACAGATCGCGGTCGATAATTTCCTGCTGTATGACAGGGTCCAGCGCGCCACTCATGCCATTACAGGTGGTACAGGCAAAGCCCACAATGCCAAAGCCCAGCTTCTCCAGTTCTGGCAGCAGATTTGCTTCTTCCAGATAGAGCTGGACCGCCTTGGAACCAGGCGCCAGCGATGATTTGACCCACGGCTTGCGCAGCAGGCCGCGCGCGTTGGCGTTGCGCGCCAGCAGCCCGGCCGCGATCACGTTGCGCGGATTGCTCGTGTTGGTGCAACTGGTGATGGCGGCAATGATGACCGCCCCATCAGGCATGAGGCCGGGCTCATTTTCAACCACACCTGAAATACCTGCGCCGGCCAGCTCAGAAGTAGACACGCGACGATGTGGATTGGATGGGCCGGCAATATTGCGCACCACAGATGACAAATCGAATGTCAGTACGCGCTCGTACTGGGCTGTTTGCAAACTGTCGGCCCATAGACCAGTCTGCCTGGCATAGGTCTCCACCAGCTTGACCTGCTCATCGTCGCGTCCGGTCAGCTTCAGGTAATCAATCGTTTGCTGATCAATGTAAAACATCGCTGCGGTGGCGCCATACTCGGGCGTCATATTCGAAATCGTGGCGCGATCGCCCAGCGTCAGGCGGGACGCACCTTCGCCGTAAAACTCCAGGTACGACGATACCACTTTCTGGCTGCGCAAAAACTCGGTCAACGCCAGAACCAGATCAGTGGCGGTAATGCCAGGCTGCAGTTGCCCGGTGAGTTCGACACCGATAATGTCTGGCAAACGCATCCAGGAGGCGCGACCCAGCATCACGCTCTCGGCCTCCAGACCACCCACGCCAATAGCGATGACGCCCAGCGCATCTACGTGTGGGGTATGGCTGTCGGTACCGACAAGGGTATCAGGGAAGGCAACCCCGTCGCGACTGTGAATGACCGGCGACATCCGCTCCAGATTGATCTGATGCATAATGCCGTTGCCCGGCGGAATGACATCGACATTCTTGAATGCCTTCTTTGTCCAATTGATAAAATGAAAGCGATCGTCATTGCGGCGATCCTCGACGCCGCGATTCTTGGCAAAGGCGTCCTTGTCGAAACCGGCATATTCGACGGCCAATGAATGGTCTACGATCAACTGCGTAGGGACCACCGGATTGATCTGGGCTGGGTCGCCACCTTGTTTGGCAATGGCCTCGCGCAACCCGGCCAGGTCCACAAGCGCGGTCTGACCCAGTATATCGTGGCACACCACGCGCGCAGGAAACCACGGAAAATCCAGGTCGCGCTTTCGTTCAATCAGTTGCCGCAGTGAGTCTGTCAGCGTCGCAGGGTCGCAACGACGCACCAGGTTTTCAGCGAATACGCGGGAGGTATACGGTAATGTATCGTAGGCATTGGGCTCAATCGCATCGACCGCCGAGCGCGCATCGAAGTAATCCAGCCCCGTGCCGGGCAGTGGCTTGCGGTTTATAGTATTCATAGGAATTAGCGTTGGTCCAGCGGGATGAATGTCTGATCTTCCGGACCAGTATAGTTGGCCGTCGGACGAATAATCTTGTTATCGATACGTTGTTCGATAATGTGAGCAGCCCAGCCTGCGGTGCGCGCAATAACGAACAGCGGTGTGAACATGGCAGTAGGTACACCCATCATATGATAGGACACGGCCGAGAACCAGTCCAGGTTGGGGAACATTTTCTTGCTATCCCACATGACGCTTTCCAGGCGCTCGGCAATGTCGAACATCTTCATGTTCTGCTGCGTTGCCGACAGCTTGCGCGAAACCTCTTTTATTACTTTGTTGCGTGGGTCGGAAACAGTATACACAGGATGTCCAAAGCCGATGACCACCTCTTTGTTTTCTACCCGACGACGGATATCGGCTTCGGCTTCATCCGGTGTTTCATAGCGTTTTTGTACTTCAAAAGCCACTTCATTGGCACCACCGTGCTTGGGGCCACGCAGCGCACCAATCCCACCGGTAATAGCCGAATACATATCCGAACCCGTACCGGCAATGACACGACACGTGAAAGTGGAAGCATTGAACTCGTGTTCAGCGTATAAGTTCAGTGAAGTATGCATGGCATGAACCCACTCATCGGAGGGTTCCTCGCCATGCAGCAGGTGTAAGAAATGCCCGCCAATACTGTCATCGTTGGTCTCAACGTCTATGCACTTGCCGTTATGACTGTAGTGGTACCAATACAGCAGGGCCGAGCCCAGACTGGCCATCAAGCGGTCTGCAATGTCGCGCGCATCAGGCAGATTGTGATCGTCTTTTTCAGGCAGCACACATCCCAAGACCGATACCGCCGTGCGCATAACATCCATTGGATGACTGGAAGCGGGCAAGGCTTCAAGCGCATGCTGCAATTGAGCCGGCAGGCCGCGTAAGCGACGCAGCTTCAATTTATAGGATGCCAGTTCTGCCTTATTGGGCAGTTTTCCGTGGATGAGCAGGTGGGCCACCTCTTCGAATTCACAGGTTTGCGCAATATCCAGAATATCGTAACCGCGGTAGTGCAGATCGTTCCCGCTGCGGCCCACGGTACATAGCGCGGTATTGCCGGCCACCACGCCGGACAGCGCGACCGATTTCTTTGGTTTAAAGCCCTTTACTTCAGATGCTTGTGTCATCGTATCCACCCTCTTCTATGCAATAGAAATATTGCGCAACAATCAAGATTTGCAGTTTACGCAAAACAACCGGCAATTGCATCAATAAGAAGGCGAATGTTGGTAAACTCCTTACTGAGAATTTGCGAATTTTGCGAATTTAATAAGAATGCGGCTTTTATAGAATGGGTCACCATGCGAAAAATATTTATGGGCGTACGGTTACGCCGTTTGCGCGAAGAGCGAAAACTGACCCAGATAGGACTGGCTCGCATGTTGGGCCTGTCAGCCAGCTACCTGAATCAGATCGAACAGAACCAGCGGCCGTTGACGATGTCGGTCCTGTTACGTTTGAGCGAAGTGTTCAATATGGACGTCAACACGTTTTCAGACGACGAGCAGACGCGTATGGTGGCTGCGCTGCATGAGGTTGCGGCTACCCTGCCGGCGTCTGCGCTTGGCGGACACGAAGCGGCGCGAATCTCTCATGCTGAAATGCGCGAAATCGCAACGAACATGCCCGCCGTGGGCCGGGTTTTGATCGACCTGCATCGACGTCACCGCGAAGCGGCGGACCGACTGGAAGCGATGGCAGAAAAGATGACCTATAAGGATCCCGAGGATCCTGCAGACGCGCTGATGATACAGACACAACCCTACGAGGAAGCGCGCGATTTTTTCTTCACCCATCACAACCATTTCTCGGAACTGGATGCTCACGCTGAGCAATGCCATCTATCCTGGGGGCTTTCTGACGTCGCCCCACAAGGCCTGGCCGAACAGCTGGCGCAGCGTTTGCGCGAGCAGCACGGCGTCATTGTAGACACGCTGCCCGCAGAAAAGGGTTTGCAGCGTGCTTACGACCCGGCGCTTCGTCGCCTTAGCCTGCCCCCACATATAACCCCCGGACAGCGGGCCTTTCAAATGGGAACACAACTGGCATTTCTGGAACTGAACAACGTGCTGGAGCGCATGGTGGACGCGCCACGATTTTCCAGTCAGGCTGTACGCAAATTAGTCCGCCTGGGTCTGGCCAACTATTTTGCAGCAGCGCTTATCCTGCCCTACCGGCAGTTCCTGGAGTCCGCCGAGCAATTGCAATACGACATTGACCTGTTAGGACAACGCTTTGGCGTCAGCTTCGAGACAGTCTGCCATCGCCTGAGCACCATGCAGCGGCCCGACGCAGCCGGCGTGCCGTTTTTCTTTATTCGGGTGGACCGCGCGGGTAACATCTCAAAACGTCAGTCTGCGGCTCACTTTCATTTCTCTCGTGTCGGTGGGGCCTGTCCTTTATGGAATGTATACGAGGCCTTCTCGAGTCCAGGCCGGATCCTCAGGCAACTGGCCCGCATGCCGGACGGACGCGTTTACCTGTGGATTGCGCGTACGGTATGTCACCAGACCGGCGGATTCGGACAACCGACAAAGGATTTCGCTGTGGCGCTAGGGTGCGATGTGAAGCACGCGCATCGCCTTGTTTATGCAAAAGGACTGGACTTCAGCAATCCGGATACGCCGACCCCCATCGGCATGGGGTGCCGGGTGTGCGAGCGGCCGCAATGCGCGCAACGTGCATTTCCCTATATTGGTCGGGAACTGGATGTCAATGAAAACGTCAGCAGCATGTCTCCCTACCCCATGAACAACTAAAAAATTCCGGTACGCAGAACGCGTTAAAGCTCGTTATGTGTTTGAAATTAATACATTTATAATTGCCGTTTAACTGCATCCGCAGGCAGCTTCTGTCTGCGTTAATAACCACAGGCAACACATGAAGAAAATGATCAATCCAATCAAGTTTATGAATATCGCGCTCCTGGCTATCGCACCATGCCTAGCTCATGCAGCCGGCAATTATCCCGACAAAGCCATCAGCATCGTGGTCCCGTATGCGGCAGGCGGCTCGACGGATCTGATTGGACGCGCGCTGGGCGAAAGCATGGGGCGATACCTGAAACAAACAATCGTCATCGAAAACAAGCCAGGCGCTGCGGGCTCCATGGGCGCACAGGAAATGGTCCGGGCCCGACCCGACGGCTACAAATTGACACTGGCGCCCCATGGCATTTTCAGACAACCCTATCTGCAAAAGACCCGCTATGATCCGATAAAGGACCTGACCTATATTGCATCGTTTTCAACCTATGATTTTGCGCTTGTCGTGGATGCCAAATCACAATTGAAAACCGTCAAGGAATTTGTCGATTATGCCAAGCAGCATCCTGACGAGATCAGTGTCGGCACACCCGGGCGCTTTACCGGAAACCAGATGGTCATGGTCGAGCTGGGCAATGCCACTGGCGCCAAATTAACGCACGTCCCCTACAAGGGCGATGCCGAGGCGATCACGGCACTGCTGGGTGGCCATATCAAAGCGGCCATCACTACCAATAGCATCCTGCCCTATATGGAAGCGGGAACCGTCCGTGTCCTGGCGGTCGCATCCAAGGAGCGGCTCAAGGCATTCGACAGCGTCCCCACATTCACGGAAGCCGGTTATCCTGTCGTCATCCCCTCCCCTCTGGGATTGGCAGGACCAAAAGGCATGCCTTCCGAGATCGTGGAAAAACTGGATGCAGCGGTCCAGGCAGCAGTCAAGGATCCGGTATTTTTGAAAGCCATCGGCGCCTACGGGATTCAGACTTATTACATGAATCACACGCAGTACGCCGAGTTTGCTGTAAAAACGTTCGCCGAGGAAAAGGATATTGTGGGCAAAATGAACGAAAACAATAAGTGAACGCCACAAGCCTGATTGAAGTTCGGCTTTGACGCCGTCTTCAATCGGTATCGGATCGGTATCGTTGTGTCGCCCTGGCTTTACCGGGGCGTTTTTTTACCCGAGACGTATATCGAACCAAGCCTAAAAAACCAGTGCTTAATGTCGTCGCGCACTATAGCTGCAAATCTGGTGAACATCTGAAAATTGACAGTGACAGTGACAGGTCTATTCTTGACACATCAAGTACTGCACCCACTTGGACAGTCAATCTGCGACAAACGACGCCACCGACGCTGATCAGGCCACGAACCCGAGAATATGTTCCGCTGTGCAAAAGTCTCGCTTGCCCGGCCTTGCTCATTTTCGGCTCAGTGTTGCATTTCAAGCAGAATCGCATGCTTTTCTAGTGAAATCCCTCGTTATCTTTTATTGAATTTTTGTTATTCTAAAAAGCATTAAACCTAACCAAGGATAAAACAATAATGAAAACAACAGGGACATATCTGTTCATCATTTCCATGCTCGCTGCACTTGCTGCTCCCGTTACAGCGCAAGCAGCATGGCCTGAAAAACCCATCACAGTCATTGTCCCCTACACACCTGGTGGCGCAACTGATACCGTCAGCCGGGTAGTCATGCAAAAACTGTCCGAGCGCTTGAAGCAGCCCATCGTCATTGAAAACAAACCTGGCGCAAACGGGACGATCGGCACCGGCCAGGCCGCAAGGGCAAAACCGGATGGCTACACATTCGTTACCGTACTGGCGGCCCACTCAATCAACCCTCATCTGTATAAACTTAACTATAGCGATGATGATTTCGTGCCGGTGTCACATATGGCCGATCTTCCGCTGTTCCTGTTCATCAACAACGCCATTCCGGCAAATAACCTGAAAGAGCTGGTCGAATATGGAAAGAAAAACCGCCTGACCTACGCATCAAGCGGTATTGGATCCAGCGCCCATCTGACTGGCGCACACTTTGCGCAAGTAGCGGGCATTCAAATGACACATGTCCCGTACAAAGGCAGTGCGCCTATTTTGTCCGATCTTCTGGCCGGTCGGGTCTCCATGGTCTTTGACCCGATATTAGTTCCTATGGCATACGCGAAACAGGGCAAGCTCAAAGCACTGGCGATTACCTCTGCAAAGCGCTGGGAAGACGAACAAGATATTCCGACCATGCAAGAGGCAGGATACAAGGGCTTTATCATGAAATCCTGGGCATCGCTCATGGCACCAAAAGGCACGCCGCAGGATATCATAGACACCGTATCCAAAAACTTGATTGAGGTAGCAAAAGATCCTGACGTGACGGAAAAGTTCAAGGCGGCAGGGTTTGTTCCCGTTGGCAGCACGTCCGCAGAATTAGGACAATTGATCAAAACCGATTCTTTGTTTTACGAAAAAATTATCAAGGAAAACGACATTACGGTGAAGTGATCCAAAGGCGGACAATTTTACTGTTCGTCAATGCGATCGCGCTAAGCGCATCCGCAACCTGCGGCGTACAGAAAATCCAAGTGGTTCAATATGAGACTGGCAACATGCCAGTCTCATATTGAAAAAGGATATTCCATTTGAAATATACAAATGGGTTCAGCTGGCATATATTTACGTGCTAACAATTATTAGAAATTTTTGGAGGAATGGGCTGGGTGCGCATGCCTGACAGATTCGGTTAAAGCTGCAAACCGCGCACACCTAAATAGAACAATTGGGTCAGATCTAGGAAATGGAGCGGGTCAGGCCGCCATCCACCCGAATATTCTGCCCTGTAATGTATCCGGCGCCATCAGACGCCAGAAAGACAATAGTTGCGGCGATTTCTTCGCTGCGGCCATACCGTTGCATCGGGACTGCCTGCCGTCGCTCGTCCAGCTCGGGCAAACTGTCTATCCAGCCTGGCAAAACGTTGTTCATGCGAACATTGTCAGCGGCCAACTGATCGGCAAAGAGTTTTGTAAATGAGGCCAGTCCTGCACGAAAAATGGCTGACGTAGGGAACATGGCTGCCGGCTCGAACGCCCAGGCAGAGGATATATTGATGATCGAACCGGACTTTTGCGTCTGCATGATGGGCGCCACCAGCCTTGTTGCCCGGACAACATTCATGAAATACACGTCCATGCCCTCATGCCACTGTTCATCTGTCATTTCCAGTATAGGACCACGGGGTCCATGCCCAGCACTATTGACCAGCACGTCAATACGGTTCCATTTTTTTACCGCTTCGTCTACAAGACGCCTGATGTCTTCATTGGACTGATTTGAGCCAGTCAGACCAATCCCGCCCAATTCATTGGCCAATGCTTCACCTTTACCAGAAGAAGACAGGATAGCGATTTTATATCCATCGCAGCTCAGACGCCGAGCTGCCGCTGCGCCCATACCACTGCCTCCGCCCATAACAATTGCAACTTTTTCTACAGTCATTAAAATGCTCCGTGATTATGCAGTAAGATCAATATCTATACGAAGAATATCATTTTCCGGATATTGAATTGCGTACTTAAATTTTAAATTTCATGTAGAAAATCTATTGCATGTATGAGAAAACCAAACCTGTTCCCTCGTTAAACGGCCTGCGGATGTTCGAGTCCGTTTCCAGGCACCTGAATTTCCGTCTGGCGGCCGAAGAACTGGGGGTTACCCAAAGCGCGGTGGCTCAACAGATTCGAAAATTGGAAACGGAGCTTGGTATCAAACTCTTTGATCGATTATCTCGTTCGCTACAATTGACCAGTGAAGGGAGAATCTATATTGCCAGTATCAGCCGTGCATTTGACATCATCACGGAGGCAACACTCCAAATAAAGCCCGAGCCAAGACGAATCACGCTCAGTGTCACACCGACGTTCGCTTCCAAATGGCTAATCCCCCGCCTGCCGGACTTTCTTTCAAGAAACCCGTCGCTGGATTTACAGATCGTTGCCACTGAACGGATATCAAACTTTCACCTGGACAAAGTGGATCTTGCCATCAGGTACGGTCGGCCTCCATTTGGATCGGGGCTGCATACAGAACTTCTATACCAGCAAGATATTATTGCCGTTTGCAGTCCCAGCCTTTTATCTAAAATGGGCGGCAGACCAAAGAACGCGGATGATCTGAAGCAGTTCCTCTTATTGGGCGATACTCACAATTTCTGGCCCGAGTTTATTCAATCCGTAATCGGACCGGCATCGGTGCCTTCGAACATTGGCATTAAGTTCAATCAAACCGCACACGCCATAGAGGCAGCCATTGCCGGTCAGGGCATTGCGCTGACCAACAGTTTTTTCGTTGAGCAAGACATCAAAGAAGGCAGGCTGACCCGGCTCTACGAAGGGTCTCTGCGAGGCAGATCGGATTTTTATATCGTCGCCCCGAGACATCGCTGGGATGGGCCAACCAGAGTCGTCGGAGAATGGCTCCTGAGTTTTAAAAATGGTGATATTCAGCATTTTGAATAATGATCGTTGCAGCGTGCTTAATCGAGCAATTCCCGGGCGATCACCAGCCGCTGGATTTCGCTCGTGCCTTCGACGATCTCCAATACCTTGGCCTCTCCTAAAAGGCCAGAAACAGGATATTCTTCAAACACGCCGTAGGCACCGTGCACCTGGATGGCCTTCAGCGCGGCCTCCACTGCCAGTTCGCTGGCAAAGAGCTTGATCATGCCGGTCTCATTGCGAAAAGGACGTCCTTCGTCAACCAAAGTGGCCGCATTACGAACCATCAGCTCCGCAGCATGGATTTTGGTCAGTATATCGGCAAGCGGAAACGATAAACCTTGATGCTCAAGGATAGGCTTGCCCAAGACCTTGCGATCGCGACCAAAGGCTTTGGCAAGATCGATGGCGCGGCGAGCGAGGCCCAGCCCTGTCGCGCCCACTAATATGCGACCCACACTCAGCACCGTCAGCACCTGTTTTAATCCATCTCCTCGTTGACCGATGAGATACTCCTTCGGGATGCGTACATTATCAAAGAAGAGTTCAACCGAGTCGGCGAACCGCCAGCCAATCTTCTTGGCCGGTTTGCCGACCGAAAAGCCAGGTGTGCCGACAGGCACGATGAAGGACGACAGACGCTTTGCGCCTGCGTCCGGGTCAGTAACCGCGACGACGGTCGAAAATCCGTGCAGCGGCGTACCGGCGTTGGTCGAGAACATCTTCTGGCCGTTGATAACGTATTCGTCCCCTTCCAGCACGGCAGTGGTTTTCACGCCGGCAACATCGGACCCGCCTTGCGGCTCGGTCACACCAAAAGAGGCGATCATCTTGCCTTCATTGATGGCCTGCAGCCATTGACGCTTTTGGGCGTCGTTGCCGTAGCGGGCAATCAACGAGGTGGGGGCGCTGTTGCACAAAAAAATTGCCGCGAAAGACGGCTCCACGCGGGCGAGAAGCTCAGCAACAAGCGCTGCGCCGCAGGTGCCCAGGCCACCACCGCCGTACTCAGGGTCGTATGACGTCCCCATAAACCCCATTTCGCCAAAGGCCTTTACCAGTGCGGTCGGGAACTCATGGTCAGATAGGTGCTGGGGCATCGCGGGTGCCAGTTGCTGTTGCGCAAAACGGCGCACCGCTTCCGTGAGCATTCTCTCATCATCATTAAAATCAATCAGCATTTTGGTTTCCTGTGTTTATTTAAGGTGCTGGCCGCATCCGGATGGCGGCAGTTCTCTACGAAGAAGTGATTGGCTTCGAAGTCCATCACTTCGGCATGCGGCATCATCTGGTTAGCAAAAAAACGTTTAGTGCTCGCCACGGCTGTCCGTGGCAGCGCGGCGAGTCGGGTAGCCAGCGCCAGCGCCTTGTCCAGAACCTGGCCATCTGGCGCCGTGTAATCAGCGGCGCCCATACCGAGCATGTCTTTGCCGCTTAGTTCATCCAGGCAGAAGCAAAGGTTACGGGCGCGCACCCGCCCCACCCGCTCGATTAAAGCGTTCAGACCCCAGGGGGTCAGCCACCCGTGCGGCACTTCAGGTAAGCTCCACCGTGATTGTTCCCCGGCCACCACCACGTCACAAGAGATAGCCAGGATAAAGCCACCACCGATCGCAAAGCCTTCAACGGCGGCAATAACCGGCTTCTTCACAAAGGCAAACAGGCGCGCCATGTCGCCCGTTTCCTGTTCGAAGCGAGCCATATCCTCCACGCTCAACTGACTGATAAACTTCAAATCACTGCCCGAGCAAAAGCCGTTGTTCTCTCCCTGCAGGACGATAGCTCCCACGGATGGGTCCCTATCCAGTTTTAGCAACTGCGCCTTAAGTTCATCGATCAGGGCCTGATCCATTGCATTGCGGCGAAACCCCCGCTGGATCGTCAGCACCGTGACGGCGCCGTAAGCCTTTATCCCGACCACATCCTGAGCATCAAACATGAACACTCTCCTCTACGAATAACGCGCGATCCATGATCGCAAGAGGCTCGCGTATGCTGACAAGTGGGAAGTCCATCAAATCGAGCACTTCTCGTTGCAGGTCAATACCGGGTGCAATTTCTTCCAGGATGAGACCGTCTGGCGTCACCGAGAACACCGCGCGTTCGGTAATGAGCAGCGCTTTCTGGCCCTTTCCAACGCCGTCGCCAAGCCGGTAAGTAATGTGATCAGCCTGTTTGACGAACTTTCGCGACTGGCCTTCGCGCTCGATCTTTAAACCAGCCTCGTCGGTATAGGATATTTTTAAGCCGCCAGTCGTGAAGGTGCCAGTAAAAACGAGTCGCTGTGCGTTTTGTGCGATGTC
Source organism: Advenella sp. FME57 (assembly GCF_014897675.1). Classification (GTDB taxonomy): domain Bacteria; phylum Pseudomonadota; class Gammaproteobacteria; order Burkholderiales; family Burkholderiaceae_B; genus Advenella. Next base: position 108,262 of record NZ_JABUXU010000011.1, on the reverse strand, counting down.
AATAAACCCGCCCGCCCCCGGATTCGCCGTGCCAAAGCGGCTGACATTAACGCTGCCATTCGCATCAAACTGTGCAAATGCCAACGCGGCGAATTTGCACAGGCCGCCATCAATCAGATCGAACTGTGTGACGCCATCCACGTTCGCCCGTGGGTTGATATTGGCGGAGAATTGCCACCCATTCATGACGATGCCACCAAAGGAGCCATGCTCCGTCGTGAACCAATAGTCGTCAATGTTTGACTCAGTGATCAGACCATCTTCAACCATGACCAGCGGTACATCCGAGGACGCACCAAAGCCAAATATCGTCAGTTCGTGCTGCTTCACTTCGCGAGCCGCTCGCCTGGCAATGACTTTTGCCGGCGTCTGGGGCAATCTCTTTAACGAACTCAGCGGCGCGTTCTGGTTACCCTGGTAGGCAGCGTCGGTCGCAATGTCCGTGACCATCATCTGCTCAGGATCGACCACAATGTGATCGACGAGCGCCGCAGGAATGCGAGCGCAGACGGCAAGTCGCGAACCCCGTGGCACGATGCGCTTGACCTGCGCGATGACCTTGCCGCCACACGCCTTCACCGCCAGGGCCAAGGCAATGTTCGAGGACAGGAGCGGATCCTCTTCGAAGGACAAATTGCCAAGGTCGTCTGAGGCTGTCGCACGAATGATGGCGGTATTCAGGGTCCAGGTGGGGTAAAAGAGCAAGGGCTCGCCCTCGAACTGCACCTTGCGAACCAGGTCCTCGGTGGCAAGCGTGGTCAGGCGCCCGCCCGTTTGCTCGGGATCGATATAGGTACCGAGCCCGACTCGGGTAAAGTAGCCGGGGCTCTTGCGAGCCACTTCGCGCAGCCAATGCATGCTGGCGCCTATGGGCCAGCTATATGCTTCGATCCGGTTTTCCTGGATAAGCTTCATCAGGGCGGGTCGAGCACCGGTCTCAGGATGGGTCGGATTGACGTACGAACCCGACACGATTCGCTTCATAAGGCCTTCGGTAGCGACATGATCCATACCCGGTATGCCCACCGCGTCGCCCGTGCCGCATGGAAAGTAAAACGTTAAATTTCGCGGGCTTTGTGTGTCGTCAAAGCGTTGGCGCAGCGCTCGCAGTATGGTGTCAGGGGTAATCCAACCGATGACCCCAACACTGGCCACGACATCACCATCCTTGATGTGAGCGACCGCCTCGGCCGCTGTGCATATTTTGCTCATGCCTTTGCTCCGAATCGAGCAAGCGTTGCCTTAGCGCGATCATGTTTGCAGTTATCGATGAAGACTCGATTGGCACCCGCGTCAAGCGCCTCGCTCGTGCCGGCAACCAAGGGGGCAAAAAACTGCTTGGTGGAAGCCACCGCGGGCTGGGGCATGTCTGCAATGAGACCGGCAATGCGCATCGCCTCCTCCAGTGACTTACCTTCGTCGATCACGTAGTCGGCCAGGCCAAGCCGAAACACATCGGCGCCACTTAGGAGTTCGTGACCAAAGGTAAGCCGTTTGGCAACTACCGGGCCTACGCGAGACACCAGCGCTTGCAAGCCCCAGGGAGGCAGCCAGCCGTTGGGCACCTCGGCCAGGTTCCATCGCGCTACGGCGCTCGTGACGATCAGATCGCACGAGCAGGCCAGAATGAAGCCGCCACCAAAAGCATGCCCTTCCACTGCAACGACGACAGGCGTGTTAAGGAAGGTGATTTTGCGGGCAATGGCGGCGGTGATGGCTTCGTGTTCTGCCATCTCAGCCAGGTTCATTGTGCCCAGTTCCTTGAGGTCGCTGCCTGCGCAAAAGCTAGGCTGCGCGCCTGTTAGCACGATGGCGCCAACGGAAGTCTCGCGGTCCAGTTCGGCAAACCGGCGCTCGAGATCCTCGACCATGGCGCTGCCCAGGGCGTTGCGCCGGTTAGCGCGGTCCAGGGTGACAATCGCCACGTTGTCCTTGTGTTCTACTTTAATCATGGTTTAATTCTCCTCGTTCATTCAATCAAGTTGTGCGCCGTCGCGGTTTACGGCTACGCGTACGGCAATAGGATCAATATCTCGGGGCTGTACGTTCTCGTGTACAGCGAGCGCTGCGGCGTGGCCGATAGCGTGCCCGTACGAAAAACATTGCGCAGTCACCCGTGCCGAGGCCATGGCTTCGGCCTCCGCCGACAGACATCGCCCGGCCACCAGAATCGACTCCCCTGCCGACGGCACGAAACATTCGTATGGGATCTCGTAGTAGTCGTTAAACAGCCACTCCAGTTTGGGTATGGCTCCCGCGTGCTGCTCAATGGGCCATGCCGAACGTGCAATGCCGGAGCGGAACTTGGTTCCCTTAACGACATCGCTGTTAGCCAGCGTGGCCACACCCATGGCCTGGCGGCTTTGGCGAATGCCAACTTGCACGCCGGTATCGTTGACATAGGCGTTTTCGCACCCAACAAGATAATCGCGGAAAAAGCGCTCATACTCGCGCACTTGCTTGCGGCCTTGAATCTCCGCCTCTGTCAGGTCAGCCGCAACAAGAGGATCCAGGTCACGACCATCTTCACCCAGGATGCGTGTGCAGTTGCACAGTAACTGGTCCGGGCGTGGCGTCGGGAACAGGAAGATCTTCTGGCGCGGCAAGGCGTATTTCCCGGATGCGTTAGCCTTGTGGATCATCTCGACGACAGGACCAAGAAGCACGCTATTGTCTCCGTATGTACCCAGGAACCGTTTCACGTCTACCCCATTGATGCGAAAGATCATGGTCGGGTTCTGAATAACACCGTTCAAGCTGCGGTAGGTGGGCAGCCCTGCCATCGCAGTCACGTCTGCATCGCCACTGGCGTCGATCGTAATCTTTGCCGTGACGCGTAGCTTGCCTTGTTTGGTGTAGGCCACCACGCCGGCCACGCGTTCACCCCCGTCCATCAACACATCGCTAACGACGGTGTGATAAAGCACCTGAACACCACTGTCGGCAAGAAGGCCGTCACCTACCTCACGCCACGTCAGGGGATCATGAACCAGGGTATAAGTCTTGCCGTAAAGCGTTGGACCGGAAAGGCCGCCTCTGGCCTGCATGCGCTGGACAAACTCCTCGGCAAAGCCGTATACCAGACGCACGGGTCCTGCCTTGGGGTCCTGCCGGGCTTCGAATAGACCGCAGATCGTGCCAGACAATCCCGCGACGGCGCCACCGCCGGCAAAACCATAGCGCTCGAGCAGGATGACCTTCAGCTTCTGCCGCGCCGCCGTCACTGCGGCGGCCACCCCTGCGGCACCCCCTCCAATCACTAGCACGTCTGCCTCCAGCGCAAACTGTTGACGTTCATCTATCATATTTCTCTCCAATTTCAAAGTAGCCAAGTAGCGTTAACCCATGAAGCTCGGTAACCACGTCGCGATCTTCGGGAAGAACAGTACGAGCAACAACGCAATGATCTGAAGCCCGATAAAGGGGGCAACACCTTTAAAGATGTCACCAAGCGAAATATCGGGCGGCGCCACGGCTTTTAGGTAGAACGCGGCCGGTGCGAACGGCGGGGCCAGGTAGGAGATCTGCATGTTCATGCAGAATAGAATCCCGAACCAGATAGGGTCAAAGCCCAATGCCTTGATGACCGGTACAAAAATAGGCATCGTGAGCAGCACGATTCCAATCCAGTCGATAAAGCAGCCCAGGATCATGAGGATCAACATCATTAGTGCGATGGTAGCCAAGGGCGGAATGGGCAAGCCGGTGATCAAATCCTGCAGGAAGGCGGTGCCGCCCGCCAGCGTGTAGACCGACACCAATGCGGAGGCGCCAAAGAAAATCCACGTCAACATGGCGACGGTACTTCCCGTTCGCCGAAGCGAGTCCCAGACGGCATCGAAGCTCAATTTACCGTTGACACAAGCCACAATTAGCGAGCCCAGCACGCCTATTGCTGCGGTTTCGGTGGGTGTCGCAATGCCGCTATACAGCGCACCGAGGACCATCAGTATCAAGGCTACCGGTAAGATCAATACGCGACCGAGTGCAATCTTTTCCATGATCGGAAGGTCGAGCTCTTCGCGCGGTGCCAAGGGCCCGAGAGACGGATTCATGTAGCAGCGTATGAGCACATAGGCAAGATACAGTGAGACGAGCAGGAACCCTGGCAGAACTGCAGCGACGAACAAGGTGCCAATGGAAGTTTGTGAGACCAGGCCATAGACGATCAGCACGATACTGGGCGGTAACATGGTGCCCAGCGATCCACCGGCACAAATCACCCCAACCGATAGTTGTTTGTTATAGCCGCGCGCCAGCATGGTCGGCAGGCACACCATGCCGAGGACTACGATCTCAGCGCCGATGACACCAACCATGGCGGCCAGTATCGTTGCCGCCAGGAGACACCCGACGGCCAAGCCACCGCGCAAGCGTCCTGACCAAATATGCAGAGCATAAAATAGTCGTTCGACGACGCCCGCCTTCTCCAGGATGCAACCCATCAAGACGAACAATGGCACCGAAATCAGTGCATAGTTATTCATCAAGGTGAATATCCGGCTAGGAATGAAATACAGTGTCTCTGGTTCGAAAAGCCAAAGGGTCAACATGACGGCAGTCATCCCAGTCGCGAACGCGAGCGGCATACCGGTGAAAAGAAGCAACAATAAAATGCCTACTGTTGCGAGGCTAACGATTTCACTGCTCATTACAAACACCCTTTACAGAATCAATGAAGGAGACGACGCTTTGCAGGACCATTAATGCGGCGCCAAGGGGAATCGCGATCTTCATGTACGTCGGGGCGAGTGAATTCCATCCGCCACCGGAGCGTTCTCCCATCTCAATCGCGGGCAACGCCTGTTCAACTCCGTAATAAACGATGATCGATAGATAAACGATGGCCAACAGATGTCCCAAGACATCCATCCAGCGCCGCGTGTGTACCGGCAGCAGGTTGTAGATGACGTCAATGCGCACATGCGTGTTGTTCTTGATGGCATGGGCGCCGGAGATCACGTAGTGAATCCCGACCACCATGATGACAAATTCCAGTGCCCACTCGGTGGGCGTATGATAGATATAACGGACGATGACGTCATAGACCATGACAGCGAAGACCACGAAGTAAATGGCACTTGCGTAATCTCCGATTTTTTGGTTCAGGTTATTGATGAATCGCATGATTGCTTGCTCCAGAGTGCGCGAGGTCCCGCGCTTTGGCTCAGCCAAGAGTGAGCGTGGTATAACGAGTGGATGCGTGAGCAGCGGCGGCTAACGAAAAGCCGCCGCTTTTGGTCAGCAGGCCAAGTCACTCAATAAGACCCTTGCTGCGAAGGAATTTGACCTGACCGTCGACTGCGCGGCGCGACAGATCATTTTTCTCGCCATATTTATTCCAGATAGCAATGGCGGCGGTACGGAACCTCTTGCGATCCTCTGCGCTCCAGTCGATGATCTGCACGCCGCGCGCCTCAAGCTTCTGCGCGACCGCGGCATCAGCCTCCTGGAGTTTAGCCGCCAGGTCCTGGCCAAAATCCTTGACCGACTGCTCAAGTATCTTCTGCGTCTCGGGGTCTAGCTTGTCCCACACTTTTAATGGAATGGAGACGTCGCCCGTAGGGGTAGAGTGAATGCCCGGATAGATGACGAACTTGGCAATGTCGTGGAAACCGAGTTCCTCGTTCATGCTAAGCGTGCCCCAGTCGGTGGCTTCGATGGTGCCACTATCGAGCGCACTAAAGACCTCGGAGCCTGGTAGATTGATTGGCACAGCTTTGAAGCTGGCAAACAGGTCTGAAGACATGCCTTGGGGAAGACGGATTTTCAGGCCGGCCAGGTCTTCCGGCGAAGCTACTTTACGCGTCGTGGGTAGGGACTCTGCACCCCACCACACCGCACCGATCGGATAAAGACCATAGGGCTTGTACGCCTCGCGCAACAACTCCAGTCCACCATGCTCATAGAAATACTCGTAGGCAAGCTTAGGGTCATCGTACGCGGCGTTCAAGTCGCCCAGCACGGCAAATGCTGGATTCTTGCCGCTCCAGTAGACGGTTGCTGGGTGCTGGCCATTGAGGATGCCTCTGGCAACGGCATCGAACGTTTCGTTTGGTCCCACTATCGCACCGGTTGGCAAGGGCGTGACCTTGATCTTGCCATTGGTCTTTTGCGTGACGTCTTTGGCCCAGCGCTCAAACGCCAGTTGAGTGACGGTACCAGACTGCCACAAGCTCTGGACACGCCAGGTCTGGGATTTATCTGCTGATGCCTGCGTGGGTAGCGTTGCAGCGAGCGCAATGGCTAGCGACGCGTAAGTATGACGTGAAAATAATTTCATCTAAACCTCTCCTCGGGGAAAATCATTATTGCTATTGGTGAAGGGGACAACGTAACGACTTCGAAAGCATCGAATTTATCTAACATATCAATGCATAGATGTTAATATATCAGATAAATAATCTCTGATATATCAGAAAGATTTATTTCGCGGGTTATCCCCAATAAATCAGAAGTTACGCTTTGAATTGGCAATATTGATTCTGTTGTGGTGATATATTAGATAGAAGTGACTTCTTCACTCGGTGCCGATACACAGGCAAGATTGAAACAATGGATAACGTATATGAGTACAAACCCTTTACATGAAAAGCCTTTAAAAGACGTCGCCTACGAAGCGCTCGAAAACATGATCATCCGAGGCCGGATTCGAGGCGGCAGCCTGTTTTCCGAGGCAGAACTGGCGCAACAGATCAACATTGGCCGCACGCCGGTAAGGGAGGCTTTGCAGCAGTTGGCACAAGTCGGTCTGGTTACCGTCTTGCCTCGGCGGGGAATCATGGTGGTGGATGTCACCATCGCAATGCAGTTGCAAGTGCTTGAAATCCGGCGCCCACTCGAGCGATTGGTGGCAAGTTGCGCCGCCTTGCGGGCCAACGCCAGCCAACGCGCTGCCATGCTTGAACTGGCCTCGGCAACGGAGAAGAGCGCCGCGGCTGGCGACGGCGACGAATTCCTCCAGGCAACGCGTCGCAACCACGCTGCTCTGGAAGAAGCCTCGGGAAACGAGCTCATTCAAAGTGTGATGTCCCTGGTCCATGCTCGCTCCCGGCGATTTTGGTATATCCACTACGAGCGTTGGGGCGACCTCAGTGCCGCCGGCGCCGCGCATGCCAATTTGATGCGTAGCATCTCGCTTGGGAATGAAGCGGCTGCCGTCGAGAATGCAGACCGGCTTGTTGATTATCTGGAGCAGTTTTGCCGCTCGACTATTGAGTCATACGGCAAGAAATGAACTTTTAATAACCGCCACATCGATAAGCGGGCCCGAGAACCTGTGTAACGGAGACACTTTATGATGCACTTTCCCATGACGCTCAACTGGCTCTGCCGTCTGGCCGAACGTATGTATGGCACGACTGAAGTTGTGACAAAAATGCCCGATGGGCAATTACGCAGGCACAGCTATGCGCAAATCGCGGCGCGCAGCCGGCACCTGGCCCTGAGGCTGGCCGCTGAAAATATCAAGCCAGGCGAAACCGTCGGTTCCCTGATGTGGAATCATCACGTCCACCTGGAAGCCTACTTCGGCGTGCCGGCCGCTGGTGGCGTGCTGCATACCATTAACCACCGCCTGTCACCTGATGACCTGGTCTTCATTATCAACCATGCCAGGGACAGGATTCTGATCGTCGATGATGTGTTGCTGCCCCAGATCCTCGAGATACTGCCCCGACTTGACACGGTGGAAAAGGTCATCGTCAACCGATACGGGCTTGGGGACGCAGCAGGTTTTGCAACGTACGAGGCGTGGCTGGAGGAACCGGTGCCGTCTGGCGTGACACTGCCCGAGGTAGGAGAGGATTCTCCGGCGAGTATTTGCTACACCGGCGGCTCCACCGGCCGCCCCAAGGGAGTGGTGTATTCTCACCGCGGCCTGGTCATGCATGCCTTCTCACAGGCCATGGTCGATGGTTACGGCGTCAGTCGCAACGACACGATCCTGGCCGTTGTCCCCATGTTTCACGGCAATGGTTGGGGCCTGCCCTTTTCTTCTGCGCTCACCGGCGCCAAGCTTGTTCTGCCCGGCCCTAAGGTCGATCCTCAGAGCTTGCTAGAGCTCATGCAGGTGGAGCAGGTCACGTTTTCAGCAGGGGTGCCAACGGTCTGGCAAGAACTTGCGCGCAGCCTGGAGGAAAATGCTGCGACATCGTCCAACCTCTGTCCGATGACCATCATAACGGGCGGCGCCGCGCCCCCGCAGCACCTGTTTGACCGCCTTGAGCGTTTTGGTATCACGCTGCTTCAAGGGTGGGGTATGACCGAAACAGCAAGCATCATTACGGTGAGCAGGCCTTCGCCCAAACATAACAAGGCGGTAGACCTGGTAAGTGGCGATTGGCGCCTGAGCCAAGGCAAGCCGATGGCCATCGTTGATATTCGGATCGTATCGGAGGGTAACGTGCTGGCACATGACGGACACTCTATTGGCGAAGTCCAGGTGCAAGGCGCATGCGTGACAGACAAGTACTTTGAACTGAACTTGCCTGGCCGCTGGACCAAGGATGGCTGGCTGTGCACCGGCGATATCGGTCACATCGACCCTAGCGGTAACCTGAAGGTACTGGAAAGAAAGGAAGACCTGATCAAATCGGGCGGCGAATGGATCCCCCCTCAAGACCTGGAAGATGCGCTGCTTGAATTGCCTGAAGTTATTGAGTGCACAGTCATCGGCATTCCACACGAAAAATGGGGTGAACGGCCCCTCGCGTTGATGGTGTTGGCGCAAGGCGCCACGATTGAAGACGAAGCACTGCGTTTACATTTGCTTGGACGATTCGCCAAATGGCAGCTTCCCCAGGCGTTCGTTGCGGTCGCTAACATTCCACGCACTGCCGTGGGCAAGATCGCACGCCGTCAGCTGCGTGAAGCGTATGCCGACTGGCCAAGTCGGGCAGCAGAGGCACCCGCCCAATCGTGGTCGAGCAGGAGTGCCTGATATAGCTTATTTGGGGCGCGGATGCGGGTTTTACACCTCATATCAGATTGTGAGTGGTGCCATTCGGGAATGCAGGACAGAGTGGCGGACACGATACGCACACGTAACGACCACCCATGGAACAAACCGGCGCCTACCAGGTGACCACTCCAGAGCATCGACATACAGCCGAATAACTCAATAAATTTGGCAATATCACGGTTTGATGAACCCTATGTCTAGAATTTATGATGCGTGCCTATCCTGTCAATTGAACTCAGCCAATTATCAATAAGCTTTGCTTAGCTGGCCCGACTGCATGCCGTCTAAATCGTTCGTTAAGAACTCCATTCGCCGAACCAGTCACCGTTGCGACGACAGCTCGGTATTGATACCACTATAGAAAATAACAATAATGGGTATATATTTTTATTTATTGTAATAATAAAACCCGATGACTATAGTTAACAAACGCAAGTCAGAAAATCTGACTATTGTCAATTCCAAAAACCTAATGCGTATTAGCAGTAGGTTAATACTATGGTGCTTTAGTATGAAAAATATCGGGACGCTTGAGGAGTTACCCCAGGAATATCTGGAGAATCTTGAATCGGAGAATCTTGTTCCGCTCTGGCCAAGTCTAAAAGCACTCCTGCCCCCAGGAATCCCAACGGCACAGACTCAGGCGATCCATTGGACCTATAAGGCTATTCGCCCGCTCTTAATGAAAGCGGGAGAATTGACCCCAATTGAAAAGGCTGAACGGCGTGTTTTAGTTTTGGCTAATCCAGGACACGGATTAAATGCAATGAAAGTCAGCCCTGCTATGTACGTAGGCATGCAATTATTGCTACCAGGTGAGTGGGCGCCAAGCCACCGTCACACACCCAATGCAGTAAGAATGATTGTGGAGGGAGAAGGCGCATACACAACCGTTGAGGGTGAAAAATGTCCGATGAGTCGAGGTGATCTTATCCTGACACCTTCAGGTTTGTGGCATGAGCATAGTCATGAGGGAGACGAGCCTGTGGTCTGGCTGGATGTTCTCGACCTCCCGCTCATATATTACATGGAAACGAGTTACCATGTTGACGGGCCCAAACAAACTGTCAAATCAGGCCGGGGGGATCGTGTCTACGCCAATGGCGGGGTGTTGCCTTCACCTATATTTTTGCGTGATGGAAACCGCTATCCCATGTTGCGTTATCCATGGGAGAAGGTGCGATCCACATTACTAGCACTTGAAAAAGAAAATGCAGAAATAGACGCAATACAAGTGGAGTATATCAATCCCGAAACAGGCGAATCCGCTGAAAACATTCTGGGATTCTATGCACTAATGTTACGCCCTGGTCAAATTCTAGATATTCCTGCACGCTCGCCATCCACCTTATTTCACATCATAGAGGGCGGGGTTATTGCATCTATTGCTGAAATAGAATTCAGTTTGGCTGAAGCGGATACCTGCTGCTCTCCTGGTTATACATCGGTACGACTCCAAAATCGATGCGCGGATAAACCTGCGTTTATTTTCATGGCTGATGAAAGTCCATTACATAAAAAAATGGGCGTTTTTGAGGTCAGATAAGGCGCTCAAAAATTTAATAATTTCACAAACCCAGCCAATTGATGCGCTTACATGAACTTTCGTAGCAACGTTAATTACTGGATTTATCGAGTCACGTGATGACTAATGGAAACGCAAATCAATGGACAGACCTTCATCATTATTTGACAAGCTATGGCAAAGCCATGTTGTACATCAGGACGTAGATGGCACGACATTGTTATATATTGATCGCCATTTAGTCTATGAGGTTACGAGTCCCCAGGCCTTTGAAGGGCTCCGTTTAAATGGCCGCAGCCCGAGAAGACCAGAAACTGTAATTGCCACAGTGGATCACAACGTTCCCACAACAACCGAGGAAAGGCATAGCACCGATAGCATCCCAGATATATTGTCGCGACAGCAAGTTAAACAATTAGAAAAAAACTGCAAAGAATTCAATATTAATTTTTTTGGGCTAGGTTCGAGAAACCAGGGAATTAGTCATGTCATAGGACCGGAATTAGGAGGAACTCTCCCTGGAATGACGGTTGTAGCTGGCGATTCACATACGAGTACTCATGGCGCTTTTGGAGCTTTAGCGTTTGGAGTAGGTACGTCAGACGTTGAACACGTGTTAGCAGCACAATGTTTGGCCATGAAGCCAATGAAACAGATGCTTGTGAAAATTGAAGGTACGCTCCCTTTTAACACATCCGCTAAGGACCTTATACTGACTGTCATTCAACGTCTTGGCGCAGGCGGAGGGGCCGGCTACGCAATAGAGTTCGATGGCCCGGCCATTCGCCAATTATCAATGGAAGGGAGAATGACCATTTGTAATATGGCAATCGAAGCGGGAGCTCGAGTCGGACTTGTGTCAGTTGATGAAAAAACAATTGACTATCTTCGAAACAGGCCATACGCCCCGCAAAAACGATATTGGAACGCTGCCGTGACTCGTTGGCAATCCTTAGTTAGCGATCCTGAGGCACACTTCGACAAAACTCTGGTTATTGAGGCTTCTACAATTCGTCCAATGGTGACTTGGGGAACCTCTCCTGACATGGTCAGTTCAGTAGATGATGTGGTGCCTGATCCTGACGATGAAGTTAACCCTGTAAAGCGCGAAGGGATGAGACGTGCGCTTGAATACATGAAACTTTTGCCCGGAACGCCCATAAGAAGCATCCAAATAGACAAAGTGTTCATCGGCTCTTGCACTAACTCGAGAATAGAAGATTTGCGAGCGGCAGCCGCAATTGTAGCCGGCAAGTCTGTTTCTCCAACTGTTCGTCAAGCATTAGTCGTGCCGGGCTCTGGATTAGTCAAAGAGCAGGCCGAAGCTGAAGGACTGGACCTAATATTTAAAAAATCTGGATTTGAATGGCGTGAACCTGGCTGTTCAATGTGTTTGGGAATGAATGATGACCGACTGGCGCCAGGTGAACGATGTGCTTCTACTTCGAACAGAAACTTTGAAGGTAGACAAGGCACGGGGGGGTTAAGTCATCTTGTAAGCCCAACTACCGCAGCGGCGACAGCAATTGCTGGCCATTTTACTGACATTCACTAAGAAGAGTTGGAACCATGGACGCATTTAAAACGCTATCGTCTAATGTTGTGCCATTAGACCGCGCTAATGTTGACACCGATGCAATTTTACCCAAGCAGTTTCTAAAGTCAATACAACGGTCTGGGTTTGGTGATTACTTATTCGATGAATGGCGCTATTTAGATCGTGGAGAACCAGGACAGCGTACAGAAGATCGACAAAAAAATCAGAATTTTTGCTTGAATAAACAACAATATGCTGGCGCAAAAATATTACTAACTCGGGAAAATTTCGGATGTGGCTCCAGCCGTGAGCATGCCGTTTGGGCGCTGCATGATTTCGGAATAAGAGTATTAATCGCTCCAAGTTTTGCAGATATATTTTATGGCAATTGCTTCAAAAATGGCGTCCTCCCTATAGTGGTTAACCCAACTATTGTTGACAGCCTTTTTTGCGAGTATGAGCTGTCAGCGCAATTAGCGCTATATATTAGCCTTGAAGATCAATTAATTACAGCAAACGGAGAGACTGTCTTTCAGTTTGACATTGATGCCTCCAGAAAACATAGGTTGTTAAATGGTCTTGATGATATAGATATAACTTTTCAGTTTTCAGAAAAAATTCGAAAATTCGAAGCAGCTCAAAGAGCGAGGGAACCTTGGTTCTTTAGATAAGAAATAAGAAGACGCATATCAAATTTAACAACTCAACGTATTATGACAGATGCATTTAGACCGCGATAGCGAACCCAATAAAGCCATGAATCCTTAATATTAGTCGGTGATTACGACGGTATTTTCGGTATTTTATATTTAACTAAAATGAGACAAATCCTATGCAGCGAATAATTAAGATTTTAAGCCTACATTTTTTTGTTTTTCTGGCGGTGTTCGGGACTTCGAAAATTTTTGCACAAAATGAAGCAGTTTATCCTAACCGACCAGTGACAATCGTAACGCCCTTCTCAGCTGGCAGTGGCCCAGATGCTGTTTTGAGAATGGTAGCAGAAAATTTATCCCAGCAATGGAAACAACCAGTTGTGATCGACAATCGCCCAGGAGGAGCCGGGTTAATCGCAATAGAGCAAGCCCGTCGTGCCAAACCAGACGGATATACCTTACTACAGATTGACAGCGAGCAATTGAGTGCATTGCCATTTTTATATCCGTCAAGAAAAGTGGTTCCAATGGCGTTATTTGATCCTGTTTCGGCACTATTTCGAACTCCCTTCTTTGTAACTGTGCCAAACAAGTCTACCTGGAAAGATATGCAGGACCTGATAAACGCTGCCAAGAAAAATCCAGATGCCGTAAGCTATGGCTCCTGGGGCGTCGGCAGTCCTGGTCATCTGGGCGGAAAACAGCTCGAAATGATTACCCATACCAGCATGATACATGTTCCATATAAAGAAACTGCGCAACTTTACGTCAATCTTAGCGCAGAAGAAATTCAATGGGCATTTGCGAGTATTGGTTCAAGCGAAAGTTTATACAAGAAGGGAAGCCTGCGATATCTTGCGATCGCGGCTAAACAAAGGCATCCGAGAGTGCCAAATGTACCGACTGTGGCAGAAGCCAACGGACCAGCCGACTTGGAGGTCGATTCGTTTGCCGTTGTACTTGCACCGAAAGGGATCGATCCGAAGCTGATTGAAAAAATCCATTCCGCTATAACGAAAGCGACTGATAGTGAGAAGGTAAAAAAGAACTTTGATGCATTTGCATTTGAGCGACTAACATGGGGTCCCCAAGACATTAGCCAACAGGGAAGCGCCAAAGCCAGAATTTACGAAAAATTAATTCGCGAGGGAAATATCCGGATCGAATGAATTAAAACTACGCAGAATTTATATAATTTCGTGCTTATCGCTGATGAATAAAGAAATAAGTAAGCAAAACTGGTCCAATTTTGGATTACTCATTCTGCATGGTATTGGCGATAATCTTTCTCAACCAAATATTGCCAGATTCTTGGTGATAACGCTCGTGCCAATACTGCTTTACGTCGTAGGAAGGAATTTGGATGGGAATATCCAGACTCCGAACAGATTTGTCCCGGCATAAAATACGCGCCAAATGAATAGGCGCCAGCGCCAATAAGTCAGTGGTTCGAACAATCTCTGCAAGCCCCAGAAACGCGGGTACCCAAAGTGCGATCTTTCTCGTAACACCCGCATCGTCAATTGCTTTCTCTAAAAGCCAATGCGCTGTACCACTACTCTTAACAGAAACGTGATCTTCCTTAATGAACTGTTCAATTGACAGAGAATTCTTTATTCTGGGATGATTGCTCCGCACTAAACAAACATAATGCTCACTAAATAATTTTTGTTGATAAAAGCCGGGCCCCATAATTTTTGTAAATCCCATAACTATGTCTATTTCTCCTCGCTCAAGTTGCATTGGGCTATTGGCCGTTAATTCGACAACTTCGAGCCGGATATTTGGCGCAAGCATATTTAAAGCATTTTTTAGTTTTGCAATAACTACTATTTGACCTGTGTTGGTCATCCCTATTCGAAATACCCGACTAGATGTCTTAGGGTCAAATTTAACATCCCCCTCTTCAATTTCCGAAAACAGATTGATGACAGCGTGTATTGCTGGTAATAGTGATGTGATTTTCGGGGTAGGCTGCATACCCTCACTAGTACGAACAAAAAGCGGATCAGCGAAGTGTTTGCGCAATTTGGCAATACGGATACTGACAGAGGGTTGACTTAACCCAAGCAGCTCTGCGGTAACTGAAATATTGTTTGTGCGAACAAGCGTATCTATTAACTCTATATCGCGAATATCAAGATTGGTCAATTTGGCATCAGCTTAATTATTAGTAAGTAAATATTCTATATCAAATATAGTTAAATACAATACACATAATAAGTAATGATTTATTGAATTTATAGCAACTATTGGCAATACTGACAGCATATTCAAGGAGATAATAATGCTGCTTTGCCGCTTTGGTTCGAATCAATTAGGAGTCGTTCGCGATAATAACGTCTATGAAGTGACGAAGGTTTTGAGTGATTTACCTCAATACAGCTATCCGTTCCCAACTCATGATGTGTTAATTGCCAATTTGGATTCATCACGTCCCCGTATTCAACAACTCGCATCCCAGAGCAAACCGATACCCTTATCGCAAATCAAACTGCTAGCTCCGGTAGCGAACCCAGGAAAAATCATCGCTGCTCCAGTGAACTACTTGAAGCATCTTGAAGAAGCACGGACTGATAGTGAAATTCACCACTCCAATCAAGTTGGGGAAATTCAACGTGTAGGTTTATTTCTGAAAGCCACCAGTTCATTGATTGGCGTTTCAGAACCAGTACAGATCGCACACCCAAATAGAAGAAATGATCACGAAGCCGAAGTGGTAGTAGTAATCGGCAAAGCTGGAAGAAACATATCCGCCAAAAACGCAATGGAGCACGTTGCCGGATTTTGCGCGGGGCTTGACATGACGACCCGTGGCCCAGAAGAAAGGAGCATGAGAAAATCGATAGATACATATTCGGTATTGGGCCCATGGCTCGCGACAGCCGATGAAGTACCGGATTCATCAATACTGAATTTTCGTTTGACTGTTAATGGCGAAGAACGTCAAAAAGCCAACACAAAAGATCTAGTTATCGATATACCCCACCTGATCGAGTTTGCGTCCTCTTTCTATACGCTGCATCCTGGAGACTTAATATACACAGGAACACCGGAAGGAGTGGGAACGGTGAATCCAGGCGACACCATTGTAATGGAGCTGGATAATGTCGGCAATATCACGGTTAAGGTTCAAGCGTTGGGGGCAGTATGAAACAAAATTCAAAACATCCGGTTTTGATCGCCGGTGGTGGAGTGGGCGGATTATCGGCTGCGTTGGCCTTGGCTAGAAATGGACTGGAAAGTTCCGTTTTCGAGCAAGCAGATGAATTCAAGGAAATTGGCGCCGGGATACAATTGGGGCCCAACGCATTTCATACATTTGATGACTTGGGTATAGCTGATGAAGTACACGAATTAACCGTTTATCCAGATGACATCGTGGCGATGGATGCAATCAGTGGTGAGGAAATTGTACGCCTGCCAGTCGCCAAATTATTTCCAAAACGCTTTGGTAAACCTTACGGGCTGATCCATCGTGCAGATCTACATTCCGTACTTTTAAGGGCCTGCCGTGAAACTGGAAAGGTTAATCTGCTGTCCGCAAAAAAGGTTACAGATTTCAACGCAAACGGTAAGGAAGTCGTAGTCACCGCAGCGGATGAACAACAGCATACTGGCGCGGCTCTTATTGGCGCCGACGGGCTTTGGTCAACAGTTCGTCAGCGCATCGTAGGCGATGGCAAACCGCGGATATCAGGACATATCGCTTATCGTGCTGTATTGCCACTCGACCAAGTACCTGAAGCGAACCGACAAAATGCAATGGTTGTGTGGATGGGGCCTCGCTTCCATTTAGTGCACTACCCTCTAAGAGGGCACGACATGTTTAATTTAGTGGCGGTATTTCATAGCGACCGATTTGATGAAGGATGGGATTCCTACGGAGACCCCGAAGAATTAAACTTACGGTTTAAGGGTGCTAGACCTGAAGTGCTCGGCATGTTGGAAAAAATTGATTCATGGCGTATGTGGGTCTTGTGCGACCGGGAGCCAATAGCGAATTGGACAAAAGGAAATACAACGCTGCTCGGCGACGCAGCGCATCCTATGCTGCAATATCTTGCGCAAGGCGCTTGCATGGCAATGGAAGACGCTGTTTGTCTATCCAAACACTTGACATTAACTGGTAATGATTTTAATGCTGCATTTTCTAGCTTTCAAAAAGCACGGTACTTACGCACAGCTAGAATTCAACAGACCGCACGATTATATGGCCAAGCATATCATGCAGCTGATGCCACCCGTGATCTGCGTAACCATTTTTTAAAGTCGAGAACACCAGAACAGACGATGGAAAGCATGGCTTGGATGTACGACAAAGATCAAATCCCAGTTTAGCTATCGTTGTGTCACGACAGGCAATAAGGAACAGATTAGCTGCCTATATCCATGCGGAAAAAATATAGATATTATGGAGACAAAAAATCATGAAACTATTACAAGTGTTTGTAGCTCTGGTCAGTACATTAGGAATGAGTGCTCTGGTACATGCTGAGTCAGCATACCCCAGTAAACCGATCACTATTGTAGTTGCATATCCTCCCGGAGGCAGTGCAGACTTAATTGGGAGACTAATGGCAGATAAACTCTCAAAGCGTATTGGGCACCCAGTAGTGGTAGAAAATAAGGCTGGAGCGTCTGGTAATATCGGCACCAGTTATGTTGCGAGATCCAAACCGGATGGATATACATTACTGCTTAATAACAATACGCTTAGTATGACAACCGCTTTAGGAATACAGCATGCAGTAGATCCATTAAAAGATCTGACATATATAGCATCGGTAGCTTCCACACCTGTCGCAATAGCGGTGCATCCTTCTATTCCTGCTAACTCAGTCGATGAGCTAGTTAAGTATGCTAAAACCACAAAACAAGAGTTGAACTATTCTTCTTGCGGAAATGGGTCTCCTCAGCACTTTGCGGGCGAGCAGTTTAATAATTTAGCCAAAACCAAGATGGTTCATATTCCGTACGCCGGGTGCGCTCCAGCAACACTAGACGGTATTGCTGGCCAAGTTTCCGTGCTATTTAATTCTATTCCTAATCTTGATGGTCTGGTTCGGTCTAAAAAACTGAAGTATATCGCTGTTGCTTCCGAAAAAAGATTAGCTTTCAAGCCAAATCTTCCAACGGTAAAAGAAACCAAGGAATTTAATGAGTTTGCTGAGGAAGTATGGTTCGGCTTTCTTGGCCCAAAAGATATGCCTCCGGAGATTACGAAATATCTGGAGCTCGAGTTTTTGGAAATCATTAATGACAATAACGTACAACAAGAACTGGCCAACCGTTTGATTTCTACCTACATATTAAACAGTGATCAATTCAAACAACGTATGGCTGACGAGCTAAGTAAATATACTCATGTGGCTCGCGAACTTGAGATGAAAGGGAAGTAATACATCTACGGTTTCATTATTGTGTGACTTGAAGTCCAGTTTATTCGATTAATTAAAAGGAATTTTCGACGTGAGTATAAGTAGCCAACCAAAGGATATTGTTTCTGAATATTGTGATGAACTTTCCATAGCCAATCATATACTATATGTGCAGGGTGTTCTTGATGCTTTCGGGCATGTTAGCGTCCGACACCCGGAGAGACCAGATCATTTTTTAATTTCTCGCAATCGAGCGCCTGCTCTTGTTACTCCTGACGATATTCAGGTGCTGGACCTAGTTGGTTCTCCAGTTGAAGATACTGGTGTTTCTTTATATCTAGAGCGTTATATTCATGCCGCGATCTATGCTGCAGATCCTGAAGTGATGAGTGTTGTGCATAATCATTCTCCTGCTGTTGTTCCATTTACCGTATCAAAAAACGCAAAACTGCAACCTGTTTGTCACATGTCGGGGTTTTTATCAAAGCACATTCCGAATTTTGAAATTCGAGAATTTGCTGGCAATGGCTCAAATCTGTTAATCGATAGCTTGTCGCTGGGAGTAGCGCTCGCTAATTGCAAAGGAAAATCTCCGCTAGTCTTGATGAGAGGACATGGCGTGACAATTACGGGATCGAGTATTCCTGAGGCGGTTTTCCGCTCTATATATACAGAAAAAGGAGCTCGCCTACAAATGGAAGCTGAGCGCCTTGGTGAATGCGAATATCTTACGCCTGAAGAGGCGGCCACCGCGGACAAAACGGCACAGGGGCAGATTAAGAGGGCTTGGGACTTATGGTGCTGGGAGTTGAAACGCCAAAAGGTATAATGCGAGTTGGCGTGTCAAAATATATATTCAGAAAAGGAATATTTGTTCTACATTGCATGAATCAGTTGCAGCACTTGATGAATATACGTTTTAAATGACTGCTTCTGCCTTATTATTTTGCCAATTCCCATTTTGACAAACTGACAGGCATTAATGGAGCGATCAGGTGAAAACCGGGCAACGTCATCCCCTAACGGAACGATGGCTCCCGTCGCCATATTGATAAGCTACTGCGTGCCGTCCTGATACGGCGTAGCCTACCGAATCGGATCGACAGAGAGAAAACGGGCGACTTCCTTCTGCAACGACCCAGTCATGTTTCTTAAAATCAATATTGAGTTTCCTTAAAAATCAATAAACTTTAAGAAAATAATTCTCTTAAATCAATATGCAATTTTTCGACAAGGGGCTCAAGACGGTTGTCTAGCTCAAGGTAACTGCCAGAGAAGGCTCGATTATGAAGCTGAGTTACCACTGCGCCATATATACAGACAAGCGCTGATAGCCCATCAAAAAGTCAACATTGCCACCCTTTCACTTTTAGTAACCGCAATTGCTGGTTTCAGTATTAGCGCCAGCACTCATGGTCTTGGTCTTGATTCTGTCAATCTGAGTAAGATAGCTTACTTTCAGTGCTGCAGCGTCATTTCCCACATTTACCAGCTGAAATCCCTGGTCGATCCTTTTGATACACATGTCCACATCGGCACAGTAAATTCCTGAAAAGATGCCTCGATCCGCGGCTCGCTTGCGAATTAATTCGATCGTTTCTCCAATTTCTCCCTCTGGAAAGCATCCCGGTCCGCCGCCAAAACTCAAACTCAGGTCGTTTGGACCGATGTATATCCCATCAATTCCCTCAACATCGAGGATTTCATCGAGGTTTTCGACCGCCTGGCGCGATTCAATCATGACAATCGCGAGGATCTCGTCGTTGGCATTTGGATAGTAATCCGCGCCCCCATAGAGAACACCTCTGGGTGGGCCAAAGGATCGGGTTCCAACGGGAGGATACCTGCAGGCGGAAACGACGGTGCGAGCGATCTCGGCCGTATCAACTTGAGGGCAAATCACGCCATAGGCGCCAGCATCCAATAGTCTCATAATTTCCACTGCGCTCGAGCTCGTTGGGCGTCCCAGGGGAGTGGCGTTTGTGGTGGAGATCGCCTGAAACATGGTCAATGCCTGGGAAAAGTCAATCATGCCATGTTGCAAATCAACTGTCACTGCATCAAAGCCGCAGTTGGCCACAATTTCAGCGCTGAACGACGAAGGTATGGATAACCATCCGTTGGCGGCAACGCCTCCCTCCTTAATAATTTTCTTCAAGCCATTCTTTCTCATTTCATCTCATCCATCTTAGTGATTTAAATTTTTGACGACTCAATTGACGCGAATACCGATGTCCTTGGTCAATTGACCCATTTCGTCTGTTGCCGTTTTCAGTGTTTTTGCAAACTCCTCTGGTGTAGAGCCAATGATTTCATAACCTTGTTCTTCTTGAGGTTTGCGAAATTTTGGACTTTGCAGTACCGCCTTGATTTCCGAAGAAATCCTGTTGACGACTTTTGGATCAGTCCCTTTTTTCATTACGAACCCGACCCAAACCACGTTTGTGAAGTCAGAAACGCCGGCTTCTTTCATCGTGGGCACATCCGGCAACAAGGGAGACCGCTTTGAGTCAGCTACCGCCAGTGCGCGCATTTTCCCAGACTTGACCAGTTGCACAATGGCCGGCAGGTTGTTGAACATCATGGACACGCGGCCACCTAGAATATCGTTTACCGCATCAGCCCCGCCTTTATATGGAACATGCACGATTTTCGTGCCAGTTGCAGTGAGAAACTGCTCTCCAGCAAGGTGCATCGTGTTTCCAACGCCGGCGGAGGCAAAACTCAGTTTGCTCGGATTCGCCTTGGCATCATTAATTAAATCAGTCACGCTCTTGTAAGGTGTTTGCGCCCCCACCACCAAGACATTGGCCATTTGATGGGTGATCGAGACTGGCACAAAAGCAGCTCGAGGATCGTATCCTTGCTCAGGATAAATAAATGGATTAACGGCAAGGGTGCTCAGTGAGCTATATAAAATCGTGTACCCGTCCGCTGGCGCACGGGCTACTGCGGCCGAGCCAATATTCCCGTTCGCACCCGGCTTATTTTCGACAACGACGGGTTGGCCAAGACGTTTACTCAATTCCTGCGCTAAAGGCCTTGCAAACCCATCTGCGGTCCCGCCTGGAGGAAAGGGTACGACCATCGTTATTGGCTTGGATGGGTATGAGTCTCCTGTAGCTGCAAGTGATGCGCCAGGCACAACGGCCGCGATGGTGATCATGCTTAAAAGTGCTGAACTTAATCCTTTTTTCATCTCTATCTCCTTTGGTTTACTGACTGTTATGGTTTGCTTTTATGAATTGAGCATTTGTCAAAAAATCCCATTCCGGCTGCCTCATGTAAGATTGAATTGGCTGCTGTCTCGTACAATCAACTCGCATGGGATTAATTTTTGAATTGGCTCTATTTCGTACTTTGGCCGGGATAATAGATCCAGTACGGTCCTGGCTGTCTGTTGCCCTATGTAGTACCGTTGTGGCTTGAGTGTCGTGAGGGCAGGACGCAGGTGTGGTGAGACCGATGCGTTCCCGAAAGAAGCCATTGCACAATCACGAGGTAAAGTCAGAGCAACCGCTGGGGCATGCAAAATCGCGCCGGCCCCCATATTGTCATTGGCAAAAACCAATGCCTGAGGGCGTGTGTCGACTGGCTCTTTTGAAAAGGCTTCAATCCTGGCCACGCCTGCATCAAAATCGTCCTGCTCGGGCATTATCAGAATGTCTGCCGCGATGCCGGCTGCCTGGACCTCTCGGGTGAAGCCTTCAATGCGCTGCTTTGCCCGAAAGTCTTCAGGCCTGTTAGGCAGGACGAACTGAATGCGTCTGGCACCTTGATCCAGAAAATGCCTGGCAAGTATTGCACCCGCTTCAGCTTGTGGATACCCAATTTGATGATATGGGCGAGTCGAATCCATTCCCCAAGCCTCGACAACTGGTATCTTCAGTTTTCGAAGCATCGCTTCAGTTGCCGGTGTGTGATCTTCTCTGGTCAATATCAACGCAGTAGGATGCCAACCAATGAATGTGCGGATGGCTTTTTCCTCTAGCTCCTGAGAGAACTCGACATTAGCCAACAATAATTGCAGGCCAGACGCTTGAAGTTCATCCGTCATTCCCTTTACCAGATCAGCGAAAGTGATGCTTCCTATATTTTGCATGGCCGCGCATACCACACGCCCGTGCCCGGAAGCCAGTCCGCTTGCTACCTGGCTGGGAACATAGCCAAGATGTTCGATAATTTCCTTGAGGCGTTCGCGCACGCCGGCGGAGACTAGATTTGGAGCGTTAAAGTACCGCGAGACAGTCGTGGAGGACACGCCAGCTAATGCTGCCACATCGTGGATCGTGTGAGAACCAGCCTTGCGGCGGGTGACTTGTACTGTTTTAGTAGCGGTCATGACCTACACCCATGTCCAATGCGGAATAATTTGTCGGAAATTGCTACGTATGTTACCGGTAACAGTTACCGGTGCCATCCTGTAAAACCCTTAGTTCCATGTTATTTTTTTGACGTAATTTTCCCGCTCGCGCGAACCCATCCGCTCTTGTTGGTTCTATTACCAATAAGTAAAATCACATCAGCATTCTTGACAAATTCATCCTTGTTTTTGGTCAGGCTATTATTTTTTTAGGGCTTTAGCGAAAACATCCAGTGACAATGGGTCGCTCTCGACTTCTGAGCCCTTACCCATACTTGTCGTCGTAACTGGCAAATGAGCCGACTCCTACAATTGAGCCAAAGCGTCAAGGGCTACTTCTGACCGTTCGACAGCAAGGTATGCCTCCCATTAATGAGCGGAGTATTCTCACATCTTGGCGACAATTTTTCCCACTTCTGCCAACACCGCCTTGTGTACTGAGCTGTTCACTTTGTCATTTGTGTAATACGCAGCCACTAATAACGGCGCCCGGTCGGGTGGAGTGATCATGGCGATGTCATTGCGAGTATCGCTGGCGGCTCCCGTTTTGTCACCAATACGCCAATTTGCGGGCAGGCCTGCTTTCAATGTCTGGGCGCCGGTCTGGTTCATCTCAAACAAGCGCACAAGCCGTGTGCGAGACTCTGCGGACAATACACGGCCTAGCACTATTTTTTTCATATTTTCGAGCATTGACTGGGCCGTGGTTGTATCCTCATCGCCATGTTGGATACCATTGAGTGGCTCAATATGGTCCAGGCGTGTTTTCGTGTCGCCAAGACTACGGGCATATTTGGTAACTGCGGCGGGGCCACCGAGTGTGGTCAGCAACAGGTTGGCAGCGGTGTTATCGCTCATGATCATCGTGGCTTCGCACAGTTCCAGTATGCTCATGCCTGGTTGGCCCACGTTCAGGCCTGTTACTGGAGCCCACTGAAGAATCGCCGATTTATCAAATGTGATCCGTCGCTCCAGCAACTCTTTCCCGTTATCCACGCGCTTTAATACTGCTGCCGTTAACAGCAACTTGAACGTACTGCAGATCAGGAAGCGTTCGTCGCCACGATGCTCAATCCGATTGCCATTCGCTGTATCAAAAATTGCCACGCCCAGTCGGCCACCGTAATCGTGTTCCAATGCAGTTAACAGAACTGCTGTCTTTTTGTTAGTTTGCGCAAAAGATAAGGCTGGTTGCAATAAATAAGCGGTTGCGCCATATATCGTGCCTGTCAGTAAACGTCTGCGATTCATAAATGTATCTCAATTGAGGAGGGAGAAAGCCGCTGAATAATTTCAATGATCCTATTCTCTTTCGATGACTACTAGGTTAAAGCTCGCCAAAAAACTTAATCAAAGCATTATTGACGCAATCCGGTCTTTCCTGCTGTAACCAGTGCCCAGCACCCGGGATCACCTGAGAATCGCGCAGATTTGGCACAAGCTGAGGCATGGCGTCGATAATTCCCTGCATACCAGGGATTGCTAGCCCTGTGTCTCGTTCACCTACAAGATAAAGGGCCGGAACCTGAACGAGTAAACCCTCGAAGGCGGCTTGCACTTCCCAATTTCGATCAAGATTCCGATAATAATTTAGCCCCCCGCGAAAACCAGAAATACTGAATGCCTGCACAAATTTTTCCAGATCACCGGAAGCAAGCCATGTAGGCATCGCGGGCGGATCGCTCAATGGATCAAGCATCCCTCCATTTCGCGGCATAAGCCCGAAAGGATTAGGCGTATCCTGGTCACGAGCGCCGATGTCGCCGGATGCGGAAAAATAAATTTTGCGCAGTGTGGCACCAACGTCGCGTTCAAGCTCCCTCTCGGCTAACCCGGGTATAGAAAAATAATGAGTGTAGAACCACGCTCGGTCGGACTGCGGAAAAAGCCTGCTCGGCGCCATCGGTGCCCTGCCCATCATCGGTACCCCGAGTGCAGCGACAGCTCGAAAAATGTCTGGTCGAAGCAACGCCGCTTGCCAGGCAATGGTAGCCCCCCAATCGTTCCCCACAACAATGGCATCGCGTTCTCCCAGGGCATCAATCAGCGTCACCAAGTCACTTACGATATCCAAAGACGTATACTGTCCAATCGCAGATGGACATTCGCTAGCCCCATAACCGCGTAAATCCGGAGCGATGGCATGGTAGCCTGCGTCAGCTAATGCCGAAAGTTGATGCCTCCACGCATGTGAGGTCTCAGGAAAGCCGTGGCAGAGAATAACCAGGGGGCCGTCACCCTGTTCCGCGACGTGCAGACGAATTCCGTTAGCGCTAATAAATGTTTGACGATATGTGCTCATGGTTGCTCCGGCCAAAGTGTGATATTTACACAACTATCAAAATAGCGTAACATAAAAAGTTGCACATTCCTAGACTCCAATTTATGCAGCGTGATACTCGACTGGCTCGACTTCTACACATCCTGATACACATGCGTCTTCGCGGTGGCTCAACCACCTCAGACACGATTGCGCAAATGCTTGATACAAACCCGGTGGTAGTGCGCAGAACCATGGCTGCGCTTCGTGAATCTGGCTATGTAAAGTCCACAGGCGGCCCGGGCGGCGGCTGGGCGCTCGCGTGTGACCTCAATGAGCTTACAGTGAGAGATGTCTACGATGCCATTGGACATACTGCGCCATTTGTGTTTGGTCCGGCGCACGACAAACCCTCTTGCCCCGTAGAAGCTTCAGTGAATCGACACATTGACGAGGTCCTGAGTTCCGTAGAAAATACGCTGCTTCAATTGCTAGACGAAAAACTGCTTTCAGACATTTCGAACGACCTGACAGAACCAACGCCGCGCAATCGAGAAAAGTGAATCTCACTGATTGGCTCGTAACACGCTCGGCAGCGCGGTTACCGCAGCGCGACAAATCCCAGCTGAAAACGGCGACGTCTTGCTCGTGACCGCCCAAGAGGCGTTTTCCGGTACATTCACGTGGGTATCCGCAGTAAGCGCAGCGCTAGCTATCATTGGATCGCTTCTCAGCTTCTTGGCGACTCGGAGGCAGAAGTCTGGCCTAGGTGCCCTCAACTAAGATTTAAATTTGCACTTGCATGCCCTTCGATCAGACGAAGTAGAGTCTGAACGAGGGACATGCAACCACGGCAATTTAACTAGGCGATAAGGGACGGCGATTAGAGCGATACAATCGAACTCAAAATTGGACGTGGAAGCGAAAATCCGTAATCTTATCGTCGCTTTGCTCAGCTCAGTGACATAAAAACTGATATCGGACAAAATGCTGTTCTTCTAAGCCCTATTTCTACTCTGTATCCGTCCCTTCTACGAGCGTTGCGTTGTATTGAGCGCCCAAAAACCGGTGCTGTGCTGCTTTTTGGTAGGCATCGCTGTAGTACCACTCCTTTGCTGCAGCCATATTGCCAAATTTAAGGATTACGGTACCTTCTGTTTGCGCACCTTCAAGTGTTTCCTGTTTCCCATAGGCCACAAGAAAATCAACCAGCGTCTCTTTGAAAGTGTCGCCAACCTCTTGTGAATATTGTGCCAGACTGGCCTTGTTTGTCGTGATTACTCGCTGAAAGACGATGTAAGCGCTCATTTTTTTACCTTATTAATAATCGTTCGTTGAAAATTGTGTGCGTCTTCAGGGCAGAGGTTGCAAAATTGACACTTCGGGGGATCCGTTCAAAAGCGGTGTCAGCACATTCAGGAAACGTTGCGATTCCGGCAGTTTCTCGAAGGTACTAAATGCATCTTTATTTCGAAAACTTTCAAATGCGATGTAGACATTGGGGTCGGGCGTTGCAAGCACTCGAAAGTCAACAACCTCGGCACGTTGACGACTTGCCGCGACACGATCCTTAATGATCCGCAAGAAGTCAGCGCGGCTTTGCGGCCGAACAGGAAGCTTCACGAGCAAGCCGTAGCTGGCTGCATCAAGAGCGGTCGAGACATTGTCCGGAGACTGGGCGCCAGCGGTGGACGGCAGGACCATGGGCGCAGCGACGACGAGCGACAGTGCACATAAGCGCGTTTTTTTCATGTGTTTATCCATGCAGATGGATGCAGACTATTTATCTATAAATAGCCTGCATTTTTTGTAAAATTCGCCTCGTTATAGAAAACCGGCGTTACGCAGCGCCTCCTCGGCAGCCTCGTGGTCGTGGACAGAGGTGCCGCCGGAGATACCGATACCGCCCACAAGGCGCTCATCATCAATGATGGGCACGCCACCACCCACAGGTGTCATGCGCGGATGATGGGCCAGCCCAGCCACGGTGGGGTCTGCCATGTACTGGTTCCATTGATGCGTGGTCATGCCAAACGAGGCTGCCGTCCAGGCCTTGTCAGTGGCAACACCGACGGTGAGAAAAGGAGCCGTATCTGCGCGCTCAAAAGCACGCAGGTGACCTCCTGCATCGGTGATGGCGATGGTCGCAGCGAATCCCCGCGCTGCACAGGCGCGGCGCGCTTCGGCCAGCAATGCCTGTGCAGCTTCCAGGCTGATCGTTGCCGTGTCGATAACTTTCTGTGTCATATGCGTGCTTCTTTTCCAATCAGGTTCAGGCGTTGGCAATCACAACTTTGCCGATCATGTTTCCGGCCTCGACCAGAGCATGTGCGTGTCTCAGGCTCGCCGCACTGATGCCGTCGATACGCTGGGTCAGGGTGTGCTTGATGTCTCCCCGATCAACCAGTTCGGCCACTCGGCGCAGCAAGGCATGTTGGCGACTGATGGTGCCGGTGGTGAACATGGCTCGGGTGAACATCAGCTCCCAGTGGATTGAAATGGACTTGCCTTTGAATGGTCCGATATCCAGATCCACCGGGTCGTCGATGAGCGCGAACTGGCCCTCGGGACGCAACACGGCGGCGATCTGCGGAACATAGACGGCGCTTTGATTGAGCCCAACGACATGAGTGACCTGCTGGATGCCGAGCTCGGCCAATTGCGGCGCCCACGGCTGGCGGTGATCAATCACGTGATGCGCGCCATGTTCTAGAACCCACTGACGGGTCTCTGCCCGCGACGCTGTGCCGATAACGGTCATGCCCGTTAAGGTGCGTGCCAATTGGGTCAGGATGGAGCCTACGCCGCCTGCCGCGCCGATGATCAGCAGGATGTTGTTGTCGGTCGGATCGGCCGCCTGAACACGCAGACGGTCAAACAACAATTCCCAGGCCGTGATGGCCGTCAGCGGCAGCGATGCGGCTTCGGCGAAATCCAGTGAGATTGGCATCGGCCCGACGATGCGCTCGTCCACAGCCTGCAGTTCGCTATTGCTGCCCGGTCGCGTAATGTCGCCGGCATACCACACGCGGTCACCTTGCTTGAAGCGGGTCGCCAGCGGTCCTGTGGCACGGACGATGCCTGCGGCGTCCCAGCCAAGGATACGAGATCCACTCGCAGGAATATCGCCCCCGAGCCGGACCTTGGTATCAACCGGGTTGACCGATACCGCTTTGACTTCGACCAGCAGGTCATAGTCACGTAGTTCGGGGGTGGGCACCTCAATGTCTTGCAGGGCCTGCGGGTTGCTGATTGGATGATTTTGAGAAAAGCCTATTGCCTTCATGAGAAAACTCCTTTGATAATCGGAAGAGAACGAGACCCCGTAAGGCCATTAGCTTTCGGGGATGGAAGAGCTTCATGTTATTCTTCTTCAATTTGCAGATAAACCCGCTGAAAACCAAAACACTTTCTGTGATTCAATGAAAATCATTCGACTTGATGACGTTCAGATCTTTGTGCGCACAGCAGACGCCGGCAGTTTCTCGGAAGCGGCACGCCAGCTGAACATCGCGCCCGGGCAAGCGAGCGCTTGTGTGCAAAGGCTCGAGAAGGCCCTGGATACCCGCTTGCTCTCGCGCTCCACGCGCAGCATGCAACTATCGGAGGCTGGAGAGCGCTATTTGCCGCATGCGCGGCTGATGGTGGACGCGCGGGAGCAAGGCGACCTGGCCTTGGCTGACGGTCGATCGGCACTGACCGGCCCGCTGCGGCTATCGGTCCCCTCCGACTTCGGACGCAACCTCCTGTTGCCGTGGCTGGACGACTTCCAGCACCAGCATCCAGGCCTGTCGCTGCACCTGAAGATAAGCGACCGCGCCGCCGACCTCATCCGCCAGCCGCTAGATGCCGTCGTACGCTATGGCACGCTGCCCGATTCATCGCTTCTGGCCCTGGTTCTGGCCGGTAACAACCGGCGTGCGTTGTGCGCCGCACCAGCGTACATCGAACGGCACGGCGCGCCAACCAAGCCCGACGACCTGCAGCAGCACAACTGCCTTCGGTACGTATGGAGCGAACAAGTGCATGAACGCTGGCGCTTTACCCTGCCCGGCGGTGAGCGTACCGTAGCGATTACGGGCAACCGGATGAGCGACGATGCCGATGCCGTGCGCCGCTGGGCCATTGCTGGTGAAGGCCTGGTCTACAAATCGAGACTGGATCTCATCGACGATCTAAAGGCCGGGCGGCTGGTGGAGTTGTTTGCACCAGCGCATTGCGAGCCTGCGCCGTTGAACCTGATCTGTGCCCACCGCTCGCGGCTGACGCCCGCGATCAACGAATTACATCGTTTCCTGAGGGAACGTTGTGATACCTTGCTGGCTAGCCATCCACCGCGAGACGACATTGGCTGAATTGAGCAGGCGGCACGAGGTACGCCCGATGTAGAACACCATGGATGAAGCGCAGATACAAGTTATTGAAATCGACAACTAGCGCAACGTCATAAAGCTTGACTCCATGGTTATTTCTCAGCGCTTGTCTTCGGCACAAAATACGGCTAAGCAACGCTAAGTAAACTGATAAAGCACATTCAGTATTACGCTATTGCCAACAATCAAAATTGAGCATCACTATATGAATTCAGATGCCCGCATACCATTCGTAACCGCGGTCCTCCCAGTAGCCGCCCCGCCCTCCCCACAGTGTGTCGAACGCGGAGACCACCTCAATGCGCATCAAGTATTTAGCATGCTTATAACCAAGTTGCCGTTCGACCCGAAGTCGCAAAGGGGCGCCGTGCGCTACCGGCAGAGGCTTGCCATTCATGCCATAGGCAAGAATGGTCTGAGGGTGATACGCATCCATAAGATCGATGCTCTCGTAGTAGCGCCCGCTGCCGTCGAACGTGACTTCCAGCTCGTCTGCGCAATGGAATACCACATAGCGCGCACCCGGCTTCAGCTGCGCCAGATCAAGGACCCGCCCAAGGGGAACGCCCTGCCATTGTCCGATCGCACTCCATCCCTCGACACAATCGTGTCGGGTGATTTGCGTGCGCGCCGGCAGGCGCTTCAATTGTTCAAGCGACAGGCTAAGCGGCCGGTTTACCAGGCCGTCTACCTGCAGGCGCCAATCGACAAAGCCCTCTTCAAGCAGACGCGCGTACTCCTCCGAATCGGGCAATTGTGTGCCATTGGCGCGAAACACCGGCGAAAGATCGGACGCACTATATTCTTGCGCCAGTGTCTTTCGGTCCAGCAACAGTCGCTGGCTGCCCATGGTCAGTTGCTCGGTCTGGCGTAACACGTGTCCAAAACCGGCGCTTTGCGTCAGGCGATCACATCCTGCCATCATGGAGACGCCAACGCCGGACAATAGACCGGTCAGAATCCGGCGGCG
Organism: Advenella sp. FME57; assembly: GCF_014897675.1. Lineage (GTDB taxonomy): Bacteria > Pseudomonadota > Gammaproteobacteria > Burkholderiales > Burkholderiaceae_B > Advenella. Next base: position 78,235 of record NZ_JABUXU010000011.1, on the reverse strand, counting down.
AGAGAACCTCTGCGTCATTTTGTATCTCCTGAATGATCAATAACATAACGCCCGCTCATCATCGAGCGAAGGTTATTCCAGAAACCCGATAGAACAACCATCAGTACGTGAACCACGACAAACAGGACAAGCGAGGACGCAGTCAGAAAATGCAGTGTGCGCGCAGAGGGGCGCCCGCCAAACAGATCAGGCAGGAATGGAAAAACCGCGTTTAAACCGGGCGACATCGTCAGTCCTGTCAGAACCATCAGCGGCAGCAATACCAATGCCACCAGCAGATAGGTCATCTTCTGCAGACTGTTGTAGCGCCGCGCGTGCTCGCCTTTGGCGAAACGAAGGCGAGCATGGTCTACCACTTCTCGCCATACGTGCCGCCATCCCAGTTGGTCCCGGTTCGGCAACAGATCCCGGCGAATATGTCCTCGCCATAATCCGTGTGCCAGGTACACAAAGCCATTGATGAGCAGCAACCACGCGAAGAGGAAGTGCCAATTTCTGCCCGCCCCCAGGTCGTGGTAGGAGGGAATCGTGAGCCAAGAAGGAAATGCTTTTTCTGTGACCGCATCGCCTTCACGGGAGACGCCAAGAATACCGGTCGTCTCGATGCTCAGCGGGCCAATCTGAAAAAATCCTTTCAGCCTGTCGCCATGCTGTTCGGATCCAATGGCAATAAATGCCTGGTCCGAATCAGCACCATATTCCCCCCAATACAGCCTGGGGTGTGCATTGAAAATTTGTAGCCCGCTCATTAGCAGGACAGAAAAGCACAGCACATTTACCCAATGGGTCATACGGACGACCCCCGAATGCCGCCGCACAGACTGGCGGGAACCTGCTGGTGCATGTGATGCTGGCAGGCATTTCAATTTAGGCTTATCCATATGAACACTCGTCCCCCATTACATAGGAGGGACGACGCCATCTTTACCCACGATCAGTTGGCCGGTTGACAGGGTACCGTCTGCACCCTTCTGGGCAGGGATGAAAACGACGGTGCCGGGTTTGACATCATCGTGCGTTGCTGGCGCAAGCGTAACAACCGGGGTACCATCAGGAACAGAAATTTTCTTTTCTTTGCCATGATAGTTAAGCGTGACAACACTACCATCCACTGATTTGACCGAATCGCCTACCGTGGCGTTGGTCATCGTGCTGTTAGGTTTCAAGTCCCAACTGTAACTGCCCTCTCCCCTACCTTTGAGCGCAGGCGGGAAAATCAAGACTTCCAGGGCGCCATCACCGCCTGCAGACTTGGGAAGCGATGCGATCCCGACAAAATCACCGGACTTGATATCGCTGAAACTGGCTTTTTTTACTGCGGAGGCCATCCAGCCGTCCTTGAGCTTGACATCGATAGCCTGGCCATCACGCGATTTCACTTGCAACTGATCACCCGCCAGCGCGACGACGGTGCCTCGCACGCGAACCCCCTGTTCAGCCGCACTGGCGGCAGAGGCGGCGGTCAAACCGCCGGTCGCAAGTACTGCCGTTGTCAGGCCGGTTGCGAAAAAATGGCGAAGTCGTAAAACAGACATGGTAAATCTCCTTGGCGATAGAAATATCGCACTGTAAATAAAGGGCGCATGAGCTAAGAAAAGTACCGAAAGCTGCGCCTTAAAAGCTCTCAATAATAAATAGCGAAAACGGTGTCTGACTAAGCGGGACCGGTGCCCCTGTGCTGCGTGCGCGTCCACCAGCTCTGCAACGCGAATCCCACGACAAAGAGCATGGTCCAGGCAGCCAATGTGCCGCGCACCGCCGGGGAATCAGGTCCCGCTGCCAGGGGATGCGCGACAGGCAGACGTGTCAGGGTTTCATTGATTCCTGGCACCATCAGCAGAAAGAAACTGAATGTGAGACCAAACTGGGATAGATAGGGCCGCAAGCGTCCCAGAAAAGACACCCGCGGCACGTATAGCGCGCCGCCTGTGGCCAAAAGCGCCAGGATGCCCAGCGCATGACCGACGTTAAAGCCACCGGTGCTCGATAGCCCAAACGACGTCAACACTGCCAGCACCAGGCCGATGAGATAAATCTTGCCAGCAGGCACTGTGTTGTCAATTTTGCGGTAGCGGGCAAAGCTGTAGACGCCGGCTATGAGCGGAATGAGGCTGATAATTGTATGGCCTGCGCCTAAGGCGGAAATAGGATGAGGCATGAAATGAACACTCCTTGAAAATATTGCTTGGGCCTGGTCGGCTTAATACCAACGATGCCAGCCCGATAAATAAACAGATGAGCCTGTCAGGCTGCGCGCCGATTTACTTTTGGATCAATCAACTAATAACAATTGACTAATAAACAATTGATAAATAACAACCAACTAGTTGATAGGTTACATAGATAAAAAATTATGCACTCATCTCTTCACAATACAGACAGATCAGTTCGATGCGGTCAGCTGCCTGATCGCCGTTCGTGAAATTGCCTCGAATGCCTCGGGACTATTCAAGGCCCGTGCCGTTAACATCGCGCCGTGTACGACAGACATAAAGGTTTGCGCCTCAACAAAAGCGCTATCACGCAAATGAAACTTTCCCTGTGCCACGCCTGTCTCCAGCACGGCTTGCAGCCAGGCGGTCAGGTCTTCAAAATACCGCTGAACCTCGCTGGCAACCTCTTGTGGGAGCATGGGCAATTCTGCGCCCAGCATGGCGCAGATGCAAATAGGCAATTGACCGTCACGAATACAACCGGCCCAGTAATCTGTGTAGGCCTTCAGGCGCCCCGGCGCATCACTGATGTGCTGATCAAGTGCAGCCAGCCCTTCCCGCGACTGTTCGCGGTGCCGCACGACAACGGCATGCACCAGATCTGCCTTGCTCGGGAAATGATGATGGATGCTGGCTTTACCGATATGCACCCGCTCGGAGATATCGGCATAGCTAAACCCGTTGTAGCCGCCTGCGGCGATCAACTGCTTCGTGTGCTCGGCAATTTCAGTTGCCCTGGGGGAAAGTTCTACACTCATAATGAATTCTATTAAGTTGGCGTCCAGACATATACTGACTGCAAGACACTAAAATCGTTTCTCAGCGATGACGTTAAAGCCATTCTACTAGTTGGTTGGTTTCATGTCAAGTGTGCTGCCAGTCAATTGGAAGCCAGCCTTGCCCGGCGTTGGCCAGGTCATTCTCGCCCCCGGCTTCAAAGCTCAACGGCGCGCACGCGCACCGGTGTGACGGCGGCGCAACGTGGAACGTCCGCGATCTCCGCAGGCTCTTCCAGAGTAGCGAAGGCTGCTTCGATCGCTGCTTCGTCGCGAACGATACATTCACAAGGGGCGCTCTGATACCCAAGGGACAATGCGAAAACGCCGGCTCAAGCAATCGCTTAAGCCGGCTGCGGTGAGCAGGCAACAGGGGGAAGTTACGCGTCAGCCGTGGCGAGCGCAGGATAGTCGATGTAACCCTTGGCACCGCCACCATATAGCGTGGCCTGATTCAGGTCCGCCAGTGGAGCGCCCGTTTTCAGGCGTTCGACCAGATCAGGGTTGGCGATGAATGGACGGCCGAAGGCAAACAGATCGGCTTTGCCCTCTTCGAGCCGGGCGTTCGCCAGTTCCAGATCGTAGCCGTTGTTAGCGATGTAGGTGTGCCTGAACTGTCGGCGCAAAGCGTCGAAGTCGAACGGCGCCACGTCGCGCGCGCCTCCCGTCGCCCCTTCGACGACGTGCAAATACACCAATCCCAGCGCGTCGAGCTGTGCCACGAGGTAGTCGAACTGCGCCTGCGGATCGCTGCTGGAAATGCCATTGGCTGGCGAGATCGGGGAGATGCGAATGCCGGTGCGCTCGGCGCCGACTTCCTTGACCACGGCCGCCGCAACCTCCAGGGCCAAACGCGCGCGATTGTCGACGGCGCCGCCGTAGGCGTCGTCACGCACATTGGAACCGTCCTTGAGGAACTGATCCAGCAGATAGCCATTGGCGGCATGAATCTCTACGCCGTCAAAGCCGGCGGCAATCGCGTTGCCCGCAGCCTTGCGGAAGTCCTCAACAATACCCGGCAGTTCGTCCAGACTCAGCGCACGCGGTTCAGAGACAGGCAAGAATTCGTTGTTCACGAAGGTCTTTGTCTCTGCGCGAATGGCAGAAGGCGCGACCGGCGCAGCGCCGCTCTCCTGAAGTGCCACGTGCGATATCCGTCCAACGTGCCACAGCTGCAGGAAGATGCGCCCGCCCTTGGCATGAACCGCATCAGTGACCTGCCGCCAGCCGTCAATCTGCGCCTGTGTGTAAATACCAGGGGTGTCCTGATATCCCTGGCCCTGCTGCGAGATTTGGGTGGCTTCGGCGATCAGCAAGCCGGCCGAAGCACGCTGGCTATAATAGGTGGGGGCCAGTTCGCTGGGCACGAATCCCGCCCGCGCGCGGTTACGTGTCAGCGGTGCCAGCACGATGCGGTTTGAGAGTGTCAGCGAGCCCAGCGCATAGGGCTCGAACAACGATTTCTGAGTCATGTTTTCGATTTTCCAATTGGGTTGATGGATTTCTTAAATGTCTGGAGGCCTTGGTAATGTTGTCTGCCAGGTATTCAATCTCGTTGCGGTGTGTACCGTCGTGCCAGCCGATGGGTGGTGCTCAACGTCTAGGCATCAGGAGAATACCAAGGTGATTTATGATGATACCCATAATCTATTTTGTCAAATCTTTGGTTATAACTCAAATGTATGTAGGAATCAAAACAGCACCCTAGATCCAGGGAAAATCGAGCCCTTCCAGGTTGTCGTTGAAAGAGACTTAAAAGTATTAGGGATATCAAGCGCAAGTATGTCGCTGATATTCAGTCACCCGCTTTGAGCAGGATAGAAACAGACCACCGCCTTGCCCTGGGCATGATTCTAATAGCGTGAGATTTTTCGGAGCGCGCTGTCGAAGTTTCAGAAAATAAGTATTAAATTTTATTAAAAATAAATTGGTTATAAGACAATAGATTTCTTATATTGATATTCTATTTTTCCATAAATGACAGCTTACAAATTTTGGTCCTCATCAATCGAGATTGGACAAAGTGCCATCCGCCAAGGGCCTATCCCACGTACTCGAGCCACCACGCTACTAGCATACTAACTTTATCGCTTTTTCTTTTCCTCGCTCAGTCTGGCTGAAAAGCCGTTATTCTCAAGCGCCCGAGCGGCGCTTTCCAAAACGGACAAAAGCGGATACTCGATTTCCTGTTCCAAATTCTCAATAGTATTGAAAGTCACTTTCCAGTGCTGTTCCAACTTCTTTAGTAATGCCCTACCTTTTGGCGTCAAATCCACAGCGCTCTTACGCCCATCCTCCAATGCATGTCTCGTTATTAGACCGTCCTTCTCCATCAATCCAACTGATTGACTAATAGCCCCTTGCGTTAAATAAGTGCTAGCGGTGATGTCGGAGATAGTCTCAGCCCCTACGCTTAAGGCTCTCATTACCGGAGTATATCTAGCTCGATAGGCTACATTCATTGCGCGGTAATGATCTTCCGCTCCCTCATCGACGAGCTCCACAAGGTATCGGAGCAGCTCTCCCAAGCCAGGTTTTACTTTTAAATTCATAAAAAATATTGTACATTAGCGCTAATGTATTTGTCCAATAGATGTTCTCAACTCAACTTTTACTATGACCAAAACCCCGTTCAAAGATCATTTCTCTACCGGTTCTGACAATTACGCTGCACACAGACCGACCTACCCACCTGAGCTGGTCAGTGAACTAGCAAAAATATGCCCAGGAACACGGCTTGCACTCGATTGTGGATGTGGAACAGGACAACTCTCTGTACTACTGGCTGAAAAATTTACGCAGGTTATTGCTACTGATGCTAGCACTGCACAAATCCAAAAAGCGCAGGCTAAGAAAGGGGTTACTTACCGTGCTGCGCCTGCAGAAGAAAGCGGTTTACCCGATAGCTCGGTTGATCTCATTACCGTTGCGCAGGCTGCTCATTGGCTTGACTTAGACAAGTTCTACCAAGAAGTCCAGCGTATTGCCGTACCAGATGCCGGCATTGCTCTTATTTCTTATGGTGTGCTACATGTTGACGGCGACGTCGACGAGATTGTTCAAAATTTCTATTATGAAGTTATCGGCCCATATTGGCCTGCTGAAAGAAGACATGTAGAGGAAGGATATCGCAATCTTCCCTTCCCTTTCCCTAAAAGAATGCTGCCAGAACTGGCCATTACTGTGTACTGGACCGTTGACGATCTAATTGGTTATGTGTCAACTTGGTCCGCAGTGAAACTCGCACAAAAGAGCTTGACCTCAAATCCAGTAACCGCTTTTGAAAGAGAGTTGCGCGAAAGATGGGAAAGCCAGGAGCAAAGAAGGCGAGTTTCCTGGCCTTTGTCTCTGCTAGTTGGTAATGTTCCTGCTAATGCTAACAGTTAAACCACTATTCATGACGAAACCTACTGTCCATCTGGTGGAGCCACCGTCGCCCCATCGATTCTATTTGTAATTAAGGACTCGCCAACGTAACCACTTCTCTTCTTTGCTTCAATAAAGTCTCGTAGAAAGCGAAGTGCGGCTTCAGGGAGCGATTTGGAACATCCCATCGCTTGACGTATCACCATAAAATTTCCTGGCAGCAATCTTAATCCTCCCAACCTCTGGGAGTCGGCCTCCAATTGTTGTTTCACGCCCGCCGCAACATCTGCAGAAATGTCTACATAGGTATCAACGACCGTGGGCGAAGTTGCCGATCTGATGATTTCGGCATGCTTTATTTCGCGCGAGAGAAACAAGTCATATGCGCTGCCTGCCCCTACTACTAATCGCATCCCTGGAGCGTCCACTTCATGATTACTGGTAAGCGCAGAATTTTCTGCGACCAAATAGGAGCCTTCAATTAGCACATAGGGTGGCGTAAAGGCTATCTCGTTGGCTCGCAGCGGATCTATCGCAAAAAAACCGATGTCCGCGTTGTTATTCGAGACTGCTTGGACCGACTCCCTGGCTGACTCAAACACCTTGAACTCCACTTCTACGCCCAATGCATCACCAAATGCTTGTGCCAAATCCACTGAGACGCCGCCAACATTATCGCCGCCCCGTTTAGCCAATATCGGGTTCCCTACGTTTATAGAAGCACGTAATCTTCCAGTATGAGCAAAGGAGTTCTTAATGTCATGCGTTAAAAAACTATTGTGCAAAATATTACCTCGTTTTCAAAATTCGATGCTTATGCCATTCCAGCCGTTGATTATCCTGGTCCAAGTTTTAAGGACAGTCATACGAACCTTAGCGAATTTCCACTGTGTAGTGAAATCGATTGGCCGGAACGTAAGATGCTCTCCACTCTACGACGTCGCCAAGATGATCATGCATCGTACGTTCTATTCTCATACACGGCGTTTCCGCAGGGACCTTGAACACTTGGGCATCTTCCTGGGAAATCACGTCCATTTCCAACTCATCTATAGCCCGGGAAACCAAAACGCCACATACGGAGTCGTAGATTGGGTAAAGCAAAGGAGGCGATTCAGTCTCTAAATGTGGAATGAGTTTAGAAAAGCGTTTATGAGACAACCAGATATGCTCTACCAAAACAATTTCGTCATCATAGGAACGCGATCTGTGCATATAGATTGTTTTTGCTCCAGGAGTAAGTTGCAATTTTGCTGCGATCTCAGCGGGTGCCTTTTCTATGGATAGTTTCAAAACATTGGCTTGGGGCAACGTGTTTTTACCTGGCCCACGAAAACGTACAAACCGAAGCATTGAGGTCCGCTCGAATGTACTGGTAACAAACGTTCCTTTGCCATGGACGCGTTCAAGCACCCCCTCTTGCACCAGGGCTTGGATTACCTTACGCATTGTTCCAACAGAGATAGAAAACTCAGCTGCTAGCCGCTCTTCCCCAGGTAACGCTTCTCCTGCAGTCCAAATACGATCTGAAATACGACGCAATAACTCGTCTCGCACTTGAATATGTAATGGTAAGCGCGTGTCTGTTTTTAAAGCCAAATCTCACTCCTACATGCCATTGCTACGGGAAAACCCGTAATGTCAAAAGATTATATAACACCTATACTCCTATATAGGAGTTGGAGTTAATATTTTCGTATTTTTTAAAGCTATTTATAAGTCTGATATATAACTAGCTGTCTATCAGTATAGAAGGAGTTTAAACATTGATGGGTAATAGCAAAAGAATATTCATGCAAGCAATGATGGCTGGCGCACTGTCTATCGCGGGAACCGCTAGCATTGCTCAAAGCACTTTTCCCGAAAAACCAGTTAAAGTGGTCGTGCCTTTCAGCCCAGGAGGCAGTTTTGACGTAATAGCACGACACATTAGTAACGGTCTAGGAAAATTGTGGGGGCAGCCCATAGTAATTGAAAACCGTGCGGGAGCTGGCGGAAATATAGGGGCACAAAACGTCATAAATAGACCAGGCGATGGATATACATTGTTGTTCTGGGGAGATGGCGTGCTGGCAAATCCTTTGTTATTTCCCAAACCTCCGTTCAATGCGATCGAAGATTTATCTGGTGTTGCTCTAGTTGCAACAGCGCCTCAAGTATTGGTCAGTGGTGAAAATTCATCTATCAAAACCATGACCGATGTACTTAAATCTGAGCAACCCTTAAATTACGGCACTGCGGGTAGCGGCTCACCCGGGCATCTGGCAGCAGAACTCATGAAGCGACAGGGAGCTAAACAGCTTACCCATATCCCCTATCGAGGAGGCGGACCTGCACTGGCCGATCTGATGGGAGGGCAAATTCAACTGGTCTCTACAGGACTGCCTGCGACTATTAGCCTGGTTCGAAGTGGCCGCATTCATGCAATCGCTATTACCTCTAAAGAAAGGCTTGCCACTTTTCCTGAGGTACCAACAGTCGGTGAAACATTGAAGGGTTATGAGGTTGATACCTGGTTTGGCTTCATGGCCCCCAAAGACACCCCAATTGAGATACGAGAAAAAATAGCCAGCGACATTGCTAAAGTGTTATCAGATTCAAAGCTGAGAAAAGAACTCTCAGATAGTGGCTTTGAAGTCAAAACCAGCACCCCAAATGAATTGGACGCCAAAATGGCCAAGGATCTCGAGTTCTGGAAGGAATTAGTTGAGAAATCCGGGGCGAACGCAAAATGAGAGAAACCGACCGAAGTAGTCAAGGGGCCGATGAATCTAGTTTGATTATTTTAACCAGAGATAACTGCGCATTAAATTTGCGAATTTTGCGCAACGGACAAGCTGCAGAGACGCCAGTCCTATTTATCCATGCTCTTGCGATGGATGGAAAAATGTGGACGGACGTAGCCCGGGAACTTCATGTGAATGCCACTGTTTACGCGCTCGACTGCCGTGGACACGGAGATTCTGATCGCCCTAATGGTCCATATTCCACAAAACAATTTGCTGATGATGTTGTCGATGTTCTCGATCATTTGGAAATTCCGTCCGTGCACTTGGTGGGGTGCTCAATGGGTGGCACTGTAGCACTTGCCTTCGCAGGCTGGTATCCAGACCGATTAGCAAGCTTATGTGTAATAGACACGACTGCCTATTATGGACCCAGCGCGATATCTGCCTGGGAGGAACGCGGGCAGCGTGCTATGAACAACGGATTATCGGACCTGATCGGATTTCAACTTCACCGCTGGTTCTCTGATGATTACATTACCAAATACCCAGATCAAATTCCACAAGCAATAGAAGTGTTTCTCAAAAATAACCCCGTAGCTTATCTGGAAAGTTGTCGGATGCTTGGCAACGCGGACGAGCGAACAAATCTAAGCCATTACAGAGGGCCAACGACAATCGTAGTAGGAGAAGAAGACTACGCAACGCCGGTGAAAATGGCGCGGAAAATCAAAGACTGCATCAAAGATGCAAAACTCGTCGTTTTACCCAAACTAAGGCACTACACCCCGATTGAGGCACCCAAAGAAATAGCCAACATAATTCATTCACTTATAAGAGCCGAATAAATAAAACCCAGGAGGAGCACAATGTATTCACGTCGCAAATTTATACAAGGTTTAGCCGCACTTACCACACTCGGCGCAGGAAGCAGCATGATCGGATACGCTGCAGAAAGCTCGGATTCAGAAGAACTATTCGATTCTCATTGTCATATAATTGACCCTAATTATCCTTTAATACCAAATCAGGGATATTTGCCACCGCCGTATCCGCTACAACAATATTTGTCCGACGTTAAACCGTTGCGGATTACTTCTGGAGCTGTCGTATCTGGCTCGTTCCAGGGATTTGACCAAACATATTTGAAAGCAGTTTTGAGCAAGCTCGGCCCTAGGTGGGTCGGGGTAACTCAGGCTCCAGCGAATATGCCGGACAGCGAGATCTCTGATCTGGCTGCTGTTGGGGTTCGCGCTCTACGTTTCAACATGTATAGAGGCCGCACAACAAACATAGATGATTTGGTACAAATGGCGACTCGTGTTCATACCGTAGGCAAATGGCATGCAGAGATCTATGCGGATGCTGCCAGTTTAAAGCAACACGTAGAAAAACTGTCAAAGCTGCCGCAAATAGTAATTGATCACTTGGGCATGACCGAGGAAGGCTTGCCTGTGTTACTTGATTTGGTAGATGCAGGCGCACGTATCAAAGCCACTGGGTTTGGTCGAGTCAAAATGAATGTCCCAAAGGTATTAGAACGTATTGCACAAAGAAACCCTGACGCACTCATTTTTGGCACAGACCTTCCATCAACTCGGGCAAAACGCCCTTTTCAAGCCCAGGATATTCAGACAATCCGAGAGGTTCTAGGACCGCAACTATCCAGAAAAGTGCTGTGGGATAATGCAGTCTCATTGTATCGCCCCACTGTATAAGCCGAAGCACTCCTATGTTCGGAAAAAGGTCTTATGCGCGCTTCGTTCGAAATCAACGACCAGTCTTCAAAATCGTTGACCATTCGGGTTTCAATGATTCTGTCTATTTTATTAAGTTTTTCAGGCGTGAAACTGGAAGTACACCAATCCAATTTCGCCGAAAAAAATTAATATACAAAATTGCTTTAGAGGCATTCAGCGACATCGTTTCCTTGCCACGAATATTGTTTTCGATAACTATTATTAGGAATAGCCATTTTTTTAGACGTTTAATAATCTCAATATTATTCTGTTTTCACTCAAGCCATTAATTTAAATAAAAACGCAATCCATCGAATAATAATGAATCTCGCTTTGAAGCAGCCGAATTCTGATTCTATGAAAACGGGGACAGTTCAGAACGTAGTGACAAAAATGCAAAACCGAACGATATGTCGATTGTCATTGAGTTCTGAACTCACAGCATATTAAAATCAATGGCATACAAAAAAACTCGTCATTCAGATTTGAACACATCCGTCATTCATTTTTGAATTTTTCGTACTGTTTGTCATTGAGATTTGAACTCTTAAATGTCCGCCGTACTACTTAGGTTACACAACAGCGTTTTATCTCGCTACAAATCTAATAGTTATTGCGCAGTTCAAAAACATGGGATGATTGCAGATGTGATAAAGAATCCCGTGTTCGCTAGGGAAGTTCTGAAAATACCCCCTAAAAAGGTAAAATGCCTCACCGCATGATACAAATTAGCTTTGCTGATGCCAAATCCGCCGGCAAACGTAAACAGTCCAAGCGTGAGCACTTCCTGCCGGAAATGGATCAGGCAGTTCTTAGCTGGCGCGTGGTTGGTGCAGCTGTCCGATTGAGGCATCAGCCAATCCATAAGGAAGAAGAGCAATGACCGTAGTTGTCTATTCATGTTTCTCCCAATGGTACACCGAGGGCCGAGATGCTTCCTATGTGCGCACGAAAAAATCCTCGGGTGGAGTCCTCGACCTGCTTGAGGTGAATAGACCTGCCGGAGATATGGATCACCCAGCCCTGCCGGATCTCGTTTTGCATCAAGATATGCTCGGGGGCAGCCGTGTTCGGGGCAACGCGGGGGGAGGACAATTCAATGTGAGGAGCGCAAAAGGCTCGTTCTATCTCGCTGCGCCGGACTTCGCTCATACAATCTCGGTCGACAACAGTCACCAGCTTCGCGCCTTGTCCTTTCCCCTGGCGCAGTGGCAGACAGTGCTTGATGAAGCCTCCAACGGTAGTTTCACCGCAGAACGCCTGCAACTATACAAAGGGTCGTTTCACTCGCCGACCATCCAGTCATCGCTGCGGAACTTGTGGGCTTTGGGCAACGAGGAAGGGGTGCCGTCACGTCTGCTGGCGCGAGCGGCAGGCTGCGAGATCCTGGCCGAGCTATGCCGGTTGAGCGGGGCATCGTTCACCTCGGCAAAGGGTGGCCTTGCCCCGTGGGCTGAACGGCGTAGTCAGGAGTTGATGCGCGCTCGGCTGTCGGAAGACATCACCCTGGACGAACTGGCCGCCGAGGCGCAACTTTCACCTTTTCATTTCGCCCGCATGTTCAAGCAAAGCGTTGGTGTGCCACCACGAGTGTACCTGACGCAACTGAGGATGGAAAAGGCCTGCGAACTTCTCGAACAGACGGATCTTCCGATTACCGAGATCGCCCTAGAAGTTGGATACTCATCCAACCAGGTACTCGCTCGAGTATTCACCAAACATCAGCATATGAGCCCCTCCGAGTATCGTCGGGCAGTCCGTGCTCCGGTGTGCTTTACCACATAGCAGAAAGCCAACGCTGTCGCGTTCACGAAGAAGCTTGCCTCTGCCGCTTTGCCAAGCCACGGGTACGCACGCCTGATTGATGCGCAAGATCGGCACCATAACAGCAATTTTTGCGCCGCTATTTGCTTCGCCTCTCCCTAACATAGGTACTTGATAAGCAGGTATTGCGCTCGTTTTCGAGCAGAACCGCTACATCAGGAACTTAACAAGGGGGGTCTAATGGCTTCAGGGAAAAAGACTGCGGCACATATCGGCAAGGGCGCTAGCGCCTTTGTCCGAAAGCCCGCAGTGATCATCATCGGTGGCGGCTCCGCCGGAGCTGTGCTCGCTGCCCGACTCAGCGAAGACCCTTCCAGGCAGGTGCTGCTTCTCGACGCGGGTCCGGACTTTGCGCCAAAGGCTTATCCTTCCTGCCTGACTGATGCCGGGATAGTCGCGGCGCCGGATTTCAACTGGCAGTACGTGAGCGACGACAAGGCAAAGCTGGGTCACGATATCCCAGCCCCACGTGGCAAGGTGATCGGCGGTAGTTCTGCGCTAAACGGCACCGTGGCGATACGCGCCCGGCCGTCTGATTTCTCCCGCTGGTCTGCACTCGGGATCGAGGGGTGGTCGTGGGAGGACGTGTTACCGACTTTCAAGACATTGGAGAATACCCCGAGCGGTGAAAGTGACTGGCATGGCCGTGACGGACCACTTCCCATCCGACAGCGCACTATGGCGGAGCTGTCGACGTCATCGCGTGCCTTCGTGGATGCATCGCGCGCCAATGGCCTGGCAGCAGTCAGCGACTTCAATGGTGCCACTGCCGATGGCGTAGGGCCATATCCGCTCAATGTTGTGGACGGCGTGCGGATGAACACCGGTATGACCTATCTCTCCGATGCCGTACGCGCGCGTCCCAACCTGACTATCCGAGGCGATGCCGAGGTCGATCGGCTGGTGCTCGAAGGCAAACGCGCCGACGGCGTGCGTCTGGTCACCGGCGAGGTCGTGTCGGGCGGTGAGGTGGTCCTCTGCGCGGGTGCGTTTGGAAGCCCGGCGATCCTGATGCGATCCGGGATTGGTCCTTCGGCGCACCTTCGCAGCCTCGATATTCCGGTGGTGGCGGACCTGCCGGTGGGCGCGAGACTTCAGGACCACCCCCTCATTTACGGTGTCTATGCGCTGAAGGCGGAGCATAAGGTGATGTTGCCTGCCGCCGGAGCGTTGGCGTGGACAGGTTCTAAGGGCGCAAGTTCTGGCGACCTTGATCTTCAGATTTCAGCGACGCACTTCTTCGATCCAATGCACAGTCCCACTGGCGGCGCGATTGTATTGGCGTCGGCGCTGGTGTTGCCAGGCTCCATCGGCTCGTTCCAGATCATGTCACGCGATCCACGGGTGAACCCTCGCATCCAATATAACTTCCTTGACGATCCGAGCGATCTCGAACGCCTGATGGAGGTCGCGCGGCTGACGAGCACGATCGCCGCGACCGAGCCGTTCGCCGGCATTGTCGATAGTGAAATCACTCCGCCCCTGCCGACAGACGATGCACGGTTGCGAGAATACGTCATTGCGAACGTCTCTACCTATGCCCATCCGACCTCCACTGTTCCGATGGATGCCGACAATGATCCGACGGCCGTCGTCAATGCCTGGGGCGCGGTGCATGGCATCAGCGGCCTGCACGTTGTCGATGCATCGATCTTCCCTAATGTTCCGTCAGTGCCAACCAACGTGACAACCGTCATGGTCGCTGAACGGATTGCAGCCCGGCTGGGTAATGCCTCGCCGACAATTCACCAAACGAAACACAGGAGTCTCCCATGAATATGAATACCTCCCACCAGTCCAATCCCGCGTTGAACTGGGTCGGCGGCGAGTGGCTGGGCTCGGATACGGTCCGTGAGTCCATAAACCCCGCCACCTACGAGGTCATCGGCACTTACGCCGAAGGTGGTGTCGAAACCGCCCAGGCGGCCATCGTCGCGGCGAAACGCGCAATGAGCGAGTCAGAGTGGGTACATGACCGCAAGCTGCGGGCGCGTGTGCTCGACAAGCTCGCGGACGCGTTCGAGCGTAATCGGGATGAACTTATCAAGATCCTTTACACCGAAAACGGCAAGATCCAGGGCGATGCCACCTTCGAAGTCGATCTTTGCATTCCGTCGCTGCGGTACTTTGCTGGCATCGCGCGCACGGAAGCCGGACGGATTGTGGACTCCGGGCCGGGAAGAATCGCGATGATGAGGCGCCAGCCGATGGGCGTGGCGTGCGTCATAGCACCCTGGAACTCCCCTGTTATTTTAATGGTGCGATCGTTGGCGCCTGCCCTGGCGGCCGGTTGTGCTGTGATCGTCAAGATGCCGGGCAAGAGTGCCCAGATCACCGCAACGATCTCGAAGATCTTTGCCGAGGTACCGGAACTGCCACGCGGGGTGATCAACGTGTTCACTGACGAGGCTGGCGACGGTGCCAAACATATCGTTGCCTCTCCGGATGTTCCGGTCATCAGCTTTACTGGCAGCACCGGAACAGGCAAGGCGATCGCGCTTAGCGCAGCACCGCATTTCAAGCGCATCGGGCTGGAATTGGGTGGCAAGACCCCGGCAATCGTATTTGACGATGCCGATCTTGATCTGGCGCTGCCGATGCTCGTGACCTCGCTGACGAAGTTCGCGGGTCAGTTCTGCGTGACAGGCCAGCGCGTTATCGTGCATGAAGAGATTGCCGAGGAGTTCAAGAAACGGTTCGCCGAGCGCCTGCGCGCAGTGAAGGTCGGACCTGCGGCGGACCTGTCGAGCGATATGGGCCCGATGATCGACCGCGAGAACGTCGAACGGGTCAATAAAGTTGTTGAGCTTGCCATTGCCGAAGGCGCTGAGGTCGTCGTGCGAGGAGGTCCGCTAACCGATGGTCCGCTGTCGAAAGGTGCATTTTTTCGCCCCACTTTCCTGGAGGTTACTGATCCAAAGATGCAAGTCGTTCAGCAGGAGACCTTCGGCCCCGTGGTCACCATGCAGCGCTTTGCCACGGCGCAGGAGGCCGTCGCCCTGGCTAACGACAGTATCTATGGCTTGGGGGCCAGCATCTGGACGCGCGACCTATCGAAGGCCCTGCGTATTGCTCCCAGGATCGAAGCGGGCCTGGTCTGGATCAATGAATGGGGCGCGGTCAGCGAAGACGCCGAAGAAGGCGGTTCCAAACACTCGGGCCTCGGACGCCTGAATGGCGTCACGGCGATCGACGACTTCACCGAGATCAGAACAATTACGTTCAATCCTGGACTGATGCAAGCCTAAGCGTCACCTGAGTCGACGTTGCTGGGACATTTTTTGGTCATTCATGTCATAAAAGGAAAAAATATTATGAGTCTTACAGGCAAACGCGCGCTGGTCACTGGCGGTTCCCGCGGCATTGGCGCCGCAATCGCACAGGCCCTGGCCGCTAACGGCGCGGACGTGGCCATCACCTACCAAAAGTCGGCCAAGAATGCGCAAAGCATCGTGGCTTCGATCGAGAAACTGGGTCGCCGTGGCCTGGCTATTGAAGCCGACAGTGCCAATCCGGATGCCATAAAGCGGGCCGTCAGCGAGACCGTCGAAACGCTTGGCAGTCTCGATATTCTCGTCAACAATGCCGCCCTCGGGCTCAACGGCCCTGTCGCGCAGGTCGATCTGGCCAAATTCCAGGCGATGATGGACGTCAACGTCCGCGGTCCCTTTGTTGCGGCACAAGCCGCAATACCGCACCTGCGCGAGGGCGGTCGCATCATCTCGATCGGATCGGCTTTAGCAGAGCGCGTCCCGTTTCCGGGTATCACGGCTTATGCCATGTCGAAGTCGGCACTGCTCTCGTTCACTCGTGGGCTGTCGCGCGAACTCGGCCCGCAGGGCATTACGGTCAATCTAGTCCAACCCGGATCGACCAATACTGAGGCTAACCCGGCCGATGGAGAAAGTGCAGATTTCCAGCGAGCTCTGTCCTCAATCGGGCGTTACGCCGAGCCAAGAGAGATCGCTGACGCGGTCGTGTTCCTTGCAAGCCCTGCCGCAAAAATGGTGACTGGCATCGCCCTGACTGTGGACGGCGGGGCAAATGCATAAGCAACCACGCAGATAAAAGGAATAACGAGCATGACTGAAATTGCTGGTGTTGTCGTCAGTCACATTATTCGCCCTGCGCACGAACAGGCATTCGTTGAATGGGCGAAAAAAATGGGAGAGAGCGTTCGCGCAGCGTCCGGCTTTCGCTCCATTATTCGGCTTGATCAAGGGCCGGCGATATCCCATACGGTGGTGCAGTTCGACTCCCAGGAACAACTGGACAGTTGGCTGGTATCGGACGCATTCCTGCTGTTGCGCGCGGAGGGCTTAAATTACTCATTGCGGACCATCCAGCCGCAAGCCGGTCATACCAGCATCGTCAGCATTCCGGGATCAGCCAGCATGCCCAAATGGAAGCAGGCGGCTGCGACATGGCTGGGTGTCTACCCGACTTTGCTTGTTGTCAATGTGGTCCTGGTCCGCCCCCTTGCAGACTCAGTGAACTGGCTCGTGCTACTGACAGCAAGCTCGATCGTACTCACGGTCACTCTGACATGGGTGATCCTTCCTCGCGTTCATCGAACCCTGCGCCCATGGATGTTCGCAGAATCGGACAAGGACAAGTAGCCGATGATCAAGCGCCATCCAGCCATTCACCAGATTAGATTCCAGTATTTTCGCACATGGCTCACCCTATCACCCTGGCTCGCAAACGTGAAATGCCACGAACCGCTAGCGGTAATTAACGAAATAAACGGAGAAAACTCATGAACACCATTCCTCAAATTAAGTCGCTCGCTGCAGCACAGTCGGCTAGCGAAGCGCAGTCTGCGGCTTCACTCTCGGTTGTTATGGAATTTCTTTCCAACACGGCGCCCGATAAGGTTGAAGCTGCGGCACAGAGGCTGGCGGCTCCAGACGCGACCTATATTTCTCTCAACTTCAACAATCCGGAACTGCAGAAAATCCTACCGTGGACCGGCACAAACAAAGGTCCGGAAGCCTTCAGTAACCTATTCTTGCAGCTTGCGGATTACTGGAAAACCGAAGACTTCACCGTCACTGATAAACTCGCTTCTGGCGAGGACGTCGCGATTTTCGGTAAGTTCACTTATCGGTCCATTGCAGTAGACCGCGTGTTCACCTCACCGTTCTCCGTCCACGCCAAGGTCCGTGACGGAAAGATGATCTATTTCCAGTTCATGGAAGATACCTATGCGTCTGCCAGCTCGTTCCGGCAGTCCGGCTCATGGACGGTGAAGACATCTGAAGACGCGGGCCCCTTTAAGGTGGGCAAAGAGTAACGAGCTCGGCCGGTGGGTATGCTGGGATATTTTTAAAAATGCTGCCGGCCGCACCCTCCGAGGTATTCGATGTGGATGTTTGCGTTCGGCGGTTCGGCTTTTACTGCTGGGGCGCTAAACCTCCTTCAAGTCATCATGGGCGATGAACGTTTCAGCCAAGAGCAGGTTTCCCAAAGTAAGGGACTGTTTAAAGTACTCAATCAAGAATTCAGTGAGGACACGTATCGTCCGTAACGGGTGTGGGCTAAGCGGGCGCACGACATACGCGCCTGCCGGAGGGCGCAGCTCGATCTGACCATCGAGGACCGGTTTGAGCACCCAGTTAGGCCAAAAGAGTGGTTTTTGTCCCTTTGCACAACATTGATCAGGCCATTCAGCGGATTATGGATGGTTCGATTGTCGACCCCCATGTCGATTGTCATTCAGTTGTGAATTCCCAATATATTAGAATCAACGATTTACAAAAAACTCGTCATTCAGTTTTGAACACATCTGTCATTCAGTTTTGAATTTTCCGTACTGTTTGTCATTGAGTTTTGAATTCTCGGCCGCCCGCCCCACTACTTAGGTTGCACAATTTTGTGCGCGCTACAAGTCATAAGTTTTATCAATATAAGCTTCATCGATAACCTTGATACCGCAATCCCGAGTAACCAAAACGCCAAAGGACAAGGGTCTAGGATCAAAGAGCGGCCAGGAGGAATCTACGCACTGGCCATGACTCAAGTGTCTACATTATTTTCACTGAAGTGGGCTACAGGTCGCATCGTTCCAGCATGGGGGAACTTTCCATGACGATAAGCGGAATAGTAGCCGGCCATTTCCTCGTGGGATCCAGCGATGAACGGCCCCTTGGCAACCACCGAAATGTTCTGTGGCTGGCCGGCGTATAGCAGCAGACGAGCGCCACTATCACCCGCCCGCAAGGTAAGGAAACTGTCCCCATCGCCCATGGGTTCTGTCCAGCCCACCATACCTTTAGCGAGTCTATCGGTTGTGGCGCCGGCCTTTACCTCTCCATCAAGCACTACCAAAAATCCGTTATAGGAGGCGGGTAAATGCGATGCGAAGGTAGCCCCTGGCTCCAACTGAATGTCGATCAACGTAACCGGGACGGCGTTCATTGTAGGGGCCGCCGCGTCCCCTGACTGACCGCTGTAGACCGTCGCCAGGACACCAGGCTCGGCGTGCACCGGCATCTGGGCGCGGCGTAAGATCTGCACCCGTGGTGGCATGTTGCGGTGCGCCTCGGGCAAGATCAGCCAAAGCTGGAATAAGCGCATTCCGGTGGAGACCATCGCATTCTCGGAATGGACGATGCCACTGCCAGCCGTCATCCATTCGACATCACCTTGCTCCAGCCGTCCTCCGGTATCCTCCATCGTGCCGTTGAGCATAAAGGTCACGGTCTCGAGCCCGGCATGGGGGTGCGACTCTCCAAACCTTCCTTCGCGCGTGATGTTGTCATCGGCCATGAGGAAGAAAGGATCGGTCGCGGGCAGATCGCCCGGTGCGATCACCAAAGCGGCCTGATGCCTCTCGCCATCGAAGCCCGGGCCTAATGCGGGTATTCTGGTAACACGATTAATCGATCTCTCAAGCATTGTTCAAGTCCTTCTCGTCGGTTCAGGGCGGCTCGTCATGAATTGACACCGCCGCGGCATTCCTGTCCATCATACTGGACCTACTTGACCTGGATCCAGATGCGCATTTGAGAACCCAGCGTTGCTCAATGCGCAATCCAAAGATAAGCAGGTGGCCTTATATACTTTGCCAATGCCAATTTACCCCGATAGCCAGCATGAGCACCGCTCAATGACCACGGTTCGTGACCTCCTTGTTGAGGAGGTTGTGCAATTCCCCGCGCATGAGCGCTCTCCCGTCCCCGGATCGCCTGCAACACCGACCCATGGGCCGGCTACTCGACTGGCCTACGTACTTGTCGCGGTGCTGGTTGGGACAACTGCGGGTCTGAGCAGCGCACTGGTGAGTGCCACCACACTCCATTTGCAGCAAATACTGAACCTGAGTGTCCACCAAGTGGCTTGGCTATCGACCTGTTATGTGATGACCGCCGTTTCAGCCAACTTGCTGTTGATCAAGGTTCGACAGCAATACGGCCTGCGTCGCTTCGCCCTGGCATTCCTGGGCCTTCATGCCGCCCTGGCGCTGATACTGGTGTTCGTACCGGGCCTTGAGACGGCGTTGTTGGTGCGCGCGATCAGCGGGTTCGTAGCAGTAGCACTGATACCACTTTGTTTCTTCAACATGATGCAGGCTTTTCCTGCGAGATGGCGTTTGCGAGGTCTGGTACTTGGCATCGGAGTGACGCAGTGCGCCGTGCCCTTGGCGCACGTCCTTGCGCCGTCGTTACTTGCCAGCCAAGGATGGCGCTCGTTGTTTTTTCTCGAGGCGGGACTCGGTCTACTTTCACTGGCAGCAGTTGGGATGTTGCGTCTGCCACCGGCAGAGCGAGTCCGCGTCTTCGAGCCGCTTGACTTGTTGACCTTCGTTCTCATGGGTAGCGGCCTGGCTCTGATCGCTGCTGTGCTGGGCCTGGGCCGATGGGAGGGATGGTTTCAGGCTCAATGGATAGTCGCGTCACTTTTCATCGCCATACCGATGTTGGTGGCAGCAGGTGCAATTGAGACGTCCCGCCAGACGCCATTGTTAAACCTTCGCTGGCTCGGGCGCGGAGAGGTCGCGCGCTTCGCCGTAGCGATATTCATGGCGCGGATTGTATTGGCAGAACAGGCAATTGCGACCGGTGTGGTGAGCGAGCTGGGCGGCACGGCGCAGCAACTGGCCGCGCTCTCGATGGCCATGTTCGGCGGAGCGGTCGGTGGCGTTCTGACTAGTGCCCTCACAGTGAATGCCGAGAAGCTTGCCAGGCCAATGATGCTCGCTGTCGGAGTTATCGGCTGTGCCGCCCTAGTCGACAGCATGTCGGATGGTTCGCATCATCTGCAACGCTTCTACCTGACTCAGGCCGCCATCGCATTTGCAGGAACGTTCTTTCTGGGGCCCGCATTACTGCTGGGAATCACTAGCGCACTTCAACACGGCAGCAGGGAGCTGATCAGCTTCATCGTTCTATTCGGGATCGTCAACGCGCTTGGGGCGCTGGCTGGTCCAGCGCTGCTAGGAAGCCACAATGACTGGAGCCGGGCAACCGGTGGGACGCCGCTAGGCGCCAGTTTGGATACGTTGCGCCTAGTGGCTGTGATCGCCGGATTCACGACGATCTATCTTGCGATACTGCTCACCCTAAGGATACGGCGCAAGCTTGCAGAACTGCGGGCCCACCGCGACGCGGCTTTGACTTCTCAACCGGGGGCGGCAGGCACGCCCACTGCCCAGGAGCTTGACAGCCAGTGGCGACCGCCTTGGCCTGGTACCGCTTTGACGACTGCATTTGCTGCCCTTGCATTGCTTGGTTTTGCACTGATTATGGCGGCCTGGAAGCTGCCGGTTTGAAGCACAGTTGATTTGCTCAGACCCCCGGGGCAAGCCTGTCGTAAAGGAAGTTCACAAGTGCTCGCACCCTTGCGGTACTGGATCGTGCAGGCGGCATGTATATTCGCAGATCGGCGCCTTCGTGTGGAAAGCCAGGCAGCACCGCTTCGAGCTCACCGCGCGCCAGCAAATCCTCAACCATGAACTTCGGAACGACGGCCATGCCTAGATCCGCACGTGCGGCGGCCAGGAGCATTTGCCCGTTACTGGTACGAAAGCCGGAGTTCATGCGCACATGCTCCCAGCGCCCCGCAACTCGGAAGCGCCAATGACCGGAATCCACAGCATGGAGCAGAGCATCGTGCGAGTTCATTTCAGAGGGGTTGTTTGGTCGTCCTCGTGCATCTAGATAGTCCGGACTGGCGACGACGATCCATTGTACCCTTGCTAGTTTGCGCGTGATGAGTGTCTGGTCCGAGACGGCGCCCACCCAAATCGAGAGGTCATAGGCTTCGGCGGTCATGTCTGCCAAACGATCATCGAAGCGAATATCGAACTGGATGCGCGGATGGAGCCGCGCAAACTCGGCGAGCAGTGGCGCAAGTACAAACTCGCCGAACGCAGTCTGGACCTGAATGCGGAGCAGGCCGGAGACCTCACTCGTTAGCTTGTTGACAACTTCCTGCGCCGACTCCAGCTCCGTCAGGCCGGCGCCAGCGCGTGCATGGTATGCGCGGCCGATATCGGTTAGCGTCGTACCTCTTGGCGTGCGGGTCAGCAATTGAGCGCCGAGGACGGCCTCCAGGCGACTGACGCGGCGACTCACGATGGACTTGGCGATACCAAGCCGTGCGGCGGCCTTTCCAATACTTCCTGTATCTGCCACCCGGATGAAGGAAATGACATCCAGCAAGTCAACGCTTGCGTGTTCCGACATCAGCAACTCCAAGTGCCAGATTTTATACCTAGTGTAACACTACAGAATCGCTCAGACTAGCGGTTGGGTTGCGCAGGCATCACCGATCGGCCCAGGCCGCCTCCCAGCGGCTACTGCAGATGATCAGCTCAAATACACCACACCATTCACTTTTTTTCCAGACGGGTATAACTATTTATGACTACTAAAGCACGTGCTGCCGTGATTGAACGAAAGGATGACGCTTTCGTCATGCATGATGTCAGCGTTGAAGATCCTCGGCCGGACGAGGTACTCGTGCGGATGGTTGCTACAGGGATTTGCGCGACAGACATGCATGTCCGGCAGCAGCTGTTACCAACGCCATTGCCGGCAATTCTGGGGCACGAGGGCGCTGGCATTATTGAGCGCGTCGGATCAACAGTGACACATCTGAAGCCCGGCGACCACGTTGTACTTTCCTATCATTCATGCGGGCAATGTAAACCCTGTCTGTCGTCTCACCCTGCATACTGCGACACTGTCTGGGACGCCAACTTTGCAGGCGCAAGACTGGATGGCTCCATCGGTGTCAGTGCGCAAGACGCGGGCGAGCTGCATGCCCATTTCTTCGGCCAGTCCTCGTTCGCCACATATGCGCTTTCCCATCAACGCAACACAATCAAGGTGCCAACTGACATCCCATTGGAAATCCTTGGACCGCTCGGCTGCGGTTTGCAGACAGGGGCGGGTGCGATACTAAAAGCGATGAAGGTACCGGTCGGTGCCACTGTTGCTATCTTCGGAGTCGGTGCGGTTGGTCTTGCGGCGATAATGGGCGCCAAAGTGGCCGATGCCGCCACCATCATTGCCATTGATGTGAACGATCAGAGGCTGAAGCTGGCGATGGAGCTTGGTGCGACGCATGTCATTAACGCAGCTGGTGGAGTGGACATCTCCGCCGCCATTCAGCAAATCGAGCACCGAGGCGTTGAGTACGTTCTGGACACCAGCGGTCGGGCGTCGAACCTGGATGCTGGGATTGGCGCACTAGCGCCCCTGGGACATTTCGGCTTTGTTGCATTCAATGCCCATTCGGGGGCGACGGTTGATGCATCGCGGCTGGCAATCGGGCAGACGCTCCAGGGCATTATTCAAGGCGATGCCGTGTCTGCGTTGATGATTCCCCAACTAATCGAACTCTATCGCAGCGGCCGCTTCCCGTTTGATCGGCTCATCAGCTTCTACGATTTCCAAGACATAAACCAAGCGTTCGAGGACGTTGCCGCAGGCCGCGTCATCAAGGCAGTACTGTGCTTCTGACCATCGGTCAACGAATTGCCTGCCCCTACCCTCAATATTGCCTTACCCCAAACATTTGATAAGGAATCGAATTATGTGTGACAACCACCAGAAGCCGATCACGGCATCGGATACCCCGGCTTTTTTCGGCATTGACCGTTACGGTTTCCCGGAAGCGGGCGAGCATCCGCTGGACCCAGCTGATTATTATCCGCCGTACTTCTGGAGTGAGCGCTTCAAGAAGCTCGGCTACCACTGCGAGGAGCTGCGCGACGGTTTCTACTGGGTGACCAGCGGCGGCTATGATGCCGCGTTCGTGGTGACAGACGAAGGTGTGATCGCGATTGATGCACCGCCGACGCTAGGCGAGAACATGCTAGCCGCGATCGAGGAGGTCACGGACAAGCCGGTGACGCATGTGATCTATAGCCACTGGCATACTGACCATATCGGTGCCGCCTCAGTCTACGGGCCGAACGTCGAGATTGTCGCCCACGAGATCACCAAAGAACTGCTGGAGCGCTTCCCGGATCCGGGCCGGCCGCTGCCGACAGTCACCTTCGCGAAAGACTACACACTAACGGTCGGCGGCGTGACCCTGGAACTGTCCTACAAGGGTGAAAACCATTGCCCCGGCAACATCTTTATCTACGCACCTGCCCAGAAAGTGCTGACCTGCATCGACATCATCAGCCCGGGCAGCGCCACTTTCATGCACTGCGATGCCTCGCAGAATATCACTGCCTGGTATGAGGCTCAGCACCAGATCATGGAGTACGACTTCGACTTCCTTGTTGCCGGTCATCACATGAAGTACGGCACGCCGGAGCTGGTCAAGGAGGCGATCGAGTATTTCGCCGACATTCTCGAAGGCGCGCAGGCAGCCATCGATATCTACTCCCGGTCGGACCGGCTGATGGACATTATTCTGAAACCGGGTCTCGACCGCTTCTGGGTTGGGTCTGAGAACTGGATCAATTCGATGGTCAACTACGCAACCAAGCATGTGCTCGAGAAAAAGACCAGCAATGGCAAGCTTTGGTCTGAGCGTCTGGCGGGCGTGACCACTCAGACCAAATACCACGCCTATACCGTCATGGAATCGATCCGCCTCGAGCGGCCGCGCCCCAACTACCGGCTGCGCGGCGAGAAACCACCGCCGTTCCTCGCCTGAGCCTGAGCCTCCCCCTCCCCTCCCGCCACCTGCTGGCGGGAACAACGGCGATCGCGGTTTCAGGACATCGTCCCACTGTCGGAGGGGTGGCGAACCGTATCGTGCCATACAAAATTAGGATCAATCATTGATGACCACTTACTCTGCCAATAATTGGATTGATGGCCGCTTCGTCTCTTTGTCGAAGCGCAGCAATTCCATCAATCCAGCGACCTACGAGTCCATCGGAGACTACGCCGATGAAGGCGGTGCTGCTGCCGCTGCTGCTATCGCTGCAGCCTCCCGCGCTTTTCGTGGTACGGGCTGGGCGCACGACACAGAACTTCGCGCCAAGGTTCTCGACCAGATGGCTGTGGCGATCGAAAGGAACCGAGATCGGCTGATTGACATCCTTTCGCTCGAGAACGGCAAAGTCCGGGGTGAAGCCGCATTCGAAGTCGATGGTAACCCGAGCAAGCTGCGCTACTGGGCTGCAATGGCGCGCACGGAAGCCGGGCGTGCCACGCAGCCGCGACCGGGCAGCCTGTCGGTTATCCTGCGCCAACCGATGGGGGTGGCCGGCGTTATCGTGCCTTGGAATTCGCCGATCATCCTGGGGACCAGATCGTTCGCGCCGGCCCTGGCGGCAGGTTGTTCAGTGGTGGTAAAGATGCCTGGCCAGGTCGCGCAAACGGCAGCGGTACTGGCAGACATTCTCTCTGAAGTAAAGGACCTCCCGAACGGCGTCATGAACATCTTCGCGGAGAGCGGATCAGAGGGCGCCGCGCTCTTGGTGGAAAGCGCGGCCGTGCCAACGATCAGCTTTACCGGAAGCACGAAGACCGGCGCTGCCATCGGCGCGGTCGGCGCGCGCCGGATGAAGCGCTTCGGACTCGAACTGGGCGGCAAGGCTCCGATGATCGTGTTCGATGACGCTGACATTCAGCCCATGCTGCCCGTGCTCGAGAAAGCGCTAACCGTTTTCGCCGGCCAGTTCTGCATGACGGGTTCCCGGTTGCTCGTTCAGGACGGGGTGTACGATACCGTCCGGGACCAGCTTGCCAACCGGCTGCGGGCCGTTCGTGTGGGTCCAGCCTCTGATGCAGCAAGTGATATGGGACCGCTGATCGACAAAGCCAATGTTGCGCGTGTCGACGAGGTCGTCAGGTACGCCCTAGAGTCTGGGGCCACCGCCGTCGTCAGAGGCGGGCCGTTCACCGATGGCCCGCTCGCCAAGGGAGCGTTCTTTCGCCCCGCCATGCTCGAGGTCAGCGACAACAGCATGGCGATCGTGCAGGAAGAGACGTTCGGGCCTGTTCTCACCATCCAGCGTTTCGGCAACGAGGCGCAAGCCATCGGTCTTGCCAACGACAGCGACTACGGATTATCAGCCAGCGTCTGGACGCGTGATATCAACCGCGCCCTGCGCGTCGCTGGGGCGCTGGAGGCGGGCAGCGTGTTCGTAAATGATTGGGCTAAGGTATATGACGGCACAGAAGAAGGCGGGTTCAAGCTATCGGGCCTGGGCAGGCTCAACGGGCGTGCAGCACTTGATGACTTCATCGAGTACAAGCACATAGCGTTGAATCCTGGCTTGGTTGGACCCTCGACAGGGTCGGAGCGCTAAAACGGGCCAGGCATGTTGGGCCGTTCACACTGCGGGCGAGGCGCGGCGACGCTCACGGATGTCAGCAGCCTGTCGCTGTTTACGTAAGCGTTTCCTGCGTTACCCCACGACATAGGAAGCCGACTCGTCCGGTGTCCCCATAGGAAAAGCTTCCTTTAAATAGCTCAGAAATATATTGGTTTACGTGGCAAAGTGCCAAACGGCCCCGAAGAGTAGGCCGAGCAAGCACAGTTCGACAGCGAAGTATATCGGTGGCTATTCCGAACCTTTTACGCTTATGCCGTTCAGGAACAAGTCTACCAGATGCCCAATACGCGATTTAGATGAACGGTCATTTTCGATTGCGATGCAAATGGCTGTTACCACGTAAATGAAATCCTCGTAAGTGACATCGTGGCGGATGGCGCCGGTTTCTTGTCCGCGCTGAAGCAGCCGATGCCCTTCCGCGGTAATCGCATGACATCCGGGCGTCCCGCATTGGATAACAGCCCCAATCGACGCAGCAAGGCTCCGATAAGTGCTCGTGTTCCCAGCAAGATCTTCAAGATAAGCTCGTACCGCGTCGCCTGGAGCGAGATCTGCGTCGCGAGCACGACTGGTCTGCGCTAGCGACAAAAAACGCTCATTGCTCGTAGCGGCCAAAAGTGCCTCACGAGTAGGAAAGCGACGATAAAGCGTACCGATACCGACGCCTGCGCGCTTGGCAACTTCCTCCAGCGGAACACCCGCTCCTTTTTTCAGGAAAAGCGCTTCGGCGGCAGAAAGGATAAGTTCGCGGTTTTTCAGTGCGTCAGCCCTGAGGGTAGCTTCGTTACTCAATTTTTTTCCTTTTTTGCTTGTCAAATGGAGGATACCTCCATATCATATATGGAGCAACCCTCCACTTATCAAAAAGGTACGAGTAAATGAAAAATCGTTTCGAAGACAAAGTCGTGGTTATAACCGGGGGCAGCGATGGCATCGGCCTCGCAACGGCGAAACTTTTCGCCCTCGAAGGTGCGCACGTGTACATTACAGGGCGCCGGCAAGAACTACTGGCCGAGGCCGAAAAAGAGATCGGCCACGGGGCAGTCGGCGTGCAAGGTGACGTCACCAACTCTGCCGACGTCGCTCGGCTTTACGAACGGGTCCAACGCGACCACCAAAAGGTCGATGTCGTGTTCGCCAATGCGGGCATTTACGAGGCCGTTTCACTCGATGCGATCGACGATACACATTTCGACTCGATCTTCAATGTTAATGTCAAAGGCATGGTGTTCACTGTGCAAAAAGCACTACCGTTGATGACAGCGGGAAGCGCTGTCGTGCTCAACGGCTCCGTCGCTGGCAGTAAAGGCCTGCCAAGCCAGTCTCTTTATAACGCCAGCAAGGCAGCGGTGCGCTCGTTCGCCCGGAGCTGGACAAATGACCTTAAGGAACGAGGCATCCGCGTGAACGTGGTATCTCCTGGTGGAACAGAAACACGCCTGATACGGGGCTACCTCGACTCGCAACCGGAAGCCGAAGAAGCGCTAAATAAAAGCGTGCCGTTGGGGCGTTTGGGAGAACCGAACGAGGTAGCACGAGCAGTCCTCTTCCTGGCTTCAAGCGAAAGTAGCTTTGTTGCCGGACATGAACTTTTTGTCGATGGCGGTGTAAACGCGGTTTAGGTCTCCGGCAACCTGTCGATTGTCATTGAGTTACGAATTCACAGTATATTAGAATCAACGGCTTACAAAAAATTCGTAATTCAGTTTTGAACACATCCGTCATTCAGCTTTGAATTTTCCGTACTGTTTGTCATTGAGTTTTGAACTCTCGGGTGTCCACCCTACTATTTAGATTACACAACAGCATTTTAACTCGCTACAAGTCTTATAGTTATTGCTCAGCTGAAAAACACGGGATGCGTGCGAATGTAGTATCTGTATAAAACAATCGGATGACTGGAATATACGCATCTTGTACTACCATGTGCTAGTTGTTCGAGACCGCGGCACCCATAACGCTTTATATATGCCAACGAGCGCTTCAGCCCCTAACATAGGAGTAATAAGTCGTTGCAGCATATTAATTATTCTAGAATTTCAAACGAACTATGCCCTTACACCGGGACGGACACCTTTACTTATTTCGCTTTGTATATCAATCGCGCATTATCCTTGGATGGCGGAAACCCGAATTGGCGTGAATACTCCCGGCTAAATTGGTTTGGGCTTTCATAGCCCACCCTGAAGGCAATGGAGGTCGCATTGCCTTCGCCTGCGAGAAGCAGCGAACGGGCGTGCAGCAACCGCACATGCTTTTGATATTGCAAAGGGCTAAGCGCGGTTACTGCTTTAAAGTGCCGATGAAAGGCCGAAACGCTTAACGATGCCATCTCTGCCAGCATCTCTATTCGCAGCGGCAGCGAATGGTTCTCTCTGATCCACCGAATAACGACAGCAACCCGGGATAACGCCGTATCGGGCATTGCAATATCACGCAACATCCACCCCAGCGGCCCCTGAAGCGTGCGAAATAGAATTTCCCGCTCGTAAACGGATGCCAGTGCGGCAATGTCTTCCGGCTGTCCCATTAACCGTAGCATGCGAACCCAGGCATCAAGTAGTTCAGATGTTACAGGCGCCACCGAGAACCCAGGCCTGTAGCCCCCGCCGCCTGCAGGTTTAGGCAGGTCAGCAAGCAAATTGGCGACGATAGCCGGCTCCAGTGTGAGACTGACAGCCAAATACGGTTCTCCAGCTTCCGACGGATGGATTGAACCGACAGCCGGCAGATCAACGGACATGACGAAATAGGTCGCGGGGTCATAGCGCAGCGTTTGATCCCCCACGGTCATGGTCTTTGACCCAGTAAGGATCAAATTGATCATTGGATCATAAACCGCAGCCAGCAGATGATCAGGGATCTTGCCACGCACCATAGCCACGCGCGGTATTCCCGTTTCTGTTCGCCGGCTTTCTGCCCCGGCAGCCAGGCGCCGAAGTTCCTGAAGTTGCGTTTCCATGAAAAGCATTCTTTCACGGCTATGGCCGATCGTCAACAAAAAAGCAGAAATAGGCAAGTTTTGGGGAGAATCGTGAGAGTGCCGGATCAAAGCAAACGCTACAATTTGCTTGTCCCATCCGGATTTAACCAATGAAGATGGTAAAGAATACTGACAGCAATCCCCGCATGGGCGCAGGTATAGTTGGCCCGGGCGATCAAAAAAGAAATAAGCAATATTGTTGTTTTAACTGCAGTCCGGACCGCGACCGCGACCGTGAAAGTCGAACGAAGAAGCGCCATTTCAGGCGGCAATGTCATTTAAACCAGGAATTCAACATGCTTGATCATATCTTTCTTACCGTAAGCAATACCGAGAGCGCCATCGCTTTTTACACAAAAGTGCTGCCCATCCTTGGCATTACCAACCGGCATGATTACGACGGCAAGGATGGCCCCGCAGGGCATCCAGATTTGATGGGGTTCGGCGCCAAAGGAAGGATATTTTTCTGGTTAAGACAAGGACAGCCGGCGCCTGAAGCGGTGCACGTGGGTTTTGTGGCAAACTCTGAAGACATCGTAAACACAGCCTATGCTGCTGCACTGGCTGCCGGTGCGACGCAGATCCATAAGCCAGGACCTCAACTTCATTATGACCCCCGCTATTACGCGGCGCAGGTCAGGGACCCTGACGGCTACAGCCTGGAGTTCGTCTACAAAAGCTGGCAGCACGATGATGCCACTCAATAACAGAGCCGTCGTAAACAAGCTGATTGCAGCCACCAATGCATTCAATATTGACACAGCCCTTGCATTGTTCTCACCGGAGGCGGTCATTCACGATGTGTCGGTCGGTAAGCAGTTCACCGGACATGCCGGCATTAGCGATTACCTGAAGCGGTATTTCGTTGACTATCACACGCAGACCCATTTGCTGTCTGCTGAATTCAAAGATCAGGGCCAGGCACAGGTACGCGTGGATTTTACAGGCGAATTCGGTCACGAGATCGGCTTGTTGTGTTTCTTGTTCGACACCGGCTGGCGCATTGTTCGTATTGACGCAGATCTGGAATAATCCGTTCAAATTCTGATTAACCACTTTTTTACAGATGTAAATGACATGAAAAAATTAATGATCTATGGCGCAGCAGGTTATACCGGCAGCATGACCTCTGAACTTGCCCACGCCGCTGGCCTTGCGCTGGTTCTGGCAGGTCGCAATGCTGAGCCGTTATCTGCATTGGCTGCTCAGACACAAGCTGAGTATCGCGTATTTGGTCTTGACAATGACGCTGCAATCGACAAAGCGCTGTCAGACGTGTCGGTAATCCTCAATTGCGCCGGGCCCTATATGCATACCGCAGGCCCGCTCATGCACGCCGCGATACGTAATGGTGTGCATTACCTTGATATCGCCGCGGAGCTCGATAGCTATCAACTGGCGGAAAAACTGGACGCACAGGCCAAAGCTGCGGGCGTGATGCTGCTACCGGGCAGCGGCGGGAGTGTGACAATGCTGGGCTGCCTGGCTGCGCATGCGATAGAGCGCGTTAGCGAGCCGCGCAAGATCAGCATTGCACTGCATGTGTCCGGTTCGATGTCGCGCGGTTCCGCGGTCAGCGCCAGCGAAAACCTGACGACGCAATTGCTCATTCGCTCAGGCGGTCAGTTGGTTACCAAAAGCAGCACCGCTGCAGGCGTCTTTGACTTTGGCGCTGGCCCGGTCTCGTGTTTTCCGGTGACACTGCCCGACCTCATCACAATCGGCATAGCGACCGGTGTCCCGGACATTGAGACGTTCGTGCACGTGTCGGGTAATGCCTTCCCCACAGGCGAGCTGAGCGCCCTGCCCGCCGGGCCGACGATAGAAGAGCGCAACGCCAATCGCTATCAGGCGGCGGTTCAGGTCATTGGGGCAAACGGGCTGCAAGCGGGTTCTGTTCTTGACACGGTAAATGGCTATACCTTTACACCGATGGCAGCAGCCGAAGCAGCACGGCGCGTGCTTGGCGGAGAGTACAGGTCTGGCTTTCAGACACCGGCCGGGCTATTTGGCAAAGGCTTTGCGCAAACGATTGCCGATACGCGCATATCGGACTGCAACTAACGCACGAGTAACCGGTTGAGGAAATATCAAATATGTGATTTGGCTTACAACTGCACCTTAGCTGTTATAGCCCAGTGCATCCATCGCGCCGATCTTAACCGGTGCCAGAGCGGAAGGTTGTCTGAACCTGGCCGCATCCCGCGCCGGCGGCATGCCAAAGAGGCGCACGTATTCACGGCTAAATTGTGACGCGCTTTCATAGCCTACGCTAAAAGCAATTGTTGCGGCATCGCCTGGATCGAAAATAAGCATCCAGCGCGCCCGCAGCAGACGTAGACGCTTCTGGTATTGTATGGGCGTCATATTGGTGACTGTTTTGAAATGACGATAAAATGCCGCCACGCTCATATCCGCTATGGCGGCCAGGCTATCGATTCGAAACGGCTGGGTATAATGCTCGCGTATCCACTGGATAGCGCGGCGAATCTGTGACAGCCGTCCATCAGGGCAGGCGATATCGTAAAGCACCTCTCTTAGCGGGCCTTGCATCGCTCTAAAAAGAATTTCACGCTCGATCATAGGGGCAAGCACAGCAGCCTCCCCTGGCCGGTCAATGAGTCTCATCATGCGCAACCAGGCATCAATCATTTCAGCAGGCGCAGTGACCGCTGAAAAACAGCTCATACTTTTCCGCTCATGCCCACCGGTGGCATCGCTGTTTTCATCCAGCAAAGTGGCAATCACATCCGGTCCAGTGCCAGACTGATGGCCTGATAAGGCAGATCAGGTCCATCCGCATAGATCTCTCCCGTCGCGGGCACGTCAACCGGAACAACAAAGTAAGTCGCAGCGTCATAGTTAAAAATATTGCCGCCAATAGACAGGCTCTTGCTGCCTTGAAGAACAAGGTGAAGCATGGGCTGATAAACCTGATTCGCACACGCTTCTGCCTTAACCATCGACACGCGCGGGATACCGGTGTCTGTCCACTTGCTGTCGGCGCGCATCACAATACTGCGCAATTCATTCATTGCATTATCCGGATCAACGTAGTCAGTCCCGGTCCTGTGCACACTGAAAGCCTGGAAACCTTTTTTCCGCCGGAGCAAAGGGAAGCTGCATTTACACACATGAACGGGCAAAGCACAGTCGGCCGCATTGGCACGCCCGAAGATATTGCAAATGCGGTGGTATTTCTATCCAATGATGCCGCCAGTTACATCAACGGCGTTGAGTTATTTGTCGACGGTGGCGCTTCGCAAATCTAATTGGGGGCCTGAGCACCCACCCTCACCTTACACACGTTACTCCAAGGCCATACATGGCAACGCTACCCTTACAACAAAACGCGTCCAATTCAGGACGCCGAACTTTTGCACTCTGGACCATACTGGCGGCCCAGTTGATGTTGCAAATGGATTTTCTAATCGTTATCGTAGCTTTGCCGCGCATTCAGCAAGAACTTGGCTTCAGTCCTGCTACGCTTTCGTGGATTCCTAACGCCTTTGCGCTCGCCTTCGGTGGCCTGTTGCTATTCGGTGGCAGGCTTGGCGACATGATTGGCCAAGTACGTGCTTTTCGGTTAGGTCTCGCTATTTTTGTGGTTTCGTCCTTTATCGGAGGCGTCGCGCAGACACCAGAAGTGCTTATTGCGGCCCGTGTTCTGCAAGGCATAGGCGCCGCTCTGTCAGGCCCTAGCGTGCTCGCACTGGTAACAGTCATGGCCAGGAATGAAGCCGAAAGAGCACGTGGGATGGCATTATTCATTGCTGTTTCATCTATCGGTGCTTCAGCTGGTTTAATTTTTGGCGGGGCATTAACGGAATTCTTGTCATGGCATTGGTCACTACTCATTAACGTACCCGCAGGGATGATAGTCATATCGCTAATCGGTCGTCTGGTGGAAGAAACACGCCCGACACCGTCCCGACTCGATATCGGTGGTGCTATTACTGGCACGCTGGGTTCGGTTGCACTGGTGTATGGGTTTATCCACGCGGCCGAAAATGGGTGGGTCACGCCAGGATGCATCCTGGCGTTTGCAGCAGCAGCGGTGTTCTTCGCCACGTTTTATCGAATCGAGGCAAGACACAAAGCGCCTTTGCTCGACCTTGGCCTGCTACGTAATCGATCAAGACTAGCGGCTTTGGTCGTCATGGCTTTGATTGTAGGCATGCATTTTTCAATGTTGTTTATGGTCGTTCAATATTTGCAACGCGTCTTGGGATTGGCGCCACTGATGGCAGGGCTCGCCTATGTGCCTCTTACCGCAACTGTTTTCACCATTAGCCATTTCGTACCAAGCCTGATCAGTAAAACCGGTCCACGAATGTTGTTAGTTGTCGGAAGCCTACTAGTTGCAGTCAGTCTATGTTTATTTGCAACGTTGGATCAAACCAGCCACTATTTCCCTGGCGTATTGGTCCCTCTTCTGGTACATGCGGTGGGCATTGCCTTAGTCTTCGTGCCTGGCACCATGGCGATCATGCAAGGTGTGCCAAACAAGCAAACTGGAACAGCTTCTGGACTATTGCAAATGGATCAGCAGATTGGCGGCGCACTAGGTATTGCAATCATTGCGGCGGTTTATACAATGGGTGCCGAGCCTGGTCGGTTCGTTCCGGGCTTGCCGGTTGCATTCTACGCCGCTGCATCTATCGCGGTGATATCAGCATGGATTGCTATGAGTTTAGACCGTCATTAATTGCCGCCCCATGAACGCTTAAAATTTACATCGACAGACCAATAAAGCTTACCTGCTCCTTTAAAATGCATGCTTTTTTACTGTGACATAACTTTGTTGTAACTTGCAGATAGATATTGACGTCGCCAATTCGCCCACACACCCGCCTTGCACACAGACCAAATGATTACCCAACTAGCATTGCAACGATTTGCCTTTTACTACACAACCTTACTTCGATTCTTTGTAATTACAAAATACACGAGGACATAAACAGTTCATGAAATCTGTTACTGAAATTGACTCTAATCTCATCGCTCTATTGGACGCCGAGCGTGAAATCACGCGACTAATCTCAACATATCCCTATCTTGTCGACGGCGGAAAGTTCGACGAGATAGCGAAGCTGCTAGAGCATGCAACGCTGGTAGTTCCCGGCAGCGTCGTCAAAGGACGCGCCGAGATCGAGCAGTATTTCGTTTCCGGAATCCAGCGGCATTACGATGAGACACCTCGTACCTGGCACGCAGTCTCTAACATTCTAGTCAACGTTGATCTAGATAAAGACTCTGCGACTTCCACGAGCTACTTCACAGTTCATCAGGAACTTCCCGAATTTCCGCTTCAGGCCATCTGCACCGGTCGCTATGAAGATCGATTTGCCAAACTAGACGGTACCTGGCAATTTATTCGCCGTGAGGTCGTAGCTCATCTGATGGGCGACGTGAAATTTCATGTGAGCTAAAAAAAGGCAACGCCACAAATGCTCGCACATATCCTTTATTCCAGAGTGAGCTTTTGGCGTCTAATCAGAGATTGCCATCGGATCTTATCATCCTCAATAATGGCTTTGAATTGAGACGGACTAGATGTAACGGGAACCACAAATCCTAGGGACTCGAACCTCTTTCGAAACTCCGCATTAGACAGGACAGCTTGAATGGCCTTGCTTAGGCGATCCACGATCGGCTGCGGAGTTGCCGCTGGAATGGTCAGCCCATAACGGGAAGCAACCTGAAACTCAGGATAACCAGATTCTGAAAAGGTGGGCACTTCGGGAAGCGCTGGCATCCTGCTTCCCCCGCCCACAGCAAGCGCACGTAATTTACCGCTGTTGACAAATGGCAATGTAGAGCCCACAACACCGAAGTACGCCTGCACTTCTCCGCGCATAACTGCGTTCATCACCTCCCCGCCACCTCTGTACGCGATGTGTTGAAGCTCGATGCCTGCTTGATCACTGAAAAGCTCTCCTGCCAAGTGGAAGATCCCCCCATTGCCTGGAGATCCGAAATTCAGCTTTCTCGGATTCGCTTTTGCATAAGCCACGAACTCCTTTAGATTTGTGATGGGAAGCTTCGGATCGACGACCAGCAGAATCGGAAGGTCGCTCAGAAGTGACAGCGGCTTTAAATGTAGGCTCGGATCGTAGCTGAGATTGGGATACAACAGCGAATTAAGGACGTTCGTCGAATCTGATGAAAGCAGGATGCTTGTAACTGCATTATCGCATTGAGCAGGAAGATACGGGTTTCACAAGGCAGATACTGGACTACCCAGAGAATTAAGCGCACTTGTGGCCTGATTTGAGCATAGGAGGTCGCCCATTGAGAAAATCTAACAAATGACTCAATGCGCCGGGAAGCTTTAAAGCCATAGTTTCACTAAAAAAGTTCTTCTCAATCCAGATTTATCGATAATCTAACGAAAATAACCTTCTTATCTTGATATTTTCCGAATTACTACTTTCATAGCAAGAGATTTGTCGGAAAGAGCCTCTTTAAGCACCAAAGTTTTACTTTCGTTGCAAGAGAAAAAAAACCACGTTTTAGAGGCGATTAGCCATTTTCTCGTAAGCTATTGATTTAAATAAACAAGACAACAATCGAATAATAATCGCTCTGGTTTTAAAGTTACCGAAATCTGATTCTATGAAAACTTCGACACAAGACAACAATCGAATAATAATCGCTCTGGTTTTAAAGTTACCGAAATCTGATTCTATGAAAACTTCGACAACTGACAATCGACAGGACCCCCAATCCGTGTCAAAAATGTAACAAGCCAACTTTCCCTCTTGAAACTGAGCCATTCATCCCTATAATTAGCACTCAGTAGGGTCGAGTGCTAACAGCCGACCTGACTAACTCAATTTACCAACCTATTTTTATATTTTCAGGAGTTTCTCCATGGCATTGCGTCCTTTGCAAGACCGCGTGATCATCAAGCGCCTCGATAACGAAACGAAAACTTCGTCCGGTATCGTTATCCCTGACAGTGCAGCAGAAAAACCAGATCAGGGTGAAGTTGTTGCTGTTGGTCCAGGCAAAAAAACAGACGATGGCAAAGTTATCGCCGTTGACCTGAAAGTAGGCGACAAAGTCCTTTTTGGTAAGTATGCCGGTCAATCCGTCAAAGTTGACGGCGAAGAGCTGCTGGTTATCCGCGAAGAAGAAATCCTCGCAGTAGTCGGCTGATCCGCCCGCAAGACTAACCCGCCCGCCCTGCTCTGCATGGCATACAAGGGCTACTGAGACAATCAATCAAGGAATTAAACATGGCTGCTAAGCAAGTACTATTCGGTGACGACGCACGCGTGCGCATCGTCCGTGGTGTAAACATTCTGGCAAACGCTGTTAAGACAACACTGGGCCCTAAAGGCCGTAACGTTGTTCTGGAGCGTTCATTCGGCGCCCCTACCGTAACAAAAGACGGCGTATCTGTTGCCAAAGAAATCGAACTGAAAGACAAATTCGAAAACATCGGCGCCCAGCTGGTTAAAGAAGTTGCTTCAAAAACATCTGACAACGCCGGTGACGGTACCACAACAGCAACGGTGCTGGCTCAGTCCGTCGTTGAAGAAGGCCTCAAATACGTGGCTGCCGGTATCAACCCAATGGATCTGAAACGTGGTATCGACAAGGCTGTAGCCGCTGCTGTTGCAGAACTGCAAGTACTGTCACGTCCATGCACAACCAGCAAGGAAATTGCCCAGGTTGGTTCCATCTCTGCCAACAGCGACAGCTCTATTGGTGACATCATCGCCAATGCCATGAACAAAGTAGGCAAAGAAGGCGTGATCACTGTTGAAGACGGCAAATCACTGGACAACGAGCTGGACGTCGTTGAAGGTATGCAATTTGACCGTGGCTACCTGTCTCCTTACTTCATCAACAACCAGGACAAACAGGTTTCTGCTCTGGAAGATCCATACGTTCTGATTTTCGACAAAAAAATCAGCAACATCCGTGATCTGCTGCCTATCCTGGAACAAGTTGCCAAATCAAGCCGTCCTCTGCTGATCATCGCTGAAGACGTTGAAGGCGAAGCCCTGGCAACGCTGGTTGTGAACAACATCCGCGGCATCCTGAAAACCACTGCAGTCAAAGCACCAGGCTTTGGCGACCGTCGCAAAGCCATGCTGGAAGACATCGCCATCCTGACTGGTGGTACTGTGATCTCTGAAGAAACCGGTATGTCTCTGGAAAAAGCCACGATCGAAGATCTGGGCCAGGCCAAACGTATCGAAGTGGGCAAAGAAAACACTATCATCATTGACGGTGCAGGCGTTAGCGCAAACATCGAATCTCGTGTTAAACAAATCCGTACACAGATCGAAGAAGCCACTTCTGACTACGATCGCGAAAAACTGCAAGAGCGCGTTGCCAAACTGGCAGGCGGTGTTGCCGTGATCCGTGTTGGTGCCGCAACCGAAATCGAAATGAAAGAGAAGAAAGCCCGTGTTGAAGACGCACTGCATGCAACACGCGCCGCTGTTGAAGAAGGTATCGTTCCTGGCGGTGGCGTAGCGCTGATTCGTGCCAAGAAAGCCATTGAAAAAATCAAGGGCGACAACGCCGATCAGGACGCAGGTATCAAACTGATTCTGCGCGCTGTTGAAGCGCCTCTGCGCACGATCGTTGCTAACGCTGGCGACGAGCCAAGCGTTGTTGTAGCCAAAGTTGCTGCCGGTGAAGGCAACTACGGTTACAACGCAGCAACTGGCGAGTACGGCGATCTGGTTGAACAAGGTGTTCTGGACCCAACCAAAGTGACCCGCACTGCACTGCAAAACGCTGCCTCTGTTGCCAGCCTGCTGCTGACAACTGAAGCTGCTGTTTGCGAAATCGTTGAAGACAAACCAGCTCCTGCCATGCCAGACATGGGTGGTATGGGCGGTATGGGTGGCATGGGCGGATTCTAATCTGCCAGATACACCCTGGGCCTGCCTTGTGCAGGTCCGCTGCAAACAAGCCCCGAACGGTTCGCCGTTTCGGGGCTTTTCTTTGCGTGGCTTTCCTTAAATTGCGATCCAGGCGTCAGCCGTAGCGTTTAACAACATCGGTTCAACAATGAACCATCGGCCAACGCCCTCGCCCGCGATCTTGCGCCCTGTTTGCAAAGTGCGGCGCAGTGGCGAATACAAAAACCGACACACAGCCCACGGCAGAGAAAATGTCGGATCAACACGTTTGAATGAGCAGGTACTGCGCCGTTTAATCAAGCCGTAGCGTTTTGTGAACTACAATGTCGTTCATGAATCGACCAAGCCATCCGCACGGCCGCAAAAATCGCGGCGTACTGCGTTTTATCCAGTCGACTGTGTACTCGGCACAGGGCTTTCGTGCAGCCTTTTCCAGCGAGGAAGCCTTCCGCCAGGAACTGATTGTCTGCATCGCGCTCACGCCCTTTGCCTTCCTGCTGGGACGCAACTTTGCGGAGATCATTGTGTTGCTGGGGGTGCTGGTCAGCGTCCTGACCGTAGAGCTGATCAACTCGGCCATCGAAGTGCTGGCCGATACGGTCAGTGCTGAAACCCATCCCCTGATTGGCCAGACCAAGGATATTGCCAGCGCTGCTGTCATGATGGTGATCACTTTCGCCGGCCTGGTCTGGTTTGGTTTGCTCTTTGTTCGTCTGTTTTCACATTAATTATTCATGACATTTATCGAAAAACTGGAATCCGCCTGGCAAAGCCAGAACTCCCTTCTCATGGTCGGCCTTGACCCTGATCCCGAAAGACTACCGGTTAGCATGAAACAGAACCGCGAATCCACATTCGAGTTCTGCAAGGGCATCGTGGATGCATCAGCGCCCTACGCCTGCGGCTTCAAACCGCAAATTGCCTATTTTGCGTCACAGGGCGCGGAAGAACAGTTGTCGCAACTGTGCGCCTATATCCACGAGACCTATCCGCATTTACCCATTGTGCTGGACGCCAAGCGCGGCGACATCGGCACGACGGCTGAACATTACGCCCGCGAGGCTTACGAACGGTACAAGGCCGATGCCGTTACCGTCAGTCCATATATGGGATTCGATTCCATCGAGCCGTACCTGGCGTGGAAAGACCGGGGCATTATTATTCTGTGCCGCACCTCCAATCCGGGCGGCTCCGACCTGCAATTTGTCGAGTCTGCCAGCGGCGAACCGCTATACCTGCATGTGGCCAGCATAGTCGCGGAAAAATGGAACACGCACGGTCAGTGCGGCCTGGTGGTAGGCGCCACCTTCCCCGAAGAGTTGAGCAAGGTTCGCGCCCGGGTGGGCGACGCCATGCCGTTGCTGGTGCCGGGCATCGGCGCCCAGGGCGGAGATATCGAGCAAACCGTGACGGCCGGCCGCAATATCGCCGGTACCGGCATGATGATCAATTCGTCCCGCGCCATTTTGTATGCCAGCTCGGATGAAAACTGGAAAGAAGAAGCGGCTCGTGTAGCACGGGAGACGCGCGATCAGATCAATCGGGCGCGCGGGATCTGATATCACATCTGGATATGGCTGTCTTAAAACGTAGAAGGCAGTCTTTTATGTGCCATGATGAGACCGCAATCAATGTATCCTGGGCGGCTGTACCCAGGGATTGATCACTGAGACGCCGACCGCTGCAAATGGGCCGACGTCTCGTGTTGCCACGATGAAACCATTGG
Organism: Advenella sp. FME57; assembly: GCF_014897675.1. Classification (GTDB taxonomy): domain Bacteria; phylum Pseudomonadota; class Gammaproteobacteria; order Burkholderiales; family Burkholderiaceae_B; genus Advenella. Next base: position 38,235 of record NZ_JABUXU010000011.1, on the reverse strand, counting down.
TTGCGGCAATGGCTGCAATATAACCATCATCCTTGCCTACAGGCTTACCTTGCGCTTTTGCACCGGCCATCAATTCGGCATAGACCCTGGACGCTTCCAGATCGAAGGCAAGAACACGCCCCTTGAATGCTGGCAGTACCTCCTGCTCTAACCTGTCCTGATAGATCTTACGGCGTTTACCTGCCGGCATGGTAGCCACCCCATATCGTATTTCAGCCACCGTCACTACCGATAGATATAATGTTTCAATCGTCTGAGCATCGATCCATTCCAGCACGTTGGAATCCGGTTTGATCCTCCATAGCTCAGAAATAACATTTGTGTCTAGAACGATCATTCAAACCCCATTGGCTCGGCTGGAGTTTTGTCACGAAGCTGTTCAAAATGCGCTACCTCGGCGTCGGTCAATCCGCCCGCGTCTTTAGCAATAGCTGTCATTAACGAACCGAGTTGAAGACGCCCTTCTGGTCTGGCAGCCTGTTCAAGAATACTGCGGATCTCAGCTTCGGTGCTGCGCCCATGTTTGGCGGCACGAAGACGTAATGCACGATGAACTTCATCCGGGATATGTCGGATAGTGACAGATGCCATATCAATATCTCCTTTTGATTACTTTGATAGCAATTATAACTTATGATATCAATAAGCATCAAGCGACGCTGATAGGCGTGTCAGGAGTGCAATAATTAAAGTGCTGAAATAGCGGCCACAACCTGGCGACAGCAACTGCGGGCCCGGCCGCCTCTTCACTGTCTTGCCAGAATCAGATCAATTTTCCTCGACGATGCGTCGGGTAATTTCCATGGCGTAGATGACCGCCTGGACACGCACCTGATGACGATCTCCGACAAAATTCTGCGAGAATGGCAGCGTGACGATGCCGTCAGCCTTGCGATAGGAAACCGCAAAGCACACCAGACCTACCGGTTTGTGTTCGGTGCCGCCATCAGGACCGGCGATGCCGGTTGTGCTGACCGCGCAGGTGGAAAGCGGTGCATGGTTTAACGTCCCTTCGGCCATTTCGATGGCCACTTCCTGGCTGACCGCCCCAAAATTGTCCAGCGCAGCCAGATTTACGCCCAACATATCCATTTTGGCTTCGTTGGTATAGGTCACAAACCCCCGATCAAACCACTGGCTTGAACCAGCGATGGCTGTAATCGCACCGGCAAGCAGCCCGCCCGTGCAGGATTCGGCCGTGGCCAGCAACCCGCTTTTTTTCTTGAGCGCTTCTCCCAACTGGGCAGCGACCTGCCACTGTTCACTCAACAATTCTGACATACTCACCCCAGCATTCTGGTGGCGATCGCCATGATGAACAGCGTATAGGCCGCTGCCACCACGTCGTCCCACATGACGCCGAACCCGTTTTTGAGCGTACGATCAAAGTAGCCAATGGGTGGCGGTTTGACGATATCGAAAAAGCGAAAAAGGATAAAGGCGACCAATTGCCAGCCCAGGTTCATGGGCGCCACCAGCAAAAGGACCGCCCAGAAGGCGACCATCTCGTCCCAGACGATGCCGCCGTGGTCATCCACATGCATTTCCTGTGCGACGCGATGGCAGCAATAGACGCCGTAAGCAAAGCCGATCAGAATGAACAGCGCCATGTAAAAATCGGTGCCCAGCACAAAACTGAGCGGCCACCAGAGCACCCAGGCCAGCAGGGTGCCCCAGGTTCCGGATCCCGGTCTGATCAGCCCGGCGCCAAGCCCAAAGGCAAAGAAGCGGTGGGCATCAGCCCGGATCCAGCCGAAAGTAGGCCATTGTGCGTTCACGGTCGTTTTGGTGCCAGCGGCATTGTGTATCGTTTGCGTATGAATTTCTTCTATCATGCTATTACTTCTGTGTGTACGGCTTGCGCCGACGAGCTGGCCGGAAATGGTCGAACCCCGCTGGAAGTGCGGAAATATCCTGTTGCGCAGCATCAAGTACCCGCAAACCCTGCCCGACGTGAACCTCGCCGATGCGCGTAAGCATCACAGGCAGGCTGGCAGCAATGGCTTGCAGTGCCGCTCTGGCGGTCTGCGGCGCCGTAAAACACAACTCGTAGACGTCACCCCCGCCCAATACGGACTGGCGCAATTGCTGCGGGTCATCGTCTGGCAGGCTAAGATTAACAGGCATTAAAGATTCATACAATACGGCAGCGACACCGCTGGCATGCAAAATATGTTTCAAGTCCTGCACCAGGCCGTCGGATAGGTCTATGACGGCATGCGCCAGTGGCCGCAGGGCAAACCCCAGGGACACACGTGGCTCGGGCCATTCCAGGGCATGCCGGGTGGCCTGAAGCATTTGTGTTTCGCGTTCGTTCAGAATTTCACCCGCCTTCTGACGCAGCAGCAGATTCAGGGCCCAGTCGGCAGCGCCCAGGGTGCCAGAAACCCAGATATCATCACCGGGCAGAGCCCGGCTGCGAAGCAAAAACGGCTGGGTCACTTCGCCCAGCACGGTAACGCTGATGACAATATCGTGTTCGCTGCGGGTGGTATCGCCACCGATAAGCGGGCATTGGTATTTGTCGGCCAGGCGGTTAAAGCCACGGGAAAACGCCGTCAGCCAATCGGCATCGTAACGCGGCAGCGCAATGCCCAGCAGACAACCGCGCGGCGTCGCCCCCATCGCGGCCAGGTCGGACAGGTTGACTGCCAGCGATTTATGGCCCAGCGATTCGGGGTCCACGTCGGAAAAGAAATGGCGCTCTTCGAGCAGCAGATCCTTGCTGACCGCCAGGGAGGTGCCAGCCGTGGGTGTCAGGATGGCGCAATCGTCCCCCACCGCAATATCAACAGACGCTGCGGGGCGGGTAAAAAAATTACGGATCAGATCAAATTCGCCGGACATAGGAACCGCTCTTCAATTGCACGAGCATCGCTTCACAAAAGCGTCCGGCTAGCGCCAGGCGCCGGCCAGAGCGCATCCGGTCGCCGAACCTAGGTCAGCGGCCGGCATTGACTTCGAGAGAACGCACGCGGGCCGCCAGTTTGTCCAGTACGCCATTGACAAATTTGAAGCCGTCGGTGCCGCCAAATTCCTTTGCCAGCTCCACTGCTTCGTTAATGGCAACTCTGTACGGAACATCCAGATGGTGAATGAGCTCGTAACTGCCGATGAGCAGAATGCCGTGCTCGATGGGTGAAAGTTCGTCCAGCGGGCGGTCGATATAGGGCACGAATGCTTCACGCAGCGCCGGCGCATCGGCAAAAACGCCATGCAACAACGTCTTGAACCAGACCGGATCGGCGTTTTCGAATTCCGGGCTGTCCTGGATGTGAGCGTCGATGGCGCCTGCCTCGCGCTGGTCAGTGTCGCCACTGACCAGCCAGGCATAGATACCCTGAAGGGCAAATTCGCGCGCCCGACGGCGCGCACTGCGATGCATTGTTTTATTATCCTGAGCCACTCGTTGTCCTATCGCCTTGGGGTATCTGCTACTTCTTCGGTTTCATCGTCTTCGTCGTCCTGGTCGTCGTCATCGTCCAGATCTTCGAAGTCATCATCTTCATCTTCCGACTCGGGCACCAGTGCGGCCGACAGATTGGCCATTTCCACGGCAACCTGGGCGCAATCCTTGCCTTTCTGTTCGGCACGGGCCTTGGCCTGCTCTTCATCTTCTGTCGTGAGAATACCATTGGCCACCGGCACATTGGTATCCATGGACACTCGGGTAATGGCCGCAGCACTTTCATTGCTGACGATTTCGAAGTGATAGGTTTCACCGCGAATGACCGCCCCCAGGGCGATCAGCGCATCAAATTCGTAGGTTTCGGCCATTTGCGCCAGCGTCAGGCCGACTTCGAGCGCGCCGGGCACAGTCACGACCATAATGTCGCGCTCGTCGACACCCAGCTCGCCAAGCTCGGCCAGGCAGGCTTCGAGCTCGGCAAAACCAATTTCCTCGTTAAATCGTGCGCACACGATACCGATATGCAGGCCTTCGCCATTCAGATCAGGGGCGAGTGTATAGGGTTTCATAGCCATTCCTTTAAAATCAGCGGGGGTCAGAAGAAGTTTCGTAACCTGTCACGGTAAGTGCATAACCAGTCATGCTTGGCATTTTACGTGGAAGTGCGAGCAGGCGCATCTTTCCGACGTTCAGTTCACGTAATATTTGCGCACCGATACCGTAAGTGCGCAGATCGTAGCGATCATCTCTGCGCGCGGTGCTCTCGGTTTCTCCCCATTTTTCCAGCGCCTCGATCAGGCCCTTTTGCGATCCCTGGCAGTTAAGCAGCACCAGAACGCCGGCCGGGCTGGCGGAAATAACTTCCAGCGCCTGTGCGATGCCCCAGCTGTGAGCATTGCGTTCCAGGTCCAGCAGATCCAGGACCGATACCGGCTCATGGACGCGCACCAGCGTTTCCTGGTCGGGATCGATAGCGCCATGCACCAGCGCAATATGCCCGGCGCCCGACATGCTGTCCTGATAGGATACCGCTTCGAACCGGCCGAAAGGTGTGTTCAGGGTCTTGCTGCCCAGGCGGCGAATCATGGATTCGTTTTCGCTGCGATACTGGATCAGATCGGCGATCGTGCCGATTTTCAGATTGTGTTCACGGGCGAAGGTAACCAGATCGGGAAGGCGCGCCATGCTGCCATCGGGTTTGAGAATTTCACAGATGACCGCGGCTGACGTCAGGCCTGCCATGGCAGTAAGGTCACAGCCCGCTTCGGTGTGCCCGGCACGGATCAGCACGCCGCCCGAAACGGCCTGGACCGGAAAGATATGTCCCGGGTTGACCAGATCCTGGGGCTTGGCGTTTTTGGCAACAGCCGCCTGAATAGTGCGGGCCCGGTCAGCGGCGGAAATGCCCGTAGTCACTCCCTCGGCCGCCTCGATGGACACGGTAAAGTTGGTGCCAAAGGAGGTGCCGTTGCGTGAGGCCATGAGCGGCAGCTCCAGCTGGCGGCAACGCTCTTCAGTGAGCGTCAGGCATACCAGGCCCCGGGCGTAGGTCACCATGAAGTTGATGGCCTCAGGCGTGACAAAGTCTGCCGCCATGACCAGATCACCTTCATTTTCGCGATCCTCTTCGTCGACCAGGATGACAATACGCCCCGCCTTGAGCTCTTCGACAATTTCAGAGACGGGAGAGATGGTGCAGTCGGGCACCAGAGATACAGGGGCGGCAGAAGTCATGATCGTGCTTGAATCCGGAAAGACTGGGCTGGCGCGGCGCACCAACAATGAGCAAAAGCGTTATTTTACCCTTTTCGCCCCTGTAAAAGGCGGCAAAACCCCCATTCAGTCCGAGGATTGTTGGGAGCCGCGCACCACTGCCGTCACCTCGATTTCCACTTTGGCCCGGTCTTCCACCAGGCCGGCCACCTGTACCGCCGTCATGGCGGGAAAATGCCGGCCGATAACATTGCGGTAATGCTCGCCAATCGCCGGATAAGCGGCCACATATTCGCGCTTGTCGGTGACGTACCAGTTCATGCGGACAATATCGGATGGCGCTGCCCCGCCCTCCCTGAGGATAGCCACGATATTTTCCAGGGTCTGGCGCACCTGTTCGCCCAGGTCGTCGGATTCAAACTGCTGCTGCCCGTTCCAGCCGATCTGGCCACCGACAAACAGCAGGCGGCTGCCGGCCTCGACGGTGATCATGGTGCCGTTGGCGTAGCCGCGGGGCTTGGTCCAGTCTGACGGTTGCAATATTTCCATGTTTCAATTCCCATTCCATTACCGGGTTTCGGTCATTTTTCTCAGAACAAAGCGCTGCAGCTTACCGGTTTCGGTGCGCGGCAACTGCTCAACAAATTCAATTTCGCGTGGATACTTGTAGGGCGCCGCTTCCTGCTTCACATAATCTTGCAGTGCCGCGACCAGTTCTGCGCCGGGCGTAAAGCCGTCGTTCAGCACAATATAGGCCTTGACGATCGCACCGCGCTCGGCGTCGCCGCGGCCCACCACCCCGCAATCGTTCACCGCTTCGTGAGTCATGAGCACGCTTTCGACTTCCGGACCAGCAATGTTGTATCCAGCCGAGACGATCATGTCATCGTCGCGCGCTCGATAATAAAAGTAGCCGTCTGCATCCATCACAAAAGCGTCGCCGGGCAGGTTCCACTGCTGCTGCACGTAACGAGACTGTCGCTCATCATCCAGATAACGGCAACCGGTCGGGCCGCGCACGGCCAGCCGGCCAAGCGTGCCGGGCGGCACCTCGTTCATATCGGCATCGACCACCCGCGCCTGGTAGCCGGGCACCACCCGCCCGATTGCCCCGTCCCGGATATCGTTACCGGTACTGGAAATATACACATGCATCATTTCCGTCCCCCCAATGCCATCTGTCATATTGATGCCGCTGGCCTTTTTCCATATCTGGCGCGTGTCATCGGGCAACGCTTCGCCAGCCGAGACGCAGACCCGCAGGGAATCGAGCGAATAGTCGTCGGCCAGGCCGGCCATCTTGCGATAGAAGGTGGGCGCCGTAAAGGTCATGGTCACCTTATGGTCCTGAATGATCTGTAAAAATGCGTCAGGGGTCAGCTTTTCCACCAGCAGGGTCGAGCCGCCGGCGCGCAATGGAAAGCACAGCAACCCGCCCAGCCCGAAAGTAAACGCCAGCGGCGGCGTGCCGCAAGCGATATCGGTCGCCCGGGTTTGCAGAACCTGGCTGGAAAAGGTATCGCACATGGCAAGCACATCGCGATGAAAATGGATGCAGCCCTTAGGTTTGCCGGTCGTGCCGCTGGTAAAGGCGATCATGCAGGGGTCGTCGCGCAGCGTCTGTGCGTCGTAGGGCGCATCGCTTTTGGTGTCGGCCCGCGCCTGCATGCTGTCTGGCGTCTGCGTGCCGAAAGCCATGATCTGCTGCAGCGTCGGGCAATAGTTCGGATTATCGGCGTTGCGGCAGTGCTCCAGCTCCTGCAGCAACCGTTCATCGCAAAGCGCTGCCTGCGCCTGTGAGATTGTCAGAATGGCGCTCAGCTCCCGGGCGCGCAACAGCGGCATGGTGGGCACAGCGACAATGCCCGCCTTCAGGCACGCCAGCAGCGCGCCAGCCATACCCACGTTATTGGGTCCGCGCAGCAACAGCCGGTTGCCCGATACCAGTCCCAGATCTTCGGTCAGCACCCGTGCCAGCTGATTGGTCCATTGCGCCAGCGCCTGATAGGTCATCTGCTTCTGCATACCGTCCTGCAACCAGCGCAATGCAATATTCTGGCCTCGCCCCTGCTGCACGTGGCGATCAATCAGTTCCACGGCACTATTGAGTTTCTCGGGATAGTGCAGTTGTGGCAAGTCGAACAGGTACTGTGGCTGCTGCCCGCTCTCGGGCAGATGTTCAATGACAAAGCGGTCTTGCAATCCTATCTGTGCTGGCATGTCTTGTCTCCTGGGTTGTCGGCTCAACCGGCGGCGCGGATGAGTCAGGAAGTCTTTGCTCCCGTTTCGATTCAGTCCCGCAATAATTCACGTGCAATAATCAGTTTCTGCACTTCGGTGGCGCCTTCGTAAATACGCAGGGCGCGAATATCCCGGTACAACCCTTCTACACACTCGCCGGCCACCACGCCCTGTCCGCCAAACAGCTGAACGGCCTTGTCAATAACCTGCTGCGCCGATTCAGTCGCAAACATCTTGGCCATGGCGGCTTCCTTGGTGGTTCTGGCCTGGTACACGTCGCGTCGCCAGGCGGCGCGATAGGTCAGCAGGCGGCTGGCGTCCAGCGCCGTTGCCATATCGCCCAACGTAGCTTGCGTCAGTTGCAGGTCGGCCAGTACACCGCCAAACATTTGGCGGGTCTTGCTGCGCGCCAGGGCTTCGTCCAGCGCCCTGGCGGCGAACCCGTTGGCGGCCGCCGCAACCGACGCGCGGAAAATATCCAGCACCTGCATCGCCAGCTTGAAGCCCTCGCCCTTGGTTCCCAGCAGGGCCTCGGCAGGCAGGCGGCACTGCTTCAGTTTGAGCACCGCCATCGGATGCGGCGCCATGACGTGAATGCGCTCGGACGTATCCAGCCCCTTCGTGTTGCTGTCCACGATAAAGGCGCTGATGCCCCGCGCGCTCGGCAGAAAATCGGTGCGCGCGAAGACACAATAAAAATCGGCAATGTCGCCATTGGAAATCCAGGTTTTGACGCCATCAAGAACATATTCGGATCCTTGCTGCGTGGCCTTGCAGGCCATGGCGGCCACATCGGACCCGGCATCGGGCTCGGACAGGGCGAAGGCAGCAATCAGCTCGCCTCGCGCCACGCGCGGCAGGTAGAATTTTTTCTGCGCCTCGGAGCCACCCAGCACAATGGCGCCGCTACCCAGGCCCTGCATGGCAAAGGCAAAGTCGGCCAGGCCGTGATAGCGCGCGAAGGTCTCGCGGATCAGGCAGATCATGCGTGAATCAATCTGCTCCAGCGCGCCGCCCCAACTTGCATTGGGCCCTGCCGGAACGGCATAACGCAGCCAGCCGCCTTCTCCCATCCGGCGCACCAGTTCGCGGCAGGTGTCATCGGTATTACCGTGCGGCACATTGCGCAGATTATCTTTTGCCCAGCGATCCAGTTCAACAACAACATGACGATGCTGCTCTTCAAAAAAAGGCCAGTCCAGAAACTCGTGGTCAGGCATGATCAGTCTCCCTCGAACACGGGTTTGTTTTTTGCCACAAAAGCATGATAGGCCCGATGAAAATCCCGGGTCTGCATACAGAGGGCCTGTGCATGGGCTTCGGCATCAATGGCGTCGTCCACACCCATATTCCATTCGTGATGAAGGCAATGCTTGGTGATGCCATTGGCAAAGGTCGGGCCCGCTGCAATCTGCGCTGCCATCGTGTGCGCAGCCGCCAGCACCTGGTCTGGCTCATGCAACTGGTTATAGAAGCCCCAGTGATGACCTTCCTGGCCAGACATGGAACGGCCGGTGTAGAGCAGTTCGCTGGCGCGGCCCTGGCCGATAATGCGTGGCAAAATCGCACACGCACCCATGTCTGCTCCCGCCAGGCCCACGCGGGTAAACAGAAAGGCGGTTTTGCTGTCGGCCGTACCCAGTCGAATATCGGACGCCATGGCCAGAATGGCGCCAGCGCCGGCACACACCCCTGCCACTGCTGCGATCACCGGCTGCGGGCACCCGCGCATGGCCTTGACCAGGTCGCCGGTCATCTGGGTAAAAGCAAGCAACTGGGGCATGGACATCCGGGTCAGCGGACCGATAATTTCATGCACATCGCCACCGGAACAAAAATTGCCGCCAGCGCCGGCGATGACCACTACCTTGATGTCACTGGCGCAGGACAAGGCGCGAAACAGATCACGCAATTCGGCATAAGATTCGAAGGTCAGCGGGTTTTTTCTTTCCGGCCGGTTCAGCGTAATGGTTGCCACCTTGTGGTCATCGCTGACCTGCCAGTCAAAATGCGTGGCCCGATAGCCTGCCAGCGGCTTATGCTGATCCTGCATGGGGTTGATGTCATCCGAAATAGTCATCGTATATCTCCTGTTTTCCTTCTGGTGAATGCATGGATTCTTTGGCATTCACATCTGTCATCGCTGCTTTCCGTACCCGCTCAACGCCGGGTGTTTTCATCTGCATAAGTGGACTATATTGTTCACTGCCCGGTGGTCGCGCCGTAGATCGTTCATAGGCAGGCCCTTAGGGATTCCTATCAAGTAGAGACAATTGACCACACGCCGTAGGCATCAGGCAAATAACTGCACTACGTTTTACCCGGCCATTTTCTCGCCGCCATCGACCGGTACGGCCTGCCCGTTGATACTGGCCGACTGTGGCAGGCACAACCACAGCACGGCATGCGCCACTTCCTCGGGTTGCACCAGCCTGCCCTGCGGATTGTTGCTGGCCAATGCCGCCTTTGCCTTGTCTGCGGCCATGCCGGTTTTGGCAACCATATTGGCCACGGCACCATCGAGCAGCGGCGTGTCGGTATAACCGGGGCATACGGCATTGACGGTAATATTCTTTGCGGCCAGCTCCAGGGCAAGGGCACGGGTCAGGCCTACCACCCCATGCTTGGCTGCACAATAAGCAGTCACATAGCCATAGCCCTTCAGCCCGGCAACGCTGGCCACATTCACAATACGCCCCCAGTCCTGCGCCAGCATGTCGGGCAGCACGGCGGCAATGCATTGATAGGTCCCGGTCAGATTAACCTGCAGCATCCGGTTCCAGAATTCGGTATCCATGCGGTCAAAGCGCTCGCTTTGCGCTTGCCCGGCATTGTTGACCAGAATACTGATCGGGCCAAAGTGCGCCCGCGCCGCGTCAAAGGCGCTGCCGATTGCCTTTTCATCTGTGATATCGGCCTGCACCGTGTGCACCCGCTGCGCATCTGCACCAAGGCTCGCCGCAGCCGCGGCCAGGCGCTCGCCATTGCGGGCCAGCAGCGTCACCCGGGCGCCGGCATCCAGCACCAGGCGTGCCACTTCAAGCCCGATCCCCTGACTGGCGCCGGTAATCAGGACGTGGCGATCCTCCAAAGAAGGTGTAGCGGTCTGCTTCATGATGGTTTATCCGTTCTGCATTGATTGGGCCCGTTCAAACAGGGTCTCGATTTGGCGTTTGCCGGCGCTGTACTGCTGGGGCCAGTTCACTTGCGTATAGCCGATCTTGGCGGTTTCGCTCAGCGTCCAGGCCGGGTTGGCCAGATGGGGGCGGCCAATGGCGCACAAATCTGCACGGCCCGACGCAATAATACTGTTGACCTGGTCGGCCTCTGTGATGGCGCCGACCGCCATGGTCGCAATCCCTTCCTGATTGCGGATCTCGTCAGCAAATGGCGTCTGGTACATGCGCCCATACACCGGCTTCTGTTCGGGGCTGACCTGACCTGACGAGCAATCGATCAGATCGGCGCCCGCCGCTTTGAAGGCCCGGGCAATCAGCACCGCATCGTCTGCCGTAATGCCACCCTCGACCCAGTCGCTGGCCGAGATACGCACATTGAGCGGTCGATCTTCAGGCCACACCGCACGCATCGCTTTAAATACTTCAAGGGGAAAACGCAGGCCGTTTTCCAACGCGCCCCCGTAGGCATCCGTGCGCTGATTGGTCAATGGCGAAATAAAGCACGACAACAAATAGCCATGTGCGCAATGCAGTTCAAGCACATCAAACCCCGCCTGGGCGGCAAGCCGGGTGGACTGCACGAACTGCTCAGTAATTTGCTGCATGTCCGCCGCATCCAGCGCCTTGGGCACTTGCGAGACGTCTGGCAAATACGGCAAGGGGGACGCCGAGACCAGCGGCCAGTTGTCTGATTCCAGTGGCATATCGATACCATCCCAGGCCGCTTTGGTCGACCCCTTGCGACCCGCATGGCCCAATTGGATGCCGATTTTTGCATCCGATTGCGCGTGAACCGCCTGCACGATGTGTTGCCAGGCCTGCAACTGGGTAGTATTCCACAGGCCCGGGCAATGCGGTGTGATCCGCGCCTGAGGCGACACGCAGGTCATTTCAACCATGACCAGTCCGGCCCCGCCCAGGGCGCGCGCCAGCAAATGCTGGAAATGAAAGTCGCCGGGCACCCCGTCAACGCACGAGTACATGGCCATGGGCGAGACCACGATCCGGTTTTTCAATACCACAGAGCGCAGGCTGAAGGGCGTCCACATGGGTGGGATCGCAGCGGCACCGTTGTCCGCGCCTGCTGCCCTCTCACGAGCCCTGGTCTGGCTGGCCTGACGGCTGAACCAGCTTTCAAAATGATGCATCCACTGCGGATCGCGCAGCCGCAGGTTTTCATGTGAAATACGCTGCGAGCGTGTCAGCAGCGAATAGGCAAACTGCTCCGGCGCCAGGCGGCTATAGCGTTTGACATTCTCGAACCATTCGGTGGAATTGCGCGCCGCATTCTGGATTTTCAGCACTTCGATGCTGCGCTGCGCTTCGTAGTGCGTTAGCGCTGCGCCGACATCATCGTGGGTGCGAAAACTGCTGGCCAGCTCTATGGCGTCTTCCAGCGCCAGCTTGGTTCCCGAACCGATGGAAAAATGCGCGGTATGCGCGGCATCGCCCATAAGCACCACGGGTACGGTTTTACCGTTAGGCAGGCGCTGCTGATGCACCCACTGCTCGCAAATGACGCGGGGAAACTGAATCCAGATGGCCGCTCCACGCAAATGCTTGGCATTGGATAACAGCTTGTGACCATCCAGCCACGGCGCAAAGAGGGCCTCACAATAGGCAATGCCCTCCTCCTGCGACATCGTGTCGATCCCGGCAGCGCGCCACGTTTCGTCCCGGGTTTCCACGATGAAGGTGGACATGCCCTCTTCATATTGATAGGCGTGCGCCTGAAACCATCCATGTTCTGTATTGACAAAGGCAAAGGTAAACGCATCAAACGTCTTTTGCGTGCCCAGCCAGACAAAACGGCAGCGCCGGGTGTCGATATCCGGTTTGAATGTATCGGCATAGCGCGTCCGGATGCGACTATTGATGCCGTCGGACGCAATGACCAGATCCGCATCGTAATCCATTGCCATGGCCTGGTCGTCTTCGGCCACCGTCTCGAACACCAGTTCCACGCCAAGATCCAGGCAGCGCTGCTGCAGGATATTGAGCATCTTCTTGCGGCCGATGCCGATAAACCCGTGTCCGCCGCTGCGGATCGTGGTCTGGCCGATATGTATATCGATATCGTCCCAATGGTTGAATTGGCGAATGATCTGTTCCGCTGTAGGCAGATCGGCCTTTTTCAAGTTTTCCAGCGTGGCGTCAGAAAACACCACTCCCCAGCCGAAGGTATCAAACGGACGGTTGCGTTCTATGACCACTATCCGGTCCTGGGGATTGCGTTTTTTCAACAGCAGCCCGGCATATAAACCAGCTGGGCCGCCACCGATACATACAATATTCATGACAGATCCTTTGAATGCGGTCTGTGGCCGTTGCCTGCCCAGCCGCTGCCTTTCTGGCGCCGCCGTACAGACACAAGAGTGCAGCACTGCGGTTTTGCCTCTTTCAAAATTGTGATTTATTTTAAGTTTAAACTAATTTATAATGCACTACAAACTTTTTTTAAACAGGCGACAATGGCTGCCTCATGCCAAGCGTGGGCACCCGAACGAACCGGACTGCGTTTACAATCTGCCCGGCCCTACATGAACGGCTATGTCGTTTTATTTACGTTTATTTCAGCAGGAGCAGTTATGCAACACGATCTGGAAACCCGCGCAGCAACCATTGATCACTCCGAATTGCGTCTGTGGCTACGCCTGCTTACCTGCACCAGCCTGATCGAAAATCGCATCCGCAATTATCTGCGCGTGCAATTCGATTGCACCTTGCCGCGCTTCGACCTGATGGCGCAACTGGCCAAGGAACCGCAAGGCATGCGGATGGGAGATCTGTCTGCAAGACTGATGGTCAGCAACGGCAACGTGACCACCATTGCCAATCAGCTGGAAAAAGAAGGGCTGATCCTGCGCAAGGTCAGCAGTGAAGACCGCCGCAGTACCTTTTTGCGGCTCAGCGCAAAGGGACGCCGACAATTTGACCAAATGGCCTCGGCTCATGAAGCCTGGCTCCAGGACATGTTCAGCGGGATGCCCAAGGGCAATCAGAAGGAGCTGTATACGCTGCTGGCCGATCTGAAGCAGGCAGCACTTGCATCCCAGCAGTGACACGGCCCGTGCAAGGATGCTGTTTTCAGCGTGACTTCACGCATGACGCCGCCTGACCACGGTGCCCGGGTTATGCCATGCCGACGCCGGTGAAATGCCATGCCGGTGCCGACGCCAGGGTGAGAACGCCCGGCCTCAAGACAGCAGCAGTCATGCCGACGTTTGGCGACCTTACAGCTTGTCGACTTTGCGACTGTCGGCATTTTCGCCACCGCTGCCAGCGACAGCAATCGGGTAAAATAGTCTTTTTTGACTATCCTGGCAACAATCGGCGATATCTTTCTTTGGAGCAGTACGGATGAATGCGGCAACGATTCAGCAAAACGATCAATCAATCCACCAGACAGATCTGTTGGTGATCGGTGGCGGGATCAATGGGACTGGCATTGCGCGTGATGCGGCAGGACGCGGCCTGTCCGTATTGCTCTGTGAACAGGATGATCTGGCCAGCGCCACTTCATCGGCCAGCAGCAAACTGATCCATGGCGGGCTGCGCTATCTGGAACAATACGAATTCCGTCTGGTGCGCGAAGCGCTGGCCGAGCGCGAAGTGTTGTTGAATATCGCCCCTCATATTGTGCGGCCCTTGCGCTTCGTACTGCCGCACGATCACACCCTGCGTCCCGTATGGATGATCCGTGCGGGACTCTTTCTCTACGATCATCTGGCCAAGCGCTCCGCGCGCCTGCCAGGGTCCCGTCATATCCGTCTGGATGATGACTCGCCATTTGCCCGACCCATGAGCGAGCGCATCAAACAGGGCTTTATTTACTCCGATTGCCAGGTGGATGATTCCAGGCTGGTCGTGCTCAACGCCATGGATGCGCAAGCGCGCGGCGCGCAGATTCTTACGCAGACAACCTGCACCGGCGCACACATTGAAGAAGGTCGCTGGCTGGTGACCCTGCAGGATGTCACGGGCCGCCACTTGCAGGTGAGCGCCAAGGTGCTGGTCAACGCCGCCGGCCCCTGGGTTGATAACGTACTCGGAACGCTGCACGACCCCGATGCCCAGCCACGCAATCACCTGCGCCTGATCAAAGGCAGCCACCTGGTGACGCGCAAGCTATACGAAGGCGATCATGCCTATATCCTGCAGAATGATGACAAGCGGATCGTTTTCATCACTCCGCATCGCGATGTCTATTCCATGATCGGCACTACCGATGTGGATTTCCATGGCGATGCGCGTGGCGCGCACATTTCCGAAGAGGAAACCGATTATCTGCTGTCGGTGGTCAATCGATATCTGCGCCAGCCGGTGCAGCGCGACGCCATTGTCTCAAGCTGGGCCGGTGTGCGACCATTGTATGATGACGCGCAAGGCCAGGCTGCTGCTGTCACCCGCGATTATGTCTTTGATGTGAGCGGCGGCAAAAACGGCGAACCGGCCATGCTATCGATTTTTGGCGGCAAGATCACCACTTATCGCAAACTGGCCGAACATGCGCTGGAAAAACTCCAGCCGTATCTGAAACAGGGGCCGGCCTGGACCGCCACGGCACCGCTGCCAGGCGGCCAATTGCCCGACCTGGACCCGCAGCGCTACACGCAGCAATTGCAGGCGCGCTACCCCTGGCTGGATGCTGCGCTGCTTGCCCGCCTGGTGGCTGCCTACGGATCTATGACAACTGAAATTATCGGCGATGCCGATTCCGTTGCAGGTCTGGGTATGCATTTCGGACACGGCCTGTACGAGGCCGAAGCGCGCTGGCTGATCAATCGCGAGTGGGCGCAAAGCACCCAGGATATCCTGTGGCGCCGCACCCGGCTGGGCCTCAAGTTCAGCGTCGGGCAACAACAAACACTGGAACACTGGCTCACCGGAACAACCCTGGCGGCGGCCATGGCGCGCGACACGTTTTTTGAGTCGGCCCGGTCACGTTAATTAGTCGCGATAAATTAGTCGCGATAATCTAGCCACGCTAATAATCTAGCCACGCTCGCCGATGGCAGGAACCGTTGCGCGCAACGTTGTTTACGCGTCGGCCATGCAAGCCACAACTGTACCATATGCAAAAACCCTTGTAGCCTAGCAGGCAATGTATTTCTTATTTATGACATGTCATCAAATATGCATACCTGGGGTGTTACTATGCCAGCTACAAATCCCCTTCCCCTTTACAGTGTAATTACATCAATCACGACTATGTCTGAACAGGAACTCAAGCTACATGTGCCTGCGTCTGCCGCTGCGCAAGTAGAAAAGGCGCTGAAAAAAGCAAAATGCGAAACTATCTCGCTGCGCGCCATGTATTTTGATACAGCAGATCGCGAGCTGGCCAAATCAAAAATCGCCATCAGGCTACGCCTGGAAGGCGACAACTGGGTACAAACGCTGAAAATGCCCGGCAGCAATGCGCTGACCAAGCTGGAACTGAACCACAATCGCCCCAGCCCGGTGCTGGATTTAAGTTTGTACGCAGGCACGCCGGCCGAGGCCGCCCTGCTCAAACTGGCCAAGCCGCTGGAGCTGCGCTACGAAACAGATATCACCCGGTTGTATCGGCGCCAGCGCACGCGCAAGGGCACTATAGAGATCGCCTTCGATACCGGTGTCATTCGTGCGGCCGAGCTGGAATTGCCGGTATCCGAAGTGGAGTTCGAACTGGTTTCGGGCTCACCCGAAGCAATCTTTGAGATCGGAAAAAAATGGCTGTCGCAATATAAGCTGATTCTGGACTTGCGCAGCAAGTCACAGCGTGGCGATGCCCTGGCTCAATCTGCAGTCAATATCAGGCGCTCGGACACCGCTACCGTAAAGAATGCGGTGCGCAACAACGAAGTGCTGCGTTTCTGGGCGCCCCGCAAGGCACGCGCCTACGAAATCGACAAACAGGACAGCGCCACGCAGGCGCTGGTCTCGGTCACGACTGAATGCCTGGAACAAATCTGTGCCAACGCCGGCGCCCTGGCCGAAATTGATACGCTGGGCGTCGTTGCGGTAGGCCGCCCCGAACATGTGCATCAATTGCGTATCGGCATGCGGCGCCTGACCAGCAACTGGAAGTTGTTTAGCGGCCTGGCCTGGCTGCCCGAACAGGACGTGCGCGATGAGCTTCGCGTGCACCTGGGTCGATTCGGCGCCACGCGTGATCTGGACGTCATGCTCGCGACCGTGGTGCCGGTCCTGAACGATGCAGGCATGCCCACCATGCAGTTCAGTTCGCATGAAGAAGGCGCCACACCTCACGACATCGCCAAAGACCCGTCATTTCAGCAATGGGTGCTGCGGCTGCTGGAGTGGACTGTCCTGACACCAACAACCGATCCCGTGGCTCCCATCGAGGATGACACCGAACAGGTTCAAACGGACGCGGTTGAAGACGCACAACCGGGCGAGCAAACGCAGGATGAGCAGGCAGCGACCGAGCAGAGCGCTGAAGCAGCAGCGCCCGCCGCAGCCGGTGCATCAACCCAGATTGAACCGATCATTATCCCCCTGACGCCGCTGCCACACGGCCGCCCTGTTCTGCGCAGATTGCTGGAGCAGCGCCTGAACAAATGGAACAGGCAAATCGTTCGTCACTGGAAAACCGAAGATAAATCGGATATCGAGTCGTATCATGACCTGCGCAAACGCATCAAGCGCATGCGTTACGCACTGAACGTATACGAAGGCTTGCGCCCCAATTGCAACCTGAACGGGTATGTCAAAAAGCTGGCAGCAGCGCAGGAAGTATTCGGCAATCTGAACGATATGTCTACTGCCCTCACGTTCTTCAGCGCTCATACGCAAACCCATCCCGCCGCCTGGTTCGCCGTGGGCTGGCTTACCGCCACGCTTGAAACGCTGAAACACCAGGCCGATGAAGCGCTAACGCATATCCCCGCGAAAATCCGCTACGACTGACACACCACCTGATCGTGAGCATGGTCATGGTCACGATCAGCACCGTAAAAAAAGCACCCTGCAAGCTCGGATGATCTATCCGGGTTTGCAGGGTGTCTTTTTGTACTAAATCTTTTTTACTAAAGGGGACTTACTCAAGGGCTGTTGAGAGGATGACGGCCAAGCATCCCGTCGGCGTCTCATCAGTCGCATTGCCAGCCGTTGATGGTTATCCCGTTGCACAAAGAAACAAGCCTGCGCCCAACCAAGAAACGCTCGTCCTGCGACAGGCAGGCAGCGTGTGCTGGGCGCGCCAGAGGTTGCGCTATAGGCCAGGCTGCTTTATTCATATGAAGCCGAACCAGCCCCCTGGAGGAAAGCGCAGCCCTTTGGCCGATTAATCGCCCAGCAATGCACCGGCAAATTCGGATGCCACAAAGGGTTGCAGATCCTGCAATGACTCGCCGACGCCAATCCAGTAAACAGGCACCGGCCGCACGCCCTGGCTGCCCGCAGCCACGGCTGCCAGCGTACCGCCTTTGGCCGTACCATCCAACTTGGTCACGACCAACCCGGTCAGCGTCAAGGCCGCATCAAAAGCCTTGATCTGGGAGATGGCGTTTTGGCCGGTATTGCCGTCCACCACCAGCAGCACCTCGTGGGGGGCGTCGCCATCGGCCTTGCCGATCACGCGCTTGATTTTCTTGAGCTCTTCCATCAGATGCAACTGCGTGGGCAAGCGGCCGGCGGTATCGACCATGACAATCGACGCCTTGCGGGCCCGTCCGGCATTGACCGCATCGAATGCCACCGCAGCCGGGTCGCCGCCATCCTGGGCGATCACGGCCACATTGTTGCGCGAGCCCCATTCAATCAGCTGTTCGCGTGCCGCGGCACGAAAAGTGTCACCGGCCGCCAGCAACACACTGTGTCCCTGCGCCTGAAAATGGTGGGCAAGTTTGCCAATAGAGGTGGTTTTGCCTGCGCCGTTCACGCCCGCAATCATCACAACACGCGTCTGCCCGGTGCCTGCATCAAACTGCTTTTGCAGCGGGGCCAAATGCTCGGCCAGCAGATCGCGCAGTGCGTGTTTGACGGTTTGTGCGTCTTCAATGCGTTCCTTTTTCACCTTGTTGCGCAGTTTGCCCAACAACGATTCGGTCGCTTCCATCCCCGCATCGGCCATAATCAGCGCCGTTTCCAGCTCTTCAAACAGATTCTCGTCAACTTTGACGCCGACAAACAGCGAACTGATATTCGAACCGGTCCTGGACAGGCCATCCTTTAAGCGCGCCAGCCAGGATTTGCGATCCGATTTGGGACGCTGCGCCGTGCTGGACGCTGCCGGCGCCTGCTCGGCCATCGCAACGGCGTCGGGTGTGGCAGGCGCAGCGGATACCGCAGATGCTACCGGTGTTGCTGGTACCTGGGGGGCCTCGGACGTTGCCGGAACGGCAGACACTTCGGGCGCGGGCGCTTGTGCTGCTGCCGATGCAATAGTGGGCTGCGCCACACTGTCCGCAACTGAAACGTTCTTTTGCTCGCCCTGTGCAGCGGCTTTGATCGCAGCGCCGGAACCCTGGCCCACAGACGGCGGCAAAACGGCATCCATGGGCTTTTTCAAGGTTGCCGCTTTATCGCTCAGATCCACATGAACCGGTGGAGTCGAGGGCACAGACTGCACATTGCGCTGCGCTTGCGGTGGCAAGGATGATGTCGACGGCGCGGGCGTACCTGCTGGGGCCGCTGAAGCAGCATCGGCAGACTCTGGCGCGGTCGTCTCGCGCACCGGCGGTTCCTGAACCGGTGGCTCTCTGGATGGCGGCTCCTGTGGGGGCGGTTCAACGGGTGTCGGCGGCTCTTTGGCCGGCGGTTCGGGTAAAGTCGGCTCCCTGACGGGCGGCTCCTGCGCAGCAGGTATGTCCTGGGGCGCTGGCTCAGTCTCTACCGACTCCGAAGCGATGGTATGTTCGGGCACCGGCATGAGCGCCGCGCCCTCTTCAAGCGTCTCGGGCTGACGGGTCTCGAGTGCCGGTTCAACGGGCTTTTCAACAGGCTCGCTGGTTTTCTTTTTACGTTTGAAAAAACTGAACATAGGTTGTCGCAGGAAAGTGAATACTACAATAACAATAGGATCCCCTATTTTAACAGTGTACGTCGCAACAATGATGAAACCAGCAAACCGCCCCGCAGGCACTTTCGGCAAACGCCAGACCATCCGAATCATTGGTGGTCAATATCGACGCTCGCAGATTCCGGTGGTTGATGCCGACGGCCTGCGGCCGACCTCGGACCGTATCCGGGAAACGCTGTTTAACTGGCTGAACTATCTGTGGGACGGCAAGTTCGACGACAAATCGGTGCTGGACCTGTTCGCTGGCACGGGCGCACTGGGCTTTGAGGCCGCTTCACGTGGCGCTGCGCATGTACAGATGGCCGAAACCAGTCCTGCTGCGCTGGCAACATTGCGCGCTACGCGCGACAAATTGCAGGCCAGCCAGGTACGCATCAACAGCGCCGATGCGTTTCTGATGTTAAAACGCATGGATGCCGCCAGATTCGACCTGGTAATGCTTGATCCGCCCTTTGCCGGCAAGCTGTTTGATCGCATCTATCCCTTTTTGCCCGCCATTGTCAAACCGGGCGGCCTGGTCTACATAGAATCGGACCAGCCCGAAGACCCGGGCCCCGACTTCCCTGCTATCCGGCAGGGCAAGGCCGGGCAGGTGTATTATCAGTTACATGAACACCTTATTGCACCGCACAAAAGCGAGTAAATACCTTATAATCGACGTTCCTTTAAACGCTCGGGCCGGTTTTCGGCCTCTTTCCCGGCATCGATCGGGAGCAAACGGAGCTCATGATGATCACTGCTGTATACCCAGGGACATTTGATCCTCTCACCCGCGGACACGAGGATTTGGTCCGACGCGCAGCCGGGCTGTTTGATCATGTTGTAGTTGGCGTCGCTGTCAGCGCGGGCAAAAATCCGCTGTTTACTATCGAAGAGCGCTTGCAGATTGCCGAAGAAGTGCTGGGCCACTATCCTAATGTCTCTGTCAAAAGCTTTGGCGGCCTGCTCAAGGATTTTGTACGCGAGGAAGACGCCCGCATCATTGTGCGCGGCCTGCGCGCCGTATCCGATTTTGAATATGAGTTTCAAATGGCCGGCATGAATCGCCACCTGCTGCCCGACGTGGAAACGCTATTCATGACCCCGTCTGATCAGTATCAGTTTATTTCCGGCACGTTTGTCCGTGAAATTGCCCTGCTCGGTGGCGATGTGGGTAAATTTGTATTCCCGTCGGTTGAGCGCTGGTTGCAGGAAAAATCACAGGCCCGCCTGGCTGCCAGAAACGAGCAGGCGCCCGAGAGCGACTAAGCAAACTGCGTCAATGCATGTCAGGGCGAACATCGACACCATCCTTTTCTGGCCAGGCCCGTGTTCCGAGGCCCTGGATTCATGCCCAGAATTGATGCCCGTGTGCTCATGTTTCAAGCTGGCACCCTGGCCTGACCAGTTGCATGTGCCGCTGCATGCCCAATGATGTGCGCTCTATCTCATGCAAAGCCTGATTGTGCCTGCCATGCTGTCCTGGTCCCTCGACTGCACCGCAACGCACCCGGCGACAGCGCCCGAATGGATCGCAGACACGCAGCGACCCATTAACCCTGACACGCTTGCCTGTTTTCAGGTATTTGTCCAACCATTGGCGTACACTGTCACTGTGTATAAACGAAAGTGCCGGAAAGATTATGGCCCTGCTAATTACCGATGAATGCATCAACTGCGACGTCTGCGAACCGCAGTGTCCCAATGAAGCCATCTATATGGGTGTGGATTTCTATGAAATCGACCCTGCCAAGTGCACCGAATGCGTCGGGCACCATGGCGAGCCGCAATGTCAGGTCGTCTGTCCTGTCGAGTGTATTGAGATCAATCCGGAATGGAAAGAATCCCAGGATATGCTCATGGCCAAATTCTACAAGCTGACTGCTGTAGCCTGACAAGCCCGCCTCGCAACGGTCCGCACCTTATGCGGGCGGGCCGTCTAACACATCACCCCTGATTTTCCGCCCGCCGCCGCAACCTGCGACAGCAGCATTATCACGACTGGCGTCAAGGCGTCTAGGCATCAAGCGGTCAGGTCTTCATCGGGGTGCAGCTTGACCAGTCGAATCGGCCGCTCAAGCAGCTTACTGAACCACGCATCGGCCAATTGCCCCTCGCTGACCACGCGCAAGGCACGCCCGTCTAGCTGCGCCTCTTCAAAAGCATCCTCATCATCTTCCAGCACATCGACCGGGATATCCAGTCGCAACATGCCTGGCGCGCGGATAACCAAGTAATCGAAACGGATGGAAAGTTCAATTTGTTTCAATGCCGGGTCATCCCGGCCAAGCGCCTGCGACTGCTCATCAACAAGCAGCCAGCGCAGTTGTGCTGCGGGCTTGACCGGCCCCGCAATGGCCGGGCATTGATAAATAGGCTGAAAATCTGAAGTTGTCATAATGCAGAATCGAAAATGGAAAAAGGCCGCTTAAATGAGAGGAATATAGGAAAAAGCCCGCCTATTGAGCGGGAGCAGGCGTGGGCGCGGCCGGCGTTTGCGGCTCAGTCGCTGCCGGAGCGTCGGGTGCGGCCTGAGCAGGTGGGGGGTTACCGTCGCCTGCCGCCGCTGGTGCAGGCTGTCCGCCCGCCGCGGCACCAGGCTGCGCCTGTGGCTCGGGTACAGCAGCCTTCTGTGCAGCAGCCTGCTCGGCCGCCTGCTTTTGCGCCTCTGCTTCTTTGTCCTTGCGCTGCTTGACGAACTGGCCCAACGGCGAGTTATTCAAGCGCTGCCATTTGACTTTCAACTGCGCACCCTGGGGCGATCCGGTCAACTCGAACGGCAAGGTCACCTGTTTGATGCTTACGCGCAACCCCTCCTGATTCAACGTGACCGGCTGGCGCGTGACAAATTTGCCAGGGAACGAAAACTGGTTATTGATCAGGTTGTACACCGCCAGATTGTCATCGGCCTGGATCAGCAAGGGATCGGTCAGCAGGCTGAAGTGCGCAAAATGCAACTCGCCTTTATCGAGCACCAGCTTGGTTTTTAGCGTTTTATACGGGGTTTTGGCCGCTGGATCAAATTTCCAGGTGCCGGCCTGCTCAATGTTGTTGGCGTAGGCGGCGGGATCGGCAAGCACCGGCGCCAGATCAAAGCCACTGATCGCGCCCTCGCGGGCCTCGCCTTCGAGTGAGCCGGTGGCATTGGTCAGCCAGTTGGCGCCTTCGGGCGCATTTCTGGAGGCAAAGACCAGCGAGAATGTGCCTGTGCCTGTCATGACCGGATTCATGCCCAGTCCCTTGAGCAGCGGTTCAATGGATACGTCCTGGAAATTGAGTTTGGTCGTGACTTCGTCGTCCTTCATGTTGATCAACGCGTCGCCCTGTACCTGCCCGTCAAAAATATTGGACTTGATATCTGTGATACCCAACTGGTCTTTGGTGAAATTTAAGGCCGCCGTCACATCGTTATACACCACGCCATGATAGGTGATCTGCTTAAGGCTGGCGGTGCCCGATCCGATGAGCGAGCCCATCAGGTCGCTGACCAGGTTGCGTACAGCGGTGGTGGCGGGCTTGGCCTCGGCCTCCTGGGGCGCAGCGGGTGCCTTGGCGCCGCCGGTAGCAGCGGCCGGCGGTGTTGCGGCTGCACCCGACACGTTATCGATCAGCTCATCCAGATTCACCGAATCGGCGCCCACAGCAAAACGCACATAAGGCTCATCAAACCTGGAGACATTGCCGTCAAAACTGAACTTGCCGGAGTTGATGACAGCATCGGCCTTGAAGCTGGCGACACTTTTGAGGAAATCGGCGCTGAAGGTGCCGATAACGGGAATGTTCTGCTCGCGCGTTTCCACATCCTTGAGCACCACATTGCCACTCATGGCCGAAAGCGCGAACAGGCGGCGCGCCAGATCCATTTTGGCCGGCGAAGAAATATTGAAATTGACCGCGCGTTTATTACCACGGGCATACGCGCCGTCCAGCTTGATCTGGGCCACATTCAGGGCATCGGACGTGCCGCTGATGCCCTCCATGCGAAAGTTGACGCCGAACTGTTCCTTGCCCTTGATCCGGACAGAACCGGTCAGTGGCTTGCCACCCGCGCCGGTAGGCGAGATATCCAGCGCCGGCGAATTGAGCACCCATTCGTAGCTCTCGTCGTCTTCATCAGAGGCGGTACCTTTGACGGCGAAGTTGGTCATCTGCAAAAGCGGCGCAGTTGAGTCAAAATTCAGCTTGGGCGCGGCCAGGCTCATATCCAGGTTGCGCAACCCGGTGCCCTTGGCGCCTTTGCCCGAAATGGTCAGATCAATACCCGATCCGGTGAGCGCGTGCGCAAAACTATCGACGGCAAAATCGCCGGTCAACGTGCCGGTTTGCACATCCACATCACCCACGACACCCTTGATATTGGCTTCCAGATTGCGGGCCGAATACAGTTTGGTGACCGGGTCCAGTTTGACCAGGCCCTGAATATTCACGCTGGCATTGGCCACCGGTCTTGCGCCTTCCAGATTGCCCGTCACAGACACGTCAAAAGGCTGATCGAACGTGACCCGGCCAGTATTGACCGTCATCTGGTTCAGGCGCATATCCAGATTGTTCAGCTTGTCCTTATAGAAGATCGCACCGTTTTGCACTTCAAGCCCGGCGATATCGATTTTGAAATCGGTCTTTTTGGGCTGCGGCAAAACGCTGTTGCTCTCGGCGGCCGCGGCAGGCACGGGACGGATTTCATCGCTTTTGAAGCGCGGATCGACCGTCTCTATGGCAGGCGGATCCTGGGTCAGCAGGTCCTCGAAGTTGAAATTGCCTTTTTCATCGCGCACGATCCAGCCCTTTAAGCCAGACACGGCAACATGATCGACCACCAGACGGTTCGATATGAGCGGCCAGATGGCCACGGCAAAACGAGCGCTGTCGATAGAGGCAAAAGTGGTGGTGGAATTGGGCTCGGACAGTGAAATTTTTCGAACTGACAGACCGATACGCGGGAACAGGGACAGTTCCAGATCGCCCTCAATGACCATGGTGCGATTGTATCGTTCCTGCACAATGCTTTCGATCTTGTGTTTATAGGCGTTCGGATCGAACGTCAATAAAAAAATGGCTGCGCCTACAAAGGCAAACAGCATCAGCACCACAAGGCCGATCAAAATTCTTTTAAGCCAGACTTTCATGGGCGGCTTGATCTCTCATTCATAATAAGTGGGAACAGCCCGCTCAAGGACCGTCTGTCATCCAGATAAGCGCAGCCGACAGGAGCAGCTCTGCCCTTGTGTAAAGTGGGCATGAGCGGTGGACATGAACGCCGGGTTGCCGAACCACACTACCCACACAAGCGGTATTGCCACACAACAATGCGCAGCGTACCACCGTCATGGCCACGCTATGGATCGGCGGTCGCGACGCACAACGTCAGCGACATGCCTGCAGTGACATGCTGTTCATGCATTTCATACAATGCAGTCGCAGGCGGCACTTCTTTTCAAAAAGCATGCACCGCCTGCCAGTCGAGCTCACAATCGTAATCGTGTGCTGCGCGCGCCGGATCTGCCTGTCTGGATTTATCGGGCTGTTATTTTGATTATGCTAACAGATATGGCATTCGAATGCAGGCAGAACAGGACTATTTGAACAGTGAGGACAGCGAATTGAGTACTTCGTTCTCGCCACGCGCCTGCCCATCGGCCGGAATCTGGCCTTCCGGTGTTGATTTGTCGACCACTTGCGGCAAAATACCCGACAAGCTTCCCAGAACATCATTACGGGACTGACCCGACTGGGCTGCAATGGAATCGACCGTATCGGCCCCCAGCGCAGTATCGACCTGTTCCGGGGAAATATCACGGTTTTCACCCTTGTTGACCCAGGAATTGAAAATGTCGCCCAGCCCACCTTGCTGGAATTTTTCGGCCAAACCACCCAGGCCGCCCTGCTGGTTATTGATCACGGACAAAACCACTGGCAACAGCGCGCTCAGGGCGCCCAGATTGAGGCCATTGCCCAGGCCACCCAAACCACCCAGGCCGCCCATGTCTTCCTGCTGCGCGGCGGGCGTCTGATCTTCCGGGGCCTGCCCGGATGCTACCTGGCCTTCCTGTATTTGTTCACTTTGTGGCTGCTGTTCAGGCTTTTTGCCACCGCCCAACACCGCATTGATTGCATCCAGAATTCCCATGATCTTTCCTTGATTGAGTAAGAAGAGGAGTTTTGACTATAACACCGGAACAGGGCCGCATCATGAATGTTATTTATCTGATAAACATTTGATACAGATGAAATTATTGTTATTGCAAGACAGTTGACCGGCTCAGTCAGCTGAAAAACAGCCCGCAACCCGGCCTGGCAGGAACAGCAAAAGCCGCGCACATACGCGGCTTTTGTCGGGTTTGGGAAAGCACAGCACGCTTTCCCTGGTCAAAATGAGCTTTATACGTTGAACAGGAAATTGAGCACATCGCCGTCCTTGACGATATATTCCTTGCCCTCAGCACGCATTTTGCCCGCTTCCTTGGCGCCCTGCTCGCCTTTATGCGTAATAAAGTCGTCATAGGCAATGGTCTGGGCACGGATAAAGCCACGTTCGAAGTCTGTATGGATCGCAGCGGCGGCGCGCGGGGCGGTATCGCCCACATGAATCGTCCAGGCACGCACTTCCTTGACACCTGCTGTAAAGTAAGTCTGCAGGCCCAGCAGGCGGAAAGCGGCGCGAATTACGCGGTTCAAACCCGGCTCATCCATGCCCATATCAGCCAGGAATACGTTTTTGTCCTCATCATCCAGGTCAGCAATTTCGGCTTCGATTGCCGCGCATACGGCCACAACAGGCGCATTTTCCTTGGCGGCAAATTCCTGTACTGCAGCCAGATGCGGGTTGTCGGTAAAACCGTCTTCCTTCACATTGGCCACGTACATGGCAGGCTTGGCCGTAATGAAACAGTACGGCTTGATCAGATCCAGGTCGTCTTGATCCAGGTTCATGGAGCGGATGGAGCGGGCCTCGTTGAGCACGGCAATGATCTTTTCCAGCAGGCCAGCCAGGCGCTGCGCTTCCTTGTCGCCCGCCCGACCGGTCTTCTGGGCACGCAGCATCGCCTTTTCAGCGGTGCTCATGTCGGCCAGCGCCAGCTCGGTGTTGATCACTTCGATATCAGAAATCGGATTGACCTGACCGGCCACGTGAATCACGTTTTCGTCTTCAAAGCAGCGCACGACATGGACAATCGCATCCGTTTCGCGGATGTTGGCCAGAAATTGGTTGCCCAGCCCTTCGCCCTTGGAGGCGCCCGCCACCAGCCCGGCAATGTCCACAAACTCGACCGTGGCCGGCAGAATGCGCTCGGGATTGACCACTTCGGCCAGTTTATTCAGGCGCTCATCGGGCACCTCTACGATCCCGACATTGGGTTCGATGGTGCAGAACGGATAGTTTTCCGCCGCGATGCCCGCTTTGGTCAGGGCGTTAAAGAGCGTGGATTTGCCCACGTTGGGCAGTCCGACAATCCCACATTGAAGAGCCATTGAATTTCCTTAGATAACAAGCACATACGAACCCAGCATCGGCACCATGGAGGTGCCGGATCAGCAGAACGTCGTATGTTTGCATACGGGTCGCCGTTTTACAGACAAAACCTTGTAAACCAGCACGCGTATCTGGCGATTTTGCATCAGTTTTGAATAAAGAAGAGATTGTAACCTTGTCTGACGCTCTACTTGATCGATTGATGCCTTCAAACCCAAGAATAGCCTGAATCAGCGCTTTTTTGAACGTGCGCTTAACGATCAAACCGACTTGGCGTCTTATATTTTCCCCAGGCAAGTAGTTGCGGTGGTGTGTGGATCTTCATAATATTTAAAAATTTTAAACGTGATTTATTGCTTAATAAGTCCATGACAGTTAAACCACATATGTCCAAATATGCCGTCATAGAAGGTCCATTCGACGACGCCAGCTTCGGCATATTCCCTGAATTGAAGGGTCGCGGCTACCATTATTGCGAAGCACCCATCTTTCTATACTACGGCGAACACAAAAGTACCCATCACGGCTTTGGCTTGTATCACATCTGGGAACAACGTCTCAGAATTGAATTTAACCTGTCAATGAAAACGGCGATGCCCTTCCTTGTGGGTGAAATAAAGACCCTTCTGTCAAGGGCCAGCATTCATTGTGAGTTTGAACATCCGGGCGGCAATCATCGCGCTGTTGTGATCGCACACGCAACCTGCAACACGGTCGTCATGCAATACCTTGACCGAAAACACGTGTGTTCCATAGTGACATGGTTCTCACGAAATTTCAGAAAACCCAAAAAGCCTCGTATAGGGAGCATTGCCATTGACTACGGCACATAACAAGGTCCATTGGCATAAAACAAAAGGCCCCCAAATGATGAGGGCCTCAATTCCGTATTAGTGAGAGATAGTCGAGCAACCTTCTTAGTCTGTATATGCAAGCCACCTTGCATAGTGCTGTCGTCGGCGCACGAACCAAACCTGCGTTCATGCTGCTATCATCAGGCTTACCGATTTCACCTGCTGTCAGGGGATATGCTGGACCAGTGGTCGGGGTCAAATTCCAGCTTCCAAACTTCCTACAGTAATACAAACAATACGTTTATAAATCGATGTTATACGAAAATTTTATCAAAAAGCACAATTCTGGACAACAAGAGAGACCCACATAGCTCAGCCATACAAGAACAGCACAGATATTCAAACTTGCCATCCCAGGCATCCGGGGTCCGTGACACTCTCGCAACCGGCTGAGCGGGCAAAAAGCACCTGAAAATGGCGTTACGGAGCCTTGAAATTGTGTTCAGAACGAGAGGTTCGAACAAATGCCCCACGTTACTGCGGCGCATCAACCATCTGAATAATCTGGATTAAATTACCGCAGGTATCGTCAAACACAGCCATTCGCACCGGCCCTGCGTCCATGGGCTGCACTGTAAAGCGCACGCCGCGCCGGGTTAACCGGTCAACCTCGGCGTCCAGATCGTCCACTTCAAAGGATGTGGCAGGTATACCGTCCCTGACCAGGGCCGCTTTGTATGGCGCCACTGCCGGGTGCGCGTCTGGCTCAAGCAACAGCTCCACGCCCTTGGGCTGCTCTTTGGACACAACCGTCAGCCAGCGATAATCGCCTGCGGGAACGTCATGCTTTAACTGGAAACCCAGAATATTGGTGTAAAAATCCAATGCCCTGGCCTGATCATCAACAAACACACTCGTTACATAAATTCGCATGCGCTGCTCCTATCTATGAATCGCGATTGATTGAATATCCAGCGACTGCCAGTGGCCAATGGCCAGATAAAACAAATGCCCAAAGCACCGCAGCCCGACGTCTCACGCAGTCCTAACGACCTTGCAGCATAAGCCAGATCAGCAGCAACGGCCCGCCATTGAACATCATATGCATCAGAATAGAAGTGCCGATCCCGGAACGGACTCGCATCCAGGCCAGGACCAGGCCGGTCATCCATTGCGGCATGACCATGACCGGATACATCCACCACGGCGTATCGTTCAGCTTGAAATTGTTCAAATGCACAAAAGCAAAAACCAGCACCGACAGGTGAAAGATCCAGGGAAACCATTGTACATAAAGTTTGCGTATGCGCCATGGCAGCGCTTGGTCATTACCGACGAAGCCCCGGAACTTGAGGGCGGCCAGCAGTGCCAGCACCAGGATAAATGCGCCGGCGCTCAGCCACGATGGGCCCGAAAAGACCACCATCATCATCACCGGCAATACCCATAGGATGGCACGGGGATAGCGCAAACTGTAGCGAAACAGCATTTCCTCGACCAGTGGCGCCCACAGCACCGCCATCAGCCAGGGAATATTATCCGGGTCCAGCCGGTGCTGGGCGCCGCCACTTTCTGCTGCGCTCAAGGCCAATGGCGCCAGTACAAACAGATTCACAAACCATAACAGGGCCACCCAGGACAGCATGCGGGCAAAACGGACATTCGGATACCAATCGCGCCACCAACCCGAACCGCCGCCCCGCTGGGCGATGCGTGGGGTAAAGCGTGGCCTGCGCACAAAGCGCAGAAACACTTTGAGATCGGCGCCGAAAGTCGCGGTGGTCATGACCGCGCCTCGCGCGCTGCGGCAAGGCGGCGCGAGGCCGCGGCAAAGTCGCCATCGAGCAGGGGCCCGAGCACCAGCCTGGCGCTGTCGATTTCATTGTCGATCAGCGGCATGTCTTCCTTGGCTGGCATGGATAGTACGTAATCGGCCACGCCCTGGGCCAGGCCACGGCTGCGCGGATGGCCAATGCCAAGACGCATGCGCCAGTAGTCGCTGGTTCCCAATGCTGCCTGAATATCCCGCAGCCCGTTATGGCCGGCATGACCGCCGCCTTTTTTCAACTTGACCTCGCCCGGCTGCAGGTCCAGTTCATCATGCAGCACCAGCACCTGTTCGGGTTCAATCTTGAAGAACCGCGCCACTGCCCCCACAGACTGGCCTGAGCGGTTCATGTATGTGACGGGTTTGAGTAGATAAACGGCCTCGCCATCGTGACGCGCACGCGCCAGTTGTCCGGAAAAGCCAGTTTCCAGGCTGAACTGGGTTTTCAGATCATCGGCGTAGTGGTCGACAAGCCAGAACCCGGCATTGTGGCGCGTGGGTTCATACTGCGGGCCGGGATTTCCCAGCCCGACAATCAGACGGATAGGCAACGAAGCCATGTACAAAATTCCCTGCAGTTTACGAAACAAACCCCCGAAATGCGAACGCACTGCGGGGGTGTACCAACATAATGGCCTGACCGGCAAGGCCGGCCCGCGTTACCCTGCCTTCAGGCAAAGTAACACATTCGAGACTTACTTGGCGTCGTCTTCGGCAGGCTTGTCAGATTTTTCTGCTTCGGCCGCGCTAACATCAGCTGCAGTTGGCGGGTCCTCGTCAGGACTTTCTGCAATCACAGTTGCAGTGGCCAGTACGGGGCTTTCTTCGCCAATACCCAGAAACTCAACACCGGCCGGAACTTTAACGTCTGACAGGTGCACAACTTCATTGGCTTGCAGGTTGCCCAGGTCTACTTCGATGAACTGAGGCAGGTCTTTAGGCAGGCAGGTGATCTCGATGTCGTTCAGAACGTGCGAAATTGTCGCACCTTGCTGTTTGACGGCAGGAGATTCGTCACCGTTGATAAAGTGGAAAGGAATACGTGTTGTAAGCGCTTCGTTGGCACTGACACGCTGAAAATCCACATGCAGCACGAGTGGCTTGTATGAGTGCCATTGCACGGCGCGCAGCAGAACGTTCTGCTTTTTGCCGTCGAGCATCATGTCCAGTACGGACGTGTGGAATGGCTCTTTGCGCAATGCGTGGAAAATTTCATTGTGGTCAAGTTCGATGCTTTGCGCTTCGCCTTTTCCACCATAAACAATGGCCGGTACACGGCCGGCGCGACGCAGGCGGCGGCTCGCACTCGATCCCTGAACGCTACGCGTGGTGGCTTCAAATTTCATGGAGAACTCCAAATAAACAATACCGATTACGGTATTTTCAAAAAGGCTGAACCGGTTGGCTCAGCCACCCGACCCGCTGCCGCGACCAGCAACGGATCAAATCCTTATTCTACAAACAGTGAACTAACCGACTCTGCATGGGAAATGCGCAGAATGGTCTCGCCCAGCAATGATGCACTGGAAAGCTGACGGATGCGCGCGCAATCGGCCGCTTCCTGGGACAGCGGAATGGTGTCGGTCACAACCAGCTCGTCCAGCTCGGACTCTGCAATGCGGCCAACAGCGCCGCCGGAGAGCACGGCATGCGTACAATAGGCGTAGACGGCGCCGGCGCCGCGCTCTTTAAGCGCAGAAGCCGCCTTGCACAACGTGCCGGCGGTATCGACCATGTCGTCCATAATGATACAGGTGCGGCCATCGACCTCACCGATAATATTCATGACTTCGGATACATTGGCACGCGGGCGACGCTTGTCGATAATCGCCAGGTCTGCTTCCAGCTGTTTGGCCAGTGCGCGGGCACGGACCACACCACCAATGTCGGGAGAGACAACCACCAGGTCCTTGAAGTTGCGCTGACCGATATCGGCCAGCAGCACGGGACCGGCGTAGATGTTATCTACCGGAATATCAAAAAAGCCCTGGATCTGGTCTGCGTGCAGGTCCATGGTCAGCAGGCGATCAACGCCCACGCTTTGCAGCATGTTGGCAACCACTTTTGCCGTGATGGCCACGCGGGCCGAACGCGGCCGGCGATCCTGCCGGGCATAGCCAAAGTATGGGATGGCGGCGGTAATACGGCCGGCCGAAGCGCGGCGCAGTGCATCGACCATCGTCATGATTTCCATGAGGTTGTCGTTGGTAGGCGCGCAGGTGGGCTGCAGCACGAATACATCGCGGCCCCGTACGTTCTCCAGGATTTCCACCATGACTTCACCGTCAGAAAAACGACCGACGGTCATTTTGCCCAGCGACATGTCCAAATGATTAACGACGTCTACGGCAAGCCTGGGATTGGCTGTGCCGGTAAAAATCATGAAATTAGTGTTGGTCATGATGACTGGAATCGGTGAAGTGAATAAAAAAAACCGTGATAAGCACATACCGGTTTATAGCGGCTTATTCACGGTTTCCGCACATATAGTACGAATTTGGCTGGGGCGGAAGGATTCGAACCTTCGCATGCTGGAATCAAAATCCAGTGCCTTAACCAGCTTGGCGACGCCCCAAATTCTATATCCAATTATACAGCGGATGCCGATTGATGCCGTGACAGACAACGACCTGTTTTATCCACTGGCTTGCCTCTGGATGAGAAGCAAGCGCAGATTCTACACGCTGCCTGCATGCCAAGGCCTGATCGGCAGTATCGAACGGTACAAAAAAACACGCACCTGATCCTGTCATTCTGGCCTGTATACCCAAGGATTCAAGCCAGCCGACAATAAGCGAAAGCGGTTTGAAAAGGGCACATGCTGCTGCCTGTAGATCATTTCTGCCAAACTGATGAATATCATGTCCAGCAAAGTCGTGCATTATGAGGGATTTTGTGGCCCTTGTCAAATCAGGATGGGCAAAAACTGTTGCAGTTGCGACACTGATTGTCGGCACAAACACGACATAAGAGGCTTGCGGCACCGGGCAGGTCTGCAGCGCGTCGCCCACACCCTGGGCAAAAGCCGATTCACCGAAGACAAAAACCGGCACGTCGGCGCCCAGCGTCAGGCCCAGGGCCTGCAGGGCCTCGCGGGAAAAACCACAACCCCATAGGCGGTTGAGCGCAATCAGGGTGCTGGCCGCATCGCTGGAGCCGCCACCCAGGCCGCCACCGGCGGGAATCTGTTTATCAACGGCAATGGTCACGCCAGCGGCCGCGCCGCTCTGAGCTGCGGCATGCTGCTGAAGCAGGCGCGCCGCCCGTACGATCAGATCCTCATCATGGGGCACACCAGGAATATCGGTGGCGCGCACAATACGCCCATCGTCACGCAAGGTGAAATGCAGCCGGTCGGCCAGGTCAACAAAGGTAAAAACGGTTTGCAGCAGATGGTAGCCATCGGCACGCCTGCCGGTGATGTGCAGAAACAGGTTCAGCTTGGCCGGCGCTGCCACGTCATGCAAAGACTTCATTCGCTCTCGGTCACCACGCGAACGGTAATGCGGTCGCCCGCCATGGTGCGCTCAAAGTTCAGGCGCGTGGGCCCTTTGCTGTCAAAATCGGACATATTGACCCGCCAGCCTGCTTCGTCAAACGTCTGGGCGCCCTGGGCCGCGCCGGTCTGCCCTGCCGTGTGCAGACCATTACGCTGGCCATTGCGCAGGCCCTTGAGCCAGTTACGCATGCCACTGACCGGGATCGGGCTGCCCAACACCTCGGCCACTAATGCATCGGGATCACCGGCGACCGTGCGCTGTCCATTGGAGCGCGTCAGCACCGCCTGATTATCGGCCACGACCACCCGGGCCAATGTAGAACCCAGCGGATTGGTCAGGTCCAACGTCAGCACCGCTCCCGTATCCAGCCAGGTGAAACCGCCCTGCACCGAGTCGCGATTGCGCTCTGCGCTGCGATCATAAACGGTCAGGGCAAAGCGCCCGGAACGCTCGAACGCGCCGTCGGCACGAGCGGCCTGTGACGTCGAGGGCTGCGTGGGCACAGTCGAACACGCAGCCAGTGTTGCAGCCACCAGACAGATTGCGGTTAACCGGATATAGCGATGTAAAACGCGTACATTCATTTGAGGCGGACTCCCAGTCGTTTGAGGGTTTCTTTAAGCGTCGGGTTTTCCTTGTCCAGCTGCCAGCCTTGCTTGAGCAGCGCCCGAGCCCGTTTTTTGTCACCATTGGACCAGTAGATTTCGGCAAGATGCGCCGCAATATCGGCTTGCGGCGACAACTCGAAGGCATTTTCCAGATACTGACTGGCCAGCGCATGATTGCCCAGCCGGAACTGCAGCCAGCCCATGCTATCCAGAATGAACGGATTGCCCGGCGCCAGTTGCACGGCCTTGTCCAGCAGCGTTTGCGCCTGCTCCAGATTGATATTCTGGTCGGCAAAGACATACCCCAGCGCGTTGTATGCATCGGGTGAATCGGGCTTGAGCGCGATCACCTGCCGCAGCAAGGTTTCCATTTCAACGATTTTGCCCTGGCGCTCGTACAGCATGGCCAGGTCATACTTGATGGCCGGGCTGGCAGGCAGGGCCTTGTCGGCCTGAACCAGGCGGGCAAGCGCCCTATCCGTGCGTCCGGCGGCGGCAAGCACCTGCGCACCCGCCAGCTCAACAATAATTTTGTCTTCGCGCGTCTCGGTGCGAATGTCGGCAATCAGCGCCATGGCTTTGTTCAACTGTCCCAGCTTGCCGTAGAGCGCCGCCTGTTTCATGCGAATTTGCGGCAGGGCGGCCGACTCATCGATTTTTTCCAGTTGGGCTATCGCATCGCGATACTTGCCTTCATCCTCATCAATCTGGGCAAACAACAGGCGTGCATCGGTGGACTGCCCCTGGGCGTTGGTTTCGGCATCTGACAATGCCTCGCGCCGCTGTCCCTGCACCTCCAGGAACTCGGTCAACCGCGCCCGCGCCATTTTATAGTGTTTGGCCTGGTAATTGACCTGGGCCTCCAGGTACAGCAGGTCAAAGTCCTCGGGAAAGGCCTTGCGCATACGCGCCAGATCGGCCAGGGCAGGCGCAAATTTCTTGTCTTCGACCAGTTGGCTGATATACAAAAGGCGAACCCGGCGGATACTGGGGTGAGCGGTGATGAACTTGCGTCCCAGCGACATGGCCAAGTCGTGATTGATTTTGACGCCGTATTGCAATACGCGCTCGGCGGCGGCATCAGAGTCCGGATCGAGCGACAGCGATTTGCGCGCCGCTTCCCAGGCCAGCACCGGATCGCCCGCCTGAGTCGCCAGGTCTGCCAGCAGCAGGTGCGCGACCGAAAAATTGTCGCCGTTCTTGTGAATGACCTCTGTAAAGACCTTGAGGGCTTCCTGCTTGTCTTTCATGCGCGCCACCACGGCGGCAGCCTGGTACAGAGCGCGATCCTTGTTGCCGGCCTTGGCGATGCGCTCGCGCAGCGCCTTGACAATGCCATCCGTATCGCCGTTGCTGGCCGCCAGCGCCAGCGTGGCCGCCACGGCTTCTTCATCTCCGGGCGCCAGCTGGTTCCAGAGCCGCGCCGCTGCGGCAGCCTGCCGGGACTGGGACTTGGCCATATACAGATGCATGGCGCGTTTGGCCAGGCGTGGCATTTTCCGGTCGCGCGCCAGTGCCATTGCCGTTTCTGCCGCCAAGTCGGTTTTCCCCTCCTGGGCAGCAATTTCCATGATGAGCAGACGGTAAATATCGTCGGCCTCGGTATGGTTGACCAACGTCACAGGCCTGGCCTGCTCGTTCGACAGAAAATCCAGCATGGCGCGCCGATCTACCGGCTGATCGAACTGGGCATGCGCGAGCGCAGTCCACATGAGCGGAGCAACAAGGGCTGCGGCGCGAATAACGCTTTTCATCGGAATCACAGGCAAGCGAGGCAGTGGCTGATAACAAAAAACAAATGTTATCATCCTTGCTTAGTTATTATTAATAAATCCTTAAAACATAAGCATTTTATCTGCGCCGGCGTGACTTTGCGCGCGCCGTGGGCGCCCCCATTATTCCTATGCCCGAACTACCTGAAGTTGAAACCACCCGCCGCGGCCTGGACATGATCATTACCGGCAAGCGGCTGCTTGCGGTCCACGTGCATGAGGCACGGATGCGCTGGCCGGTTACACCCGAGCTCAATCTCATTTTGCAGGGCAAACAGTTGCTGGCCTGCGAGCGGCGGGGTAAATACCTCCTGTTGCGTTTCGAACACGGTACCCTGCTTGTGCATCTGGGCATGTCCGGATCGCTGCGCCATGTCCAGGTAGGTGAGTTCTTGCGCAAGCACGATCACGTGGAGTGGTGCTTCGATGGCGTCACCGTACGCCTGAACGATCCGCGACGTTTTGGCGCAGTCCTGTGGCACGCCCATGACGCCGGTCCTGTGGCGGCCCACCCCTTGCTGGCCGGGCTGGGCGTAGAACCCTTTGAGGCGGCCTTCACGCCGCACATGCTCCATGCCGGGCTACAGGGGCGCAGCATAGCCATTAAGCAGGCGCTGCTGGGCGGCCAGATTGTGGTGGGCGTCGGCAATATTTATGCGTCGGAAAGCCTGTTCGCAGCCCGCATTCATCCACGCACGCCGGCCAACCGCATTTCGCCGGCAAGAGCGCAACGCCTGCATGCGGCTATTTTAAGTACGCTGGAAAAAGCGCTGGATTCGGGCGGCAGCACCTTGCGCAACTACACCGGTACACAGGGCGAGCCAGGCGCTTATTTTGAGATTCACGCGGCCGTCTATGACCGCGAGAACCAGCCCTGCCGCAGCTGTGGCACGCCGATACGCAAAATCGTGCAGGGCCAGCGCGCCACTTTCTTCTGTCCTAAATGTCAGCGCTATTGATGACCTTGCCCGGGTTCATCAGAATGTGAGGATCCAGCGCACGCTTGATCTTGCGCATCAGCGCCAGCTCCACTTCGGATTTGTATAGCGGCAGCAGATCTTTTTTCAGCTGCCCTACCCCATGCTCGGCGCTGATGGAACCGCCAAAGGCGTGCACACTGTCATGCACCAGCCGATACACTTGCGGCTGCAGCTCCAGGAAAGCGGTCTCGTCCGAGCCAGCCGGCGCCGCCACGTTGTAATGCAGATTGCCGTCACCCAGGTGGCCAAAAACAATGTGCCGCACGCCCGCAAAAGCCGCCTGCAACTGGCCATTGGTCTGCTCGACAAAATCGGCCATGCGCGAGACCGGAATAGACACATCGTGCTTGATATTTTTGCCCATCTGCTTTTCCGCCAGCGGGATACTTTCACGCAAATGCCACAACTCGTTGCTCTGGGCAATGGAGGCCGCAATGACGGCGTCGACAACATCGGCCTCTTCAATGGCCTGGCCCACCACCGTTTCAAAGCGTTCGCGCGCATGATCGGCACTTTCGCTGTCGGAGATTTCCAGCAGCGCATACCAGGGACACTGCCTGCCGGAAGCGTCAAACGGCCATTTCTGCTGGTCAAATTCAAGCGTGACCGAATCCAGACAATAGTGGGAAATAAGTTCGAAACCGGTCAGGGCCGCGCCGAACCCCTTACGGGCGCGCGCCAGCATCCGGACGGCCGCCGGCATGTCGTTGAAAGCGAGCATGGCCGTACACCGCGCCACCGGCTGCGGATACAGCTTGAGCGTTGCCGCGGTAATGATACCCAGCGTGCCTTCGCTGCCGATATACAGGTCGCGCAAATCGTAACCGGTATTGTCCTTGCGCAGGCCACGCAAGCCGTGCCAGATCTCGCCATCTGCTGTGACCACTTCCAGGCCCAGCGTGAGGTCACGGGTATTGCCGTAGCGAAGCACCTGCGTGCCTCCGGCGTTGGTGGCCAGATTGCCGCCAATCGTGCAACTGCCTTCGGCAGCCAGACTCAGCGGAAACAAACGGTCTGCCTCAATGGCAGCCTGCTGCACCTCGCGCAGGGTGCAGCCGGCCTGCACGGTAATCGTATCGTCGGCCGTATCGACCTGCAGGATGCGGTTAAGGCGCGTGAGCGCAATCACGACACTGTTTCCCTGTCCGTCGGGCGTGGCGCCCCCGCAAAGACCGGTGTTGCCGCCCTGCGGCACCATGGGCACCTGATGCTCCACACAGGTGCGCACCACATGTGCGACCTGCTCGACAGAGGCGGGGCGCACCACCGCCAGCGCCTGACCGGTATAGCGGCCGCGCCAGTCGGTCAGATAAGGCTGTGCCGCAGCTCCGATCAATACATGATCTGCGCCGACGATGTCTTGCAATACTGCCAATAGATTCATTTTTTTCTGCCCGTTTCAGTTTGACGGTTGTCGCAATGGGCAGGCGGACAGATTCCCACCAGCCCGCTTTGGCAACAGACGTATAATACAACCCACATTTTACCGAAATTCGTGGCTGTTGCCCGCCGCTTGCATGAAGCAACGACTGCAACAGCCTTTACAAGGACAATCCATGACCCCAGCGCTTCCCCAATCCGTATTCAAGGCTTATGACATTCGTGGTGTTGTGCCTGAACAGCTCAATGCTTCGTTTGCCTACCTGCTGGGTCGCGCGCTGGCCCGGCGTGCCCGCGACTGCGGCACGGATCGGATCGTGGTCGGCTTCGACGGTCGCCTGTCCAGCCCGGAT
>NZ_JABUXU010000010.1 GCF_014897675.1 Advenella sp. FME57 | reverse complement strand
GAGTTCAAGGCAGTGTTCGCCCAGTTTGCGCCTGGCGCGGTGTTGCCGTTCTGATTGTTTTATGACGACGGTAAGCCGTCGGGCAAGGATCCTTGCCCCGCCCTGCCTTTGCATGATGCATTTTCACAATGCCTTTTGCCTGAAACCGAGATAAACCGTGTTTTGTAAGGGCTCAGATGCAACAGAAATAGTGGGCTTCGGGGATAACGGGTTTCGATGATACCGGGCCTGGGCCAGCGCGGCAATCAGGCTTTGGCAAAAGCGGGCGCCGGCAGTCCCGGGCCCTTTGGCGGTCTGAGTACCCTAGCGGCTTAGCGCCTGGTAAATATCCAGATGCGCCTGCACCACCTTGCGAATGTCGAAGGCCTCCTGCGCCAGCGCCCGTCCTGCCTGGCCCATGGCCTGTCGCTTTTGCGTATTCTCTGCCAAATCACAGACCGCCTCATAAATTGCGCACGCATCCCGGACCGGCACCAGCACGCCTGTCTGATCGGCTTCAATCGCATCCCGGCATCCTGGTACGTCGGTCGTAATCACAGCACGTCCGCAGGCGGCGGCTTCAACCAGCGACTTGGGCAACCCTTCCCGGTACGACGGCAGCACCACAATATGTGAATCTGCGTACAGCGCAGCAATATCGCTGCGCTCGCCCAGCCATTGCACGCGGTCGCCCCAGGCCGTGGCCTCTTCCTGCGTTACCGATGCCGGATTGCCCGGATCGGGATTGCCCACCACCAGCCAGCGATAGGGTTTGCCGTCGCGCCGCGACATGTCGGCCGCTTCCACATATTCCAGCACGCCCTTATCGCGCAACAGTCGTGCCACAAAAATGATCCTAACCGGCAGCGGCGGCTCCGGCACCGCTGCATATTGCTCAAGATCCACACCTGAACCGCGGATCATCACTACCTGATCGCCGCGCACCGCGCCAATGCCGCTCAGGATATCGCGATCGTTGTTGTTCTGGAAAATGACACGGCTGTTGGAGTGTCCCAGCGCAAAGCGATAGAGCTGCTGGGTCAGTAATCGGACCCAGTCAATGCCCTTGTGTTCGCGGGTAAAAATAAAGCCCAGGCCCGAGATCGCAGAGACCACGCCCTTTACTCCCGCAAGCCTTGCAGCAATGCCGCCATACAGCACGGGTTTGATTGTGACCAAATGCACGATATCGGGCCGCACCCGCCGCAACAACTGATAGATGGCGTAAAGCGTTTTGAGTTCGGCCAGCGGGTTCATGCCGCTGCGCGACATCGGCAACACATGGTGCGTCAACCCATGTGATTTGATAGCCTGCACGGCAGCGCCGTCCATGGTTGCCACGCTAACCTCATAGCCCTGTTCCTTTGCCGCCAATGCGATGGGCAAACGATGCGACAGAA
This sequence comes from Advenella sp. FME57, assembly GCF_014897675.1. Taxonomy (GTDB): domain Bacteria; phylum Pseudomonadota; class Gammaproteobacteria; order Burkholderiales; family Burkholderiaceae_B; genus Advenella. The sequence continues at coordinate 197,293 of NZ_JABUXU010000010.1, read as the reverse complement.
AAAATGCAGGATTATTCACCACAAACATCAGGGAGCGAGGCAAGTTTTGCTGTGTCATAGTACGGGGTCCCTATTCGTCGAATCAGCGCGCATCGCCAACCATCGCCCGCCAGGTCTGTTCATATCGTTCAATCATCTTGGGCAGGCTGAACTCCTGCAGCACCCGGGCGCGTACCCTGGCGGCGATCACGTCACGGCCCTGCGCATCGATGGCGGCAAACGCCTGGCCGATCGCGTCGGCCAGCGCTACCGGGTTCTGCGGCGGCACAACCCAGCCGGTATCGCCCACGATCACGGCGGCATCGCCAACATCGGTCACCACGCCGGGTACGCCGCAAGCCATCGCCTCGGCCACCACATTCGGAAAGCCCTCTGCCAGGCTCGAGAGCACGTGTATATCAAGTGCGTTCATGACGGCAGGCACATCATCGCGCATGCCCAGCAGGAGTACTTGATCGGTTACATCGGCCTCGCGCAGCAACTGCATCAATTGCGCATTGTCTGTGTCCAGCCCTTTGCCGACCAGCACACAATGCAGGGTCAGCCCGTTTTGTTTGCACTGCGCCAGCGCGGCGATCAGGCTGCGATGGTCCTTGAGCGGATTGAAACGCGCCACAAAACCGATCACCCGCGCATCGGGCGCCAGTTGCCACTGCTGCCGCAGGCGCTCGCGGGCCTGCGCATCCGGTTGCCAGCGCGTCAGGTCATAGCCGTTCTGTATCACCACCATTTTGTCTGCATCGTAACCCCATTGCTCATGGCGCGCTCGGGCGCCTTGTGCGCAGCAAACAATGGTTTGCGGCAGCCAGCCGGACACCAGCCCGCAAGCGCGCGCCAGCAGCCAGGCAGACTTGCTGCTGCTCTTGAGGTTTTCGCCCGAATTGCGTATGCCCCAGGCAATATGCCGGATCCCGGCGGTTCGTGCTGCCAGTCCGGCAATCGCATCGGCGTGATACATCCAGGTCTGCACCACGTCAGGCCCAAGCCTGATCAGTTCGCGGCGCAGCGCCAGAAAGTCGCCCGGCGTGATCTTGCCGGATTTCATGCCAAGTGTAATAACGTTGATGCCCGCATCGCGCAGACCTGCGCCGTACAGCCCGTCATCGGTAAAGCAAACCAGGGTATGCCGAACCGTGCTTGAAGGCGCCATCAACAAGCGGTTGAGCACCGCTTCGGCGCCGCCCTGGCCCAGGCCGCTGATCACATGCACCACATGCAGTTCGCGCGCAGGCGCTGTTGTTATTTCTGCAGTTGCGTTAGCGCCATCTATCGGCGCTGCGGCGACCGGCGCCGATACGGATGAATCCGATCCTGCAGATTGGCTCATGGCGCCAGCCGCGCCAGCGGGCTGCGACAATGCCGGCATTATTGCGACTCCGTCGGCGTTGCCGGTTTTACCCGCGACTTGCCCAGCACCGCATCAAACAGGAACTGCCATTGCTCCAGTACCGCGGCCAGGCTGTAGCGGTCACGTACCGAGATCGTGGCACGATGGCCAAGCTCGCGCCGCAGTATTTCATCTGTCATAACCTGATGCAGCGCTTCCTGCAGGGCATCCACATCGGAGAGCCCGACCAGAATGGCATCACGCCCGTCTCTGGACAGTTCAGCAGGCCCGCTGGGGCAATCCATGGTCACGCAAGGCAGGCCCAGCGCCATGGATTCGAGCAATACATTGGGAAACCCTTCCACTTCAGAAGTCATCACAAACGCATCGGCGCGGCTGATCGCCTCCCAGGGCTGGTCGGTATTACCCGGCAGATGGATGCGGTCCTGCAAATTCAGTTTGCGCACTTTTTCCTGCAGCAAGCTCAGAAGCGGTCCTTCACCCCAGATCGTCAGATCCCAGTCGGGCACCTGCGGCGCCAGCCGGGCAAAGACATCAATCAACATTTCAAAGCGCTTGGTGGCAACAAACCGGCCCATGGCGCACAATTGCTTGCGCGCACCCGCTTGTGCTTGCCGATCAGACGGCGTTGCTGCGCCGGCGGTTTCCGCATCGGGTGCCGTGCCGGCGGAATCGGACACATACGAGACCCTGCCGGTATCGTCCACCGCCCGGGCGGCCGACTCCAGTGCCGGCGGCAACGGATTGGGAATAACCGCCACATGCTGCAAGCCGGGCACAACACGGGCAAAGACCTCGGCGGCCTGTTGCGTCTGCAGCATAACGGCATCGGCCTGCGGATACAGCAGGCGACGCGCGTGCGACAGGACATTGCTGATATTCTTGCTGGCGGCCGGATTGGTTCTTTCGCACACAATGACCGGAATGCCCAGGCCCTTGGTGGCCGCCAGCACCATGACATTCACATTCGTTAAAAACGATACGATCACATCGGGCGCTTCATCCTGAATCAGGCGCCGCAGGATCAGCGGCTTGGCCAGCGTACGGAACATGCCCGGGCCGCTCAGATGCCGGGCTACCCAGACCTGGCGCACGCCGGGATCCAGCGGATAGAACGATTGGCCCGTACCCCGGGAAAAAGTGGGCATCAAGCACACATCATGGCCTTCGCCCACCCAGGCATTGACCAGCGATGCGGCCACGCGCTCGGCGCCACCGGCATTCATGGAACTGACAAGTAACAGGATCCGCATGTACTATTCCTTACCGCTGCAGTTAATGATCTTCATGGTTTTATTCCGTATTCGTCCAGCCAGGCCTGCAGCATCAGGATACCCCACAAGCGCGCACTGTTGTCCACCTGCCCGCTTTGATGCTGCATCCAGACCTCGCGCACACGTTGCGCATCCAGCAGGTTCTGTGCCTCAAGGCGCGGCAATGCCAGCAACTGCTCGCCCCATTGGCGCAACGGCCCCCTGAGCCACTGCCCCATGGGCACGGAAAACCCTTTCTTGGGGCGATCGAGCATCTGCGGCGGCACGTGACGGTAGAGCAGTTGCTTGAGAATCCACTTGCTGTCGTTGCCGCGCAGCTTGTATTTTTCGTCCAGGCTCCAGGCAAACTCATATACCCGGTGATCCAGCAGCGGCACACGGGTTTCAAGGGAAACGGCCATTGCCGCCCGGTCCACCTTGACCAGAATATCATCGGGCAGATACGACACCGTATCGATAGCCATCATCGTGTCCAGCAGGCTGTCCAAAGGGGCCTGTGAAAAGGCGCTGGCCGGTTCGGTTGCGCCCTTGACCAGGCTGGCCGGGTCCTGCCAGTACGAAACAAACTGCCGGTAGAACGCGACCATATTGTTCGCCCCCAGCACCTGTTCGAGCTTGCCGAATTTTTCTGCACGCGGCCCCGACAGCAGACTGGCGGCAACCCGTGCACCCGCACGCAGGGGTGCCTGCAGGCCTGCCGGCACACGCTCGCGCTTGGCCCACCATTGCTGCACCCGTTTATAACGGGAATAGCCGCCAAAGAGCTCGTCACCAGCATCGCCCGAGAGCGCCACCGTCACCTGCTGCCGCGCCATGCGCATTACCAGCGCGGTCGGAATCTGCGAGGAGTCGGCAAACGGTTCGTCATACATCTGCGGCAGCGCGGGAATCAGATCCAGGCTGTCCTGGCCACTGACATAAAGCTCGGTATGGTCTGTGCCCAGATGGCGCGCCACCTCGGCCGCGTATTCGGCTTCGTTATATTCCGGTTCGGTAAAGCCAATGGAAAATGTCTTGAGCGTACCGGCCGCTTCCTCCCGGGTCAAACTGGCAATCAGGGAAGAATCAATGCCGCCGGATAAAAACGCGCCCAACGGCACGTCCGAGAGCAACTGTCCGCGGATCGCCTGGCGCAACACGCGATCCAGGCCATCGACCGCATCATCATCCCGCGCAAATTGCGCACGCGGCTGCGAACGGGCTACCTCCAGCGCAGACCAGTAGGGCTGCGGTTCGGGCCAGTTGCCTGCGTCTATCTGATCCGGCGACAAACTGACCCAGGTCCCTGGCAACAGCTTGCGCACTTGTGTGAACACGCTATGGGGCGCAGGAATGTAGTTATGCCGCAGAAACAGCGCAATCGCATCACGATTCAAATGCGCATCAAAACCCGGCAAAGGCATCAGCGCCTTGAGCTCGGAGGCAAACATCAGGCCATCTGGCGCATAACCGTAATACAGCGGCTTTTCCCCGAAGCGGTCACGGGCCAGCACCAGATTGCGCGTCTGCCGGTCCCATACGGCGATGGCGAACATGCCGACCATCCGCTTCAAGGTTTCCTGCACGCCCCAGATCATCAGTCCGGCCAGAATGGTTTCCGTATCGGCGTGTCCGCGCCAGGCATGGGTATAACCGTCCTGCTCCAACGCCTGGCGCAATTGCGGATGGTTATAGATTTCGCCGTTGAACACTAGCATGAAGCGCTGATCGGCACTGGGCATGGGTTGGTGCCCCTGCTCGGACAGGTCCTGGATGGCCAGCCGAACGTGGCCAAAGGCCACGCCATTATCTGTATCTTCCCAGAAACCATGGCTATCCGGCCCACGGTGGGCAATACGGCCACAGCTTTGCGCAAGCAATGTTTCCTTGTGTTCGAACCGGCCTACAAGCCCGACAATCCCGCACATAAGCGTTGCCTATCCCTTTTTATCCTGATGCTGTATGTCGTTGAATACCTCATACCACAAAGACAGCACGCGTCGCATCGAAAAACGGTCACGCACATCCACGGCACGACTGGCCAGCGTTTTGCGAGCCTGCTTGTCCTGCATCAGCGCCGACAGCGCGGCAGCCAATGCCTGCGGATCTTCTACCGGTGTGACCAGCAACCCGTCGATATCGGGCCGGATAATCTCGCGCGGGCCGGTTTCACAATCGAATGCCACGCTGGGCATGCCACAGGCCATCGCCTCAAGCAGGCTGTTGGACAGGCCTTCTACCCGCGAGCTCAGGACATAGATATCGCAGGCCTGATACCACTGCTGCATATTGCCTACCCTGCCCGGCATACTGATACGCCCGGCCAGCCCGGCCACATCAATCTGTCCCTGCAGGCGATCGCGCTCGGGGCCTTCGCCCAGGATGACCAGATCCCAGTCGGGAAATACGGCAGCCAGATCCCTGAATGAATCGATCAGTATATCGAAACCCTTGTCGGTGTGCAGGCGCCCCACAGCCAGCAGGCGGCAGCGTCCGTTGCGCAGTGGTGGCGTCACCTGCGGCTCGCTATTGGTCAGCGGCCAGTGAACGGCATTCGGTATCACTGCCATATTCGATCCGGGCACGTGGTTGACGACCCAGCTGGCTGTATCGCGGGTCAGCGCCACCACCCGGGCTGCATGCGGATACGTGCGACGGCGCAGCTTGAGCCAGAACGGCGACAGATTCTGCGATGGCGGATGGGTATGCTCGGTGGCAATGACCCGGCACCGCAAGCCGGTGGATGCCACTATCGACAGGATCGACGCGGTCGTCATCATGCCCAGCACGATATCGGGTCTGTAGCGCTGCATGGTTTTTCGCAAGGCGTACAGGCGTCGCAGATTGGCCACCACGCCGCGCAAACCCGCCGTATTGAGCGCTACCCGCTCCACATGCTGGTTCAGTTCATAGACGTCGCCACGGGCATCGGTCTGGGTCACCACCATCACGTCATGCCCGTGAATATGCCACTGGTTGGCCAGGTCGACCGCTACCCGCTCCGCCCCGCCGGCATGCAACGAGTGGATGAAGATCATGATTCGCAGAGGGGCTGGCGCTGCGGTCGTCGAATTCAAAGACATATCAATCGGTTGTTTTTTCAGAAGTAGATTGTTTGGACACATCATGTGTCAGCGTCACAAAGACATAGCAAATATAAGACAGCAGGTACATGCAACTGGTTGCCAGCATAATACCTTCGGCGCCCATCAAGGGTGCCAGAATCTGGTTGAGTACCGCCTTGAGCGCAAAGTTGGCCACCGCAATGGCGGCCATCAGCTTGTAGCGGTTCTGGCTGGCCATCAGCTGCACCAGAATCAGCACGCCGAAATAGAATGGCAACTGCAATATTCCCCAGCGCAGCACGCTGGCCACGGCAATCGTGTCATTGGCCGTAAAGGCGCCGTTTTCGAACAGAATTTTCACAATCCAGGGCGCCAGCACCCAGCAGGCAGCCACGGCAACAATCCCGCCTGCCAGCATCAGCACCGACCATTTGAGCGCCATATTGCGGGCGCGCAGCGCATCGCCCTGGCTTTGCACATCGGCCAGCACCGGCAATGCAGCGCGTCCCACCGATGCGGCGCCAAGACCGATAATCAATGATAGCAAACGCGTGGCATAACCCAGCGTCGCGTTGGCATTGTCTCCAAGGCTGGCCGCGGCAATCTGATCCAGCGGACCCACAAAGCTCATGGCGATCTGCCCGATCAGCATCACGCCGGCCGCGTTCAGCAACAACGGCCACTGATGCGACTTGAACGTAAAACTGGGCACACCCCAAATACCGTTGTCAGCCTTGCGCGCCAGCACTGTCAGCCAGACCGCCTGTATGACGTAGCCAACCAGCGTCCCCAAGAGTAGTGGCATGACGCTGACATCGCCCGGCGTGACCAGAATCCATATCAATATCATGAGCGCCGGGATGCTTTCCAGCAAGGTATTGACATGCCGCTCGTGCGCACGCAGGCGCGATGTTCCCACGCCGATCAGCAGCGTCAGCAAGGCCGCTGGCGCAAAGGCCCAGATCAGCTCGGTACTATGCTGCCTGGTGGTCTGGCTCAGATTGCCAGCAGTATAGTCAAGAATATAGGGCCACAGCAGCCAGGTCAGTACAGCAGTCAAAACACCAATCGCCAGCACCCAACCCTGCAGTTCCCGGAGAAATTGCACCCGCTCGCTGCCAGGCGCGTAGCGCGTCTTGACCAGCACCGGAATCAGGACAATGGAAAACGCCCCGACAATGGTAATGGGCAGCCAGTTCGCCATAGTCATGGTGAACTGATAGGCGTCAACCACCTCGCTCACACCATAGCGATGCGCCACCGCCATTTCCTTGAGCGCACCGGCCATCTTGCCGATCAGCAGGAAAAACGCCACGCGCATCGCGCCGCGCGCGATACGCATATGGTCAGGATGCAGCCCTTTAAACCGCCCGATTGCCCGCTTCAAGGATCAACGCAGGAACTGGGTATACCACGGCATCGCCACTTCGATCCCTTCCAGGATATCGTGCGTGGGCTTGTACCCCAATTGGTCATGCGCCTTGGTAATATCTGCCTGCGAATGACGAACGTCGCCGCTACGAAAATCGCGGTATACCGGCTTTTTATCGTACTTCACACCGTTTTTGTCCAGCGTGCTGGCCAGATGGGCGAACAGCTCATTCAGGCTGGTGCGGGCGTTGACCGCCACGTTGAACACCTGGCTGCCCTCTTCTGGCATATTGGCAGCTGCCAGCAGGTTGGCCTGCACGGCGTTTTCCACAAAGCAGAAATCGCGGCTGGTTTCGCCATCGCCATTGATGAACACCTCTTCGCCCTTGATCATGGAAGCGGTCCATTTGGGGATCACGGCCGCATAGGCGCCATCGGGATTCTGGCGTTTACCGAACACATTGAAATAACGCAGGCCCACGGAGCTGAAACCGTAGGCACGGGCAAACACGTTGGCATACAGTTCGTTCACATATTTGGTGACAGCGTACGGAGATAAGGGATTGCCGATCTTGTCTTCCACTTTCGGCAGATCCGGATGGTCGCCGTAAGTTGAACTTGAGGCCGCATAAACAAACGACTTGATACCGGCCTCGCGGGCGGCAACCAGCATATTCAGAAAGCCGCTAATATTGACTGCGTTCGTTGTAATGGGGTCATCAAGGCTGCGTGGCACGGAACCGAGCGCCGCCTGATGCAGCACATAGTCTACGCCGGCAACGGCTTTTTTGCAGGCATCCAGGTCGCGAATATCGCCTTCGATGAAATTGAAGTTGGTCCACTGCTGCGTGCTGACTGCTTTTTGCACTTCGTCAAGATTGTGCTGAAAACCCGTGGAAAAATTATCCAGGCCCACTACTTTCTGATCCAGCAAAAGCAAGGTCTCCAGCAGATTGGAACCGATAAAGCCGGCGCAACCGGTAACCAGCCAGGTGCGTGGTTCGGCCTGAATGGCGTTTTTGAGATTGTCGAATGCCTGAGTCATAATAATTCACCTGCTATTGGTTGAAGCTGCCAAAACACAGCCGCCATCGAATGCACATCGACAGCGCCTGTTCGTACTTACCTGCCTTTCTGATTACAGTCGAATATCGGCCTGATCGGCCTTCAGTACGTATTTAAGGTCATAAAGTACATGCTGGGCCTTGCCCAGCGCCCGGATGCCTTCGGCACCCATGCTCACAAACTGATGATGCGATACGGCCAGGATAATGGCATCGTAGGCGCCCTTTTCCGGCGTTTCCACAGGTGTAATACCATATTCGTGATCGGCTTCTGCCGGATCAACCCACGGATCATAGACGTCTACATCCATACTGTACTCGCCCAGCTCCTTCAAGATATCCACGATACGCGTATTGCGCAGATCGGGGCAGTTTTCCTTGAACGTCAGGCCCATGACCAGCACCTTGGCGCCCTGCACCTGGATCTGGCGCTTGGTCATGGCTTTGACCAGCTGCGATACCACATACGAGCCCATGGAGTCGTTCAGGCGACGGCCGGCCAGGATGATTTCCGGATGATAACCAATGGCCTGCGCCTTGTGCGTCAGATAATAGGGGTCCACGCCAATGCAGTGACCGCCGACCAGACCCGGACGAAACGGCAGGAAATTCCATTTGGTGCCGGCCGCTTCCAGCACGGCTTCGGTATCAATGCCCATTTTATTGAAAATAAGGGCCAGCTCATTGATCAGGGCGATGTTCACGTCGCGCTGGGTGTTTTCAATGACCTTGGCGGCCTCGGCCACGCGAATACTGGATGCCTTATGGGTACCGGCAGTAATGATCTCGCTGTACAGATCATTGACCAGGTCGGCAATTTCCGGCGTAGAACCCGACGTAACTTTCTTGATCGTTGAAACGCGATGATTTTTGTCGCCCGGGTTGATGCGCTCGGGGCTATAGCCAGCAAAGAAGTCTTCGTTGAACTTCAGGCCGGAGCATTTCTCCAGAACGGGCACGCAATCTTCTTCGGTTGCCCCAGGGTATACCGTAGATTCATAAATGACGATATCGCCTTTTTTCAAGACCTGGCCAATGGTTTCGGACGCCTTGATAAGTGGGGTCAGATCCGGCTGCTTGTAGTCGTCAATCGGCGTTGGCACTGTCACGACAAACACATTACATTTGGCAAGCTCTGCCGGATCAGCACTATAGCTCAGCTTGGCAGCCTCGGCCAGCTCCTCGGAAGATACTTCCAGCGTGTGGTCCACACCGCCCTGCAAGTCTTTGATACGCTTCTGATTGATATCAAAACCAAGCACACTGCGCTTTTTGCCGAATTCCACCGCCAGAGGCAGCCCGACATATCCAAGTCCGACAATTGCTAATTTTATATCGCCAAGTTGCACGTAGTTCTCCAGAAGGCTATTCAAATAGATGTGATGGAACGTATTTCAAGCGTCAATTTTAACAAGTTCCGGATAAGCACGGACGAAGATGCGACACGCATGTATTACCGGAATGAAACAAAGCAAACTGCCGGATGCGGTCAGCGACGGCGCGACACCGACGGCAGCAGCAGCCAGCGCGGGCAGCGCCATGCCACCAGGCGTGAATAGAGCCAGATATACACAGATGCAAATACCAGCATACTGATACACAATGCGATCGGATTGTCCCAGTAATAGGTTGCCGGAATCAGCCCGATCAGCGTCAGTACCCACAAGTATGGAGATGTCAGGGCGTTGCACATGACCGGCACCATGCCCTGCCCCCTGCGATTGAACGTGACACGAACCAGGCGGCGAAAAATAAGCTGGTGCAGATGCAGCGCATCGGGCTGGTCTACCGGCACGCCACGCTTGAAGCGGCGGCGCCAGATTGAAAAAAGCGTTTCGAATACGGGATAAAACAGCACGGCCAGCGCATAGAAGGGCGAGACCGAAGGGTTGCGCACCACCAGCAACACCGCCAGTTCGGCAAGCATGAAGCCGATAAAGTAGGCGCCACCGTCACCCAGGAACACCCGTCCGTAAGGAAAATTCCAGACGAAAAAGCCGATGATGGACGAAGCCATGGCGAGGGCAATGGCAAAAATGGCCAGGTCATCCACCTGGTACGCCACCAAGGCAATTGAGGTCGCCATCAGCATGGCCACCATGCCGGCCAGGCCATTCATGCCATCCACAATATTGAGCGCGTGGGTACATCCGCCTACGGCAACCACAGTAAAGATCAGCGAAACCGGCCAGAAGCCCAGAATGTAATTGAAAGCGTCAATGCTGACGCGGCTGACTCCGCCAAAAAACCACCAGGCAATAGCGGCAGACAGGAACGCGGCCAGCAGGCGCTTGCCCGCGCCAATGTCCTTGGTAATGTCTTCGAGAAGGCCGGCCACAAATACCGGCATCGAAGCCACAAATAAAGCGGGCCATAGCCAGTTGAGCGTCATGTTGTCGGGCCGGCCCAGCACCAGCAGCCCGGCCAGGGTACCGGCAAACACCGCCAGCCCGCCAATACGAGGCGTGGATTTTTTGTGGGATGCTTGCGGTTTGTTCAGATCATAGTCGCCGGTGTAGCGGCCATGCCATCTTTCGGAAAAAACAATAAGCCCGCCGACCATAAAGGCGACAACGCTGATATAGAGATATTGCCAGGGAAATGTCAAAGTCGATCCAGAATGCAAATACTTAACAAGCGACAATAGTAACTCGGAGCGACCGGGCGCTATCCGGTTTGAAACAAACGGCATAACATTTCATATTCGGCAATTTTAATAATTAATCTGCATTAAAAATGCCGTCCGTCACATTATGACAAATTTAGCTCACTTGAGGGCTGGCGCTTCAAGTGTAAGGTCACGCGCAAGATCAAGGCCAGGATCGATGTCAATGGGCAGGTCGACAGCGCGAATCGACCGAACAAATCGCTGGTCAGGCTTATCGACCCGGGCCAATCCCAAAATGAATGGGCAACCTTATGGATCCAGGAAAGAACCACATCCGAGATCAACAGCCACGGGCTTTGGCTCAAACGACGACCCTGGTCCGCCGCTTGCGCCCCTCCTGCCTGACCGCGCTTTGACCTAGCGCCCAGTCCTGACCAGACCCTTATCTTGCTCTGGCCCAGCGCCCACCCTGCCCGGGGCGCACCGGTCGGCCTTGGCTTAGCCAATATCCTGCGCTTTGCCGTCCAAATACAGGACTCGCGGACAAAAAAAAGCCCAAGACCTTGCGATCTTGGGCTAAATCCACCAAAGGAGGAGGGTGGAGGAGACAACCTTGGCAAGACAAATAGGCGAGAAACTCAAGCAGCAGGCAATTAAGAAGCAAACAACCTTTTCTTATTGCGGGCAATGCTAGCTGTTACTGTGGCGCCAACGCTTATTCTTGAATGTGGCGAACTGCAGAACTGCTGTCACTGCTTACTGCGAATTTCCGAAAAACCATTTCGTCATCCGTTAAACAGATAGTACTGCTTTTTTTTGTGCGATGCAAGAAAATTATCAGTCAAGCGTTTGAATTCGCTCCCAATTTACTTCAATCTGTTTCAAAACCGACACAGCCCACACACATGTCCATAGGTAATTACGCTGGTGTGCGGGTATGTCTGGATATTTTACGCCCTGGCAGGTGAAAAAAAACAAAGCAGGCAGGCATGTCGTGGTGTTTTCACAACATTCGACCATAAATCAGCGTAAACAGGGAGGACATCCCAAGGTCGCCACCACCCTGCCGGACAGATATGGCGCCGGCATCAAGGGCGATCAGGGGTCCTGCGCGAAGCGTCTCGCAAGCCCCGGCAGGATCATCCTGCCTGCGTTGCACTGCGAGAGGCAAGGCTGGGGCGCAGGAATCTCAGACGCGAGCTTCAGACGCGATATGCCAGCGTTGTCATGACTTTGGACATGGCGGTCATGATGCCACGCACCGGTAACGGCAATGGCGTGCCGCCGTGCTGTTGCGCAGTTTCACGATGATGGACCTCATCTTCCTTCATCTGCTGGACAATGGCCCGCGAGCGGCTGTCCTGCGCGGGCAGATCGCTCAGGTGACGCTCCAGATGCGCTTCCACCTGGCGCTCCGTCTCGGCCATGAAACCCAGGTTACGTTCGCGACCGGCGGCACTGGCCAGCACCCCCAGCCCGAAAGAGCCCGCATACCATAGGGGATTGAGCAGGCTGGTATGGCTGTTGAGTTCACGAATACGATCGCGGCACCAGGAAAGATGATCCACCTCTTCCTGCGCAGCCGTCTCGAACACCTTGCGCACCGACGTTTCCTTGCACATAAGCGCCTGCCCGCGGTACAAGGCCTGGGCGCATACTTCTCCGACATGATTGACACGCATCAGGCCGGCTGCATGCCTGGCTTCGGCCTGGCTCAGATCCGGTGCGCTGGCTGCCATGTGCGAGCCCGCAGGATTGGGGCGCGAAGCACGCGAAGCGCCCGAGAGCACTTCGAGCGCAGTCCCGATTTCTGCCAGCACCCGGTCGGCAAGCGAATAACGACGATCAAATTCACGTACAACAATAGCTTTTTCGGTCATAAGTCAGCCTGTTTTGGAAAGGACAGGAAAAGAACGGAGCAGGCGCCGCCGGCGGTCGATTTGGTAACCCGCGGGAGTCTGCCCGATCGTCTATTGTAGCAATGGGTTATGATTTGATTTTGATTTAATGCAGGAAACAATCATGGAATGCAATATCGAATGGAATGGCCCCGAAGGCATGCTGTTCGTTGCCACAACCGGCAGCGGACACACCGTTGCCATGGATGGCGCGCCTGAAGGCGGCGGCAACAATCTGGCTCCCCGCCCCATGGAGATGATGCTGGTGAGCGCCGGAGGCTGCTCAGCCTATGACATCGTGCTCATTCTTAAACGCGGCCGGCACCAGGTTTCCCGCTGCCAGGTAACGGTACAGGGCGAGCGTGCCGAGACCGATCCCAAGATTTTTACCAAAATCCATTTCGTCTTCACCGTCACCGGCAAGAACCTGCCTGAAAAAGCGGTGGAGCGGGCCGTCAGCCTGTCTCACGAAAAGTACTGTTCTGCCGTTGCCATGCTGGAAAAGTCAGCAACCATTACCCACGCTTATGTGATCGCCGAGGCATAAAGATGAACCAGCAGTATGAAGCATTCATGCGCCATGTAATGGAGCATGGCGTAGCCAAGACAGACCGCACCGGAACCGGCACCCGCTCGGTATTCGGTCATCAGATGCGCTTTAACCTGGCCGAGGGCTTTCCTCTGGTCACTACCAAGAAGCTACACACCAAAAGCATTTTCATTGAGCTGCTGTGGTTTTTGCGCGGAGACTCGAACGTGCGCTGGCTGCAGGAACGCGGCGTCACCATCTGGGATGAATGGGCCGATGCCCAGGGCAACCTGGGGCCGGTTTACGGTGTGCAGTGGCGCTCCTGGCCCAAGCCGGATGGCGGCCACATCGACCAGATCAGCCAGGTCATTGAGCAAATCAAATCCAATCCGGATTCTCGCCGGCTGATCGTCTCGGCCTGGAACGTGGCCGACATCGGGCAAATGAAACTGCCCCCTTGCCATGCGTTCTTCCAGTTCTACGTGGCCGATGGCAAACTGTCCTGCCAGCTGTACCAGCGCAGCGCCGACATCTTCCTGGGCGTGCCGTTCAATATCGCCAGCTATGCGCTGCTTACGCATATGGTCGCACAACAATGCAATCTTGAGCCAGGCGACTTCATCTGGACCGGCGGCGACTGCCATTTGTACAGCAATCATATCGAGCAGGCACAACTGCAATTATCACGTACGCCATACCCCTTTCCACGGCTGATCATTCATCGCAAACCCGACTCCATTTTCGGCTATGAATATGAAGATTTCGAAATTGCCGATTACCAGTTTCATCCGCATATCAAGGCGCCGGTAGCAGTCTGACCCTGCCAGCTCAGACGTAGCCTGCGTCACTTGCCCGCCTGCGCACCATATAACAGGAACCGACATGCCTTCACTGATTATTCTTGTTGCCTATGCCATCGAAAACCGAGCCATCGGCGTGAACAACACCCTGCCCTGGCATCTGCCGGGCGACCTGAAACGCTTCAAAACCCTCACCATGGGCAAGCCCATCATCATGGGTCGCAAGACCTGGGAGTCTATCGGGCGCCCCCTGCCGGGCAGGCGCAATATCGTTATTACCCGCCAGCAGGATTTGAGCGCCGAGGGTGCCGATGTGGTCAATTCGCTGGACACCGCCATCTCCCTGGCGTTCGAGCAAAGTGATACGGCGTTCGTTATCGGTGGAGAACAGATTTACGCCCAGGCCATTGAAAAATCCCAGCAGGTCATGGCAACTGAAATTCATCAGTTTGTCGATGGCGATGCCTTTTTCCCCGACCTGGATGAAAAACTGTGGCGTGAAACATCTCGCGATGCCCAACCCGAAGAAAACGGCATGAACTACGATTACGTTGTTTATGAACGTATTGCGAAAGACCTGCAAAAAAACAAGGTCAGCATTCCGTGATATTGCCCTGGCTGGGCTGCTACTGCTGCCCGCCACCCAAGTAAAGCTGAATGACTCGGGGGTCATCAAGCAGTTGCGCAGCCGCACCTTGCAGTGCAATCTCGCCGGTTTCCAACACATAGCCGAAGTCCGAGATCTGCAGTGCAGCGCGGGCATTCTGTTCAACAAGCAACACCGACACGCCATCATCACGCAGCCTGGCGACCATTCGCAAAATATCCTGAACAATGAGTGGCGCCAGACCCAGGCTGGGTTCGTCCAACATCAATAGTTTGGGAGAAGACATGAGGGCCCTGCCCAGGGCCAGCATTTGCCGCTCACCACCCGAAAGCGTGTATGCCTTTTGTTTTTTTCTCTCATGCAGTCGTGGAAAACGGGCGTAGACGTTATCCAGACGCAGGCGCACCCCCGTCTTATCAGCGCGTTTCGCATAAGCGCCCAACAACAAATTCTCATAGACACTCATTTGCCCGAACAGTTCGCGCTGCTCCGGCACCAGACAAATGCCTTGTTCAACACGGCTCTCCACATCGATGTGTTGCAGATCAATACCTTCATAGGTCACGGCGCCTTGCGACGGGCGTAGCCCCATCAGGGCCGACAACAGCGTTGTCTTGCCGGCGCCGTTCGGCCCGATTACAGACACGATGCTGCCAACCGGCACTTGTAGCGAGACATTTCTAACTGCCTGCACATGTCCGTAGGAAACACTCAATCCCGATACATTCAGCATGCTATTCATTTGCCGCCCCCCCTAAATAGGCATCCTGTACTTTTCTATCGGCCCTCACTTGCTGTGGCAGCCCTTCTATCAGCTTGGCGCCGAAATTCATCACAACCAGGCGATCGACCAGTTTCATCACGAAATCCATATCGTGCTCAACAATCAATATAGTTAATCCTGCTTTCTTTAGCTGACGCAACAGGGTGGCCAGCACATCCTTTTCGTGCTTTCGCAGACCGGCCGCCGGTTCGTCCAAAATCAGCAATACAGGATCAGATGCCAGTGCTCGGGCAATTTCCAGTATTCTTTGTAGCCCGAGCGGCAGCTTACCAGCCGGCGTGTACTCCTGACCTTCCAGACCAATACGGACCAGCTGTTTATAAGCTTGATCCAGAATGCGATTTTCCTCGGCGCGATTCAGACCCAAACCCGATCGCAGAAACCCTGCCGAACCTCTCATGTTGGCGCCAAGCGCAACACTGTCCAATACGCTCATACCTGGCCTCAGTTTGACATGCTGGAAAGTCCTGGCGACACCAAGGCGCGCAATCTGTCGTTGTGATTTATGCGTTACATCCTCGCCCAAAAAGTGTATTCGCCCTTCCGTTTTCCCTAACACACCTGTAATAAGATTGAACATGGTGGACTTACCCGCTCCATTGGGACCAATCAATCCCACGATTTCACCTGCCGATACGGTAAAGCTCACGTTATTTACCGCAACAAGCCCGCCGAAACGGCGGACAACGCCATCCACGCTCAGCACTTGTGTCCCCGCCTCGATCGGAGCCCTTTCGGTCAGAGGCTTTTCACCTGAGGGTTGATAGCGTTTTTTATCGACCTGCGCAACTTTCTGCCCCACGCTCTTGTACCTTGCGACGAACGACATAATGCCTCCGCGTGCAAAGTGCAAAAGCAGGATAAAGAGCGCACTGAACACAATCGCCTCAAGCTGACCGCCCCTGGAAGAGACCAGAGGAAGAATATCCTGGATGTAATTTTTCGAGATCAGCACGCCAGCGGCACCCACCAGCGCCCCCGACAGAAAACCGACACCTCCCAGAATGGCCATCAGCAGGTAATTGATACTGGCATGCAGATCGAACGGAGACGGGCTCACAAAGCGGTTCATATGCGCATAAAGCCATCCGGCCAGTGCCGCAAATACGGCAGCAGTGACAAATAATTTGAGTCGAATCACAAACGCATCTTCGCCCACACTGGCCAGCAGGACGGAACCGCCGCGTAAACTGCGGATGACCCGCCCCGCCCTGGATCGCAGCAAATAATAC
The DNA here is from genome assembly GCF_014897675.1 of Advenella sp. FME57. Classification (GTDB taxonomy): domain Bacteria; phylum Pseudomonadota; class Gammaproteobacteria; order Burkholderiales; family Burkholderiaceae_B; genus Advenella. The sequence continues at coordinate 180,734 of NZ_JABUXU010000010.1, read as the reverse complement.
GAAAACAGCAGCGCAAGCCCCACCAGCAGCCATATGAGGTAATACATCTGCAATGGATTGAGAAGCTCAACGTTGCCTAGCGAGACCGGTGGGATATTGGTAATACCGGTATTGCGGCCAAGCATGTCCATATTGCCGAACAACAGTGAAATCGACAGTCCCCAGGCTATCGTGCTCAGGGGCAAAAAATGACCGCCCAACCGCAGTGTGATGCAGCCAATGACCAGCGCGCACAACGCTGTAATCAAGACTGCTGCGAGCAAGCCGGTCCACGCGGACAGGCCATAGTGAGTGGTCAGATAGGCGGTGGTATAGGCCGCAACACCCACGAAAGCCGCCTGTCCAAAAGACGTTGCTCCGCCTACACCTGTCAGCAGAACCAGGCCGAGAGCGACCAGGGCGCCAATGCCGATATCGTTCATCAGCGAAATGCCGAACTTGCCCAGAAACCAGGGCAATCCCAGAATGAACAGCGTTCCCAACATAAATACGACGATACTGCGCAGGGACGTTTTCATTCGTCGATCTCCTCGTTGCTATCTTCATCATGTGCCGTCAACACCGAACGAACCATCAATACGGGAATCAGCAATCCGAACACAATGACTTCTTTCAGTGCTCCATTCCAGAAAGAAGAAAAACTCTCTACGATGCCTACGGCAAGGGATCCAACCATGGTCAGCGGATAACTCACCATGCCGCCGATAATGGCGCCTACAAATGCCTTAAGACCCAGCATAAAACCGGAATCGTAATAGATGGTGTTGACAGGTGAAATAAGCACACCAATCATGCCGGCAAGTATGGACGCGAAAAGATAAACCAGCGTAGCCGTCTTCACCGGCCGGATGCCGACAATGCGCGCGCCCACCCGATTGACCGACGTTGCACGCAGCGCCTTGCCTGTTAAAGTAAATTCAAAGAACAGATAGAACATAATGCTCAACACTATGGCAACGGCAATGGTCAACGCAACCTGACCGCTCAGCGTAAAATTGCCGAACAGAGCGATATCCAGGTCTGTGAATGACTCGGTACGAAAGCCTTCGGGCCCAAAGAAAAGCAGCCCCAGGCCGACAAACAGAAAGTGGATGGACAGCGAGACAATAAGCAGGATCAGGGATGAGGCATCGGCAATCGGTTGCAATGCAATGCGCGCAATCAGCGGAATAATGGGCGTCACCAGAAGTACTGCGGCGGCTATCTGGATCAGCATCGAATCGGTACGTCCGACAATCGACCAGGCGAGCAGACACGGCACCAGCGGCGCCACACCCCAGCAGGCAATCGCCCGGGGAATGTTACGCCACGCGTGCGTGCGGGCAAGACTAACCATTTCCACGGCCAGCGCAACGACAGCCAGCACAATCACCAGACCAATAGTGGGGGGCACGACACCGGCCTGCAAAGAGGCAAGGCTCAGCGCGGCGAATGCGGCCACATCGCCAAAAGGCACAAAAATGACCCGGGTAACGGAAAACACCATTACCAGTCCGATACCCGCCAGCAGATAGACAGCGCCATTCGACAACCCGTCTACCGTCAGCATATAAGCAACTTCCCAATCCATTGTGTATCCCGTCCGACGTTACTGGTTAATCGTGCGACGCGCTTGGCCTCGTTGTCCGCCCCATCATTTTTCGGGGATATATTTCCATTTGCCTTTTTCCAAACGGACCAGCACACGACCACGTTCGTCGCTACCGAACGAATCGCCCTGTTTGAACGTATAGACGCCGTGCGTGCCGGCCACTTGCGTGCCCGACATGATGGCGTCGCGCAGGGCTTCGCGAAACGCCGGAGTACCTGGCTTGGCTTTGCCATCGGCGATGACTTTTTTCGCTGCCTCGGCCGCAATCAGCCACGCGTCAAAGGCATACGCAGAATAGGCATCGGTCGACGGCTTGCCATTGGTTTTCTGGAAAATATCGTGAAACTTGCCAGACATCTGCTTGACGGGATGATCGGGCGGCAACTGTTCTGCCACAATCACCGGCCCGGTCGGTGCAACCAGCCCTTCAGCAGAGGAACCAGCAACACGAATGAAATCAGGGTTGATCAATGAATGTGCGCCATACAGTTTGCCCTTGAAATTCCTGTCTCTCAGAGCCAGGTATGGCAATGCACCCGGTGTTCCCGCACCGCCGGTCATCACGGCATCAGGTCGCTTGGCGATAATCTTCAGAATCTGTCCGTTCACCGAAGAATCAGATCGTGCATAACGTTCATTGCTCACAACCTTGATGCCTGCACTGTCAGCTTCCTTGACAAGATTGTCGTACACCAGATCGCCCCAGGCGTCGGAAAATCCAATATATCCAACCGTTCTGACGCCATCGCGCTTCATCTGCCCAACTACGGCACTAATCATCAACTTGGCGGACTGAGCAGTTGTCACATACCAGGCTGCATTTTCTCCCGTTGTGCTGGCCGGACTGATGCCGATCAGCGCTGTCGCCGCCTCCCGCGCCACAGGCAGAGCGGCGAGCGTCGCCGGTACATTGGACGAACCGATCAGAATATCAACCTTGTTGTCCTGCGTCAGTTTCCGGGCGTTCCGGGCCGCGCTCGACGGATCCGTTGCATCGTCCAGCACAATCAACTCCAGCTTATTGCCCTGAACGTCGGGAACCATCGCCTGTCCTGCTTTGGCGCCTTGTTCATAAGGAATGCCAATTGATGAACCCGGCCCGGTTAACGCGGTAATCAGTCCTATCTTGATGGTATCGGCATGCGCAACGCCCAGCGATCCTACACCGCCCAAAATTCCAGTTAGCACAACCTGTTTAAGCCAATCTTGCATTTTATTCTCCTGATTCTATGTATTATTCGGTCCTGCCACATTTGTGTAGCCAGAACGCTGTTTACTCGTTTTCCAGCTTCCATTTACCATCTCGCAGTTTGACCACGACCCGGGCCCGTTCATCCGTTCCGAAAGGACTACCGCGTTTGTAGTTATATACGCCGTGGGTACCTGCCAGTTCGTGTGTCTTGAAAATGGCATCCATCACGGCTTGTCGATAGGCCGGGGTTCCAGGTTCCGCATGTTTCTGTGCCTCGGCTGTCGCCGCGACCAGCAAAAGCCATGCGTCGTAGGACCAGGCCGAAAAGACGTCTGGTGACCCCTTGGGGAAGGCCGCCTGAAATGCCTCGCGGTAGGCCAGTGCCACTTTCTTTACCGGATTGGTATCCGGCAATTGTTCAGCAACAGTCACCGGCCCCGTCGGCGCCAGAATTTCGTCGCCTGCTTTACCCACAACTCGAATGAAATCACTATTGATCAAACCATGCGTACCATATACTTTGCCTTTGTAGCCGAGTTTTTTCAGCTCCAGATAAGGCAGTGCTGCAGGCGTACCCGAGGTCCCCGCCAGAATGGCATCGGGCTTTTTCGCACGGATCTTCAATATCTGACCGGTCACCGACGCATCAGTACGTGAATAACGTTCGTCATTAAGCAGTTCTATGCCGACCTGCGCCGAATGCTTTTTCAATGCGTCGTGGGCCAAATCCCCCCAGGCATCCGAAAACCCGATGTAGGACACGGTTTTCACACCATGGGCTTTCATATGATCTACCACGGCATTGATCATCAGCTCGGTTGGCTGAGCGACACTCACCATCCATTGAGCAGTGGCCGGCGACACATTGGCTACCGGCGATATGGCAATGAACGGCACCTTGCTTTCGTTCGCGACAGCAGCGATGGCCATCGTACCGGGTACGCCTGATGTTCCCATCAGCACATCAACCTGGTCTTCATTGATCAGCTTGCGGGCATTACGCGCCGCCGTAGCGGGATCAGATGCATCATCCAGGCGTATCAGTTTGATATCGGCATCCGCTGACTTTCCTATCGCCTTGTGCCCGGCAATCGCTCCATTCGCGTATGGAATACCGAGGGACGAAATCGGCCCCGACAATGACGAAATAAATCCGACAGTGACGGTTTTTGCAAATGCGTCCACCGACGCACACATACCCACAGCGAACACAATAGTTGACAGCAGCTTCATAGTTCCTCCTGTTTGACCGTCATGCAAACCGACGATCAAAAAACAAATGAATCCACGATTTCAGATAAACACACCTGAAATCGGCGGGGCCTTAAATAGTGATGGAACCGATGCTGCTGCCACCACACACATACAGCACCTGCCCGGTCACGAAACCGGATGCAGCGCTGCAAAAAAATGCCACTGCCTGGGCCACGTCATCCGGCATGCCGATACGACCCACCGGAATAGCCGCTGCCAGGGATTTTTCGCGCTCGCTGCCCGGTTCGATCACGTCGTAAAACATGTCCGACGCTATCGGTCCGGGCGCCACCACATTAACCGTAATGCCAAATCCTGCCAGCTCCAGCGCCCAGGTTCGTCCCATCCCAATCATCCCGGCCTTAGTGGCTGCGTAAGCGGTGCGTGTCTGCAGGCCAAGCGCACCCCGAGACGAAATCAATACAATCCGTCCGTACTTGTTTTTTTTCATGGACGGGATAAAAGCTTGGGTCAATGTCAGGGCACTGGTCAAATGCAGCTGTGAAAGCGCATCCATGTCTTCGTCGCTCACCTGCTCAATCAGATTAGGGCGGATAACCCCGGCGTTATGCACAAAATGACTGACCGGGTAAGTGTCGGCTACGTCGCGCGCGACCTCCCTGACCGCCCCGCGATCGAGCAGATCCACACTCCTGGTCTGCAACCGGGGGTGGCTGAACTCGGGCGAACGCCGCGCCAGCGAAATCACCTCCATGCCCCGCTCAAGCAGCGAGTTGCATATGGCAGCGCCGATACCCGCGCTACCTCCCGTTACGACTGCGACTTCGCGTTCCATCCCTGTTTACTCCTGTGTATTTCGTTTGTCATTATTTTTCTTCTGTGCACCCTGGCTGTTCAAATAAAGCTACTGTTCGACCAACGCCAGTACCCGCAAGGGGCTACCCGAGCCGCTGCGTATTTTCAAGGGGGCAGAAAATATCATCGCTCCGCTGGGTGGTAGTTGATCCAGATTGGTCATGCACTGCAACCCGTAGCGGTTATTGCCATGCATGAAGTAATGACAGGGAAATGGAGGATCCAGATGCTGCGCCTGACCCGCGTCTGTTCCCACCGACTCGGTGCCAAACCCATGCACATCGCGCTCCCGAATCAGCCAGGGAACCACCTGTGCATCTGGCCCCGGCGAATGAGCCCCATCGTCCTGCATATTCAAATACGCTGCCGGCTTTTCCCGCTTGGACCAGTCGGTACGCATGAATACCCAGGATCGGGCGGCAATTTTCCCATGCTCTTTTTCCCATTCGAGCACTTTGTCGATGGTCAGCAGATAGTCGGCAGACACGGCCGACTCTGCCGAGCAGTCGATTACGCAGGCATGGGCAATGAACGCCTGCGGATCAATGGTGTCCACGGTATTGTCGGGCTGATCCTTGCCGCTGACCCAATGCGCAGGCGCATCAAAATGGGTCCCTGTGTGCTCGGAGCACGAAAAATTATTCCAGTACCAACCCGGACCACGTTCGTCATAACGTGAAATTTCCTCGATGCGAAACGGCCATGCCTGTCCCATTTCCGGAGGAAGCACAATCGTCGGAAACTCCGGAGTCAGCGTTTCCGTCAAATCAACAATTTTCACTTTCCCCGAGGCCAGTGCTCCCATCAGTTCTACCAATACAGTCATCGTGCTCTCCTTTGTCAGTCTCAATTGCCGCCGGCCAGTTCGCGCTCCAGCGCCTTGGCATTACTGCGCAGCCGTTCCCTGATATCATTTGCCACATCGCCGACATAAACATCTTCCAGCCCGTTTGCCAGCGCCTGGACAATCTGCCGGGCAATTTGGGACGGTGCGACCCGTGGCGGCGGGGTCGTCTGCTCCCATTCGTAATCCACCGGGCCGGTAAATACATTCACGACCCTGATGCCGGCCATCTGCATCTCCGCGCGCAGGCAATGGGACAGCGACAGGCCACCGGCCTGAGCGGCAGACCATACGCCTCGATTGGGCAGACTGGCCAAGGCGTAAACCGAAAATATATTTACCCAGGCCGATGCGCTGTTGACACCGTCTGCGGCCCGAGCCGCCATTGCCCCGCCAAATTGCTGGGCCAAGCGGAGCAACCCAAGGCAACTGACATCAAACATGTCACGTGCAGCGCTGACATTGCTGGTGCCCAGCATGCCTCCTTCGCGCAGCAGATCAGCCGTGTTAATCAAGATGTCCACCTTGCCGCCAATTTCAGCAGCAACCCGTTCCAGGGAATCTGAGTCTGTGACGTCCATGGCGTGAACCTGAATTCTGCTGTCGGTCAGCAGGGTATTGAAGGTGGACGATGGTCGCCATGGCTGCGAGTCTCCCACAAAGATGATCGATGCATCGGTCTGCAGCAAGGCCTTTATCATGGCCATGCCCAAGGCCGACTTACCATCGGTCACCAGCACACGCCGGAACGTTACATCGTTGGTCATTTCGCGCATCATTGGGTCATCCTGATAGTGAGGAGGTAACAACCGGGGTAAGGCAACCAGGGTCGCGTTGCCACTTTTATCCAGTTTCATGTCCAGCTGCACCGGCTCACCCTCTTTGCAGTCGGAATGCACATGGACAATCGCCACGGGGCCCGCGGTCATTTTTACTGTACCGATGCGCCAGGGAAGACGCTCTCGGAAATAGACATCATTACTGTGATGCAAAACCGTTGTTGCTACCAAGATGCCGCTGCAGTCCACTGCAGTCCAGTGCAGGCGGTGCGATAGACAATAGCCACAAGCGTCACGTGGAGGATACTGAACCCGCTGGCAATCACAACACACTTGCAATTCAAATTTTCCTTCTGCCGCCGCGCGCGTCATGCCATGGAAAGTGCGACTGCGCATAGCCGGAGGCAATGTCGTCTGGCGGGAGCGCTCAACTGGATTTTTCCGTGGCGGTTTACGTATGCGATCAGTCATATCGACGCTCCGCTTTGCAAAATGGCGGCTGCTGTGCATAGTCCGCGGTCGTAATTAATCATTCCAAACCCGCTGACCATGCCGATGCGCGCTCGTTCAACCTGCGTGCTACCCGCCCGTCCGGTCAATTGCCGGATGGCTTCATTCATACCCAGCGTGCCTCCGGCTGCGCCCGCCTGCCCTGCGGACAACTGCCCACCGCAAGTATTGAGAGGACATGAACCGTCCACAGTAAAGGAATTGGCACGGACAAATTCAGGTCCGCCACCCGCCTGGCAAAAGCCCAGATTCTCCAACTGCATCATATTGATGACCGGATAATCGTCATAAGCCTGCAAAAAATCCATCTCCTCTGCGCCAACCCCTGCCTGGTCATATAACGAATCGCAATCGAGCGTCCACCCGCCTTGCGACTGAATAACATCGTCAGGCCAGCCATTATGCCGCTCTATAGTGCCCAGAACACGTACGAAATCTAGCCCCAGGCTGCGCGCTTGCGTCTCGCGCATCACAAGAAACGATTCGGCACCGGCACAAGGCATGACGCAATCGAACAGATGAATCGGCTCGGTTATCGGACGGGCCTGCAAATAATCATCCAGCGTCAGCGGCTTTTTCATCAGTGCAGGCGGATAACGCAGGGCGTTGTCACGCTGGGCTACACAAAGCTTGCCGAAATCCTCACGAGTGGCGCCGGTCGTATTCATATAGTGACGTGTCAGCAGCGCGAAACTGGCATTAGGCCCGCCTGCGCCATACGGATAGGTGGAGTCCTGTGCAAAGCGGGAAAACTGCCCGAGTGTCCTGCGAAAGGAATCCACATGGTTGGTGTCGCCAGTAATGACTGCAACAACGCTGGCGTCACCGGCCTGCACTGCTCGGGCGGCACGGCGCAGCGCAACAATCGCACTGGCACCGCCCATGGGAATGTGGTCCAGCCAGCGAGGCGACACACCGAAATGCTGGGTCAGACCCACCGCAGAATCCGGCCCCAGACTAAAGCTGGAGACACACAGCCCGTCAATCTCAGACAGTAACAAGCCGGCGCCATCGAGCAGGCCCTTTAACGAGCGTCCCAACCAATAGTGCGCACTCTCGATCGAATACCGGACGTAAGGGACTGTTACCGGCACGGTCAGAACAACGCCGTCATAGGAAGCAGGCCGTTTCATGCCCGCCCCCCCGGTTTTTTCAAATGACAGGTATTGATGGCCTGTCCGCTGCAAATCAACTCAAACGCCAGTTTGCTCAGGGCACCACGCTGTATTTTATTGGTCGCTGTCAAGGGAAGCTCGCTCACAAAACTCACATAGCCTGGAACCTTGTAATAGGCCAATTGTGATAAAGACCAGGTCACCAGCTCGCCAGCCAGCGCCACGGGGTCATCGCGATCAGACACAGAAGACGACAGGACAATGCAGGCCAGCACCTCATCGCCGCGAACCTCATCGGGAACTGCAGCAACCGAGACAGCCTGAACCATCGGGTGGCGTGCCAAAGCGCCCTCCACTTCGACAGCAGCAATATTTTCGCCACTGCGGCGGATCACGTTTTTCTTGCGATCCACGAAAACCAAATAGCCATCCTCGTTTCTGCGAACGATATCCCCGGTTTTAAACCAATCTTCCTGCCAGGCAGCCTCAGTGGCAGCCGTATCCTTCAGATAGTGCGAAAAAAAACCGAAGCGCGGATTGGCACCTGCGTGACACACCCAAAGTTCGCCCTGCTCGCCTGCTCGAACCTCGCGCCCCTGCTCATCGACAATGCTGACCCTGACGTCTTTCCCCTCTATTCCAATACAACTGGTGCCCACAAAGCGAGGTTCACGGTTTGCCATAATGACTGCTCCGGCACCGGTTTCTGTCATTGCCCAGGCTTCCAGCAGCGGAAAACCGAAGCGTTGTTCAAAGTCCGCGTGGAGCTTTTTATCCACACCGGCGCCAAAACCGAAACGCACACAATGGTCCCGGTCTTGTGGGCAAGCAGGCAACTTGTCCAGTATGGCAGGCATGACACCCAGATAATGTACGATAGTGGCGCCACTCGCTCTGACCGATGACCACCAGGAGCGGGGGTGAAAGCGGTCCAGCAGAATAAGGCAACCCGCGGTCAGCACCATTGACATGACTGAATAGGCCATCGCATTCATGTGCACCAGAGGCAGGGGCGTCAGCATTCGCTCCTGACCCACCCGAATACTGGCCAGACCACCTGCTCTCGCATACCACTGGCCAGCATGCAAAAAGTATTGGTTCGACAATACACAACCCTTGGGCTGCCCTGTCGTTCCCGATGTATACAGCAAGGCGCACTCCGTATCCTGCCCCGGCTTGCGGTTATCACGTTTGTCATTGCGTCGCGCAGGCGGCAGGTCTTGCGGAGATTTCACCGGTACGGACATTCCGGCAGCGGCGCTGGCTTCACGCATTAGACCGTGATGGCTTTCAATGGCAACGACAAGACTGACTTCGGAATGGCTGATCAGATACTGCAACTCTGCCAGACGCAGATCGGCATTCACGGGCACGACCGAGACACCCAGTGCATTCAGGGCGAACCAGTGCAGAAAAAAAGACAGCCGGTTCTCAAGCAGCAATGCCACCCGGTCTCCCGCCGCATAGCCCGCCGAACAATAGGCATCACGCCATTGATGCACCTGCGTCAGCACCTCGCCATAGCTGAACTGGCCAGCACCAGTGCCGTATTTGCGGGCGGTCTCTGGCAATACCATCAGAAAGGGCTTGTCGGGGTTGGCCTGTGCAGTCAGTGCGAAAGCGTCATAAACAGTTTGGGCGGTCTGTGGAATCACTGCGCGCTCACATAAACAACTGAATGCTGCCAAAGGCTGCATCGGGGTTGACCAGTTCGACTTTCTTCAAGCGAATGCGCAAGCCATCGGCTTCGTCTACCAGTGTATGCGTCGACCAACCGGCATACAAACGCTGATCGTCCTGTCGGGTCTCGATATAATGAAATGCGGTTCGCACCACATAGACGCCTTTCTGCGGATCGTGCGCCTGATCATTGTGTCTGATCTGCGGTCTCTGTAGCAGATGATGGCAATAGCTCACTGGTTGCTGCGAAAACGTGCGTTTCCCGGTCAAGCGCTCGGCCCTGACCTTCAGCAGCAGCTTATCCTCGTACATCAGCGACGCCTGCAATCGCGTATCCGTCTGGCCGCGCTGCAGGGGCATCCAGTAATAACCGTCATCGCTAAAAAGAGCCACCCATTCTTCCAGGCGAAGCTCATCGATCAGTTGAGCCTCGTGATACACAAAATCGATCAAATCCTGTTCAGTCATGTACCACCCCGACATTGTGCATTGGCTGAATAAAACGCAGCCACGCCCGGTACTGATTGCGCATTTGCCATTCGCTGGTGCCCCGGGTAACCACATTGCGCTGCGCAGCTTCGGTCGACTCATACAGCCGCGCAAAATTGACCCATTCGTGGCTGCGCGCGTGCAACACTTGCTGAGACCGTTCGTACATTTCCAGATCATCATGTCCAACCACAGAGGTTGGCGCATTGATCAACCGGTTGTACATCAGGCTGCGTTCAAACAGCAGATCCGGTGCGCCCACCAGCCGGAACGTCCAGGATTCCACCATTGTTGTTGCGGCTGAAAGTGGTTTGAATAGACGCAGAGTTTGTATTGGCCCCTTGACCAGAATATTGGGAAAATACACGGTGTTGTGGCGGACATCACCCAAAATTTGTGCGGCGCGCTCCTGGCCATAGGCCTCAACCATGGCATCCCAGTAACCCGAAATATCCGAATAGGCAGCGTGAATCGAATCGCTCACCCCCGTATGACCGTGGCCGTTTTCCCATACCCGAATACCCATGTTGTCAAAAAATTCGTATGAAGACATAAATGGAGCAAACAGTTCCACCGACATTGGTTTGGGTGTACCTTCGGGCGCTTCTTTCCAAACATGGACTGCTGTACCGGCCGACGATTCATGCGCCACCATGGGATGACAGGTATCAGTCTGATTGTCCACAAGCATTTTCCAATTGCAGTTGTGAACATAGCGAAATATTCCCCCTTCCACCTGCAATTTACCTTCCGGTGAACGGTCAATCATATTATCGATAGTCGATAGCGATTCCCCGAAGAAAGCCTCAAATGACACGCCTTCTGTACTTAACCGGCAAAAAATGAATCCACGATAATCGTGCACATTTTCAATCGCGACCATCCCTTTGGCGGCATCGCAGGTATCAAACCCGACATTCTCATAGCCGCTTTTGAGCGGAATCGCTAAAATCTTCCCGTCGGTGCGGAATGTCCAGGCATGATAGGGGCAGCGAAAAAATTTTCCGGTATTTCCAGTGACATCGCCAGCGACCTTTACCCCACGATGCGGACAACGGTTATAAAGCACCTTGATAGTCTTATCTGTGTGTCGCACCATGACAACCGGTTCGTCTCCGACGGTCGTTGTATAGTAATCGCCCACCTGCGGGATCTGGCTTTCGTGTCCGACAAAGATCCATGTCGATGAAAAAAGATGCTCCATTTCCAGATCAAAGATTTCTTCATCAATGTAAAGATCCCGATGCACCTCACGCTCGCGAACCAGCGCCTGCACGGCTTCAGGATTCATCTTGTAATGGTTTGCGCACTTTCTGACTGACATTATCCTTTCACTCCATCAGATACGTTTTGTTCCACTGCGGCCAATGCATTCATCACTGCAACGCAGCGAAGAACCGCAACAACCGGCACTACATATCGAGCACTAGCATTGGCGTCTTCGACCGCGACACACAGATATGTATCAACTTTCCTTGCGCCTTCTCTGCATCGGACAGGACATAATCGCGATGATCCGGCTCACCTTCCAGCACACCAACCTGACAGACCCCACATTCACCCCTGCAGCAATCGCACAGCGGGTCTTCGCCATGATCTTGCAATACTTGCAGAATACTTTTACCGGGCGGAATCACATATGTTTTTCCCGATTGCGCCAGCCGGACCTGGAAACTGTCTGTACTAGCGCTCACTGCTGGATTGCTGAACAGCTCGAAATGCACCTGAGTCGCAGGCAGGCCTGCCTGCTTTGCCATCGCAAGGACGGTATCCAGCAAGCCTGCCGGACCACATACATATAAATGCTGATCGGCATGCATTGACCGTAATATGGCGTTGATATCCAGTTGCGAGTCTTGCTGATCCAAATGTATCTTCAGGTTCTCGCCCGCGATGACGGCAAGCTCGTTAAGCAGTGCCATCTGTGATCTATCACGTCCGGCATAATGCAGATGAAATGGACGCCCTTCTCGGCTGAGTGCACCCGCCATGGCAAAGATTGGGGTAATACCGATACCACCAGCGAGCAACACAGCACAGGTCTGGTCTGGCGGCTCCAATTTAAAATCATGCCGTGGCCGGTCACACACCAATGTATCCCCCACGTTGAGTGCATGCATGTAACGGGACCCGCCGCTTCCGGCATCCTCACGCTTGACAGCAATCTCGTATTGCAAATGAGTTGCTGCATCTGTGCTATGGTCATTCAGCATCAACAGCGAATAGGCCCTTGTGTCGTCAAAAGCGCCACCGATATGCACACGAATATGCGCCCCGGGCTTTGCTGCCGGTAACGGCAACCCTTCAGCCTGTTTCAGCACAATCTTGCGAATCTGGGCGGTCAGATCTTCCGTTTCCGTTACCCGCAACTGAAGCGTTTCCACTGTATTTTGTCTCCTGTTCAATGCCGTCATACCGTAGGCATGGCAGCCAACGCCGCCTTCAGGCGTTCGCCTTTGACATCGTTTAAGGCAGCGTCGTATAGCGTCTTGTACTTAGCCGCCGCATCCTGCCTGCCACAAAGTGCATCAGCCGCCATCATCAGTTGGCTGAATCTGCCGCTGCTGCGAGCGTGGGTATCGCTATAACCCTTGACCAGCCGGCGTGACTTGACCACGGCAAGGGCAAACTCATAGTCCGTTTCAAGTGCGGCTTCAATTTTCTTTGTCCATTGATCGATCGATTCGATTTCCTGAGCATGCCGCAACGTCGCTGTCCGTTTTGATCTACGCGAGGCCAGCGCATACAACAATAGATAGCCTCCCAAATGGCTGGTTTTGATGTGCCGCCCTTTCCTGAAAAGCGCGGCAGTCCAGTTGCGCAAAAAGGATTGCTCCATCCAGCGCCCGAGACGCTCGGGCATGGTGCCACAGACCTCTTCAAACCTCGGATGCATATAATCTGCCACATCCAGCATCTGCCCCTGCTCCAGTCTCACTTCCTTCGATATACGCAGCACCCGCGCATCCCGGATCTTCAGATCGGCGACCTTGATGACATCGTCGTAGGCCATAGCGGTGGCCAGATAGCGAGCAAACTGCCAGGTCAGCGCCCAGCCCCTTAATGGCCCATCTGCGGCACTGTCAAGGGAGAGTATCCGCTCGATGCGGCTCAGGTATGCATTGGCATAATCTGAATCCTGGAAATCCACCAGATGTCGTACCCCTGCCAGAATGACCGGCTGCAGAACGTCAGGAAATCGCGAGCGCAAATTGTCCAAAACGATCTGCCCGCCAGCCGTGGCCGCTTTCTGCGGCAGCGCCGGGAAACGCTCATTGGCCGACTTGGTGCTACGCTGCAACTGTGCCGACCGGATTTCAGTCCAGCCGGCGTCGAATGCCGACAGGCTGGAAGTGACTCCCACATTCCCCGTGCGAATCGTCTCTTCAAATTGCTCCCGTGCAAAAGGCAATACATCGGTCGCTGCCAAAGCACCAAATAAGCTGGCACTGATCACACTGCCGCAGGACTCGGCGATACGCTGCAAATCAGCTGCATAAAACTGTTTCGCCGTATCGTTACCTGCAGCCATAACCTGCGCCGCATCAACAATCCCGTTAGACGGGTGGCTTTTTTCGCTAATGGCGTAACTGCGGTGTGTCGAGGTCAGCAGCGTTGTTCGGTCCGGTGTCACAATGCCGCGCAAAATGGCGCGCCCGGCTTCCATCAGCTCGGCGCTGATCACCACATCCACATCGCCTGGCGTCGGCATCTGTGCAAGCACCGGCGGTTGTTCCATGGACCAGGGTGGAGGAAAAAGCTCCACGTAATAGATCGTAGCCCCGGTACGCTGTGCCACGCCCGGAACAGACGTGCTTTGAGCATACCAGTCGGCGCGCTCTGCCAGATCCACCAGCCAGTCTGCCAGCACGCCACCGCCCTGCCCTCCCATGGCAAGAATGGCTATTTTTAGGGGTTCGGCAACGCTCGCGCCTGACACAGTGCTAGTCATATCCGGTCGCTCTCAATGCGCTCACGATGCCGCCGCTGTAATCGACCTATCAGCTTGCTACGCAGGCTACCAAACAAATGATCTTTCTTGCTGGGGTTATGAATAATATCGGCGCGATAAAAAGAAGGACACAGCACTGCCTCATGGGCGATCTCACCACAATGACCACAGCCGACACAACTGCTCTCGACATGGGCGACTGGATCATCCTTCAGAGGATTATCATTGTCTTTCAGAGTCAGCGACGGACAGCCCGAAAGCCGGATACAGGCATGGTCGCCAGAACAGATATCCTTGTCCACTCCAAACTGTTGCCTGACACGGCGTACGCCTTGCGCTACATCCTTTTTGAACACCGGTTTTTCGCGTCGCTGCAGGTTCAGCATACATTCGGACTGGGCAATAATCACCTTGGGGCCCGTATCTGCACAGGTAAGCGCATCTTCAATCAGCGCACGCATTTTTGATACGTCGTAGGTGTGATCAATGACTCGCACCCACTTGACGCCCACGCCCCTGACCGCCTGTTCTATTGGATGATTGGTGGAGCGGTTGTCATTGTTGGCCCGGGACGACAGGACATCCTGCCCGCCGGTTGCAGACGAATAGTAATTGTCCACAATGATAATCACACCATCATGCTTGTTATAGACGGCGTTGCCGACGCCGGAAGTCAGCCCGTTATGCCAGAAGCCGCCATCGCCCATGATCGAAATGGAACGCTTGCTTGCCTTCACGTTGAACGCAGACGCGCTGGACGCCCCCAGCCCATACCCCATGGTGGTTGCACCCAGATTGAAGGGGGGCAAAATGGAAAAAAGATGACAGCCGATATCACAGGAAATATGGTGTTCACCCAACTTTTCCTGTGCCAGTGTTAGCGCAGAAAACACTGGACGCTCCGGACAACCGGTACACAGTCCCGCCGGGCGTGGCGGAATAATATCGGCCAGCTGCTGACGCCGCACCTGCGTAAAAACAAGCGGCTTTTCAACCACAATTTTTGATGCTGGTTCAGGGTCTGGCATCGAAGCCGGCTGTGAAGGCAGATTATCCAGAAAGATACGCAGGCCATCGCGGATCGTTTGCACCGTATACTCACCCGCCATGGGCAATACATCCTTGCCCGACAAGGGCGTCCCGATCCCAGCTTTGCGCAATATGCTGTGAATATTCTGTTCAATATAGTCAGGCTGGCCTTCCTCTATCAACAGCACGGCTTTTTTTTCCCGGCAAAACTCCTGCACCTCATCGCTGATCAGCGGATAGACCGCATTCAATACATATATTGGCAGCTCGCTTTTGCCAAAATGATCAGCCTTTCCCAGCAGGCCCAATGCGCGAATGGTGTTGTTGTACAAACCACCCTGCACAATGATGCCGATGTCCTGGCGGCTGCCGTCAAAGAACTCGTTGACCTGATTGTCCTTAAGGAATTTGACTGCGGCAGGCCAGCGGTCGCGCACTTTTTCCTGTTCATGTTCATAGGCGGCGGGTGGCAATACGATACGACCGGCATCACGCCGTGGGGTTTCCAGCGCCTGCGCAAGCGTAAACGGCGGTTTGACGTTGTCCCTGGCGATAAAGCGGCCATGCACGTGGCAGCCTCGAATACGAACCTGATAAAACACAGGCGTACTGCTGGCTTCAGACAGACGAAATCCCGTTTCCACCATATTCACCATGCAGGCAAGATTCGGTCGCGGATCCAGCATCCACATTTGTGATTTCATGGCAAAGGCATGGGTTCGCTCCTGCATGATGGACGACCCCTCGCCATAATCCTCACCGACGATGACTAGGGCACCGCCAGTAACGCCGCCCGAAGCCAGATTAGCCAACGCGTCCGAAGCTACATTGGTGCCCACTGTTGACTTCCACGTTACCGCGCCGCGGATCGGATACATCACAGATGCCGATAGCGTGGCTGCAGCGGTCGCCTCCGATGCACTGGACTCAAAATGAACACCCAGGTCCCTCAGAATGTCATCCGCGTCAGCCAGCACGTCCATCAAATGCGAAATCGGTGCTCCCTGATACCCGGCGACGTAGCCCACGCCCGACTGCAAAAGTGCCTTGGTGATGGCCAGTATGCCTTCACCGCGAAACTCTTCACCAGCGCCAATCTTTAGCGTCTGCACTTCCTTTTTGAAGGACCGTTCTGCCATTCATTTGCTCCTTTCCGTGGGCGAGGACAGGTGACCGTGGATCCCAACAATCACAATAGTGACTGCATAGGGCTTAATTTAGTTTAAGTTTAAAATAAAAGCACGTCAATAAATTTATATGAAAATTCATGTATTGAGATCATAATAAAGGGACGCAGCATGGCAAGTCACTCAGTACTACTACTAGTATTTGAGGAAAGAAATATAATTTTCGTGTAAAGCACTAAAATGACGCACCGTAGCAAAACATGCTTAATTTTGTGCATGCAATATCTACTTCCGGAGCAGAACAGACGTGAGTCAATCCAATCGCTTTATTGATACCTATCTGGCATATTTGTTGCGGCGCGCAAGCGATACCGTTTCAACCGACTTTTATACGTACCTGTACACGACTGATCTTTCTGTTACAGAGTGGCGCGTGCTCGCGTGCCTGCACAATAATCACGAAGAATCCGTCACTGATCTTGCTTACCACGCCGTTATGAAACAGCCCACGCTAAGCAAGGCGCTGGTTCGTATGGAACAGGATGGTTTGATCGAGCGAAGGCAGGAGCCGGATGATCGGCGCCAGACGATGGTGCGCAACACACGCAAGGGAACGGCCCTGGCAGCCGAGTTGTGTCACGTAGCCAAAGAACACGAAGCGGGAATTATGGAAAATCTGAGTAAAACCGAGCGCAAGCAATTGGTTGCAATACTGCGCAAGTTAATCAGCGGATCAAAATCTGCCTGACTGATTGATTAAACTTGGACGAATAATGCGAGTGATCATGCGGCAGGATCCGGGCTGCCGGGCCCGCCAGACGGGCTCTTACTCTGCTCGTCGGCGCACGCGTGAAACCAATGCGCACATTCAATATTACCGCTTAATCCGGCCCGCCCTCAAAATGCGTTTTGCTCTGCGGGGCAGCCGCCGCTTCCCTGAGCATCATGGTGGCCGGTGCCACCAGGGCGATATCGGTCTCATGCAGCTGCTGCAGTATGTCAAACAGCAATGCACTGCGTACGCGCGCCACCATGCGCGGCGAGTTGACATAGCCGGTGGCAATAAACACCAGCCCTGTTGCCTCTATGCTGTCCAGCAGGATATCCGGCCGTGGTTCATCCAGTATGTCTTCATTTGCCTGATACGCCGCCAGAATGATATCCCGCACTTGCGCCGGTTCGGTGCCCAGGGGCAGTGTCAGCTTGATCAGCACGCGACCGATGGGGCTGGCGTGAGTGACATTGCGCACCACTTTGGTAATCAATTCTGAATTGGGGACAATCATTGTCGAATGATCCCACAGCTGGATTTCCGTGGCCCGTACATTAATGCGCCGGATATCGCCCTCGGCGCCATTGAGCGACACCCAGTCACCCACCTTGACGGGCCGCTCGGCCAGCAAAATCAGGCCCGAGACGAAGTTCTGCACAATGGCCTGCAAGCCAAAACCGATACCCACGGACAGTGCACTGGCAATCCATGCCACCCGCTCCAGCCCGATGCCCAGCGCCGACAGCGTCATCGCGCCGGCCAGCACATAACCAGCATAACCGAACAAGGCGCCGGCCGACGCCCGCATACCCGCATCCATCCGGGTCGTAGGCAGATACTGGTCGGTCAGCCAGTTTTGCAGGATCTTGACCAGCGTAAATCCCAGCACCAGCACCGCCAGCGCAATCAGAATGGCGGTGGGACGAATCTGCACCTCGCCCAGCGAGATGCCGGAATACAGGAACGAGAAATTGCGCAGCCATTCTGTCGGACCGTCACCAAAAGGCGCCATTAAAAGCGCCAGCGCCAGCAATACGACCAGCAGGCGGCCGATGCCCGAGGCCAGTACCAGCAACTGGCTGCGTATGGCCGGATAGGTGCTCTCGTCTTCCTGGCCATTCTGCCGTTTGATGGCGATCAACATCACGGTGCACACGTCGTCAATCAGCACTGCCAGCAGATAGGCCGATAGCAGCACCAGTAAAATCCAGACCAGTTGCTGCACAATAACCGTGCCCAGGGCGACAAAACCCAGCAGCAGCGCGATCTGGCTGACTATCAATGCAAGACCGGCCAGACTGATGATCGCATTGAGCCAGCCCGGAATGGTCATCTGGTTGCTGCGCTGTACCGCCTCTGTCTCTGTCGCATAGCGCTTGCGCGAGCGCACCATGGTCACGCCCATGGCAATACTGGTGGTCAGCGAGATAATGCAGTTGAACGCCACCGTCAGCGCCAGGCTGGCATACACTGTCGCGAACACGCCCTGAATAAACCAGCCCAGGCTGATGATGGTCGCCAGCACCATCGGAAACCAGCGCAGATTCAGCGCCACATCGTCGCGCATGGGAATCAGCCGCCACGAGGCATGATGCGCCACCAGCAAGGCCTTGCCCAGTCCTGCCACAAAGCCACCGAACCAGGACACAACCACCATATGGGTCAGGATTTCGGTCATCGTGGACGTGGGGCTTTGGTTCCAGCTCAGGCCGGTTCTGACCGTTTCGGCCATCAACCCGTAGGCTACCGCAGACATCAGCACCACAACCAGCGCATACAAAGACCGTCGCAGGCGGCCCGGTGCGACGAAACGGGTCATGGCCTTGAGCAGCAGCTCTTCGGCAATCAGGCGCACCGAGACAATCAGTGCAATAATAACGGCAACGCCAAGCCATAAGGCTGGCGTCACGGCGTCCAGCAGCCCGGCCAGCTCGTTGGCCAGGGGTTGGGTGCGGCTCGAATCGCGCGACCACTCGCGGGTCAGATCAGCCCAGAATGTGCCCGATACGATAGAGGCCGTGCGCTCGCCCAGTTGCGCCTGAAAGCGCACGCGCCGTTCTTTGCTCAATTGTTCGGCAGCCTGCTCAGCCTCAACCCCGATCAGTCGCGCCAGTTTGATCTGTGAATCCAGCTTGCCGCGTTCCTTGCCCAGTTCGGCACGCTGTTCGCTGATATTGGCCGCTTCAGGTGCGGCCCCGTCCGTGGGACCCAATTCGGCCAAACGCTCCTGTACATCCTTCAGCTTAGGCGCCAGTGCCGACACCACATCACCCACGGCAGACTGCGTCTTGAGGGCCTGCTCACGCATCTCCGACAGCGCGGCATCATTCAATGGCGCATCGACAATCTTCTCCAACTGCTTTTTGATGGGCTCGATTTTCTCCTGTGCCTGCTTGAGCACCTGCGCCACATCTGGCGGCGTTTGCTTCTCCTGCGCCCAAACCGGGCTGGCACAGCAACACGCCAGCACCAGCGCCAGCAAAGCCAGCACCCAATTGAGCTGCTGCAAAGAGGCACTTGTGGCGCGCAAACGCGACTGAAAGATCATGAAAATGAAGATGGATATTGAAAACGCCATATTAACGCCGATTACGTGCGCCAGGCACAGGAAAAACGTAGATTCCTGTTTGAATTCATTACGGACCGCATCGCGCAGGGCCCGCGAAAGCACAGGAAAGCACCTGGCGTGGCGCATTGCCTGCCACATGGTCCGTTCGGCTATACTTGCACATTCCCATCACATTGACCGTGTATGATCTGGATCATTGGCGTAGGTGCATTGGCCATATTCCGGCCCGGCGCGTATGCGCTGACCACGGTCTCGCTCACTGCCGCGACGATCCTTCCAGCCAGGTTACCCGTTTTATGATCATGCTTAACGAACAAAAAGCCCCGCTGGTCCATTTGGCCAACGCCATTGGTACGATGAGTGAAGTTTCTTCACGTGTCGGCCAATATGTCCTGGCCAACCCGGAGAAAGTGGTTCACCAGACGGTGGCAGAGTTGGCCGAATACACTCACAGCGGGCAGGCCAGCGTGTTGCGCCTGTGCCGCCAGCTCGGATTCAAGGGTTTTAGCGACTTCAAGCTGGCGCTTATGGCCGAGCTCGCAGCCAATGAACACAGCGCTGCGACGGACACCGACAACGAAGCAGACCGCTACAGCGCCCTGCTCAGACGGCTGACGCTCAGTATGCAGAAAACCGCATACGCCCTGCATGCCGAGCAGTTATTGGCCATTGCGGTACATATGGTCAAGGCGCGCCGCATCTCCGTGTTCGGCTCCGGGATCTCCGGGCTTGTCAGCCATTTGGTGTCCTACCGTCTCATGCGGCTGGGCTTGCCCGCCCAGGCATTCCAGGATCCTGTCCTGGCCCACGAAGTGATGACCGATGTGGACAAGCATTGTGTGGCACTGGGTATTTCCGAAAGCGGCGTCACCCTCGATACCGTGGAATTTCTCAAACGCGCCCGCTCGGCTGGCGCAAAAACGATCGCCATCACCGGGCGCGTCAACAGCCCGGTTGCCCAGGCCGCAGATCTGGTATTGCTGGCAGTGCCGATTGAACCGCTCACCATTGGCGGAGATATTTCACCTGCAATCAGCAAGATTTATCTGGTCGAATTGCTTGCCATGGCGATTGCCGATCTGTCTCACGCAGGGCGCCAAAGCAACAAACGGAGTAAAACTCCGTAATAAATAAATAATATTGAAATAAATAACCAATAGAATGACGGCTGTTTGGAACAGACAGGTATCGTCATCATGGCCGCTTCAGTCAGACTTGAACACGTCGAAAAATACTACGGTACGAAACGCACGCTTGCCAAGGTATCGCTCGATATTGCCGCCGGCGAGTTTCTTACGCTGGTCGGTCCTTCCGGCTGCGGAAAGTCCACCCTGCTGCGCATTGTCGCGGGCCTGACTGCGCACGAGAACGGGCGCGTTTATATTGGCGATCGCGATGTCACTCAGTTCCCGGCGCGCGAGCGGCCGGTTTCAATGGTCTTCCAGAGTTACGCACTGTATCCGCACATGACCGTTGCGCAGAATATAGCCACCCCCTTGAGAATGAAGCGTTTGCCCGCGCCGGCCAGGTGGCCGCTGCTCGGTCGCTTCTGGCCAGGCAGTCGCAAGCTGCGCCAGCAGATTGACCATGAAGTGGCGGCCGTTGCCGCCCAGGTGCAGCTTGAGAACCTGCTGGGCTCAAGGCCTTCGCAGCTATCGGGCGGACAACGCCAGCGTGTGGCCGTGGCCAGGGCAATGGTAAAACAACCCGACGTCTTTCTCATGGACGAGCCCTTATCCAACCTGGATGCACGGTTGCGCGTACATATGCGTTCGGAAATCGCGGCCCTGCACCAGCGCACCGGCGCGACGTTTATTTACGTAACGCATGACCAGGTAGAGGCCATGACATTGTCAAGCCGGGTCGCTGTCGTCATGGATGGCACTATCGTGCAGGTCGGCTCGCCCAGGGATCTGTACGAAGACCCTCAGGACATTCGTGTCGCCCGCTTTATCGGCAGCCCGGAAATGAACCTGCTGGCAATTGCCGCTGATGCGCAGCACGGCGCAAGCCTGGCAGGCGAACCCATTGACCTGCGATTGCCGGCCACCGATGCCGTGGTCCATATGGGCTTTCGACCTGAGAGCGTGAGTATTGCCGATCTGTCGAGCCGCCATATGCCAAATGCAATCCGATTTTCCGCGACATTCGAGCGCATGGAAGTGCTCGGGCATGATGCCCTGCTTTTTTGTCGCCATCTGCACTCGGGCGAACCAATAGTGGCAAGAGCGCCGGTTGCCGATGTAGACCGGCTGCGCACCCGTGGCAACTGGTCTGACAGGCTGACTCTGCAGGTCAATCTGGCCCAGACGTTCTGGTTCGATGCGCAAGGCAGCAGAATCGCACCCGCGTACTCCAGTTGCGCAGTGCTACCCATCCACAAGCGCGTGTCCTGAACATGACCAGCCACGCCCTGCCCGCACAGCAGACAGAACGGGCCGCCGCAAAAAGACGCCGCTGGCCCGACAGCATGGCCTGGTGGTTTGCCATGCCTGCGTCGTTTCTCATGCTCAGCACCATGCTGCTGCCTGTCATTATTGTGATGCTGCTCAGTTTTACCAACTATGAACTGGGCATGCCTGATACGGCTTTTGTCGGCGTCGACAACTATGTGTCGGTCCTGAGCGATGCCAAGTTCTGGCATGTGTTGCGCAATACCGTGACCTATACCCTGCTGGTCGTTCCTGGTTCAGTCATAGGCGGCCTGTTCCTGGCCGTCCTGGTGCAAAGTGTCGGCAAGGGTCGCCGCATCTACCAGTGCCTGTTTTTCCTGCCGGTAACGGCAACGCTGGTTGCCATGGCCACCGTCTGGAAGTATCTGCTGCACGGCCAGATCGGACCGATCAACCAGCTGCTGCACGCGCTGGGCCTGCCGCAGATGGAATTCTTTGGCGATCCCGGGCTGGTATTAATTTCACTTGCCATTATCGGCATCTGGCAGCTGGCCGGTTTCAACATGGTGCTCTTTATTGCCGGCCTGGTGGCCATTCCCGAAGACCTTTATGACGCGGCCCGGGTGGACGGCGCCGATCGCCCGTGGGACCGCTTTTTTACCGTCACCCTGCCATTGCTGGGTCCCACCATGCTGTTTGTGATCGTGACCTCCAGCATCACCGCATTCAAGGTCTTCGATACCGTTGCCGTGCTGACCCGGGGCGGTCCGCAGGCAGCCAGTGAAGTCATCCTGTACCAGATTTACCTGGAAGGGTTCCAGTATTTGCGCACAGGCAGTGCGGCAGCCATGACTGTGCTGTTCCTGGCCTGCATTCTGGTTCTGTCCTGGCTGCAAACCAGGTTAACCGAGAAAAAGGTTCATTACCTATGACACCGCAAACAGGGTATGGCGCCCGCCTATTATCACAATTGACATTATCATCCTGCTTGCGCCACGGCACATTGCTCGTGCTGGCCCTTATCATGCTGTTCCCCTTTTACTGGATGATCGTAACGGCCTTTCGGCCCGCCCAGGAAGTTTTCTCGGGATCGTTCAGCTGGCTGCCCCAGCAGTTTGTCGGCTGGGATAATTTCCGCACGGCCCTGACCGATGCGCCTTTGTTGCGCTACATGCTCAATGGCGCGATCGTCTGCGCCGGTGTGCTGCTGGTGCAGCTTGCCACCGCCATACCGTGTGGCTGGGCACTGGCGCGCTACCGGTTCCGGGGCGATCGTATCCTGTTCGGCGCCGTCCTGCTTGGCTTGTGCATTCCCATCCAGGTGCCGGCCATTCCGCTCTTTCTGGGACTGGCCGCAACCGACCTGCTCAACACCTATTTTGCCTTGATGGTGCCCTTTTTCCTGTCCGTGTTTGCGATCTTCCTGTTCAGACAATCATTCAAGATTTTCCCGGAAGATATCGTGCAGGCTGCGCGGCTGGACGGCCTGTCCGAAATGGCCATCCTCTGGCAGATCGTCGTTCCCGCCAGCAAACCGGCCATTGCCGCCTTCTCGGTCTTTTCCGTGACCAGTCACTGGAACGACCTTTACTGGCCGCTGATTGTGATCACCAACGCAGAATTGATGACACCTCCTCTCGGACTGGCATCCTTTGCCGATCCGGAGATTGGCGCCAACTTTGGCGCCCTGATGGCCTCTGCAACGATCGTGACGCTGCCGCTGATGATTCTCTACCTTTTTATTCAACGCCATTTTATTCAAGGCGTGACCAATACAGGCGTCAAGTAAGGATGCCGGCTTCAGGCCAGTGGGTCGGAAGTTTTTTTCTGGAGTGCGAGTGATATGAAAACTGTTTGTCGGATATTGATGGGGCTGTCAGTCAGCAGCCTGTGCGCGTACGCGGTAGCGGTTCAGGCCGAGACCATTACGCTGGATGCCATGCACGCATGGCCGGGTCATAATCCTTTCTATGAAAAAGTCGCGCAGGCGTTTACCAAGGAGAATCCGGATATTGTCGTGCGCTTTCGTGCGTCGCCACCTTCTTATGACGAAGCGCACCAGGCTGTGCTGCGCAGCATGATGACCGGGCAGTTGCCCGACGTTTACTTTTCCGGCTTTCATCTATTGCCCGAAATGGTACATGCGCTGCAGCGGCGCAAGCAGGCTGTCGATCTCAAATCGTTTATCGACAAAGAGCAAGGCCAATGGCTTGAGACCAACTACGAACCGTCCGTGCTCAAGCTTGCCCAGGTGGAGGGCACGCAGTACGGACTGGCCTTCAATGCATCCACACCGGTCATTTTTTACAACGCTGATCTGGTCAAAAAAGCCGGTGGCGACCCAGATGCATTTCCGACAGACTGGCCTTCCCTGATGGCACTTGCCGCGAAAATCGCCAAGACTTCAGAAGGCATTAACGGCATGGCCTATGACGTGCATGCCTGGCCGGACGACTGGCTCTGGCGCGCCCTTATCATGGAACAGGGCGCACCCATTATGAACAAGGATGGAAAAACCGTGGCCTTCAACGGCCAGTCCGGCTTGGCCGCATTGCAAAAGGCCCGTAGTTTTGTTACCGACGGCGCCATGGCCTTGCGTGACTTTGACCAATCGCGCCAACAGTTTGTATCAGGCAGGCTGGGCTTTATTTTTGCTTCTCCCAATAGCGCCAAGGCATTTTCCGAATTGATCGGTTCGCGTTTTGCCCTGCGTTCATCGGTATTCCCGCTGGAGAACAAACAGTCAGGCAAAGTACCCACGGGCGGCAACGCCATGATGATCCTGACCAAAGACCAGAAGCGCCAGGACGCGGCCTGGAAGTTCATCAAGTTTGCCACCGGTCCTGTGGGCCAGACCGAAGCGGTGCTGGGCTCGGGCTATATGCCGACCAACAAACTGGCCCTGCAGCCTCAGTATTTGGGCGATTTTTACAAGAAAAATCCCAACTGGGAAACCAGCCTGAAGCAGATTGCCTATGCCAGCCCATGGGGCGGCTACCCTGGCAATAACGGGGTGCAGATCTGGCGCACACAGCGTGACATTATCGGTTCTGTCATGCGCGGCAAGGTTACACCCGAGGACGGGCTCGCTCAGATGGTTGAAGCGACCAATGCCCTGTTAGCAAAATAATTATGTCAACCGGGGTGGCCACGCGCCGCCCCATTTTGCCCGGTATCCCATGACCAATACTTCTTTGGATCTAATTATTTTTGACTGCGACGGCGTCATCGTCGACAGCGAGGTACTGTCCACCAGGGCCTCTGCCGCCGCACTGGCTGAGTTCGGCCTGAGCCTGAGCGAGGCGCAGGTCGCCGATCTGCTGGTGGGGCTCACCTTCGAGGCGGGGCTCAAGCGCATCCATGAGCAATACCAACTGGTCTTGCCACCGGCATTTGCCCAGCGAAAGATGCAGCTGACCGAACAGCTATTTCGCCAGGAACTGGCGCCGGTGCCCGGTCTGGTTGCCTTGCTGGCGCGGCTCACGCTGCCTTACTGCGTGGCATCCAACAGTTCCCACGAGCGGCTGCGTTTCACATTCGATGCCACGCAGCTCACGCACTATTTTGCCGGCCGCACCTATAGCGCTGACGATGTCGTCCAGGGCAAGCCCGCGCCGGATCTGTTCCTGCATGCAGCCGACCAGCACCAGACGCCGCCGCATCGTTGCCTGGTGATTGACGATAGCCCCAGTGGCGTACGCGCAGCAGTGGCCGCAGGCATGCCGGTCATTGGATTTACCGGCGGCGTCCATGCCCTTCCCGCGCTTGCCGGCCAGTTGCACGACGCGGGCGCAACCTGGGTCATGCCTGACTACGATGCTGTCAGTGCGCACATCGAACAGTACAACGTAAAGGAATTTTCATGATGCTCGATAGTCTCTTTTCCAGGCCAGGCACATTTTTGCGTGGCAATCTGCATGCCCATACCACCAATTCCGACGGCATGCTGCCGACCGGGGAAGTGGTCAGGCGATACAAGGAATCGGGTTACGATTTCCTGGCCCTCACAGATCACTTTCTGCCCTCGTATCAGTTCCCGCTGACCGATGCGCGGCAATTCCAGTCGGACACGTTTACGCCGCTGGCCGCTGCCGAACTGCACGTGCCGCGCACGGAAAACAGCGCGCTATGGCATATTACCGCCATTGGCCTGCCCTATGATTTTGAACCCACGCGCGAGGGTGAAGACGGGCCTGCGATCGCCCGACGCGCAGCCGATGCCGGCGCCTTCGTTACGCTGGTGCATCCTGCCTGGTACAGCCTGTCGCTGGCCGATGCGCTGACCATTGATGCGGCACACGCGGTGGAAATTTACAACCACGGTTGCCAGCTCATGCACGACAAGGGCGATGGCGCCTATCTGCTAGACGGGTTGCTCGATCGCGGTCGCCCGATGCTGGCCACTGCCGTTGATGATGCGCATTTCAAGTCGCCGGATTTTGGCGCGGCGTGGGTAGAGCTCAAAGCCGACAGCAGGGACCAGGCCGATATCGTGTCCGCACTGAAAGCCGGCAGTTTTTATTCCACCCAGGGGCCGGTATTTCACGATATTGAAACGACCGCGTCTCATCTGAATGTGCGCTGTTCTGCAGTCAATGGCATTCTGGTTGTAGGCGCCGGTTACCTGATGGCCTACCAGTTTGCGACCGGGCTTACCCGTGCCAGCATTGATCTGGCGCCGCTGGCAAAAAGCCCCTGGTACCGCGTCGTTCTGATTGGCGCAGATGGCAAGCGCGCCTGGAGCAATCCGGTCTGGAAGTAACGCGGCAGATATCCGGGTAACGAGCAGGCATAAGGCCGCGCACCGTGTTGCCTTACTGCTGCGGCTCACTCGGCTGCCCTACCCCCACCACACCAGGTATGCTGACTCAGGTATCCAGCTTGCCTGTTAAACACCAGCTGCTGCAGCCGCAAAAAAACCGGGACGACATGCATGACCTGATGCCATGCCGGTCGCCCCGGTTCTCCTTTAACGTGGCGGTTCCCCTGCTCGTCAGCAGGCGTACCACTCGCGCTGCCACTAGTCCATATAGGCTTCCAGCGGCGGGCAGGAACACACCAGATTGCGATCACCGAAGGCGTTGTCGACCCGCGCCACCGGTGGCCAGTACTTGCCGACCGGTGAAACTTGACCGGGATAGGCGGCCTGGCTGCGCGCATAAGCATGGTTCCACTCATCGGCAGTCAGCATCTGCGCCGTGTGCGGTGCGTTGGTCAGCACATTGTCCTGGGCATCCACTTCACCGGCCTCAACCTGGGCAATCTCGCGGCGAATGGAGATCATCGCATCCACAAAACGATCCAGTTCCTTCAGGCTTTCCGATTCGGTCGGTTCAACCATCAAGGTGCCGGCCACCGGAAAACTCATGGTTGGCGCGTGAAAGCCATAGTCGACCAGGCGCTTGGCCACGTCATCTACCGTAATACCGCAAGCGTCCTTGATGGGGCGCAGATCCAGAATGCACTCATGGGCCACGCGACCGTTACGACCGCTGTACAGGACCGGATAATGCGGCGCCAGGCGAGTAGCAATATAGTTGGCATTGAGCAGCGCAACTTCGGTGGCGCGCTGCAAACCGGAAGCACCCATCAGTGCGATATACGCATAGGAAATAGGCAGAATGCTGGCCGAACCAAATGGCGCCGATGACACCGGACCGGGGCGCCCGGCCGCATCGGCTGCGTCAGGCTTGCCCTGCTCGTTCAATACACCCGGCAGATACGGCGCCAGATGCGCACGCACGGCAACCGGGCCCACACCCGGTCCGCCGCCGCCATGCGGAATGCAGAAGGTCTTGTGCAGATTCAAATGAGACACATCGGAACCGAAGCTGCCAGGCTTGGCCAGCCCGACCATCGCATTCATGTTGGCGCCGTCCAGATACACCTGGCCGCCAGCCGCATGAACCAGATCGCAGATCTGTACAACGGCTTCCTCGAACACGCCATGGGTGGATGGATACGTGATCATCAGCGCAGCCAGGCGATCGCCGGTCTGCTCGATTTTGCGCTTCAGGTCTTCCACGTCCACGTTGCCATTGCTGTCAGAGGCGACCACGGTCACCGACATGCCGGCCAGATTGGCCGATGCCGGATTGGTGCCATGGGCCGAGGCCGGGATCAGGCACACATCGCGCTTGGTCTGTCCATTGGCCTGGTGATAGGCACGAATGGCAAGCAAGCCGGCATATTCGCCCTGCGCGCCGGAATTGGGCTGCAGGCTGACCGAATCGTACCCGGTAATCTCGCACAGGGCGGCCGACAGGCGGCCGACCAGTTCTGCATAGCCGGTGGTTTGCGCAGCCGGTGCGAACGGGTGAATATTTGCGAACTCCGGCCAGGTGATGGGAATCATCTCGGCAGTGGCGTTCAGCTTCATGGTGCATGAACCCAGCGGAATCATGCTGCGATCCAGCGCCAGGTCCTTGTCGGCAAGGCCGCGCAGGTAGCGCAACATGTCGGTTTCGGAATGAATGCTGGAAAAAATCGGGTGCGACAAAATGGCCGACTGGCGCGCCAGGGTGACCGGCACGAAGGTGTCTTCGCCGGCGTTAAGCGCGGCAACGTCAACCGCAGGCGCACCGGCGGCCTCGGTCAGGACATTGGCCAGCGCCTGCAGGTCTGCCAGGGTGACCGTTTCGTCCATAGACAGGGCGAACTGCGTCTCGGATACCCAGCGCACATTGATCTGCGCTGCGTCCAGCCCGGCACGCAGGGCCTGGCCGTGCTTGGTCTGTACCAGCAGCGTATCGAACCAGGTCTCGTTCTGTACTTCATAACTGGCAGACTGCAGCAGGGTGCGCAGCAGGGTCGTGGTCACATAGGTGCGCTGGGCAATGCGCCGCACGCCCTTGGCGCCGTGATAAACGGCGAACATGCTGGCCATCACGGCCAGCAGCACCTGCGCAGTACAAATATTGGAAGTCGCCTTCTCGCGACGGATATGCTGTTCACGGGTTTGCAGCGCCAGCCGCAAGGCCGGCTTGCCCTGCGCATCCTTGGAGACGCCAACCAGGCGTCCCGGCATGCTGCGCTTGAAAGCATCGCGGCAGGCCATGAAACCGGCATGCGGGCCGCCGAACCCAAGCGGCACGCCAAAGCGCTGCGCAGAGCCCACGGCAATATCGGCGCCCCACTCGCCCGGCGCTTTCAGAATGGCCAGGGCCAGCAGGTCGGTGGCAACCGCTACAACGGCGCCTGCGGCATGGGCGTCGGCCGCCAGCTGCGTATAGTCGCTCACGCCCCCCAGGCTGTGCGGGTACTGCAGCAGCACGCCAAAGCACTCGGGCAGGCCCGCGGCTTCATCGGCAACCAGCACCGTGATGCCCAGCCCTTGCGCACGGGTTTTGACAACCTCGATGGTTTGCGGATGGCAATGTGAGGACACAAAGAAAACATCGCTTTTTGACTTGGCAGAGCGGCGCGCCAGCGTCATGGCCTCGGCCGCGGCCGTGCCCTCGTCCAGCAGGGACGCATTGGCAATATCCAGGGCCGTCAGATCGGTCACCATGGTTTGAAAATTGAGCAGCGCCTCAAGCCTTCCCTGGGAAATCTCGGGCTGATAAGGCGTGTAGGCCGTGTACCAGGCAGGGTTTTCAAGAATATTGCGCAAAATCACATTGGGCGTCAGCGTGCCGTAATAGCCCTGGCCAATGTAGTTTCGATAAACCGCGTTTTTCTGTGCAATGGCGCGTAATGAAGCCAGCATATCGGCTTCGCTGCGTGGCCCGTCCAGCGCCAGAGGCGCGCCATTGCGAATACGGGAAGGAACAATCTCGTCAATCAGTTCGTCCAGGCTCTCGGCGCCAATGACAGACAGCATCTCTGCCTGCTCGGCCTCAGATGGCCCGATATGGCGTCCGACAAATTCCTGGGACGTCGCTTCGTGTGTGTGCAACATAATCTGGGTAATCCGGTGGTAATCAGTCATGCCGCTGCTGCCGTGCATTCAGCGCGAATGCGGGCAACGGCGGCTCAGGTTCAGGCCTGGGCTTCGTAGGCAGCTGCATCCAGCAGCTTGTCGGCGTCGGCCGCATTGGCGGGCTTGATTTTGAATATCCAGTTGGTATAGGAGTCTTCGTTGACCAGGTCAGGCTGCGCTTCCAGCACATCGTTGAACGCGACAATTTCGCCATCGACCGGTGCGTAGATGTCCGAAGCGGCCTTGACCGACTCGACCACGCCGGCAGTATCGCCCGCCTTCAATTGCGCGCCCACCTGGACGTCGCCCACGTAGACCAGATCCCCAAGCTGTTCCTGGGCATTATCAGTGATGCCGACAACGAACACGTCGCCTTCGGCCAGGACCCACTCATGCGAAGGGGTGTATTTACGATCGGTAGGTAATTTCATTCAAGACTCCTGGAAGAGGAAAATGACCACGTTGCACACGGTCATATAGTATCAAGGTTTATGTGACGGTTTTCTATTTCTGTGCAGGAACAACGGCCTTGCCGTTGCGCACGAAAGGCAGCGCGGTAACTGTGGCAGGCACCCACTTGCCGCGAATATCCACGTCAACGGCATCGCCAGCTGCAACGCCCTGGGGCAGACGGGCAAACGCCACGGACACGCCCAGCGTGGGCGACATGGTGCCGCTGGTCACTTCGCCTTCGCCCTGCGCGGTGCGTACCCGCATATGCGCACGCATCACGCCGCGCTCATTGAGTTTGAGGCCGGTAAATACGTTCTTGCGCGGTGCAGACTCAATGGCCTGGCGGCCAATGAAGTCGCGCTGGGTATCGGTCAGGCTGACTGTCCAAGTGAGTGCAGCCTGTGCCGGCTGGGTCTGCTCGTCCATATCCTGGCCGTACAGGTTCATGCCGGCCTCAAGGCGCAGCGTATCACGCGCGCCCAGGCCACAAGGCGCCACGCCCGCTGCAACCAGCTGGTGCCACAGAGGCTCGGCCTGCGTGGCTGGCAGCACAATTTCGAAACCGTCTTCGCCGGTATAGCCGGTGCGGGCCACCAGCGTGTCATTGCCGACACTGGCCGCGAAAAACGCCTTGAGCGGTTCGGTCGCCGCCTGCCATTCAGGATGGATCTGCCAGACCAGTTCACGCGCTTGCGGGCCCTGTACGGCAATCATGGCCAGATCGCGCCGGGGGGTGATGATGACATCCAGCTTGTGCTCGCTGACCACGCGCTGCATCCAGTCAATATCCTTTTGCGCGCAACCGGCGTTCACGACCACACGCCAGCGGTCATCATCGAAAAAGTAAACGATCAGGTCGTCAATCACCCCGCCTTCGGGGTTCAGCATGCAGCTGTAGAGCGCCTTGCCGGAAATGGCCAGCTTGGCCACGTCGTTGGCCAGCAGCAGGCTCAGGAAGCGCCGCGCCTGCAGGCCGGTCACATCGACATTGAGCATATGGGAGACATCGAACATGCCCGCTTTCTGGCGTACGGCATGGTGTTCGGCCAGTTGCGAGCCGTACGAAATAGGCATTTCCCAGCCGCCGAAATCGACCATTTTGGCACCTGCGGCCTGGTGGGCCGCGAACAGGGGCGTGCGATTCAGTTCAGTGGGGGGAGCGCTTGCCGCAGTTGGAGGGGTTGTCTGTGTAGACATGCTTGCACCTGTTGAAAAGGATTGAAGGTCGCAGCGCACAGGTTTCACCATGAAACCGGCGCTTGTCGCCCTCTGTCCTTTTGCCTGAGAGTTGTAGCGCGCTTTGGGCTGGCCTGATGGCGCAGCACAGCGCGTTTCCCCTTCGGCGCCTTAATGAAAAGGTCTCTCCAGAGTGCCTTACCGGCCGGGCCGGTGATTGTGCGGTACATGGACCTGAGCGATTCCGGGCGAATTGCGCCTTCGGTGGCAACATGACGGGCCAGTGGCCGCCTGCTGCTCTCTCCCACGACAATTTGAAAGCATGCGAAAGGATACAGGCAAACGGCAAAAAAATCCATTGTGACAACCCCGATATCCAATTTTTTACCGCCGCTGCGCTGCTGCCGGAAACGCTTGGCCTGCTTATTTAACAAGCGCACGAGTTAACAGATGTTAGCTGCCGTTATAGCATTGTTATCATAACAATACGAACTGTTACATCTTATAATTTCAATTAAATAATTCTTTGGAAAAGAGATAGAATACACTTGACCACAAGCAATTTGTCACCCGTGCGGCAGTACCCTCACACACGAGTGTCATCATGTTGCGGTACACTAGCCATCCGCTGGTGAACGTCAGCATAAAACACAACAATATCAGATACAGAACACACGTTTTCATTAGCAGCTTCATTAGCGAGCGGGTCTATTCCAGAACCGCTCGCCACTGCAGTCAGCATCAAGCGCCCTAGTGGCAACTACATAAGGAGTACTATTATGGATAACGGTTTCTACGCAACAGTGATCGCAGATTCCAAAGCCCACGCCGGAGTGACGGTCGTAGAAGACAACAAGGTCCGGGGGGGCGATGCCCATTACTTGTATTCAGGCACCATCCAGTCCGACGGCAACGATGAAATCGTCGCCAACCTGAAAATCAAGGCATATACTGCGGTTGACCAGTCTTTCGGCACCGACGAAAACAGCTTTGAATTGTCCCTGATGGGCAGTAAAACCGATACCGGCTTTCGCCTGACTGGCTATTCACCCAGCGGTCGTGAAATCGTGATCGATGCCCGGAAAATCGCCAATATTGACCTGGGCTTCTAAACGGGTCGTCCAGGGCTGACCGGGCCGGCATTCACATTCTTATAATTTATACAGCGGTCGCCACACATGGCCGCCCGCCGGACCGGTACCCTGCCTGAACACTTTTATCTGAACCCACTGTTGTCATTGCCATTTGAAAATATCGCGGCAGCGCCGCCGCATAACAACACATGATGACCAGCGCCACCTTCGACTAGCCAACCCCGCATTACCTCACGTTGACAGGGCGCGGCCGCAGGCCATCGCAGACGCCCAGGCCCACTGAAAGTTGTAACCCCCCAGCCAGCCGGTCACATCGACCACCTCACCAATAAAATACAGTCCCGGCACGTTGCGTGCCTGCATGGATTTCTGGTCCAGCGCGCGCGTGTCCACGCCGCCGCGCATCACTTCGGCCTTTTTGTAGCCCACGGTTCCGGAAGGCGTCAGGGTCCACGGTTGCGCACTGTCTGCCAGTTGCATCAGCGGCTTGTCGGCCGTATCGGCCAGCCGCTGTGCCGGCAGCATGCCCCGGTATTGCAGCCAGTTCTCGGCCAGCCGACGCGGCCAGACTTCGCTCAGAGCATGCACCAGGCTTTGCCTGCTACCCTTCTTGCGCTGCACCAGCTCCTGCGCCAGTTGCCGGCCCGGCAGCAAATCAATGTGGATCGGCGTATCGGGTTCCCAATAGCTGGAAATCTGCAGGATTCCCGGGCCCGACAGGCCGCGGTGGGTAAACAGCAGGTCTTCATCGAAGTGCCCTCTGCGCTTGCCTTGCCCCGTCTCCAGCCTGGCCGGCACCGCCAGCCCCGAGAGCTCGGCAAACGGCTTCCAGCTTTGCTGATCGAAGGTCAGCGGAACCAGCGCGGGGCGAGGCTCAATGATTTTCAGCCCGAACTGGCGCGCCGCCTTCAGTCCGAAATCGGTCGCGCCCAACTGGGGAATGGCCATGCCGCCGGTTGCGATCACCAGCTTATCGGCCGTCAGCATCCCATTCTGGGTCTGCACCGTAAAGCGCCCATTTTCCTGGCCAATCGCGCTCACGGTCGCTTGCATGCGCCGCTTCACGCCGCCCTTTTCGCACTCGGCCACCAGCATATCGATAATCTGCTCGCTGCTGTCGTCGCAAAACAGCTGGCCCTTGTGCTTTTCATGCCAGGCAATGCCATGGCTGCGCACCAGCGTCAGGAAGTCTTCTGGCGTATAGGCAGACAGGGCCGATCGACAGAACGCCGGATTGGCGGACAGAAATTGCTGCCAGGTGGTGCCTATATTGGTGAAATTGCATCGGCCGCCACCGGAGATCCGGATTTTCTCCGCCAGCCGGCTGGCATGATCCAGCAGGACCACCCGCTGGCCACGCTGGCCAGCCACCGCCGCGCACATCAGGCCGGCAGCACCGGCGCCGATGATCACGACATCAACAGATTCACTCATCCAGTCTCAGGCAGTCCACGTAGAAAAAGTGACGACCATCCTCCTCGACCACATGACCCAGGCCATGGATAAAGGTTTCGAAGCCTGGAAATTTCGCGTTGAAACCGCGCGCAAATTTCAGATACTCCACAATGGTCTTGTTAAAGCGCTCGCCCGGAATAAGCAGCGGAATACCCGGCGGATACGGCGTGAGCAGCACCCCGGTTACGCGGCCTTCAAGCTCGTCCAGCGGGACACGCTCGACCTCGCGGTGCGCCATTTTGGCAAACGCATCCGAAGGCTTGAGCGCCGGCACCATATCAGACAGATAGACTTCGGTCGTCAGGCGCGCCACATCGTTCTCGCTGTAGGCTTCATGAATTTTCTGGCACAGATCGCGCAACCCCATGCGTTCATACTGTTTGAAGTCGGCGCAGAACTCGGGCAGGATGCGCCACAGCGGCGCATTGCGATCGTAATCATCCTTGAACTGCTGCAGCGCCGTTACCAGCGTGTTCCAGCGGCCCTTGGTGATGCCAATGGTAAACAGGATGAAGAACGAATACAGGCCGGTTTTTTCCACCACAATGCCATGCTCGGCCAGGTATTTGGTCACCAGCGCCGCAGGAATGCCGCTGTCTGCAAAGTTGCCGTCGATATCCAGTCCCGGCGTAATAATGGTCGCCTTGATCGGATCCAGCATATTGAAGTTCTCGGCCAGATCGCCAAAACCGTGCCACTCGTCACCCGACTCGAGTACCCAGTCTTCCTGAAGACCGATGCCTTCGGAGACCAGACGGTTTGGCCCCCAGACCTTGAACCACCAGTCATTGCGGCCGTATTCCGAGGCCACCTTGCGCATGGCCCGGCGAAAATCCAGGGCT
The DNA here is from genome assembly GCF_014897675.1 of Advenella sp. FME57. Lineage (GTDB taxonomy): Bacteria > Pseudomonadota > Gammaproteobacteria > Burkholderiales > Burkholderiaceae_B > Advenella. The sequence continues at coordinate 145,681 of NZ_JABUXU010000010.1, read as the reverse complement.
TCGCGAATACTCTCGGCAACCAGCGCGGTGCCACCGGGCGGCTCCATCATTGCGGCCGACACATCGCAGGACGCAATAATCGCGTACTGCGGCGACGTAGAGGTATGCATCAGATACGCTTCGTTGAAAATATTGCGATCCAGTTTGCGGGTCTCGGACTCCTGCACCACGATCTGCGACGCCTGGGAAATACCGGCAAGCAGTTTATGTGTGGAGTGCGTGGCAAACACCATTGCGTCCTGGCTGCGCGGCCGGTTCGGGCCGATCGCGTGCATATTTGCATAGAACTCGTGGAAGGCCGCATGCGGCAACCAGGCTTCGTCAAAATGCAGCGTATCAACGATACTGCCCAGCTTTTCCTTGATCGTTTCCACGTTGTAGATCACGCCATCATAGGTGCTTTGCGTGAGCGTCAGAATGCGCGGCGTCTTGTTCTTGAGCTTGCGGGCAAACGGGTTGGCTTCGATTTTCTTCTGTATGTTTTCGGGGTCGAACTCTTCGAGCGGGATCGGACCGATAATACCCAGGTGGTTGCGCGTTGGACGCAGAAAAACCGGTATTGCACCTGTCATGGTAATGGCGTGCAGGATCGATTTATGACAATTGCGATCAACCACCACCACGTCATCGTTGGCCACGTTGGCGTGCCACACCACCTTGTTGGAGGTAGAGGTGCCATTGGTCACGAAATAGCAATGATCGGCATGAAAGATACGGGCGGCGTTGCGCTCTGACTGGGCCACCGGGCCGGTATGGTCCAGCAACTGGCCCAGTTCCTCGACCGCATTGCAGACGTCAGCGCGCAGCATGTTTTCACCGAAGAACTGGTGAAACATCTGCCCGACCGGGCTTTTCAGAAATGCCACGCCGCCGGAGTGACCCGGGCAATGCCAGGAGTAGGAACCATCCTGCGCATACTTGACCAGCTCGCGAAAAAACGGCGGCGAGAGCCCGTCCAGATAGCTCTTGGATTCGCGAATAATATGGCGCGCCACGAACTCGGGCGTGTCCTCGAACATATGAATGAAACCATGCAGTTCGCGCAGGATGTCATTGGGAATATGTTCGGATGTGCGGGTCTCGCCATACAGATAAATGGGTATGTCTTCATTGCGAAAACGCAGCTCGCCAATAAAGGTTCGCAAATTGCGGATGGCGTGCGCCACGTCTTCGCGCGAGTCGATATCGAACTCTTCATCATCGATGGACAGGATAAAGGCGCTGGCCCGGCTTTGCTGCTGGGCAAATGAACTCAGGTCGCCGTAACTGGTAACGCCAAGAACCTCGACGCCTTCTGCCTTGATGGCATCGGCAAGAGCACGGATACCGAAACCGGACGCACTGTCCGAGCGGAAGTCTTCGTCAATGATGACGATGGGGAAACGAAATTTCATCGGGTACTCCTGGCTGGCTGATCAAATAGCCTGATTATGTTCTTGGAAGTGTGACGCCTTGTTGACCCTGATACTTCCCACCACGATCACGGTATGACGTTTCGCATACCTCGTCGCCCTGCAGGAACAGAAACTGGGCACATCCCTCGCCAGCATAGATTTTTGCGGGCAACGGTGTCGTGTTGGAAAACTCCAGCGTAACATGCCCTTCCCACTCAGGCTCCAGAGGCGTCACATTCACGATAATGCCGCAGCGCGCGTAAGTGCTTTTACCCAGGCAGATGGTGAGCACTTCGCGCGGAATGCGGAAATACTCAACGGTGCGGGCAAGCGCAAACGAGTTCGGCGGAATAATGCAAACATCACCCTTGAAATCCACAAAGGATTTTTCGTCGAAGTTTTTCGGATCCACAATCGTGGAGTTGATGTTGGTAAAAATCTTGAATTCGTCGGCGCAACGCACATCGTAACCATAGCTGCTGGTGCCGTAGCTTACGATCTTTTGCCCGTTATGCTCGCGCACCTGACCCGCCTCGAAAGGAGTGATCATGCCGTCTTGCGCCGCCTGCCGAATCCACCGGTCGTTCTTGATACTCATAGACTGTATCTCTCTGCTGGGGTCTGCCCCGAAGGGAAAAGCGCCATTGTAGCCCCTGCGGCTGCAGGGGAGTATGCATTTTTCATCAGTCCCTGAAAAACCGGCGATAGATCAGTTCCAGTCCGTTGACGGTGCCGCCCTTGATATCGGCCGACAGGTTTCTGAACAGCCGGTAACTGCCGCGCACCACGGTGCCGGTGCCGGCCATGGCCTGCTCTACGCTGACCGTCATGCCATTTTCAAATTTCTTGCTGGCCACGAAAAACTGCTGGGACAGATCGCTCGACGATTCCTGGTTGACACTGGAAGCCACCGTTTTTTCGGGCAGAACCGTACCGGACTTGCCGACATTGCCCGAACGGATGGCAATATCGTCCAGGCCCATCTTGCGATAGAACGGCTCGCCCCCGCCCACGATGGACGAACCCACCGAGAACAGCAGGGCCGCGTCGCTACCGCTGCTGTCAGGGCCACGCCCCATCAACAGCCAGGACAGTTTTTCCACCTCGCTCACATCGGGATAGGACACCAGGTCGATCTTCGGCTTTCTGGCCGTACCCACCACCTTGACCCCCGCCTCCACATCCAGGCCAGTGCGCAAGGCTTCGATATCCAGGATCGGGTTGGCCAGGTTACCCTGGAAGGTGATGCGACCACGGCGGATCTGCAAGCGCTGCCCATAGGCTTCGATCGCCCCGCCGCGTGTGCGGAAGGCGCCCACGCCGGTCAGCTGGTTCTTTTCCTGGATCACGTTCAGCGACCCCACCAGGCCGGAGTCCAGTCCCAACCCCACGATATAGAAGCGCTTGCCCAGGTCCACCGTGAAATCCAGTGTCAGATCCAGAGGGGATTCTTCCTTGACCACCTTGGTCTGGCCCGGCTTGAGCACAATCACATCGCCATCGACGGCTGGCACGCTGCCCAGAATATCCACGCTGGCCCAACCGGCATCGGCCGTCACCTTGCCCTTGATATCCACCTTGGGCAGGGGCGCATTAATATCCACATCGCCACTGATCATCACAAAACGATCGGAGCGCTGAATGATCGGATAATGATCGAATACGATCCGGAAATCGCCCTTGCTGGTATTCAGGTTCCATTTGCCGGTAATGCCCAGTGAACCGTTCTGGGCGGGGGGATTGTCCTCGATCCATTTCTTGGTGCGCCACTCATTGGCCTTGATGCGAATCACCGACGGGAAGCGCAGCGTATTGATGACCACCTGGTTGTCGCGCAGGGTGGCCTCCAGCGTGCCATCGAGCAGGCGAATGCCGTTGTCGATTTCCACGATCTTCACTTTGGAACCGGAAATTTTGCCGCTGGTGGTCCACTGACCATTGGCGCGCGATTGCGCGGTCACGTTCAGCGCCACGGCCCCGCCCAGATCAAGCATATCGCCGGTCAGCGGCCCCATCCAGCTGATATCGGCCAGGTTGCCGTTAAGGGTCATTTTCGAGCCGCCATTCAGGTTCGGCGTCAGCCCGTTGAACGCGATGGCGCCCGTCCCTTTCAGGTTGCCTTTGTTTTGCGTATCAAAGGCCAGATTCAGGTTGGCGGCGCTGGTGGTGGCGCCGGTCTTGTTGAAATTGGCGCCCACCAACATATTGGTCAGCCCCAGCGGAATCGGGGTGGCCGCCGGAATCATGAAATCGCCACTGACCCGCTTCAAAGCGGTCTTGCCGGTAAGCGCCCCATCAAAGGCCAGATCCCAATCGAAATCGAGCACCAGCGAGGTTTCCTGCGGCGCGCGCTTGCGCCGGTCGATAATACCTGTATTGGCGTTTTGCGCTTCTTTTGCGGCCGGGTCAACCAGCTTCTGCATATCGCGAATGAAAGCCGGACTGAGCACAAAACGGCGAATGGAGCCCTTGGTCTGCCACTTGCCGTTGCTACCCGTGGTGCCCTCCTGATTGATCACAATGCTGTGCTTGCCCGGCAGGCCGATATTGATGGCCGATGGCCCGGCTTCCCAGGCCGGCAATCCGCCCTCCGCCGCGGGGGCAAACGCCAGCGACCAGGGCTTGTCCTGCTCAACGGAAATACCCGCGTGCTGTACATCCAGCGTCGAGAGCGTGCCGCGCCATCCTTGTACACCCTGTTCGTTCTTGTCCCACGTACCATCTGCGGCCACATGGAAATTGACCGGGGCCTTGCCCAGCTCCCTGGACTTGCCCTGGGAGAACATGCCCTTCAGATCCAGCGCATGTTTGGCGACCATTCCCTTGACGGTGCCATCCACGGTGACACTGCCGGGCAGGCCGGGCCAGAAGGAAGATAAGGCCGGTGCGTCCACGTCCAGCGTCAGCACGCTGTCGGCCTGGCCGAAAGCGCCTTTGCTGCGTATTTTGTTGCTGCCCAGCGTCAGGTCGATATTGGCCGCCGGCACCTGGAAGGCATTCAAATCTATGCCGGCGCTGCCCTGCCCACCCACGGCCAGATCGCGCACGGCCAGGTCCACAGAACCGGCCAGCGGCTTGTCGTTCCAAATGCTGCCCTTGTCAAAACGGCCCTTGATGGTCGCCGACTTGATGGCCGTGGGCGAGAACATATCGACATCGGCCGTCAGATCCGTACTGAGCAAGGTCCTGGGAATACTGTCTGCCATCAGCTTGCTCACCGGCAGCGCCTTGGAATTGACACGCACATGAATGCGGTCTGACTCGTCCTGTCCGCCCTTGGGCGAGACCAGCGCCTCCAGCGTCATTGTCGCGCCATCACGCAGGGCAAGATCCGCCTTGGCATCACGTAGCAGCAATGGCGTTGCCATATCCAGTTTTACATCCGCATTCAGATGTGATTTTTCCCCGGTGGCGCTGGCCGTTACGACGTAGCCGTCCTGCACCTGCGGCGTTTGCTGCGGCTCAATGTCAAATGCAATCGTGTCAAAATCAAGCGGCACCGGTGTCTTGAAAGGCAACACGCCCGTTCCGTCGGTGCGCATAATATGCGCCGAGCCGGTCAGCATCTGGTTGAAAGCCAGATCCCAGTCCGCATCAAGCGTGATGTCCTTGTCGGCCACGGTGTTGGCTGCCGCGCGTTTGCCACCGTCCCGGGCAGCACTCTCTGCTTTTTTGTTGCTGGCCGTGGCCTGCGCCAGCGCCTTGGTCGCTGCCTGCGTGGCTGCCCGTGCTGCCGCCGGGTCTTCGGCTACAAATGCTTTTTGCAGATTCATCAAGTATTGCGGATTGATGACCAGATCCTTGATCTGTCCTTTGGTCTGCCATTGGCTGCCGTTACCGCCAGACTCGCCGGGCAGAATCTGCGCACTGCGGTTCTCTGGCAGATCCAGCAAAAACCGGGAGGCGGTGGTTGCCCACTGCATGGGATGCTGCCCATCGTCAGGCAGGAACGACAACGACATCGGGCTTTGCTGCTGCAAACGCAACTCGGTATGACGCAAATTCAAGTCTTGCAGCACACCCACCCAGCCTTCCTGGCCGCCTTCCACTTTGTTCCAGGCACCCTGGATATTCAGGCCGAACACCACCGGCGCCTTGCCCAGCGCGCTGCTGGGCGCCTGCGCATACATGCCGTAAAGCTGCGCGCGATGATTGGTCACGCGACCATCCACCACCGCATTGACCAGCGCGCTACCCGGCAAGGACGGCCAGAAATTGGCCAGCGCCGGTGCGTTAACGTCCAGATACAGCTGACTGGCATCCTGCCCGAAGCCGCCATGCGCAGTGATTCGGTTATTGCCCAGCGTCAGGTCCACATCGGTGTCGCTCACCTGCAGCTTGTCCAGATTCGGCTTGATGCTGCGATCGACCTGCTCCTGTTCCGGCTGCTTATCGAAAATGCCTGCCAGGTGCACCTTGCTGCCAATTGTGCCGGCCAGCGGTTTGCCGTTCCATGTGCTGCCCTGGGCCAATTTTGCATCCAGGTCCACATCGGCGATTTCACGCTTACCCGGCAGCGTATCGGCAACCAGCGTCACGGTGCCGTTAAGCAGCGAGGCCGGTGTGGCGCCCGCCGAGAGTGCCTGCAAATTCAGCGCCTGCAAGCCGACCTTGGCGGTCAGGCGATCAGTCCCTTCACTGACGCCGGCGATGGTTTCAAAATCTGCGTTGACTGCAGCGCCATCGGTCAATGCCAGCTGCAACTTGCCATCACGCAACGGAATCACATTTGCCATAGCCAGATTCAGTTTGGTATCCAGGCTGGACCGCGGGCCCTGCCCCTGCGCGGCGATGGTCAGTACCGAATTTTTTTCATCCTGGCGCGTTTCATTCAGGTTGATGCTCAGCGTTTCGAAATCCAGCGGAATCTTCTGCACCAGCGGCACGAAGCGATCGCCTGCCGTACGCCGCACATTGACCGTTCCCTGCAGGCCATTTTCCGTGGCAATCTTCCAGTCGCCATCAAACACAATATCCGGAAAGCTACCGGCCGTTTTTTGCGTCAGCGCCTTGGCAGCGGTAGCCTGGGCTGCCTTGTCGCTTGCTGCTGCCGTTGCATTTGCCGGCTGCGCATCGCCAGCGGCCGTCATCCTGGTGATCTCGTCCATCAACCTGTCGCTGATCGTCAGGTTGACAAACGATCCCGCTGTTGTCACGCCCAGGGCATTGCCACTGGCCTTGTCCAGCTTAAATTGCGCTTCAGACCCGCCGGGCAGGGTCAGGCCCAGCGCGCCAGGCCCCGCCGCCCATACGTTCTGCACTCCGGTCGCATTCGGGCTGAACAACAGGGGCAAGGCGTCGCGCTGGCGCACGCGCACGCCAGCATGCACCAGGTTCAGTGTGGCCAACTCGCCTTCCCAACCGTCAATACCGTCTGCCAACCTGTGCCACTTCCCGTTAATGGTTGCCGACAGATCGGCCGGCGCCTTGCCCAGGGTTTTCGCATCGCCCTGGTTGACCTTGCCGCTGATATCGAGCGCATGCTCGGCAATCGTGCCGGCCAGCGTGCCAGAGAGCTTGGCAGTGCCATTGACGCCATCGACTAGTTGGCCCAGTTTGGGCGCATCAACGCTTAAGCGCAGCACACTTTCCTGCTGCCCGAAGCTGCCCGATGTCGTGATACTGTTTTCACCCAGTTGCAGATCGATATCTGCCTTGCGAATATTCAGGCGGTTCAGATCCACCTGTGTGGTCGCCGCCTGTATTGCATCTGTGTTTGCTGCAGTTTGCTGCGCCTTCTGAAGTGCATCCTCGCCTGTCGCTGTGGTAACGGTTTTGCCTTCCTGCTGCGCCTTGCGTGCTGCTGCGGCCTTGATGTTGTCGGCAACGGCCTGAGCCATTTGCTCGCCATCAACAATCCGGCGTTGCGTCAGGACGCCCTGCGAATCAATATCGATATCCAGGTCGGCGGCCAGCGGTTTGCCCTGCAGGCGACTCTCGCTATCGACCGTGCCTTTCAGTTGCAATCCCTGCACATTGGACAGACCCAGAACATCTGCCACAAATGTCATATCGGTAGTCAACACGGAATCGGCCGTCCCTTGCTGCCCCTTGAGCGTGAGCCGCTGGCTGGCAAAGGAACCGGCAATGCGGTCCGACTCTGCTGCGCCCTGTTTTTCCTTTTTTTCCAGCTTGAACTGCAGGCCCGAGGCGTCGCCCAGCTTGATGTTCACATCGGCCTGGTTCAATGGAATACCGCCGCCCATCACGCCCAGATTCAACGACGCATCCACTTGCGCGCCCTGGCCGCTGCCCTGCATGGCCACGCCCAGTTTTTCCAGATCGCCGGCCACCTGCGTGTGCAGATCAAATGTGCAATCACGCTGCTGCAGCGCGCCGGTCAGCACGCTGCCAATCTGCACGAACTGGCTCAGGCATACCGGCGACTGTTTGTTTTGCGTCGCCAGTTTCGCATTCAGATCCAGCTTCATGGGATACGGGCTTTTGATGGATTCCACTTCCAGCGTACCGTTCAGATCGGCCTCGGTCTGCGGATGCGAGACATGCACGCTTTTGAGCGTGCCTTTTGCATGCTGATCAATGATCAGCAAATCGGTCAGACTGAAATTGCTCAGTCCCACGGGCAGTCCCGAGCCATCGGGCATCAGCAGCGCAAAGTCGCCTACGTCCAGCCGATCCACCTGTATGCCAACCGGAATACCCGGCATTTCAAATGGCTTGGCCTCGTCCGGCGCCGGTTCAGTTGTCTCCAGCGGCAGCAGCTTGACGTCCAGATCGGCCACACTCATCTGCTGTACACGCAAGGTGCGCTTGAACAGCTTGAGCCAGTCCACTTTCAGTACAGCCTGCCTGCCGGTAATCTTGATTTCGGGCGTATCGATCAGCAGCCGCTCCAGCTCGATCCCGCTCCATAAGGTGCCGCGCACATTATGCAGTTCACCGCCCACCTGGCTGATTACGGTATTGAGCAGCCAGCGGCTGCCCGGATTAGTGCCCATGAACCAGAACACAAAAGCGCACAGCCCAATCAAGATCGTCAGAACGATAGGTTTCCAGCGAAGATACCAGCGCAAATATTTCATTTTCATCAGAATGCCACTCCCAATGAAAAGTGCAACCGTATGCTGCGATCACGCTGGCCATAGGCCAGGTCCAGAAATAGCGGACCGGCCGGGGTCTTGATTCTTGCCCCCACGCCATAACCCACATGCAACTTCATTTTATTGAACGACTCTGCTGCATCACCGGCATCAATAAACACGCCCATGCCAAAACGGTCGTCAAAGTAACGCATATATTCAACGCTCACCACCGCCAGTGAGCGGTCACCCACGACCGCATCGCCGGCGCTTTTACCGATATCATTGTATTTATAGCCACGAATGGAACGCGCGCCGCCGGTACGATAGCCAAAGTCATCCGGAATGCGCATGCCGCTGGAACCGAATACCTGTCCCACTTCGCCGCGCATGGTAAAGACATCGCGCCGGCCTATCGGCCACCACTGCTGCGCACGCAACCCGACCCGACTGAAAGGCTCGCCTTTATCCAGCGTCACGCCTGCGCCCAGACCCAGCGCAATCAGATTGCCTTCACGGGGATCATATTTGTTGTCGACATCGCGACGCAGGAAATCCCAGGTGGCCACCATCGATGGCAGGCGATAACGCTCCTGGCCCTCGCGCTTGACCGAGTCGTAGGCCGCCAGCACACCCCAGTTCGATTCATAATCAACCCGGCTGGCTGCATCCAGCTTGAACTCCAGCTTGCGTTTCCAGCCCACGGCATAGCGCATCACATCTTCATCCTGGATATCGGAATGACGGAACATCACCCCGACGCTATCCTTGCTGCCATCCAGATTGGGCGGCAAATGAAAATCCATATAGGCGCGCTGCAGCTTGGGATTCACTGCGGCGCCGGTTTCCATGATCAGCGGCTGGCCGAACACCACATTCTGCTTGTACAGGATCTCGGCGCCCGGCCCCACCGAATCGTCTATCCCCAATGAACCGGCCAACGAACGAGCCGGCCCTTCCGCCACCCGCACGGCGACCGGCAGCTCGACCGCGTCCTGCGCATAGACCTCATCGCCCGGTGGTTTTTTCAGGGTAACGAACGCGCCGCGAAAGAAATTGGTAGACTGAATCTGCTGCTGCCAGGTATCCAGTTGTTCCTGAGAAAAGCGCTGGCCCGGCGTGTATTTGATATAGCGACGGATCAGGCTGTCGGGCACACGCCGCAAGCCCACCACTTCGGTATGGCCCAGCGTGACTGCCGGACCGCTGTCGACCGTGGTCTCGGTATCCACGCTCGCCGTTTCGGGATTGACCACCGCCTGCGAATGCGTCATGCGGGCCAGGTAAAAATCATTGGCGGCCACGCCCTCGAGCATGCTCGACTTGGCATTGCTCCACTGCTCGTTCAGGAAATCCTTGCCTACCGGCAGGCCCCAGTCCTTGCGCAACTGTGATACGCGATCATTAAAGCGTGGCGTGGCAATACTGCCAGTAAAATTATTAGTGACCGATTTGACCTGAGAGACCTTGCCCGGATCAATGGAAATATCCCAGGTTTCGCCGCCCACGTCTTCACCCACTTCCAGCGTGACGTCGGGCGCAAAATAACCACGGGTCGCCAAGGCGGACATCACCGCTTCGCGGCCCTTGCGTCGGATCCGGTCGGCTTCGCCCGAGTCCTGGTCGTCGGCCATGCGGACCACAGCTGAAATACCCTTGTTTACTGCATCCAGCGATTCAGGACCAAGCCCGCTGGGATCGATAATCACTTCGGGTTTTTGCGCCGAAACCTGACCAACACCGGCCAACAATAAAATCGTTGTAAGAAAACAAGCCTTGTTCAATCGCATTGGTCCGTTCAGCGCTTTTATTTCTTCAGATTTTCAACAACCACAGAGGGGAAGCGACCAGCCATATCCCTTGGCAAGGCTGCCACCGCCATGGCCACACGCCTGGCCAGTTCGCGATAAAGCTCTGCCGCCTCGCTGGCGGGGTCGCTGGCAACCGTGGGCGTACCCGCATCGGTCTGTTCGCGAATACTTTTTGCCAGTGGCAAGGCGCCCAGCCAGGGAACGTCCAGCTCCTGGGCCATGTGCTTGCCGCCGTCCTCGCCAAAAATGGCTTCGGCATGACCGCAGTGCGAGCAAATGTGCATCGCCATGTTTTCGACGATACCCAGAATCGGAATATTCATTTTCTCGAACATGCGCAAGCCCTTGCGGGCGTCAATCAGCGCAATGTCCTGTGGCGTGGTCACGATAATGGCGCCCACCACCGGTACCTTTTGCGCGAGCGTCAGGGCAATATCGCCCGTGCCCGGCGGCATATCGACAATCAGATAATCAAGATCGGGCCAGTTGGTCTGGCGCAGCAGTTGCTCTAACGCCTGCGTGACCATGGGGCCGCGCCAGATGGCCGGAGAATCGGCCTCGATCAGAAAGCCGATGGAATTGACCGTGATACCGTGTGCGCGCAGGGGCTCCATGGTTTTGCCGTCATTGGATACCGGTTTGCCCGATACGCCCATGATCAGGGGCTGGCTGGGGCCGTAGATGTCCGCGTCCAGAATGCCAACGCGCGCGCCGCTTTGCGCCAGTGCAATCGCCAGATTGGCGCTGGTGGTGCTCTTGCCGACACCGCCCTTGCCCGAGGCCACCGCAATAATATTTTTGACCGAGGCAATGGGCTTGAGCCCGCTTTGCACGGCATGCGCCCGCACCGTATCACTGAACTGCAGCGTCAGTTGCGCCGCGCCGGCTTGTCTGGCTGCTGCCTCCAGTTGTTCGGTCAAGGCGGTCTTTGCTTCGGCGCTGGTCACATACCCGGGCTCTACGCGAACCGTTGCTCCCGTTTCGGAAAGCGTGATATCGGACTCCTTGAGCGTCGGGACCACCGGCATACCGGTGACCGGGTCTACCACAGACCGTAACGCATCCAAAAGGGCTTTTGACGACAGACTCATTTCAACTCGCTGCAATTGATACTATTTAGGGACGTAATGACCTTAATGATAACGTTTAATGGGCTCGTACATTGTTAAAATCTGTGTGGAGCAGGGATATCTTCCCTATGGCGCGCCGCCTGCCGCTTGTGGCTGCAAAGACGAAAATCGCCACACAATCATCACGCAATCGCCGCCCTGCCGGCGGTTTTTATGATGTCCCGCCCACGTGACAGCCCAGCGGTGTTTCAGCCGTAACCACTTTTTGAAATCTTTTGGCACATCCGCGTGCGAGCTGCCCTTGAATTTCCCTGAAAAAGCCCTACTATAGACAAAACAAATCAAGCAAAATCAATTGCTTGTGTACAATAAGCAGTAACTGACGCTTATTGGCTCTTCCCACTTACAAGGATCTGACCCCCTATGAACAATTTTCTGGACCGGTTTTTCAAAGCGCTGCTATTTGGTGTCATCACCATTGCAGGCCTTGTCATGGCCGCTGTGTTCCTGGTTTCTGCGGCCATCGCAGTGGGGTTGTTCTATATTATTGCGAAGGTGCGCGGCAAACCGTTCGTCGCCCGCGAATACTGGAAAACAACCTCAACCCGCGCCCGCCAGACCCATACTGAATTTTCTGAAAAATTCAAAAAGCCCGGCAATTTCTCGCGCAAGCCCGATGTCACAGATGTGGAAATACGGGAAATAAAGTAAACGCTGGCATAGTGGCGTGCTATGACAGAGCTTGTCGTTTGAATGTCGCTTGTCATTGAACAGCACTTTTGCCAGTTGAAAAGCATATATCGGTTGAACAGCCTTTATCACTTGAACGACACTTGTCATACGAACAAACACAGGCGAGCCAACAAGCCGAACGGCATGCCACACGCAGCAAATCCAAAACCCTTGTCACTGACAGGGTTTTTTTATTGCACGCAGTGGGCCATTGCATGGATGCCTGTCATTGCATCGATCTCGATCAATGCATGGATTCCGATCATTAAACAGATTCCGATAAACGCATAAATAGCGAGCAACCTGGCGCCAGGCGGCCAGGCCGGCGCCCCAACCGCCCATTGCATCCGTCATATACGCCCTCGCCGGTCCGGGACCCTGATGCCCGCAATCCTGAAGCCCCGGCTTGCAGCGAACCTCTGCCGCATCATCGATGCGGCAAGCCGTTCAGACGCCGAATTTTTCACTATATAGGTCGCGCGCCCAATCAATAAAAACCCGAACCCGCGGCGACAACTGACGATGAAACGGATAAAGCGCGCACACCGGCAGAGCCGGACACGGCCAGCCGGCCAGCACCTGCACCAGCCTGCCCGCCTGCAGATGCTCCTGCAACCGAAAACGCGGCACCTGGATCAGCCCGCAACCGGCAAGGGCAGCGCTGGTGTAGCATTCGGCATCACTCACGGACATCCAGCCACTGGCCTCGAACTGTGTCTCCTGCCCATCCATCATGACCGAAAAGGGGTAGCGACTGTCGTTGCCGCGCGAGAAAAAACCAATAGCCTGATGCTGCGCCAATTCCCCCGGGTGTGCGGGCGTGCCGTAGCGGGACAAATATTCGGGGCTGGCGCAGATAATCTGCTCCATATCCGCCAGTTTGCGGACCACCAGTGACGAGTCGCGGGGCTGGCCTGCGCGCACCACGCAGTCGATCCCTTCCCTGACCAGATGCACCAACCGGTCACCGCTACTGATAACCACATCGATATTCGGATAGCGCTCACGAAACTGCGCGATGCGCGGCAGGATGATCATGGTCGCATGCGCCCCGTGCAAATCCAGTCGCAACGTCCCGTGGGGATCAGTCACATGCGTGCTCAGCGAAGTCTCGGCATCTTCCAGTTCGGCCAGCACCCGTTTGCTGCGTTCATAGAAGGCCTGACCATCCAGCGTGGGGGCAACCTGCCGCGTGGTGCGATCCAGCAATCGCGCGCCCAGGCGCTTTTCCAGCTGCTTGATGGCATGCGTGGCAGTGGCACGCGGCAGATTCAGCGCCCCCGCCGCTTCGGTAAAGCTGCCCAGCTCCACGATCCGGATAAACAGCTGCATCGCATCAAAGCGGTCCATTTGGACTCCATTGTTGGTGTTTTTTGAATTAACAAACCAATTTCACCCCATTTATCCATCAGGCGTCAATCGATATGATGGAGTTCATTGCCGTACCACGCAGCAGCCGTTGCGGCTCATCAACCTGGCAACGCCCGCCGTCAGGCGCGCGCGGCCATCGTCATTACCCAAGGACACCATCATGATCAGCAAAGACACCAGCAACAACACCGACACCGCCCACTCTGAAGCCACAGTGCCTACCGCCATTGTCACCGGCGCCTCGCGAGGCATCGGCCGCGCCATCGCCCTGCGCCTGGCTGCCGATGGTTTCAGGGTAGTGGTCAATTATGCGGGCAACGCCGCCAGCGCCAGGGACGTGGTTGACGCCATCTCCGCCGCTGGCGGACAGGCAATGAGCGTGCAGGCCGATGTGTCCGTGGCAGAAGACGTGCAACGGCTCTTTGCCATGACGCAGCAAGCCTATGGCCAGATCAGCGCCGTTGTGCACAGCGCCGGCATGATGACCATGAATGCGATTGCCCCGGAGAATATCGACGCCTTCGATCGTGTCATCCAGACCAATCTGCGCGGCGCCTTCCTGGTGCTGGGGCAGGCGGCTGCGGATTTGCAAACCGGCGGACGCATTGTCGCGCTCTCGAGCAGCGTGATCGCTAAATCCTTTCCGCAGTACGGCCCCTACATCGCAGCCAAGGCAGGCGTAGAGGGCCTGGTGCGTGTGCTGGCCAACGAGCTGCGCGGCCGCAGCGTCACAGTCAATGCGGTCGCGCCCGGGCCGGTTGCCACCGAACTGTTTTTTGAAGGCAAGAGCAAAGAGCAGATCACGCAACTGAGCAAGCTTGCCCCGCTGGAGCGCCTGGGCCAACCCGAAGACATTGCAAATGTGGTTGCGTTCCTGGTTGGGGCCGACGGGGGCTGGGTCAATGGACAAGTTGTTCGCGCCAACGGCGGCTTCGCATGAACCAGGCTGCGTATGCCCGGCCACACGCCGCCACCCGATTGACTATGCCATTACTGCATTCCCAAGGAGATGAGCAATGACAGGCAATGCATTTTCCACACACATAAAGGTGGTCATTGGCGAATCGGTCATTGCCTCGTCGGCCGCAACGCTAAGCGTCCTGGCCTTCGAAATACCGGTATGGGCCATGTTCGTCGGCTGGATCTCGTTTTTCACCCGCGGGCTTAACCTGCAGCAGGGAATTATCAATGTGGCATGTGTCCTGGTCGGTGTCGTGCTGGGCATTGCTGCGGCCCATGGCCTGGCGGCGCTCACACCCTATTTGGGCACCTACGCTATCAGCGCGGTGGTGTTTGCCATCACCATCATTGCACTGTCGCTGGCCAAAGCGCCTGCCGTGAACAACCTGCCCGCCATTTTTCTGGGGCTGGTGGCTTACTTTGCCTTGCACCAGCCCCCTTCAATGGGAACCTTCGGCATGTTGACGCTTGCAACAACATTGGGCGCAATTGCCGCATTCCTGGCCCATTCGCTACAAAATCATGTCCGGCATAACGCCACCCATTCACTTGCCGGAGAACCCAAATGGCACGCAGCGAAAACGAAATAACCACGGCCGTCCAGCAAGCAAGTGCACGCCCTCCTCGCCTGCTGATCCCCGCCCTGGACACGCTGTATAAGCGCGCTGAACCTGCCTTGTATGCCTTACTGCGCGTAGCCTTCGGTATCATCCTGTTCACGCACGGCTTACCCAAAGCCCTGGGAACGTCCCATGGCTCCATGGCCGACCCCATGGCAGGCTCCATCAATCTCATACAGAATGTGATGGGCCTGCCTTTTGCTCCCCAGTTGGCCTTTCTGGTCATGCTGCTTGAAACAATGGGTGCGCTCTTGCTTGCGCTTGGGTTGTGGGCTCGCCCCGTTGCCCTGGCCATTGTGGTGCAAATGCTGGCGATCAGCTATGTGCTGGGCCCGACCTGGCCGTGGATAGATCGCGGCATCGAGTACCCCGTACTCATGGCATGCCTGGCCCTTTATATCGCCGTACGCGGCAGTGGCGCCTTTGCACTGGATCGCAGGCTGGGGGTTGCCATCTAATCGTCACATTATCTGTGCGGCCCGGCTCTGCTCGCGCCAGAGCCGCAATGAGCATGAGCACCCTGAGTGAGTAAAGATCGGCACCATAACCGCTGCAGCCCTTGGCATATCGGCTGATATCATTTCAATTGATATCTAAGATAAAAATATAGCATTTGAATTATTTGATGCGTAGCACCATAATTTGACATACCCCCGCATGAAGATGATCGCTTGCGGTCGGCGCCGCCGGTGGGGGACTATCGTCACAAGGCAAGATGCCGGTGCACCTGCTTGGCGCGACGCCTGGGTTGCCCGGCACTGCCGGCAGCATCGTCCTGCCCCGGCATATTTGGGGCAACGACGCCGCACCATTGGCTCGCCTTGCTGCGATCACCCTGCCGCCCCGTGAAGAATATTGATCTGCCCTGCCCGATTTACGCTTACCTATTTCAAGAGTACCAATATGACCAACCTGTTTTCCCCCTTCAGCCTGAAAGACGTGACCTTGCGCAACCGCATTGCGGTTCCGCCCATGTGCCAGTACAGCGCCCAGGACGGCTTTACCAATGACTGGCACCAGATCCATTACGCCAGCCTGGCCCGCGGCGGCGCTGGCCTGGTGATTGTCGAAGCCACGGCCGTATCGCCGGAAGGCCGCATCACCCCGGACTGCCTGGGGTTATGGAGCGATGAACATGCCGAAGGGCTGGCCCGTATTGCCGCTTCCATCAAGGCTGCCGGCGCAGTCCCAGGCATCCAGATTGCTCACGCTGGGCGCAAGGCCAGCGCCAACCGTCCGTGGGACGGCGATGACCATATCGCCGCCGACGATCCGCGCGGCTGGCAACCCATCGCGCCCTCTGCCCTCGCCTATGGCGAGAACCTGCCCATCGTGCCCAAGGCAATGACGCTGGAAGATATCGAGCGCGTCAAGGCCGATTTTGCCGCAGCAGCAAAACGCGCCCGTGATGCAGGCTTCGAATGGCTGGAATTGCACTTTGCCCATGGCTATCTGGCACAAAGCTTTTTTTCTGCCCACAGCAATCAGCGTGATGACCAATACGGTGGCGACCTGGCCGGCCGCAGCCGTTTTCTGCTGGAAACACTGGCCGCAGTACGCGATGTGTGGCCTCAGAACCTGCCATTGACCGCGCGTTTCGGCGTGATCGAATATGACGGTCGTGATGAGCAGACGGTAGCCGAGTCTATTGAACTTGCCCGCAATATGCGCAAGGGCGGCCTGGACCTGCTGAACGTGAGCGCCAACTTTGTTATTCCCGACACACAGATCCCATGGGCAACGCCGGCTTTCCTGGCGCCTATTGCGCAACGCATACGCAACGAAGCCGGCTTGCCGGTGGCCTCGGCCTGGGGTATTGACGATCCGCAAGTGGCCAACCGCGTAGTTCAAGAGGAACAGATGGATCTAGTCATGATCGGCCGGGCCCATCTGACTGACCCGCATTATCCTCTGGCGCTTGCCAAAACACTGGATCAGCCTCGCCCGACCTGGGTGCTGCCAGCACCGTACGCCCATTGGCTGGAACGCTACCGCGGCGCAGCCGCTTAAAGCTTTAAGGTTTAAGGTATTGGCCAGTTGGCTCAAGGCTCGCGTTCGGACATTGCGCCGGGCACACCAGCCTTTTCCGCCAGCCTGGTCTTGCCTTACGCATGGTTGTCAAAGCAAATATCAAACAGCAACTGTCGCAACCAGCGCTGGGCCGGATCACGGTGCGTGCGCTCATGCCAGGCCGCCATTTTGGTAAATCCGGTGATGGCGATGGGCGGCTCAAACACCGCCAGCCCTGCCAGATCGGTTACCAGCCGGCTGGGCAGAATCGACACCATATCGCTGGACCGCAACAGGTCGGGCACAATCAGAAAACTCTTGACTGACACCGTGACCCGGCGCGTTTTGCCCATTTTTTCCAGCGCTTCGTCCGTGGCACCACGAAAGCCAGCACCCGAATAGGACACCAGCGCATGGTCCAGCTCACAAAACCGCTCCAGCGTCAGATCCCGCTGGCGCTTGATAATGGGATGGTCCTGGCGCACAACACAAACGTAATGTTCGTCAAACAGCTTGCGCGCATGCAGATCCTGACAGGTATATTCGGGCGAAACCAGCGCCAGGTCAATGACGCCGCGTTCCAGCTGGGACAGCATCTGGGTATCGTTCACCAGCACCAGCGCCACCCTGATATTGGGCGCCAGCCGCTTGAGCTTCGCCAGAAACGGTAGCGCAATAGCGCGCAGCGCATAGTCGGTCGAGGCGATCGTAAAATGCTGGGTGGCAGTGGCCGGATCAAATACCGGCGGCTGCAGCAACGCGCCCACTTCGCCCAGCACCTGCTTGAGCGGTATGGCCAAGGCCTGCGCACGCTCGGTCGGCTCAATGCCGCGCTGAGCCCGTACAAATAGCGGGTCATCGAAAGTATCGCGCAATCGGGTCAGCATGCCGCTCATCGCCGGTTGCGTCACGCCCAAGCGCGCTGCCGCCCGCGTCACATTTCTATGATCGAGCAACGCGTCCAGCGCTTTGAGCAGGTTAAGATCAAGGTTTCGGATATCTTTCATCGTGATGATATTACATCTGTATAGAATGGCATTTATCTTGGTAACGGTATGAGGCTTAACAATGGCATCTGCCTGGCTGATGGGTCCTGGTATTTCATTGTGGATATTATTATCGTAATTCGTTGTGAACAGATAGCGCCATCCATATATCCACATCCCTGGATCTCTCTACATATCATACTTATCTTATACCTTTACCCTTTATATCACTGCATTGCCACAGCATTCGCAAAACTTGCAAGCCATGCAGGGTTGACATCAAGTTAACTTCAGGTCTTATGATGGCACCATACTCTGTCAATCAAGGTAGCCATGACCACCAATACGCCGCCAACGCCATCCTCCCGGCAACAGGCAAATAACCCGTCCCAGCCGGGCACCGATGCTGCAGGCACGCAGGCCAAGGCCCCCGATGCCCACCGTGCCGACGACACGCATATGCGGCCAGCCGATTGCGCGGCCCAAACACGCACATCAACGGCGCCGGCGTTCAGCGCGCGCCGGCTGGCGGCACGCAAGCTGGTGCTGCTGCTGGTGGCCACCCTGACCATTATGGCCAGCATCATTATTGCCCCATCATTGCCTGCCATTGAAACCCGTTTTGCCGACAGCGAGCATATCGCCCTGCTCAGCCGCATGGTGCTCACCCTGCCTTCATTGTTTGTCGCCCTGTCGGCGCCGCTTGCCGGCATGCTGGCCGACCGGTTCGGGCGCAAGGGCCTGCTGGTGATAGCGATTGCATTGTATGGCGTCTCAGGGGCGTCTGGCCTGATGGCCGACAGTCTGACCGCCTTGTTGGTCGGGCGTGCCATCCTGGGGGTTGCCATCGGCGCCATCATTACCTTGAGCACCGCGCTGATCGGTGATTATTTTACAGGCGCAGAGCGGGAAAGATATCTGGGCTTGCAGCAGGCCTTTGTACAACTGGGTGGCGTGGTGTTTGTCATGTCCGGCGGCCTGCTGGCCGAAGTGCACTGGCGTATGCCATTTGTCATTTATGGCGCCGCGCTGATACTGATTCCCGCGGTCATGTTTTGTCTGACAGAACCGCAGCGCCCCCGCGTCCTGCACTCGACAACAAAACTCACAGATGCGCCAGTGAACTGGGTGGTTGTGGGAACCGTATGCCTGCTGGCTTTCCTGATCAATGTCTCTTTTTATACCGTCCCCTCGCAATTGCAATTTCATATGCAAGCGTTGAATATTTATACTGCCAGCGGCTTCGGCATGGTGCTGGGCGCCTTCAATCTGGCCGGCGGCATGGCGGCCCTGTGCTTTGGAGGACTCAAGCGCCGCCTGGATACGACGCTTATTTTTCTGCTGGGCTTTAGCCTGATGGCAACGGGCTTTGGCCTGCTATCGGTGGCATCACGCTTTGAGGGGCTGGTGCTGGCCAACGCTATCCTGGGCGCGGGGCTGGGCATCGCCATGCCAAATGTCATGTCCACCGCCATCGCCCATTCCGCCCCGGCGCTGCGGGGCCGAATTGCCGGCATGGCGGCAACGTCCATCTTTATCGGTCAATTCATCTCGCCATTTATCAGCCAATACTGGGTCGCCGTCGTGGGCTACGCGGATATGTTCCGCAATGTCGGGGTGATCATGGCGACCCTGGCAGTACTCTCGCTGTTGCCTGCCTTGCGCAATGGCTGGATGACGCTGCTCGGACAAAAAACATAAGGATCATTTTCGCGGAACATTCTCCATATTGGGAGTACAATTTAAGTCTTATATAAGACTTGCATTTTTGATTTCCTTTTTTATGGCCCAGACTCCTTCGATCGCGCCCCTGCCCGCCCCAACTTCCGTTGCGACGCTGCCTGACCTGTTTCGTGGTTTTGCCAAAATCGGGCTATTGGGCTTTGGCGGTGTCGGGCCAATTGCCCGGCACGTGATTGTGCGCGAGCAGCGCTGGCTTAGCGAAAAAGACTATGCAACGCTGCTGGGTATCGGCAAGGTCTTGCCCGGGGCCAATACGGTCAACGTGGCCGTCATGCTGGGCGACCGTTACCATGGCATCAAGGGCTCTACGGCCGCGGTGGCCGGCCTGCTGGTGCTGCCGATTCTGATATTGATCGTGCTGGCCATCCTGTACCAATTTCTGGACCAGAACCCCTATTTCAACGCCGCCCTGCAAGGCTCGGCCTGCGCGGCAGCCGGCATGGTCATCGGCACCGGCCTGAAAATGGCCAGCAAGATCGACCTGCGGGCCCATCATATCGTGGCCGGCATCGTGACGATTGCACTTGTGGTACTGCTGAAGTTTTCCCTGTTGCAGGTGGTTGGCGTCATGATGCCGCTGGCGATTCTTGCCAACTTCATCATCGCCCGCCGCCAGGGACACCAGCCATGATGGTGCTGCTTGAACTGTTTTTGACCTTCAGCCGCATTTCCCTGATCGCCATCGGCGGGGCCAACGCCGCCATCCCGGAAATCCGCCACGCAGTGGTTGATATTCACCAATGGATGAACTCCGACACCTTTACCCATCTGTTTGCCGTCGCGCAATCGGCGCCCGGCCCCAATGTGCTTATTGCAAGCATCATCGGTTGGCATGTGGCCGGTATTTCCGGGCTGCTGGTGGCCACCATCGCCATGGTATTGCCAGCCTCGGTGCTGGCCTTTGGCATTGGCCGCGTGATCAGCCACTTTACCCACCGGCGTGAATACAAGCTGGTGCAGGACGCCGTGGTGCCGGTCGCCATCGGGCTGATTATTGCAAGTGGCATTGAGCTGTCGCTGTACTCAGCCTTTGACGTGCTCACCTGGGGCATGGTCCTGGGCACGCTGGTCTTCGTCTATTTCACCGAAGCCAACCCCATGTGGGCGCTGCTGGTCTGCGCCATTGGCGGGGTGGTGGCCTATCAGGCAGGCGTGCTCTGACCCCCTTGCCGCTGCCTGAGATCCTCCAGCCACGTTGCCGCATGCGCCTTGCCATGGTCGCCTGGTGCGCGTTGGGCGCCTCGCTGAAGATGGCGTTGTACTCCGCGTTTGATCTTTCTGCCGCTGCAAGGTAAAAACGCCCTGTTCTAGGCCCCAGCGCCGGCATCAGCTCCGCCCCGGCCCGAGTGGCGCGATCATCATTGCACGCCCATTGCCGCAAAACCCCGGTGCGCTGCAATATTCGTCTAAAATCACTCTTTCCCCCCTTTTTTGTACTTACATTGCATCTTATGTCCCGCACGATTTTTGTTACCACGGCTCTCCCTTACGCTAACGGTTCGTTCCACATTGGCCACATCATGGAGTATATCCAGGCTGACATCTGGGTACGAAGCATGCGAATGGCCGGCCACACGGTACATTTTGTCGGCGCCGATGACGCCCACGGGGCGCCCATCATGCTCAAGGCAGAAAAGGAAGGCATCACGCCGCAGGAACTGGTGGCCCGTTATGCGCAGGAACGCCCGCGCTATCTGAATGGCTTTCATATCAAGTTCGATCACTGGCACAGCACAGACAGCCAGGAAAACGTCGACCTTTCCCAGGCCATCTATCGCCAGCTCAAGGCTGCCGGTTTCATCAGCACCAAGACCATCGAGCAGTTCTATGACCCGGTCAAGAGCATGTTCCTGCCCGACCGCTACATCAAGGGCGAGTGCCCCAAATGCCACGCACCGGATCAATACGGAGATTCCTGTGAAGTATGCGGCGCCGTTTATGCCCCTACCGATCTGATCAACCCGTACTCCACGTTGACCAACGCAACGCCGGTGCTCAAATCGTCCGAACACTTTTTCTTTAATCTGTCCGATCAGCGCTGCGTGGAATTTCTGCAGGAGTGGACAACCGGCAGCAACAGCCAGGGCAACAAGCGCCTGCAAACGGAAGTGCTGGCCAAGACCCGCGAGTGGCTGGGCAATGACGAGGACAAGGAAAGCAATCTGAACGATTGGGATATCTCTCGGGATGAGCCTTATTTCGGTATTGAAATTCCCGATGCGCCGGGCAAGTACTTTTACGTCTGGCTGGATGCGCCGGTGGGCTATCTGGCTTCGCTCAAATCCTACTGCAAGCTTCAGGGAATAGACTTTGACGCCTTGCTGGCGCCGGATAGCAGCACCGAACAGGTTCACTTTATCGGCAAGGACATTGTGTATTTCCATGCCCTGTTCTGGCCGGCCATGCTCAAGTTCTCCGGCCGCAAGGTGCCCGATGCCCTGAATGTGCACGGCTTTATCACCGTGAGCGGCGAAAAAATGTCCAAAAGCCGCGGCACCGGCATCTCGCCCGTCAAGTACCTGGACATTGGCATGAACGCAGAATGGCTGCGCTACTACATCGCGGCCAAGCTCAATGCACGGGTCGAAGATATTGATTTTAATCCCGATGATTTCATCGCCCGCGTCAACAGTGACCTGATCGGCAAATACATCAATATTGCCAGCCGCGCCGCCACCTTCATCACCCGCCACTTCGATGGCAAGCTGGGTTATGCCGGGGATGCCCAGGCAATGGCAACTGAATTGGCGACACTGACCGAACAGGTACAAAGTGATTTCGAGAACCGCGAGTACGCCCGCGCAATCCGCAATCTGATGGCGCATGCCGACAAAATCAACCAGGCATTTGACAGCGCCCAGCCGTGGGTGATGGCCAAAGGCATCAGCACTGCAGACGAGCAGCAGAAACTGGCCTTGCAGGATGTTTGCTCACGCGCCATTGCCGGCTTCAAGGCCCTGTCTGTGATGCTGGCGCCGGTACTGCCTGCGCTGGCCGAACGTATTGCAACTGAATTGTTCGGCATGAACCGCAGCTTTGCCTGGACCGACGCAGCCGAACTGCCCGACCATATTGCGCCGTTCAAACACCTGATGCAGCGTGTTGAGCCGACCATGCTCGATACCCTGATTGAACCCGATGCACCCGCAGCCGATGCTGACGTTGTGGCCGCAGCAGTTGCCGCAGCACTGCCCGGTGGTGAAACCATTGCAGATGTAATTACGATTGATGATTTTGTAAAAATAGATTTGCGAATTGCAAAAATTGTTAATTGTGAACATGTAGAAGGTTCCAACAAGCTGTTGCGCCTTACACTGGATGTGGGCGAAGGCAGAACCCGGAATGTGTTTTCTGGAATAAAATCAGCTTATCAGCCCGAGACCCTGATCGGAAAATATACGGTAATGGTGGCCAACCTGGCCCCACGTAAGATGAAGTTTGGTGTCTCCGAAGGCATGGTGCTTGCCGCCAGCGATGCTGATGAAAAAGCCAACCCCGGTATCTATATCCTGGAACCGTGGGAAGGCGCTCAGCCTGGCATGCGCGTTCGCTAATACGCCGGTCCCGCAAAACGGGCCGGGTGCACGAGCATCATGTTGTGGTCAACAATGAAACGGAACGTAGAAATATATGGTTGGAACATGGTGCAGAAGCGGTTTTGGCCGTCTGAAAAAAACCGTCAGGCGCTCACGCCCGCTCATGTTTGTGAACGAGCTGATGCACCAGCCCAAATTTACCGGCGCCATCTGTCCCAGCTCTCGCAGGCTGGGGCGCTATATGGCCAAGCACATCCCGCTCAATCATGACGGCGTCGTTATTGAGCTGGGCGGCGGCACCGGTGTTATCACACAGGCAATACTGGATCATGGCGTTCCCGCCGACAAGCTGATCGTCATTGAGTTTTCCAACGTCTTTGCCCAGCACCTGCAGCGGCGCTTTCCGCACCTGACCATCATCAACGGCAATGCCGCAGATCTGGACGCCCTGCTGCCCCCGGGTGTACGCATCAATGCCATCGTCTCCAGCCTGCCGCTCATTTCCCTGCCGCCCGAAGTGCGCAGCCGGATCCTGCACCACTGGCAGACCCTGCTCAAGGATGACGGTCGCGCCATCCAGTTCACCTACAATCTGCGCCAGACACATTGGCAAACAGCCCTGAAAGCCTGTCATTACAGCAGTGAAATCGTCTGGGCCAATGTGCCTCCGGCACGGGTCATGACATTCCGCTTCGCAGCCTGAGCAACCCGCGCCCGCTGGGCGAATGCACTACAATGCAAATTCCGTCGTCCGAGCGACGCTCCGCCTCCAAAGCCCCCGGGGCCTGGTGGATTGGCGCCCGCACAAAAAGCCAGACTTTGTACGCCCTTGCCCCTTGACCATGACCATTGCAGATTCCAATAAAAACGCCGATAACAGCGCCAATGACAACGCTGATAACAACCCGAACAATCAGGCCAGCAACCCTGCCGACAACCAGACCAACGTGAGCGCCAGCAACAGCGCAAATAACGAGGCCGATAACCAGCCCGCCGACAGCAACGCTGCAGCCGAGGTCATCGCCAGCAAAGAGACCACCAATCCCGATGAGTTAAAAGTACGCCATATACGCAGCTTTGTGCATCGCCGCTCGCATATGACGCCAGGCCAGAAACAGGCGGTTGAGCTGCATATGGACAAATGGGCGTTGCCCTACCAGGACGGCCTGCTCGACTATGACCAGGCCTTTGGCCGCAACGCCCCCACCATTCTGGAAATCGGTTTTGGCATGGGCGAAACCACACAAAAAATTGCCCAATTGCGCGCCAATGAAAATTTTCTGGGCGTTGAAGTGTTCAACGCCGGCGTCGGCGCATTGCTCAAACGCATTGAAGAGTCTGGCGTGAGCAATATTCGCATCATCCAGCACGATGCGGTCGAGGTGGTACAGAACATGATCGCGCCAGACAGCCTGGCCGGTGTGCATATTTACTTTCCCGATCCCTGGCCGAAAAAACGCCATCACAAACGTCGCCTGGTGCGACCCGAATTCATCGCCCTGCTGGCCAGCCGCATCAAACCGGGCGGCTATATCCATTGCGCGACAGACTGGGAAGACTACGCCGGGCAAATGCTCGAAGTGCTTGGCGGCGAAGCATTGCTGCGCAACACCTGCACAGACTACGCCCCCAAACCCGATTACCGGCCCCAGACCAAATTTGAAACCCGTGGCCTGCGACTGGGCCATGGCATTCGTGATCTGGTTTTCAAACGCATATAGACTATTTCAAGGACCACTGCATGTATCCGCCTATTGAACCCTATCAGACCGGCAAACTTGATACTGGTGACGGCCACCAGGTGTATTGGGAGCTTTGCGGCAACCCTCAAGGCAAGCCGGCTGTTTTCCTGCACGGCGGACCGGGCGCCGGTTGCGGCCCGCACCATCGCCAACTGTTCAATCCGCAGCATTACAACATTCTGCTGTTCGATCAGCGCGGTTGCGGTCGCTCTGCGCCGCACGCCAGCCTGCAAAACAATACCACTGCCCACCTGATTGCCGACATTGAACGGCTGCGCACCGAGGTGCTGAAAGCCGAGCAGATGCTGGTCTTTGGCGGGTCATGGGGTTCTACCCTGGCGCTGGCCTATGCCCAGGCACATCCGAAACAGGTGAGCGAGCTGATCGTGCGCGGTATCTTTACCCTGCGCAAGGAAGAACTGCGCTGGTTCTACCAGGAAGGCGCCTCGTGGCTGTTCCCGGATTACTGGGAAGACTATGTGGCCCCGATCCCGCCAGAGGAGCGCGACGACCTGGTTGCCGCCTATCACAAACGCCTTACTGGCGATGACCGCGAAGTGCAGATCAACGCGGCACGCGCATGGAGCCAATGGGAAGGCCGCACGATCACGCTGTATCCCGATCAGTCCAACACCCAGAACTACATTGCCGATCACTTTGCCCTGGCCTTCGCACGCATTGAAAATCACTACTTCACGCACGCAGGCTTTATGCAGGATAACCAGTTGCTGGATAACGCCCATCTGCTCAAAGATATTCCAGGTGTGATTATCCAGGGCCGCTATGACTGCTGCACCCCGGCCAAAACAGCATGGGAACTGCACAAGGCCTGGCCACAGGCCGAGTTTCATATCGTGCCCGATGCCGGCCACGCCTTTAACGAGCCGGGTATCCTCAAGCTACTGCTGGAAGCCACCGACCGTTACGCCAGGCAATAGGCTCACCTGAAAAATAGCGCCATCTTAAAAATAAGTATCGGCGAATAACCGGTTGGTGAAAGCAAAAGGCCGCGACAGCAATACGCGGCTTTTTGCTTTAGTCTCGACACGTATCAGCCCCAAACACGCAATTTTCCCCAAAAATGCATTTGCCTAGCTTTGTATAGTTTGAATAGTCATTGGGCGACATTGAGAGATTTTGCGCAGCGATTGGCAGGATCTAACATTTGTTAACCTTCGGGGTCTTCCGTTTGTCATGTATTCCATGAATAATAGCGCTACGCACGAACCGTGCTATATTGAAGCTGTGTGAAGTTGTCATTCACGATAACAAGGAGTCATAACAATGGGTATTCTCAGTTTTATCAAAGAAGTCGGCGAGAAAGTATTCGGTGGCAATGAAGCGCAAGCGGCAACCCCCGAAGATCTCAAAAAGGAACTGGCCAAGCACGGCCTGGACGCTGATGGTCTGGATATCGCCGTTGATGGTGACAAGGTCACAGTGAAAGGCAATGCAGCAACCACTGCCGACGCAGAAAAAATTGCAATTGCAATTGGCAATACACAGGGCGTGGCTTCTGTAGACAACCAGCTGTCTGCGGCTACAACCGAAGAGGAATCCAACTTCTATACCGTCAAATCCGGTGATACGCTGTCCAAGATCTCCAAAGACCAGTATGGCGACGCCAACCAGTACCAGAAAATCTTTGAAGCCAACCGTCCAATGCTGAGCCACCCGGATAAAATCTATCCAGGCCAGGTTCTGCGTATTCCCAAGTAATTGCCTGCGCTCAGCCTGATCCCTTCCACGGGTATCAGGCTCCGGTTCGAGCTGATATGCCTATCGTGCGCAACCAGCAGTGAACGGCCTGCCATAGATCTTCACAAAGGCCTATTTGGCATGCATAGACAAAACCCTGGATATGAAAATATCGCAGGGTTTTTTATTGCATCCTGAATACGGGACATGCGTGATATTGCGAGATAGAACGCAGCGTGCAGCCCTGATTCCATCGATCCACTTCTCAAAGCACATGCGCGAGCACTGGCAAAATAGCGTCCTTATGCAGATAATTCAACAGAATAAAAAACGGCCCGGCCAGCAGAAAATATAGCGCTTCGCGCACGGTGCGCCCCAGCGCCTTCATTGAAATCTCCAGGTGCGCCGGGTTGTTCCAGTGACGCAGCGTGATGCCCAGGCGCGGCACATGCTGTTTGTAATTGCTATAGGGCGCGCCAAAAATCATCTGCAGCGTGTCTTCTTCCTGCGCAATCACCCAGTTGAACACCAGATAGATTAAGCCGCCGCTGATCAAGCCGGTCAGCACGGAGCCCGAGAGCAGCCCCATGCCGGTCACCCCCATGATGGAAAACATATACAGCGGGTTGCGCGTGACGGAATACGGACCATGCGTCATCAGCTCGGTGTTCTTGCGGCCATTCAGATAAAGCGAAGACCAGATGCGTCCCAGCGCCCCGCACAGGATCAACACCAGGCCGACCGTCTGGATCAGGTCATGCATGAGCGTCACGTTGCGCCAGGCCGATTCGGTAAAGAGGGACAAGGCAACAGTTACAAGCGCAGCGGCGACCAGCAGCACACGCCGCAAGCGCTGCACGCGGCTTAAGCTTTTGAGCCGCGCATAGACGACCGAATCAGGTGTGGCTGCGGCTTTACTTGGGCCTTTGCTCGCGCCTTTGACCGCAGCGTCTATCGCGGCTGCAGCACGCGCGGCGCGCGAACCTTGGACGGACGCCGCACCGGCGCCGGCGGCGATCGTACTATCTGTAAATTCACTCAGGGACATGACGGGTACTCAAAAAAAAATGCATCGCGCAAAAACCTGCGCGTATGCATCTTTATACCCAGTCGCTTATCAAATTATTGTTGAATAATCCGCAGCATCTATTGCACGGCGATTCAAATCAATTGCGCAACATTAATCCAACAATCTTATTTCTTGAAATTGCCAAATGCGCCCATGCCGCCTTTGAGGCCCTTTAAGCCGCCCATGGCGCGCATCATCTTACCCATGCCGCCCTTCTTGAACTGCTTCATCATGCCCTGCATCTGCTCGAATTGCTTAAGCAGCTTGTTCACTTCCTGCACCGGCACCCCGGCGCCGGCGGCAATACGACGCTTGCGGGTTGCCTTGAGCAATTCAGGCTTGCTGCGTTCTTGCGGCGTCATGGAATTCAGAATGCCTTCGGTGCGACGCAATTGCTTCTCGGCCTGGCCGCCCTGAATCTGGCCCGCAGCCTGGGCAAATTGCGCGGGCAGTTTTTCCATGAGCGAACTCATATCGCCCATTTTTTTCACCTGCTGCAACTGCTCACGAAAATCATTCAGGTCAAAGCGGTCGCCCGTCTTGATCTTGGACGCCAGCTTTTCCGCCTCGGCAACATCAATATTGCGTTGCGCCTGTTCCACCAGCGATACGATATCGCCCATGCCCAGCACGCGCTGCGCCATCCGTTCCGGGTGGAACACTTCCAGGCCGTCCAGTTTCTCGGACATCCCAATAAATTTCAGCGGCTTGCCCGTCACATGACGAACCGAGAGCGCCGCGCCCCCGCGCGCATCGCCATCCAGCTTGGTCAGCACCACGCCGGTCAGAGGCAACGCCTCGCCAAAAGCCTTGGCTACGTTTACCGCATCCTGGCCCTGCATGGCGTCCACCACGAACAGCGTTTCAATAGGCTTGATCAGCCCGTGCAGCATGCTGATTTCCTGCATCATGGCCTCGTCCACGCCCAAGCGGCCCGCGGTATCGACAATCAGCACTTCATAATGATGCTTGCGGGCGTAATCGACCGCAGCCAGCGCAATGTCACGCGGCTTCTGGTCAGCTGCAGAGGGAAAGAAATCGGCCCCCACCTGGCCGGCCACCGTGCGCAACTGTTCAATCGCCGCAGGGCGATAAACGTCGACACTGACAACCAGCACTTTCTTTTTCGGGACCTTGCGGCCATCCTGGATAAGCTCGCCGGTCACCAGCAGACGCGCCAGTTTACCGGTGGTGGTGGTTTTACCCGCCCCCTGCAGGCCCGCCATCAGGATAATGGCCGGCGGCGTGGTGGTCAGATCCAGCTCCGAGGCATCGGCGCCCAGATCGCCGCCCATCACGGCGGTCAGCTCCTTGTGCACTACCCCAACCAGCGCCTGGCCCGGGTTCAGGCTGTCTGTGACATCGATGCCCAGGGCCCGTTCCTTGACTTTGGCGACGAACTCGCGCACCACAGGCAGGGATACATCGGCCTCCAGCAGCGCCATGCGCACTTCGCGCAGCATCTCCTGGGTGTTGGCTTCGGTCAGGCGCGCTTCCCCGCGCAGGGTTTTCATGGCCCGGGATAACCGGTTGGTCAAATTATCAAACATGGAATTTCACTGAAGTAAATGGGGGAATGGGCAAAACGGCTATACTATATGCCTGTAGGCCGGATCGCGCTATGCAGATCCGCTGATTGCTTATCCGGAAACACTCGTCATTATTTTATGTCTTACGACATTGTATTTCACTCTCTGGCCACCGTGGCCTATCTGCTGCTTAGTTTACTAATTTGGCGGCCCCTGCTCGGCGCGCAAGGTCCCATGCTCTCTGCCGGAACCTCCCGCTGGCTGCTGGCTGCCGTGCTTATTGTGCATGGCGTGGCCGTACATATGGCCATGCTGCACGAAAACTCGCTGCGCCTGTCGTGGTCGGTGGGCCTGTCGCTCACCATCTGGCTGGGTATGATCGTCTTCTGGCTGGAAAACCTTATTAGCGACATTGACGGCTTAAAACTGCTGCTGTTGCCCATTGCCGGGTTCATTTGCCTATTGGCGGCCCTGTTTCCGGGCCACGACAGCCTGGTCATTCCGGTTGCCGACGCCTATTTCCAGGTGCATCTGCTTATTTCCATCGGCGCATACAGCCTGATCGCCATCGCCGCCATTCATGCATTTCTGATGACCTTGCTGGACCGTTACCTGCACCAACCGGTACAAGCCCGCGCCGAGCGCTCGGTGTTTGCCCGCGCGCTGGAAGAGCAACCGCCCCTGCTGGTTCAGGAAAAAATCCTGTTTCGCCTGATCTGGATCGGCTTTGTGCTGCTGACCCTGTCCATTATCACAGGTGTGGCCGTTTCCATGAGACTGACTGGCGTGATGCTGCCGTTTGACCACAAAACCGTATTTACCATGATGTCATGGGTGGTTTTCGGGTTGCTGCTACTGGGGCGTGCCCTGCGTGGCTGGCGCGGCCGCTTTGCCCTGCGCTGGACCCTGGTGGGCTTTGCCCTGCTGATGATTGCGTACACCGGCACCCGCTTTATTTTTGATGTCATGCTGCACAAAGGAGGTGCCTGATGCGCTTTATTATTACGATCGTCCTGCTTTGTGTGCTCTACCTTGTGGTGCGCCACTTTCTGCGCAGCTTTATCCGCAAGCTCAATGACGGTGCAGCAGCGCAGGCGGCCCGCACCTCGGGGGCCGCTCCTGCCAGCCTTCCTGAAGAAGATATGGTGCAATGCGCCCATTGCGGCGTGTATCTGCCCGCCTCGGAAGCGATCACGCAGCAGGGACTGCAGTGGTGCAGCCAGGACCATGCCAGACTGGGAGTGAAATAGCACGCCCGACCAATTTGCCTCTGAATAGTACGCTTAAATAGTACGCCTATGACAGAAGAAATATGACTATGACCGAAGACCTCAAACTGGACCGACGCGGCTGGCTGTGTCCTGCGCCCGGGGTCCGACATATCCGCTCACCCAACCAGGACCGCCGCCCCCTGCTGGAAAGCGTCTCCCTTCTGGTGATTCACAATATCAGCCTGCCGCCCAACCAGTTTGGCGGCCCGCATGTACAGCAGCTTTTTACCAATACCCTGAACCCGCACGAACACCCGTTCTTTGCAGAGATTACCGATCTGCGCGTCTCAGCACACTTCTTTATCAACCGCAGTGGGCGCATTATCCAGTTTGTGAGCACCAACAGGCGCGCCTGGCACGCCGGGGTGTCGCGTTTTGACGGGCGCGACCGCTGCAATGACTTTTCCATCGGCATTGAACTGGAAGGCACAGACTTTACCCCCTTTACCGACGAACAATATCTGCAACTGGCTGCGCTTACCACGGTACTGCGCAACCGCTATACGCTTAAAGCCGTACGCGGCCACGAACATATCGCCCCCAAACGCAAGACCGACCCGGGGCCGTATTTCGACTGGCACTGGTATAAGCGACTGACAGGCTGGGATTGGCGGCAGATGCCCAAAGGCATTGCAAGCCAACGACTGGTGCGGGTTTAAACCAACAAACCGCGCAAACATAAAATAAAAATCCGGCCCCAAGGCGTCTACCCTGGGGCCGGATTGCATTGGTTTGCAAGTACTTTCTGTGGACTTCCAAGTACTATTTCAACCGTCATCAGGCAGATATTCTGGGATAGCCGCCATAGCGGCCGCCCCAGCACCATCATGATTTAGCTTTTAAGCAGCAAACCATTCAGGCGTTTTACATACGCAGCCGGGTCGGCAATTTGCGCGCCTTCGGCCAGCATGGCCTGATCCAGCAGCACATGCGCCCAATCGTCAAACGAATCGTCTGCGGCGCCCTTGATTTTTTCAATCAGGGCATGCTCGGGATTGATCTCCAGCACGGGCTTGATATCCGGTGTTTCCTGACCAGCGGCCTTCAACAGGCGCAACAGGTGCGGGCTCACATCGTTCTGGCCAACCACCACGCAGGCAGGAGAATCCACCAGACGGTTCGTGACTTTGACTTCCTTCACAGACTCGCCCAGAGACGCTTGCAGGCGCTCCAGCAAAGGCTTAAGGGACTCGGCTACTTCTTCCTGATGCTTTTTCTCTGCTTCGTCCGTGAGCTTGTCCAGATCCAGGCCGCCCTTGGCCACAGACACGAAAGACTTGCCGTCGAACTGACGGAAGTGCGAGAGCATCCATTCGTCTACACGGTCTGACAGCAGCAGGACCTCAATACCTTTCTTGCGGAAGATCTCCAGATGCGGGCTGTTCTTGGCAGCAGCAAAGCTGTCGGCCGTGACGTAATAGATGGCCTCTTGCCCTTCTTTCATGCGGGAGATATAGTCTGCCAGCGTTACGTTCTGGATGGCATCGTCGTTATGGGTAGAGGCAAAACGCAGCAGCTTGGCAATGCGTTCCTGGTTGGCGATATCTTCGCCTGTGCCTTCCTTGATTACCTGACCGAACTCTGTCCAGAAACCGGCATAGTCTTCAGCACGGTTTTCTGCCAGATCTTCCAGCAGGCTCAGGATACGCTTGGTCGAACCTTCGCGGATTGCCTTCACATCGCGGCTTTCCTGCAGGATTTCACGCGACACGTTCAGCGGCAGATCGGCCGAATCAATCACACCGCGCACAAAGCGCAGGTAGGACGGCAGCAACTGCTCGGCATCATCCATAATGAAAACACGTTTGACATAAAGCTTGACGCCACGACGCGCTTCGCGATCGTACATATCAAACGGTGCGTGTTTGGGCAAATATAACAACTGTGTATATTCGCTGCGACCCTCTACGCGGTTATGCGTCCAGGCCAGCGGCTCTTCAAAATCGTGGCTAACGTGCTTGTAGAACTCGGTATATTGCTCGTCTGTAATGTCGTTCTTGGCACGGGTCCACAGCGCACTGGCCTGGTTAATGGTTTCCCACTCGTCCTTTTTGACCTGCTCGCCCTTCTCGGAATCGTACTCTTCCTTCTGCATCAGCACAGGCAGGGAAATATGATCGGAATAGCGGCGCAGCACTTCGCGCAGCTTCCAGCCGCTTAAGAAATCATCTTCTTCGGCGCGCAGATGCAGCGTCACGCTGGTGCCGCGCTCTGTTTTCTCGGTATCGGCAACGGTAAACTCGCCCTGCCCTTCAGATTCCCAGAACACCGCCTGGTCTACCGGCTCGCCGGCACGACGGCTAACGACAGTAACCTTGTCGGCAACGATAAAGGAAGAATAAAAGCCCACGCCGAACTGGCCGATGAGCTGGGCGTCTTTTTGCTTGTCGCCCGAGAGCTGGGAAAAAAACTCCTTCGTGCCGGAACGGGCGATGGTGCCCAGGTTGGCCACTGCCTCGGCCTTGGTCAAACCGATACCGTTATCGGCGATTGTGATGGTGCGCGCTTCCTTGTCGTAACTGACGCGGATTTCCAGGTCTGCGCCGCCTTCGAGCAACTCGGGCTTGTCAATCGCCTCGAACCGCAACTTGTCGCAGGCGTCTGACGCATTGGAGACCAGCTCGCGCAGGAAAATTTCCTTATTGCTGTACAGGGAATGAATCATCAAATGCAGAAGCTGCTTTACTTCTGTCTGGAAACCCAGCGTTTCCTCTGCTTTTTTCACGGTAGTATCGGATTGACTCATGGTAACTTTTCGTTAAATTGGATGGAAAATGGTGAAAAATGGGGCAAAA
The DNA here is from genome assembly GCF_014897675.1 of Advenella sp. FME57. Lineage (GTDB taxonomy): Bacteria > Pseudomonadota > Gammaproteobacteria > Burkholderiales > Burkholderiaceae_B > Advenella. The sequence goes on along the minus strand of NZ_JABUXU010000010.1, from coordinate 112,304 downwards.
CAGCCAGTTTTACGGCAATTTCGCCCTCGTATCCGATAGTAGTGGGGACGCGGGGAGGGTTTTCAAGGGGAAAAGTGGGAAATTGGCAGGTAAATGAGGATTTTTTATTAGTAAGCGCGTGGGAATGGCGCAAGAAAAAGAATATGGGTATAATTCCGCTCTTATCTGCAATACCCTCCATACCTGCCCGGGTGGTGAAATTGGTAGACGCAGGGGACTCAAAATCCCCCGCCGCAAGGCGTGCCGGTTCGATTCCGGCCCCGGGCACCACAATAAAATCAAGCTCTTAAGCTGATTTATTACTTATTCTCCGATCACTCTGTTTTGTTGTTTATACGGTCGATAAATATTTACCGCACCGTAAACGAAACACCACACATTCCGTTCATGTTCGGTTGCTTGGCAACATCCCTAGTGGTTGGTGTCCATCGTCCGGAAGATCAAGAATTTGGAACCATGGCAAATGTGCACTGCTACTGCCAGGATATTCTGATTTTTTCCACAAGGTTCCATCACTTGCAACCGCAAATACTTCAAACGAATTGTGTCCCTCCTTCGGTGGTGCGGCTGCGACGTGAACAATGTTTCTTTTCATAACTCCTCCTATTGGATGAACGCATATCATATCCGGCGAATATGACATTATGTTACTGGGGTAATCCAGCATTGTTGGAAACCTCTGGATTTCAAAACCGACCCTTTACCTGAAACGCAGGAAGTTAAATATCCATCAGCCGGTACGGATTCAGCAGGCGCAAATCGTGTCGTTATCCACCAGGCACACATCTATCTTGTCGTCCCGATGCTCGTACCAATCGCCTGCCGCCAGCAGGATCGCAGCGGTAACTGGTGCTGGCATCGGATTAGGGACAGTTTCCCAATTCAGATAACCAGCAGTGATACCTGTGGCCGCATTGATGTTGTGCCTCACTTCTGTAAGTTCAGGAAATATACTTCTAAATCAAAAAAGTAACTATATTTAACTTTAGAAAGTAAATGTATGGATTTAGATGTTTGCATGCCATATAATAAACAAATTGAAATACCTATCAAACAGTAAGTTTTTTGGCAGTATTGGCGTTTGATAAGCTGGGCTGCAATGGTCCTGGCGTTGCACAAATAAGTGTTGCATTTGATAGTAGTAAAAACTAATGGAATTTCAGAAGGTGGAGTACAAACTTACCCCCCATCAATGAAAAAACTCTGTTCTGAGTATGGTATAGCTGCCGACTAATGGGAAAGTCCATGGAACTAGGTGCGTTAAAAAAACAGCTGCAAGAACACCTCGGCGATGGGCTCGTTCTAATTATTGGTTCTGGGCTGTCCTGTGCAGAAGGAGTTCCCGGAATGACGGCGCTAGGGCATCACCTAGTAACCCATATTCCTGCTAGCCTTTCCCCAGACGACACGCAGCTTTGGGAAAATATCCACCCTCTTATTGAGAAGGAAGGGCTAGAGGCAGCTTTGCTGAAGTATGCTCCCTCGCCATCTCTCGAGGCCGCAATTGTGCAGAGCACCGGCGAGTTCATTGCCACTGCTGAAGCCAATATTATCTCCGACGTTTTTAATAAATCTAAGACGCTTCGACTAACCAAGTTGATTCCGCATTTGTTGCGGTCAGATGCGGGCATACCAATTGTGACTACAAACTATGATCGTCTCGCCGAGCTCGCATGTGAGGAAGCGGGTTTAGGCGTCGACACCATGTTCTGTGGCCATTTTGCGGCGCGGCTTGAACCGGAGAATAGCTATTGGAGTTTTTGCCGTAATGTGAAGTTGGTGGGTAAGAACGTGCGCTACAAATTCGCGATGAAAGCCAATATCTTCAAGCCGCATGGTAGTCTTGATTGGTATCATCGTGAGGGCAGTCCGGTTCGCTACGCAGGAGCGTTACCACTCCCTCGCCTTATCATCACACCAGGGTTGAACAAATTCCGTAGCGGATATGACAGCCCTTTCGACAAACACCGAGAAAAGGGAAATGACGCCATCGATAAGGCGCGCCGCTTCCTCATTATCGGCTACGGTTTCAATGATGATCATTTGGAAACGCATCTCACCCCCCGCATCAAATCAGGTGTGAAAACGGTAATTTTAACTTTCTCGCTCTCTTCTAAAGCACGAGACTTAGCCATAAAGAACAAAAATGTTATAGCTGCTGAGTTTCGCGAAGATGCTGGAACCCCAGGCGCATGCTTCATCGTCAATGGAGCAGAGATATTCTACCCCGGTGTTGATTACTGGGACCTCGATGGATTTGTAAAGGGAGTTTTATCCGTATGACAAGCTCAGCACTCGTATTTACAGAGAATGATCAAATCGGTCGTGTAGCTGGCGTTGACACCAGCCGCGTGGCGATCGATGTCACTAATTCTGAGATGCTTACACGTGTAGGCATCGGACAGCTTATCGCTATCAAGGGTGCGACCCAAGCGGAATTCTTAATTGGAATGACAGATCGCGTTACTCGCTCACTTCGCGAAGAACTTCCTGGTCCTGAAAGTGGTGAATTCGGGACGTTAACGGTCTCGCCGGCTGATCACATGCAGGCTTTCGTCATCGGCACCTATCGGACCGTTGACGGTGACAAGTCGGACACCTTCAAACGCGGCGCTGATAGCTTCCCGCAGATTGATCGTGACTGCTTTGTAATCGAGGGAGGCAACCTACAGCGTTTCATGGGAATCCTGGGAGCAGGATTATCTGACGAGGAACGATTGAAGCTTGGCACCTTCGTGGCAGATCGTAGCGCTGAAGCAATCGCCAGTGGGGATAAGTTCTTCCAGCGACATGCCGCCATTCTTGGAAGTACCGGATCGGGTAAAAGCTGGGCAGTAGCTTTGATTCTTGAACGTGCGGCTAAACTGAATTTCCCTAACATCGTCGTGTTCGATATGCACGGAGAATATGCACCTCTGGCTGACAAGAACAATGGTGGATTTGCACAACGCTTTCGTATCGCGGGTCCCGGCGACCTTTCCGCTCCAAAGGACGACACCCTGTTTCTACCTTACTGGTTGCTAAACCGTGATGAGATGCTGTCGATGATCTTAGATCGAAGCGATCAGAATGCTCCTAACCAAGCTTCCCGTTTCACCCTCCACGTTCGTGATCTTAAGGCCGGCACTCTTGACTCGTCGGACAAAAACAAGGTCAAAGAAACCTTCACCGTGGATTCGCCAATCCCCTATGCTATTTCTGATTTGGTTGTCCGTCTGAAGACGGACAACACGACTAAAGGTGTAGGGAAGAACGGCAGTGCTGTTAAAGGAGATTGGGAGGACAAGCTGACACGCTTTATATCGCGACTGGAGGCGAAACTGGATGATCGCCGTTACGGCTTTATGTTCTCCCCCCCCGCAGCAGCGCTCGATTATGGATGGCTCGCTAAGCAGATCATCAAATTACTAAGAGCCGATCCTGGCAATGGCATCAAAATCATCGACTTCTCCGAGGTTCCAGCCGATGTACTCCCTGTTGTCACCGGAACATTAGCTCGCCTTCTCTATGATGTGCAGTTCTGGATGAGTGCAGATGCGCGCACGCCAGTTACCTTACTGTGTGATGAAGCACATCTCTACTTACCGGTCAAAGATGACGCTGATGCCGTTCAGAGACAGGCACTATGGTCGTTTGAGCGCATTGCGAAGGAAGGGAGAAAGTACGGGTTCTCTATGCTCGTCGTGAGCCAACGACCGTCTGACGTAAGCCGGACAATCCTCTCCCAATGCAACAATTTCTTGGCTCTCAGACTAACGAACGACAGCGACCAGAACGTTATCAAGAGACTGATGCCGGACTCCCTAGTCGGTTTGACGGCTATGCTCCCACTCCTTGATACAGGCGAGGCGCTACTGTTGGGTGATGCGGTGCTTCTTCCAACGCGGATCAAACTTGATCCGCCGCAAGTGAAGCCCGACAGTGCGACGCGAGATTTTTGGCGGGAATGGGGTTCCCTTATGCCTGATGAGAAGTTACTTGAAGCTGCGGTCGAGTGTTTGCGGAGCCAATCACGGACTAACGGATGAGCGCTGGCTAAATAAGTACGATATTTTTTAGGGTATTGATCGACGAATTATTGTTAGTTTTTTGATTTTAATGTGAAGAATAATCTATTTAATAATAGAGTAGCAGTCATCAAAACCTAGCGAGAAGGATCATCAAAATCACCCGAACATTAATTGGGTCGAATGCCGGATGCAATATATTCTCTCTAAATATGACCAATTGTACTAGTCAAATACCCAATATGTTGTTAGTATGCTAGACACCAATTACGCGTTTCGTTGGCTACTGACATTGGTGTCTGCAAGCTGATAATGTCGGGCGTATCGCCAGACTGAAAAGGATTGGCAGCATTTTTGGCGCAAAGACGGTCGCGCGTCCCAGCTCCTCCGCATGTCTGCTCCTCCGCCGGGCCACGCGACCGTCTTCGCGCCATATTTAGGTAGTTGGTATTCGTGCAAAAGACTATAACGAAAATTACGCAGTATATTGATGTCGCAAAAAGTCGAGTTACCCGACCATGGCATCGAATCACGGTCTTCGGGGGCGATATGGGTTCTCGTCCAGAAGGTGGATCGCTCTCGCAACGAGGGGACTTTATTAATTATGTTGCGATTTATCACCCCAAATACAATCCGACCCTAATTACACCGGAGACCTATAAGGATTGGAACCATTACGACGTTTATCAAGATCTGTTGTCATTCGAGGAAGACTTATGCGCGTTCGTTGACGTTATTATAATATTTCTTGAAGGCGTTGGCGCAGTAGGTGAATTCGGCGCATTTCTTAAAACTCATGATACTTCGAAAAAATTAATAATAGTGATTCATGAGGATTATTGGGAGGAGAACTCTTTCATACGTCTTGGTCTGGTACTCAATCTTGAAAACCGATATAAGAATGCGACATTCTCGGTTCCAGGGACCTTAGGTAAAGAAGACGTATTTCAGATTATTGAAGAAGTAGAACTCCGCTTGTCAAAGCAGCCAAAAACTGAAGCACTGGATCTCGCGAACACCCGCCATATCCTTCTAACGATTGCAGATTTCGTCGAACTAATCCAGGTGGCTCGGCTAACAGATATCTCGAATTTTTTGGAAGCATTAGGCGCAACCTTATCTCTTAAAAGACTTCATCAACTGATGTTTGTGTTGGAAAGACTTGAGGTTCTTAAGTTTCGTCGCTCGGGCAATGAATCTTTCTATACATTCCTACACACCGGCGAAAGTTACGTCGAGTATAGCCTAATAGATAAACGCCTAGAGCGTGCTCGAATCAAAAGTCAACTCTTCGAGCAAACAGTAGCAGATCGCAGACGCAAGGCCGCTTACGAGCGCTTTAAAGTCCCGAATATAGGGGTAGAAAAAAATGTCGCTTAAAACTGATCTGCTCCAAGCTCTTCCTTTCACAGAGCACGAATTGACTATGTTAATAGCAACTGCTCCACGCCGCTATAAAGAATACACAATTGAGAAGCGACGGCGACCTGAGCGTAGGAACATTGCCCAACCCACTCCGGAAATAAAAACGTTGCAACGCTGGCTTTCCAAAAACGTTCTTTCAAAATTCCCAATCCACGCCAGTGCAACTGCATACCGAAAAGACGTGGGACTGTCGGCAAATGTTAGCCCCCATTTAGGTAATCGATTTCTTCTTAAAATCGATTTTAAAAATTTCTTTCCTTCTATCGAATCAGATGACTTAGTCGCTTACCTAGAAAAAAAAGCGGAGTTAACAAACGATGACTGCTACATTTTGACACAGATACTTTTTAAGAAAAATGTTGAAAAAGGGAAACTTACACTTGCCGTCGGTGCGCCAAGCTCCCCTCAAGTGTCGAACATTCTGCTGTTTCAATTTGATGAGGCAGTTTCAAACTATTGCTTGGCACATAATATTGCTTACACTCGCTATGCAGACGACCTATCTTTTTCTACGTCCACCCCTGTAATTCTGCGGGATTGCTTAAGCGTCGTAAGAAAAATAATTCAGGATTTACCGTATCCGAAACTAGTCATTAACGAAGAAAAAACGGTAGAAACATCGAAAAAGCGAGGGCGAAGAATAACTGGTTTGACTATAACTAATGATGACACCATCTCCATTGGTCGTCTGCAAAAGAGGAAGCTTCGGGTGCTCATTCATCGTTTTAAGACCGGGAATCTCGATGCTTGTGAGCAAGAGTCGTTACGTGGTTATCTGGCCTTCCTTAATTCTGTGGAGCCAAAACACGTCGAGCGTCTCAAGATATCATTCGGGGTCGATACCTTAGCTTTGCTTCTGTGATTCGGAACAGAACTCAAAACGGCCTTAACAATATCAAAATATAGCAAATTTTATAGTTTTTCCCGGCGGGTAACCTCAATTTATTAAAAGGAAAAAAATGTCGCCCCAATTTCCTCACATGCCGTTGCCACAAGGGCTTACATATGAGTTTCTTGGCACGTTCGCTCGCTCCGAGTACGCTCTAAAATGCGCAGGCTTTGCTCGAGGAAATGCCTCAACTGTAGAAGCCAACTGGGACGAATTTTCTAAGGCGATAGATTGGCATTTCAGGCGAGTGAGCGACACCGAACTCAAAGATGCGGTCAATTTTCTTTTAACAGATCCGCCGCGAAAGCAGATTTTAAAAGAAGGTAGCGTTATATGGAAAGACTCACCCCCTGCCAAGGGCCTGTTAAAAACTCAAAAAACACTACTCATGGTACGTCGAATTAGAAATAATCTATTTCACGGAGCAAAAATTTGGTCTCCTGAATATAGAAATATCGACCGCGACCGCGACATCAGACTTGTGCAAGCGGGTCTGACAGTTCTTAAACGGTGCATTCTAATCAATCAAAAAGTACGCGTTTCGTTTGAGCACGGCGCTTTTTGACTATCTGTCTAAATTCAACGTTGCACCGACAATGGGAACTGCGTTAATAATCGCAAGGATCGCGTATGTTTATTGGTAATAACTCTATGATCAGTTTGAAGTACCGTATTAACTGAACGGCGACCAAAAAACACTAAACATGCCCCCCCTGATTTACACCTCCTAGAGTATTCCTTAAACCAAAAAACTAGGACAGCTGTGTAAAACAGGTCCACAATTGTTTTTATTCTATAAGTGTCGTTGTCGCACACCGGTAGCCGCAAATGTCGGCCCTGGCAGACCATTTGCGGCCTGGAAATATCGGTGCAGTTGGTCTGAGCGAGGTGTCAGAAAAGACTATCCGCCGTGCAGACGCCGCTCTGCGTAAAGCAACGGATGGTAAACAGGGAATTGCAGCAATCCAGACCGAATTCTCGTTAATGACGCGTCATATTGAAGTTGACGGTGTGGATCAAGCGTGCCGAGAGCTCGGTATCCTGCTGGTGGCATACTCGCCCGTTTGCCGAGGGCTGTTGACCACCCCATCTTTCGACCCTCAAGCACTTTCAACATCGGATTTCCGTCGAAACCTGCCACGATTCACTGGGGATAATCTGAAGCATAATCTTCAATTAGTCGAGGTTCTGGCAACAGCAGCCCGGAATGAAGGTGTGACGCCTGCCCAAGTAGCGCTCGCGTGGGTATTGGCACATGGTTATCACGTGGTGCCCATTCCGGGCACGCGCAGCAAAGCGCGTCTTGATGAAAATATGGCTGCGTGCCAGATTACACTCAGCCCGGAGACAATGTCATTGCGGGAAAAGGCTTTCGCGCCACAGGCAGCAGCGGGTTTACGCTATTCAGCGGCTGCGATGCAGGCTTACGGTCTTTCTATCTGAGGCACTATGATTAGGTAAACATTACGTTTGCCAGTCATCGTCATTCTTGCACTGTGCCGAACTTACGGTACAGTGCAGCGACAACCCCTCATCTATTCGTATAATTTCGCCTATACACCTCTTCCCCCATAGCCTGCACCTGCTGCGCGATCTGCGCCCTGAAGGGCGCCAATAAACCGTTGAAACTTTGCTCAGGTTCAAGCAGCGACAGACTACGCGCAATCGCTTCAATGGTGGACACTGCAGCAGGCTGACTCGTCTTGCGTATCCGGTATTCCGACGGCATGCCAGGGGGCAGGCTCAGCCGAGGCAGTGTGTCCAGCACCGGGTTCGCGCCCACTATTTTGCGTGCCTTGCGCCAGGTGCCGTCCGGCACGATTAGCAGCGATGAGGCAGGCTCACCGCAAGAGGAAGTGGAAACGGCAGCAACCTGCGCGCTGCTTGCTTCCCGCTCCGGAAAGAGCAGTAACACGCGGCCCGCTGAGGCAACGATGTCATCCAATTGCGGAAAATGCTCGCCCACCAGCAACCGTGCATTAAGCAGCCCCATCACCGCCAGGCGGGCGGTATTCAGGGGATGGTTCGCTTCATCCGGGTGTTGCAGCACCAGTACCTGCGTGCGGTTAGGAATGCGACTTATATAAGCACACAGGCAATGCGATGCAGGCCGCTGGCAATGCTCGCAACGAGGACGGGGCAGCTTTTTCAACTCAGACATATGCGCCATTATACAAAGCCTAACGCACTGACGAGCGGTTGCCGCCAAGGTCAACTGGCAACCAGCTCCGAAAGACACAGCCCGGCAGGGCTGTTCGGGTTGGCCAGGGCCAATTCGATACTAAGATGGTTCAAGCCTGCCTCTATGCGCAGCTGCACGTCTTGACCCTGGGTTTGCAGCAAGGACGAGAACTGCTGCGCCTGCTTGTGGTAAGGCGCAGTATCGTGTTCGGCAAGCATCAAAATACGTCGGGGTACGTCTAGCTGGCGTGAAGTCAGGGGCGTCCAGGCCGCGGCTTCTGCCTCCGTCATTTTCGCTTCGTGCTTCAGGAAGCTGCCGGGGATCTCGGCCAGGTCATAGATGCCGCTGATCAGCAGCAGGCCGCGTAGCGCGCTAAGCCCTGTGTACTCGTTTTCTTCGGGGCCGATCGCAGCCAGGTAGCTTGCCAGATGCGCCCCAGCTGAGTGGCCGCTGGCTGTGACGCGACTTGGGTCTGCACCCAGCTCAGGCGCCATCGCAACCAAATGCGCCAACGCCGCGCGCACCTGGCTCACAATAGTACCCAGTCTGGTATCTGGCATCAGGTCGTAACCGATAAAGGCCGCAATACCGCCTGCGGCCAGTACCGGCGCCGCGACCAGCCAGTGCTCATGCTTGTTGCCGGCGCGCCAGTACCCGCCGTGAATGAAGGCATGCAGCGGCGCCCCTTTTGCCAGGCCAGGCGGGAAAATAATATCCACCCGTTCGCGTGCGCCGGTGCCATAAGGCACATCGACGCGCGCGTTGGCACCGACGGCAAACGCACGTGACCTTGCGGCGGTTTCGGCGATGAGCTCGTCGAAATTAGGGATGAAATCACGATTGCGATATAAGTCTTTCATAGTTAAAAGTGTACCGCATAATACTTAGGTTCCATGAACTCCAGAATGCCGGTAACGCCGCCTTCACGCCCCAACCCACTTTGCTTGGCTCCACCAAAAGGTGCCGCCGGGTCTGACATCAATCCGCGATTGATCGCAACCATGCCCGCTTCTATGCCCTTACCCACCCGCAACGCGCGTGACAGATCACCTGAATACACATAGGCAGCGAGCCCGTATTCTGTATCGTTGGCCAAGCGGATGGCCTCGGCCTCGGTGTCGAAACAGTAGACAGCGGCCACGGGGCCAAAAATCTCGGTATGCGCAATGCCAGCATCGGTGGGCACGTTATCAATAACCGTAGGCGGATAGAAATAACCGCTACCTGGCAGCGGCTTGCCACCAGTGTGCAATCGTGCGCCCTGCGCGATGGCGCTGGAAACCAGGCGGTCGATCTTCGACACGGCTATTGTTGTGATCATCGGCCCCACCTGAGTCTGGGCGTCGGTACCCGGCCCCACCCGCAGCGCAGCCATGCGCTCGGTCAGCCCGGCGACAAAGGCATCGTGTATGCCCGACTGCACATAAAAACGGTTGGCTGCCGTACAGGCTTCACCCGCATTACGCATTTTAGCGATCATGGCGCCATCCAGAGCCGCTTGCAGATCAGCGTCATCGAACACCAGGAATGGCGCATTGCCACCCAGCTCCATTGAGCACGAAGTAACGGTCTTTGCCGCTTCGGCCAGCAAGGTTCGCCCGACTCCGGTCGAACCGGTAAAAGACAATTTGCGTACCCGTGGGTCAGCCAGCATGGCATTGGTGATGACAGCCGGTTGCATCGTGGTCAGTACATTCACCACCCCTGGCGGTACACCGGCCTGAGCGCCCAGTCTGGCCATGGCATAGGCGGTTAAAGGCGTTTCCGAGGCTGGCTTCAGAATAACGGTGCAGCCCGCCGCCAGAGCGGGTCCGATCTTGCGCGTAGCCATCGCGGCAGGAAAGTTCCAGGGCGTGATCAGGACGGCGATTCCGATGGGGTCATGATCGACAAGAATATGGTTAGCGCCCGACGGAGCATGGCGAAACTCTCCGGAAATACGCACCGCCTCTTCGGCATACCAGCGGAAGAACTCGGCGGCATAGGCGACCTCACCGCGCGCATCGGCGAGCGCCTTGCCGTTTTCCAGAGAAATCAGGCACGCAAGTTCCTCGGCGTGTTCTGTCATCAGCTGGAACCAGCGGCGCAGTATCTCGGCACGCTGGCGGGCCGGGGTTGCGCGCCAGTTTGCGGCAGCACCGTCAGCAGCATCAACGGCTCGCATGGCATCGGCGATTGAAGCGTCAGGCACCTCGGCTATGACCTCTGCGGTCGAGGGATTCACAACCGGAATGCCGGTGCCCGCCTGCCATTGTCCGTCTATGTATAGGCCTTGTGCGTGCAAGGCGGGATCGGCATAGTCCGACCCGGTCATGGTACTGTTTGTCATTTGTTTGAAGTCCTGTCTTACTGGATGAGGCTGGCATCGCCCGAGTAGGCAGCGCTCAGCAGTTTGCGCATGTCGCTGCGATCTAGCGGGCGAGGATTGTTCTGAATAAGGCGCTCTATGCCGCAGGATTGTTCCGCCACCCAATCCAGTTGATCTTCGGCCAACCCAAGTGCGGCCAGCGTGACTGGAATGCCTATACGCGCAAACAGCGCAGAGATCGCGGGTATGACTTGCGCAGCATCTGCAAGGCCCATGGCGCCGGCCATCTGCTGTAATTCCACGCCTATCTTGGGACGATTCCATTCCATAACCCAAGGCATCAGACACGCCACCCCCGCACCATGTGCAGTGTGGGTCACCGCGCCCACCGGATATTGGATGGCATGGGCGGCCGCGGTTCCGGCAACGCCAAAGGCCAGCCCCGCAAAGGTCGCCCCTTGCATGACCTGAGCCCGAGCCTCCAGGTTGTTCCCGTCGGTATAGGCCGCCTCTAATCCCTGCCACAACAGCGATATGGCTATCAGCGCAAACTGGTCGGACAGATCATTTTTGCCGACGAATACGCGTTCCTGCGTTAATCCGGGCGTGACCGGACGCCGGGTGGCAGTAAAGGCCTCGATCGCATGCGTCAGTGCGTCGGCGCCGGCGATGGCAGTCAGTCCTGGCGGACAGGTTAAGGTAAGCTCAGGATCGCAAATCGCCACTGTGGGAATCAGCTCTGGGCTTGATATACCAACCTTCAGGCTGCGCTGGAGATCCGACAGGACAGCTACCGGCGTAACTTCAGAGCCGGTTCCCGCCGTGGTCGGAATGGCAATCAAAGGCAGAACGGGGCCGGGCACTTTCAATTCGCCGTAGTAGTCCTCGGGCTGCCCGCCATGGCTCAGTAGCAATGCCAGGCATTTGGCCATATCCAGGCACGAGCCACCACCCACCCCGATAACCATGTCGGGAGCGAAGTCGCGGGCTGCGTCGGCCGCCAGCACTGTGCTTTCAGCGGGTACATCTGCCAGGGTTCCACTTTCAATTCGCACTGCCAGGCCGTTCTTTTCAAGATCGACAATAAGGGACTGAAAGTGCGCATCGCCGGCCAGGCGTTGATCGGTCACGACCAGCGCGCGCTGGCCCAGTCTTTTGGCCACCAACCCCAGCACCTTGCGTTGACCGGCCCCCGCGATAAGCTCGCGAGGCGACCGGATGGTCCCAAAGTAATTCATTGTTCCTCTCCCATTGTTTTTGGTATTTCGCCGCTCAGGCGCGAACGCCGAACCAACATGACCACCATGACGGCTTTCTCTTTAGTCATTGATATAAACCACGAAAAATTAATCGCAGTAATTCCGCAAAAAAATCATATCGTATATGATATTGTATTTGACATTTGATATGTTATTTGCCATGATTAGGGTGTGTCAAGAACTACTTTACGAACAGGTATCCGCAAAATGGCAGCACAATTGGAAAAACAGCATCGCTTATCTCTACGCCCGACCAGTGTGGTAGACGGTGTGTACGACGTCATCTACGAACAACTGATGTCACTCACAATTGCACCGGGTGCGCGCATTCCCATTGATGTGCTCGCACGCGACCTGAATGTTTCCCAGACACCGATCCGCGAAGCGCTTTCTCGGCTTGAGCGCGAAGGCTTGGTACATAAGGCACATCTCATCGGTTATAGCGCCGCCGCCCAACTGAATCGCAAGCAGTTCGAAGATTTGTTCAACTTTCGTCTGCTTATCGAACCCGAAGGAGCTCGATTGGCTGCCTTGAACATGACTCCTGACAGCCTCAAACATATTGAAGAGATCGCAGCCGACATGGCACACGGTGCAACACCGGTAGACCGCACCAGTCGTTATTCACGCTTTGCCCGGACCGATGCCCATTTTCATGACGAAATCCTGCAGATTGCAGGCAATGAAGTGATCCGCTCAACGCTATTTAACCAGCATGTACACCTGCACCTATTCCGCCTGATGTTCCACAGTCGCGTTACCCAGGAAGCATTGGAAGAACACGAAGACCTGATGGCAGCCTTTCGTGAAGGTAACGCCGCCGCTGCAGAAGCGGCAATGCGCAAGCATATCGAGCGCTCCCGCGAGCGCCTGAGGCCGGCTTTCGAATGACCCTAAACACCGCCCTTGCCTCCTCTATGGCGCCGCCAGCGGACATGAGTGTGTCAGCGCAGCCAACGCTGGTCACCTCGGCCTTGTCCAAGGCCTATGGCCTCATCACAGTGCTGTCTGCGATTACGCTCGACATCCACGCCGGTAAAGTCCACGCGATCATCGGAGAGAACGGCGCGGGAAAATCAACACTCATGAAGCTGCTGTCGGGCTATATCAGTCCAACAGAGGGCCGCCTGCTGCTTGATGGGCAACCCATTCAATTTACCAATGCCGCAGCGGCAGAGGCCGCAGGTGTGGTGCTGGTCCATCAGGAAATTCTGCTGGCTGACGACCTCACCGTCGCCGAAAACCTCTTCCTGGGCCGCGAACTCACACACGGCATTATGGTCGATGATCGTGCAATGCACCGCCGCACCGCCGAAGTCCTGAGCTCCATCGGAGCACATTGTGACCCACGCGACCTGGTAGGCGATCTTCCGCTGGCACAGCGGCAATTGGTGCAAATCGCAAGAGCGTTGCTTGAGCCGCGCAAGGTCGTGATCTTCGACGAACCTACCGCCGTTCTGGCCAATGACGAGGTGGCTGCATTACTGAATGTGGTCCGTGGGCTGAAGGCGCAAGGGGTGGCCGTCTTATATATTTCACATCGCCTGGACGAGGTCAAAGCGCTGGCTGATCAAATTTCCGTGCTGCGCGATGGAAGGATGATAGGCACCTGGCCGGCCGCCGAACTGTCCCAACGCAAGATGGCCGAACTCATGGTCGGACGTCAACTGGACGTGCTGTATCCACCGAAGCGTCCGCAACCGTCAGGCGACCCGCTGCTGGTCGTCGAACAACTGTCCGTGGATCACAACGCGGTGCAGGCCAGCCTGACAGTCAGGCCCGGCGAGATACTGGGCATAGGCGGCATGATCGGTTCCGGTAGAACCGAGCTCTTCGAGGGGCTGATGGGTCTGCGCCCGGCCCATGCACATCGCATCGAACTGAACGGACATCTCATTGGGCAACGCTCAGTTGGCACCTGGCAGGAACATGGCCTGGTTTACCTGACCGAAGATCGCAAAGGCAAAGGCCTGCTGCTCGAAGAGCCACTGGCGCCAAACCTGACACTTCAGGCGCTGGACCAGATTCACCCACGTCTTGCGCTGAATCATCGCCAAGAGGCCGCAGCGCTGCAAAAAGTCGTCAGCGAATATGACATCCGCGTCGGCTCGGTGCATCTGGATGTCGGTCAGCTGTCCGGAGGCAATCAACAAAAACTGCTGCTGGCAAAAATATTGATGACCAATCCGTCGGTCGTCATCATCGACGAACCGACTCGCGGCATCGACATAGGCAACAAGAGTCAAATATACGACTTCATAGATCAGCTGGTTCGATCAGGTAAAGCCTGCATCGTGATTTCGTCAGAACTGCCCGAGCTGGTCGGCCTAGCCGACCGGGTGCTGGTCATGCGTGGAGGACGCATCGTGGCTGAGCTGACAGGAAAACAAATAACAGAACAAAACGTCGTCTATGCGGCCACAAGTGCAGAGGCGCTTGCTACCGGCTTGCATGAGCAAGATCAGCGGACGACAAACGAAGGAGACAAACCTGATGACAAGTGCGACCACGACTATCGCGACAGTTGAAGCACCCCGGCGCATCCGCTGGGCCACCATGGGGCCTTTCATTGCGCTAGGCATTGTGCTACTGGTCGGCACAATGCTGAACCCCAACTTTGCCACGGCAACCAACTTAGCTAACGTTGTGACCCGTTCAGCCTTCATCGCCATTATCGCGGTGGGCGCAACCTTCGTGATCTCGTCGCGCTGCCTGGATCTGTCCGTCGGCTCCATGATGGCCTTCGTGACCGGAATCATGATTCTGACCATGAACCATCTTCAGCCTTCCATGGGTGCGAACGCAATCTTGGTCGGCGCCGTCGTGGGTCTGTTGGTTGGGGCCACCTGCGGCCTGTTGAACGGGCTGATCGTTACTGTAGGCAAAATCGAGCCCTTTATTGCCACACTGGGCACAATGGGCATTTATCGTGCATTGATCACCTGGATGTCTAACGGCGGATCTATTCCTATGGACCGCGCGCTACGCGAACCTTATCGTCCGGTCTATTTCGGCGATGTACTAGGCCTGCCCATTCCAGTGGCCGTTACCTTGGCCGTCGCCCTGGTCGGTGCCTTCATCCTGTACCGCACCAAATACGGACGCCGTTGCACAGCAACCGGCTCCAATGCCGAGGTGGCCCGTTTCTCGGGTATCTCGGTCACCAAGATTCGCACCATGGCCTTTGTTATTCAGGGCCTTTGCGTAGCAATTGCGGCAATCTGCTATATCCCCCGCCTTGGCGCGGCCACCCCAACCACAGGCCAGCTTTGGGAACTGCAGGTAATCACCGCCGTTGTGATTGGTGGCACGTTGCTGCGCGGCGGCAAGGCCCGGATCTGGGGCACCATCGCTGGTGCGCTGATGCTGGAAGTCATTGCCAACCTCATGGTGCTGTCCAACGTGGTTTCTGAATACCTTGTTGCAGCGGTGCAAGGGGTCATCATCATTCTTGCCATGCTGGCACATCGATTTATCAAGTAACCGCCACCAAAGAGCGGAGTAGTTTTACAAAATAGAAAAATGACGACCATCATCTAGGAGACAGAAATGACGTCTATAACAAAACGGACACTTGGCTGGCTATCTGCAGCCACCCTTATCGCGGTCACCAGCACCAACGCCTTGGCGCAAGATAAAAAAACTATTGCCGTATCCATTCCCGCCGCCACCCACGGCTGGACAGGGGGTGTGGTCTATCATGCCGAACAGGCGGCAAAGGAAATCAAGGCGGCATTTCCTAATATTGACGTCGTGGTCAAAACCTCGCCGTCAGCCACAGCCCAGGTATCGGCGCTGGAAGACCTTTCGGCCGGGCGCAAGCTGGATGCCTTGGTCATCCTGCCCTTCACCTCCGAAGAACTGACCGGCCCTGTCGAGCAGGTCAAGGCAGGCGGCACCTTTATCGCGGTGGTTGATCGCGGGCTGACAGACTCATCCATACCTGACCTGTATGTCGCCGGCGACAATATTGCCGTCGGCGCCAATACCGCGACATGGCTGGCTGATAAGCTTGGCAAAAAGGGGAATATTGTTGTACTGCGCGGCATACCAACCGTCATTGACGATGAGCGTATCAAAGGCTTCACAGATGTCATAAAAGGCACGGACATCAAGATCCTCGATATTCAGTATGCCAATTGGAATCAGGATCAGGCCTTTTCCCTGATGCAGGATTATCTGGCCAAATATCCGAAGATCGATGCCGTCTGGGCCAATGATGACGACATGCTGCTGGGCGTCAGGCAGGCCATCAAAGAGTCTGGCCGAACCGAAATCAAATACGCACTGGGCGGCAACGGTATGAAAGACGTGATTGAACTGGTCAAGGCCAAGAACGCCATGACGCCGATCTCGACCCCTTACCCGCCCTCGATGATCAAGTCGGCCATTTACATGACGGCTGCGCAATTCACCGGGCAAGCACCCATGCGTGGCAGCTTTAAACTGGACGCGCCACTGATCACACCCGAGAATGCCGATCAGTTCTATTTCCCCGACAGCCCATTTTAATGAAATTCGATCGGGTCACGACCCGATCACCTTAACAACCAGGAGGACAACATGAGTGGCAAGAAGATCCTTATGCTCTGCGGTGAATTCACCGAAGAATATGAAATTTTTGTGTTTCAACAAGGTATGGAAGCAGTAGGTCATACCGTTCATGTCATCTGCCCCGACAAAAAGGCCGGCGAGATGATCCAGACCTCATTACACGATTTTGAAGGACATCAAACGTATATCGAGCGGTTCGGACATCTGGCCGAGATCAACAAAACCTTCTCGGAAGTGAACCTTGACGACTACGATGCGGTGTACTGCGCCGGCGGACGCGGACCGGAATATATCCGTACCGACAAACGCATCCAGGCCATGGTGCGCCACTTTCACGAACAGCAAAAACCCATTTTCACCATATGCCACGGCGTGCAGATTCTTGTGGCCGTAGACGGCGTAGTACGTGGTAAAAAAGTGGCCGCGCTGGGCGCCTGCGAACCCGAAGTCATTCTGGCTGGTGGCACCTACATAGACGTCAAGCCGCACGAAGCCTATGTTGACGGCACCATGGTGTCGGCAAAAGGATGGACCGGCCTGGCCGCGTTCATGCGCGAATGCATGAAGGTACTTGGAACGACCATCACCCATTCGTAAATCCGAAAACGCAGACCAGGCGTTTCACAAGCCCCGTCTCATCTGACGGGGCTTGCTTCATTTGGGTAGGGCGCACTAGCCGCCTGTCCAAGCCCTTTCGGCTTGCACAACGGACGTCATTTCCGTGACGCTGAGTTCAACCTTATCGCCGGCACGGTGGGCGAGCCCTGATTGAATTTCGTGCCATTTTTTAACCACGGTTCCCGAACTCATTGATATCATGGCCAGATCGTCCACTTCAAAGTAGCGCCAGACCCCCATGTCCACTCTATCCTCGTTCCATCCCCGCAATCGCCATCAGGGCCGCTACGATTTCACAGAGTTGATCAAAGGCATGCCGGAACTCGGCGCCTTCGTCCGGGCCAATCCCTATGGCGATCAAAGCATCGATTTTGCCAATCGCGCCGCGGTCCAGGCGCTCAACGCCGCCCTGCTCAAAACCTGGTACGGTGTGGCTCACTGGGATATCCCGGAAGGCTATTTATGCCCCCCCATTCCGGGTCGGGGCGATTATGTGCACCATCTGGCCGACCTGCTGGCAGAACGCAATGCAGGCGTCATACCCCGCGGTCCGGCGGTGCATGTGCTGGACATCGGCACA
The DNA here is from genome assembly GCF_014897675.1 of Advenella sp. FME57. Classification (GTDB taxonomy): domain Bacteria; phylum Pseudomonadota; class Gammaproteobacteria; order Burkholderiales; family Burkholderiaceae_B; genus Advenella. The sequence goes on along the minus strand of NZ_JABUXU010000010.1, from coordinate 94,482 downwards.
GGCGCCAGCGCGATCTATCCGATAATCGGCCATTTCGACTATGGATGGCGCTTTACGGCATCGGACATCGATCCTGGTGCCGTCAAATCAGCACAAGCGATTATCCAGGCCAATCCAGGCATCAGGGACGTAGCCGAAGTACGCCGGCAGAACTCGCCAGCCCATATATTCAAAGGCCTGGTCGGCGTGAATGATCGCTTTGACCTGACACTATGCAACCCCCCCTTCTATGGCTCATCGGAAGAGGCGGCAAACAATTCGGAACGCAAATGGCGCGGTTTGGGCCGAGCGGGGGCCCGGTACAAGCGCCCATTGCTTAATTTTGGCGGTCGCGATAGCGAGCTATGGTGCGAAGGCGGCGAAGTCCTGTTCATAAACCGCATGGCTGAAGAAAGCACCACCGTCCAGAAACAGGTGCTTTGGTTCTCCACCCTGGTCTCGAAAGAATCAAACCTGCCCGAGGTCTATCGCAGTATCAAAGACGCCGGCGCACTCGATGTGCGCACAGTCGACATGGCGCAAGGCCAGAAAAAAAGCCGCTTCGTCGCCTGGACCTTCTTGAACCGTGCGGATCAAGAAGCATGGCACAGCAGACGCGAAGCGAATGCTATACGCAACGGCTAGCCGCAGCTGACACTGATAACTATATCATTGTCATCGACCCGCAAATCCAGACGCTGCGGGTTGTATTCAGGGGGCAAATGCCAACACTGAGTGAGCCCGGCGTATGGACGCAGATCATCGAGACCGTATCCCTGGCTTTCCAAAAGGACCCGCCGCAAGGCGGGTCGGGTCGGCTCGATTTCGGCTACGTGCACCACAAGAAAAATTAGGCAGTTGGCGAGAAAACCACCTGCGCTGTTTTATTCGATCTCGATACCCGCATCGTCAATGATTTTGCGCCACTTGGCACTGTCTTTCTGCACAAGCGCGGTCAACGTTTCTGGCGTGCTGGATACGAATTCGACACCTTGAGGCTCAAACTTCTTGTTCAGTTCCGGGTTATCAATGACCTTGGCAACAGCCTTGTTCAGCTTTTGAATGATTTGCTCAGGTGTACCTTTCTTGGCGAAAATGCCGTACCAGGTTGTATATTCAAGGTTAGGCAGGCCGGCTTGGGAAATCACCGGCAACTTGTAAGTTTCAGAACCTGAACTGGCAGAACTCATGCCTATGGGTGTGACAGCCCCCTTGTCTATCATCGGCTTCAAAGATGGCATGCTACTGAACAGCGCGTGGATCTGGCCTGCCCCAAGATCAATGACCGCCTTTGACGTCCCGCGGTACGGCACATGCGCAACGTCAACACCTGCCTGATTCTTGAACATCTCGATTGCAAGGTGAGCAACACCACCTACTCCTGCCGATCCAAAATTGACCTTGCCAGGATTTGCCTTGGCATAATCGATAAGTTCCTGGACAGAAGTAACGGGAATCGATTTACTAACCACCAGTACATGGGGACTTTGCGTAACCTGACTTACCGGAGCAAGCAGTTCGAGCACATCTTTGCCTTTCATTGACTTGGACGGGATCGTCATGTTTCCCGAGGCCGGCATGAGCAAGGTATAGCCATCGGCAGGTGCTCCGAGCAATTGGTTAAGCGCGGGCACGCCATGGCCGCCTCCGGAATTAACGACGACTACAGTCTGGCCTAACTCCTGGCTCAGCGACTGTGCAACTTCACGCCCAACCATATCAGCCGGGCCGCCGGCCGAAAACGGAATAATCATCCGGATCGGCCGGTCGGGATAGCTGGCCTGGGCAAGCGCGCCAACAGAGGCAAAAGAAAAAGCCGCAGCCACGATTATCTTGGGTAATTTGAACATAACGTCTCCTAAATTAAATTTACTTATTATTAAAAATCTGAACGCGAAGCCGTATCTATTGCGCTTTTTTTCAGTGCTTCTTGCAGCCACGGAGGTGTTAGCACGCCATCCGCTATTGCAGCAAGTCGCTTTTGCTCGGCGACATACTTTTCTTTAGCCGAGTCAAGCAAATCTTCACGGGCACTGTGCCGATAGGCCACAACACCGTCATCGTCACCAAAAATCCAGTCGCCAGGATAAATAGCGACACCTCCACACGCGATTGGACGCAAGATGCTTCCTGGTCCATTCTTGGTCGGACCTGCAGGTACGGCATCGATCGCAAAAACCGGCATGTCCATGACGCGCAACTCTGCAATATCACGAATAGCGCCATCTATGATTATTCCGGCGATACCCGCCCTGAACGCCTGGGTACACATGATGCCGCCCATTAGCGCCCGCTCGGTATAGGCCCCGCCGTCGATAACAAGAACGTCTCCGGCCCTAGCCGAGGCTAAGGCAGCATGAATGGCAAGGTTGTCCCCTGGCGGCACCGATATGGTCAAGGCGCGACCATGCAGGCGAGCACCAGGGCGCAGCGGTTTGATCCGGCTGCCAAGCACATGAGCACCACGATCTGCAAGCAGCGTGCTGGTCAACCACCCGGCACAAGTCTGGTTGATTTGCTGGTTTGATGATTCCGTCATGCTGGCCTCGATTCAGTTGGATAAAAACGATGTATATACTGATGGAAAGATGCTTTGATAGGCTTCGCCATAGAGTTGTCCCGAACCCGCTCGCCGGCCGGCCTGTGCCCCGCGCTGCATACCGACCCGCTCGTAGTAGTCCCAAAGGTTCCGCTGGGCGTGCATTGTTTGCATGGCTGCCTTCTTTTGATCCCAGACGCTGGTGATATCGAGCAGCATGTTTGGCTTGAAGCCGCACAACTCTGACTGATGCGGCTCAAAGCACAGAACCTGCGGCGGTTTGATGAAGTCATTTCCGTGCCCAGGCGCAATTGCCTTCATGCGCGCCAGAAGCACAGCTTCAAATGTGCGGCAATGATCAAGATTCGAAGGGTCTTTCTCGGGATGTGTAATGATCAGGCTGGGCTGATACTGCCGAAAAGCACGCGACAAACGGTCAACCACTTCGGGGGTGATAATGAGTGGGTAGTCGCCCAGATCGTAAAACTCTGATGTGCTTGCCCCCAACACCTTGCCTGCCTCAAGTGCTTCCAGGCGTCGGGTCTCCTTAACTTTGTCTAGCGTTGCCCCCTCCTCTTTCCAAACCAGATTCGATTCACCATTTTCGCCAAAGCTAAGGCAAACCAGGTGTACGTTGTACCCCTGCGCAGCATGCACCGCCATGGCTCCGCCACAACGCCACACAAAATCACCAACATGCGCGGTTACGACAACAATAGATGACGACATGCTTTTCGACCCTCTTCTGACAATAAATTCATAAACAAACATATTGTATTCTTGTACAATGACATTGTACCTAGTACAACAACCAACATAAGCATCCAAGATACGAAGGCATACAACCATGAGCAATGATGGCGTTATCGCAGTTGAACGCGCACTTTCAATACTCGATTGTTTTAAACCAGGCGAAGAAAAGCTCAGCCTGGCGGAGTTGGCAGAACGCCTGCCGCTACATAAAACGACTATTTTTCGATTGTTGAACTCGTTGGTCCGCTGTAACTATGCAGTACGTGGAAACGATGGCCGCTATTCGCCCGGCCCTCGCCTGCTGTTTCTAGGGCGCGTCTATCAACGAAGCTTCGATTTGTCCGGCGCGGTGATGCCTGTGCTCGAGCAATTGTCGAGAGACACCGGCGAAAGCACCGCCTATTATGTCGAGGGCGCAGAAATCGGAACGCGCTTATGTCTTTTTCGAGCACAGCCTCATGAAGGACTGCACCCCAATGTTCTAGCTGGCAGCGTCATGACGCCGGATGACTCTGCCACTGGTCGAGTCTTCAAAAAATGGGCGCAACTTCAAACGCTTAAAGATGCTCCGCTGCCTTATTTTTCAAGTGGTGTTCGAGACCCCTACACGTCATCATGGAGCGTGCCCATTATCGGTGTAGAGGATTTTTTTTCAGGATCACTAACGTTGGCCGGCCCCTCGGAGCGTTTACGCACTGTGGATGCCCGCCGCTTTGAACGTATACTACTGAAGGCAGCCAGTGAACTGTCCAGCCGACTTGGCGCTTCAAAAGCATTCCGACAGATGATGTATGACCAAGCGTGAGCGTTGTTCGCTCGTCTAAGTCATTGTCGCACTACTACCGCCTCCCGAGTCATCCTCATATTGTTGAGGAACGCCACAGCCGCACAATCGGTTCCAACCACGACTTGAGCGTGCTGGCCAGGGCGCTTGCGGAGCTGTGAACAAAGTGCTCCAGTAGCGTGAGTAGCCGGGGTAGCATCTTGCGTGCCTGTTTGGCCGGGATGTGCTTTTGCACCAACAACCTGTTCAGTTGCTGCCTGGTAAGGTAAAGCGACCGAAGCCTGCGGGCAGCTGCCGGTTTGCGATATACGCCGGCTGCGATGCAGACTGACGGTCTTTCCAACTGAGCAATGGGATTTAGTAAACATTACATTTGCCGGTCAATGTAATTATTTGCACTGTGCCGAACTTCCGATACAGTGCAACTACAACCCGCTCAAACTCCCCGCCGCAAGGCGTGTCGGTTCGCCCAGTTGCGCCTGAGCGAATTCATACCCTGCGGTCGATAAATCCTCAAAAGGCGCTGGAACTATATCTAATCTAAGCTAATTTGCCTTTGCTAGAATACGCTGCAGCTTAGCTATTTCGTTACGTACAAAGTCGACAATTTCTTCTTGTCTACTTTCTTGCATGCGGCCTTCGATTGCGGCTACTGAAATAGCGGCGACAGGTGTGCCATCTGAACTCAGTATAGGTAATCCAACCGTCAACGTACCTGGTGCAAGTTGAGTACATACATATCCATGCTCTTTGAATTCGGCAAGTTTCTGGCGCACCCTTTCGACCGTAAACATACCGTAGCGAGGATAGATATCCTTGTTATGCTCGATGATGCGATCAATTTCGTCCTGCGCCAATGACCCCAATATGGTTAAGCCCGACGCATTAGCACCTAAGGGGCGACGCCCACCAATATCCAACGACAAAACTTTCACAGGATAACTGCCCTCCATTCGCTCGATGCATACGGACTCATATCGGCTGCGGATGAGCAAATATACAGTATCTTCAGAAAAAGTGGCGATTCGCTCCATGGCGTCATGCGCCAAAGCGCGTATATCCAGCGTAGGCTTGACTGCCAGGCTAAATTCAAAAATCGACGGCCCCAGAAAATAGCGCTTTGAATCTATATTTTGCTGAACCAGACCTTCCACTACTAATGCCTTAAGTAAGCGATGAACAGTGGATTGTCCAAGATTCAAGGCTCGATATAAATCGACCAGTCTACTACCTTGCGCATTTCGAGATGCTATAGCTTTTAATAAAGCACTAATGCGCTTCACTACCTGGGCTCCGGCGATCTCATCCATCGCTTCGTCTTTATGGCTCGTCATATATACTCCACTATATGGGATTAAATTACAATTCAAAAACAGCTCAATTCGTTGACCTTAGAGGTAAAACTACATACACTCGCTTTAATCAATACTGATTCATAAAATTATACTCCATATAATGGAATATCTAAAGGAATATCAAGATGCTGAGTGGGGTCAGAGTATTAGATTTAAGCTGGGTATTAGGCGGTCCTTTCGGCGGCCAAACCCTCGCTCAGCTAGGCGCAGAAGTGATTAAGATTGAACCTATGGATGGTGATATGTCGCGCACCATCCCGCCCTATTTCTTTGAGCAAGATTCATCGTTCTTCCTTTCAGCGAACCGCGGCAAAAAAAGCATTGCGCTTGATCTTAAAAAATCAGAAGGCCTGGCCGCACTCCATGACTTGGTACGTCAATCCCATGCTGTTATTTACGGATTCGCACCTAACGTACCAGAAAAACTCGGTATTGATTTCAATACATTAAAGTCAATTAATCCAAAAATTGTTGTTGGTCAACTTATTGGGTTCCACGATGCTCCACCCTACTCGAACGCGCCAGCCTTCGATTTGATTGTCCAGGCATTAGGTGGGTTCATGAGCATTACCGGTGAACACGAAGGAAAGCCTGTGCGAGCCGGTTACCAGATAGCAGATCTTGCAGGCGGACTTTATTTGGCCCTTGCCACTTTGGGCGCTCTGCTTTCGGCCACTTTGAATGGAAAGGGTCGATCAGTTCAAATTTCGTTGCTGGATTGTCAGTTAGCACTTCTAACGTGGCAAGCGCAGAACTACTTTATTTCAGGTGATATTCCGCAGGCGCACGGATCAAGACACCCGATGATCGCACCCAGCGAATCATTTCTGTGCGCTGACGGAAAGCCGCTAGTCATTTCCCCAACAGGAGATGCATTTTGGAATAAGTTTTGCAATGCGATAGGCAGGCCCGATCTCGCCAACGATCCTCGCTTCACTAGCTCGGCGGATCGAATCAAGAACGTCGATATGCTGGCACAAGTCCTGACGGAGCTGTTCCGCCTTAAAAATCGAGATCAATGGACTGCAGAACTGTTTGACGCCCGTATTCCCGCCGCGCCGGTCCTAAATGTAGCGGAAGCATTATCTCAACCTCTTACTGCATTGCGTTCCATGGTCGAAACGTTGAGTCATCCTGAATCAGGTAATGACATCGAATTTCTGGGAAATCCTTTCAAATACGAAAACGCTGAATCGTTATGTTATCCGCCACAGTTAGGAGCGGACACAGATGAAATCTTGACTCGCCTTTGCGGGTACAACGAAGCAAAACTTACCTTTCTGAAAAGCAAAGGGGCGATCTTTAAACAAGGAGAGAAGCTATGACACGTCCAAGTGAAGTTAAACCGCGTGAGGGCGATCAGCCCGGCACGCCTTACGAAATTTTCGAAATAGGCGCGGAACTGCCTGACATGGCATTTTCCATTACGCCGGAAATCAATACTGAATATCTTGAAGCCATTGACGAGCAGGAAAAAAACTATTCCCTCAATGGCCGAAATGTGTGTGCGCCAAATGTGCTTTCCGTGTACCTGTTAGCCGTTCTGTATCGACGCTACCCCCCGATTCAAGGCATTGTTGTATACGACCAGTTATGGAAATGGCGTAGCCCCATCTTTGCCGATGAGACGACTGATCTTATCGCATCAGGAAAAGTGACAGAGAAATTTGAAAAACGTGGCCGTAAATGGCTCAGATTCTCTGCACAGTTCCGAAAGACAGACGGAACAATTGTGGCTGAGGCCAACCATACCTTGCATTTACCCGAATAAGGAACCCACCATGCTGGAAAAAAAAATTGAAATGACGCAAGCCATTATTGACCAATACGGCGTAATCAATGGCGACAACGATACTATTCATTATGACGACGAACTGGCCAAGTCCCGGGGGTTTAGAGGTACCTTAGCGCATGGCCTTAATGTCATGGGATACGCGGCTGGTCTGGCAGCACAAATGTATGGGGAGCGCTGGTTTACCGAGGGCGAGCTCTATACCAAATGGATTGCTCCCGTCTGCCCCGGAGATCAACTTGTCGTAACCATTGACGATGATGGAACAATTGAAGGACGAGTAGCACAGGGCACCACAATGATCGGTTATGCCAGACTGGTGAACACATGAGAAATCCGATCACCAAGATGCATTTCCCGGCTCAGATCATTCTCCTGGGAAAGTTTCAAGATGCATTGAAAGACATAGTCGGCAAGCGCATTCTGGTCGTTGGTTCTTCCCGCAGCGTAGCACTCGCCGACTGGAGCGCTCTTTTCCCACAGGCTGAAGTAACGGTATTCTCGGGCTCCCTGCCCCACACTCCGGCGTTGGTACTGAACCAAAGTACAGTATTGGCCAAAGCGTTCAAGCCGGATATCATCATTGGCATTGGCAGCGGAAGCGCCATTGACTTGGTGAAAGGGGTGCTGGATTCGGTACCAGCGACATTTATCGCAATACCCACCTCGTTGGGCGGTGGCGAAATGACCAATGTATATGGTATTCGTACCGTATCCGGCACAAAGGAAGGCAAAGGAGGCCGCCAATACCTGGCCAGCACGGTGATTTATGATCCAGAGCTGCTCGAGTCACTTCCTCGCCATGAGCTAGCTGCAAGCGGGATTAATTCCTGGGCACATTGCATCGAAGCCTTTTACAGCGTGAAGTCCAATTGGTTTGGTAAATCTGCGGCCATGCAAGCAGGAAGAATGTGGCCCACCCTACTAAAGCAATCATACGGGAAGCCGCTAGACGGCACCATAAGATTACAACTTTTCGAAGCCGCAAGTCTGGCAGGATTTTCCATCAATGCTTGCGGACTCGGTTTGCATCATGCCGTCTGTCATGTCGTGGGTGGTGCCACCGGGCTTACCCATGGGGTGATCAATGCTATCGCTCTACCCAAAACGCTTGCCATCAACCGTGAAATGGCACCACAGGCCATTCGCCTTGTAGAGGAAGCTTTCCGCGTAAACGATATTGTAGCGCTATCACAAGAACTTATCGACACGCTTCAGCTCCCCCGCAGCCTTAATAGCCTAGGGGTTTCATGGAAAACCATGGAGCCATTGACTGATTCATTGATGGCAGCACATCACCTGAAATTTAACCCAGCCGCACTCGATCGCGATCGTGCTCAACGACTCATGCACGCTGTTTTTACCGGCAACCTCTAGTAGTTACCGGCTAAAGAAGCGGCCGATTGACCGACTAACAAAGGAATTATTCATGTCTAGTGCAATATCCCACTTGAAAGTCGTAAAACGTGTTTTCTGGAGCTGCTGCCTGATTTCCGGAGTGGCATCCCACGCAGCTTTCGCTCAGAACTATCCCAATAAGCCAGTAGAGATAATTGTTCCTTATTCCGCAGGAGGTTCAACCGATTCAACCGCTCGCCTTGTGGCAAAAGGCTTGTCCGAACAGTTACATCAGCCGTTTCTGGTAGTAAACCGCCCAGGAGCAGGAGGGCAGATTGCACATTCGCATGTTGCGCAGGCTGCCCCTGATGGATACACCTTACTGTTCAGCGCGGCAGGCCCTTTGACAGTGACTCCCCACAGCTATTCGAAGCTTTCGTATGATCCCATCAAGTCCTTCAAGACTATAAAGCTTGTTTCAGCCGCCCCACTGCTGCTGATCGTCAACAAAAAGCCAAAGGGGAATGACTTGGCATCGCTCATTAAACTCGCCAAGAGCAAACCCAAGGAGCTAACATACGGATCATTCGGCGTTGGAAGTGCAGCTCATTTAGCAGGCGAACTGTTCAAATCTCTAGCCCAGGTTGATATCGTCCACGTACCCTACAAGGGCAGTGCCCCAGCATTGACTGATCTGATGGGGGGACAGATTGACATGATGTTTGATGTTCTGGTTACTGCGCTTCCTCCGGTCAAATCCGGAAAAGCATTTCCCATTGCAGTCACCTCCTCTAAACGATCATCACTAGTCCCTGATGTACCCACCATCGCTGAAGCAGGAATCGAGGGGTTTGACGCGCAGACTTGGTTCGGCCTTCTCGGGCCAGAAAAAATCGACGCGAACGTAGTGCAAAAACTTTCCGACGCTTTGGATATAGTCCTTGCCGACCCTAAGTTCAACAAAACTATACTAGCTCAAGGCATGGAGGTCAAAGGGGGCACCCCACAACAATTCACCGCATTTTTCCAATCTGAATACGAAAAATGGGGGAAAGTCGCCAAACAAAGCGGGATCAAGATGGAGTAGAGTTTACGGGCGAACAAAACGCATTGACATTGACCGCTTGGGCGGCCAATGTCTTTTCCGCATTCCGTAACGGAACGCGCAGAGCGCCGCTATATGTAAAAACTCGGATAGAAAAATCAGCTTTTCACGTTCTGATTAATCCAACCGATCAACCATTTACCTATCAGAATGCTATTCTTGTCCTGCATGAGCATATGCGACGCACCAGTCATGCCTAAATCGCTCAACATCACATTTTGCGCTTTGACTCCTGCTTTATTCGCTGCAACTACGAATTCCTTGCATGCCTTTAACCGCGGTTCCCAGCGTGGGGATTTGTTCACATAATCGCCCCAAAGAACCAATACAGGGATACCTTTCAGATAAGACAAGTCTTCATCTGCTGCAGGGCACGCGCCTGGTTCAATCGATACAATTCCACGGATGCCAGCAGGGTTCAATTTTGCCGTCTCAAAAGGGAAAATGCCAGATTGGGAGTGGCTAATAAGCACTGCGCCATTGATTTTCTGAGCCAGTTCAGACAATGCTGGCACCGTGGGAGTTGGTTTGGGTAATGCTCTTATCCAGTCTGGAACCATTTGCTTCCAGAACTCTGCCTGAGCATCTAGTGGGAATTGCATGCCAGGATAAACTTCTGGATATTTGGGTCCGAAGCGGAAAACCTCCCACGCATCCTCCTGCGATACGTGATTCACCATCGGCAATTGCTTAGAAGTCAGGCGACCACCTTTGACTGCAATGAGGGTCGATGGATCGGCGGCAGACCGACCTCGCGAGGCTTGATCCACGACATACGTAGAAAAACCATTCCGTACGAATAATTCATCCCATCCCATTCGGCCATCCGGAGTAGACTCCCAAGTCTTGCCGGTCAAGCAACAACCATGGATTAAGACTACAGATGTATTTTTTGCATCTGTCGGTTTTTGGTAGTGGACATATACTTGGTCTACCGCAATTGTTCCCGATGATGAGTAGATGGGTAAGTTTGATACCGAATTTGATTTGATATTTTTTCCGCCAACAAAGAAGCTGCCTTGTTTAGCAATGGTCATCGGGCCGGTTTCAGTCTTATTGGATGCGCAGCCGAACAAAGAAATTGACACACCCAAAGTTGCCATCAATCCTAAAAATTTCATTTATGTCTCCTTTTTATAATTGCCGGAAAATCATAGCACCGCTATTGTTCACAATTTTTTCGTCGCCTTGGTCATGACTTGGATTGGAAAAAGTCAACAGTTCGAAAGTTTAAATATTATGCCTCATAAAGGTCAATAGTATAATTTATTGACATAAATATCAAAACAGATTAGCATTTCCGACAACAATTTGAATATAAGAACTCGGTCGCTCACATCACGATTCAAATACGGTGTGCAGCTGCGAACAAAGAACAAATTAATGAGGAGGTTTTTGATGAGGCTTATTGCACATTTTTGGTTTGGCATACTTGGTCGGGTCGAATCTAGCCATGGCAGAATCGCCCAAAGAGGATGGCTGGCAATTTAGCCACGACCGGGGAGATGAGCGTGTAACCACCGCTCAAATTGCTGATGCGGCCACGCTCTGTTGCCAGAACAGCCTGACGCCATTGCTGATGCAATCAAAACGTATCTCTAGATACTTCAATGATCAAATAAATTCGGCTTAAATCAGTTCTATACGCACGGAATCTTTATGAAATTATTAATCAAGTCAGGTATAGCAATAAGCTTATTGGCAATTGCGTCCTCGGTTGCTTACGCAGAATATCCGGAAAAGGGAATCCGATTAGTTGTTCCTTTCGCTCCAGGCGGATCGGCCACTACCTCAGCAAGATTGTTTGCCGACGAGTTGTCAAAAGAACTTAATCAAAAAATCTATATCGAAAACAAGGGAGGAGCAAGCGGCGCCATCGGAGCCTCGTTCGTTGCCAATGCAAACCCAGACGGATATACGCTGTTATATTCTTCAGCAGGAATGATGACGGTTAACCCCGCTCTTTTTGGAGAGAAATTAAGCTATAAAGTCAGCCAATTAGCACCGATTAGTCTGACTTCAACATTTGCCAGCGCACTGTTCACTGATAAAGATTTTCCCGCAAAAGAGCTGAATGATTTGCTTTCATATGCAAAGGCGAATCCCGGCACGGTCACTTTCGGCTCAGCCGGCCCCGGAAGTTCAGGGCACTTATGGGGTGAATTGCTAAAGAACCGTGCGAACATCGATATTCAGCACATCCCTTACAAGGGAACAGCGCCAGCACTCATTGATGTCATTGGCGGCAGAATTACGTTTGTCGTGGATGCGGCCGTGGCAGGTCAGGAACAGCTTAAAGCGGGAAATTTGCGCGCTCTTGCCGTCACTTCCAGTAAACGAATAAATACCCTTCCCGACACTCCTACCTTTGCTGAATTGGGCTTAAAGGGTTTTGAACCACTTAGCTGGTATGGGGTTTTCGCACCCGCTGGAACACCCGCAGAAGTGATCGAAAAACTTAACGCGGCCGTCAAAACAGTTGCCGAATCCTCCAAGTACAAGGACGGTCTTCACACTCTGGGCATGGACGCAGCTTCCAGTACATCCAGTGAATTAGGCGAACGAATCACGAACGATTCTAAACTATGGACAACCGTCATAAAAACGGCTGATATTGTTGTACAGTAATTTACACTCGGGGAAACTCTAAATGATCAAAAGTATTTCGTTGCTTACACGAAAAGAAGGCATGTCACACGAAGAATTCATGACCCATTGGGTGGAAAAACACGCCCCATTGGCGCATGCCGTTCCGGGCCTTCGGCGTTATATCCAATCCAATATTGTGGAGGAGCGTTTCCGGCAAGACATTCCGGTTATCGAAGCCGATATTGATGGTATCGCTGAGATTTGGTATGACGACATTGATGCTCTTAAAAAAGCTAATCTCTCGCCCGAAGCAAAACGACTTCATGCGGATGGAGCTACATTCATTGGAAAAATAAAAACCTTCACAGTCTTTGAAAATCTTATCATTGGTTCATAAAAAACTGTCCAAGCGCCGGACATGGCCGAGACGTCTGGAATCACCTCAATCCTGTCATTGATATTTAATGAGTTTGCAACGGGATTGCGGATGTTTTCCGCTTCGGCCATATCCGGCAATGACGTGATCGTCCTTTCGCAGACCCCGTATACGTCTAAGCGTATACAGCGCCCGGATCCTCTCACTACACCACAGCAATAGCAATCTTCCCCCGCAACCCATTATTAGCACTTTCCAAGCGAGCATGCGCAAGAGCAATATCAGCTAACGAATAAGTGGCTCCAACATGGGGCCGCAGCTGCCCGCGTTCAACCAGCGCGCTCAGTTCATCCAGCTTGCCGCGATTCTGTCTTGTGAACACAAAGTGATAACTCGCATTCTTGCCCCAGGCGTTAATGAGGTTTTGTGGTTGCGCGATATCAACGATAGAGACCAGGCGACCCAGCTGTGCGAGCACATCAGGAGAACGGGCAAGGGTGTCGCCACCGATCGTATCGAAAACAACATCAACGCCCTGGCCTGCTGTTTCACGCATCACGGCCGCCACATAATCTTCTTTCGCATAGTCAATGACAACATCGGCGCCCATGCTGCGCGCGAAGTCAAAATTTGCCTCACGTACAGTGGTTATTACCCTCGCACCGATGGCCTTCGCAAGTTGAATGGCCACGTGCCCTACCCCCCCTGCGCCGCCGTGTATCAGAATGCTTTCCCCTACTCGCAAGCCCGCACGCACAACAAGCGCTTCCCACGCGGTTCCTCCGACCAGGGTCAGGCTAGCGGCTTCAAGATGACTCAGCGTAGCGGGTTTCTTGCCTATGATGCTTTCGGCAGCAACGTGGTACTCGGCATAGCTTCCCGGACCATCGAAAATTTGGGGCGTATACCAGACCTCGTCACCTGGGGCGAAGGCGGTCACGCCCGCGCCGATTTCTTCTACCACGCCGGAAACATCGTGTCCGGTAATGGCCGGAAGTGGCACCAGGTCGGGGTAGTCCCCGCGCCGGACCTGATAGTCCAGGGGGTTGATGGACGTTGCGTGAACCCGAACCAGAACTTGCCCTGCTCCAGGTACCGGTTTGGGCACCTCAGAAAGTTCAAATGCGTCTGGGCCGCCAAAGGTGTTAAGTGTGATTGCTTTCATTAGATTCTCATTTCGTCAAAAAGGAATATCGGGATTTATCGATATATAGTGATAAAAAAATTACAGGTCTTTGCCGATGAGTTCGGCAAGCGCACTGATGGCTTCTTCGTTGCGTTTATAGTAGGTCCACTGACCAATACGTTGGACTTCAACCAGGCCCGCTCTTTGCAAAGTGGCCAGATAGTCAGAGACCGTGGACTGCGACAATCCAACACCCTCCTGGATACTGCTTACGCAGACGCCCACCGTATGAACGTCCCCTTCGTCTTGCGGAGGGAAGTTATTTACAGGGTCCTTCAGGCGTCTCAGGATATCAAGACGAGTACGGTTCGAGAGGGCTTTGAATATGTCAAGTAAGTCCATAACTCTATTATATCGAAATTTACCGATATGTCAATTTGTTGGTATTTCTCTATCCCACCCTTGTGGCAAACACTGGAAGATAGTCGCCTGCAAGAAGAAGCACGGGTGCGACGCCTGGTCGCTGATACTGTCAAACTGCGTAAGGCGTGGCGATGTTTCGATACTGTCCTTTGAAATACAGCAACGGCTGCAAGCAAGCACCCTCCTGCAGCTTCAACGCTTTTACTTCACCAATAACAATCAAGTGATCCCCGGCGGCGTATTCAGCGTACATTTCGCAATCAAGCCAGTGAAGGCTGCCGGCAAGGATCGGGCTACCCAGGGGCGATGCCTGCCACTGGACGTTGCGCCACTTGTCCGCGCCTCTCTGGGCGAACTGCCTGGAGATCGCCACTTGCTCATCGGACAGAATATTGACAACGAAGCGACCTGCCTGGCGAATTTTTGGATAGCTGGTCGAACGAGTCATCACGTTGAACGACACCAGCGGCGGGTCCATAGACACGCTATGAAACGACTGGCAGGTGAAGCCAATGGGCTCGCCTTCGAAGTGCGATGTGATCACCGTGATGCCGGAAGCGTAGTGCCCGAGCGCTTCGCGAAAACGCAAAGGCTCAATCGCAGTAGTGGAAAGTGACATGATGCAATTGAAATACTGGATGTAGCTTGAAAGTGCTAAGGAAAAGCAGTCCGGCCAGATTGCCAGACGTCCGTCCTTAGCCCGTGCATGGTCGTCACGAACGGTTCGCAACGACCATGCCCCGACAGAAAATCAGTTTGCCAGTTCCCTGCGAACGATGTCCGCTCCGGCACTCAACGCATTCAACTTGCCTCTTGCAACGCTACGCGACAATGGCGCCATGCCGCAATTGGTGCACGGATAGAGCTTATCGGCATCCACGAACTGCAGTGCTTTTCGCAGCGTATCGGCCACTTCATCGGGTGTTTCAATGGTGTTTGTGGCCACATCAATGGCGCCCACCATCACTTTTTTACCGCGAATCAGTTCGATAAGATCCATGGGAACGTGCGAGTTTTGGCATTCCAGCGAGACGATGTCGATACTGGATTTCTGCAACTTGGGGAACGCTTCTTCATACTGCCGCCACTCGGATCCCAGCGTCTTTTTCCAATCCGTATTCGCTTTGATGCCATAGCCATAGCAAATATGAACCGCGGTTTCACACTTCAGTCCTTCAATGGCTCTTTCCAGCGTAGCGACGCCCCAATCATTTACCTCATCAAAGAACACATTGAACGCAGGTTCGTCAAATTGGATGATATCGACACCCGCAGCCTCCAGCTCTTTGGCTTCCTGATTAAGAATCTTGGCAAATTCCCAAGCCAGCTTTTCGCGACTTTGATAGTGGGCATCATACAGGGTATCGATCATCGTCATGGGACCCGGTAAGGCCCATTTGATCGGTTGATTAGTCTGTTGACGCAAAAACCGCGCGTCGTCAACAAACACGGGCTTGCGCCGAGCGACGGCACCCACGACCGTCGGCACGCTCGCATCATAGCGATCACGAATTCTAACGGTCTTGCGGTTCTCGAAATCCACACCTTCCAGGTGTTCAATGAATGTTGTCACGAAATGCTGGCGCGTTTGTTCACCGTCGCTAACGATGTCAATCCCCGCGTGCTGTTGCTCCTGTAAAGACAGACGCAACGCATCTTGCTTGCCCTCGATCAATCCCTCATCCTGCAGTTTCCAGGGGGACCAGAGTTTTTCGGGTTCGGCAAGCCAGGCGGGTTTAGGCAGGCTGCCAGCCGTTGATGTGGGTAATAATTTTTTCACAATAGTAGTCATGGTGTGTTTGAGTTTTCAAAGATGGGAGTGCGCGGACCATTGCTCAAGAATCGCCCGGTATGGTTTGATGAACTGCTCCTCGGCGTACCTTCCCTGCTCGGCCGCCAGCCGGCTACGTTCCTCCCGATCATAAACAATCCGGGTTAACGAATAATCCTGGTGCTTCAAACTCGGCTGATAAGACTTGCCTGCGGCAGAATTTGCGTTGTAAATCTCTGGCCGATAAATTTTTTGGAAGGTGTCCATCGTGCTGATGGTGCTAATGAGCTCAAGGTCCGTATAATCACGCAGCAAATCGCCGGAAAAATAAAAGGCCAATGGCGCCGCACTATTGGCAGGCATGAAATAGCGGACCTTCATCCCCATTTTTTTGAAGTACTCGTCAGTCAATGAATATTTATCTTGGTGGTATTCCACGCCCAACACGGGGTGCTGGTTTTCAGTACGATGATAGGTCTTGCTGCTCGACACGCTCAGGCATATAACAGGTGCTTTGGCGAAATTATCCTTGTAAGTCTTTGAATTCACAAAGCTCTTGAACAACTTGCCATGCAATTGTCCAAAGTCCTCGGGCGCGCCGAATTCGGGCTGATGCTTGGCGTATTCCGGCAGCAGCACACTAAAGTCATAATCTCGCACGTAAGAAGAAAAATTGTTTCCTACAATGCCCTCAATGCATTCGTTGGTTTTTCGATCAACTACGCTCGTCTTTAATATTTCAATCACAGGCAGGTCGCGATCATTGCTTTGACCTTCAAAGCGCATTTCAACTGAGATAATGTCAAGGTTGACGCTATAGCGATCGCCAGTAGGGTTGTCCCAATGCGCCAGGGCATTAAAACGATTGTCAATCATCTTAAGGGTATTGCGCAGGTTCTCTTGCCGACTCTCGCCTCTGGCCAGATTGGCAAAGTTGGTGGTGATTCGCGTATTGTCTGAAGGACGATAGTCTTCATTGAAACAAGTGCTCTTAATGGCAAATGTAAACTCTGTACTCATTATGCTGCTGCCTTAATTTCCAGGATAAAACCCACATTTATCTATTCAACGATGCTCAAATTTTCTTTTTTTTAATTTCAGCAATCTAGACATTTGTGATGCAAAGGCGGCAGTCTATATTGCATTAGTCATATTTAAAGTGAATAAAATTCATTCTTTCGTCGGCTTCATTCATAGAATGGTGAGCGCGCCGAGCGGCACGTCAATGTGCCCCTCCCTATTCGCTGTCCTTTCATTGCCCCACGGCACACTCATTATGCAAGAAGGGTAATGACTCAGTTTTTAAGCTTAACTTACCTTGCCAATACCGATGTGACAGACGGGGCATGGCGAGGCGGACTCCGGTGCAGCACAGGGAACTCCCCGCAGCAAGGGCTACAGGTTCGATTCTGGTCCCGGCTCCAGCTTAAATCTCCTGGTGTTCAAGGCTCGGTTCTACCCCATAAATGGGGATGAATACTCGCAAAACACGCTGCCTTAGAAGCCATGTATCACGGCGCGGCGAGGGTTTTGTCGTTGATTTCAATAGCGAAATATCGAAATTGTCGCTCCGTGGGTTACCACCTCCTTTACAATAGGGCATGAATTTCTTTCTTTCCTATACCCTATTTCCGTTTTGCCCCCGCATTCAGCACATTTGCTGCCCCTCAATAGCGGCGGTCGCGTGAAAGTGCCCAAGCGGCTTGTGCCGCTCCTTGAAGAAGGCCTCATCGACGCAGTGCTCAGCCAGCTCATGAGCGGCAAAGAAGCCACCGTGTATGTCGTACGCAGCGGCGACGCCACGCGATGCGCAAAAGTGTACAAAGATGCCAAACAACGCAGCTTCCGGCAGGCAGCGTCGTACCGGGACGGCCGCAAGGTACAAAATTCCAGGCAGGCCCGCGCCATGGAAAAAGGCAGCCGCTACGGTCGCCAGATGCAGGAAGAAGTCTGGCAGAACGCCGAAGTGGACGCATTATTCCGGCTGGCCAATGCCGGCGTGCGCGTACCCCAGCCCTATATATGCACCGACGGCGTGTTGCTGATGGAACTGGTTGTGGATGCAGAGGGCGATGTCGCGCCGCGACTGAACGACGTGGACCTGACCCAAGAACGTGCTCTGGAGCTGCACGCCATGCTGCTCAACCAGGTTGTACGCATGCTTTGCGCAGGCGTCATACACGGCGATCTGTCCGAATACAACATCCTGCTTGCCGCCGATGGCCCGGTCATTATTGATCTGCCTCAGGCCGTTGACGCCGCCGCGAACACAGAAGCGGGCGCGATGCTGGTTCGCGACGTGAACAACCTTGCAGCGTATTTTGGGCGCTTTGCTCCAGAACTTCTATCTGCCAGCTATGGCAAGGAAATGTGGGCGCTTTACGAAGCGGGCGAACTTAACGTGGATGTCGAACTGACCGGCTATGTCGAACCCGACGCTAGCCCCGTGGATATGGACAGCCTGCTGCTGGAACTGGAAGATAGTCGCCTGGAAGAAGAGGCGCGGGTGCGCCGCGAGCAGCAATTGACCAGCACCCAGTAAGGGCGCTGAGCAACAACACCTGCTGGGTTCCAGGTGTTCTTGACACACCGCTATTTGAACCTGACCAAATCCTTAAAGATCAATTTCCCCCAGGTATTACCGCTGCCGTGAACCAACGCGCCGCCTTCCTTGAGGGGCCCCAGCGCAATCGGTGCATAACCCAGTTGCTCCGCCAGCGCCGCGACCGGCGCCACGGCATGTTCATCATCGCTGGATAAAAACACGACACGGCTGCCACCATTTACGCTCGGATCAGCGCCCAGAACGGCAGCCACCAGGTGGTTAAAGCCCTTTACAACGCTGGCATCGGTAAACGCCTTGGCGACAACAGCGGCCGACGGCAAGCCTTCGAGCTCTTCCTCGGAAATGCCGTAGGCATTTGTCGCATCGACAATCGTCTTACCACGCCAGCTTGCCAATAGCTTGGCCACTTCGCGATGTTCCCGAAACGGCACGGCCAGGAAGATTATGTCGGATGCGATGGCCTCCTGCAGCGTCGTGGGTACAACGGTCGGGCCAATCGCTTGTGCCTGCTGCGTCAACGCCTCGGGCGCACGTCGGCCGGCAACGCTCACTTCGATGTTCTTTCTTGCGAATGCCCGGGCAAGCGCCTGGCCTACCGAACCAAAACCAATTATTGAATAACTCATGCTAACTCTCCATTGATGGGCCGTTGTGATTAACCACGAACCCACATTCATTGATGACCGGTAGCGGGTACAGATATGACCGCACCCGCCGGACAATCACCACAATTAATCCCGTCTTGTGATCGAGATTCCATATTGATCGGCACCACCCATGTCGTCTTTTTCAAGTTGACCGGGCCAGGCCGCACGCTTTTGGCGTGATTTTTGAACACTATTTTTGCTGCAAATGCTCGGTGCGACCTCAGATGGCCGCAGTGCCGCCATCAACATACAACTCCACGCCATTCACAAAACTCGAATCGTCTGAAGCAAGAAACAGCGCCGCTGTCGCAATTTCTTCAGGCTTGCCCATCTTTCCGCGCGGAACCAGGGATTCGAAAGCTCGAATTGTTTCTTCGTCAAAAAGCTGCTCTTGAATCGGCGTGGCGATCTGCCCGGGGCTAAGCACATTTACGCGGATTTTTCGGCTCTTCAGTTCGTTAAGCCATCCGCGTGCGAAGGCGTGCAACGCTGCCTTGCTCCCCGCATACACACTGAAATCTGGAAACCCTTTCACAGACGCAATGGAGCCGGTCATAAAGATCGACCCGCCATCATTGAACAATGGCAGCGCCTTCTGGACGGTAAACAGCGTGCCGCGCGTATTCAGGTTGAACGTCGTATCAAAATGCTGCTCGGTAATCTCGCCCAAAGCAACGGCTTCGCCCGTGCCGGCACTCGCATACAGAACGTCAATCTTGCCCTTCTCCCGTTTAACTGTATCGAACAGACGGTCAAGATCGTCTAAATGGGCCGAATCTGCACGCACGCCGGTCACGTTTCGCCCAATAAGCTTAACGGCCTCATCCAATGCCTCTTGCCTTCTGCCGGTGATAAACACATAGGCGCCCTCTTCAACAAATCGCTTGGCGCTGGCTAACGCCATGCCACTTGATCCACCCGTAACAACTGCAACCTTGCCTTCTAGCTTTCCCATAACAGTTCCTTTTGTGGCGTAAAGCCACGTTTCTATTCCCATTTGCACGAATGTGCTGTATCTTATGGATCAGTGATCCACATCATGAAGAAAATCATAAATTAATCATGATTGAAATATCCGGATCACTGATCCGTTTATTTAGAATACGGATCAGCGATCCATTTGTCAAGGAAATTTATGCGAGCAGACGCAAAAAAAAATTACGACCATGTTCTTTCAGTCGCGCGTGGCGTAGTTAGCGAACATGGCGCCGATGCGTCCATGCGGGATATCGCGCGCCGGGCCGGCGTGGGGTTGGCCACCCTGCTGCGCCATTTCCCCACGCGAGAGGCCTTGTTCGATGCCTTGCTGCGCGAGAATCTGGACGCACTCACGCAAAAGGCAGTTGAACTTGAAACGTCAGCGCCCCCAGACGAAGCACTCGTGTCGTGGTTTCGTGAAGGCGTGGCATTCGTTCTGAGCTATAGCGGCGTGGTGGCCTTGATGGCGAGCGCCCACGAGGACCCGGAGTCCGCGCTTTTCGCTTCCTGCTCAGCAGTGCACGAAGCGGGTGCAAGACTATTGCAGCGTGCCCAGACCGAGGGAACGGCGCGCACCGATATGCAAGGGATTGACCTGTTCGCCCTCATGTCTGCGCTCGGCTGGGTCGGGGACCAACCCGCATTTACGCCGCGGGGAGATTATCTTTTTGATCTTATTGCGAGTGCAATTTTGACAAACCAGCCTGGCAACGTGGTCAAGAAGGCCAAGAAAGCCAAAAAGGCACCAAAATAAAACGCAGGCAATGGTTGTCTGCAGATCGCCGGATGGCGGTTGCGATGATTGGCACCGGCGGCCATTTGTGCAAAAGTCCCGGCAAAGATAACCAATGCAGCGGCATCTTGTCGAAAGTGCTCAGCAACTGTTGACGAGGGCGATAAGACGTTGGAGCGGCCACTCACACATGTCGTGTGAGTGGCCGCTCTTGAATCTGTCGGCCATTAAATCCACAAATCATTCTGGGCCGTTCGTTCTCCTGTTTGCTCCCCGGTATTTAAAGTACCGTGCGGTTCTATCAGCATCAGTTTTACTTCTCTGGCGGCATAGGGTTTGTGCTCAACGCCTTTGGGAACGACATATAGCTCGCCTTGCCGCAGCAAGACGCTGCCATCGCGAAAGTCAATACGCAGCTCGCCCTCCAGCACGAGGAAGGCCTCATCAGTATCAAAGTGGGTATGCCAAATGAAATCGCCTTCCAGGCGGGCGATCTTGAACTGGTAGTCGTTCATTTGGGCCACGACCTTGGGTTTCCATTGTTCGCTGAAAAGACCGAACTTTTGAGCGAGGTTGATGACGTGATAGCTGTCTACGGGGGATGTATGTGTCATGCTGATATCTCGTTGAAAACAAAGAGATTTGCATAATAAAGAATGATGCGCTGCTCGTCTTGCACGATCGTGCAACTCATCGTCGCCGCTGCCCTATCGCAGCTGGCTGACCAGCTTCAGCCATCTCGCCGGGGGGATGCCATACGCAGACATGAACTGGCGCGACATATGGCTCTGGTCGAAAAAGCCTGCCGTTAACGCTGATTCGGCGACAGTCTTGCCCGACATCATCAGCCGCCGGGCAAAAGCCAGGCGACGCATGCTTAGGTAACGATAGGGACTGGTGCCATAGAGCGACCGGAAATCCCGGCATAACTGCCAACGATCCAAGCCACTGGCTTGTGCCAGCGTGTCCAATGTCATGCCCTGTTCGAGTGAGTCGTTGATATAGGCCCGAGCACGCTCCACCGCAATGAAGTCCGGTTGACGCCGGATGGTACGCGTGCCGGCGACGGCGACCAGCGCATGTGCAAGATCGCTCAGTGCGTTATCCTCTTGCATAGGGTCGGTATCCACGCCCACGCCCTGTAGTAATGGTTCCATTGCCGCCCGAAGCCGACCGTCCCTTGATAGCCCCCCTTCAATAAATGGCAGTGGCTTTCCGCCAAGGATCTGCTGGATCAAGGACGGTTCGATGTACACCATTCGATAATGAAAACCCGCTTCTGTGCCAGCCTCTCCGTCATGAAGCTCATCAGGGTGCAATACCAGAATCGTACCCGGAACGCTATGACGCTGGGCATAACGGTAATGGAAACGCTGCACACCATCCAGGGTGATCCCAATGGCATAAGTATCGTGTCGATGGGGTGCATAACCGTGGCCACGAAAATAGGCTTCGATACGCTCTATTTTTCCTGGCTGAGTAGCGTGTTGGACCCAATCGTGACGTGTCGGTTTGGACATCTCATTTATCACTTAAAACTCGGCCTGATATAAAAATACTGGCATTCTGATGCTTAATTATATATCTCCGAGTAAAGAAGACGAGTAGAAGGTAATCTCAAAGACCGTTCAGGGTTGCTCTGGCCATTATGGCTACGACCTCGCCGGTACCAGCGAATCCGACGATGTAGTCTGGATGCGGCGGTGGCGAAGTTGCGCAGTTGATCAGATCGCCGCCTTCAATGGCGACCGCTTCAGTGCAGATGATGACGCCATCCGGCGGGCATACCGGATCGGGAACCTCTTTGTAACGCAGGAAATCGGGAACGCCTGGTAGATCGTAGATGGCTGCTTTCTTCGCTCTCCTCATTCTGAGCTCACAGCGCTCATCCAGGCGCCGCCAAAGGACAAAGGGACTTGGGTCAGGGAACAGCCTGGAGGGAGCAACACACTGGCCAGGACTCAAGTGTCGGCCCTGTTCTCACCGTCCAGCATTTCGGCAACGACAGCGACTACGGATTGTCAGCCAGCGTCTGGACGCGCGATATCAACCGCGCCCTGCGCGTCGCTGGGGCGTTGGTCATTCACACTGCGGGCAAGGCCGCGGCGACACCCAGATGCCTGAGCCCGCCCTCCTCCTCAAGCCGAGATCCACCCGAGCGGAATAGGCACATTATGCGCCTGAGACACCAGCCCGAAGGCGTGATGGCCCTTTGCTGTAATAAAGACAATTGCCGCGATGAATGCCCCAAGACATTGAACTGGCGCACCCGATCGTCAACACGTTTGTACTCCAAGCCATCTGAAAGAACCATGTTATCCTCACTATCGACACAGCCTACTCTAGAGGAATCTCATCATGACCAAAGCATCCGATCTTTTCATCCAGTGCCTGGAGGAAGAGGAGGTGGAATATATTTTTGGGGTTCCCGGCGAGGAGAATCTCGATATGCTCGACAGCCTCAGCCGCTCGACCAAGATCCAGCTGATCCTTACCCGGCACGAGCAGGGGGCAGGCTTCATGGCCGCGACCTATGGCCGGCATACCGGCAAGACCGGCGTGTGCATGGCGACGCTGGGACCGGGCGCAACCAATTTGGTTACCGCCGCCGCCTATGCGCAGCTTGGTGGCATGCCGATCCTGATGGTCACCGGGCAAAAACCGATCAAGAAGTCGAAGCAAGGTCGCTTCCAAATCCTCGATGTGGTCGACATGATGAAGCCGCTGACCAAGTTCACCCACCAGCTCGCCAGCGCCGACAACATCCCCAGCCGTGTGCGCGAGGCCTTCCGGCTTGCCGAAGAGGAGAAGCCCGGCGCAACGCATATCGAGTTTCCCGAGGACGTCGCCGACGAAAAAACCGAATTGGTGCCGCTCAAGCGCAGCCACACGCGGCGGCCCAATGCCGATGTGAAGTCGGTACGCGCTGCGGCACATGCGCTCGAAAAGGCCAGGTCTCCAATTTTGGTGATCGGCGCAGGCGCCAACCGCACCATGACCAGCCGGATGCTGCTCCAGTTCATCGAAAAAACCGGCATCCCGTTCCTTACCACTCAGCTCGGCAAGGGTGTGATCGACGAACGTCACCCCAAGTTTGTCGGCTGCGCGGCCCTGTCGACGGGCGACTTTGTTCACCGCGCGGTCGAGGCCGCCGACCTTATCGTCAATATCGGTCATGACGTGATCGAGAAGCCGCCGTTCTTCATGCGGGCCGGCGGCACGCAGGTGATCCACATCTCGTCAAAAACCGCCGAGGTCGATTCGGTCTACTTCCCGCAGATCGAGGTTATCGGCGACATCGCCAACGCGGTCTGGCAGATCAAGCAAGACATCGTTCCCAATGGGGGCTGGACGTTCGACGCGATGCTGGCGGCACGCAAGGGTCAGGTCGCGCACACCGCGTCGCTCTCGGGCGATGCACGCTTTCCCATCTTCCCGTCCTTTCTGGTCGAACAGGTCCGCGCGGCGATGCCCGAAGACGGCATCATATGTCTCGACAACGGAGTGTACAAAATCTGGTTCGCGCGCGACTATCCGGCTTACCGCCCCAATACCGTGCTGCTCGATAATGCGCTCGCCACGATGGGCGCAGGCCTGCCCTCGGCAATGGCCTCGGCGATGGTCTATCCCAATCGCAAGGTGATGGCGATCTGCGGCGATGGCGGCTTCATGATGAACAGCCAGGAAATGGAAACCGCCGTTCGCTTAAAGCTCAACCTCACCGTGCTGATCCTTAATGACAACAGCTATGGAATGATCCGCTGGAAGCAGGCGCACATGGGCTTCAAGGACTGGGGTCTGACCTATGGCAACCCAGATTTCGTCAAGTACGCGGAAAGCTATGGCGCGTTCGGCCATCGCGCCCAAAGCGCCGAGCATCTCAAGCAGCTGCTCGCGCATACCCGCGACACGGCGGGCGTCCATCTGATCGACTGCCCTGTTGACTATTCGGAGAATGACCAAATCCTCCACACCGACATAAATACGCTGTCGAAAGAATTGCAATCGCTGCCCCTTTCCCCGGTTTCGCCGGAAAGCGGGATGCGCTCCGGGAGTGTCGAATGACCATGCTCAAGTCCGTCTATCCGCTCTATCTAAACAACGTGGCGCAACAGCCGAACGCCGATCTCGCAGTGACCGACAAGTTCACCGGCGAGGTCGCGTTCCGCGTCGCGCAGGCCGATGCCGCGACGATCGATGCGGCGATCGGGGGTGCGGTCGAGGCGGCAGAACCGATGGCTCGGATGGCTAGCTACGAGCGCCAGGCGGTACTCTCCCATTGCGTCACCCGTTTCACCGAGCGGTTCGACGAGCTCGCGTACGCGCTGTGCGTAGAGGCGGGCAAGCCGATCAAGGATAGCGAGGGTGAGGTCGGCCGGCTGATAGACACCTTCCGCATCGCCGCCGAGGAGTCGGTGCGGATGACCGGAGAGGTCCAGTCGCTCGACATTTCGGCGCGCGCCAAGGGCTATCAGGGCATCTGGAAGCGCGTGCCCATCGGACCGTGCTCATTCATCTCGCCCTTCAACTTTCCGCTCAACCTAGCCGCGCACGAGATCGCCCCGGCGCTTGCGGTAGGCTGTCCGTTCGTGATGAAACCGGCGAGCCGCACCCCCTTGGGCGCGATCATCATCGGTGAAGTGCTTGCCGAGACCGACCTACCTAAGGGCGCATTCTCCATCCTACCCGCCAGTCGCGACGGGGCCGACTTGTTCACCACCGACGACCGACTCAAGCTGCTCTCGTTCACCGGGTCGCCCGATGTCGGCTGGGACCTCAAGGCCCGCTGCGGCAAAAAGAAGGTGGTGCTCGAGCTAGGCGGCAATGCCGCGGTGATTGTCGATGCTGATGCCGATCTCGACGATGCGCTCGAACGCGTCATTTTCGGCGCCTTCTACCAGTCGGGGCAGAGCTGTATCGGAGTGCAGCGCATCATTATCCATGCCGATGTCTACGACCGTTTCCGCGACATGCTGATCGCCAGGACAAAGACCCTGGTAGCGGGCGACCCCAAGCAGCGCGACACGTTCATCGGCCCAATGATCCATTTCAAGGAAGCAATGCGGCTCGAAACCTGGGTCAACGAGGCGGTTGTCGCTGGCGGTAGGCTGCTCTGCGGCGGCAACCGCGACGGCGCGATGCTCGATGCCACCCTGCTCGAAGCCGTGCCTGCCAACACCAGGATTGTCACTGAAGAAGCGTTCGGCCCGGTCGCTTTGCTGTCGAGCTTCACTGATTTCAATGCCGCACTCGCCGAGGTCAACGCCTCCAAATTCGGGTTACAGGCGGGAGTCTTCACCCGCGATCTGTTCAAGATGTTCGACGCCTGGGATCATCTCGATGTCGGCGGGGTGGTGATCAACGACGTGCCCAGCTACCGCGTCGACAACATGCCCTATGGCGGGGTCAAGGATTCGGGCCTAGGCCGCGAAGGCGTGCGTTTCGCGATGGAAGACATGACCGAAATCCGCAACCTAGTGATTCGCCGACCGATCAGAGCAGGCGCGCTTCCTACAAGTCTGTAATGACGCAGCGCCCGTTCTGCAACGGCATGGCTGTTCGATCCCACGGCCGCAATCGCTTTGATTCCAAGTTGTTTGGCAGAGGCCTGGTCGATGGCGTCCATCCCTACGCCATGTCGACCAATGACCTTCAGTTTGCGAGAGGCTGCTAGTACGCGTTCATTGATTTTTCCGTAACGAGATAAGATGGCCACCGGCTGTTCGCGCTCGACGCGTGCAACTAATTCGTCTTGATTGAAGCGTGCGCCGGTGTAACAAGGACATTAGTCCTTTAACAAAGCGACCGCATCCGGATGGATTTTTTCTTCGGCAATAACGATGGCTTCTTGGGTCATTAATTTCTCACTTCATGGTGAAACGACGCTTAATGATCACGATACACCCGCTAGAGGTGCTCGCTGTCCGAGAGTGCTCCAGCTTTACGCAAAGCATCTTCAAGCCACGACGCAGAGGTATTGCCGCGCTGGATCTGATTCATGCGAGTGGCTTCGTCTGCCTCCTTTTTTGCTGCCAATGGCAAAAGCGCAGGGACATCCTTGCGCTCAAGGACGACCACACCGTCTACGTCCGCCACGACGAGATCTCCAGGGTACACTGTGACTCCGCCACAGCTCAACGGCATACCGATACGACCCGCTACGTTTTTCGTCGGGCCGTTAGGATTGGTTCCCACAGAAAACACGGGAAAACCCAGAGACTCGAGCTCCTCACGGTCTCGTACTGCACCGTCAACGACGACGCCAGCGAGGTGACGAACTTTGCAAGCGTTCATCATCAAAGCACCCATCAGCGCTGCGGTCATGTCGCTCTTGCCATCTATGACGAGCACATCGCCCGGCCTGGCTAGCGCGATCGCCGCATGAATCATAAGGTTATCGCCCGGACGCACATCGACAGTGAAGGCAGGCCCAGCGAGCTTCATGCCGGGCTCGACAGCCACAATGCGCCCATGCATCGCACCGCGGCGACCATTCACGTCGGCGAAAATCGCCGCTTGATACCGGCTGGCTTGCGCGACATGCTCGGCAGACACACGTTCGAAATTGCGATTTATGTTGGTGGACGTCATTGGGTCTTCACTCCCTTCCACTGCATTGATAGTAATGCCATTGTTCATTCCTTTTAATAGTAAATCAGTGACTTATCGCCGCCTCAACAAAGGCCTGCGTCACGCCATAGTATTTTCATGCGTTAATATCTTCACGCTACCAGTGAAGGGTCACACCTGCAGGCTCGCGCAAAAACGCCTGATCCGTACAAGCGCCTCGGTAAGGTGGCTCTCGCTGGCCGCGTACGAAATGCGGAAGTGGCCGGCGGTGCCGAACGCACTGCCCTGGACAACAGCCACGCCTTCGCCGCTCAGCAGTTCCAGTGCAAAGGACTCGTCGTTTTCGATCCGCACACCAGACGGTGTTTTTTTGCCGAAAGCCCCTTCGCAGGAGGGAAAGACATAGAAGGCACCTTCTGGTCGCAGGCAACGGATGCCGCTGCATTCGTTCAGGGCGTCCACCACCATGTCTCTGCGGCGACGGAATGCTTCGCGCCGGGTTGCAAGGTAGTCCTGTGGTCCGTCGAGCGCCTCAACTGCCGCCCATTGAGCCACCGAACTCGCAGCGGAGGTGACCTGCCCCTGGAGTACTTCCATGGCTTTGATCAGTTTGACAGGGCCGGCACCGTAACCGATGCGCCATCCGGTCATGGCATAGCCTTTGGATACACCGTTGATCGTGAGGGTGCGCTCTTTTAACCGAGGCTCCACCTGAGCGAGGGTACGGTACGCGAAATCGTCATAGACGAGGTGTTCATAAATGTCGTCGCACATGACCAGCACCTGGTCGTGGTCCACGATCACATCAGCAAGACTGCGCAGTTCCTGCTCGGTGTAGGCTGCGCCCGAGGGGTTCGACGGCGAGTTCAGAATCACCCACTTGGTCTTCGGCGTGATCGCTTTTGCCAGCGCTTCGGGGGTAAGCTTCAGCCCGTGGTCCATGCTGGTGGTCACAATGACAGGTTCGCCATTGCACAGCGCCACGATCTCCGGGTAGGACACCCAATAGGGGGCAGGGATGATGACCTCGTCGCCCTCGTTCAGGGTGGCAAGCAGTGCGTTGGCAATGACATGTTTGCCGCCGCTGCAAACGATGGTTTCCTCGCGTTGGTAAGAGAGGCCGTTTTCCCTCTCGAACTTCTTGGTGATAGCGTCGCGCAGTTCGGGAATGCCGCTGACAGGCGTATAGCGGGTTTTGCCGTCTGTGATGGCTCGAATGGCCGCGAGGCGAATATTATCGGGTGTATCGAAATCTGGCTCGCCCGTGCTCAAGGCGATGATGTCGCGGCCCTGTGCTGCCAAATCGCGTGCGCGCTGGGTCGCGCCAATGGTGCTCGACGGTTTGATACGGGAAAGTGAAGATGATAGATATGTCATAGGTTTCTCAAACAGCTCATGCGTGCCGGATGTCCGACACGAACTTCCTGGCGCGTGGGTGTTGGGGGTTGGTAAAAAATTCATCGGGTGTAGAACGTTCCACGATCGCGCCGGCGTCCATGAACAGGATCCGATCGGCCACCTCGCGCGCGAAGCCCATCTCGTGCGTTACGCACACCATCGTCATGCCATCGGCCGCGAGCTGCTTCATCACGTTCAAAACCTCGCCGACCATCTCCGGGTCAAGCGCGCTCGTCGGTTCGTCAAAAAGCATGACCGGTGGCTGCATGGCCAGAGCGCGTGCGATGGCCACACGTTGCTGCTGTCCGCCCGATAGCTGGGGGGGAAAGTCATCGGCTTTGCTCGCCAATCCAACTTTCTCCAGCAAGGCAAGAGACCGTTCACGCGCTTCCTGAGCTGACAAACGCGACACCGCCGTCGGGCCGATGGATACGTTCTGAAGGACGCTGAGATGTGGAAAAAGGTTAAAGCTCTGGAAGACGAAGCCGATACGGCTGCGCAGAGCGTTGACGTTGACATTCGGCGCATTGGTGTCCTGGCCATCAACCATGATCGTGCCGCCCGAGATTGGCTCAAGCCGGTTCACCGTGCGGATCAGTGTCGACTTGCCCGATCCCGAAGGCCCGCAGACAACAACGACTTCGCCCTTGGCGATCGTCTCGGTGATACCGTCTAGCGCTTTGTACTCACCGTAGTATTTCTGGACTTCCTGGAAGACGATCATTTTAGACACTCCTTGGCATCACACGGCGACGCTCATTGATTGTTTTTTCCAGCTTCTCGACCGCCAGACTAAGCGACCAGCAGATGAGGAAGTAGGTTGCAGCCAAAATCAGGTACACCTTGAAAGGTTGGGTGAGTAGCTGCGCGTTGACCTGATATGCGGCGTAGGTCAGTTCGTTTACGCTGATGATGTAGCCCAGCGACGTGTTTTTGATGAGATTGATGAATTGATTGAGGATGCTCGGCGTCATATTCACGAGCGCCTGCGGCAGCACGATCTTTCGCATCGTTTGCACGTAGGTCATCCCGATGGCGCGTGCGGCTTCTACCTGACCCTTTGGTATGGCTTCGATGCCCGCACGTACCACCTCGCCCATGAAGGCGAGTTCATACAACACCAGCGCGCAGATGACAGTGGTGACCCCGGAGACAGAGCGACCGATCACCAGAGGCACGATGAAGTAGGCCCAGAAGATCAGCAACAACACAGGCAGTCCGCGCACGGCATTGACGATCAGGCCAGCGCCTAGACGGAACGCACGAAATGGACTCGTGCGTGCCATGCCGATCAACACGGCCAAGGGGAACGAAATCACAAGTCCGGCAATGGCCAGGCACAGAGTGAGGGCGAGGCCGCCCAAGGGACCGTAAGGGTACTGACCAACCAAGAGTAACAGCCCATACCTGTCCAGAATATCGATCATGCAGTTCTCCTTGTGTTCTTCAGGCGTTCACTCCAATAGTGGCCGACGAAGATCAGCACGAATGAACAGATCCAGTAGAAGACCGAAGCGACGGCGAAGGCTTCAAAGGTGCGAAAGCTCTCATTCTCTATCTGGCGTGATGCGTAGGTGATTTCCGCAAGACCTACGGTCATCGCCAGGCTGGTCGACTTGAACAGGCTCAGCGATTGGTTCACCAGCGGTGGCAAGGCTGCCCGCAGCGCCTGTGGAACGAGTACGATGCGCATGGACTGCAGGTAGGTCATGCCGATCGCCCGCGCGGCTTCCAACTGGCTGTGTGGCAGTGACCGCAGGCCGCTGCGCAGATCCTCCGACATGTACGCGGCACAATTCCAGGAGAGAGCGATCCACACCAGGACGAACTCGCTGTCGTGCGTGTTGATCCAGGTCTGCCCTGCTTCTGGCAGGAGCTGTGGCACACCGAAGTACCATAGAAAGACCTGAACCAGTTGCGGCACGTTGCGGTGGTAGGCGACAAACGCCTTGGTAAACGCCGCCAGCAAACTGACGCCGGACTGTCGCAAGGCGAGTAGAAAAAGCGATAGTACGAAGCCCGCGAGCCAGCATGCAGCAAAGAGTACCAGCGTCATTGTTGCACCGGCCAGCAGCCAGCTTAGGTACTTGCCCTGAAGCACCACACCGAAATTGAGTAGTTCCATAGTGCCAACGATGAAGAGTTACAGGGATCGATCAAAGGTCAGACAAGGGAGTCAGCTTCTTTTCGCGGGGAATCTTGAACTTCGTGCTTGGGCCGTACCACTTGTTCCACATGACATCGAGCTGACCGCTGTCTTCCATCAGGTGCAGTGCCTTGTTCACGGCGTCGAGCAACTCGGGCTCGCCTTTTTTAATGCCAAGACCGGTCGGCTCGAAGAACAAGGACTCGTCCAGGAATCTGAACTTGCCTTCGCCTTGGTCGACAAAACGTGCGCCCGCCGCCTGGCCGATCGCAAGGCCCTGCACTTTGCCTTGCGCCAGCGCCAGGAATGCAGTGGAGCTGTCCTGATAGGTCACCACTTCAGCGCTAGGAATCCGTTCTCGTGTGAAGGTCTCAGGAGTGCTGCCTTTGTTGGCGCTGATTTTTTTTCCAGCCAGATCAGCAAAGGTTTTGATACCCGACGAATTCGAAACAACGATTTTGATGGGTAACTGGTAATGAATGTCGGAGTATGCAATTCGCGTAGCCCTCTCCTTGGTGTAGCCCATGGCGGCAGCGACCACGTCAACGCGTCCCAGGCTAAGTTCGGGAATGCGTGCTTCTACGGCGATAGGCTTGTGTTCGAGAGTGACGCCCAATCGCTTGGCCAACGCATTGCAAAGGTCAATGTCAAAACCGACATACTGACGGGTGCGCGGGTCCTGAAAAGCCAGAGGCTCAGTCCCCGACAGCGTGGCGCAAACCAAGCGACCCCGACTCTTGATCTCCTCCAGACGATTGGCGTGTGCGGTGGTAGCAACGCCTGAAAGCGCAACGAGCAGGCAGCAACCTAGCGCCTGCCGGGAAATGGTCTTGAATGTGGTGAACATGTGGCCTCCTTCTGAATGGGGCGATTTCATTTGTGATGGCCCCAGGTCTTGGAACCGATTGGTGATTTATGCTTTTCCGTCAGGTGTCTTGGATCAGACTTTGCGAATGGCCCTCTGTCCGACTGGACGACTTCCTGTGGGCGCTCGTTGACAAACAGCTGGAACACATCGGGGCGCGCGTAATGGCCAGTGACATCGAGGTCGTATTTGCCGCGAATGGTATCGTCCAGGTCGATCTCAGCCACCATTACGGCTGCACCCTCGAAATTGGGGCCTGCCAGAAAGTTCCCGAAGGGATCGACGATGCAGCTTCCACCCCGGGTCAGCGGTTGTGCGGGGTCCGAACTTGCTACGCTCACATAGTCTGACGGATAGTCAGAAGCGGTGGCGTACTGGTTGGCGCTAAACACAAAGCAACGCCCCTCCATAGCGATGTGCTGCATCGAAGCTGGCCAGATGTCGCTGCTGGCAAGCGTTGGTGCACAGTACAGTTCGATGCCTTTCGAGTACATGGTAGTGCGTAGCAAAGGCATGTAATTTTCCCAGCAAATCACCGCACCGAGCCTGCCCAAATCTGTCGCATACACGGGAAGCGTAGAGCCGTCCCCGAAACCCCAGATGGTTCGCTCGCTGCCGGTGGGCATCAGCTTGCGATGTTTGCCCAGGAAGTTTCCCTTGTTGTCGAAAAAAACGACGGTGCAGTAAAGGGTACCGCCCGCTCGTTCAACCACACCTGTGACCAAATACACGCCAAGGTCTTTGGCCAGTACGGCGAGTTCGTCGATGTAAGGGCCGGGCACATCAATGGCGTTGCGGTGATAGCGCAGGAACTCGTCCCGGCCTTGCTCACTTCTGCCACCAACGTAGGCGCCGAATGTACTGCCCTTGGGATAAGTACCGAGCATTGCTTCAGGAAAGACGACTAGCGAGGCACCCTGATCACGCGCCTGATTCGCCAGCTCTTTCATGCGCAGCATGGTCCGATAGTTGTCGAAGGCGACTGCAGCCGACTGCACGACTGCAGCCTTAAATATTTTTTGCATGATATGTATAATGAAATATAGGTATTAGTAATGCGCTTGTGGCGAAGTTAGTCCAAACTCATTGGCGCTTGATCTTGCCCTTGCGTACTGTTTCGGCCCACTTGGCCGATTCCTTCTGTAAAAAGGTGGCAAACTCGGCCGGAGTATTGCCGATGGGCTGCGCGCCAATTTCAGCGAAACGCTGCTTCAACGCTTCGTCCTGAAGTGACTCGACCACTGCCTTGTGCAGACGGTCGATGACCGCTTCGGGCGTGCCCGCCGGCAGCAGCAGGCCAGCCCATTCGTACACCTCGAAGCCTGGCAACGCACTCTCGGCAACGGCAGGCACGTCGGGCAGCAAAGGGGAACGTTCAGCAGAGGAAATCGCCAACGCGCGTAACTTGCCCGCCGAGATCAGCGGATAGCACGCTGCGATATTGCTGAACATGACATCGACCTGCCCTCCCATCGTGTCCGAGATCGCTGGCCCGCCGCTCTTATAAGGCACGTGCAGCATATCCAGACCGAGACCCTGCCGATACAGCTCGGTTGCCATGCGCTGCACCGTGCCGCTGCCTCCTGAAGCAAAGGTCAGCTTGCCGGGTTGGTCCTTGGCGCGGGCGATCAGGTCTGCCTGGTCCTTGATCGATGACTCCTTGCGCACGACCAGCACGTTGGGCATCATGGTGATCAGCGACAGTGGCTGAAAATCCTTGTTGGTAAACGGCAGGCTTTTGAACAGCGCCTGATTGATGGAGGACGGCGTCGCGTCATACAGCAGGGTATATCCGTCAGCCGGCGCACGTGCCACAAGGGATTTGCCAATAATGCCGCTTGCCCCGGGTCTGTTGTCCACGATCACGCTGGTACCCAGATTGGTGCCCATGCGCACCGCCAGTTGTCGAGCCAAAGCGTCGGCCGCTCCGCCAGGCGCGTAGGGTACGACGATGGTCACAGGGCGCTCAGGATAGGCCGCAAGTGCAGCACCGGCAAGCAAGGAACTGGCGAGAAAAAAGGTTTTCAGAATGGTTTTCATTGGGTGTCTGCCAGAGAGATTTATTGTTCGATCAGTGGGCCATCTCAGGCAGACCGTGTTCCAATCGCGGGCGTGGTGGAAGACCGAAAGCTTCAGGCGCGGGAACGCCCATGCGGGCAGTGCCAGGCCCGAAACGCTCGGCAAATTCGGGCGCAAGAGGACGCACATCTGTGCGCATCCAAAGCCGTAGTAGATGGCGCTTCTTGTCCTCCTCTTCGTAATCTTCGAAGGCCGTGCGCGAATGCACTGTCACGTGGTTGTTCAATAGCTGCATATCGCCCGGCTCCATCTCCATCTCGAAGCACAGTGACTTGCTGCCGGCGAGTTCGTCGAAAAGATCCATCGCTTCAACTTGCTCAGGCGTCGCCGGAATGCCGCTCTTCTCGAACGCAGGTTCTATCGCGTTGCGAAGGTAACGACAGCTGAGCTTGCCTTCGAAGAGACTGAATACCGGAATGCGGTGCTCGGACAGCGGGGTGCGACCCGGCAAGTGCTCCCCCTTCAGGTCATAGAAGAACCCCGCAAACAGCGGTTCGAGCAGTTCGGGCTTGCGCTTTAGTATTTCATTGTGAATTGAGGTCGTACTTGTGATGCGACTGAGGCCACCGGTGCGCGACACGCGCAGACATAAGAGACCCACGACGTCGCAGTTGTCGCAATGGAAGTTGAGCTTGGCGCTGGTGTTGTAGCCACGTGTCTTATGGCCGTACTTCACCCCTTCATCTTTCACATGGCCGAGTAAGTGCGCACGCGAGTTCTGCGTGACCGGTTGCCCAAGATGCCGGCCGATGCCCCAGTAGATCCGCGATGCGTCGTCCTTCGAGTAGTTCAGAACCGGCAGGCCCCGCAGCACAGCCATGCCAATGCCGTCTTCGACTTGTGCGGCTACTTTGTTTAGCATCACCAGGGTCTTGTCTAGAGGAAAGTCCTCTTTTGTGATGTCGGTGATCGGCATGTGCTTCACCTTCTCCAAAGCAGCGTCAAGCTCGGCGATCTGCTCTGGCGTGAAGCGATAAATCCAGCTTTGATCGCCGTTTACTTGGGCTGCCGTCCACGCGCTGGCATCTTCAATAGGTTTGCGTTGTTTCACTTTGGTCTCCCTGAGCGGTGAAAAGGTATTGGGCGTACTGCCTACGATTGCTATGGTATGATCGGTTGAAGAATAAAAAAAGCGATATTTATCGATTCTTTATTATCGTCAAATGGAATGAGATAGAGTCATGACTTTCAAACAGCTGGAGGCATTCTTCTGGGTCGTACAGTTGGGTGGATTCGCACACGCCGCAAACAAGCTCGCGACGACGCAGTCCGCTGTGTCCAAGCGCGTGCAGGAACTCGAGGAAACTGTTAAAACGCAGCTCTTCGACCGCTCGCAAAGAACTGCGCGCTTGACCGAGAAAGGTGAAGAAATGTTCTTTATCGCCAAGCGCTTTCTACGCCAGCGCGAGGAAGCACTTGAGCAGTTCGAACGCCCCGAGGTAGTGGAGCGTCGTCTGCGTATTGGCATGACCGAGCTTCCCGCTATGACATGGCTCCCGCGACTGGTCAACGCGGTGCAGAGCCGCTACCCCAAGGCGCACTTCGAGCCAGACGTCGACGACAGTTTTAGCCTGCGCGAGAAAGTCCTGAGCGAACGTCTTGATTTAATTGTTGTGCCCGACCTCTTCGAGGATGTCCGCCTGCTAAAGACACGCATCGGTGCCGTGCGAAATGCTTGGATGTGCAAGCCGGGCCTCATAGACACGAAGTCTAAGCTTCGCGTCCACGATATTGCCCAGCGGCGCCTTCTCACTCAGGGCCAACTATCGGCGACTGGCGTTCTTTACGAAGATTGGTTCAAGGCAGCAGGGCTGGAGCCCGTCGAGCGCATCACAAGCAATAATCTCGTGGCGATTATCGGTATGACGGTCTCTGGACTTGGCGTGAGCCATCTACCCGTGCATTGCCTAAAACCGATGATCGATGCTGGTCTGCTGCAGGTATTACATGTCACGCCAGTTGTGCCCGATGTGCCTTTTGTCGCTGTTCAGCGCGCAGATCGACGAAGCACCTTGGTGACGGACCTGGTCCGGCTGGCCAGGGATTGCTGCTCATTTGACAGGCCCTTCCAGGCGGCCACTGAATCGGCTTGAAATGATCGATAACAAACAGGTTGTTCTTCCTTTTCAAAATCTTGTTACGCTCTCGCTGCATCGAAAGTGCCCTCACGCAACACCTTCATATTTGGCCTGTTCCCTCTAAAGAGGTGGTACGTTCATTGCGGACCAAGGTAACAGTTTAATTCTTCATTGCTAAAAATGTTGGCGAGCGATCAACCTTTAAATAGCCTATTTCCATGCGTCACAGCCTCGTTTGTGACAGAAAAAATGCCGAGCACCTGTGGGCAGCTTCGTCCCAACAGCTCTGACACTCGTTGTTTAACGTAGGGCTGGTGCCACCGCTCGACCGTGGCGCTGCCGATGCGGTGCGTTGTGCTCAGTTTGCGCTGACTCACTCCGCCGTCATGGGCTTCAAAATCCTCGGGCCTTCGGATTGCTGTCGGCTTTCACGATCGTGCCGTGGCCTCTTGGGCTTTCCATTCGTCCGAGGCGCTGCGTAGTGCTGAGAGCCCGCTGGCGATGGAGAATTGATCGGCGCTACCGCGACGTATACAAGCAAGCAGCCTTCGCACAGGAGCATGGGCGCCCACTAGACGAACCCGCTTGACCTCCTGACCCGATGTTAAATGAGCAAGCCGAGGAAATAGGCAGATTCCGTATCCATGGGCAACCAGAGCCCCCACTGCGCACCAATCAATAGCGTTGTGAGCTAGGCGAGGCATGAAGCCGGCGGCGGCACAGGCACTCAACAAGAGTTGGTGCTGGTCACGCTGATCTCCCGCCTGAATCCAGATTTCTTCTGCTGCATCGCTCAGGCTTACGTCATCTCGCAAAGCGAACCGATGTTGCGCAGGGACCAACAGGTCCTGAGGTTCTT
This sequence comes from Advenella sp. FME57, assembly GCF_014897675.1. Classification (GTDB taxonomy): domain Bacteria; phylum Pseudomonadota; class Gammaproteobacteria; order Burkholderiales; family Burkholderiaceae_B; genus Advenella. The sequence continues at coordinate 57,633 of NZ_JABUXU010000010.1, read as the reverse complement.
CCAGAAGCACTTGCTGCTCGAACCTGCCGTCGTTCGGGGCAGGCCCGTCGGGCGTCGGGATGATTACCGCAATATCCACCTGTCCGGCGACCAGGAGTTTGAACCGATTCTCGCCTGCGTACTCTCCGAGATCAAAGGTCATACGTGGGTATTGGCGCCTGAGCTTTACCATGGCTGGAGCAATAATACTGGACAGCGCTGTGGCAATCCCGGCTATTCGCAGGTGGCCAGCCTCTCCGTCTCGGTATGCATCCAAATCTGCGCTTGTCCGTTCCCATTGCGCATATAGGATATCGGCGTGTTCAATAATGGCAAGTGCTGCGGCTGTAAGGCGGACCCTGCGCCCGTCAGGCTCGAGCAATCGTACGCCAAGGTCTTCAGCAAGGTGGCGAAGCTGCTGTGAAACGGTGGACGGCGTGAGATGCAGCGTGAGGGCAGCCGCTGTGACGGTGCCCTCGGACGCCAATACGCGCAGGGTACGAAGTCGATGATCAATCATGTAATTTTTCCACAAGGTATTGTATATAAATATTCGATATACGTACATGAATGTATGTGTAAAACTGTCTTTTTCAAAGATTCAAATCGAACATGGATTTCATTTATGATTGAGAAAATTGTCGCTGGCCTTTGGGCGGGATACGGACTCGCCGTGCCCCTGGGCGCGGTAGCGGTGCTAATGGTCGACATGACCGCACGGTCGTCTTTTCGTGTCGGTGCCGCAGCAGCAATGGGTGCCGTCACAGTAGACGGTTTATATGCCATAGCGGCGGTGACTGGTGGGAGCGCGCTTGCCATTGCCATTCAGCCTTATTCGCAACCCTTGCGGTGGATGGCCGCTATCGTCCTTATTGTGATGGCAGCCCATATTGTGATGGCTACGGTACATAAAGAGGAACGCACGTCATCTGCGGCATCGGTTCGCATAACCTGCCGGCGCGCCTATTTCACATTCTTTTGTCTGACGGCACTTAACCCCTGGCCCGCGATCTATTTTGTGTCGCTGGTCCTTGGAGAACAGGCGACGCGCGAGATGGCCCCGTCACACGCTACAGCCTATATCGCCGCGATCGTTGTTGCCTCCGCCAGTTGGCAGCTTCTTTTGGCAGGCGGAGGCGCTACACTCGGCCGTAAACTCACGAGTGACCGCGGGAGAACTGTTACGGCGTTTATCTCGGGAGGACTCATCGTTGCGCTGGCATTCAACATGGTCGTATAACGGGCTTGTGCCGAGTTCTGACCGCTTGCGCTTATGTCGCGTCAGTGAGTGCAGCGTCAACCAGACCAAAGATGGTTTGGCGCCGTGCGAGACAAATCATTTGTCCTCGTCTCTGTCCATCCTATCCAGTCGTGAAACGATAGATCATCTCGCCATCGCCCTGCATTCGCTCCAGCGTACTTACTTGAGCCGCGGCAATGGCTTTCGGCCAAAATCTTTGAGCCGGTGCGTTCAACGACATAACGCTAAGCTCCCATATGCCGGTGTGCATCAGGAAAATGTTTTTTGCAGCATTGTGTCCAATTCCACACCCCCTCGCATCGGGTACGATATAGAATTCGGCGATTGCGAAGTCGGTCCCGTTCCCAGATGGAGACCAGGTATTCACAAGAGAGAAGCCAACAATTTGGTTGCGTTGACGTATCAGATAAGGCCAGCGGCGTTCTTTGTGATCCCAATAGGTGTCAAAGTAGGGATAGGCATAGTCGACGGTGCCGTAGCGGCTTAACTCCGACAGGCAGTCGGCAAGGAGCGTCCTCAGCTGCGATTTTTCCTCAGACGATGCCAAATCTATGAGTAAGTGCATGGTGCCGCCTGGCGCTTAGTAAGCATGATACATGTGATTACGGTACATTAATCAGGAATCCCAAGTAGAATTTTCAGACACTTTGCTGGGATTTTGCTCGGATTCGAAATGACTTGCCGCGAACTGAACTTCATGCGCCGACGCACAGATTTTGATCTCGTCGCCAAGCGACCATTCAGCCGCCCGCGCCGCCATCGCTGCAGGCACGCCCTCTGATCCTGGACCGGCGGGAACGTCGTAAGTTGCATGCGCATCGTGCGGCAGCAGAACGCCATAACCATGTTCCATGGCTGCCCGCGCGGTCGCCGCAACGCACATTTCCGAAAGCAAGCCGCATATCGCGACCGTTCGTATGTCCAGACCGGTGAGGATGGCATGTAGGCTCGTTCCGTCAAACCCGTTATCGTTTTTCTTCCGCACGATCTTGTCGCCAGGTTGCGGAGGGAACAATAGCGCCCATCCTGGTTGGTACGGCTCATCGACGGCGCCGGCCGGACCATCATTCTGGAGGAAGATCACGGGCGCGTTGGCGGACCTGGCCTGGCTAAGCACATAGCCGACCATAGAAATGAGCTGCTTATGTTCCGGCACAGCTTCAGGTCCAGAAACGAAAGCGTTCTGAACATCGACTACGATCAAAGCATCAACTGTATCGGTCGAGATCGGGCTGGAAATCTTCATGCGTGTCGTAAAAAATCGCAGACTTTACACTGCGCAAAAGTCAGCGCTATTTGTCCTTGTCCGTAAGGTGGTCGTACAACGGACGTTTCTTCCGTCTCGTCTCGGCAAGCCGCAAACACTTGCCTCAACTAAAAGTCGTTCGTCGCATTTGAATAGTACTAGATTTCTTGCAATGAGAGCCCCCTAACGTTACAGATCTCGCGTTAGACTGCTGACTCCGTCCTTCAGCTCCCACAGATCCCGCAATTCCCGGATGCATGCCAATTTCGGTAAGCAGCGCTTCCGCCGCGTCGATAAGTGCAGCCTTCCAGTGTGGCGAGTCTTGCGCATCCAGCGACCCGTCTGCATCGCGAGGGGCGAGTCGCGCTTTGGCGAGCCAGCGTGATTTTGCTATGGTTGCCATTTCGTGTCCCTTTGGCCAAGTTCAAGCACTTCGCCCGGGATCCGTTTTTCCAGGGACAAAGTCACCTTTTGGGCATCTGGATTCAGTGGTTGAGCGGCGTGTTTGGCGCGTATCTCGATCCTCGAGCTGGGCATCCAAGGCTTGGTTGCCGTGGCTACCGTACAGAGTGATGGTATCTCATGCGCTAAGCCGCATATGCAGCAACGGATAAGGCTTGCCCTGACCGTCAAGGGGGGAACGCCCAATCACCGCAAAGCCCAGATGCTCATAAAACCCCAGCGCCTGCTCGTTCTGCTCATTTACATCCACCCTTGTGGCACCTCGAGCGCTTATCGCATGCCGGGCAAGCGACGCCCCGATGCCTTTGCCGCGCGCTTCCGGCGCAACGAACAGCATCTCAATATTGCCATCGCTCACGCCGCAAAACCCCAATAGTTCCCCCTCGCCGTTCCTGGCAACGCTCAGGTCAACGGCCTTGAAATACTGATTCAGGATAAGCGGCTTCAGTTCAACGAGGTCGCGCTCGGCCAAAAAATTGTGCGTCGCCCGGACCGAGGACTCCCAGATTTCGATAAGCTGCTGATGCTCTTTGTTTCCTGCACTCTCGATCTTCATTACTTGAACCCTTGATTAACCAGATTTTCAGAATACCCTTGCTTTGCGGCCCCTGTCAAAAAATCATGAGTTAAGTTCGTCCACTTGACTCAGGCTCAAGCGAAATAGCCTTATTTGAGGGCTGACGATTGGCGCGTTGACTCAACCAGATGCTGCCAATGATGAACACAAGACCGGCGATCTGAAGCAAGGTCAGTGTTTGGTCGAGAAAGAGCCATCCAAGCAATACAGCGGTTAACGGACTAAGGAAAAGGAGTGATGACACCACAAACCTTGAGAAAAGGTATTGACAACAAAACAGCCATCAAATATAGTTAAGTCACTTACTTAACTATATGAGGTATGCAATGCTACGAACGGGTGAAGAATATTTAAAATCATTACGCGACGGACGGCGAGTTTATATTGGAGGCGAGCTTGTCACTGACGTAACGAAACATCCCGCATTTCGCAATGCCGCTGGCACATATGCCAAACTTTTTGATTACAAGCGAACAACGCCAGGAATGTCTTTTGAAGAGAATGGTCAGAGATATAGCTTCTACTACATGCAGCCCCGAAATATCGAAGACCTGAAGTTCCGGAGCAACGGGCACAAGTTACTGGCGGATTTCAGCTATGGATTATTGGGCCGTTCGCCTGACCATGTTTCGTCCTTCGTCACGGGGATGACTCTGAAGCCTGATATTTTTGACCTTTCAGACCACGGGTTTCGACAAAACATTGAAGCTTATTATCGTTACCTTCGCGATAATGATCTGTATGTAACATACGCGGTTCATCCTCCCGCTGGCGCCAAAAACTGGAGCTCTGATGCTAAGGAACATTTATTTGACTCCCCATCATTGCAGGTAATCGCGTCCGATGAGTCTGGGGTAACCATCCATGGCATGAAAATGCTCGCGACAGGTGGCGCCTTTGTCGACGAAGTCTGGATTGGTAACCTATCAGCTCTAGCTCCAGGTCGAGAAAAGGAGGCAATAACATGTGCACTGCCTGTCGCTACACCGGGGATTAGCCTATGGTCCCGAAAGTCCATGGAGGCGATGGCGGAAAGCGCATTTGATAACCCTTTGTCATCCCGCTTCGACGAATCGGACATGATGCTGTTCTGCGATCAAGTAAAGGTTCCTTGGAACCGTATCTTCACCCTGGGTCATATAGAGCTAAGTAGGTCCATATACGTTGATACCGCGGGTCATTGTTTCGGTAACCATCAATCGAACGTCAGATTTTGGTCGAAGTTGCAATTCATCCTCGGGCTTGCGAACAAAATTTGTCAATCGGGTGGCGTCCGCAACATTCCCGCCGTCCAAGATACGTTAGGTCGCCTTGCTGCGTATGAAGCTAGTCTCGCCGCAATGATAGCGGGGCAAATCCTCGCATTTGAAGAGATTGGCGAAGGACTTGTGTTGCCCAATCGTAGATACATGTACGCAACCTTGAATTGGTGCCAAGAAAACTACGTCTCGTTGTGCACCGCGGTACGGGAGCTCATGGGTGGCTCCGTTTTCCAAATGCCCGCGAACGTTTCGGTAATACATGATGAGTCTCTGAATGCCATCTTTGAAGAGTTTTGGTCCACAGACCATGAAACCGCGTTAGACCGTATGAAGCTTTACAAGCTAGCGTGGGACATGCTCGGCTCTGAATTTGCAAGCCGCCATCTCCAATATGAGAACTTCTACGCCGGCCCATCGTTTGTCGTACGAGCTTATAGCCTCCGACAAGCTCCCTGGAAGAAGTTCGACGCAATAGTCGAAGACTTCATGGCGACATATGACCATACCACTTCTTTGAATCCATTAGAAATAGTTGAACCCGCTAATACTGGCGGTTTGACACCCAGAGGAATTACGAGATGAATATTAAACGGCCTTGGGATGACTTGATTACAAATGCTGATAAAGCTGCATATGCCACCGCAGGATTTGGCGGCTCCGGCGGAATGGGAAAGCATCCGGCACTTCTCATTATCGATATGCAATACAGAACGACGGGCACAGCTCGTGTCCCAATTGCGGAAGCGATGAAAGAGTTTCCCACATCATGTGGCGACGCCGCCTGGGCTGCTGCTGATCAGGTTAAGCCATTGTTATCCCTGTTTCGGAGTAAGAACTGGCCCGTCCTTTATCCGCACGTTGCGCCAAAGAAATTATACGACAGAGGTCGATTGACGGAAAAAGTCCCGACCATGATGGATATACCGCTTCGTGGCTATGAGTTCTTTGGCGATCTGGCTCCAATAGAGGGAGACATTCTAATTCCGAAACATCATCCCAGCGCCTTCTTCGGCACGTCCTTGGCCAGCCATCTGGTGAATTTAGGTGTCGACACTTTACTCATGGTTGGCTGCACGACTTCTGGATGTATACGCGCCAGCGTCGTAGATGGCTTCTCCTATAACTACCACGTAATTGTTCCTGAAGATTGCGTCTATGACAGAGGAGAGGTGTCCCATGTCGTCAATCTCTTCGATATGTCCCAAAAGTATGCTGAGGTACTTCCGGCGAACGAGCTCTTAAAACGTTTGCGAGAAATATCCGTATCTCCCAAATGAAACTGATAATTAACTAGGAGCAATCATGAAAAAATTTGATACAAAACTAGACCGCTATCCATATTCTGCTATCGTCGATCGACCGACTTACGATTGGGAAAATGGCACAAGACTTGCCGTCTACTTCGCACTGAATATTGAAGCCTTTGAATTTGGTCTGAATCCCGGAAACGACTTTACCTCGTCCCCTTCAGCGCCCTACCATCGAGGTTATGCCTATCGTGATTATGGAAACCGGGTAGGGGTCTGGCGCATTAAAAAACTCTTTGACGACCTGGAAATACCGCTGGCTATCCTCGCCAACTCATCCGTGTATGACGTTTACCCCCGAGTTCTTGATGCATTTCGTGAACGTGGAGATGAATTCGTAGGACACGGTCGAACCAACTCAGAACGGCAGATCGATATGTCGGAAACACAGGAGCGAGAAATGATCGTTCAGGTTGTCAATCAAATGAATTCAGCGGAGGGTGTGGCTCCCAAGGGCTGGCTCGGACCTTTTATTTCGCAAAGCGCCAATACGCCCGAACTACTGAAGGAACTGGGCTTTACATACATGCTCGACTGGTTTTTTGATGAACAGCCGATGTGGTTCAAGACCGGTAAGGGACCGATTTTGGCGGTTCCGTATCCGTCGATGGAATTAAATGACCTTCCCGCATATATCAATAGGGGTTCCAGCGACACCGACTTCACCCGAATGATGATAAATGCATTTGATGAACAGCTACACGAATCAAAATCATTCCCTATGGTTTACTGCGTGTCGTTACATACGTTCATGACTGGGCATCCACATCGCATCCACCAGCTAAGGACAGTGCTGGAACACATCAATAATAATCGCGATTCGATATGGCTTACCACTCCAGGTGAAATCGCGCAATACGTGAGCGATCTTCCTAAAGGTACCGTACCTGGTGATGGGAGATAACAAATGCATGTCATTGATACTGCGCAAAACATAAGTCGCCATCCCGAAAGAGAGTACAGCAAGCAGGGGCTGTTTGGTATTGCAGTGCCACAGGCCAATCCAATTGTCGAACCGGAGATTTCCGCATTGATGCCTGATCAGATCGGTGTACTGACAACGCGACTCCAAGGAAGCCGAGTCGATTCAAAAAGCAGACTGGTGGATTACATGCACAATCTTGCCGCGAGTCTGAACGCATTCGACACCGCCAAGCTCGATGTGGTCGGTTACGCATGCACAGGAAGTACCTACCTTTTGGGGCGGGATGAGGAGCGGCGTCGAATAGATGAGTTTTCACGGCAGTACGGATACCCTATCATCACTTCTGCAGAAGCCATTCTCTCTGCACTGAAACATCTCGGAGTTTCAAAAATTGCATTAATCGCGCCATACCCCCAATGGTTGGTTGACATTAGCCATGCACATTGGGAAAAGTGCGGGCTCACGGTCATTGGCTCTGTACGAACAATGCTCGAGGCGGAAGATACGCGTAATGTTTATAAATTGAATACCGAAATGATTCTGGAAGCGACAAATTCTCTAGCGACAAACAGAGCGGACGCAATTCTTTTGTCAGGCACGGGAATGCCCACGCTGCGCGCGATTCCAGCCATCGCTGAACTGTCAGGCAAACCTGTCATCTCATCGAATCTTTGCCTTGCATGGGCAATGCTTGAGATAGCCTGCTCCCCGTACCCTCGTCCGCGGACGGAAGCCGGAGAAACACTGATTGGTGGCTGGAGCGAGCGAACGTCGTTGCTGTAGCAACTCATTTGCAATATCGAGGAACTTAGACATGATTATTTCAGACACTGTTTCAAAGCCGCGAGCGCCGTTCAAACCCAACGACACGGAATCTCTGCTGAATCAGGAACAACAAAAGCAGTTACGTAACACGCTAGCATCTTTTGCCACAGGGGTGACAGTTGTCACTGCATTGAACCCGGAAGGGTCACCACTTGGGGTTACCGTCAATTCTTTTGCATCGGTCTCACTTGACCCACCTCTAGTGCTATGGAGCCAGGTGAATACAGCACCCAGCCATTCAGGGTTTCTCAAAGCGAAAACGATTGTCATCAATGTTTTGTCCGCCGAGCAGCGACGCCTTGCGGCGCAATTTTCCCGGCCGGATGTCGATAAATTCGCGGGGATCAGCTACAGCCTTGCACAGTGTGGAACTCCCGTACTGGAAGACTGCGCGGCAACCTTCATCTGCGAAATTATCGATCACTACTATGGTGGGGACCATACGATTCATCTTTGCAAAATTAATTCGTTCCAAGGCCATGCTCCGCACCCTCTCATCTATTGTCGAGGTACTTATATTGAATCTGACGCATAGCAGCACGAGAAAACATTTGAATGACCTTCGGTCTATTCATTACCCATCGAGGAGACAAACATGAATTCATTGATAAAGTATTCAGTCGGCCCATTTATCATCGCGATAACAGTTGGCATGATCCCAATAACTAGCTCCGTTGCCGCCACAGAGACCTATCCCTCAAAGCCAATAGAAATCGTGGTGCCGTTTGCTGCAGGAGGAACAAACGACGTGCTTGCGCGGATAATTTCGGAAGCCCTAAGTCCGAACCTCGATCAACCAGTCATTGTATTAAACAAGCCCGGTGGAAGTGCAAGTGTGGGCAGCTCACTTGTCGCCCGCGCACCTGGGGACGGGTATACACTACTGATCGGGAGTCAAGGCAGCATCTCAGCTAATCCTTATCTAATATCCGATCTATCTTACGATCCAATGGCAGACTTCATTCCTGTCGCCCTGATCGGTACAGTTAACAACGTGCTGGTTGTGCCGACCGCGTTTCCGCCAAAAACGCTAGGTAACTTCACAAAACACGCCTTCAACAATCCCGGTGGCTTAAACTTTTCACATGCGGGTGTCGGAACATCCATGAGTCTTGCAGCAGAGCTGTACAAAATCAAATCGGGCGCCAAGATTGTTTCGGTTCCGTACAAAGGTTCCGCACCAGCGACGACCGCCGTGATTGGTGAAGAAGTTCAGGCAATGTTTGCCAACACGATTTCGGTGATTCCGCACATCCATGCAGGGAAGCTGCGCCCACTCGCTGTAACCAGTTCGACACGCGACCCCCTCTTACCTGACGTCCCTACCTTTCAAGAAGCGGGCGTGGATGGCTATGAGATGCAATCCTGGTTCGGCGTATTTTCCCCCGCCGGCACACCACCCGGCATTGTGAAAAAATTGAATGAGTCAATACGGACTGCGCTTAAGGATCCACAACGCAAAAAGCGGTTAACAGAACTGGGTGTAGATCCTGGCACCTTTACGCCAAAGGAGTTTACGGATTTCGTAAAAAATGATAATCAGAATATAGGCAAGCTAATTCGGGAAGCCGGCATTCAAATCACTCGCTAACAACACTATATTATAGAGGGCAGGACGGAAATCTGCCCTCTCTCGCATCGGTCACGACCATCATTGTTCACGTCGCTCCATCAATTATGAGCAAATAGCCATTGTGAAAGTCTACAAAGCAGCGGCGTCTTCTATTACCGCAGAAGGTAGTAATACGGCATTTGGTTTATTCGGCGACGGAATATGCACTTCCGGAACGGCTTGAACTACCTGGGCACGCTTTACCATGTCATTATTTATTTGTCAGTGTGAGACGTTGAGCAGCCCGAAGATATTGGTACTTCGCTCTCCTACTAATACCATACTCATCGGCCTGCACTGATTGTTTCTCACCAGACGCAATCCCAGGAAGCAGGACGATCACTTGTTCAGATGATATAGACTTTTGGCGGCCACGATAGGCGCCGCGTTTTGTCAGAGCAATACCCTCCCGTTGTCACTCGCGGATCAGTGCCCGCTCGAACTCGGCAAACACGCCCATCACCGATAACAATAGATTTTCCATCGGTAAATCTTCACCAGTAAAGATCAGACTTTCCTTGACATACTCAATACGCACACCACGTTTAGTTGGCAACTGGACAAGCCGGCGCAAATCGTTAAGGTTTCGCGTCAGGCGATCCATTCTATGCACTATGACCGTATCACCTTCATGCACAAACGCCAGCATTGCATCGAGCTATGGTCTATGGGTAATCTGATGCATTTGCGGATAGCATATATTTGCTATCCGCAGTTCCTTCGCATTGTTTGGCGGGCGCAGATCATCTGTCTTCCCACGAAGTAGCGCTGGCTAAACTCGGCCGCCGAGACGCTGCGTGTTTTATTTTCCGTTTGCTGAGGTCATCCCTACTTCGGCATCCTACGTTACTTCGCCCGAGGAAGTCATGCGATACCACAGAGCGGTGTTGATCGGGCCGCTCTAGGCGACCCAGGCGATACAACGTCGTTCATACCGAGAAGCATTGGTCAAGCGCTTGAGCTGATGAGCTTAGCCACTTCTTCTGGCATGTCGAGCATTACATCATGTCCACACTGCAGATGATGTGCGGACCATCGAGGATCCGATTTCGCCATATCGAAAAACGAATCAAATGCCGGTTGCTCGTAGTTGGCTGCCCTAACATATAGTTTCTTACTCACTTTATCCCGAATATCTGATAGCGTGAGGGCTTCTGTGAAAGTCTTGAGAGGTTGTGGAGTACATTGCCGATCCACCCATTCTCTGTCTGCTTCGTTAACTTGAAAAACCGCTGCTGGAATAGGCTCCAACAAGGCTGTCGGGTTATTCTTCACCATTTGTCGAGATACGTCTGATTGATCGACCAGGCTTTGTCCATTTTTGGGAAGAAAGGCGTCTAGAAACACCAGTGACTGAATTTTGTTTGCACCTATCTGCTCCGTTGCGCCCGAGATAACCATACCGCCATAGGAATGGCCAACCAAAATGAACTTATCGAGTTCTTCCCAGCGTACCAGATTCACGATATCCTGAATGTGCGTCGTCAACGTAACATTTGTGGTGAGCAAATGAGATCTATCAGCCAAGCCCGTGAGGGTCGGTGCAAAAACGCGATGACCGAGCCCGGTAAGAATGTCGGCGACACGCCGATAACACCACCCTCCATGCCAAGCTCCGTGGACGAGTAAGATATCCGGTCGCGAGAATTTTCCTCTGTCGGATACTGAAGTCGCCTGTACGCCACTTAGTGGTACTAATGACAGCGCGAGCCCGCTTCCCGTTGTCAACATCCATTCCCTTCGAGATATGATCCGTGTTTGGTCGTTTGACATGCCATCTCTTCCTAGTGTTTTTAATAATACATTCTCAGATTCATATCATAAATATATTAAGTAAGTAACTTAACTATAATTAATGACTCTGTTGTTGTCAATGCCTTTTCTCAAGATTTTTTCTGAAGTTAGATTTAGTTTATAGATGGATGCTAAAAGCCGCGATTGGACAAGACATCTTGCAGGTGCTTCTTTGCTCGCTCCGCATCTTCGATCATCCGCTCGATAGTGCGGCACTGCTCGAGAAGGCGAGCTTCGTTAAATTGGGAAAATAAGCGATCATTTACTTGCTGTTGTATCGGGGCCAGCTTTGTCAATAAGGAATTGCCTTTCGGTGTAACGGAGAGCAACTTCACTCTTTTATCGTCAGGATTGGCTAGACTGCTTATCAAGCCTTGCTGAACGAGCGGACGAATCTCCATACTTACGTATGCGTTTGTTACCCGAAAATGCTTTGCTAGAAATCGAGTGGTCCAAGGTTCGTTGTTGTCAATACGCGCAATTGCCTGAAGAGCCACATACTGAAATGGTGAGAGATGGAGTAATTTCCCGAAAGAGGCTCGAATGTCGATAAGCTGCCACCCCAGAACAGCGAAGCCCAGAGTCAAGTGCCGTAATACCTGGTCTGACCCATCTGGCAGCAGCGAAGGCTGGGAGGCGGTAAGAGGAAGCGTTGTCAGGTTGTGGGAATCCTTCTTAATCCGTGTCATGGGCGTTGTACCTTGAATGTGTCCGAGTAAAGTTTGCATCAGTATACTAACTGCATACTCCAGTGAGGATGGCCGCTGATTCCGGTCTATCGTGATCGCTGAGAATTTGATGATGTTATGCGCTCAGATTGTATAGGTTTCGGTCACGATAAATCCGTTATTATCTCATTTTTGCTTAACTTAATTAGATAGTCCAATTTAATTGACCGGCCCAACATGGACATGCTATGTATTGTTGGCGCAACGTGAGAACCCTTCCTGAGCACCGCCCTGGTGTACGCTCTCCGGAGTATTTTGTTTTAGGCAACACATAAATAGCATTTCCGCTGAAGGATGCTTTTATGGCGGTGAGCGCTACAATGAGGGAGAAGTTATCGATCCTTTGCTATCGCCGCCCCACCAATGTGGCGTAATGGCTTTCAGCGCTCGTGCATCGAACGGAGCTTTGCCCTCGATTTCCTACACCAGCTCCGCTAAAAACCGCTTAATATCCATATAGATCACCGTATGGTAAAGAGGATATCTCTCAACCCGCCCTTCCCCATCCTGTTCTTTATCTTCCCACTATTTGTACTCAATCAGCGGCTCATCAGCGTCACTCAACCTAGAATCTGGCCCTAGCTCCAGTGCTATCAGCTAGTGTTGTAGTATTTCCAAGGCGGGTTTGATCAGATACAAGTCTCTTGCCCGTCCCCCTTTTCCCTCGACTGACAAATACCAGGCCTGAGTGCCTTCATCGTTTCCGGCGATTGCCCCGCAAGGCCAGTTTCGGTCATCCCTGAAAGGGGTTTGAGAGTAGATAGTTTTGACTGGTCTATCCTCTTATGCAAACTTGCTCTCACCCGCAAGGATCATTTAGCGTTAAAGAGAGCCTACATTGGGATGCATTTAGATTCGAAAAATGAACGGATCGATACGTATTGAACGTTTGAAACTGTCTCAATAAAGCATCCTGGAATTGAACTGACCTTCAGAAGTTAGAACTCAATTTTCCACAGCTTTTGTGGCAAAGTACGATCACCCGTTCGGGTTTTAAATGCTGTACCAAAACTCAATACAGTATAGGTACACACATCAATTCTTAACAACTTCGTGAAATTACGCTATACCATTGATTAGTAATTATTTTTTACCTGCTTCCATCTACGCTCAGCTTCGCTACGTTTTCCTATACTAACCCCTTAAAACGCAAACTCAAAATTCTCCGCCGCAAGGCGTGCCGGTTCGATTCTGGCCTCGGGGCATCATAGTGAAATTCCTAGAAAATCCTATACTCTAGAGTGATCCCAGCTTTTAGCCCAATACTGGAGGTATTTTCCAACATAACAGCGCCCGCCGGACAACCACCGAAACCAATCCCGCTTGGTCAACCTCGCACACATGGCGACCTCTTCCAGGCGTGTATTGAAATATCCTTTACTCGAGAATAATCTAAGCGCTGCTGATTTTTTTCAATACAGGATTTTTTGTCGCGAGTGCGAATCGGGTGCAAGATTACCCAAAATCCACACAAAAAACGCTCTTTATCCGCGATTGTAGAGAATCGTCTGGAGCGAACGTCGCTCGCCCCACGTTCCGCTAGATTGACAACCCTGGCAAACGCACCAAAAAGACAATAAAAATCAGCGCTCGCCAGCGAGCAAATCCAGCTCAAGCTTGACATACCGGGTGGGAAACTCCAACCGGGCATAGTAAATAATTACTTCATTGGCGCAGGCCAGACGCTTTACCTCGGCGACGCTGTCGCCGGCCGCCAGTTGCAATGCATTGGCAGAAACGAATCCGGCATTGATAATCGCCAGGCTTTGCCGGGATTCATCGACGTGCAATCCAGGAATACGGGCGATGACCGACGCGGCCGCATGGCTCAGAAAATTATCTTCATATTGCTGAAAGAGCGCCATATCGACATAGACTTCACTATAACAATACGGCACGTTGTTCCGGCTATGCAGCCGACACAGATATTTATAGGACTGGGCCGGCTGCGCGCGACATTGCATGCCCATATCCGGCAATTGCGTGATCGTCCCTTCAGACTCTGTAATGCTGTGCGTGCCCAGCACATCGCTCAGTGCCACGGCTTCCTGCCAGGTAGTGGGCAACTGCAGTTCACTGACCTGGGGCGGACGACGCTGCACGAAAGTGCCCTTGCCCCGACTCCTTGTGATCAGTTGTTCCGCCTCAAGAATCTCCAAAGCATTGCGTATCGTCATGCGAGAGACTTCATAGGTACGCATGAGCTCTTCCAAAGGCGGGATCTGCTCACCCACATGCCATAGCCCGACGTCGATACTGCGTCTGAATTCAGTGGCCAGTTGAAGATAGATGGGCTGCTTGCTACGGCTCAGTACGGCGTAATTGGAAGATTTATCTGTCATAGTCCGGTAAGAAAGGAGGCCGCAGACGCGGGTTGACCGTGGCGTCTGCGGATCGGCCGCCGTCAGGCCTGCGTATCCAGGAGTTGCTGTGCTTGCTTCTGCAGTTCACCTCGCTGTATTTTATTGGAATTCGCGCTTTGGACCACAGGAAAGGCCGTCACGAACACAACTTTCTTCGGTACTTTGAAACCCGCAAGCTGATGTCGGCTAAGCGCAATGATCTCGGCCTCCGACAGGTTTGACCCTTCATGCGCAATGACAAACGCCACTGGCACTGCCTTACCCTGCAAGCTGGCACCAACTACCTGGCAGGATTTGACGCCATCCAGCGATTCAATATAGTCCTGCACTTCCTGTGGATTCACCAGAAAACCGCCCAGTCGCAAATAATCTCCCTTCCTGGCCTGAAAGATGAAATGCTGGTCGTTCAGGGTGTAGCCCAGGTCGCCCGTGCGAAAATAACCGTCGCTGTCGATCGCCTCGTGCGTCGCCTCGGGGTTATTCAGATAACCACGCATCATGCTGGGCGCCTTGATTTCAATTTCGCCTAATTGACCGTGCGCCAGCACTTGGCCTGAATGCGTATCGCGGGCCCGTACCCGAGCGTCACGACTGGTTAGTCGTCCACCCGGCAACTGCCGCTGCGCTAACGAGGCGTCGGCCTCTTGTGAGGCCACCAGCGCCTGCATCTCGCTGGAGCCGTAAAGTCCGACCAGTGTCATCCCCATACTTTGCGCCCGGGTCGGAAAATCACCCAAGGAAGGCGCAAAACTGGCAAAGCCGGCAAGTTTTAAGGTCATCAGTGGATTATCGCCATCGGCCTGCTGCGCGTAATCCAGAATCCGGTTCAGCAATTCATTGTTCGCAAAGGTATGCGTGACCTTGAATTGCCTGATTTGCTCCGTGCATTCTTTGGGATCCAGAACCGGTGAGGACACCATGGCGGCCCCGGCGAACATGGCGCCCAATGCGCTGGAGAAACCGAATGCGCCGCACAACGGCGCCCCCAGTAGCAAAACGTCCCGGGCAGTGATATCGAAACGCCTGGCCACCTCGCAGCCGTGACCAAGCAGCGTCTGTTGGTCATGCCAAACGAGTTTGGGCAGCGAGGTTGTTCCAGAGGTCGTATAGACCAGAGCAGGCGCCGTGCCTTCAGGGGGTTCCGGAAGACTGACCTGACCAGGCTCAACCGAATAATCCAGCCACGCAGGCGCGCCCAGCCAATCTGGCCTGGGCGCGTCGCCCACGGCCACAATGCCCTTGAGCGTATCGAGAATACCGGTATCCACTTCCTTCAGAATTCCGCCAAAATCCAGACCCTTGAATTCGGGCCAGAGCACGAGCCAGCGGCATTCCCCGCGAGCCAGAAGATCGGCCACCTCGCGACTGCGAAACCGGGTGTTCATTGCAATCACCGTGATGCCCAGACGCGCGCAGGCGTAGAACACCGACAGCCAGGCGCTGCATGTCGGTAACCAAAGCGCCAGGCGCTCTCCTGGCTGCGCGCCGTTTGCCGCCAGTAGCCGCGCAACCCGGTCGGCCTCTTCATGAAGATCCTGAAGGCTGAACGCTTTGTCTACATCATATAACACAGTTGAAGAGGGACGCACACGCAGGTGTTGGTCCAGCAGCTGATGGAACGTCTTCATTTGCGTTGTCATGCTACACCGTCGCGATGGGGGTCACCGGAGAGCCGACTGCGCCAGGCAAACGCAATGGCGGCGCGGTCAACAGGAAGCGATAGCGATTCTGCTCTTGCAGCCATATCGCCAGATCCTTCAGATACCATAGCTCAGCAAGTGGCAGTCCAAGCTTGAACAGGCAATGATGATGCAATGGCAGCAATGATTTTTTCTCACCCTCGCTCAAGGCGGGGTACGCTTCGACAGCATAATTGTCTGCGCAAATACATGCAATGCCGTTATCCGTTATCCATTGCAGCAGCCGTGAATCTGCACCATTGAGTACGGCGCCGGCCTCGTGCAACGCCTGCGCATCAGGATTGCCGGCCATCTCCATGACAGTTTCCGCAAAGCCGGTCCGCAGCACCAGCATGTCCCCCTGTTCGATCTTGATTCCATCCTTTTCAAGCACAGCCATCAATTGTTCATAGCCGATCAGGGTACGGCCATGGCCATAATGCCTGACAAAGTCCACCATCACGCCGCGCCCCTGCATGCCCTGGACCGCAAAGTTCTCTACGCCCAGCTTTAACGCGCCCATACCGTGATTGCACTCGCCTTCGCCATCGTCGTGGTCATGGGTATGACCGGCATCCAGGATGTCTTCGCCGCCGCGGTAGCCGTTATAGTACGTTTTTCTCAACGCGCCAGTGCCGTCTACATCGAACTGGGCACCCACATGCGCAAGCGCATCCCATTGAGTGGAATATTGCAACGACAGCGTGACCTGATCATCGCTCAGGATATCGATGGCGCTTGCGTCCAGATTCTCCATGGAAAAGTTCATGTACGGAACGCCATCATTCTCGGTCGCGGCCAATTGGGGC
The DNA here is from genome assembly GCF_014897675.1 of Advenella sp. FME57. Taxonomy (GTDB): domain Bacteria; phylum Pseudomonadota; class Gammaproteobacteria; order Burkholderiales; family Burkholderiaceae_B; genus Advenella. The sequence continues at coordinate 40,804 of NZ_JABUXU010000010.1, read as the reverse complement.
GGTTTGCGTCTGGGATTCAGGACCATGCCGCCTGGCATATCCAGCGGCAGAGACAGGCAAAAAACCTTGCCATGCTGCACTTCCTTTACGCCTTTGAGCACCTGCTCGGACGTCAGTAAATTGACGCGTCCCAATTGATCATCTGAGCCGAACTCGCCCCAGTTCGAGCCATCCGGCCGCTTTTTCCATCGTTGCATTTCCTTCTCCTGTAATATGTTTTTACGCGGCGCCAATTGTCACACCGCCGCAAACGTAATGCGTCTGCCCAGTGACAAAACTGCAGCGCTCGTCAATAAAATAAGCGACTGCATGCGCGACATCCTGGGGTTTGCCTATATGCCCCACAGGAATGGCCGCCAGCAGTTTCTGAGTCGCCGCATCGTCAGCAGTGTTCGCGCTGTTAAAGAACTCCGTGGCAATCGGGCCTGGTGCGATGGCGTTAACGGTAACGCCCGCGCCGGCCAACTCAAGCGCCCAGGTGCGGGTCATGCCAATCATGCCAGCCTTGGTCAGACTGTAAATCGTGCGATTCTGCTTGCCCAGCGCCGCACGCGAGCTGATATTCACAATACGCCCTGCGCCCAGGTTTCGCATACCGGGCAGCAGGGCCTGTGTACACGCAATCGCCACTTCGATATTCAGTTGCACGGCCACCTGCAGCTCTGCCATGTTCACACTTTCGATCGCGCCGATTGGCACGATACCCACATTGTTGACCAGCCCGTAAAAGGCGCGCTCTTGCGCCAGCTTTTCCAGTACGGCTGACAACTGGGCGCGGTCAGACAGATCGACCTGGTGAAACGCTGCTTCTTCGTGCCAGTCAGACGGTTTGGTACGCGCAATGCCCGTCACGGCATACCCATCGTCGAGCAAACGGTGACAGATCGCACGACCAATCCCTTTGCTTGCGCCTGTGACCAGGACTTTTTTCTGTTCAGTCATCATTTTTCCATATCGATTCATATTGTTTCGGTTTGCTGCTGCTTGATCAACTCACGCGCAATGATCAGCTTTTGAACCTCCGTTGCCCCTTCGTAAATACGCAGGGCCCGTATATCACGATAGAGCCGTTCAACCGGACTACCACTGACCACGCCGCGGGCACCCAGCATCTGTACCGCCCGATCAATCACCCATTGCGCAGATTCGGTCGCCGCCATTTTCGCCATCGCGGTTTCCTTGGTGGTTCTGACGCCCTGCACATCTCGTAACCACGCAGCGCGATAAGTGAGCAATGCAGCTTTGTCAATTTCAGTTGCCATCTCGCCCAGATATGATTGCGTGAGCTGGAAATCCAGCAGAGCCTGATTGAACATTTTTCGCTCACCAGCATAGGTCAATGCCTCTTGCAACGCACGACGCGCGAAACCATTGGCCGCCGCAGCTACCGAGCTGCGAAAAATATCCAGCGTACGCATGGCCAGTTTGAACCCTTCGTTCAGATTACCAAGCATGCGATCCGCAGGAATCCGACATTGATCAAAACGCAGCGTCGCCAGCGGATGTGGAGAGATCGTGCGGATATTTTCTTCAATATGCAGGCCAGGCGTATCGGCATCCACGACGAACGCGGTGATCCCGCGAGCGCCCAATCCCTGACCCGTCCGTGCAAATACCGTGTAAAAATCCGCAATACCGCCATTGGATATCCACGTTTTACGACCCGTTAAGACATACTCGTTGCCATCGGCATCGGCCCGACACGACAGCGCGGCCACATCGGACCCCGCCTGCGGTTCCGACAAGGCAAACGCTGCAATCGCCTGCCCGCTACTCACTTTAGGTAGATAGGCATCCTGGATGGCGCGACTCCCGCCCAAGCTGATCGCACCTGACCCCAGTCCCTGCATGGCAAACGCAAAATCGGCTAGGGCATCGTATTGCGCCAGCGTTTCACGCAAAATGCATAAGGACCGGGAGTCCAGATCCTGCCTGGCCCCGCCCCACACGCCATTTTCTCCTGCAGGCACACAATATTTAAGCCAGCCGGCCTTGCCTAAAGCGGCTACGCGTTCGCGGCAGGCAGAAAACTCGTCGTCGTGCCCGAGCGCCTGTAGGTTATCCTGACACCAGCGGTCAAGCGTTTCACCGAGCACCCGGTGAGATTCATCAAAAAATGGCCAGTCAAGCATATCGTTTTTAATCATTGCGCGTCGGTCTGATAAGGTAAATTATTTCTTGAGCTCTGCCGCTGCAGGACCCCATTGAACTGCGGTATTGTCAATATGGCGGGCAAAGTCGCTTGCGTTGCGATAGTCGATCATGAGCCCGAACTGATTTGCGCAATTTTTGAATGTGCTGGTGGACATCGCATGATGAAACGCATCATCGAGTTTGCGGACGATGGCCGGATCCATCCCCTTGGGGCCTACCAGCCCGAAAATGCTAGGAGCAACAATATCGAACCCGGCCTCCTGCATCGTTGGCGCCTGGTTGAACTCGTCTATGCGCTTGTTGGTAAAAACGGCGAGCAGACGCAAGCGCTTGTCACGCACATATGGCGCCCATTCGGCCGTCTGCGTCATGAAATCGACATCGCCACGCATCAGTCCGGTGGACGCTTCGATACCGCTTTTATAAGGCGTATGAATCCACTGCCCGCCGGTTATTCCACCCAGTTTTTCCATTGCCAGGTGCTGTGGCGTGCCCACCCCTGCGGTGCTATAGGTCATGGATTTTTTCTTCGCTGCAGCGATCAGGTCCGCAACATTGTGATAGGGAGAATCAGCCCGCACCAGAACGCCGACCTGATATTGCGCCATCATCGCAATGGGCGTCAAATCCTTGCCTACATCATATGAAATATTTTTTACGAGAAACTGATTCAGGACTGCACCGGTAGACAGGGCTGCCAACGTATAACCGTCCGGCTTTTGCCGTGCGATGTAAGAGATCGACAGCGAGGAGCCGGCCCCGGGCTTGTTTTCCACGACAATGGATTGACCCAGCTTTTCTGCCGCGCCCTGCGCCAGCGCGCGAAAACACATGTCCGTGCCGCCCCCGGCGCCGTACCCGACGACGAGCTGAATCGGTTTATCGGGGTAGGTATCGTTCTTGCCTGCGCCTGAGGCGGCAGGCGTAAACAACAGGCCGGTAAGGGCAAGCATGTTTGCCGCAGCGACTATAACCACGTTCTTTTTCATAAAAGTCTCCAATTTTGATCGTTTCTATATAACGATTCTGCAAAGGCCAACTACTAAATGGCTTAATGTATTTATAGTCTATACGTCTAGACGTATAGAAATATAGATGGTATTAACCCTAATTCTGGATTTTTGCAATGACCCAGTGCTTTATGCACAACTTATGTGCGTGGCGTGAATGCTTGAAGTGAAAGACCGTCACGATTACAGCTGACAATGACGCAAAATTGCTGGGCGAGATCTGGCTTCCGTTACTATGTTATTGATGTCATTGACTAAATTAACTGTATATGGAGATGCCCTGTGTTATCCACCTTCAATCGAATATTGGTAACGGCTTCAATTTGTAGTGTGAGTGTTCTTGCAAATATTGCTTCTGCTCAATCGACTCATCACTTTAAAAGTGCTTATCCCTTTGAGGAAACAGTATCAAGACTAGAGAGCGGGATAAAGGAAAAAGGGATGTCGATTTTCGCCGTCATTGATCATGCCCAGGCTGCGAAAAAAGCAGATCTTACAATGCCGCCGACCAAGGTGATTATTTTTGGCAATCCAAAAGCCGGGACACCACTCATGGTGAAATATCCAACCTTGGCACTTGACCTACCGCTAAGAGTTCTGGTGAATCAGGATAAGAACGGGGTAAACGTCATTATGCATTCTTATCAAACATCGTTTAATAATTTGCAGTTGCCTGTCCAAGAAGGCAAAGCGTTGGGGCAGGCGGAAAAGTTAGTGCAAAAGCTGGTAACCAAGCAATAGATAGCACTCATTTTTTGATAGAACCTCATATAGAGATCATCGCAGGCGAATCAACCATTTTCAGCTTTCAAGGTAAATAGCCATTGTTGAAGTGCCCATTCGAGCACCGGCACTCAAATTGCGCTGATCTCTTTTTTAGTTTCACTCGTGAAATAAAAGTGTTTTTAGAATGCTGTTTAAAAGGAAAACCATTTAAGTAGCATGGACAGGCCCCGGTAAAGTGGATCCGCCATTAGCTTTATTTGATCGGTTTGGTTATTCTGAAGTGCTGAAAACAATCATCCACAATTAAACACATACGTAATTAAGTAACCAATATGAATACGCTTTTGCTGGTAGGTGGTGACCTCTGTGAACGGACAGCGACGCTGTTTGACCCGGCCCATTGGAAATGCATTGGCCTGCGCCGTAGCAAGGTGACGCCTACCGGCGAGAACACCATTTCCTGGCGCGAGGCTGATCTACTGAACCCGGAAAGCCTCTCTTTCCTGAGTGCGGATGAATTCTCGGAGGTTACCCATATTCTGTATGCCCCATCGCCGGACAGCAGGACAACGGCACACTACACGGGGGTGTACTCGCTAGGCCTGCCAAGGCTGCTGGGCAGTCTGCCTGCCGGTTGCCTGCACAAGCTACAACGGTGTGTACTGGTAGGTTCATCCGCCGTCTGGGGACCATCCGAAGATGGGGTCGACGAAAATACCCCCGTAGAGCGTACGAACTTTCGGGCCATCTCGCTTCTGGAAGCCGAAGATGCGCTGCATGCTTCGCTGTCGCCGGGCGCAGGGGTCTCGCTGCGTCTGTCGGGCTTATACGGTCCGGGGCGGTTGCAGTTGCTAAAAGGGCTGCAGGCTGGCACGATCACGGCGCCCGACGGGCCGGGCCATTGGGCGAACCGGATTCATATCGATGATGCTGCGAGCGCCTGCGCGCATTTGCTTACGCTGGCCAACCCCCAGCCACTTTACATAGGAACGGATGATTGCCCCATGCCAACAGCGCAACTATACGACGCACTGGCGCAACTGATGGGCGCACCCTCACCTGCCCGGCAGCTACGGGCACCCAGCGGCAAGCGGCTGTCGAACGCGCGGCTGCGAGCCAGCGGCTGGACGCCCGCATGGCCGAATGCGCTCGAGGGATATGCAGCGCAACGGGCTGAGTAAAGCCTGAAAGATTGCCCAGGCGCTGCCAGTTGAAAGCGCACAGTTTCCTGTGACCTTCTACTTTACCTATATGGAACCGGACACAACGTCGTTTTGGCGGGTAATCAGCCGGTTCGGCTTCTTCCTGTTTTGTGTATCCAGGGCTTGCCCTCATTGGCGGTCGGCTTTAACCAGGTCCTAGTCGTCAACCACGCCACTACGAACAGAGCGACACTGCGCTAGAAAACGAGCGCTTTTGGGTTCTCTGCAAGAGTCACGATAGGATGCACGTTGCCAGAGCAGGTTCCAAAAGGCGCATCCCACCGCAAGTATCCACGAGCCTATGCTGCAGCGGCTTTCGACGCTGCAGCAAAGACATCGCGCGCCGACGTCGTGCCCGCGACGTGTTCCGTTCCCGGCACGCCCAGGTCCATCCATCCTGCGTTTACGGCCTCGTACATTTCTTCAGCAGGTCCGCTGTGGCCCTTCGGAATACCGAATTGTTCGAGCGCTTGCGTCCATCCCGCACGCGGGACGGCATAGGCTTTCACGTCAAGATTCAGAACCTCACCCAGCTGTTTGGCAACGTCGTCCGCGCTCACCATCGAACCGAGCTCGACGACACGCTGCCCTGACCAGGCTGGTCCGGTCAAAAGCGTTGCGACTTGCGCGCCGATGTCGTTCGTCGCAACCATGGTCGATTTGCGGTTTGTCGGATTGTAGAAGACCGGTAGTGTCCCGCCCTGCGCGACCTGCAGGCCGTAAAGAAAATTCTCGAAGAATCCGCCTGCGCGCACAAATGCGGTTGGCGATATCAGTTCCCGAAAGCCTTGCTCCAGCAGCGACAAGGCTGTAATCACCCCGTGCCCGCTGGTTCTGTTTGCGCCCAGCGACGAAAGCGCCACCACGCGCGGCGGCGCTGTCCTGGTCAACGCCTCGACATAGCTTGCAATCACGCCTTTTGCCTCTTTGTAATCGGGCGACGGCGCCCAGACCGGAGGCAACATGACAAACGCGCCTTCGACGCCGTTGAGCGCCCGATCAATGGCTGCCGAATCATTCCAGTCGCCGTCGACCAGTTCCACGCCCTGGTTCGCCCAGTGCCTTGCCTTCTCACGATTGCGCACCAGCGCGCGTACTTGCTTGCCTTGCGCCAGCAGATGCTCTGCCGTTGCGCCGCCCACTTTCCCTGTGATGCCCATGACTAAAAACATGTGTTTACTCCTGATATGAAGGGGCAACGCACTGCCCCGGTTGAATTAACGAACGAGCGGCAGAAGCGCCCGGATACGGGAATCGCGCGCGTATAGGCCTGCCCATGTCATCGCGCCCAGAAGCAGGCAAATGATTTCCGGTGGCGAGCCCAGCTCGCCAACGCGGACATGGGCGCAGATCGCGCCTCCCAGAAAACCTGTCACCAGGATCGCGCCAAGAACGGAGGTGGCTGGAATGGCGTAAAGGATGGCACAGGCAAGCAGGATCGGCCCCACGACACGGGTCAGCTCCAGCGCGAACCCGGTTTCCTGCAACATGTTTGCAATCTGCGCCGGCGCCAGAAGCTGAATGAGGCCGTCTGCCAACAGCGCAAGAACGACGAATGTGCTTATGATCCGGCCGGCCCACAGGGCGCGAGGCAGGATCATCGTTTCAGGCGCCTGATGCAGTTTCATCGTTTCGGACACGTGCCATTCTCCTTAATATACGGCTGGGGGATCCCAATTGCTGAAGCTTACCGTGTACCTTAGGTATGATAAACACCCAGGAATTGAACTTACTGTTCTCTTCAGGGTGAACAATATAGAGGCGCAAAATGCAAAATCTCAATCCCATCCTCATCTTCATCACGATAGCGGAAATGGGCAGTTTCACCCACGCCGCCGATCGCCTGGGCATCCAGAAGGGGCGGGCCTCAACGGCGGTGCGCAAGCTGGAGGAACAGGTTGGTGTCAGGCTCCTGCACCGGACGACGCGCAGGGTGCAGCTGACCGAGGACGGACGCGCATTCCATGCACGCGCCCGCGATCTGCTGGCCGAAGTCGATGACCTGTACTCGATGTTCGCAGGCGATCACGAGGGGCTTCGCGGGCGTTTACGGGTCGATCTTCCGACCGAAATAGCGCGTACAACGATCGTGCCGGCTTTGCCACAGTTCATGGCGGCTCACCCCGAATTGGAGCTGGAGGTGTCGAGTACGGATCGGCAGGTCGATCTGGTTCAGGAGGGGTTAGACTGTGTATTGCGGCTTGGTCCGATACGAGACGAGACGCTGATTGCCCGTCCACTGGGCAAGTTATGCATGATCAACGCTGCCAGCCCCGCCTATCTGGCGCGCTATGGCGTTCCTCGATCACTGGAAGACCTCAAGCGCCAGGAACATCGGGCCATACATTTTTCCACGATGCAGGGCGCAAGGCCTTATGGGTGGGAGTATCAGGACGGCGACAGCTACGCGACGCTTCAATTGCCCGGCGCACTACATGTCAATAACGCGCAGACCTACGAAGCCGCTGCCCTGGCCGGTCTTGGCCTGATTCAGGCGCCACTCCTGGGAATTGGTCAATATCTGGACAGTGGTGCGCTTGTGGAGGTGATGCCCGATTTTCGTCGCCGGGCAATTGCCGTGTCCCTCGTAGTAGCACACCGGAGCAATCTGTCGCGCCGGGTCCGCGCATTCATGAAATGGATTGAAGGTGTGCTAACGCCGTATCTGGTATGAATCGTGGCCGCTACCAGGACGATGCCCTGTTTTGCACAAGATGGGCAACGTTTTCAGTATGGTCCTGGCGCAGATCACTAAGTCTGCCGATCTGTGACGCGATCGCTAAGAGGGTGGTTGAATCCTGCCAAAGCCTGCAAACGGGCGCTCAGATCCTTGAAAAGTGTTTTATGTCACTCATCATCGCGGTTCGCAACGCCCAGTCCTGGCTCATTTATCCGGAAAACGCCGGTTGGCTTGCCACACTGTCGCGCATTTTCATCCGTTCGTACCATGAGAGCAAGGCCCCACATTCAGGTGGGATCTCGAGCTTGACAATAGCAGCAAATACTAAACCACCAATGACCGTAATATCGACCATCGAGAATTGTTCGCCTGCAATATAGGGTTGCTGCTGAAGCACTTTATCAAAGTAATGCATGCCGCGAAGCGCCTTATCACGCTGCCGCAGCCCCCATTCCTGATTCTGGTACAGCTCCACCAATGGTCCCAAGCCCGGTGTGCCATGGTGGAAATAGACACTGATGGCATCAAGCAATTCGATTTCGGCCCGTTTGCTCATCATATGTATGATCCCCTGTTCCAGGGGTGTGGTGCCCGTAAGGCTAGGCGCGCCATCCAGCGTATCCAGATACTGGGTGATAGCCGTGCATTCGGCAATAAGCGTACCGTCCGCCAGTTCGAGAACTGGCAGTGTTCCCGAGTAATTTTTCTGCTCGATGAACTCTGGTTTCTTGTGTTCGCCCTTGTACAGATCGACCATCTCAAATCGAACGCGCTGTTGCAATTGCTTTTCTGCGATAGCGATTCTAACTCTCGTTGGATAGGGGCCGACCGGGAAGTCGTAGACCGTCATGGCGGGACGGTTATTAGGATCAATGTTTGTAATGACGGATGTCATTGTCTACTCCTGAACAAGTTGAAAAAGCCAACGAAAGGATTTAGTTAAGGATTTAATTAATCTACCTAACGTTAGGTAGATTAACTGTATTGCGTTATACTGCGCTCTGTCAATGTTTTTTTAGCCGGAGCTAAGGTGATGAGCGAAGCAGCAGGTAGTTCAAAGGAGAAAATCCTATTGGAGGCGACCAAGATGGCGCAGGCGCACGGCTATAACGGATTGAATGTTCGAGATCTGGCTAGCGCTGTCGGGATCAAGGCGGCCAGCGTCTATCATCATTACGCCAGCAAAGCGGATCTTGGTGCTGCGGTGGCAAGACGCTATTGGGAAGATTCCGAGGCGACGCTGCATGCGATGGAGGTAGCGCTCGATAGTCCGCTTGAATGCCTGCACAGATATTCTGAAACTTTCCGAAAGGCGCTCACGCGAGACAATCGCATTTGCCTGTGTAGTTTCATGGCAGCCGAAACAGATGATCTTCCGCACGAGATTAAGAAAGAGGTACGAAAATTCGCCGACGTAAATATTGCCTGGCTAAAAAGAATGCTGCTCTCTTCTGCCTCTATACCCGAAAAGGAGTGTGAGGTCCGTGCAGAAGCTATTTTTGCAGCCGTCGCAGGCGCACAGCTTATAGCAAGGAGCCGTTCTGATATCGCTTTGTATGATCAACTCATTGTTGGTTATTCGTCTGCTGGCTTGATACCAAGGTAGCGCTGGCATTGTGGTTGTTATACGGCCATCCTGGGTGCCGAATCATAGCCTGAGGAAAATTCGACTTTGGTCGATCATAAATAATTTATGGTCGACCAAGAACTATCTATAAAGCATTACCCAAAAATGTCGCCACTGCCTAAGAGATCCCCAATAATTGGGAGCCCGTCTAAAATACTAAAAATAGAATCAAGAAGGCCGGAAATCAGGTCCATAATTTTCTCCAATCGGTTAGTAGGTATTAAAAGGTTAGCAGGTGTTTCTTAATACACCTGTGATGACTTTATGTTACTTGCTCCAGGTTTGTATATCGCAACCAAGTAAGTAATTGTATTTTTTATTTCATTTGAAATAATGATACATATTTCCAGGTGAATATTGGTAGTGATAAAAAAAGAGCCATAAGGCAGATTGGACGGGGTTTATAGGAAAGATATCGGAAGATTGAAGATTGAGTTATTCAAGCTACGCAATTAGTTACATAATTTTTTGATTTTTAATTAATTACGATTTTATGAATTCTTTTGCCGAACTATTGTGTCAGATGTAATTTTATAAATTCGTTGTGTAACCAACACTTTTTATTGGTGTCATTCATTTATTGGATTTAACGACAACTAGTAGCGAATAAAATTGTTCTCTTGGAACGCGCCGCTTCTATACTTGAATGAAATATGACTGCCCGATGTATCTGCCGTGAATATGCAGAGGTTGGCAAATCAGCGAGCGCGCAATTGCTCACAGCGCCGTTAGTTTCGGCGCGCTATTCGTACGGAACAAGCCACTATGAGGATCGAGATCGACGACCTTTCACGCGATGAGACTCACGCCCTTCTCAACGAACACTTGCAGAGCATGTACGAACTCTCACCGCCAGAGAGTGTGCACGCATTGGATCTTGACAAACTCCGGCAGCCAGACATCACATTTTGGACAGCTTGGGACGGTCCGCGACTGCTTGGCTGTGGCGCCCTAAAAGAACTGGATAGTAAACACGGCGAGGTCAAGTCCATGCGTACGCCCAAGGCGATTCGTCGCAAAGGCGCAGGGCGAGCCATCCTTACACATGTGATCGAAATTGCCAGATCAAGAGCATACGAACGATTAAGCCTTGAAACTGGAACAATGGAAGAATTCCTCGCTGCCAGGAGGCTATACGAAAGCTTCGGCTTCACGTATTGTGGTCCCTTTGGTGAGTACGTCGAAGACCCGAATAGTGTCTTCATGACGCTACATTTATAAATATCGTACCCAGATAAGCCGAAAATTTCCTATTTTTACTTCGGTTTTTTTTACACACAACGGCTTGCCTTCGTCCTTAAGAGCGAAGCCCAACGTTTTGGACGTATAGGTATATCCAGATGGCACAACATATGGAAATCGGTTTAATTGGTATATTTTTTACAGTCGCCATTGCGCATTTTTTGGCATTATTAAGCCCTGGGCCAGATTTTATCCTGGTCGTAAAAAGTGCAATTAAAAATGGCACAAAGAGTTCGATTGGCATTGCAGCAGGTATAGCAAGTGCAAATGCGTTATATATCGCGCTTTGCCTGCTTGGTGTCGGGACAATTCTTGCTGCTTCTGTCCCTGTCATGATCGCTTTGAAAATTTCTGGCGGCCTGTTCTTGATTTATCTGGCCGTGATGGCAATGAAGGCAAAAAAGAGCGACTATAGCCAGTTAGCCATTGACGATATGAGTGCCGGTGTAACGCACTCTTCTTTGGCCAAAGAGTTTTTTACCGGATTTATGTCAGGGGTCTTGAATCCAAAAAACCTGTTGTTCTACATAAGTTTATTCACACTTGTGTTAACTAAAGATGTTGGTCTTATTTTCAAGGTTGTGCTGGGTGTCTGGATGACCGCGGTCGTGTTTATTTGGGATGTCGCAGTCATCTATTTATTGTCCGCCAACAAGGTACGTAACAGGTTTTCCCAGCTGGCTTACTACATTGATAAATGCACAGGCGTAGTCTTGGGGCTGATCGGTTTGAGTATAGTGAAGTCAGCCCTGACTAAATAGCGCAACTGTTGAATAAACCTCGAACAGATCGCATCAAACGACGCGATAGCACAACACACAAGCGCCGGCAAATCCTGTTTAGTCCCGGCATTCATCCGTTTCATTGATTTGAAATAAACGTTAGCCTTAGTTGACCGAATCGTATGCAATCGCGAAGGCCGTGCAAGAAGTTCACCATTCCTTTTTATTCGGCGACATCATAATTCATATGGCATAATAGACGCCATCGGCTCTTCCCATGCCAGAGCCTTCCTACCATGCTACTAAGAAAACGTAGCCAATGGTATCGTCAATATCTGCAGGTCTGGTGAGCATGGTACTCGAAGTGGGGACGTACAGAAACCATGCTGACCAATACCAAGCTGCGGAATCTCCAATCAAATCACAATTGCTATACGGTGAACGACCGTCATGGCCCTTACGTGGCTATTTGCGTGGCTCTCTACGCGACTGTGACCAGCTGCTGTATCACCCTCATCAAGCTAATCCGCGCACTCCACTGCGCGCGACAGACCATCACTCGCCACTGCATTCAGAAAATCACCGGGCAAACCGCCCCGATCGACATAATGAATGATTCGTACGCTCAATACCCTGCTTTATTCAAACACACGCCACGCAATCATCAAGGTTACACCCCCTATCATCCACCAGCACACTGAGGAGATCCTGGTCATGGCAGCGAACAATGGGCAATTCAATTTCTTGATTATCACCACGGACGAAGAGCGTTACCCTCCAGTATATGAAGACGAGAGTATTCGACAATATCGCCAGGAGTATCTGCACGGCATTGCCGCGCTGCGCGAAAACAGCCTGGAGATGCACCGGCATTACACCGCCAGCACCGCCTGTAGCCCCAGTCGGACCAGTATTTACACCGGCCAATACCCTTCCCTGCATGGCGTCACGCAAACGTCGGGCATGGCCAAAGAGTGGTACGACCCGAATATGCTCTATCTGGATCCAAACACCGTGCCGACCATGGGCGACTATTTTCGCGCCGGAGGATACCGCACCTTTTACCGCGGAAAATGGCATCTGTCGCACCCGGATATCATTCTGCCCGGCAGTGTCGATGTCATGATGAGTACCAAAGACGACGGCACACCCATAACACGTGCGGAGCAATTGTATAAATCAGCGAATAAGCTGAATGAATATGGTTTTGACGGCTGGATCGGCCCCGACCCGCATGGCTCGGCCAAAGCCAACGCGGGCGTCAACCGCGATCCCGGCTTTGCCGATCAGATTGTCGGCCTGCTGGACACGCTGGAAAACGATGACAGCAATCAACCCTGGCTGACGGTTGCCTCGTTCACCAACCCGCATGACATCGTATTTTTCGGCACGCCGTGGCTGCTGGGCTTCGAATACAACTATGATTTCCCGGATTTCATCAAGAACCTGAACCTGCCGCTGCCGCCAACCCGCTGCGAGGACCTGTCCACCAAGCCCCGGGCGCAGAAGGATTATGCCGAAAAGTACGGCGAAATGTTCTTCCGCAACCCGACCATTCCGCAGTATTTCCAGATGTATTACTATCTGCAGTACGTGGTCGATCAGGAAATTCTCAAGGTTTACCAGAGACTGCGCAACAGCCGGTTTTTCGAGAACACCATCGTCGTTTACACCTCGGACCACGGTGATATGCTGGGCGCGCATGGCGGTATGCACCAGAAATGGTATAACGCCTACGAAGAATCCTTACATATTCCGTTCATCATATCCAATCCGACCTTGTTTAGCGGCCAGAACAACAGTCACGCCCTGACCAGCCATGTAGACATCCTTCCCACCCTCATGGGCCTGGCCGGCATCAACCAGGAAGAAGCCGCCGACGCACTCAAACCAAGCCATTCCGAAGTCCATCCACTGGTTGGCGCAAATCTTTCCGAGCTGGTCAGCAGCAGCGGCACCGGCGGCAGCAGTGACGAGGCGCTCTATTTCATGACAGATGACGAGGTGAGCGAAGGCCTGACCGACGTCAATCCACGTGGCAACCCGTATTCGCCAATTGCCGAGCCCAGCCATGTGGAAACCGTTATCACACATTTAATAAATGATAGCGGCGAAAAACAGCTTTGGAAATATTCGCACTACTATAGCAATCCGAAATTCTGGGGAGGGGCGAGCAACCCGGACCAAAGCATTACCCCGCAGCCTGAAGGCGGCCCGGCCGAATTCGAGCTGTACAACCTGAGCGAAGACCCGCTGGAAACCACAAACCTGGCCGGCAACTGCGGCCAGACACCCGCATCTGACTCCGTGATCAAGGCGCTGCAGGCCGTGATGCGGGAGCAGCGAGCCAAGAAACGCCTACGGCCGACTGGGCAGGCGGCTGATTAATGCAACGGTAATATCGATTGCGGGGTCTTTTGTAGCCCGCTGCCATGAACAGCCGAACAGTCAGTCAGCAGCGGGCGGCTCCTCGAGCAATTCCGGTGGAATGATCAAGAAAACGCCCCATCATTCCCACCGGTTCAGTCGCGCTTTCCTATGGCTTTTCGACAAGGCGTCGGAAATTCTTAATAGCGATCAGATACCGATTGGTACCGATGTAGAGATCACCATTCCGGTTAAAGTAAATGCCGCCATACTCGTGGCAATAGTTAACACCCCTGCCCAGAGGGATATTCCAAATCACCCTGCCGTTAAAAGAGTCGATCGCGCTGATGTAATACATCCCTCCCTTTGAGGACGAGATGTCATCGGACCAGTCACACGTATGGGCGAAGATGATACCGCTGCCGCGGCAGAGCATGTTCATCGCGTAAAAGTGCATGTCCGGCAGCTCCCAGACCTGTTCATCAGGCTGCTCGGCGTTCTGGGGGTTAATGCGGATCAGCGCCATGCCAGGCCCATTGGGAACCAGCTGCGAGAACGGCCACGTTGGGTAGTGGCCGAAATTGTTTTCGACCACAAAGCTATCGCCCACGCCAATCAGCGAGGCTTCGTCGGCGCTTCTCATCGTCGCAAAGCACGGCGTTTCGGAGATGATGCTCCCGTCCGCGCGATTGCAGACCACCACATTCAGGCGGGGATCGGCATTGTCGGTAATGCCCACTAATTCAGTGCCGTCTTCCAGTATGGTGAGCGTCGGCGTGGTTCCCGAACCGATGTTCTTCTGACCCGGTTTCAAATAACCGGCGTTCTTGTAGAGCGTCTTCCAGCGCACGGTGATGTTGTTCCCCTCCAGACCAAAAGCCCAGAGATAGCCTTCGGTGCAGGCGCCTTCACTGTCGAGACCGTTGGTGACAATATAAGCCCCCTTCGCATCAACGGCGAACGTGTTGTTGTTCCACTGATTCTCCAGCCTCTCGGCGCTAATCAGCGTTGTGCTCCCGTCGCTCGGATTGATTTCCACAACCGCCATCCATGCCTGATTCCTGAGTGTGCTGTCCGGATAGTTCTCATAGTCGTAGTTACCGGCAATCAGACACCAGTAAAGATTCGGACGGTTATGATCCCAAACGGGAAGTGCCGAGTAAAGCGAATTACCGTGCCCCGAACCGGTGACCAACTCAATGATGTCGAGGCTCTCCCACTTCGGTTCAAGTTCATAAATATCGCCTTCTTTTGGCTGCACGTTCGCTGTCGGATAGCTGACGATCCGATTTTCCTGTACGACAATCGTGTTGTCGTTATTATCCAGGTAAAAATAGCCGCCGCCGAAGGTGTTGCTGGTGCGCTTGCCTGCGGGCGTGCCCGAAATAAGGTTGCAGTTCTCGTCGAACACCACCACCCAAAACTGGGATGAGGCATAATCCAGCGCGATGCCTACCATTTGGTTCTGGCTGTTGCAAACCATATTCGGTGTGTATCCGAACGGGTTGCGCTGCTTGATAAGCAGAAGATTGTCGCTAACGGGCCCGTCAAGTGACACAGATTCGGAGCACCAACTATCCTGGTGCGGACTCCCGAAATCATTTTTAGCCATCCACGGGTTTTGCGGGATCGCGGCATCGGCAAAGCGGTTGCGCGCGCTTTGCGCCGGGGGGACATGGTGCAGTTCTTCTGTTCGCATTGGAACGACGTGGTCAAACGGATTCATGCTTGCTCCTCGATTTGAGTTGGATTGCAGATTTCCGATCCCGACGCTCGGGACCGAAGTATTGAACCTCGGGTCATACCGAACAAAACGCACGTTAAGTTTTATAGGCTGCACAATGCCATGCATTCACGCAGTAAATGCTGCAGGCCTTGGATTCTCCATTTCGGCGGTTCCGAACGGCGAAAAAAACAGACAATAGGTGTCAGGTCGCAGATGATTTAATGGACCTTGCCCTCGTGGGGGCTCCCCTTGAAGTTCTGAGTATGTCGCCAAACGGGTTGGCTGGCAAGCCGTTTTTGTGCGAAGGGTCTTGGGCTGATCGAAGAGCCCAGCACTCATTAACGCAGATATTACAACGCAGGTATTACTAAAATGAGTCAACAAGGCTTGACTGTACTGAGGGCGATTATTCGATAGTTCAGGTGCACTGATCCATTCTCGATAAGTTCGTGAAATTACGCTAACGTTCTGATTGGCTTTTACCCACGCCCTATCGATGAAGGAGCGGTGCCGAACATTGCCCGAAACGCCCTGCTGAAATGCGAGACGTCCTTGAAGCCGCAGTTCATCGCCACTTCTGTGATGCGCTGAACTGCGTTTCAACGGCCTCTCTCTTCAACGAATTTAACGGCGGCAGCAATGCCATTCTCCTGGCCAATCGCAGCGCCCAATGCGGCTGCGCGCTCGCGCATCTGCGGGTCGTCCATCGCCGCGATTGCCGCCGCGACGCTGTCAACCGACAACGCCTTGCGATCCAGTGGCGTCGGCCCGACGCCCAGATCCGCAACGCGCCTTCCCCAAAAAGGTTGGTCCCCGAAAAACGGACAAATCGTCGTGGGCTTGCCCGCACGCAGCGACGCCCCCGTCGTTCCTGCGCCGCCATGATGAATAGTCGCCCCCACGTGGGGAAACAGTTTGTGGTGCGGCGCGTCTGCAACAATATAGATGTGGGCCGGCATGTTCTCTACCGCCCCCAGCGCACCACCGCCACTAGCCAGCAATCCACGCTTGCCCGCGCTGGCAAGGGCTTCAATAATAATCTCTGTGGTTTTCTGCGGATCCAGGCCGGGCATACTGCCAAAGCCGACGTAAACGGGAGGCTCACCGGCATCCAGAAAGGACGCAAGCGCATAAGACGGCCGCCAATCCTCATCATCCAGAAACCAATAGCCACTGACCAGGACAGTGCTGTCCCAGTCCGATGGTACAGGGAGAACATGGGGGCTATAAGCATAGAGCGTGCCAGCAGGCTTGGCAACGCCGCGGGAACGGCCAGAAAGACCCAGCGAGGCCTCTCGCCAATCGCGGATCAGCTTTGCGAACAAAAACTGCGCGCCCTTGATGGCCAGACTATGGCTGGCACGGTTCAACGGCCCCAAAGTCGCAAAGGGCAGCATCGGGCTCGGGAAGGCAGAGGTTGGCGTAAAGCCGGGCAGTGGCGATGCAAGAATGAATGGGCATTTAAGGACTTGGGCCATGTGCGGCGAAGCGATTGATTTCGGGTGGGACACAATAATATCGGGTGCGAACGCCTTGACGGCGGCCCACTCCTCTTCCAGCAGCCGCCGCATCAGCGGGCGCATATGTTTGAGCAGTTTGAGGCCCGCGGTGAAACCCTGGCTGCCTGCTATCGCAGCCTTCCCTTGCGGCGTGTCAAGGAGCGCCAGAAATTCGCCCGGAAGCGGCGCAAAGGCGATGCCGCGCTCGCGAACCATGGCATCGAATTGAACCGGTGCGGTAATTTGCACCTCATGACCCTGGTTGATCAGTCCAAGCGCCAATGCGATGTAGGGTTGAACATCGCCTCTGGTGCCTAAGGTTTGAATGGCCACACGCATATGGGTTTTTCCTTTAACGCCTTTTAAGGATATACGGAACATATCGCTCGGCTACGTCAACAAACAGATCAGAACTTTTCCCGAATGTAACCTGTGCCGCAGGGCAAAAGCGACTTTATGTCCGAAAAAATGCAGAGACAATTAATTTTTCCTGCCTATCCGACATTCAACAACTTGGCCGTTCAGCCAAGGTACTATTGCAAACTAACATCCCGAATGCAAAAAAGCAAAAAAACCGATTGCAAGAACACCCCTATTGCAAATAAACATCCAACCTGTCAACACTAACTAGAATGAAAAGTTTATTTCGTCCTGCCCAGACCGTTGCGTTAGGCTTTTTGTTGGCAATTACAGTAGGAACGTGCGCGCTCATGCTGCCAATATCAAGCAGCCAAGGTGAAGTGACGCACTGGATTACCGCGCTTTTTACGTCTGTTTCTGCCGTATGCGTAACCGGGCTGGGCGTTGTCGACACCGGGACGCATTGGTCAACGTTCGGACAATGGGTCATCCTCATTCTCTTTCAAGTTGGCGGGTTCGGCATCATGACCTTCGCTACGCTGCTG
This sequence comes from Advenella sp. FME57, assembly GCF_014897675.1. Lineage (GTDB taxonomy): Bacteria > Pseudomonadota > Gammaproteobacteria > Burkholderiales > Burkholderiaceae_B > Advenella. The sequence continues at coordinate 22,944 of NZ_JABUXU010000010.1, read as the reverse complement.
GGCTTGATGGTAAACAGCTCCTTGCAGCTGCGCATGAAAATGATTACCCAGGCCGAGAAAAACGCCATCAGCCTGGGAGATATCAAGGGTGTCGCCAAATTAATATTATTGATCACCGTAATAATAGAAATTGGCCTGACCATCATTCTTACCATTCGATTCCAGACACACTATGGCATGGACTGGCCGCAGGCGCTGTGGAATGGTTTTTTTCATGCCGTATCGGCGTTTAATAATGCAGGGTTCTCTTTACATAGCGATAGCCTGGTCAGATACGCAGGGGATTTCTGGATTATTTCGCCTGTCATGTTTGCCATCATCGTAGGCGGGCTGGGGTTTCCTGTTTTACATGATCTTAAGACTAGATTAAACGATCCTCGCCACTGGTCACTGCATACAAAACTGACTTTAATTGGAACGGCGGCCCTGCTGCTGGCCGGGTGTATCGGCACATTGCTATTTGAATGGGATAACGCCGGAACGCTGGGGAATATGAGTTTGCACGATAAACTTGCTGCCGCAAGTTTTGCCTCTGTGACCGCCAGGACCGCAGGGTTCAATTCGATAGATACCGGCGCCCTCACGCAAGCCAGCCTGGCGTTGAATTACCTTTTAATGTTCATCGGTGGCGGTAGCGGCGGCACGGCCGGTGGCGTAAAAGTGGGCACGTTTCTCATTTTGGTTCTTATGGTCTGGTCGGAAATAAAAGGCCGATCGGACACCGAAGCGTTCGGACGGCGCATCTCGCTTAACGCTCAGCGTCAGGCGATTACCGTACTCATGCTCAGCAGCACCTCAATTGTAGTAGGCACCACCATTATCCTGTTCGGCAGCAATCTGCCGATGGACAAAGTCATTTTTGAAGTTATTTCAGCGTTTGCCACAGTCGGCCTGTCTACGGGAATTACCGCAGATCTGCCGGCTTCGGGTAAACTTACCCTCATAACCTTGATGTATATTGGCCGAGTCGGAACGATCACGTTAGCCGCCTCACTGGCGCTGGATCAGCGCTACAGGCCATATCGCTACGCAGAGGAGCATCCAATTGTTGGGTAGCCTATTTACAGAACAGTACGCCTTTTCTCAAAGTGACAGTATTATCGTCATCGGTCTGGGCACTTTTGGTGGTGCGGTCGCTCAATCCCTGATCGAATTGGGAAACGATGTGATGGGCATTGACTCCAGTGAAGAGACCGTGCAGGAATGGGCGCATAAACTCACTTATGCCGTACAGGCAGACGCCACGGATGCCCAGGTTTTACGTCAGTTGGGGGTTGCGGATTTTTCACATGCAATAATCAGCATTGGTAACGATATGTCTGCAAACCTAATGGCCTTGCTGGCTGTTAGCGAACTAAACATCAAGGACATATGGGTCAAGGCCATGTCGCCCAAGCACGGCCATATCGCCCAGCGCATCGGCGCCCATCACGTGGTGTACCCAGAGGCCGATATGGGGCGACGAATCGCGCATATGGTCACCTCCCGGATGATGGATTACATAGAATTCGATGACGGGTATGCCATCGCAAAAATCTGGGCCCCTCCTCCAACACATAATAAATCACTGACCGAATCCATCGTTCGCGGAAAATTTGGCGTCACCATTGTTGGGGTCAAACGAAGCAACGAAGATTTTGTTCATGCAACGCCAGAAACCCGTATTCTGCCCGGAGATATCCTGATCGTTTCAGGGCCTAAACATTTGGTTGAGAAATTTTCTGCGGCGGCCAAGGAAAATTAGGGTGCGTTGGGAGGGTTGTATCTTAATGGTGGGCTGCTAAGAATCCTTAGCAATCCCTCCATGCGCTTTGAATATTTGAAAAAGCATCTCGATGATCAAACAATAGATATAGCCAAATAACGATCCGAATATCGAAAAGAAAAGCAGTGGCCCGAAGACATCGTCAACAGACATTTGTTTCATTGACTTGAGGTACATCCATGCATCAAACACATGCCAACCAATAGTTGCGAAGATGATATAAATAAGTGGCGAGCACCAGAATAATATTTTTATTTCCCTGAGAGATCCGAGACGACCAATCAAATAAACCATGACGGCGGCGAAAAACAAGTATTGAATGCCGCCAAATGTCAATGACGCCATCAGTAAATTTGAAAACTTATCGGGAGCATTCGATAAAGATAATAAGTAAAAAAGCAATGGCACCAGAACAGGAACACTTAAGGAGAGTCTGTAAAAAGTCTTATAGTTCATATTTTGGTTCCAGCTATTGTTTATCCTTTCTGGCTCTTCCGTCGTTTTTGAGACCACTGGCCTATAAGCAAACCGTAGGTAGCGGCGACGAAAATAGGAAAGGCTAGATGCCCTGCCAGGAGTGCGACAAGCACAGATGAATCATACATCGCTGCCAGTTGTGTGCGCCCCTCGGACGTCATAAAAAAGACCCATCCAACCAGTACCACTAGCAGCACTGTCAGCAGAATGACGGATATTTTTACCGAGGTAAATCGACCTGCAATATACGACAAAATTAGAGCCGGCAAAGCAAGGGTAATCATGTTTTTCCTTTGGTCTCGTTGTTAAATTTCGTTCTGTATTCTTCAATTATGGTGAAACGGCCCTCTGGGCTCATTACATATCAAAACGCACGATTAGATAGAATCCATTGAAAATTACCATTTACGAAACCAAGAGCGCCAAATTTTTACTTTTCGTTTCGTCATTGTTCAGTGCATCGTCCTAGTCTGGTATATGGGCATTGCTTTCCAGGCACTGAACCCAGTCAGTTGGTTTGCGTCACCATCAAAAACGGTTGTCGATTAAACATATGTCGCAGGCCTGCTCCTACCCGAAGCACCAGTCACCCCAATCACTCCCCCGCCCTAGCCTTCCCCCGCCGTTTCGCCACAAACCGCGCTTTCTTCTCCTTATTCCCACACGTACCCATATCACACCATCTGCGGGTGCGACTCTGGCTGGTATCAAAGAACGCGGCCTGGCAACTGGGCGATGCACACAAGGCCAGTTTTCCGTCCCGTTCGCCTGCCAGGATGCTGATCGCATCGGCGGCGATTACGCTTAAGGCATCTTCCACGCTGGATGTCGAGCCAAGCTTCCATATCCGCTTGCCGCCGTGCGTCAGGAATGCGGCTGCCTTGCCCGCAGCGCTGCAGTCGTTGATGACCTGGATGGCAGATGCTGGCGGCGCGCTTCCAATGGCGGCGGCTGTCGCAGCGGCGTGAATGGCTTCCCTTAGCTCCCGGGCGCGGTTGAACTGGGTTGTGGTACACATTTGCACCGCCAGGCCATAGACGGCCAGCCAGTCGACAAGCCGCTGCGCCGTGGGAATGCGCTCGATAGGATTACCACAACGCTCAGAAAGCGTCCCCGTGAAGCTGGTGGCCAGCACATTACCGAGGCGAAAGTCAGGATATTCAGTACTCATGGAACCACCTTAGCTGGTTGACGTTATTGTTGATGACATGTTACAACCATCTTAGCCGGTTCGCAATAGTTCATGGCCGGACCCACGATCGCAAGGAGATCTTATGCCTAGCCTGACCAACGAAGTACACGCATTTGAAGCCCACGCAACCGACGCCGACCTGGACGATCTGCGTGCCCGATTAGCCGCAGCGCGGCTGCCAGAGGCCGAGACGGTCTATCGCCCCGCCCCCGACCCGCACCGCTGGGACCAGGGCGTGCCGCTCGCGGACCTTATCGATATCGTGAATTACTGGCGCACCGACTATGATTGGCGAGCGTTTGAAGCGCGCCTTAACCAGATCGGCCAGTTCCGAACGACTATCGATGGCCTGGGAATCCACTTCCTGCACCGCCGCTCCGAGCGCGCCGACGCCACGCCCCTGATCATGACGCACGGCTGGCCAGGCAGTGTTGCCGAGTTTGTCGATATCATCGAGGAGCTGGCAGACCCCAAAGACGCAGATACGCCGGCGTTCCATGTTGTAGCCCCATCGCTGCCCGGCTTTGGCTACAGCGACAAGCCGACCACCACCGGCTGGGGAACCGAGAAAATCGCAGCCACCTGGGTGGAACTCATGGGAAGACTGGGCTACAGCAAATTCGCAGCCCACGGCGGCGACTGGGGCGGCGTGATCACCACCATCCTGGCCGGCCGCTTTCCGGACCACGTTCTTGGCATCCACTCAACACTCGCGCAGGCGCCGCCAGGGTTGACAACAGAGGGGCTAACGCCGGCCGAGCGCCAATGGACCGAGCAAACCCGCGACTTCTGGCAGTATCGTGCAGCCTACGCCAAGCAACAGGCAACCCGGCCCCAGACCATCGGCTACGCACTAGTCGACTCCCCGGTCGGGCTGCTTGCCTGGATCCTGGACAAGTTCTATGAGTGGACAGACAGCGAAGACAGCCCGTTCGAGCGGATTTCCCGAGATCGCATTCTTGACAACGTCACCCTGTATTGGCTAACGCGCAGCGGCGCATCGGCCGCCCGCATCTATTTCGAGAGCCACAACTCGCTTGATCCCGAACTCCGGGTAGATGTTCCGGCGGCAATCAGCATCTATCCCAGGGATATTGAAAAGTGCCCGCGTCCCTGGGCGCAGGAGCGGTATCGGAAGATTGTGAGGTGGAGGGAGCCTGAGGCTGGCGGGCATTTTCCGTCGTTGGAGGTGCCGCGGGAGTTTGTTAGGGATTTGCGGGAGGGGTTGGGGGTGGTATTGGCTAGTGGACAACCCATATAGATCAGCAGCCACGCTTTATCTATTAAGTCAGGACCCAAATCAACCAAGCAAGCCCCTGCCCTTTTACATATCGTAACCAACCGCTTAGAATAGCGTATAAGTAAAAATACGTATGAAAAGGCAAAACCACAATGATCGTTTACGAAGCCGACAAGAGGCAGTTTCTGAATCATATCGACTTCGATGACATCGAAGAGGTCATTCTGACGCGCTTTGTGGCCGCCACTGGTAGACGAGTCAATAGCTCTGAGATCCGTTCGTGGAGGGAGTCTCTTGGTTACATTGCGCGTGTATTACGCGATGACGAGATCCCCGATCAAATTGGCGTCGCTGTCGAACTACACATTCCCCAATCCGCGAAAAGAATAGACGTCACGCTGACTGGGCGGGACTCAACCGGCAGCAAAAACGCCATCGTTATCGAAATCAAGCAATGGGAAAAAGCAGTCTCGACCGATAAAGATGGGATTGTGGTGACGTATTTAGGCAAAGGGCTTAGGGAGGTTGTCCATCCCTCGTACCAAGCTTGGTCGTATGCGTCATTACTGGAAGGCTTTAACGAAGCGGTATATAACGGAGGAATAGCGATCAAACCTTGCGCTTTTTTGCATAATTATGCGCGAGACGGCGTAATAGACAATCCATATTACTCCGGGTATACCGAGAAAGCTCCGCTATTTCTAAAGGGTGCCAAAGAACAAGAGCATCTTCGCAGTTTTATCAAACAGCATGTTAAGTACGGCGACTCGAAAGAAGTACTCTATGAACTTGCTAACGGCCGCATTCGACCCTCGAAAGCACTGGCCGATGCGCTAAAAGGGCTCCTGACCGCGCAACCAGAGTTTGTCCTGATTGACGATCAAAAGGAAGTATTCGAAGCAACGTTAGCCTCTGCACGCGCCGCCTCTGCCGCCTCACCCAAAGTCATTATTATCGAAGGCGGGCCAGGAACAGGCAAGACCGTAGTTGCGATTAACTTGCTCGTGCGTTTGACTAGCGCGGGTCTGCTAGGTCAATATGTCTCAAAGAACGCTGCCCCTCGTGTTGTTTATCAATCAAAATTGGCAGGAACGATTACCAGAAGTAAGTTCTCGAGTCTCTTTTCAGGGTCAGGACGTTTTTTTGATGCAGAGCCCAATGTCTACGATTTTCTGATCGTTGACGAAGCACATCGCCTGAACGAAAAGAGCGGCCTGTATGGAAATCTTGGCGAAAACCAAGTCCAGGAACTCATCAACGCCTCAGCTTGCACCGTCTTTTTCATTGATGAAGACCAACGCGTCACATTAAGCGATATAGGTTCAAAGCAAGCAATCCGTGAGTTTGCTGCCGCTAAGGGAGCGACTATCGAGGAATATGAACTTGCCTCACAATTTCGTTGCAGCGGATCTGACGGGTACCTGGCGTGGTTGGACAACACGCTTGACATCCGTCCAACTGCGAATCAAATCTTGGACACTTCTGAATACGATTTCCGTGTATTTGAATCTCCTCAAGCGCTTCACGAGGCAATTGAAGCGAAGAACGATCGGAACCGAGCCCGAGTCGTTGCCGGATATTGTTGGCCTTGGTTAAGCAAGAGGAATTCTCAAGCAGATGACATTATTATTGGTGATGAATATCGCCGCCAATGGAATCTCGATAAAGATGGCAGCCTATGGATTATTGCGCCAGAATCCATTGAACAAGTTGGATGTATCCATACTTGCCAAGGCCTTGAGGTGGATTACATCGGTGTCATTATCGGGCCAGACTTCATTGTACGCGACGGACAAATTATTACTCGCGCAGAAGAAAGAGACCGGCACGACAAATCGATTCGAGGATACAAGACAAGACTAAAAACTGACCCTGAGCAAGTAAGAGCAGAGGTTGGCCTCATCATCAAGAATACGTACAGAACCCTCATGACTCGCGGAATGAAAGGCTGTTACGTATATTGCACTGACGAGGAAACAGCAGAGTACTTTCGTACAATGATTCGTTCCAATTCATCAGTCCAAGCGAGCGCCTATCCTAGATCAGAAATGCAAGCAGCTGGGAAATAAAATACCACTAGCTTAAAAGCACATAAATACGATTCTGACGCTAGGAATCAATAAAATCGCGACGCAATAATAATATTGCTTTTGTGATTAACTGTAAGTTCTCCAAAACGCACACACCCTAGAGGCCGTGCATGCCAATCTCCGAGGAACAAGTAATGACATACTGGTGGGTAAATCAAAATCAAACCTACGTTCACGAAGTCAACGGTGGCTATCTCTGGTCCCCTAAGACAAAGGCAAACGGCGAACGTAACCACTTCTACGACACCATGACTCAGGTTGCGCCCGGTGACGTAATATTTTCATTCGCAGATACGCACATTAAGGCCATTGGTATAGCTAGGGAGGTACACCAGTCAGCTAGCAAGCCAGTTGAATTCGGCTCTGCTGGTGCTAATTGGACAGATGAAGGTTGGTATGTGCCAGTAGATTTCATAGAACTAGCCAATCCAATTCGCCCCAAAGACCATATGGATCGTTTGGCTCCCCTCTTACCATCAAAATATTCTCCTCTTCAAGAAAATGGTAATGGCAACCAGGGTGTATATCTCGCATCGGTACCAGACGACCTAGCCCATGAGTTGGAGGCCATACTAGATGGCCAAGTACAATCTATTCTTGCCAATAAGAGCAATACAGCGGAAACCGACGACAGTATCAACATTGACAGGCTGCTCTCTGATGGAGCTCTACCCGCCACCCAGCGTACCCAATTGATCCAGGCTCGCATCGGCCAGGGACTGTTTCGTTCACGCGTTGCAGCGCTTGAACCCTGTTGCCGTATCACTGGGATTATTGATCCCAGATTTCTAATAGCTAGCCATATTAAACCGTGGTCAAAGAGCAATAATATAGAGAAACTCGATGGCCATAACGGTTTGTTATTGGCACCGCATATTGATCGATTGTTTGACAAAGGATACATGACGTTCGAAAACGACGGTCTGTTGCGCTTTAGCCCGCAATTGCCGACTGAGATATACCGAGCCTGGAGTTTGGACGCGTCAATCACAGCCAAACCTTTTTCTCGACAACAAGAGGATTACATGGCATATCACCGGGCTGAAGTATTTCTAGATGACATGACCAACCGATAGTTGGCATACCCTACAGGCCGGGCGCAACAGGTTCACTACCATAGCAGGGAAAGGGTCAATAGTGAAGACTGAAATCTAAAGAGCTTCACCGCCGTACCGCCATGATGAAAAGGCATAAGCAGGTGAGAAACAAGCTTTTAGAAGGATCGCCATATTTAGTTAAATGTAGCACTGCTCTCTCGATTTGGTAAACTGATCTTAATAGACCACAAGAAGAATAAGATCGCAACGATTAATCGAGATTTAGGTGGGGTGTGCTAACTACTATCACAAGTAGTGATCACTAATTCAAAGGCGTGAACGACTCTTTAAATGAGCAATATAAAAATCAATATCTTCTTCGGAATATCCTAAAATTTGTCCTTTTTGGCGTTCCACAGATTCGGAGCAACCGTTCTCCCAGGAATATTGAATCAGCTCGATCAATTTTAAGGCTTTATCTTTCGCACCGGGAACCCAAACCACCAGGGTCTCATACGGCGGACCTTCGCCAATCTTTATTGATTCGAATACTCCTTCGTCAAGACATTTTTTCATATCTTGAAAGTGCACTTCGGGATAGTCACAGTGGAAGTAGGCAACCTCTTTTTTTTCAGCAAGCATCAATTTTGCTTCCTGAAGCTCATGAGGGCCTAGCTTCCCTTGCTTAGCTTTGTTCTTGATGGTCATATATGAGGAATTAGTTGCAATGCGTTAATGGGGCTCCAGCGAATTTTTCCCACTCGCATATGGTTCCTAGGTTTGTTGGGTCTTTTTCTAATAATTCGAATAATTTCCGGTTATAACATTCAGGACAAAGATTCTCGTATAACCCTCCATGAAATGCACCGCATTCCTCGCAATTAAAACCCAGGCTTGCAGCCGCATTGGCCAACATGTCAGCGTTCGCTGTGTTAAAAAAAATTGCGACAAATAAAATAACAACATTCAAAGCGCTTTTCATTCTAACCTCCGACAGGCAATGATTACAGCCTCAATATTAGATAATGAGAATCATTATCACCTTGATGAAGGTTAAATTAATAATATTCTAGCGACGTTAGTAAGCTTTTTCACGCAAGAAAAAGACTAGGGAAGTACTTCAAGATCAATACTTGCTGAATAACCTACCCCACCAACCCCCACAACGGATCATCCCTCCCCCGCGTCGCCATCTGCATCCCTTCTGCAAACGGCGACTCCGGCGCGTCCTCGAGCAGTAACGACTCATACGCCACCACCCGGTTGGCAATCTTCCATTGGCCTTCCCGCTTTTCAAACCGATCCAGATACCGGCACCGTACCTGCGTCTGCTGTCCGCTGCCGCCCACTTTCAGCCCAACATCCGAGATTGAGGCCCCGTCACCCGGTTTAAGTCGTTGGTAGGTCACGCAATAGGTTTCTACTAATGCAACATCGTCGCTCCGCCAGTCGATCAGGCAGTTGCCCAGCAGGTGCATGGATTGGGCGACGCCTTCATGGCGACGGATCATCCACTGGATCAGGCCGTCAATATTGCCATTATAAGGACCGTGGTAGTCCATGGCGTCTGTATGGTAAACGCCTCGCACCAGGTCAAACTCGCGTCGGTCCACGCCGCGACAATACAGTTGCAATACGCGCTTGATTTCGTCTTCTGCACGCAGGCGCTGCAGGAATTGTTCATTTTCATTCATGGTTTATGCTTCGCAAATATGGCCAGATCGCAATTTCCGCCTGGCTATGGTTAGTCTGTCTCATCAAAAAAAGCCAAATCAATCAACCCGCTGCCGTACTCTGGACAGCATTCTGCAACGCGTCTTTAGCCGCAGACACGCCCGCAATACGCCCGATCGTCAGCGCGTTGGCAATGGAGTTGCCGCCGCCCACGTACCGGTTACCCAGTACACCGCCGCCTGCTTCACCTGCCGCATAAAGGCCTTTGATCACCGCCCCCCGTACATCGCAGACGCGCGCTTCAGTGTCGATGGTCAGGCCCGTGTGTGTGCACACCAGTTCTGCCGGGCATGTGCGAGCCGCGTAGTATGGCGGGTGTGCAATGGGCTCCAGCGGTTTGGTGTCGCCCTTGTTTTGCATGGTGGCCTGGCGCAGGAAGTCCGGGTCTTGGCCGTTGGGCAGTTGTTCGTTCCAGCGCGCTACGGCTGCGGTCAGGCGGTCCGCCGGTACGTGCATTTTGGCGGCGAGCTCTTCCAGGGTGTCCGCACTTAACATGTGCCCGGCCCTGGCATCTTCTGCAACACGTTCTTTGTTCCAGTGGGCGTAGCCTTCAGGCAGCGCGTTGCGTGCTTTTTCGTCGAACACGTTCCATACGCTGCCACCGTTATCACGCACGATTCCGGGCGAGACTGCATAGGGGATGTCTTCGTTCATAAAGCGATCGCCCGCCTGGTTGATGTAGATCCGCGAGCGTGGCGGAAAGCCGGACTGCCAGTGGTGCAGGCGCTGTATATAAGAGGTCACCATCAAGAGGCCCTGGCCGTGGCCGGTGAGCGCCGCGTTGGCCGATTCGGCAAAGCGGATATGGTCGCCCCGGCTGCCGGGCGCGGCCACAATGAACAGGTCTTCACCCGCTTCCAGCGTTTCGGGGTAATACAGGCGGCGAAGTTGGCTGTTATGTGCAAAGCCGCCACTGGCCACAATCACGGCAGAAGCCTCGATCAACTCACCGCCAATACGAATACCACGCACCTGCCCGTCTTCCACCACCAGGTCTTCTACCCGGTTATCCAGGAACAGGTCTATGCCTTTTGCCAGCCTTTGCTGGTTCAGCGCGGTAACCAGGCCATAGCCCTGGTCTTTGGGCACATGACCACGCCAGACGTCTTCCACGCCGGCCTGCATCAGACCCGGGTCGTGGGCGTTGGTAGAGAATTTGGCGGGGAAGTCTACGCCAAGTGTGATCAGCCATTCCAGCGTGGGGCCCGATTCATCGCAAAAGCGTTTGATCAGCCCCGGGCGCAGGCGCCACTGGTTCAGGTCCATGTAGTGCTGGAAGAACCGTTCGGCAGAATCTTCCACGCCCAGCGCACGCTGCACGCTGGTGTTGGCGGCGGTAAACATGCCGGCCGAAAGCTGGGTAGACCCGCCAATCTCCTTTTCCGATTCCAGAATGACCACGCGTGCGCCCTCTTCTGCAGCAGAGATCGCGGCGGCCAGGCCCGCGCCCCCGGCGCCGATGACAATCACATCCCAATTGCTCATAAGTCGCCTCCCTGTGAGAGCTCTGCCGCTTCGTGGTTGATGCGCCAATAGGTGCCGGCAGCAACCAGCGCGCCATCCACCGTCAGTTCACTGCCGCTCATATATGAAGAGGCTTCAGAAATAAGAAAGACCACGGCAGCGCTCACTTCAGAGGGTTGCCCGGCACGCGCCAGGGGAATGGATTTGAGTGATGACGCCACAAAGGCCGTGGCGCTATTGACCATGGCGGTCTGAATCAGGCCCGGATGGATGGAGTTGGCGCGAATGCCCCAGGGCGCATATTCGGCTGCGGCGGTTTTGGTCAGCCCGCGCAGGCCCCATTTGCTGGCGCCGTACGCTGCGCCATGGTAACCAAGCTGCCCGGAAATGGAAGAAATATTCACGATGGACCCGCCCCCGCTCTCGCGCATGAGCGGCGCCATGGTCCTTATGCCATAGAATGCGCCGGTCAGGTTCACGGCCATGACCCGGTCCCAGTTCGCATCGTCGGTGTCGCCAATACCCTGGCGGTACGATACGCCGGCGTTATTGACCAGCCCCACCAACGGGCCCAGATTATTTCGGATGTCATCGGCCAGCGCTTCCCACGATTTGGAATCGGTCACGTCCAGCACATGGCCGCTGGCTGAGCCGCCGTTCTCGCCAATGGCGGCAACGGTCGCCTCGGTGTCCTTGACGTCTGCCACGCAAACATGCCAGCCAGTCTGAGCCAGCGCGTGCGCGTGGGATTGGCCCATGCCCTGGGCGCCGCCCGTAATAATTACCGCGCCCTTGTGATCAGCCATGGCGCGAGCCCCCGTCTACACCCAGCGTCTGGCCGGAGACATATGAAGCAGAGTCGGAGACCAGGAACAGCAATGCGCCCAGTACATGCTCGGGCGTGCCGATATGGCCCAGCGGGATAGAGGCCAGGGCCTTGTCCATGGCGCCCGGTATTTCGCGCACCCAGTTGGTCATTTCCGTATCAATAAACCCTGGCGCCAGTGCGTTGACCCGAATTCCCTTGTCGCCCAGTTCCACCGCCAGCGAACGGGTCAGGTTGTGTACGGCAGCCTTGGTGGCCGAGTAAATGGCCCGGCCGCGCCTGACCCGGAAGGCCGCCACAGAGGCCATGTTCACAATCACGCCGCCCGGTTGCATCACGTCTGCCGCCGCCTGTGCCCCGAAAAACACCCCGTCTACATTGACGCCGAATGTCTGTCGTACTTGCTCGGCCGTTACCGATCCGATTTCCGATTGCGGGAACACACCTGCGTTACTGACCCACATATCCAGGCGACCAAATCGTTTGACTGCTTCGTCGGCAATGTTGACCAGGCTCTCGCTGGCGGTCACGTCCCCGCGCATGGCGGTCAGCGTACCGCCTTGCGTCTTGCCATCTGCCGTCTGTGATTTGGCAAACGCCGCTTTCAATTCGTCTTCATTGATATCCACGCCGATCACATGCACGCCCTGGCTGGCCAGCCCTGCCGCAAAGCATGCGCCCATCCCTCTGGCGGCGCCGGTTACCACGGCCACGCGTCCGGCCAGCTCTGGATATTGGGCCAGTTTGAATTCTGGCTGTTTGTTATTCGATTGATTTTCCACTTCTACGTCCTTGATAAAAATTCATAAACACCTGCGATCGCGCGTCATCCAGCATCATCGCGCCCTGCAGGCTTGCCAACTGAAATCGGTATTTCGCCCTTACTACGCCATTAGTAAGTCATCAATGTCGCCATCAATACGTCACCGTCCTGCGGCGCACCTGCCACCCTTGTTCCGTCATTGCCAGTTGGTCGTCAAGCGTGACAATGCGCAGTATTCGCGTCTCGCCGGCCTCCTTGGTCGCCACAATGGACAAGTAAGCACGCACTTGGGCGCTAGCCGCATCACATTCAACCACCCAGATGTTGTCCACCAGGTGGCGATGGCGTTCGCCGCTCTTTAGCGCCGCCTGACCAAACGCGTTTGAAATACCAGCCAGTTGTTCGTAGCCCACTGCCGGTTGCCCGTAGGTGGGCGAATGAAATTGGCCATCCGGGGTAAAGGTATGCGCCCAGTCATCATGCTGGCCGCTATCAATCAAATGCGCCTGTCTGGCGTAAAGGTTGCGCACTGCCGCAACGGTGCTATCACGCTCGTGATTCATAGTCTGTTTCCTGAACAACGGTAATATGGCCGGGCCGTCCTTGGCCCGCACCTCTAAAATCGGGGCTGCCCCGCTTATGGCATAACAAAGGTCTCTACATCGATCTTGCTGTAGAGTTCCTGCTCCAGCAGCTTGGCCACGGCATTGGCATCCTTGCGATCAACCTTGTCCAGCAGGTCGCGCCACTTGGCTTCCAGCTTGGTGTATTGGTCAATCAGGTTCGAGGGGTCGGCAATCTTGCGTTCTTTCACGGACGATTTGGCCAGGTCTTTGATGTAGCTGGCCTGGAAAGCCGCCAGCGCATCGACCAGATCCTGGTCCGGCTGGATCACCTTGATCTTCTCTTGCGCCAGCTTCAATGCTTCCTCTGCCCGGGCCGAATAACCCACCTGCTGGTCCGCCAGGCCTTTGGCCATCAGCGAAATCATGGTTTTCTTGTGCTCGGCAGACAGTTCCTTCCAGAAATCCGGATTCAGTACATAGGTCGCACCGGGCACGGCGCCCATGTCGATACGCGTAATAGATTTGGCAACCTCAATGAATTTGGAGTTGATCAGGTTGGGCACTTCGGCCATGGTGCAGTCCACGGAGCCACGCGACAGGCCCGTGTACACGTCGCCAATGGGCACCGAAACCGGTACGCCGCCAATGCTGGCGACCCAATCAGTTTGCGTGCCGCCCGCCGTGCGGATTTTTTTGCCCTTGGCATCCGCCAGGGACTGAATGGGCTTTGTGCACATGAAGTTATAGATCGGTGTTGAATAGCCACCGGTAAAGATCACACCCTGCTTTTGCCATTCGTTGATCAGGTCCTTGTTGGACAGATTGATTTCCGTATAGGCAAAGGCAGCAGCCATGGGGTCTTTGACCAGAAAGCCAAGGTCGACCAGCACATTGTTCAGTGGCAATTCTGCCGGCGTGTAACCGGGATACACGATACCCAGTTGCGCCGTACCGTCGCGCAGGGCCTGGATGGTTGCCTTGGCCGGCACCAGCGTACCCCCGGAATAGACCGTAAAGGCAATCTCATCATTAGTGGCTTTCTTCAGACCCTCGGCCAATTTCTGGTAGGGTTCGGCGTTCAGCGTATGAATGGGTTGCAGCCAGTTGGTGGCCCGGTAAGTGGCGCCCATTGCGGCGGTTGACGCCAGCAGGCTGGCGATTGCAACTGTCATTACGGTTTTTTTCATGATTGTGCTCCTCGTTTGGGTTGCGGACCGCCTGTGACAGCGATCAGTCTTGGAATAATGTGAGATTGTTTATTGCATAAAAGAAGGAAGCCAGAGCGTGAGAGCCGGGAAGGCGATCATGCATGCGACCGTGAAAAAGTCGGCAAAAATAAACCAGGCCACGCCCTTGAAGATGGTGCCCAATTTGATGGTTTTGCCCAGACTTGATCGGATGACGTACACGTTCAGACCCAGCGGCGGCGTGATCAGGCCGATTTCCAGCAGCTTGACCACCAGCACGCCAAACCAGATCATGTTGATGCCATAACCATCCAATAGCGGAGACAGCACAGGCAAGGTCAGCAGCATGATGGAAATACTCTCCATGAAGCAGCCCAGCACCAGAAACACAAGGCAGATCAGGATGATGACTGTAATAAAGTCAAAGCCGCTGAGCGAACTGGTCACCCACACCGGCAGCGTTGACAGCGCAATAAAGCGCGAGAAGATCGCGGCGCCTACAACAATAATGAATATGGCAGATGTGCTGACCGCAGTATCAAACAGGGCTTTTTCTGCCACCTTCAACGTAAACTGGCGCCTTGCAACCGCAATGACAACAGCCAGGAATGCGCCGATGGCACCGGCCTCGGTCGCAGTAAACACGCCCGTGAAGATGCCGCCGAGCACACCTGCAATAAGCAGCGGCAACGGCCAGATGTCCTTGATCGCTTCTTTTCTTTGCTCTGCCGTGTAGGTCTCATTGATGCGGGGCGCCAGGGACGGATCCAGCTTGCAGCGGATCGTGATCATGGCAATATAGACCACGGCAGACAACGCCCCCGGAATTACAGCCGCGACAAACAGCGTGCCAATCGACAGATCGGTGATCAACCCATAGATAATCAGCAGCACGCTGGGTGGAATCAAGGAACCCAATGTGCCGGCCGAGGCCACCGAAGCCGTGGCCAACGATGGCTTGTAGCCCGCCTTGAGCATTTCAGGAACGGCAATGCGGGAAAAGGCAGCGGCGGTCGCCACGCTGGAGCCGCTGGCCGAAGCAAAAAGCGCGCTGGCCAATACCGTTGCAGACGCCAGCCCGCCGGGCACTTTACCCAGAAAGATCCGGGCCGCGCCGAACAAGCCGCGCGTCAGGCCCGCCGCCGATGAAAAATAACCCATCAGCAAAAACATGGGCACTGCAGATAAATTCCAATCGCCCACCAGTTCATAGGGAACCGCCTTGGCCACCCCTATCGCGGGCGTCACGCCAATAATAAAGATAATGCCCAGAAACCCCACCAGCCCCATCGCGATACCAATAGGAAAGCGGGTAACAATGAAAGCCAGCAGCAGACAAATGCCCAGTACACCAATTAACAACGGATCCATTGCTGTTCCCTCAAATTTGTTCTGGAAGATCAGTGACATCATCAGCGATGCCATGATGCAGCGGCTTGCGCCCTGTCAGAATACGCATCAGCTGAAGCAGCGCCACAATCGCCCCCAGCGCCAGTCCTAGCGGCAGCAAAAACCGGGCAGGCCAGGTAATGACATTCCAGGTGCTGGAATCGAATTCGCCAATCCGGTAGGCATGCATGGCCGGCGCCCACAGAAACCAGGCCAGGAACCCGTAGCAGATCACCGTTGCCGCAGTGCCCAAGGCGGCCATGATGACGCGGACCGGTTTCGAAGCAATGTTATAGAGCAGCTCGACCACAATGGATTCGCCGCATACTTCCACCCAGGCCAGCGGCAGAAACACAATGGCCACCATGTAGTAGCTGGCCACAATCGCCTCGCTGCCAGGGATAGGCTGATCGAACAGATACTTACCTGCCACGTCCAGCGTGACCTGAAGCATCATCAGGACCAGCGCTGCCGAACACAGCAAAACCAGTGCGCGACTGGCCAGCACAATTAGTCTGTCCATAGTCTGTTCCTCCTGATCGCGGTGTCTTGTCTTGGAAATTTTTGCCGAGAGATTGTGACCCCTGCCTTGAAAACACCCGAAGTATCAGGCGAACGCGCGGGGCGATCCGCGATGTGGATTTCTTGTCTCATGTATACACAATTATTAAAATTGGCGGTTTTTTAGGGTAAAACCTTGGAATAAATGCCATTGTGCATACATGAAGGGAGGAAGTTTATTAGTGATTTCCCTAGTTTCGGGAATTTTACGTATACTGGAGTATGAGTCTTTTCTATTTATGTATACATGAAACCAATGAACACCCTGGCTGATCACGTCACCCACACGCTCCGAAGCTGGATCCTGCAAGGCATATTGCAACCCGGCGAGCGCCTCGAAGAAATTCCGCTAGCAGAAAAGCTTGGGGTATCGCGCACGCCGGTGCGCGCGGCGCTTGGCAACCTGGGCAATGAAGGCCTATTGGAGCATCGCACCAAGCGCGGCTACACCGTGCGGGTTTATCAATATGAAGACATCATCGGCGCTTATGAAGTGCGTGCGGTGCTCGAAGGGCTGGCCTGTCGGCGCGCTGCGCAAAAGGGCCTGTCCGATCTTGCCATCAGCAAACTCAAGGCATGCGTGGCGCAAGGCGATGCGATTCTGAATAAGGGCGTACTGTTGCCCGAAGATCACGCGCCCTACCAGGAGATGAACGTCACGCTACATGAAACGCTACTATCTGCTGCGGAAAACTCCTGGGTCACCCGATTCACCACCCAGGCGCAAACCGCGCCCTTTGCCTCGGACAGAATCATGCTGTGGGAAGATCACGGCATCATCAGCCGCTCGCACCAGGACCATCACCGTATCGTCACGGCTGTGATCGAGAAGGACGCCGCGCGGGCAGAACAACTGATGCGCGAGCATATCTACTTTGCGGGTTTGCTGCTGCGGGATAATTATGAGCGGTTGAGCAAGAAGAACACGTCGGGGAAGTAGGAAGGCGGTCAAGGGACACGCGCCACCCTCCAAGTCAGTATCCCTTAGCTCGTCAGTTCCCGAATCTCATTCTTATTAAACATCAGCTCCAGACGAGCCCCTTGCTCAAGCATCCGCTCAGACGAACGGTTAAGCAGCTCCACCGTTATTTGTCCAATAGCAGTATCTACAGAATAACGAATAATATTACCCAGAAGCTGGTGGTCCAGGACCGTCGCATCAATCGGTAAGGATAGACGATGCCCATAGCGCAAACGCCTGATTCACGGGTTACGCCGTTTTATTAGCTCGGGCTGTCGTCCTCACGCGCCAGCAATCGCATCAATGCCACATTGATGAATATTTTTTCGCGTCCCGACTGAACTTCTCTCAATACATTTTGCGCAACAAGCGCCTGTAGTATCTTTGACGCCGTTTGGCGTTGGGCAATCCCCTGGTCCACAATATTGGCAATCCGACAATAGGGCTGTGTAAAGATAAGGTCGACGAGTTCGTAGCTATAAATCTTCGGCAGGGCCCGGCGTAGTTGTTCCCGGATTTGGTCCATCAAGTCACAAATGGCGATGATTTTTTTCGACGTCCATTCAGCGGTGCTATGCGTGGCCTGCAGCATATACAAAATCCATGATTCCCACTCCTGCTCTGTTGTCACTCGCAACAGCCGACGATAGTATTCTGATTTATTCTGGATAATGTAGCGGCTCAGGTAAAGAATGGGCGCTTCAAGCAAGTTCTCGGAAATCAAAAAAAGCAGATTCAGTACACGGCCGGTTCTACCGTTGCCATCACTGAAAGGATGAATCGCCTCAAATTGATAGTGCATGACAGCCATGCGGATAAGAGGGTCAATGTCGGTTTGCGTGTGACTGAACCGTTCCCAATCTGCAAGAAGATCGCGAATTGCCCCCTCCCCGTCCGGTGGCGTATAAACAATCTGCCCTGTGGCCTCGTTCAGGAGTGCCGTACCCGGCACGCGACGGATATCCGTTTCCACCCCTTTGATGGTTCGGCATATCTGAACTGCAGTAGCCGTCGTCAGCGGCCTTGAGTTAAGTGACTGGTATCCGCGGTACAGCGCGGTTCTATAGCGCAAGGCCTCTTTCGTTGCAGGATCGGCCAGAACATTCGACTCGTCGCTCGCATACTGAAAGAGCCGGTCTGTGGTCGTAACGATATTTTCAATTTCAGAACTGGCCTGCGCTTCCAGCATAGGAATAATATTAATCAGCATTTCCTGGTTCGGAATGCGCTTTGCCATGGCCTTCAAACCCGCCAGTGAGGCCTTGGCGTCAATGCACGCTTTTAGAATGGCTTTTGTCTCGATATCCGCTTTTGGCGGCAGACGGGGTAAATCGTTATATGGCAGGTCTGGGCTAAACATACACTGGCCTTTTGAGAAAATATGTCGAATATTTCGATAATTTTAACCATATCTCTCTCATGTGTCGATTTTTTTAAATTTTTTCAACATATATGATCAATATGTTTAAGCCATCGACATATTCGTATGATATGTCGACAAAAACGATTTATTTCGACATATCAGGATAAATGGGATCCTTGACACAGGCAAGAATTATGATAATTGGCGTCTTTCCTATGCCTTTGGCGTTATAGCTTGACCAGATCATTCACACCACAACCTGCCTCCTTATCCTTCGTGCAATGTTGAAATTCCCGCAGTTTTGCTAAGCTCTGGTTCCTGGCCCAGAGATCGCTCTTGAGCGTTTCAGTGCGACCAGGATATGTTCGCAGCCGTTCAGAACACCGTCTTATCACAGTGGTTATGCCCTTTTCCTATAGCTGAAATCTATCTGAACATCTGGTGCCAAGCGGAGGAATCACTCATCATTTGTCGTTCTCATACAAACAATGACGGAGACGAAAATGAATAAGCTATTGTCGCTGGTAGTGGGGATGGGTCTTGCTGCGCAGGTTTTTACTGTTCACGCCAATGCCAGCAAAATTGCCGATACCCAGACTCGCGTTATCCAGACAGACAAGGGAGCAAAGGTCGAGGTCTTTATCAATGGCACCGGAACGCCTATTGTCCTGCTACCGTCTCGTGGTCGGGGCGCAGAAGATTTTGATCCGCTGGTGCCATTCCTGCAGAAAAAAGGCTACCAGGTTATTCGCCCGGAGCCGCGCGGGATCGGCAAAAGCCTGGGCCCGACAGAAAACATCACCTTGCATGACCTGGCCGATGATATTAACCAGGTTATCCAGCAGGTTGCCAAAAAGCCCGTCATCATTGCCGGTCATGCTTTCGGCAACTGGGTCGCTCGCATGACGGCGGTTGATCACCCGGACGCAGTACGTGGTGTCATCATCATTGCTGCGGCGGCCAAAAGCTATCCAGAAGCCATGCCGGAGCTGGTGGAAAAAGTGCGTCATGCAACCGACCAGAGCGTGCCACAAGCCCAGCGGCTAGCCGCATTGCAATTCGGTTTTTTTGCCAAAGGGCATGATGCACGTTCCTGGTTGAACGGCAGCTATGGCGATGTCGCCAAGAGCCAACGCGCAGCGGGCAAAGCGACCCCGCAGTCGGAATGGTGGTCAGGCGGACACGCTCCCTTGCTGGAAGTACAGGGCGAACTTGATCCTTTCAAACCGGAGTCGACCCGCCAGGAAATGAAAGAAGAGTTCGGCGCCCGGATCAGCACGGTTGTCATTGCCAATGCCAGCCACGCGCTTGTACCGGAGCAGCCGCAAGCGTTGGCGGACGCGCTCGACAATTGGATCAAAACGCTCAAGCCCTGACCAGACGAACCAAAGAAGCCAACTTGCAGGTTGGCTTCTTTCATCACGCTCCGAAATAATCGCGAGAGTGCGCACACATCGCACTGCTGCGCCCGTCAATCATCAAATAGACACCGGATTGCGTTGCGCTTTCCGATTTTTCACAGCGGTCCGGCTGATGGCATCTCATTGGGCCGTATGGTGGGAATTGAACGCTGGGCAACTGCCTTGCGTGCAGAGCATTAGCCTGCCCAGTCGTTAATATCCAGCACAGCCGCAGCGAAGGCGTCGGGCGCTTCCTGCGGAAGATTGTGGCCCACATTGGGGATGATCCGGTTTTCATGACGTCCTGTGAAGCGCGATGGATTTGCTTGTCCATCTGCCACTGGCGTCACCCCATCGGCATCCCCCTCCAGTGTAATCGTGGGTACGGAGATGGGCGGCGCACTGGCCAGACGCTTTTCCATGTCGTCAAACAGCGGGTCGCCATCGACCAACCCGAATCGGTGTCGATACGAATGGATGACAACGTCGACGAAATCGGGATTGTCAAACGCCGCAGCGGAGCGGGCGTAAGTGTTCTGGTCAAAGCGCCAGGTCGGCGACCATAAGGACCACAAGAGTTTACAGAATGCATGGCGGTTTTCTGTCAGCACGGCGCGACCGCGTTCGCCATGGAAATAGTATTGATACCATAGCCGATACTCTTTTTCCGGGCTGGCCGGTTGCATGGCTGCGGCAATATCCTGTATGTTGTAGCCGTTCACGGAAACCAGGCCCCGCACCCTTGAAGGGTACAACGCGGCCACGATGCAGGCGGCCCGCCCACCCCAGTCATATCCGCCGACCACGGCTTGTTCGATCTTCAATGCATCCAGCAATGCCAGCAAGTCTGCCCCCAGCGCGGCCTGCTGTCCCGAGCGACGTATGGTCTCATCAACAAATCGGGTAGGCCCGTATCCCCGAAGAAACGGCGTGATGACGCGTGCTCCCCGCGCTACTAGTTGCGGTGTGACCTCTTCATAGGCATGGATGTCGTAGGGAAAGCCGTGCAGCAGAACGACCGGCCATCCATCGGCGTTGCCCTGTTCCTCGTAGGCGATCTCAAGCTGCGTGGTTGCTATTTTCTTAACCATGAAGTCATCCTTTCAGTCAATGTCAAAGTCCAAGACAAACCGCTCCGCCCACGACAGTCAGGCATGCGAGCCAGCGTTTTGCACTCACCGTTTCCTGCAGAAACATTCGTCCGATAAGCACGGCAAACAC
Source organism: Advenella sp. FME57 (assembly GCF_014897675.1). GTDB lineage: Bacteria > Pseudomonadota > Gammaproteobacteria > Burkholderiales > Burkholderiaceae_B > Advenella. The sequence continues at coordinate 1,708 of NZ_JABUXU010000010.1, read as the reverse complement.
CACGCTGGTTTCGCGTAATGCCGAGACTGCACCTATCGCGCCCGACTGCAACGCCCAGATCACGATGCCATATGCCGCAAGCGAGACCAGGCCGCCGATCAGCGATATGCCAGTTGTCCTTGGCGCCGTGCGTACCGACGTCAACAGCGCTGCGAGCCCGCGCCTGGCAACGAACAAAACCGGCATCAGCCAATAAAACAGGAACATCCACGCAGTGTACGAAAGCGCCTGCCCGCCCGACAAGCGCACGCCAATGCCGTCGATCACAGTATAGAACGCGATGATCACACCCGTCATCAGCGCAGCCAGTACGCCCTTGCGCGACACCTGGCGCCCCTGCAGCGCGATCGCCATAATGCCACCCGAAATCATCACGATGCCCAAGGCGTGCAAAGGCCCGATTGCCTCATCTGCGAAGAGCGCCGCGCCCAGTGTGACGAACAGCGGCGAGGAACCGCGTGCAATCGGATACGCTTGCGCCAGGTCGCTGCGACGGTACGACCGCACAAGGCTTACGTTGTAGACGATGTGTATCAGTCCCGAGGTGATGATGTATGGCCAGGCCGCGCGCGCTGGCAATGGAATGAACAAAATCACGACCGTAGAGACTGCCGCGATGGCCACGCTCATCCACGTCATGGACAGCAGGCGATCGCCATTGCCATGCAAAAGCGCGTTCCAGCTCGCATGAAGCAGCGCTGCAAGCAGGACGAAACCACCAATATAAGCATAGCTGAGCATGCAGGGCCCGAAAAAAAAGTGTAGTAAGAAGTATATCTATCTTGTGCTTGGGCAACAAACCAGATAAATTGGCACTTCGTATTAGATAAACTATTTCGAATGAAACAAAGACTCCCACCACTGAACGCGTTGCGTGCCTTCGAAGCTGCCGGCCGACTAGGCAGCTTCAAGGAAGCGGCTGCGCAACTGCACGTTACCAATGGCGCGATAAGCCAGCAGGTGCGCCTGCTTGAAGCATGGCTGGGCGTGCCATTGTTTGAACGACATAACCGGCGCGTGGTGCTTACTGCAGACGCCAGAGCCTATCTGGCGCAAATCGACCCCCTGTTCGAACAGTTGACGCGGGCTACAGCCAGCTATGGTGTGCCCGCAACCGTCTCCCGGACGCTGTCCGTGAATGCATCGGCAACGTTCACCTTGCGCTGGCTGGTGCCACGGCTGGAGAAATTCCGTAGCGAACATGCCGACATAGACGTCAGAGTAGAGACGTCGAACGAGCCGGTGGAAAGCCTGAGAGAGACCTACGACGTCATCATCCGCGGCGGTCCGGACACGTTCTATGGCTATTCGATGAGACCGTTCCTGTCCGAGGAGCGGCTGCCGGTTTGCAGCCCGGCGCTCCTCTCGCGCCTGCCGCTACGCGAGCCGGATGACTTGCGACAACATACGTTATTGCACACAACCAGCCTGCCGCGAGTGTGGCCAGACTGGCTGGCAAAGGCACAGGTTTACGGCCTGTCTCCGACGGCCACCCTGACCTTCGATCACTTCTACCTGACGTTGCAGGCAGCCATCGACGGCATGGGCATCGCCATGGGACCAACGTCGCTTGTATCAGACGATCTTGCTGCCGGCCGGCTTGTTGCACCGTTTAACGGCCCACGCCTGCCGTCACGCAGCTATTGCACTTACGTTCCGGATGAAAGGTCTGCCGATGACGTAGTACTGCTGTTCCGCTCATGGCTCG